>NZ_JBFAKN010000010.1:0-333990 GCF_040655775.1 Streptomyces sp. NPDC050315
CTGCAGGGGGTTGTTCGTGCAGCCGATTTCTCAGAGCCAGAGCGCCGACCGTAACGGCCGGCGTCAGAACTCTCCGTGCTCATGAGGGTGCGGTGCGGGACTCTTCGTGCCTGGCGGAGCACCGGCCGGCTCGGTGACTACCACCAATACGAGGGGTAGCGAGCACCACGTCCGCTGCGGCCCGCGACCATGCCCACGAGCACCAGCACCCCACAGGCCAGGGCGAGCAGCGGCAGGAAGGTCAGGGCACGCGGTTCCGTCAGGACCACGATCACCGCGGTCGCCGCCGCCGGCGAGTGCGGTGTCCGCGCGGCCAGCATCACTCCGAGGGCGAGCCCACCCGCCACGGCGGCCGCGACGGCGGAGCTGCCGCCCACGGCGAGTACGACGAATCCGGTGGCGGCGGAGAGCAACTGGCCACCCACGACGCTGCGCGGTTGGGACAGCGGCAGCGCGGGAGCACCGAACACAAGTGCCGCGCTCGCGGCCAACGGCGGCACGAGCAGCACCTGGTCGATCAGCGAGCCGACCCCCACCAGGATCAGCAGAGCGGCCACAGCGAACGCCGTGGCCAGGGCGAGCACGACCGCGCCCTGCCGCGGCGGTGCCTTACTGGTGAGCCTCTTGAGCGCGGGGCTCCGGACCCTGTCGGCTGCCGAACTCCCGGTGGCCGCACCCGCGTTCGCGGGCGCGCCGTTGCTTGTGGTTGCACTGTCGATTGCCATGCGGCCGACGCTAGAAGCCGCCGCCACCAGGCCGGAAATGGCGACGGGCCACTTCGTCAGGTCCCCGCCCCGGCCGGTCCGCGAGGCCGGCCGGCACCGCCGGATCACTTTGTCACCTCGGCGCACGACTGGGTCAGGTCGGCGCCCGTCACGAGAGGAGGTGACACAGCCCCGGGCAGACCGTCGCCCTCGCCGGTCCGGCGTCGGTAAACCCTTGGCATCCCCGCAGACCGCTTCGGAAGGACCAAGCATGCTCACACAGGCGCCACCGGAGAGCGTGGCCGGCAGGCTCGCAGTGGACATCCGGCGAAGAGTCATCGAGATGAGCGGTTCGCCCAATGGCGTGCACATCGGCGGCAGCATGTCGATCGCCGACCTGCTCGCCGTTCTGTACGGCGAGGTGCTGCGGCAGCCGGCCGGCGAGAACACAGTGGCCGACCGTGACTACCTGATCCTGAGCAAGGGGCAGGCGTCCGCGGCGCTGTACGCGGCGCTCGCCGCGACCGGAGTGATCCCGGAGGCGGAGTGCGCGACTTATGCCGAGCCGGAGAGCCGGCTGGGCGGTCATCCGATGAAGCGCCTCCCCGGCGTGGACTTCTCAACGGGTGCGCTGGGGCACGGGCTTTCGCTCGGTCTGGGCGTCGCCCTCGCCGGCCGGCGCTACGGGTACGACAAGCGGGCGTTCGTGATCCTGGGCGACGGGGAGCTGCAGGAGGGCTCCAACTGGGAAGCGGCGATGGCGGCGCCCCACCTCGGGGTCGACAACCTGTTCGCGATCGTGGACCGCAACGGCTGGCAGATCAGCGGCAGGACCGAGGACTGCATGTCGCTGGAACCCCTGGCCGACAAGTGGGCCGGCTTCGGCTGGCGGGTGCTCACGATCGACGGACACGACCACGACCAGATCAGGGAGGCGTTCGGCGAGCCCGTCGAGCCAGGCCGGCCGACGGCCGTCATCGCCCGCACGATCAAGGCACGTGGGGTCCCCGGCCTGCACGACACGAAGAAGAGCCATTCGGCCACCCTCGACCAGAACGCGCGGCAGCTGGCTCTCGCGGCCCTGGCGGGTGAGCTGTGATGAGCACCGGTCTCGCCGTCCGCCGCTCCGTCGCGGAGGTCCTCGACCATGTCTGGCGGAACCGGTCGGACATCCAGAGCCGCGACGCCTACGCCATGATGCTCCTCGCCCTGGGGCGGGAGAACCCGGACCTGGCATGCCTGGCCACCGACATGGACTACGAGGACCACTTCGCGGCGGAACTGCCGCGCCAGTACGTGGATCTCGGCATAGCCGAACAGAACATGATCGCTGTCGCCGCCGGAATGACGGTGGCCGCACGCCCGGTCTTCGCCAACGGCATGAGCCCGTTCGCCGTCGCCCGCGCCTACGAACAGATCAAGATCGATGTGGCCGGCGCGAACGTGCCGGTCAAGATCGTGGGGACGCACGGGGGCCTCTCCTCGGGGCACTACGGCCCGACCCACCATTCGCTGGAAGACATCGGCGCGATCCGGATGCTGCCGAACATGACCGTGGTGGTGCCGGGCGACGCCTGGGAGGCCGTGCAGGCCACGGTGGCCCTGGCGAACGACCCCGGCCCCGCGTACTTGCGGCTGGGGCGGCAGGCCACACCGACGCTGTACGACGAGCGCACCGATTTCGTCCTGGGCAAGGCCCGCGTCCTTCGAGAGCCCGGCCGGGTGCTGTTCATCGCCACCGGTCCGTACCCGAACCTCGTCGCGGCGGAGGCGGCACGGGAACTCGCCGCCCAGGGAGTGAGCGCCGGGCACTTGAACATGCACACGGTCAAGCCGCTCGACCGGGCGGCGATCCTCGACGCGAGCACCCACGCCGAGGTCGTGGTGACCATCGAGGACCATCGCGCCGTGGGCGGCCTGGGCGGAGCGGTCTGCGAGGTGGTGGCCGAGGCCGGTGGCCCGCCGGTGCGGCGGATCGGCGTGCCCGACGTCCACTACGACCTGGTCGGCGGGGAGCAGTACCTGCTGGACCGCGCCGGGATCAACGTGCGCAACGCCATCGCTCAGGCCCGGGAAGTCGTGGCGTGACACGCCTGACCACCCACGTGACCATACGCCCGCCCACACGCCTGACCACACGACAAGGAGCAGTCCGGTGCACAGCCCCGTAGTGCCCGTCCCCGCGACGGCGCAAGCGATCCGCGTGATGAAGTTCGGCGGCACCTCGGTCGGCACCACACCCGAGCGGCTGCGCGCGGTGGCCGAGCGCGTCGCCGGTGTGCACCGTGCGGGATACCCGGTCGTCGTAGTGGTGTCCGCGCGCGGCTCCAGCACCGACGAACTCGTAGCGGACGCGCGTTCGGCGGCAACGGCGCCGTCCGCACGGGAAATGGACCAGCTCCTCGCCACCGGCGAGACCGCGGCGGCGGCTCTCCTCGCGATCGCCCTGAACGACGCGGGGGTCCCGGCGAGGTCACTGACGGGCGCGCAGGCCGGCATCGCCGCCGCCGGCCGCCACGGAGACGGACGCATCGCCGAGGTCGAGGGCACCCGCCTCCGGGACGTCCTCCGCCGCGGCACGGTCGCGGTGGTCGCCGGCTTCCAGGCCGTCGACGCCGTGGGTGATGTCGTCACCCTCGGCCGGGGCGGCAGCGACACGACGGCCGTCGCGCTTGCCGCCGCACTCGGAGCGGCGACCTGCGAGATCTATACGGACGTGCCGGGCGTCTACAGCGCCGATCCGCGGATCGTCCCGGACGCCCGGCTGCTGACCAGAGTCGGCAGCGGCGTCATGTCGGAGATGGCCTGCTCCGGCTCGCGCGTACTCCACCCGCGGTCGGTCGACCTCGCGGGCAGAGCCGGCGTCAGCATCCACGTGCGGTCGGCCTTCACCGACAGGCCCGGCACCACCGTCGTTCCCGAAGAAACCGGAGGAGACATGCTTGAGAACGCCCGGCCCGTCACCGGGATCGCCCATGACGCAGACGTCGCCCGAGTGGTGATCCGGCCGGGCAACCTGCCGCACCGAAGTGCGGAGCTCTTCGCGGCCCTCGGCGAAGCCTCGGTCGCCGTGGATCTCGTGGCCCGCACCGGCGACCGGGACAACGGCTACGGATGGGACTTCACCATCGCGCGGACACACGTGGGAACGCTCCGCGAGGTCCTCTCACAATGCGGGGGTGCCGCCGACATCCACGAATCGGTGGCGAAGGTCTCCCTCGTCGGCGCCGGTCTGCTCAGCCACCCCGGAACAACGGGGCGCGTGCTGGCGGCCCTGGACGCGGCAGGCATCGAGACCTACTCGGTGTCGACCTCGCAGGTACGTACGTCGTTCACGCTCGCCGAGGCGCACTGCGAGCGCGCGGTGGATCTGCTGCACCGCGAGTTCCGGCTGGACCGGCCCGCGGCAGCGGCCGAGCACGGCATCGCCGTGTAGCCGGGCCGGCCCAGGTGCCCGAGGGCCGCTCGGCCCGCGCCGCCGGCTGTTGATCATTTGCCCGTCAGACAAGGATTGTGAGGACCCGATGAGTGAGCTGTCCGTGGACACCCGACGTGAGCAGTGGAACCGCATCGAGGAAGCGGTGCGCGAGGACATGGGGCGCGCGGTGGGCGTCCTGGTCGACGCGTACGGGACCGGGAATTACCTGCCGGCCGCCTTCAACCGCCTCGGGATCGACGTGGTCCACGTGCAGAGTTCGCCCGAACCGATAGCCCGTATGCAGCCGTGGGAGAGATCGAGTTACCGCGACTGGCTGGTGCACACCCCGGAGGGGGGCACCGAGCACGCACTCAAGGAGCTCGATCCGCAGTTCGTCATCCCCGGCCAGGAGCCGGGAGTACTGCTCGCGGACCAACTGAGTGCGGGACTGGGCCTGCGCACCAATGGAACGGAGCTCTCCGAGGCGCGCCGCAACAAGTACAAGATGATCGACACCGTCGCCGCCGCCGGGCTGCGCACCGCCGCCCAACTGATCACGGACGACGCCGAGGCGGCCGTCGCGTGGGCCGAGGACAGCGGGTACTGGCCGTGTGTCGCCAAGCCGCTGTCGTCCGCGTCCACGGACGGGGTCTTCATCTGCCGTGACGCCGCCACCCTGCGCGCCGCGTTCCCGTCCATCCTCACCAGCACCACCGTGTTCAACGGTGCGAACACCGAGGTGCTGGTACAGAGTTTCCTCGAAGGAACCGAGTACATCGTCGACACCGTGAGCGTCGACGGCCACGCCTACGTATGCGGTGTGTGGCAGTACGAAAAGCAACTGCTGGCCAACGGAAAGCCGATCTACAACCGCGACATCCTGGTGTCGCCGGACGATCCGGTGACAGCCGAGCTGATCGGCTTCACCCGCACCATGCTCGACGTCCTCGGCATCCAAAACGGTCCGGCGCACACCGAGCTGATCATGACCCAGGACGGGCCCGCCCTCGTGGAGGTCGGCGCCAGGGTCAACGGGCACCTGCACCCCGCCTTCCACAACGCATGCCTCGGCACGAACAGCGCGGACCTGACTGCGCTGGCCTACGTCCGTCCCGAGCAGTTCCTCGCCGAGTACGGCGACCGCGTTTACCGGAAGCGTCAGCCCGCGGTCGTCTACAACACCCCGACGGTGCTGTCCGGTCAGGTGCTCTCGGTCAACGAGAGGCTGGTCGAAGAGATCCGCAACCGGCCGTCGGTGGTGGACCTCGTGCTCAAGCGCAAGCCCGGTGACGTCATCGTGCCCACCCACGACCTGCTCACCAGCCCGGTGCGGGTGTTTCTGACAGCTCCGGACCAGTCCACGGTGGACGCCGACTACCGGTTCATCGAATCCGTCCGCGAATCGATCTACGAGGTCCAGCCCTTCCACGCCCGCATGACATGTGGTGTGCGGTGATGTCCGAACACACACACCCGCACCAACGGAAACCCGGACTGCGCGCGAACATCGCCGGGTTGCGACCGATCAGCGGTCTCCTGACGACGGTGGCCGTATCGCGTACCGCGGTCGTGCTGTACCCGTTCTACGGGGTGTACCTCGCCGGCGAGCGTCGCGAGCTGTCCGTCGACACCATCGGCCTGGTCGTCGGCATGTTCGGACTCGGCGCGCTGCTCGCCGGCGTCTTCAGCGGCGCGCTCGCGACCCGGATACCCGCACAGCGGCTCGCGGTCATGGGGCTCGTCGGCGTGGCGGGCATCGCGCTGGCCATCTCGGTCACCACCGAGCTGTGGACGCTCGTCGCGCTGACCGTGCTCTGGGGCTTCTGCTACGAGCTGGTCAACCCGATCGCCTACACACTGGTGTCCCGGGCGATGCCGGAGTCCAACCGCCGGTTCGCGTTCTCGGCGGTACGCCTGGCCATCAACCTGGGCATGGGCATCGGGCCGGTGCTCGCCGGAATCCTGTACGAGATCAACCCCGGCCTGCTGCCCTGGGGCACCGCGATCGGATACCTGGCCTCGGCGTTCATCCTGGCCCGCGCACGGATCGCCGCAGGCGCGGCCGGCGACGACGGACACGCCCCGGCCACCACCGGTGAGGACACCGGGCCGGGGCGGCACGGAGTGCGGTTCTGGAGCTTCCTCGCCGTCACGACGCCTGTTCATCTGGCCTACGCACTGCCCTCCACGGTGGTCAGCGTGTACGTGATCCACACGCTGGACCAGCCGGCCGCCTGGGCCAGCGCGATCTTCGCGGTGAACGGCTTCATGGTGATCACCTGCGAGATCGCGCTCAACCACGCGATGCTGGGGCTCAGCCGCCGTGCCACCCTGCTCATCGGCTACGCCTGCGCCACCGCCGGCTTCGTCCTCATGGGCTTCGGGGCGGAGCAGACGTGGCTGCTGCTCGCCGCGACCGCGGTGTGGACGCTCGGCGAGATGATCATTTACCCGGTGATGCCCGACCACATCAGCGCGATCAGCCCGAACCGGCTCAAGGCCCGCAACATGGGTTTCTACACGGCACACTTCAACCTCGGCGTGGTACTCGCACCCCTGCTCTTCCTGCCGCTGCTCGACGCACTCGGCCCGGCCGCGTCATGGTCACTCGTCGGCGGCGTTCTCCTCCTGGGCCTCCTCACCACCGCCGCGGTCAGCCAATCCTCCAAAACCTGGGGCACCGAGCAATCCCAGCCCACCCCGACACCAGCGGCAGCCGACCACCAGGAACGCACCAAAGAGCTCCATTCGACTACGTAACGGCCAAGCGGACCGCCACACCCCTTTCCCCTTTCGCTTTCTCGCAGTGGTTGGCGAAGCCTCGCCACCGCTCACGAGTCGGCCGCCCCGCCCGGGAACGGCGACCTCGCGCGGTGGTCGAACCGCAGCTGCCCAAGGTTGAGCGACCGGTTCGGCACCCGGGGCGCAAGCGGCATCCGGACCGGCTGGTGTTCCAGGAAATCCCGAAAAGGGGGACGCGAGCGCGACCTGAGGAGGAGGAGGAGAGATAGGCACCTACCGGAGTTCTCCAGGGAGCCAGCACAACACCTGCTGAACGAGATGGCCGAACGACCCGTCGCTCGTATCCGATCTCACGGCAACGTCCCGTCTGCCATGTACTCACCAGCTCCATAGCCAAGGGGCCAGGGGGAGCCGTTGCCGGCCCTCTGAAACGGCTCAGCTCTCGTCCGCGTCCGGCGTCAGCCGCAGGGAGATCGAGTTGATGCAGTACCGCTGGTCCGTCGGGGTCGGGTAGCCCTCGCCCTCGAAGACGTGGCCGAGGTGGGAGCCGCAGCGGGAGCAGCGGACCTCGGTGCGGACCATGCCGTGGGAGCGGTCCTCTATCAGCTCGACGGCGTCGGTGTCCTTGGGGTCGTAGAAGGACG
The DNA here is from genome assembly GCF_040655775.1 of Streptomyces sp. NPDC050315. Classification (NCBI taxonomy): domain Bacteria; kingdom Bacillati; phylum Actinomycetota; class Actinomycetes; order Kitasatosporales; family Streptomycetaceae; genus Streptomyces; species Streptomyces sp. NPDC050315. The sequence goes on from NZ_JBFAKN010000010.1 coordinate 7,509, forward strand.
GCCAGCCGCAGTGGCTGGCGAACTTGGTGTCGGAGCGGAAGAGTTCGGCGCCGCAGGCGCGGCAGGAGTAGACGCCGGAGGTCTTGGTGTCGGTGTATTCGCCGACGAAGGCGGGCTCGGTGCCGGCCTCGCGGAGGACGTGGTACTCCGCGGGGGTCAGCTCGGCGCGCCACTGCTCGTCGGGCTTGTCGATCTCGTAGGCCATGGTGTCGCTCCTTCGGGCCGGCGTGTTCGGGCCTGCGTACTGGGTCAGGCGTCGAGGCGGGCGAGGATGTCGGGGCCCAGCTCGGTCACGTCGCCCGCTCCCATGGTGAGAACAAGGTCGCCGGGGCCCGCCATTCCGGCGACGACGTCGGGGACCGCGGACTTGTCGTGCTCGGCGGTGACCGTCGCGCCGGCGGCCTCGGCGGCCTTGATGATCAGGTCGCTGGTCACGCCCGGGATCGGGTCCTCGCGCGCCGGGTAGATGTCCAGGACCACGGAGGCGTCGGCGAGGGCGAGCGCCTGGCCCATCTCCCGGCCCAGCTCCTGGGTGCGGGAGAAGAGGTGCGGCTGGAAGACGACGAGGACGCGGGAGTCGGCGGCGGCGCCCCGGATCGCTTCGAGGTCGGCGGTCATCTCCGTCGGGTGGTGCGCATACGAGTCGATGACCTGGACGCCCTTGGCCTCGCCCTTGAGCTGGAGGCGGCGCTTGACGCCGGTGTACGAGGGGAGGGCTGCGGCAAGGTCGGCGGGCGCGATACCGAGGGCCGCGCCGGCGGCGAGCGCCGCGGTGGCGTTGAGGGCGTAGTGACGGCCGGGGACGGAGACCGTGAAGGCCAGCTGCTCGCCGGTGGGGAGCTGCGCGGTGACCTCGCTGGTCAGGCCGCGCGGGGTGATGTCGAGGACGCGCAGGTCGGCGTCGTCCGCCTCGCCGTACGTGACGACCGTGAGGCCCTCGCGGCCGCGGATCCGGCTGGTCAGCTCGCGGGCACCGGCGTGGTCCGCGGAGATCACGAGGGTGCCGCCGGGGCGCACCCGGCCCACGAAGGTCTCGAAGGACTCGTAGATCTCGTCCATCGAGGCGTAGTTCGCGTGGTGGTCCAGCTCGACGTTGAGGATGATCGCGACGTCGGGGGTGTACTTGTGGAAGCTGCGGTCGGATTCGTCCGCCTCGGCCACGAAGATGTCGCCGGTGCCGTGGTGGGCGTTGGAGCCGGGCGCGTCGAGGTCGCCGCCGATGGCGTACGAGGGCTCCAGGCCGAGGGTCGTGAGGGCGACGGCCAGCATGGACGTGGTGGTCGTCTTGCCGTGCGTGCCGGCGACGGCGATCGGGCGCGCGCCCTCCATCAGGGCGGCGAGGGCGTCGGAGCGGTGCACGACCGGGATGCCGCGCTCGGCGGCGGCGGCCAGCTCCGGGTTGTCGGCGCGGATGGCGGAGGAGACGACGACGCTGGTGGCGTCGGCGGCGAGGTGCTCGGCGGCGTGGCCGATGTGGACCGTGGCGCCGGCCTCGCGCAGGGCCAGCACGGTCGCCGACTCCCTGGCGTCGCTGCCCGCGACGGCGGCGCCGCGCTGCGCCAGGATCTTCGCGATGCCGGACATGCCGGCGCCGCCGATGCCGATGAAGTGCGGTCGGTCCATCGCGGCGGGGATGCCGGGTGCCATCGTGACGTCTCCCTGGTCGGTGTGCCGCGGTGTGCGGCAGTGTGCAGCGGTATGAATCAGTAGCGGTTCGAGATGATTCTTGCACCTGGCTCTGACAATCCCGGCCACGGCCGGTCGGCGACGGCCCGCACCCGCCTCAGCGCACCGCGTCAGCCCATCGCCTCAGCACACCGCCTCAGCGCCGGATCAGTCCTCGCGCCGTCGCCGCCGCGACCGCCGACGTACGGGAGTCGACCTCGAGCTTGGTGTAAATGTGCACGAGGTGGGACTTCACGGTCGCCTCGCTGAGGAAGAGCCGCTTGCTGATCTGCGCGTTGGACAGGCCGTCGGCGACCAGTTGGAGCACCTCGGTCTCGCGGCGCGAGAGGGCGGCGGCGGGCGTGCGCATCCGGTCCATCAGGCGCAGCGCGACGGCCGGCGCGAGCGCCGACTTCCCGGCGGCGGCGGTGCGGACCGCGGCGGCCAGCTCTTCGGGCGGCGCGTCCTTGAGGAGGTAGCCGGTGGCGCCCGCCTCGATGGCCGCGAGGATGTCGGCGTCGGTGTCGTACGTGGTGAGCACCAGCACGCGGGGCGCGCCGGCCCGGGCGGTGATCTCGGCGGTGGCCTGCGGGCCGCGCATCTCGCCGCCGAACTGGAGGTCCATGAGGACCACGTCGATACCGGGCTGCGCGGCGAGGGCCACGGACTCCTCCGCCGTGGGCACATCGGCGACGACCTCGAAGTCCGGCTCGGTCTCCAATACGGCGCGCAGCCCGGCGCGTACTACGGGGTGGTCGTCGGCCAGGAGGAGCCGGATGCGGCCGCCTTCGGGGGTGTCGGTCACGGGCCTTCTTCCGGAAGTCGGGTGGAAGTGACGGCCCCAGGGGATGCGGCCGCCGTGGGCAGAGTGACCGCCACCGCCGTGCCCTCCCCTGGCGCCGACTCGACCACGAAGGTGCCGTGCAGGGCGCGGGCCCGGGCGCGCATCGCGGCGAGGCCGAAACCGGAGCCGGTGGTGTCCGTGCCCGGGGCCGGGACCTCGGACGGCCGGAATCCGGTGCCGTCGTCGACGACATCGAGGGCGACCTCGGTGCCCATGTAGCTGAGGGTCAGCTCCGCCCGGCTCGCCGCGGCGTGCTGCACGGTGTTGGCCAGCGCGGACTGGGCGATGCGCAACAGGGCGACCTCCTGCGGGGTGGGCAGCTCCGCGGGCGTACCGGACACGTGGCAGTGCACGGCGAGGCCGCTGGTGCGCGCCGTAGTGGCACACAGCCGTTCGAGGGCGGCGGGGAGCGAGCCGTGCTCCAGGCCGGGCGGGCTGAGGGCGCGTACGAAGCGGCGGGCCTCGGCGAGGTTGTCGACGGCGGCCTCGCGGGCGTGCCGTACGTGGCCGAGCGCGCTGTCGGGGCGGTCGGGCAGGGCCCGCTCCGCGGCCCGCAGCAGCAGCTGGATGCTGGACAGGCCCTGGGCGAGGGTGTCGTGGATCTCGCGGGCGAGGCGTTCGCGCTCGGCCAGGACACCGGCGGTGCGTTCGGCGGCGGCCAGGTCGCTGCGGGCCGCGGTCAGCTCCTCGATGAGGCGGCGCCGCTGCTCGCTCTCCCGGTACAGCGCCTGGTACCCGAGGACGACGGCGACCGCGACGGCCGCCCCGAGTGCGGGCCCGAGGACCGTACCGACGGTGAGGGCACGGGCGTGCCACCCGAAGCCGCCGACGGCCACGGCCGTGGTGACCGCAACGAGGGGCAGCGCCCACCTCAGGGGCAGCAGATGGAGCTGCACGAAGAAGAGCGGGAAGGCGAGCCAGACGCCGTCCGGGGTGAGCAGCACCAGTAGGGCCCATACGACCAGTACGGCGGCGAGCCAGAGGGCGGCGGCCACGGGGGCGGCGGAGACCTTCGGAAGGACGGGCCCCAGTGCGTATACGGAGGCGAGCACGACGGCCGCTCCGATGACGGCCGGTGTGTCGGGCGCGTGCTCGGCGGCGGCCCGGATGGCGGCGAGGGCCAGCAGCGCGGCGACCATCAAGTGCAGGCACAGGCGCAGCACCCGGAGGACGGGGGTGAGGGAGTGCGGATTCACGACGGCTTCAAGGCTATGCGGAGCCCCGTACAGCGGCATCAACCGAAAGGTTGATCGGGGCCGCGCCCTTTCGATACCGGGGATGCCGTCCCCGGCGCGATGCCCCGCACACCCCGTTGCGGCGAGGTTGGAGCAGCCGCCGGGCACCGGGCCCGGCACCGTACGCAAAGGAGCTCCGAGGCCGTGTTCGTCGCCTGGAGGGACCTGAGGTTCGCCAAGGGGCGGTTCGCCCTGATGGGGACCGTCATCGTGCTCATCACCGTGCTGGTGGGGCTGCTGTCCGGCCTGACGGCGGGCCTCGGCCGCGAGAACACCTCGGCGGTCACCTCGCTCCCCACCGACCACCTCGTCTTCTCCGCGCCGGCGCAGGGCGAGGACGTGTCGTTCACCGACTCGCGCCTCAGTGCGGAGACCACGGAGCGCTGGGCCAAGGTGCGCGGCGTGGACCGGGCCGAGCCGCTGGGCATCGCCACCACGAAGGCCGAGGCCGGGCCCCGTAACGCCGCGCTGTCCGCCTTCGGGGTGCGCCCCGGCTCCGGGCTGGCGCCCGAGGCGCGGCGGATCACGGACGGCGCCGCCGTGCTCTCCGAGAAGGCCGCCGATGAGCTGGGCGTACGGGCCGGGGACCACTTCACGCTGGCCGGGCAGCGGCTGCGGGTCGCCGCCGTGTCGGGCGAGGCGATGTACAGCCACACGCCCGTGGTGTGGACCTCGCTGGACGACTGGCAGCAGATGGGCGGTGGTCCGGCCGCCGTGCGCGGTACGGGCGGCTCCACGGTCCTCGCGCTGACCACCGAGGGCGCCGGGGCCGGCGCTCTCGCGGCCGCCGACAAGAAGCTCGGCACGAAGACGGTGAGCTCTGCCGACGCCCTTCAGGCGATCGGGTCCTTCACCGCCGAGAACGGCTCGCTGCAACTGATGCGCGGCTTCCTCTTCGCCATCTCGGCGCTGGTCATCGGTGCGTTCTTCACCGTGTGGACGATCCAGCGCAGCGGCGACGTGGCCGTACTGAAGGCGCTCGGCGCCTCGACGCGGTACCTCCTCAAGGACGCGCTCGGTCAGGCCGTCGTCCTACTGGTGCTCGGTACGGGCCTGGGGACCGCGCTCGCCGCCGGGGTGGGTACGGCGGTCGGCGGCACCGTGCCCTTCGTGCTGGAGCCGGCCACCGTGCTGGTCCCCGCGCTGATCATGATCGCGCTGGGCGCGGTGGGGGCCGCGCTGTCCATCCGGCGCATCACCTCCGTGGACCCGCTGACGGCCCTGGGAAGTGCCCGATGACGCAGCGCCCGATGACGCGCCGCCACCGCCGTCCCCGTAACGCACCGACCGCCCGCACCGCCCCGTGGAGTACGCGATGAGCCTCGATCTGACCGATGTGACCCTCACCTACCCCGACGGCGGCTCCCGGCTGACCGCGCTGGACAAGGTGTCGCTGCACGTGCCCGCCGGCACCATGACCGCGGTACTCGGCCCCTCGGGGTCGGGGAAGTCCAGCCTGCTGGCGGTGGCCGCCACCCTGATCACCCCGGACCGCGGCACCGTCACGATCGACGGCGTCGACACCACCGGGATGAGCCGGGCGCGGCTGACCGCGCTCCGCCGCGACAAGATCGGCATGGTCTTCCAGCAGCCCAACCTGCTGCCCTCACTGACCGCTGCCGAGCAGCTGCAGGCGATGGCCCATCTGGACGGGCGCTCGCCCCGTAAGGCCGCGCCGCGGGCGAAGGAGCTGCTGGCCGCCGTGGGGCTCGCCGGGCAGGCGGACCGCCGGCCGCACCAGCTGTCGGGCGGCCAGCGGCAGCGGATCAACATCGCGCGGGCGCTGATGAACGACCCGGCCGTCCTGCTGGTCGACGAGCCGACCAGCGCGCTGGACCAGGAACGCGGCGCGGCCGTCCTTGACCTGCTGACCACGCTCACCCACCAGCGGGCCACGGCGACCGTCCTCGTCACGCACGACCGGTCGCACCTGGGCGCGGTGGATGCGGTCGTGGAGGTACGGGACGGGCGGGTCGGTGCGGGGGCGCCGACGGGCGCCTGAGAGCCCTTGAGCGGCCGTGGGCGGCCACGGGGCGTCCTGGGTCCGCGCGGGGCCCCAGCGGTCGGCCACCGGCCGTCTAGCCCGCCTCCCCCGCCGGCTCGCCCGGCGCGTGCGCGAACAGCTTCAGCACCGGCACGCCGACCTTGTGGCGGGCGCGGGAGGCCCAGTCGCGGTGGAAGAACTCCTCGACGAAGTGCGGGGCGGTCAGCACGATCACCTCGTCCGCGCCCGTCTGGTCGACGACCGACCGCAACAGGTCCAGCGGACGGTCCTCGACCACCTGGCCGATGGCCTCGGCGCCCGCGTTCCGCAGCTGCTGCAGGGTGTGCGACAGGGCCCGCTCCGCAGGCGGCTCCGCCTGCGCACCCTCGGGCTCGTCGCCCTCCCGCACCGCCTCGTCGAACTCGCCGAGGGCGACATCGTCGATGGCCCGCAGCAGCACGTCCTGCTCGCCGCGCGGCTGCATGAGGACGACGAAGGAGACCTCGTCGTCGCCGTGCAGCGTGGTGACGAAATCCACGTCGGCGGGCGACAGCGGCTTCTCGATCATCAATACGCTCGTGAACACGACGGGCGCCCTTCTTCTCCGCTTCATGGACCGCCACGGAGCGGTGGTCCGACAGAAACCATCCTGCCCCGTCCCGGAACGGGGCCTTCGTTCCTTCAGTGTGCCCAATGGGAGCTAAGCGGAACGAGAAATTCCGCCGAACGCCCGGGAGCTGGGGTGAAACGGTTCATGGGCGGCGGTACCGGGTGAACAGGAATCCGTCGTCCTCCAGTACGGATGCGAGCCGGAACCGTTCCGGTACCGACAGGCCGGGCGCGTTCATGATCCGCGGCGCGTCCCCCACCGTCACCAGCGGCGCGAGCGACAGGCACAGCTCGTCCAGCGCACCCGCCGCGGCGAACTGGCCGAGCAGCCGCGGCCCGCCCTCCGTCAGCAGTCGGGTCAGCCCCAGGTCCGCGAGCGCGCCGGTCACCCGTGCGGGGTCCACCGCCGCGCCCTCCCCGACGAAGACCACCTGGGCACCGGCCGCCCGCGCGGCCTTCACCCGGTCCTCGTCGGCGGCCGCGCCGGTCAGCAGGACCGTGGGCACCAGCGGCTGCGTGAAGAGGGGCAGCGAGAAGTCCAGGTCCAGGCTCGCGCTCACCACGGCGATGGCCGGCGCGGGCCCCTGCCCGGCCGCCGCCCGCCGCGCGGCGAACGCCTCGCGCGCCCTGGCCGGCCGGTACCCCTCCTGGCGCACCGTCTCGGCGCCGGCGATCACCGCGTCGGCCAGCCCGCGCAGCACCCCGAAGATCCGCATGTCGGCGTCACTGGAGAGGGGCTGCGAGCGGCCCTCATGGTGCGCGGCGCCGTCCACCGAGGACACCATGTTGGCGCGCAGCCATCCGTGCGACGCCTCCGTACCGTCCGGATACGCGTACGCCTCCGCCAGCTCGTCCAAGGTCCATTCCCGGTCTTCCATCCACTCCCGGTACCCGTCCAGCGGGGACGACACCGCTTCGCCGGCGGTTCCTTGAAACGGTGCGCTTCCGGACGGCGCGGACTGGGCTGGAGAGGGGAACAGACGTCGCATAGGCCGCAGTGTGGCACGGAGACGGCCGTGTGACATGCCTCGCTCAGCGGTCCGGCTCGTGCCGTGCAGCGACTACGCTGGAGCGCTGTGTCACCTTCCATGCCCTCGTCGCCCTCGCAGCCCGCTCCGATAACCGGCCAGGCCACCGCCGGCCCCTCGGACGACGCGGCCCCGGCCGCGCTCACCGCGCGCGCCCCGCACGTCCCCGCCGACCGGCTGGTCGCGGAGATGGTGCCGCCGCCGCGCTTCCAGAGCGCGCGCTTCGAGACGTACATCCCGGACCCGGCGCAGCCCAGCCAGGCCGAGGCGGTACAGGTGCTCGGCTCCTTCGCGGCGAGCATCGGAGGCGGCGCGAGCTCCTCCGGGGGCAAGCGGCGCTGGTTCTCGAAGAAGCCCGCCGCACCCCAGGGCCCGCGCGGCGTCTATCTGGACGGCGGCTACGGCGTCGGCAAGACCCACCTGCTGGCATCCCTGTGGCACGCCACGCCCGCCGCACCGGAGCTCAAGGCGTTCGGCACCTTTGTGGAGCTGACCAACCTGGTCGGCGCGCTGGGCTTCCAGGAGACGGTGCGCACCCTCAGTGGCCACCGCCTGCTGTGCATCGACGAGTTCGAGCTGGACGACCCCGGCGACACGGTGCTGGTCTCCTCCCTGCTGGCCAAGCTGGTCGAGCACGGCGTGGCACTGGCGGCCACGTCGAACACGCTGCCGGGCAAGCTCGGTGAAGGCCGCTTCGCCGCCGCCGACTTCCTGCGCGAGATCCAGGGCCTGAGCGCGCACTTCCGGCCGCTGCGCATCGATGGCGAGGACTACCGCCACCGGGGGCTGCCCGAGGCGCCTGCGCCGTTCGACGACGAGACCGTCACCCGGGTCGCGTACGCCACGCCCGGCGCCTCGCTCGACGACTTCCCCGGGCTGCTGGACCACCTCTCGAAGGTGCACCCGAGCCGGTACGGCGCGATGTGCGACGACATCCGGGCGGTCTGCCTCACTGACGTACAGGCGGTGCCGGACCAGTCGACGGCGCTGCGCCTCGTGGTGCTGGCCGACCGGCTCTACGACCGCGAGGTGCCGGTGCTGGCTTCCGGTAAGCCGTTCGACGAGCTGTTCAGCGAGGAGATGCTCAAGGGCGGCTACCGCAAGAAGTACTTCCGCGCGATATCCCGGCTGACGGCGCTCGCCCGGGACGCGAAGCAGCTGACGGAGCAGTAGGCCCAGAAGCGGGCCGGAGCACGGCCCGGAGAGGGGCGCTACGCCCTTCAGGGGTGGTCCACGACACTCTACGCGCGTGGTTCCCGGCGGCCTTGTGACGTGGTACACACATCCGGTCACATCACCTGTCCGCCAGCAGGGAGTTGCTTCATGTCCACAACACGACGTCAGATCCTTGCAAGAACCGGCGCGGTGGGGGCGGGAATCGCCTTCTCCGGCGCCGTCTCGGAGATCTTCGCCGGTACCGCTGTGGCCCAGTCGACGGGCCGCAGCGGCTACGGACCGCTGGTTCCCGACCCGGACGGCCTGCTCGATCTCCCGAAGGGCTTCCGCTACAAGGTGCTGTCCCGGGAGGGCTCCCCGCTGCTCTCCGGTGAGGGCAAGGTACCGAGCAACTGCGACGGCATGGCGGCCTTCCGCGGCCGCCGGGGCCACACCCACCTGGTGCGCAACCACGAGAACCGTAAGAAGTCCCGCTCCGCCGTGCCCACCGTGCCCGGCATCACCTACGACCCGATGGCCGAGGGCGGCTGTACGGCCATCGAGGTCGACGCGGACAACCAGGTGGTCTCCGAGCGGGTCGCCATCGCCGGCACCTCCACCAACTGCGCGGGCGGCCCCACTCCTTGGAACACCTGGCTGACCTGCGAGGAGACCGAGTTCAGGGCGGGCGAGGAGGGCTACACCAAGGACCACGGCTTCATTTTCGAGGTCGATCCGTACGACCCGCAGCGCACCGGGGCGGTGCCCCTCACGGACATGGGCCGCTTCCAGCACGAGGCGATCGCGGTCGACCCCCGGGACGGCACGGTCTACGAGACCGAGGACGCCTTCGAGAAGCCGTTCGGGCTCTTCTACCGCTTCCACCCGAACGCGCCGCTGGGCGGCATCGGTTCGCTGCGCGCGGGCGGCCGGCTGCAGGCGATGCGCGTACCGGGGGTGAAGGACCTCTCCGCCATCAAGGAGACGGGCGCGACGTTCGAACGCATCGAGTGGGTGGACGTCCCGGACCCGCTCGCGAAGCAGACGCCCATCCGCTTCCAGGACTTCGGTACGAAGGGCATCACGCACGCCCAGAAGCTGGAGGGCTGCTACTGGGGCGGCTCCTGCGTGTACTTCGTGTCCAGCTTCGCGCACCGGGAAGAAGGCTCGGCGGGCGACCACTACGGGCAGGTGTGGCGGTACGACCCGAAGGCGCGCTGTCTGACGCTGGTGGTCGTCTTCGGTCCGGACAGCGATCTGCAGCTGCCCGGCGAGTCCCCCGACAACATCTGCCTGGCGCCCAGCGGCGGCCTGATGGTGTGCGAGGACGGCGAGGGCGCACAGCACGTCTTCGGGCTGACGCGGAAGGGTGCGGTGTACCCGATGGCGCGCGGCCGGCAGAACATCGGGACGCCGGAGGAGCCGGAGTGGGGCGAGTTCGCGGGCGTCACCTTCGCGCCGGACGGGCGCACGATGTACGTGAACTGCTACCAGCCGGGGACGACGTTCGCGGTGACGGGGCCGTTCTGACAGCGACCGTGATCAGCGCCCTTCGGGGCTGAGCGCGCGCACCGCCCGTAGGGGTCGGCCGACCGGCCCGTACGGGCGGTGCGCCGGTTGCCGTTGCCGCTCACGTACGCCGCGAGCTGAGCGCACAGGCCGCCGTGACGGCCGCGGCGGCGATCAGCGCGGCCGCCCCCAACGGCAGCCAAGGAATGGTCACCGTGCCGTCGGACGAGCCGGTGACCAGGCCGCTGACCGCGGCGTTCGCGGGCGAGGCGGCGGTGACGAGCAGCAGCAGGGCGGCCAGCGCGCCCGTGGGGACCGCCCATCCCGCGCTGCGCAGCACCGGCCGGTTGGCCAGCGCGCCGGCTGCGGCGCCCAGCAGGACGCAGGAGAGCGCCGTGAGCGCCCCGGCGAGGGTCGCGGGCCCCATCGGTACCACCGTGCGGTGATCGGCGCTGTGCGGGTCGGAGACCAGCGCGACGAAGCCCGTACCGAGCGCCCCGAGGACCGTCGTGGCCAGCGCCGCGGTCAGGACGGCCGCCAGGTGCGCGCGGCCTGGGCCCGCGGCAGCCGCGGTGCAGGCCCGCGCGGCGGGCGGTTCGCCGGTCACGCAGGCCCGTACCAGCCATACGGCCACGGGCAGCAGTGGCGCTGCGGCGTACCCGTATCCGTCGAGCACCGGATCACCGGCCCGGATGCCGATCGCCACGAAAGCGGCGTACAGGAGGGCGGGCGGCAGCCAGCGGTGCGAGCCGATGAGCAGCGCGAAGTGATAGCGGAGCAGCGGGATCACGGGGTATCGGGCCTCGGTGCGGTCTGGGCGGGGTGGGCCGGGTGCGCGCCTTCGGGGGCTACGGCCTGGATGTGCCACGGCGGACGGGCCGTGAGGAGGGCGTGCAGCAGCGTGTCCGAGTGCGCGGCGGGGACGGTGAACCGGGTCGTGCCGTCCGGGCCGGGCACGGTGGCGGGCGCGCCCGGGAGGCCGGGCGGCGGGATGGCGCCGGGCGGGCCCTGCGCCACCACGGTCACGCGCGGCCCCGGGGTGGCGTGCGCCGCATACGGAGGCGCGTCCTGCGGATGCAGGCCCGCGTCCACGATCCGATAGCAGGCGTCCGCGGCGCCGGCCAGGCGTGCCGGGTCGTGGTCGACGAACACGACGGTGCCGCCGGCCGCGACGCGCTCGGCCACGGCGCGGTCGAGGGTGCCGCGCGCCGTGCCGTCCAGGCCGGTCCACGCCTCGTCCAGTACGAGCAGTTCGGGCTCGGCGAGCAGCGCCTGTATGACGGCGACCTTCTGGCTGGTGCCCTTGGAGAGCTCGGCGAGCGGCGTACGGGAGTGCCCCGCCGCCCCGAAGCGCTCCAGCCACTCGGTGGCCCGGCGGGCCGGCGCGGCACCGCGCAGCCCGTGGACGCGCCCGAGATGGCCGAGGTACTCCACGGCCGTGAAGGGCAGCGCCGCGGGGAAGCGCTCCGGTACGTACGCGGCGCGCGGGCGTCCCGTGACGCGGCCCGTACTCGGTGCGTCGATCCCGGCGAACAGGCGGAGCAGCGTGGACTTGCCGCTGCCGTTCGTGCCCTCGATGCGCAGCAGGGACGCGCGCGGCACTTCGAGGTCGACGTCGCGCAGCACCCAGGGGCCGCGCAGGCCGTAGCGCCGCCCCACCTTGTGCAGCCTCATTCCGGTGTCCGCCCCCGTGCCGGTGTTCGCCATAGTGCCGGTGCTCGCCTCAGTACCGGTGCTCGCCTCAGTGCCGGTATGCGCCCTCGGTGCCGGTCCCCGGGCCTCAGCCGTTCGACGACTGGGCGGGCTTTGCCTCGCTGGGCCGTACGATCACGAACCCCTCGCCGTCCAGGCGCAGCTGTACCGCCTCGCCCGACCCGCCGCGGATCATCGACCCGACGCTCTGCGAGCGGTGCAGCGAGGTCTTCAGCGCGGCGCTCCAGCCGACCACCGCGTCGGTGTCCACGAAGACCGGCAGCTGCGGGCTGACCGGGATGACGATCGGGTTGCCCTCGCACATCACGCCGAGCTGGCCGTGCCCGGTGAACACGGAGTTGAAGAGCCCGCCGCCGGTCATTCCGGCGCCCTTCACGACCTTTATCTCGTAGGACAGCGTGGCATCGAAGCACAGGATGTTGCGGCCGTTGAGGGTGATGCTGTCCCCGGGGGCGAGGTCGACGATGAAACAGTTCTGTGCCTCGTGCGCGAACCACACCTCCCCCTGGCCGCGCACGGCCATCAGAGCCAGCCCCTCGCCCGTGACCGCACGCTTGAGGAACTTGCCCACCCCCTGGCCCTGCTTCTCGAACTGCAGGTTGCCGCGGAAGGCGACCATCGAGCCCTGGCGCGCGTAGCACTCGCCGTCCACCGCGTACTTGATCGACTTGGCGTTCTGCAGCGTCATGCCGGGGGCGGTGGCCGGGGTGACCAAGTTCTCGGACGAGAAGAGTTCGCTCTGCATGGTGAGGATGATCGCCCGGAACGTTCCGCTCCGCCAAGAAGGTCCGGCGGACGGCCGCGCCGGGGATTGTCAGTGGCTGCTGGCAGACTGAATTCGTGAGCAGCACCGAGACCCCAGAGACCCCGGTCGTCCCGCACAGCGAGACGCCGTCCGACACTCCGCGCCGTGCGGAGACCGACCGCGACGCGGCACCGCAGTTCGTACTGCCGCTGGTCGTCCGGCTGGAGAAGGCCGCGCCGCCGGCGCGTACGGACGCGCTGGAGACGGCCGCGCGGGCGGTCCTCGTACTGCTCTCGGACGAGCGCGCGCTGGACGACGGCGAGTGGGCCGCCGCCGTGCGGGACTGGCAGGACGCCCGCATCCGCAAGGTCGTGCGGCGGGCGCGGGGCGCGGAGTGGCGGCGCGCGGCGGAGCTGCCGGGCATCACGATCACCGGCGACTCCGCCGAGGTGCGGGTCTTCCCGCCGGTGCCGCTGGACGGCTGGCCCAAGGAGCTGGTCAAGCTCCAGGTTTCGGGCACGGAGCTGGACGACCCGGAGCCGCCGGGCGCGCCCGACCCGGCGGCGCCCGTGCTGTGGCTGAGCCCGGAGCTGGACATGTCGGCGGGCAAGGCGATGGCCCAGGCGGGCCACGGCGCGCAGCTCGCGTGGTGGGAGCTGTCCGGCCCCGAGCGCGCGGCCTGGCAGGCGGCCGGCTTCCCGCTGTCGGTACGCACGGCGGAGCCGGACCGGTGGGCGGAGCTGACCCGCAGCGGCCTCCCCGTCGTCCGCGACGCGGGCTTCACGGAAATCGCCCCCGGCTCCTGCACGGTCGTCGCCGAGGGGGGTGAGCGCTTCTGTCCTCTCCCCCGGATAGGACGGCCGTCCGGGAGGTGAACGGGGCCGGCCGCGGGGCTCGGCCGTGGTGAGCTGACGGCCCCGCTACGTTGCTGCCGCGCCGTCACGCCGTCACGCCGTCACGCCGTCACGCCGTCAGCAGGGTCACCGTGGCGAGGAGCAGGGCGATGCCCGCGGCGACGATGGCGACGGATGTCCAGGAGCGGCGGTATCCGGAGTCGGTGAACCGTACGGTCCGCGCAGCCGGGGTCGGGTCCGCGCGGAACGGCTGCGGTTCGGGCGGGTTGTCCCTCCACCGTGCGGCGAGCATCCGGGCACGCGCCGACGGCTCCTTCGGCCCCTGCTCCGCCCACTTGATGTCGAAATTGATGTCGAACTCGTCGGGTATATCGCCCCGTTGCTCCATCATAGCCGGCACTGTAGCGATGCCGCCGGGGCGCATGAGTGGCGCCTGCTAGGGCTCCGTCTTGGTCCACGGTTTGACGCCGAGCTTTCCTGTGGTGCCCAGGTCGAGGTGCGGGGTGACGGTGACCGGGTCGGCGCCGGGCTTCGCCCGGATCCGCACATGGGGCACGTTCACTGACGTACCGGACCCGGTGGTGTTGCGCCACACCAAGCCGGCGGTCGCCGACTCGCCGGGTTCGAGCGTGACCGGGCGGGGCTGCTCGTCGGGCCCGACGCCGGTGGTGATGTCGCCACTGCCGTGGAGGATCTTGATGCCATGGACGGGTTCGAGGTCGCCGTCCAGGAGTTCCAGCAGCGGGTAGCCCTCGACGGTGTAGTCGCGGGTACCGCAGTTGTCGAGGTGCAGGCCCACGACACGCAGCCCCATGGCCGCGTCGCCCTGGTCGGCGCTGACGCGGATTCCTGAGGTGGGGCAGGTGCCCGGCTCGGCCGGCGCCTCCCGCGCGGGCACCTTGCTCACTCTGAGGACCTTGGCCCGCGTCACCCGCGGCGCGCCGGGCGGCAGTTCTTCGGCCCGGACCGTACCGCGCACGGTCTTCCCGGGGCGGACATCGCGCACGGTCGCGGTCCGATTCGACATCGCCCCGCCGTCGCTGCTCGTGAAGGTGATGACGATCGAGTAGGTCAGCGTCTCGGTGCCCTCGTTGGTGACTTCGTAGGCGGCGACGGCCTCTGAGTCCGTTGAGTCCCTTGAGACCGTTGAGTCCGTTGAGTCCGTGGTCGACGGGAGGGTGAGTGAGGTGATTCGTACGTCGTCCATGCCCGGGTCGTCAGTCTGTGCGCGGGACGACGGTACTGACACGGGGGCGTCGGTGTTCCCGGGGGTCGCGCGCTCCGTTCCGCAGGCCGTGAGGAGCAGGGCGGTCGCGGTGAGCGCCGGTAAGAGGGCAGCGGGTCTTCGCATTCGGTCACCTCACCAGGGCGTGGGCCAGGCTCCTATGGCGGAGGCCATAATTCCGGCGATGAGATGACTTGGGGGGAGCCCGCCCGGACTCAAATGCCCTGCCACGTGCGGCGGTTGCGGGCGACCGTGTGGATGCGGTCGGCGGTTGCGGGGGTCAGTACGCCGCCCAGGGCGCCGAGTGCGGTGACCGCCTGCGCTCCGAGCACGAGCCGTACGTCCGCGTCGTCGCCCTTCGCGTCCGCGTCGGCAAGCGGCTCCGCCCCGGATCGGTCCGCCCCGGGTCCCTCCGCCCCGGATCGGTTCGGCAGCCGTTCGATGTGGCGCGGGCCGATGAGGACGAGTACGGGGTGGACGGGGACCGGGAAGCCGCAGGCGCGGGTCAGGGCGTAGGTCGCGCGGTCGGCGCGCTGGCGGGCCCGGCGCACGTACGGCTGCGGGCGCCGACCGCGCCCCGGGCGCACATCGGTGGTGTCGGCCCGTACGAGCGCGGCACGCACGTACTCCGTGGCGAGGCAGAAGACCCCGCCCGGCCCGATGAGCAGGTGGCTGATCTCGCTGCCGGGTGGCAGCGGCAGGGAGTGCAGTACGTGCCAGCCGCCGCGGCCCAGCCGTTCCAGCTCCGCGCCCACCGCGCACTCCGCGGCGAGCCGGTGCCGCCACTCGTCCTGTACGGGCCGCCGGGCCAGCAGCCGGGCGGCGAAGAGCGCGGGGCCGTCGAGGGGGTGCGCGGCGAGGTGGGTACGGAGCACCTCCCCGGGGCGGTTCGGCGCGAGGTCGTCGTCCGGCGGCAGAAAAAGCCGATCGGGGTCGTTGTCCGGCGGCGGGAAGAGCCGATCGGGATCGTTGTCCGGCGGCAGGAAGAGCCGATCGGAGTCCTCGTCCGGCGGCAGGAAGGGCCGTTCGGGGTCGTCCGGCGTCGGTCCCACGGACATCACCCCTCGCGCACCCTCACGGGCCTCGCTTCGGCGGGCAACCGCCGCGGCGACTGCCCCGCCCTTCCCCCATGGGACCAGGAGCCCGCGGCACGGGCAAGAGCGAGTGAAGGTACGCAGAACGAGCCGGTGAACGTCCACAAAAGGGTGGGAACGCGCGTCCGGTCGTGGTACATCGTGATGATGCCGATGTCGACGTTGAAGGAAGCGGACCTCGCGGATCCGTCCCGGCTCGAAGCCGCCCTGCGTGCCAACCTCGCGGCCTTCGAGAGGCGCGAGATCGCCGTACCCGAGGGCGTGCGCCGCGCCGCCGTGTGCCTCACGGTGCTCCCGTACCGCGACGAGCCGCACGTACTGGTGATCAAGCGGGCGCCGCGCGGCCGCAACGCCGGGCAGTGGGCGCTCCCCGGCGGCCGCCTGGACGAGGGCGAGTCGGCGGCGGCCGCCGCGCTGCGGGAGCTGGCCGAGGAGACCTCGGTCGACGCCGGCCCCGAGGAGATCGCCGGGTATCTGGACGACTTCCGTACCGACTCCGGGTTCGTGATCACGCCGCTGGTCGTCGTCCCGCGCGAACCGGCGCTGCCGCGGCCGGCCCCCGGGGAGGTCCAGTCGGTGCACCATGTACCGCTGCGGCGGCTGCGCGAGCCGGACCTGCCGCGGTGGGTCACGGCTCCGGACGGCGGGCCGCTGCTGCAGATGCCGTTGCGCCCGGGGATGGTGATCCACGCGCCTACCGGTGCGCTGCTGTGGCAGTTCCGGGAGGTGGCCCTGCTCGGCCGCCCGACCCGGGTCGACACGGTGACCCAGCCGGAGTTCACCCGACGGTGAAGGTGAACGGGAGAGTCGGCGAGCGTGGGCCGCGCAACGACCCCTTACGCCGCACAACGACCCCGTATGTCACGCAGCAGCCCCCGTACACCACGCACCGCCCCCGTACGCTGCGCAAAGACCGGGAAAAAGCTCAGATCCGGCTCTGAACCCGGCCGATGGATGGTTCGTCCTCCCCAGAGAGGTGATGAGTACGGAATACGCGGAGTCGGGAGTGCAGGGGGAACGGGGAGCCATGGAGCAGCCAAGGCATACGGGCGATCGGGAGCGGCGGGCGCGCCACACGCGCCTGGGTACCGGCATCGGCTGGCGGCCGGAGATCGCCGACGGTATCGCCCGGCTGCCCGGTATCGACTGGGTCGAGGTCGTCGCGGAGAACATCTGTCCCGGCCATCTCCCGCCCGCCCTCGAAGCGCTGCGCGCCCGCGGCACGACGGTCGTGCCGCACGGCGTCTCCCTCGGGCTGGGCGGCGCCGAGCGGCCGGACGCCGGGCGGCTGGCCGCGCTGGCCGAGCGCGCCGAAGCGCTCGCCGCGCCCCTCGTCACGGAGCACATCGCCTTCGTACGGGCCGGTGGCGAGCTCACCGGCGGGCCGCGTATGGAGGCGGGGCACCTGCTGCCCGTACCGCGGACGTACGACGCGCTGGACGTGCTGTGCGAGAACGTACGCATCGCACAGGACGCGCTCCCGGTACCGCTGGCGCTGGAGAACATCGCGGCGCTGGTCAACTGGCCGGGCGAGGAGCTGACCGAGGGGCAGTTCCTCGCCGAGCTCGTCGAGCGGACCGGCGTACGGCTGCTGATCGACGTGGCGAATCTGCACACCAACCACGTCAACCGGGGCGAGGACCCGGCGGCCGCGCTGGCCGCGCTGCCCGTGGAGGCGATCGCGTACGTCCATGTCGCGGGCGGTTTCGAACGGGACGGGGTGTGGCACGACAGCCATGCCCACCCCGTGACGCAGCCGGTCCTGGACGTACTGGCCGAGCTGTGCGCCCGCGTCGGGCCGCCCGGCGTCCTCCTCGAACGCGACGAGAACTTCCCCGCTACGGAGGAGCTGGCCGCCGAACTGGACGCCATCCGAGCCGTCGTCGAGGGGACGCCGCCGAAGCCCGCCTCCCCACCTGCACCGGTGCCCGGCCGCCGTCCGGGGGACGTCGAAGCCGCCCGCGCCCGTCTGGCCGCCGCGCAGGAAGAGCTGCTCGCGGCGCTCGTGGCGGGCGAGCCGGACCCCGCGGGGTTCGACGGGGAGCGGCTGGCCGTGCAGCGGCGCGCGCTGGCGGCCAAGCGCGCCGATGTGATCGCCTCGGTCGCGCCGGAGCTGCCCGGCATACTCGGAGCGGACTACCGCAGCGCCTTCCTGGACTACGCGCAGGCCCGGCCGATGCGTGGCGGCTACCGCCGTGACGCGCTGGACTTCGCCGGCCATCTGCTCGCCCTCGGGCTGCCGGCGCACCCCGCCGCGCGCCGGGAGCTGACACAGTGGTGGCGCGAGCGTGCGGGCCCCACCCCGCCGTCGGACCGCCCCGCGGCACGGCTGGCCCGGCTGGCCCGCACGGTGACCGGCCGCCTGCTGCCCAATAGGGACCACCCGGCAGACGGCGGTGCGGCCCCGGGCGGCACGACGGACGGCACAGCGGACGGTGGCCCGGCCCCGGACGGCACGGTGCACGGCCGGAGCGCACCCCCGAGCGTGCCGACGGGTGCCTCGCGGGTGGAGTATGGCGACAGACCCCGGAGCAGATCCCGGAGTGGGAGGTAATCACTTTGTCCTTCGCGCAGTTGGTGTACTGGGCCGTCGCCGCTTCCTCAGTGGTGCTCATCGCCGGTACGGTCCACACCCGCCGCGCCACGCCGTCCCCCCGGACCCCCCTGCTCGTCGACGTGGACTCGCACGACCTCTGGGAGAACGCTTTCCTCGCCGGCGGTCCCGGCCGGGTCGCCGACGCGGCGATCGCCGGGATGCACGGCGACGGCCGACTGGCGATCGGCGGCCCCGGGACGGTCACCGCGCGCCGCCCCGCCGTCTCGCACGACCCGGTCGAGTCCGCGGTACTGGAAGCGCTCGCGCGCACGCCCGGCGGCTCGCTGACGCGGCTGCGCCCCACGGTCATGCACAGCGCGGCCGTCCAGCAGATCGGCGACCGGCTGGCCGACCGCGGCCTGCTGCGCCGCCCGGAGACGGGCCGGCGCTGGCGGCAGCTGGCCCGGCTGCAGATCGGTGCGTGCATGTGCGTCTTCTTCCTCGGCATCTTCCAGTCGGTGACGGGCGGGCTGGACGACGGCGCCCCGCAGTACCCGCAGAACATGCCGTTCGTACTGAAGGTGACGCCCGCGGTGTTCGCGGGGATCTTCGTCGGCACGCTGTGCCGGAGCGCGGTGCGCCGCCGCATCACGAAGGCCGGCAAGCGGGCCCTGAAGCGGTTCCGCGCGGCGAACAAGGCGGCCGCCGCCGACCCGGCGGACCGGTCCGCCGCGCTCACCGTGGCCGTCGGCGGCGTGGCGGTGCTGGTGGACCGCGTACTGCGCGATCACCTGCTGGAGGCGCAGCGGGCCGCGGCCGGCACCGCGACGGCCGCCGCGGTGTCCTCCACGGGCCCTGGCGCCGACTGGAGCGCCACCGGGGACAGCGGCGGGACGTGGTGCGGCTCGGGCAGCTGAGAGGCGCTCACGCCCGCACGAGCGGCCCCGGAAACCCGCCAACGTACCAACCCCCGCCTCCCCTTGAGCGGTCTTCGGCGAACGGGGGGCGCGGGCCGGGCGGGCCCGATTAGCGTGCGGTGCCGCACCAGGAGGCACCATGCGAACCGTCACCGGAACCGGTCTCGTCGTCGCCGCACTCGTCGCGACGGCAGCCGCACTGCTCTTCCCCATCCTGTCCTTCGCCGGGCTGTCGGCAGCCGGCACCGACCCCGACGCGGGCACCGTCGCCACCCGCTCCGGCCCGCTCTCCGCGCTCGACCGCGACTTCGTGACCAAGGTACGGCTGGCCGGGCTGTGGGAGCTGCCGGCCGGGCAGCAGGCGCAGGAGCGCGGCACCACCAAGGCCGTACGGACCGCGGGCGACCACCTCGTGACCGGGCACGTCGAACTCGACCGGCGCGTACGGGAGGTGGCCGCGCAGCTCGGCGTCGACCTGCCCAACCAGCCCAACGAGCAGCAGCAGGGCTGGCTCTCCGAACTGGAGGCCGCGCGCGGCGCCGAGTACGACCGGAAGTTCGCCAACATCCTGCGGCTGGCGCACGGCAAGGTCTTCACGGTCGTCGCGCAGGTCCGCGCGACCACCCGCAACTCGCTGGTCCGCGAGCTGGCGGACGACGCCAACGCGACCGTGCTCGATCACATCACCGTGCTCGAACGCACCGGTGTCGTGGACTTCGACGCCATCGCGCGGGACACCCAGGCGTCGGGTTCGCCGACGCCGCCGGCCGCGCCGCCGCCCGTACCGGCGACGCCGTCGGCGCCGCCCGCACCTCCCGAGCCCGCCACCCCGTCCGCGACGTTCTCGCTGCCGCCGGCCGCCTCGGCGCCCGCCCCGGAGGACACCGGCCGCGCGGGCCGGTCCCACGGGGAGGACGCGGAGCGCTGACCCCGGAGGCAGCGAGACAGCCACCCCGCGCCCCCGTACGGTCTCTTCCGGGGCATCCCTTCCGACACCGGCGCCCGGTGCTTTACATCATCAAATCCCCGCTCAAGTATCCCTTTTGTCACACACGGTGACGCCATTCGGGGCGGCACGGTGACCACGAAGGGACGGCTTGTGAAGTCAGTAGCGTTGTTCGGCGCCATCGGGTCACTGGTCCTGGGCACCCTGGCGGCCGCTCCGGCGGACGGCGCGGAGGCGGAGACCGGACTCCCCGCGCCCGCCCCGAAGAAGATCTCATGGGGCCGCTGCGCCCCCGTGGAGCACCTGCCGTCCGGCGTGGAGTGCGGCAAGGTCCGCGTGCCCCTGGACTACGCGCACCCCGAAGGCAAGCAGATCGACCTCACGGTCAGCCGGCGCCGCGCCACCGGCCCCGCGCGCGAGCGGCAGGGCGCGCTGCTCTACAACCCCGGCGGCCCCGGTGGCACCGCGATGCCGTTCCCCATGTACGGCGAGCTGCCCGAGTGGCGCCGCACGGCCAGGGCGTACGACTTCGTCGGCTACGCGCCGCGCGGGGTGGGGCGGTCGGCACCGCTCTCCTGCGAGGACCCCGAGAAGTCGTCGAAGGCGCCCTCGGACAGCCCGGTGCACCCCTCGGAGCGCTTCAAGCAGCAGAAGCTCAAGGAGGCGCGGGAGTACGCCGAGGGCTGCGCGCGCCGCGCCGGGTCGGCGCTGCAGCACTACAACACGCTGAACAACGCGCGTGACCTGGAGATGCTGCGGGCCGCGCTGGGCGAGAAGAAGCTCACCTTCATGGGCGCGTCGTACGGCACCTATCTGGGCGCGGTGTACGCGACGCTGTACCCGGAGCGCGTGCGCCGCATCGTCTTCGACAGCGTCGTGAACCCGGCCCCGGACCACATCTGGTACCGCAACAACCTCGAACAGAACATCGCCTTCGAGGGCCGCTGGCACGACTGGCGCACCTGGGTGGCCAAGCACCACAAGACGTACCGCCTCGGGACGACGGCGGAGGCGGTGGGCAAGTCCTACTACCGGGCGGCCGCGCAGCTGCGGCGGAAGCCGGCGGGCGGCAAGGTCGGCCCGGCCCAGCTGCAGTCCGCCTTCCTGACGGCCGGGTACAGCGACCACTACTGGCCCATCCGGGCGGCCGCGCTGTCCAAGTACCTCAAGGGCGACCCGAAGCCGCTGATCGCGCAGGCGGCGCCGGACCCGGCGGACGCGGTGTCGAAGGAGAACGGCGACGCGGTCTACTCGGCCGTGGAGTGCAATGACGCGGAGTGGCCCCGGGACTGGGCGACGTGGGACCGCGACAACACGATCGTGGCGCAGGCCGCGCCCTTCGAGACCTGGGACAACGCGTGGATGAACCTGCCCTGCGCGTTCTGGCCCCGGCCGGCGCGCACGGTGCAGCAGCGCCCGCTGGACGTCCGTACGGCCCCCGGGGCGCTGCCCCCGGTACTGCTGCTCGCGGCGGAGCGGGACGGCGCCACGCCGTACGCGGGCGCGCAGGAGCTGCACCGCAGGCTGGCCGGGTCGACGCTGGTCACCGAGCGCGACGCCGGCAACCACGGGATCGCCTTCGGCGAGAACGACTGCGTGAACAAGTACACCGAGGATTACCTGCTCACCGGGCGGGTCCCGGCGCGGGATGCGTTCTGCAAGCCGCGCAAGGAGCCCGAGCCCGGCGAGAAGTGAGTCGGGCGCGGAACCAGGCCGGTCGGGCGGGGCCCGGTCAGGCCAGCCCGGCCACCAGCTCCGAGACCGGCTTGCGGCGGCCGGTGTAGAACGGCACCTCTTCGCGGACGTGCAGCCGCGCCTCGGAGCCGCGCAGGTGCCGCATGAGGTCGACGATGCGGTACAGCTCGTCGGCCTCGAAGGCGAGGATCCACTCGTAGTCGCCGAGCGAGAAGGACGGCACGGTGTTGGCGCGCACGTCCGGGAAGCCGCGGGCCATCTTGCCGTGGTCCGCGAGCATCCGGCGGCGGTCCTCGTCGGGGAGGAGGTACCAGTCGTACGAGCGCACGAACGGGTAGACGCTCACGTAGTCGCGCGCCTGCTCGTCGGCCAGGAAGGCCGGGATGTGCGACTTGTTGAACTCGGCGGGGCGGTGCAGCGCCATGTTCGACCAGACCGGCTCCAGGGCGCGGCCGAGCTTGGTGCGGCGGAAGAGGTTGTACGCCTCCTGGAGCGCGTCCGAGCTCTCCGAGTGCCACCAGATCATGATGTCGGCGTCGGCGCGGATGCCGGACACGTCGTACGTGCCGCGGACCACCACGTCCTTGGCGGCGAGCTGCTCGAACAGCTCGTCGACCTCTTCGGCGTAACCGCTGCGGTCCTCCGGGAGGGCGGCACGCAGCTTGAACACCGACCAGAGGGTGTAGCGGATGACCTCGTTGAGGTCCTTCGCCTTCTTGCCGGCGTTCGGGGTCTTCTCGGGCGCGGGCCCAGGGGTGGCGTCAGTCATGTCGTCCATTCTCACTCGTCGGCCGGAATGCCCGGCGTCAGGGTGGCCAGTACCGCGTCGGCGGCCTTTGTCGCGCTGGCGATGCAGGCCGGGATGCCGACGCCCTCGTAGAGCGCGCCGCACACCCGGAGGCCGGGGAGCCGGCCGACGGCCTCGTGGATGCGGGCCACCCGCTCCAGGTGGCCCACCGGATACTGCGGCAGGCCGCCGTCCCATCGGGTGACGCGCGCCTCTACGGGCGCGGCGGGCAGCCCCACCGCTTCGCGCAGGTCGGCCAGCGAGAGGTCCACCAGCTCGGCGTCCTCGCGCGCCAGGTCGGCGGTGTCCCCGTGGCGCCCGATCGAGGTACGCAGCACGAAGAGGTCCGGGTCGGCGGCGTCGATCCAGCCCCACTTGTTGCTCGCGAACGTGGCCGCCTTGATCTTGTGGCCGTCGACCGGCGGGACGAGGAAGCCGCTGCCGGTGAGCTGCCCCTCGACGTCGGCGCGCCGGAAGGCCATGGTGACCAGCGCCATGGAGGCGTACTCGACGCCGTCCAGCTCCGTGGCGGCGGCGGGGCTCTCGTGGCGGAGGAGGCGGGCCGCGGCGGGCGCGGGGCAGGCGAGAACGACGGCGTCGGCCCGTTCGATCCGGTCCTCGACGTGGACCTCCCAGCCGTCGCCGGACCGCCGCACCTGGTGCACGGCCGTGTTCAGGTGGATCTCGCCGCCCTTGGCCCGTACCGCGTCGGCGACCGCGCCCGGCAGCGTGCCGATGCCGCCGTCGATGCCCATGAAGACCGGTCCGGACGCGGCGGGACCCGTCTGGTGCACGGTGGCGGCGGTGCGCGCCTGAATGGCCCGCACGCCCTCCGTAAGAGAGCGGTGATTCCGCGCCGCCTCGAAGAGCTGCGGAACGGCGGCCCGCATGGAGATGCGGTACGCGTCGCCCGCGTACACCCCGCCCAGCAGCGGCTCGACGAGCCGGTCGACGACCTCCCGGCCCAGCCGCTCGGCGACGTACTCACCGACCGCGACGTCCTCGCCGACCTCGGTGCGCGGCAGCTCGGCGTCCTCCTCGATGCGCGCGAGGCCCTCTTCGGAGAGCACTCCGGAGGCGGCGAGCGGCGCCGGGCCGCCGGGCACGCCCATGACGTGCCCCTTGGGCATCGGGCGCAGCGCGCCGCGCGTCCAGAGAGCGGCGGTCGCGGTGGACGGCGGCTGCAGCCGGTCGCCGAGCCCGACTGCCCGCGCGAGCTCGACCGCCTCCGGACGCCGGGCGAGCATCGATTCGGCGCCCAGGTCGACCGGTACGCCCGCGACCGCGCCGGCCCGCAGCTTGCCGCCGAGGCGCCCGGACGCCTCCAGTACGGTCACCCGCGCGCCGCCGTCGAGCGCGCGGTGCGCGGCTGCCAGACCCGAAATGCCGCCGCCGATCACGACGACGTGGCCGGGCGCGTGGCCCGTACCGGTGTGCGCTGTGCTCATGCCCCCACTCTCTCAGAGCCCGCCCGGCGCCCGGCCCTGGGAGCCGGTCCGGGGGCTCCACTATGCTCGCGGCTTCATATAGGGACGGGCGAGCGGAGGCGGGGTGGCGCCATGGTCCCGCGCGATCCGCAGGCCGGGCCCGCGAGCGGGCGATCGGCAGCCGATCGTGTGCTCGCCCTCCTCGGCGCCTTCGACCACGCGCACCGCAGCCTGACCCTGACCGCGCTGGCCCGCCGGGCCGGCCTGCCGCTGGCCACCGCGCACCGGTTCGCGGGCAAGCTGACGGAGTGGGGCGCGCTGGAACGCCGCGCGGACGGCCGGTACGAGATCGGGCTGCGGCTGTGGGAGATCGCGGTGCTCGCACGGCGCGGCGTGGGGCTGCGGCAGGCCGCGCTGCCCTTCATGGAGGACCTCTACGAAGCAACGCACGAGAACATCCAACTCGCCGTACGGGACGGCCTGGAGACGGTGTACATCGAGCTGATCTCGGGGCGCTCGGCGGTCGGGGTGCGTACGAGGGTGGGGGCGCGCTGGCCGCTGCACGCCACCGGTGTGGGCCTCGCGCTCCTGGCGTACGCGCCGCCCTCCGTGGTCGCGCAGGTGTGTGCCGCGCCGCTGCGCCGCTTCACCGAGCGCACCATCGGCGACCCGGCACTGCTGCGATCGGTCCTCGCGGACGTGCGTACCTCCGGGGTGGCGGTCAGCGAGCGGCAGATCACGATGGACGCGGTGTCCGTGGCGGCGCCGGTCCGCGGGCCGGACGGGCGTGCCGTGGCCGCGCTGTCGGTCGTCGTCCCGGTGAGCGAGGGCCGCGCGGCCCTGCTCGCACCCGCGGTACGGGTCGCGGCGCAGGGCATCTCGCGGAGTCTGCCCGTTCTTTGAGTGGCCCTTGCGCATCGGGGCCCTTGCGCATCGAAGGTGCGACGCGCAACCCCCGTGCACGCATGTTTCCAGCTGCTGGAAGGGCCCCTTGTCCGCTCCTGAGGCGCGACCGCACAGTCTGATGCGCCGTGGGGCCGCCCGGGTCCCTGTGCGTCGCCGAGGAGGCCACTCATGCCCGTTCCCACCGCATTCGCCCGCGACCAGTGGTACGTCGCCGCGTACGGAAGCGAAGTCGGCGGCGAGGCCGGCGGCGGGGAGATCCTCGCCCGTACCGTCTGCGGCGAGCCGCTCGCGCTCTACCGCACGCCCGAGGGCGAGGCCGTCGCGCTCGCCGACCGCTGCGTGCACCGCCGCTACCCGCTCTCCGAAGGCACGCTGGAGGACGGCCGGCTGGTCTGCGGCTACCACGGCTTCACCTACGACCGGGCCGGCTCCTGTGTCTCCGTACCGGGGCAGACCCGTGTGCCGCGCACCGCGCGCGTCGCCTCGTACCCCGTCGCCGAACTGGACGGCTTCATATGGGTGTGGATCGGCGACCCGGCGCGCGCCGACGCGTCCGCCGTGCCGCGCGCCCCCTGGCTCGCCGACCCGAAGCGGACCGTCGTACGCGGCATGGAACCGCTCAACGCCCGCTACGGCCTGCTCATCGACAACCTCCTGGACCTCTCCCACGAGACGTTCCTGCACGGCGGTTACATCGGCACCCCGGAGGTCGCCGCCACCCCGATCACCACCGAGGCCGACGAGGAGCGCGGCATCGTCCGGGTCAGCCGGCACATGGACGACGCCGAGTGCCCGCCCTTCTACGCCGACTCCACAGGCCTGAAGGGCCGCGTCAGCCGCTGGCAGGACATCGAGTACCACGCGCCCTGCCTGTACCTGCTGCACAGCCGGATCGCGCCGGTCGGCTCGGTACCGGGCGCGGACGGCAGCGACCCGGACGCCTTCCACACCGAGATCGCGTACGCCATCACCCCGTCCACGGAGACGACGACGTACGACTTCTGGCTGGTAGCACGGGACTTCGCCCGCGAGGACGAGAAGGTCAGCGACTTCCTCCACGACTTCAACCGCACCGTCGTCCTTCAGGACGTGACGGCGCTGGACATCCTGGAGAAGGTCACGGCCGAGGAAGAGGGCCGCCGGGTACAGGAGTTGAGCATCGGCATCGACGCGGGCGGGCTGGCGGCGCGGCGCGTACTGGAGCGGATGATCGCGGGGTCGGCCCGATGAGTGCCCCCTCCCTCGCCCTCCTCGATCTCGTCGTCGCGCGCAAGCGGGCCGTCGCCGATGGCGTGTGTGAGCTGTCGCTGCGCCGCCCGGACGGCGGCCCGCTGCCCGCCTGGTCGCCCGGCGCCCACCTGGACCTGCACCTCGCGCCGGGCCTGGCTCGCTCGTACTCCCTGTGCGGGGACCTGGCCGTACGGGGCGAGTGGCGGGTCGCGGTACTGCGCGAGACCGCTGGCACGGGCGGCTCGGTATACGTGCACGACCGCCTCGCCGCAGGCGACAAGATCACCGCCACCGCGCCCCGCAACCACTTCCCCTTCGAGCCCCCGTCCGCTCCCCCCGCCCGCTGCCTCTTCCTCGCCGGCGGCATCGGCATCACCCCGCTGCTCCCGATGATCGCCGCGGCGCAGGCCTTCGAGGCCGACTGGCGGCTGCTCTACGGGGGCCGCACGCGCGCCTCCATGGCGTACGCCGACCGGCTCGCCGCATACGGGGAGCGCGTCACGCTGCGCCCGGAGGACGAGTACGGGCTGCTGGACCTGGCGGGCTTCCTCGGGGACGCGCCCCCGGGCACGCTCGTGTACGCCTGCGGGCCCGAGGCACTGCTCACCGCCATCGAAGAACAGTGCCGGGCGGCGGGGCTGCCCGACGACGCCCTGCACGTGGAACGCTTCCGCCCCGCTCCCGCCGCCGACGGCACGGACACGCCCTTCGAAGTGGAACTGGCCGACTCGGGGCGCACCGTACGCGTACCGCCCGGCCGTTCGATCCTGGAGGCGCTGGAGGACGCCGGCGTACAGGTGCTCTCGTCCTGCCGCGCCGGCACCTGCGGCACCTGCGAGACCGAGGTCCTGTCCGGCACCCCCGACCACCGCGACCACCTCCTCACGGAAGCGGAACGCGCGTCAGGCGACACCATGCTCGTCTGCGTCTCCCGCTCCCACGGGCCACGCCTGAAGCTGGCGCTCTGATCCGCGCTACCCGGGCGAGGGCGCGGGTCAACTCCGGGCCCGCCCGGCGCGGCTCAGTCCTCCTGGGCCAGGTCGCGCAGGGCGGGCAGGGGGCGGACGCTCGGGGTGGTGCTCGCGCCGGTCAGTTCGGCGAGGGCGCGGGACGGGGACAGTCCGCGGGCGTATGCGTCGGCCAGTCGGTCCAGCAGTGCCAGGCCCTGCCGACGGCCCTCCTCGTCGGCCGCGGCCCGCGGCTCGAAGCTCGCGGCGTTGTCCGCGTCGGAGGCCCAGAGGTAGCCCAGTACGCCGTGCTCGCCCCGGACGGGGACGTACTGCACGTCACCGCCGGTCGTGCGCCGGTAGCCCGGACGGAATGAAGGCAGCTGCCGGAAGACCTCGGTCCGGGAGGGGATTTCGAAGCGGGACCACACGTCGGACGGGGTACCGTCCGGCTCGCGGCGGTTTTCCACGCCGGTCTCGGTCGGCTTGCCGAAGTAGGTCGGGTCGTCCGGTTCGGTCTCCGACTCCAGCGCCTTCTCCAGACCGCGCAGGACCGCGGCCAGCCGTGGCGCGTTGGCCTCGTACACGGCGGGCTGCGGACGGCCCTTCAGGTCGTACGGCATCCAGACGTCCGCGCACGTGACCATGTCCACGCTCACGAAGTCCGCGGCCGCGTGGGCGCCGAGCCGGAGCAGGCTCTCCTCACGGACCTCCCCGTCCGGTCCGGCCACCGTGCCGGCGCAGGCGGTGTCGGCCGACACCCCGCCGAGCGCGCCGGGGCGCAGGGCGGCCCGCACCTGCCGGGCGAGCTCCTCGGCGCTCTCGGCCGGGCTGCCCGCGCCGGCCGCGGCCAGCTCGCCCTGGAAGAGGTACGTGTTGGTCTTTCCCGCCTCCTTCACGGAGACGCGTACCGTCGGCGCGCCGTCCGCGAGCCGGTGCTCGGCCAGTACGGACCGGGCGGTGAGGAGGTCGCGGAGGCACAGCAGGAGCGCGTCCGCCGATTCGTCGTCGCGGCCCCAGTCCCAGCGGGCCACAGGCGTGCTAGCGATCACAGCGTTCCCTCCGGCATGAACGTGCCCCCGTCGCGCGGAACGAAGAGAATACCGTCCGGCGAGCGGACGACGAACTGCACGCCATCGAAGTCGTACCCCTTCTGGAACCGCCCGATCTGGGTGGCCATCTCGGCCCTCGACGCCTTCGTTTCGACCACGAACGTCTGCACGTCCGCATGCGAATCGGTGAGCTGGCCGATCTTCTTGAAGATGTTACGGGTGACCTTGGCCGGATCGGCGGGCGAGTCAGGTCCGGTCATGTCCTTGAACTGCCAGCCGTGGACGTTCCCGTCCGCGTCCCGTGCCATGAGGTCGAGGTCGGTCTTGGGGTCGGTGAACACGCCGGGCTTGATCTCGTGACCGCCCTGCTTGATTTCGAACGAGATGTCGGTGAGCCCGCTGTCGTGCAGCCGGTTCGCCAGCCGGATCTGTTCCAGGCAGCCGGAGATCTCGCCCTTTCCGGTCAGCGCGGACACCACATTGGAGAAATTCGGGGCATCCCGGAACCGTCCCGAAGCAATGGCGTCGGCGATTTCGCGGCCCGCGGGATGGTCGGCCAGGTTGTCCAGGATGCGGTCCACGTCTCCGTGCTTGACCGCCGTGCCCCGTACCTGGTCCCGGACCTGCTGCTCCGTCTCGCTGCCGCGTTCGAGCGGACCGGAGTCGTCCGGCTGACGCTCCCAGCCGTCCGGCCCGTCCGGCCCGTCGGGGCCGTGCGGTCCCTCGGGCCCACCCGGACCGCCGCCTCCGGGGCCGCCGCCTTCACCACCGGTACCGCCGGGCCCCTCGTGGCCGCCCGGACCTTCACCGTGCGCGCCCGGGGGGCCTTCGTGGCCGCCCGTGCCGGGACCGTCGTGGCCACCGGACGGCGGGCCGTCGTGCCCGCCCGCAGGACCGTCGCCGTGGCCGCCCGGGTGGCTGCCGCCCGTGGGCGGTTCGTGGCGGGCCGAGGGGCCGTGGCCGAGGTCGTGCGCGGTGCCGCCCGGGAGGTGGTCGGCCGTGCCTCCGGGGGCGTCACCCACGTGCCCCGACGGGGTGGTCGCGTCGTCGCCGAGGCGGCCCGCGTCGGCGAGGTCGAAGCTGCCGCCCAGGCGGACGTGGCCCGCATTGTCGGCGGCGTGTACTGCGGCGCCGGCCATGGCCGGGACCTTGGCCGGACTGTCGACATCGACTCGCGGCAGGTCCTGGCCCGCGGGCCGTTCGATGTTCGGCGAGCCTTCCCTGGGGGCGTTGTCGATGCTGTCCAGGACGTTCCCGTGCTGGTCGAGGACGTTGCCGTCGCCGTCGAAGTACCGGGCCGGCTCGCCGGGGTTCGTGGGCAGCCTGGTGGCGTTTTCCGGCAGGGCCGGTACGTCGTCGGGCAGCCGCACGTTGCCGTCCGGCAGCCTGGTCGCCCCTTCGGGAACCGCCGCGCCCTCGGGCAGCCGGACGGTGCCGTCGGGCAGCTTGAGCGACCCCTCCGGCAGCCTGATCGCATCCGCCGGCAGCGCCGGAACGTCGATCTTCCCGATGCCCTTGATGCTCTTGGCGATGTCGCCGATCTTGGACAGGCCGGCGCCCGCGCCCTTGGTGATGTAGGTCATCGGGTCGATGACCTTGCCCGCCTTACCCGCCACCGACAGCGCCTTGGCGACCGCTCCGGCCTTGCCCGCGCCGGCCGCCGCGCCGCCCGCACCGCCGGTGAAGACGGTGGTGACGACGTTGAAGGTCACCGCACCGGCCGCCCGGGCGGGGTTCTTGCCCCACTCGTCCCAGGCCACCAGCGCCTTGCCGGTCTCCTTCATCGCGGTACGTGAATCCCGCAGCCAGGACGGCAGCTTGTCGTCGGGCAGAGTCCAGAAGGCCGCGCCGACCCCGGGGATGGAGGAGATGGCCAGGCCGGTGGCCAGCTGCGCCAGGCCCTTCCAGGCCTGGCCCATCGCGTCCCAGCCGCCAAAACCCACCAGCGTGCCCAGGCCCTTGATGGTGCCCCAGATGCCGTCGACGATCAGGCCGTCCCACACGAAGGACTTCACCCAGTGGCCGACCTCGTACCAGTGGTGCTGCTCCTCCACCGGGTCGCCCCAGGGGAGCTTGGCGTTCTTCATGTCCTCGGCCGAGAAGCCGTACTGGTTCTTCTTGTCCGAGCCGTCCCCGGCCACCATCTGCGTCCCGCCCCACAACGCAGTGATCTTGTTGTGGCAGGTGCGCTCCGCCGCCCAGAAGGCGGCGACGGTGGCGGTGATGTCGTCGCGGATCTGGTTGTGCTCGGCGATCAGGTCCTCGTCGTAGTCGCCGTCCTCGTCGTCCTTGTGGTCGCGGATGAAGTTCTGCGCCTTGGTCTTCAGCTCCGCCAGTTTGGGGACGAGGGGGCGGATTTCGTCGGCGTAGGAGGACAGGGCCGAGGCGACGGTTTCCAGGCCGTCGGCGAAGCCGTCCGCGCGGTCCTGCACCGGCTTGGTGGTGGCGAAGAGCTGCTCGGCCTCGGGGGCCTTGTAGTACGCGGACAGGCCCTGGAAGTGGGAGTGGACGTCCGAGCCGGTGGTACGGATGTGCCCGGCGTCCGTCTTCAGCGCGGCGTGGTCCTTCTCCAGCTGCGCCAGATCACCGGTGTACTGCGGGATCTGATCAGGCTTCAGCTCGATCTTCATGCCTGCTGCGCCCCCGGCCTGCTCGGATCCACATCCACCGCCCCCAGCGCCTTGCGCTGCGCCTCGGCCGCCATCTCCAGGTCGCCATTGGTGTACGCGGTGGTGGCATCCACCGCACCGTTCAGCGACTTGCCCGCCCGCATCGCGATGAACTTCAGGTCATTGATGGTGTGCTCGGAGAACTGCGACAGCGCCAGCGCCACCAGCCCCCCGGCCGCCTTCTCCCCGCCCTGGCCGCCGCCCTCGGCGGTGATCGTGCCCGCGCTGGTGGCCGCGGACTGCAGATGGTCCCCGTACGCCTTGGTATGCGTCTCGATCTTCCCGGCCACCTCACCGGTCGTCTTCAGCACACCCTGGATGCCCTGCGGATCCAGATCCCAGCCCGTCATGCCCTACCCCACGCTCCCCCGTTACCGCCCGCACCGGACCCTGTCCGGGCGGGTCAGCCGATGTTGTCGACCGCAGCCTTGGCCCGGGACAGCGTGTGCTGCGCCGTGCCGTCGTTCTTCTCCAGCGTCGTCTTCAGCAGCTGGATGATGTTCTTGACCTCCTGCGAGGCACGGTTCCAGCGCAGCTCCTTGCCGTGGTACTCATCCGCCACGCCATCGGCGGTGAAATCCGCCATCGCCGCCTTCACCTGACCATCGCGCGCCGTGATCACCTGCTCCAGCCGCGCAATCACCGTCTGGATATTGCCCTGCGCATCACCCGACGCCGCCGTGTCGTACGAACGACGATCCTGCCCACCAGCCATCACACACTCCCCGTCACGTCACACAGAAGGTTCAGCGCGCGCCGAAACGCGCCGCATCGAAATTCGCCGCCGACATCTGCTGCCGCGCATTGTCACCGTGCTCCTGATCACCGGAGCTGAACGCCGAATCCATCCCGGCCTGACCGCCCAGAATCCCCGACAGGGAACTCTGCAGGGCAGACGCGATCTCGTCCGAGCGGGCCTTGAACTGATCGAAGGCGGCCTTGCCCGACCCGTTGAACTTGCCCTCCAGCGGCGCCGCGGCGTCCACCAGCTGCCGGATCAGCGTCCCCAGATCCTCACTCGACCCACGCGACTTCGACTGCAGCGTCGACAGCGTCTGCGCTCCCATGTCGAACTTCATCAGGCTC
Source organism: Streptomyces sp. NPDC050315 (assembly GCF_040655775.1). Taxonomy (NCBI): domain Bacteria; kingdom Bacillati; phylum Actinomycetota; class Actinomycetes; order Kitasatosporales; family Streptomycetaceae; genus Streptomyces; species Streptomyces sp. NPDC050315. The sequence goes on from NZ_JBFAKN010000010.1 coordinate 39,367, forward strand.
CCCCTGCCGGGCTGAACGACTGTTTGCTGAGACATCTTTGCAACCCAGGGACATCTCTGCCAACACCGGACACAGTGCTGTGACACAGGCGTGACAGCGGCGCGGGCACCGGGTGGCGAAGGCCGCGGGTCGTAGCCTTTCCGGTGCCGGGCGCGGGTGCGTCCGCGGAGCGAGGAGGGAGCCGGCCATGGCTGAGCGACCGGAGCGGCTGGTGGTCGTCGGCGGGGACGCGACGGGGATGTCCGCCGCGTCGCAGGCCCGCAGGCTGCGCAAGCCCGAGGAGCTGGAGATCGTCGCGTTCGAGCGCGGGCACTTCACGTCGTACTCGGCCTGCGGCATTCCGTACTGGGTGGGCGGGGTCGTGGACGAGCGGGACGCGCTGATCGCCCGGACCGCCGCGCAGCACCGGGAGCGGGACATCGACCTGCGGATGCGGACGGAGGTCACGGAGGTGGATGTCGAGAAGCGGCGGGTGCGGTCACGCGACCTCGAAACCGGCGCCGAGGAGTGGACGGAGTACGACAAGCTCGTGCTCGCGACCGGCGCGAGGCCGGTGCGGCCGCCGCTGCCGGGTATCGACGCGCCGGGCGTGCACGGTGTGCAGACCCTCGACGACGGGCAGGCGCTGCTGGACACGCTGTCCCGTACTGAGGGGCGGCGCGCGGTCGTGGTGGGCGCCGGGTACATCGGCGTGGAGATGGCCGAGGCGCTGATCCAGCGCGGGTACGAGGTCACGGTCGTCAACCGCGGCGCGGAGCCGATGTCCACGCTGGACCCGGACATGGGCTGTCTGGTGCACGACGCGATGACGGGGCTCGGCATCGAGATGGTCAATGGCGCGGAGGTCACGGAGATCCGCACCGGGGACGACGGCCGGGCGTGCGGGGTGGTGACGCCGGAGAAGGAGTACCCGGCGGACGTGGTGGTGCTCGGGCTGGGCGTACGGCCCGAGACGACGCTCGCCGAGGCGGCCGGGCTGCCGCTGGGCGCGTCCGGCGGGATTCTGACCGACCTCGCGATGCGGGTGCGCGGGTACGAGGACATCTGGGCGGGCGGCGACTGCGTGGAGGTGCTGGACCTGGTCTCCGGGCGGGACCGGCACATCGCACTCGGCACGCACGCCAACAAGCACGGCCAGGTCATCGGCTCGGGTGTGGGCGGCGGTTACGCGACCTTCCCCGGCGTGGTGGGCACGGCGGTCAGCAAGGTGTGCGACCTGGAGATCGCGCGGACCGGGCTGCGCGAGAAGGACGCGCGGGCCGTGGGGCTGCAGTACGTGGCCGTCACGATCGAGTCGACGAGCCGGGTGGGGTACTTCCCGAACGCCGCGCCGATGACGGTCAAGATGCTCGCCGAGCGGCTCTCGGGGCGCCTGCTGGGCATGCAGATCGTCGGGCGCGAGGGCGCGGCGAAGCGGGTGGACATCGCGGCGGTGGCGCTGACGGCCAAGATGACGGTCGAACAGATGACGGCGCTGGACCTGGGATACGCGCCGCCGTTCTCACCGGTGTGGGACCCGGTGCTGGTGGCGGCGCGCAAGGCGGTGCAGGCGGTACGGGCGGACGCCGCGCCGCAGTAGAGGGGCCGGGGCGCCCGCCGTGCGGCGGACGCCCCGTCGCGCCTCAGCGCGCCGTCTGCTCGTGGACGTACTCGACCAGGCGGGTCAGCGCCTCCGGCTCGGTGTTCGGGAGCACGCCGTGGCCGAGGTTGAAGATGTGCCCCTCCAGGCCGGCGGCGGCGTCCAGTACCTCGCGGGCCTTGGTCTCCACCGCCTCGCGCGGGGCGAAGAGCACGGCCGGGTCGATGTTGCCCTGGATCGCCTTGCCGGGGCCGACGCGGCGTGCGGCCTCGTCCAGCGGCACCCGCCAGTCGGCGCCGACGACGTCCGCGCCCGCCTCGCCCATCAGGCCGAGCAGCTCGCCCGTGCCGACGCCGAAGTGGATGCGCGGCACGCCGTAGCCCTTGACCGCGTCGAAGACCTTCGCGGAGGCCGGCATGACCGAGCGGCGGTAGTCGGCCGGGGCGAGCGCGCCGACCCAGGAGTCGAAGAGCTGCACGGCGCTGGCGCCGGCCTCGATCTGCACCTTCAGGAAGGCCGCGGTGATGTCGGCGAGGCGGTCCAGCAGGTCGGCCCACAGCTGCGGGTCGCCGTACATGAGCGCCTTGGTGTGCTCGTGGTTGCGGGACGGGCCGCCCTCGACGAGGTAGCTGGCGAGGGTGAAGGGGGCGCCCGCGAAACCGATGAGCGGGGTGGAGCCGAGCTCGCCGACGAGCATCCGCACGGCCTCGGTGACGTACGAGACGTCCTCGGGCGTGAGGTTGCGCAGCCGCTCCAGGTCGGCGCGGCTGCGGATCGGCTGCTCGACGACCGGGCCGACGCCGGGCTTGATGTCCAGGTCGATGCCGATGGCCTTCAGGGGGACGACGATGTCGCTGAAGTAGATCGCCGCGTCCACGTTGTGCCGGCGTACGGGCTGCAGCGTGATCTCGGTGACCAGCTCGGGCCGCATGCAGGAGTCGAGCATCGCGATGCCCTCGCGGACCTTGCGGTACTCCGGCAGTGAGCGCCCGGCCTGGCGCATGAACCACACCGGCGTGTGCGGCACCGGCTCCCGGCGGCACGCCTTGAGGAACGCGGAGTCCCGCGCGCTCTCCGGCGCGAAGGAAGCGGTCGGCTGCTGGCCCGTCATGGGGGTCTCCCCTGCTCGGTCGGCGTCAAGAGCGCGGGGAACGTCGTTGGCACTCACGCCCCGAATCTTCGCACGGGGAGGGACACACCTCCGAACGGGCGACCCGCCCGGCGGGTGTCCTCCGCATATGAACACGGCATTGCGCCTAACCTTCCCAGCATGGCAGCGGCTCAGGAACACCTCGCGGACAGCGCGGACGAGACCCCGATCGCCTTCCGTCAGGCGGTCGAGGCCCTCCATGCGGCCCGGTTGCGATCCGAGATCGAGATCGCGCCGATGCCCGCGCCCAAACGGCTCGCGCCGTTCGCGCACGCGCTGGAGGCAACGGTGGTCGAACGGGACGCGGACGGCGATACGGACCTGGCCGACGGCCGGCTGGTACTGCTGCACGACCCGGCCGGACACGACGCCTGGCACGGCACCTTCCGGGTGGTGACGCTGGCCCGCGCGGAGCTGGAGCCGGAGCTGGCCACCGATCCGCTGCTGCCGGACGTGTGCTGGTCCTGGCTGACCGGGGCGCTGGAGGCGCGCGGCGTTCCGTACGGCGAGCCGAGCGGCACGGTCACGCGCGCGGGCTCGTACTACTTCGGCGGCATCGCCGACCGGGCGCCGGACACCCAGCTCGAACTGCGGGCTTCCTGGACGCCGGCGGAGGGGCCGCAGGGGGTGCGGGACATCGGGGCGCATCTGACGGCCTGGTGCGATCTGCTGTGCCAGGTGGCGGGGCTGCCGCCGGCGCCGGTGGAGCCGGCGGGGCGGGGCGGCGTGGTGCCGCTGCCGCAGCGCCGGGGACCGCAGCTGCGCTGATCGCCTTTCCTTTACTGGAACAGGGCCTCCGAAGCCGCGCGGGCCGCCCCTCCGAGGGGGCGGCCCGCGCGGCGTAGGCATGCCGTCCCGACCTCGATCAACCATCCGATTTGCCCGAATTGCCCAAACTAAATCGTGATCAAACTCTAAAGTCCGGCCGGATTACTGCCGAAGAGGTCTGTGACCCTTCAAACACGGGAGCACTCCGGCTCACTCCCCTGAAGCCGGCTTCCGTCCCCGCCACTCCCCAGGAGGCCCGGTGTCTGTTCTCCTCGAGCAACCTTCGAGCCTGGTCGCCTACCGCCCGAACAAGCCGACGGCCATGGTCGTCGTGGCCGACCCGCGCGTCCGCTCCACCGTCACCCGCCACCTGTGGGCCCTCGGAGTACGCGACGTGATCGAAGCGTCGTCCATCGCGGAGGCCCGCCCCCGCGTCGGCAACCCGCGCGACATCTGCGTGGCCGACGTCCACCTTCCCGACGGCTCCGGCCTCACCCTGCTGTCCGAGACCCGGGCGGCCGGCTGGCCCAACGGCCTCGCGCTCTCCGCCGCCGACGACATCGGCGCGGTACGCAACGCCCTCGCCGGCGGCGTCAAGGGCTACGTCGTCACCGGCACCCGTACCAACCTCGGCATCCCGGGCCGCCCCGGCGCCGCGCCCATCGGCGCGGGCGCCGCCCGTATGCACCGCCGCCCGCCCGGCGCCCCCGGCCACCCCGGCGGCTACCGCGAGCTCTCGGGGCGCGAGGTAGAAGTACTGAGACTGGTCGCCGAAGGCCAGTCGAACAAGGCCATCGGCGTCTCGATGGGACTCTCGGCCCTCACGGTCAAGAGCCACCTCGCCCGCATCGCCCGCAAGCTCGGCACGGGCGACCGGGCCGGCATGGTCGCCGTCGCGCTGCGTACCGGCATCATCCACTGAGTACCGGGATCATCCCTGAGCACCGGGACCGCCCGTCGATGCCGCCCCGCCGCCCGCCCGCCTCACCCGTAGCGCCTTTACACCCGCACAAGAGCCTTTACACCGGCACAGCGTCCGTCGAGGGAACGTTCCCTCGGCGGACGTGGTGCATACACCGATACTCTTGACTGGTGACCGACGCCCAAAAGACCGCAGAAGACTCGACACTGCGAACCCCCGGGGACGCAACGGAAGACCCCCGGCCGGCGCCGGTTCCGCTTCTCGAACCCCGCGAGGGCATTCCGCCCGTCACCGCAACCGACGAGGACCTCGCGCAGGTCGTCGCGGCCTTCGCCGCGGGCAGCGGCCCGGTCGCCGTGGACGCCGAGCGGGCCTCCGGGTACCGCTACGGCCAGCGCGCCTACCTGGTACAGCTGCGCCGCGAAGGGGCCGGCAGCGTCCTGATCGACCCGGTCGCCTGCCCCGACCTGAGCGCGCTGGGCGCGGCCATCGCCGACGCCGAGTGGGTGCTGCATGCGGCGACCCAGGACCTGCCCTGCCTGCGTGACATAGGGATGCTCCCCGCCTCGCTCTTCGACACCGAGCTGGCCGGACGGCTGGCCGGCTTCGCCCGCGTCGGCCTCGGCGCGATGGTGGAGAACGTCCTCGGCTACGCGCTGGAGAAGGGCCACTCCGCGGTGGACTGGTCCACCCGCCCGCTGCCCGAGCCCTGGCTCCGGTACGCGGCGCTGGACGTGGAGCTGCTGGTCGACCTGCGGGACGCGCTGGAGGAGGAGCTGGACCGGCAGGGGAAGCTGGACTGGGCCCGGCAGGAGTTCGCGGCGATCGCCGCTGCCCCGCCGGCGCCGCCCCGCAAGGACCCCTGGCGCCGCACGTCCGGCATGCACAAGGTGCGGCGACGGCGGCAGATGGCGGTCGTACGGGAGCTGTGGACGGCCCGCGACCGGGTCGCGCAGAAGCGCGACGTCTCGCCGGGCAAGGTACTGGGGGACGCGGCGATCGTGGAGGCCGCGCTGAACCTCCCGCCGAACGCGCACGCGCTCGCCGCGCTGCCCGGCTTCGGCCACCGCATGGGCCGCCGGCAGCTGGAGCAGTGGCAGGCGGCGATCGACCGGGCGCGGGCGCTGCCCGAGTCCGAGCTGCCGCAGCCGGGCCAGCCGCTGAACGGTCCCCCGCCGCCGCGCGCCTGGGCCGACAAGGACCCGGCGGCCGCGGCCCGGCTGTCCGCGGCCCGTACGGCGGTGACGGCGCTCGCCGAGGAGCTGAACCTGCCGCAGGAGAACCTGATCACGCCGGACACGGTGCGGAGGGTGTGCTGGGAGCCGCCGGTGCCGACTTCGTCGGCGGTTTCCGAGGCGCTGGCCGGGTACGGTGCTCGGCCCTGGCAGGTCGAGCTGGTGACGCCGCTGCTGGTGGAGGCGCTCAGTACCTCGTCTGCGGGCTGACGCCTGCGGGCGTCTTGTCCTCAATCGCCGGACGGGCTGGTTTTTACCGGCCCGTCCGGCGTTTTGCGGCGCGGCAGCAAAGAGGAGCTCAGTCCATGTCGACGTGGGTGCGGAGCACCTTCTTGTTGGCCGCGTCGATGTCGTACGTCGTCTTGTTCCAGTCGTTCTTGGTGACGACATCGACGGACCAGATCTCCTTGCCCTGGTCGTTGTCGTCCAGCTCGACCGAGCTGACCGTGCCCTTCTTCTTGTCCGTGGCCACCTGGGCCGCCTGCTGGGCGGTGACCTTGGCCTTCGTCAGCCAGTCGGCGAGCTTCTTCTTGTCGTCGGTGTCCTCGTCGCTGTCGGTCCGGGGCTTGGCCGCCTTCCCGGAGACCGCGTCGACGGTGACCATGCTCTTGGTGCCGTCGGTGGTGGCGACCTCGGTCTCCCACACCGGCTTGCCGCCCGACCCGCGCTTCAGCTCGGCCGAGACCGGCTTGGACCCGGACACGGCACCCGTGGCGGCCGACAGCGCCTTGTCGTAAGTGATCTTCGCCTTGGGGATGAGGGCCTTGCGCTCGGTCTGGTCCTCGGTGAGCTTGCCGCTCGCGGTCGGAGAGGCGGCGGCGGACTTGCCGCCGTCGGACGCCTTCGGGGACGCGTCGCCGCCCCCGCCCCCGCCGTTGTCGTCACCGCAGCCGGTGACCAGCGCGCCCGCCACGGCCACGGCACAGAGCAGACCGGCCGCGCGCAGCCGCGCCGCGCGATTCCCGTACGCGAGCGTTCCGCTTCGCTTCGTATTCATGGGGGCAGAGTAGGGGCGTTACGTCCCTGTACGTCCGCGACGCAGCGAAGACCGGCCGAAGCCACCCGGATCGCGGGAAGCTCAGAACGTCTCCGGAGCAACAGCAGTGAATGTGACGTTCGCCGCTCCGGCCGAGGGGGCTGGGCAGGTTGGTTACCCGCAAGTAGCATGACGGTGGGCAGCGCGCCATGAACGCGCCCCGCAGCAGTGCCATCCCGCACCTGGAGGAGAGCCAACGTGCCTCGTACCGCTAGGGACGTCGTCTTCGTCGACGGCGTCCGCACCCCGTTCGGCAAGGCGGGCCCGAAGGGCATCTACCACGAGACCCGCGCCGACGACCTGGTCGTCAAGTGCATCCGGGAGCTGCTGCGCCGCAACCCGGATCTGGATCCGGCCCGTATCGACGAGGTCGCGCTCGCCGCGACCACCCAGATCGGCGACCAGGGCCTGACCCTGGGCCGGACCGCCGGAATTCTGGCCGGTCTGCCGCAGTCCGTACCCGGCTTCTCGATCGACCGGATGTGTGCGGGTGCGATGACCGCCGTCACGTCCATCGCGGGCGGCGTCTCCTTCGGCGCGTACGACATCGCCGTGGCCGGCGGCGTCGAGCACATGGGCCGCCACCCCATGGGCGAGGGCGTCGACCCGAACCCGCGGTTCGTCAGCGAGAAGCTGGTCGACCAGTCCGCCCTCTTCATGGGCATGACGGCGGAGAACCTGCACGACCGCCTGCCGCACATCACCAAGCAGCGCGCCGACGAGTACGCCGTGCGCAGCCAGGAGAAGGCGGCCAAGGCGTACGCGGACGGGAAGATCCAGGCCGACCTGGTACCGATCTCCGTGCGCCGCACCAACGCCGAAGCGGGCGAGACCGGTTGGGGCCTCGCCACCGCCGACGAGCCGATGCGTCCCGGCACCACCCTGGAGAACCTGGCGGGCCTCAAGACCCCGTTCCGCCCGCACGGCCGCGTGACGGCCGGTAACGCGGCGGGCCTCAACGACGGCGCCACCGCCTCCCTCATCGCCGCCGAGGACGTGGCGCGCGAGCTGGACCTGCCCGTCAAGATGCGCCTGGTGGACTACGCGTTCGCGGGCGTGGAGCCGGAGGTCATGGGCATCGGCCCGGTCCCGGCGACCGAGAAGGCGCTGGCCAAGGCCGGCCTGTCGATCGACGACATCGGCCTCTTCGAGATCAACGAGGCGTTCGCCGTCCAGGTGCTCTCGCTGCTGGACCACTACGGCATCGCCGACGACGACCCGCGCGTCAACCAGTACGGCGGCGCCATCGCGTTCGGCCACCCCCTCGCCTCCTCCGGCGTGCGTCTGATGACGCAGCTGGCGCGGCAGTTCGAGGAGCAGCCGCACGTCCGCTACGGCATCACCACCATGTGTGTCGGCTTCGGCATGGGTGGCACCGTGATCTGGGAGAACCCGCACTTCGAGGGGAACAAGTGACTACTACCGCAGAGCTTCTGAAGGGCGCGGCCGAGCTCTTCCCCGACGAGGTCGTGACCCAGGCGCACGTACGCCACCTCGACCTCCCGCAGGGCGCTGGCAAGTTCGCGCTCATCACGCTGGACAACGGCCTGGACCACACCAAGCCGACCACCTTCGGACCGCAGTCGCTGGCGAACCTCAACGTCGCCATCGACCAGGTCGAGAAGGAGGCCGCGGACGGCGACATCGTCGGCGTCGGCATCACCGGCAAGCCGTTCATCTTCGCCGTCGGCGCCGACCTCAAGGGCGTCGAGCTGCTGAAGAAGCACGAGGACGCGCTGGCCATCGGCAAGGGCGGCCACGACGTCTTCAAGCGGCTGTCCGCGCTGGCCGTACCGACCTTCGCGTACTACAACGGCGCGGCGATGGGCGGCGGCGTCGAGGTCGGCCTGCACTGCTCGTACCGTACGGTCTCCAAGGCCGTGCCCGCCTTCTCCCTCCCCGAGGTCTTCCTGGGCCTCGTACCGGGCTGGGGCGGCTGCGTCCTGCTGCCGAACCTCATCGGCGCCGACCGCGCGGTCTCGGTGATCATCGAGAACTCGCTCAACCAGAACAAGCAGCTCAAGGGCCAGCAGGTCTACGACCTCGGGATCGCCGACGCGCTCTTCGAGGGCGCGGACTTCCTGGAGCAGTCGCTGATCTGGACCGCCTCCGTCCTCAAGGGCGACACCGAGGTCGTACGGGCCGAGCTGGACCGCGGCGACGCCTGGGACCAGGCCGTGGCGCGCGGCAAGGCCATCGCCGACGGCAAGGTGCACGGCGCCGCCCCGGCCGCGTACCGCGCGCTGGACATCATCGCCAAGGCCAAGAACGGCGACCTGCGCCAGGGCTTCGACGCGGAGGACCAGGCCCTCGCGGACCTGATCATGGGCGGCGAACTGCGCAGCGGCATCTACTCGTTCAACCTGGTGCAGAAGCGCGCCAAGCGCCCGGCCGGTGCGCCGGACAAGAACCTGGCCCGCCCGGTCACCAAGGTCGGCGTCGTCGGTGCGGGCCTGATGGCCTCTCAGCTGGCGCTGCTCTTCGCGCGCCGGCTGGAGGTGCCGGTCGTACTGACCGACATCGACCAGGCGCGGATCGACAAGGGCGTGGAGTACGTCCACGGCGAGATCGACAAGCTGCTGCTCAAGGGCCGCGTCAACCAGGACAAGGCGAACCGCCTCAAGGGCCTGGTCACCGGCGTCCTGGACAAGGCGGACGGCTTCGCGGACGCGGACTTCATCATCGAGGCCGTGTTCGAGGAGATGGGCGTCAAGCAGCAGGTGTTCGCGGAGGTCGAGGCGGTCGCCCCGGCACACGCCATCCTCGCGACCAACACCTCCTCGCTGTCGGTCTCGGAGATGGCGTCGAAGCTGAAGCACCCCGAGCGGGTCGTGGGCTTCCACTTCTTCAACCCGGTCGCGATCCTGCCGCTGCTGGAGATCGTGCGCGGCGAGCAGACCGACGACGCGTCCCTGGCCACGGCGTTCAGCGTGGCCAAGTCGCTGAAGAAGACCGCGGTCTTGTGCAAGGACGCCCCGGCGTTCGTCGTGAACCGCATCCTGACCCGCTTCATGGGCGAGATCCAGAACGTCATCGACGAGGGCACCCCGGTCGCCGTCGCCGAGAAGGCGGTCGAGCCGCTCGGCCTGCCGATGTCGCCGCTGGTCCTGCTGGAGCTGGTCGGCCCGGCGATCGGCCTGCACGTGTCCGAGACCCTGAACCGCGCCTTCCCGGAGCGCTTCAAGGTCTCGCCGAACCTCAAGGCCGTCGTGGACGCCGGCAAGCGCGGCTTCTACGTGTACGACTCGGGCGCGCCCGAGCTGGACCCGGAGGTCGCGGCGCTCCTCCAGCAGGGCGACACCGTCCTCACCGAGGAGCAGACCCGTGACCGCGTCCTGGACGCCGTCGCGCAGGAGATCGGCCTGATGCTGGACGAGGGTGTCGTCGCCGAGGCGCAGGACATCGACCTGTGCCTGATCACCGGCGCCGGCTGGCCCTTCCACCTGGGCGGCATCACGCCGTACCTGGACCGCGCGGGCGTCTCCGAGCGCGTCAACGGCAAGAAGTTCCTGGCCCCGGGCATCGCGAGCGTCCCCGCGTAACGCGGCCGCACCCGCCCCCACGGGCGAACTGCCCCGGCACCATCCCTCAGTGGTGCCGGGGCAGTTCTGTGTGCGGGGGCAGCTCTGTGGTGCGGTGGCGCGTTAGCGAGACGTTAGCCGTACGGCGGTGGATCACCAGCAGCGGTCGACATTGTTGTTCTCACGCACCACCGGACACCACCACGTCGAGAACCGAGAACGGGGCCGAACATGTTGCACCGCACCACCCTCCGCCACGCCCGCAAGGCCGCCGCCGCCATGGTGATCACCGTCGCCGCGCTCGGCCTCACCGCCTGCCAGCAGGCCAGTACCGACGCCTCGTCCTCCCCCTCTGCCTCGTCCCCCTCTGCACAGGCCACGCAGCCCCCCACTGCCGCGGACAAGGCCGCCCAGAGCGCCCCCAAGGCCACGCCGTCGGCCACCGCCGCGAAGTCCGACGCGCGCTGCACGGACCAGCTGAACTACGCGGGCGACCCTCGCTCCAACGCCGAGATCAACTCCATCGGCGCGGAGACCGGCCACTGCCCGGCCCCGCAGAAGGCCGACACCCCGTCCGGCACCCCCAAGAAGCCCGACGTCAGCTGCACGGACCAGATCAACTACGCGGGCGACCCGCGCCCCAACGCCGAGATCAACACCATCGGCGAGAAGACGGGCTACTGCCCTCCGGTGCAGGATCAGTGAGCTGAGGGCGGCGACCGTGTCGGTCCCGGGCGCCGTTCAGTGGTGCCAGGGCAGCCGTACCGGCTCGTCGGGCAGGCGGTCGGCGAGGATGTCCGTGAGGAGGCCGGCGAGACTGTACGGGAAGACGTCCTCCTCCGCCGTCGCCAGCTCCGCCGCCGTCCACCATCGGTGGTCCACGATGGACGCCCGCTCGTGGTCCTCGAAGCCGGTGGTGTCCACGTCGTGCCGGGCCACCCGGCACACGTAGAAGACGTCCGAGAACCAGCCCCGCTTCCATCCCAGGTCCGCGTACCCAGAGGTGCGGGCCACCGGCCCGGTCAGCGCCGTGTGCGGCACCGACAGGCCGGTCTCCTCGGCCAGTTCGCGCGCGGCGGCCCGCGCCGTGCGCTCCCAGCGGCGCACTCCCCCGCCGGGCGTGAACCAGCAGTACCCGGCCGCCGGCCGCCCCGCCTCCCGGAGCGACCGGAAGAGGAGCACCCGGCCGCCGCCGTCGACGAGCAGCACCCGGGCCGAGCGGCGCCCCCGTAACCGTCTGAGTATCGGCATCGGCGCAGCCTACAGCCGCCCTGCTCAGGGGTGATGGGTCGTCACTCGGCCTGACGGGCCGCCAGGAGGGCCTCCAGGGTCTCCGTGACCCAGCCCTCGGTGGCCTGCTTGGTGATGCCGAGGCCGGTCAGTACGCCCTCGCCGTCCTCCTGTTCCAGGAGGGCGAGCAGGATGTGCTCGGTGCCGATGTAGTTGTGGCCGAGGCGCAGGGCCTCGCGGAAGGTCAGTTCCAGGGCCTTCTTGGCGGCGGCGTCGAAGGGGATGAGGGCGGGGACGTCGCCGTCCGTCGCCGGCGGCAGCGCGCCAGTGGCCGCCTCGCGTAGTGCCTCGGGCGTCACGCCCTGCGCGGCGACGGCCTTCATAGCGAGCCCTTCCGCCTCGGCCAGCAGGCCCAGCACCAGGTGCCCGGTTCGGATCTCGGCGTGGCCTGCCGCCTTGGCCTCGTTCTGGGAGGTGACGACGACGTTGCGGGCGCGCGGCGTGTAGCGGCCGAAGCCCTCGTTCGGGTCGAGGTCCGAGGCTGCGGGGCCCTTCGGGACGAAGCGCTTCTGGGCCGCCTGCTTGGTGACGCCCATGCTCTTGCCGATGTCCGTCCAGGACGCGCCCGAGCGCCGCGCCTGGTCCACGAAGTGCCCGATCAGATGGTCGGCCACGTCGCCGAGGTGGTCGGCGGCCAGTACCGCGTCGGTGAGCTGGTCGAGGGCGTCGGTGTGCACCTTCTTGATGGCGTCGATCAGGTCGTCGAGGCGCACCGGGTGCGTGCTGCGTACGGGGTCCACGGAATCTGCCATGCGTCAACGGTAGGTTGACGGTCGCCCGAGCGTCAACCCTAGGTTGTCGATTCGTGAGCGGCGACCTCGTGGCCCTGGCGGGGCCCCTCCCTCTCCCCAACCACCAACGGGGCGGGGGTACCGGCACCCCCGAAGCCCCCACTCCCCCGAAGCCCCGAAGCCCACCCCCATGGCAAAGACCCCCTCCCCCGCCTCCACCACACTGCTCGCAAGGTACCGCTCCTCACCGACCCCCCGCCGCCCCTGTGGATAACCGCCCGGCACACCGGCCGACCTGCCACGATGAACCCATGACAGCAACAACCACCCTCATCATCGACGGCGCCAACGTCGTCGGCTCCGTGCCCGACGGCTGGTGGCACGACCGGCGGGGCGCGGCCGAGCGGCTGCGTGACGGGCTTGTGGCGTACGGCGCGAGCGGGCTGCCCGGGCTTGCGGAGCCGCCGGTGGAGCTGGTGCTCGTCGTGGAAGGCGCGGCGCGCGGGGTGGCGAGCGTCGACGGCGTACGGGTGGTGTCGGCCGACGGCAGCGGCGACGACCGGATCGTGGAGCTGGTGGCCGAGCGGCCCGAGGGGCGGCCGTGTGTGGTCGTGACGGCCGACCGGGGGCTGCGGGCGCGGGTGGAGGCGCTGGGCGCCCGGGTGACGGGCCCCCGTTCCGTACGCCCGGCCGGCACCGGCGGCGGCCGGACGTACCGCAGATGAGGCGCCGCCAGCCGCGGCGGCCGGGCGTACGACAGATGAGGGACCGTCAGTCGGCGGGCGTAATGGCCGGTCGCGTGCAGCAGGCGTGTCTTGCCGAGCCCGCCCCGTCCGGCCGTGCAACCGTCCGTCAGTCGCGCCGCCCCATCCGGCTGTGCGACCGCCCGTACACGAAGTAGAAGGCGAGTCCGACGGCCATCCAGATGGCGAACCGCAGCCAGGTCTCCGCCGTCAGGTTGATCATCAGCCACAGGGACGCCATGACCGACAGGATCGGCACCAGCGGTACCAGCGGGGTACGGAAGGTACGCGGCAGGTCGGGGCGGGTGCGGCGCAGGATGATCACGCCCACGGCGACCACGACGAAGGCGAAGAGGGTGCCGATGTTGACGAGTTCGGCGAGGACGTCGATGGAGGTGAAGCCGGCCACGACCGCGACCACCACGCCGAGCGCGATCGTGGACCGGTAGGGCGTACCGAAGCGCGGGTGGACCGTGGAGAAGACCCGGGGCAGCAGCCCGTCGCGGCTCATCGCGAAGAAGACCCGGCTCTGGCCGAGCAGCAGGATCATGCTGACGGAGGTGAGGCCGACGGCCGCGCCGAAGCTGATCAGCCCGGCCCAGAAGGGGTGTCCGATGTCCTTGAAGGCGTCGGCGAGCGGCGCGTCCGTGGACAGCCTGCTGTACTTCTGCATGCCGGTGACGACGATGGACACGGCGACGTAGAGGATCGTGCAGATGATCAGCGAGCCGAGGATGCCGCGCGGTACGTCGCGCTGCGGATTACGGGCCTCTTCGGCGGCGGTGGCGACGATGTCGAAGCCGATGAAGGCGAAGAAGACCACGGCGGCGGCCGCGAAGACGCCCATCACGCCGAAGTCCGCCGGGGTGAAGCCGAACATCACCTGGACCAGCGGCGCCTGCCAGCCGCTGCCGCCCTCGCTGGGCACGGAATCCGGCACGAACGGGTCGTAGTTCGAGCCGTTGATGAAGAACGCGCCGACCGCGATGACGATCAGTACGACGGTGACCTTCACGCCCACGACCACCGCGGTGACCCGCGAGGACAGCTTCATGCCCGCGACCAGAATGGCCGTGATGACGAGGACGAGGATGCAGGCCAGCAGGTCGAATCCGAACTGCCCGTCGTGGGTACCGGAGAGGCCCGCCGGCAGCTGTACGCCCGCGGAGTCCAGCAGCGAGCGGATGTAACCGGACCAGCCCACGGACACCACCGCACAGGCCAGCGCCAGCTCCAGTACCAGGTCCCAGCCGATGATCCAGGCGGGGAATTCGCCCAGCGAGGCATAGGAGAAGGTGTACGCGGAGCCGGCGACCGGGACGGTGGAGGCGAACTCGGCGTAGCAGAGGGCGGCCAGCGCGCAGACCACACCGGCGACGATGAAGGAGAGGGCGACCGCGGGGCCCGCCGTCTCCTTGGCGATCTTGCCGGTGAGGACGAAGATGCCGGTGCCGATGATCACGCCGACGCCGAAGACCGTGAGGTCCAGCGCGGACAGGGACTTCTTGAGCGCGTGCTCCGGCTCTTCGGTGTCGCGGATCGACTCCTCGACCGTCTTGGTACGGAAGAGGCCGCGGCGGCGGCCCTCCTGCTCCGGCAACGAACTGCTCATGGGCGAACCTCCGGGCGACCGTCTCTGAATCCTCAACTGACCGAGTCTCGGCAATAGTGGGGAAAGGTCATTGACGGCGTGCCCGGAGGCGCCACAGATCACTCGATATGCGGAGGGGCCGGCCCGCACCCGGAGGAGTGCGGGCCGGCCCCTGCCGGCGTCGGACCGATCAGTCCTGGGCGACCTGGGCCGGCTCGGCGGCCGGCGCGTCCTCGGTGTCCTCGTAGCGGCCGTCGATCTTCGCGACCAGGCCGGTGACCTGGCGGGCGATGTCCGGCGCGGTGAGACCGATCTCGGCCATGATCTCCTTGCGCGACGCGTGGTCGAGGAACTTCTCCGGGATGCCGAAGTCGCGCAGCGGCACGTCCACGCCCGCGTCCCGCAGCGCCTGCGCGACCGCGGAGCCGACGCCGCCGGAGCGGATGTTGTCCTCGACCGTGACCACGACGCGGTGCCGGTCGGCCAGGCCCGGCAGGGCCGCGTCGACCGGCTTGACCCAGCGCGGGTCGACGACGGTCGTGGAGATGCCCTGCTTGTCCAGCAGGTCGGCGATCTCCAGGCACATCGGGGCGAGCGCGCCGACGGAGACCAGCAGCACGTCGGGCTTCTTGACGTCCTTGGCCGGCGCGCGCAGCACGTCCATGCCGCCGATGCGGCCGACCGCCTCGACGGCCGGGCCGACCGCGCCCTTGGAGTAGCGCACCACGGTCGGTGCGTCGTCGACCTCGACGGCCTCGCGCAGCTGGGCGCGTACCTGGTCGGCGTCGCGCGGCGCGGCGATCCGCAGGCCCGGGACGACCTGCAGCAGCGACATGTCCCACATGCCGTTGTGCGAGGCGCCGTCGGTGCCGGTGACGCCGGAGCGGTCCAGGACGAAGGTGACGCCGCACTTGTGCAGCGCCACGTCCATCAGGACCTGGTCGAAGGCGCGGTTGAGGAACGTCGCGTACAGCGCGAAGACCGGGTGCAGGCCGCCGGTCGCGAGGCCCGCCGCGGAGACCGCGCCGTGCTGCTCGGCGATGCCCACGTCGTAGATCCGGTCGGGGAACGCGTCGGCGAACTTCTTCAGGCCGACCGGCTGCAGCATCGCCGCGGTGATCGCGACGATGTCCTTGCGCTCGCGGCCGAGTTTGACCATCTCCTCGCCGAACACCGAGGTCCAGTCGGCGCCGCCGGAGGACACCGGCAGACCGGTGTCGGGGTGGATGACGCCGATGCCGTGGAAACGGTCCGCCTCGTCCTGCTCGGCGGGCTTGTAGCCGCGGCCCTTCTCGGTCAGGCAGTGGACGATGACCGGGCCGCCGAAGCGCTTGGCGCGCTGCAGCGCGGACTCCAGCGCCTCCATGTCGTGGCCGTCGATCGGGCCGACGTACTTCAGGCCGAGGTCCTCGAACATGCCCTGCGGGGCGACGAGGTCCTTCAGGCCCTTCTTGGCGCCGTGCAGCGCGTCGTAGACCGGCTTCCCGACGACCGGGGTGCGGTCCAGGATCTCCTTGCCGCGGGCGAGGAAGCGCTCGTAGCCGTCGGTGGTGCGGAGGGTGGCGAGGTGGTCGGCCAGGCCGCCGATGGTCGGGGAGTACGAGCGCTCGTTGTCGTTGACGACGATGACCAGCGGGCGGTCCTTGGCGACCGCGATGTTGTTCAGCGCCTCCCAGGCCATGCCGCCGGTGAGCGCGCCGTCACCGATCACCGCGACGACGTGGTCGTCCTTGCCGCGTACCTGGTTGGCCTTGGCGAGGCCGTCGGCCCAGCCGAGCACCGTGGAGGCGTGGCTGTTCTCGATGACGTCGTGCTCCGACTCGGCGCGCGAGGGGTAGCCGGACAGGCCGCCCTTGGCGCGCAGCTTGGAGAAGTCCTGGCGGCCGGTCAGCAGCTTGTGGACGTAGGACTGGTGGCCGGTGTCGAAGAGGACCCGGTCCTGGGGCGAGTGGAAGACGCGGTGCAGGGCGATGGTCAGCTCGACCACGCCGAGGTTCGGGCCGAGGTGTCCGCCGGTCTTGGCGACGGCGTCGACCAGGAACGTCCGGATCTCCGCCGCGAGCTGCTCGAGCTGCTCCGGGCCGAGCCGGTCCAGATCGCGCGGTCCCCTGATACGGGTCAGCAGAGCCACCCGTGCCTCCTTGTGCGTCGAGCTGTTTTCCGGACCTTCGCTACCGGTCCGAGCTGATCGAGCTTGCCGATCAGACGAGTCTAATGTTCCGCGCGCTGCCGCTGCGCGCGGGCCGTGCGAGGAATGTCACGCATATGGCCCCCGTCCGGAGGGAACCGGGCAGGGGCCATCGCGCTGACCGGGCGCGTCAGGTCCGTCCGGCCGTTTTCTGGGTCCGCCGGGATACCGAGTCGATCACGACGGCGGCCAGCAGGACCGCGCCGGTGATCATGTACTGGATCTCGCTGGCCATGCCCAGCAGGTTCAGGCCCTGCTGGATGGACTGGATGACCAGCATGCCCAGCAGCGCCGACCAGATCTTGCCGCGGCCGCCGAAGAGGCTGGTGCCGCCGATGACCGCGGCGGCGATCACGTTCATCAGCGTGTTGCCCGCGCCGAGGTTCTTCGTGGCGCCGCCGGAGAGGCTGGCGATGAAGAGCCCGCCGAAGGCCGCGAGCATCCCGGAGATCGCGAAGACCGTGATCCGGATCTTGTCGACATTGATACCGGCCCGGCGTGCGGCCTCCGCGTTGCCGCCGACCGCGAAGATCTGCCGGCCGTAGCTGGTGCGGCGGACCACGAAGTCGGCGATCACCAGGACGGCCAGGAAGACGACGAGGGCGAGCGGCAGGCCGCGCGCGCCGGCCGGCTCGTTGAGCACGTACGCGACGACGAAGGCGATCACCGCGACCGCGGCGGTGCGCAGCGCCACCTCGCTCAGCGGCCGCGAGGGCAGCCCGGCGGCCTTGCGCCGCTTGGTGTCCAGCAGCAGCGAGCCCGCGTACGCCAGGACGGCGATCAGCGCCAGCCCGTACGCCGCCGCCTTGTCCTCGAAGTAGTAGCCCGTGAGGTAGGCGACCACGCTCTCGTCCGGCGTGTTGATGGAGCCTTCCTTGCCCATCATCCAGATCTGCAGGCCGCTCCAGCCGAGGAAGCCGGCGAGGGTGACCACGAAGGCGGGCACGCCGATCTTGGCGAAGAAGAAGCCGTGCAGCGCGCCGATGAGCAGGCCGCAGACGATGGCGATCAGTACGGACAGCCAGTCGTTCAGGCCGTTCGTCACGCTGAGCACGGCCCAGACCGCGGCGCCGACGCCGGCCACCGAGCCGACCGAGAGGTCGATCTCGCCCAGCAGCAGGACGAAGACGATGCCGACGGCCATGATGCCGAGGCCGGAGGTGTAGATGCCGATGTTGGCGAGGGAGCCGGCGGACAGGAAGCTGCTGGTCTGCAGCTGGAAGACGACCGCGATGACGATCAGGCCGAGGACGACGGGCAGCGAGCCGAGCTCGCCGCCGCGCATCCGCCGGGTGAAGTCGGTCCAGTACCCCTTGAAGCCCTGCTCGCGGACGAGCAGGCGGGGGTCGACGGCCGCGGCCGGGACGGCGCCCTGGTCCGCTGCGGCGCCCTTGTCCGGCGTGGCGCCCGCCGCGCTCTTGGTGAGGTCGCTGCTCATGACGCGCCCTGCTCCTTCTTGACCTGGTCCGTGCGGGCCTTGCGGCGGGTGACGGCGTTGTCCGAGGCGCCGGTGATGGCGGAGATGATCTCTTCGTGGGAGGTGTCCGCCACGGGGAAGACGCCGTTGTTGCGGCCGAGGCGGAGCACCGCGACGCGGTCCGCGACGGCCTGTACGTCGGCCATGTTGTGGCTGATCAGGATCACGCCGTGGCCGCGCTCGCGGAGCCGCTCGACGAGGTCGAGGACCTGCGCGGTCTGCTCGACGCCGAGCGCCGCGGTGGGCTCGTCGAGGATGACGACCTTGGGGTCGCCGATCAGCGCGCGGGCGATGGCGACGACCTGGCGCTGGCCGCCGGAGAGCGCCGCGACGGGGATGCGGACGCTGGGGATGCGGATGGACAGGGTGTCCAGCAGCTCCTTGGCGCGCTTCTCCATGGCGATCTCGTCGAGCACGGAGGCGCGGCGCAGTTCGCTGCCGAGGAAGAGGTTGGCGACGACGTCGAGGTTGTCGCAGAGCGCGAGGTCCTGGTAGACGGTGGCGACGCCGAGTTCCTGGGCGTCGTGCGGCCGGTTGATGCGGACCGGGCGCCCCTCCCACTCGATGGTGCCTTCGTCGATGGGGTGGACCCCGGCGATGGTCTTGACGAGGGTCGACTTGCCGGCGCCGTTGTCGCCGACCAGGGCGACCACCTCACCGGCTTCGATCTCCAGCGTGACGTCCGTGAGCGCCTGGACGGCGCCGAACCGCTTGGAGACCGAGCGCAACGCCAGCACGGGCGCAGCGGACACGTGAATCATCTCCTTCGCCGCCTGTCGGGCGGGGATGTGCGTACGAGGGTGCCCGGCGGCCCGCGCCTCTCGTGGGCGCGGGCGACGGGCCGGGGCGGGCGCGCACCGTCCGTGCGCGGGCCGCCCGAGGGGTTACTTGATGCCGGCTTCCTCGCACGCCTTCTTGTAGTCCGCGGTGCAGAGCTGGCTCGCCTTGTAGACCTTGTCCTTGATGATCGTGTCCTTGATGTCGTCCTTGGTCACGATCTGCGCGTCGTACAGCTTCGCGGGGATGCCCTTGACCTCGCCGCTGAGGCTGTCGACCTTGTCCGGGGTGAGGGAGCCGAGCTTCTCGCCCTTGAGGAGCTTGACCGCGACCTCGGCGGTGGTCTCGGCCTGCGGCTTGATCTGCTTGTAGATCGTGAAGGACTGCTCGCCCTTCAGGATGCGCTGCAGACCGGCCAGTTCGGCGTCCTGGCCGCCGACGGGGACGTCGACGTTGCGCTGCTTGAGCGCGGTGAGGATGCCGCCGGCCATGCCGTCGTTGGCGGAGTAGACGCCCTGGAAGCCGTCCTTGCCGAGCGCGTCGATCGCCGAGTTCATCTTCTTGTTGGCCTCGTCCGGCGACCAGTCCGGGATGTCCTGCTCGTAGGCGATCTTCTTGACCTGCTTGTCGAGGACCGAGTGCGCGCCCTTCTTGAAGAAGGGGGCGTTCGGGTCGGTCGGCGAGCCGTTGATCATGACAACGTTGGCGTTCTTGGCGTCGCTGCCCAGGGCCTTGACCAGGCCCTCGCCCTGGAGGCGGCCGATCTTCTCGTTGTCGTAGGACACGTATGCCGAAATGTCGCCCTCGGCGAGGCGGTCGTACGCGACGACCTTGACGCCCTTCTTGGCGGCCTGGTTCACCCAGGACTTGGTGGCCTTGTAGTCGACCGCGTCCAGGATGATGACCTTGACGCCCTGCGTGATCAGCGCGTCGAACTGCTTCTTCTGCGTCTCGGTCTCCTGCGCGGCGTTGTTGTACTTCACCACGCAGTCCGCGCAGAGCTCCTTGATCTTCGCCTCCATCAGGGGGCGGTCGAAGGTCTCGTAGCGCGTGGTCTTGTTCTCCGGCAGCAAGAGGCCGATGGTCTTCTTGTCACCACCGCTGTCGCCGCCGCTGCCGGCCTTGCCGCAGGCGGTCACGGTCGCGGCCATGGAGACCGCGGTGGTGGCTATGACGACGCGACGCACAAATGCGTTCATGGGGATGGCCCTCCCTGACATGGCCGCGTCCTTGCGGCCGAGGTGCTTGGAGTCAACTCGGCCGCTCGCAGGGCGTCAAGGAGTAAATCCTTAACGAGATGACAACGGTGCCATCCGTTAGCTGCGTGAACTCAGAGTGCGCCCCAGCAGCGGTGAGGCGCCTCTTTCGCTTCTTTCGCTTCAGACAATGGCGGGTCGGACAGCTGCGGGTCAGACGATCGCGGGAGCGTCCGCGGCGAGCGCGCCGTCCAGCAGCGTGGAGTCCCCCATCTCGCTGAGCACCAGCGCCAGCGCGCCCAGCACCTCGGCCCGGCCGCCCAGCGTGCCCGGTACGACGCCGAGCTGACGCGCCGCGCTGGGAATGGCGTACCGCGACACCGACTCCCGGATCGGCGCGAGCACCAGCTCCCCGGCCTCCGCCAGGTCCCCGCCGAGCACCACCCGGCTCGGGTTCAGCAGATTGCACAGGTTCGCCACGCCGCTGCCGATGTGCCGGCCGACGTCCGCGATGACCCGGCGGCAGCCCGGGTCGCCCTCGCGCGCCAGCTGGACGACGCCCGGCATGGTCAGGTCCGGGCCGTGACTCGGCTGGAGCAGCGGCAGCACGTACCGGGCCGAGGCGAAGGTCTCCAGACAGCCGCGGTTGCCGCAGCGGCACACCGGGCCCGACTCGTCCAGCGTGATGTGCCCGATCTCGCCCGCCGTGCCGCCCGGCCCGCGGTAGATCTGCCCGCTGATCACCAGCCCGGCGCCGACGCCGGTGGCCACCTTGATGTACGCGAGGTCGGCGGCGCCCCGCCCGGCGCCCCACACCAGCTCGCCGAGCGCGCCGAGGTTGGCGTCGTTGTCGACGTGCACCGGCACGCCGAGCCGCTCGGACAGCTCCTCGCCGGGGTTCGTGCCGGACCAGCCCGGCAGGATCGCGGTCGACCCGAGCGTCCCGGAGACCACGTCGATCGGGCCCGGTACGCCGAGGCCCACCCCGACGACCTTGGAGCGGTCGATGCCGGTGGCCTCCACCAAACGGCTGACCAGGTGCTCGGCCCGGTCGAAGCCCTCGGCGGCCGAGGCGTCCACGTCGATCGGCTCGGACTCCTCGGCGAGCACCTGGTGCGCGAGGTTGCCGACCGCGACCCGCAGGTGGCTGTGGCCGAAGTCGACGCCGACCACGACGCCCGCGTCGCCGGAGAGCGAGACGGAGCGGGCCCGGCGGCCGCCCGCGGAGGTGGGCGTGACCTCGACGGTCCCGCCGTCCTTCAGCTCCCGCACGATGTTGGAGACCGTGGCCGCCGACAGCCCGGTGGTCCGGGCGATCTCCGCCTGGGTGAGCGATCCCGCCATCCGTACGGCACGCACGACCCGCTCAAGATTGGCCCGGTGCAGCGAGGACTGCGACCCCGGAGTCTCCATCGACTCATCCACTCCCGCCTGCCGCGGGCGGCACGACGACCGCCCGCCGGCCGGACCACAGCAATGGGGCCCGGCTTGTCTCCAACATGTGAATCTAAGCTGAGCCGCCCGGGTCCGCTCCCGTCAAGTCCTCGACCGCTGCAGGGCGGATATCCACGCACGACGGCCGACTCGGGGCGTGGACACACCCCGGGGCCGACCGTTACTTCACCGAGCCCGCCGTCAGTCCCGAGACCACGTGCCGTTCGATGAAGGCGAACAGCACGATGACCGGCACGATCGCCACCACGGACGCGGCGAAGAGGTAGTTCCACTCCACGGTGTAGGCGCCGATGAAGTTGTTGATGCCCACCGTCAGCGGCTGCTTGTCCGGCTCGGTGGTGAGCGTGAGCCCCATCACGAACTCGTTCCACGCCGAGATGAAGGTGAAGATGACGGTGGTGACGACGCCGGGCAGCGCGAGCGGCAGCGTCACCTTCGTCATGGCGCCGAACCGGCTGGTGCCGTCCACCATGGCGGCCTCCTCCAGCTCCGGTGGGATCGAGCCGATGTACGCCGTCAGGATCCATACCGCGAAAGCGAGGTTGAAGGCCGCGTTGGTGAGGATCAGCGTCCAGACCGAGTTGAGCATGTCCAGCTGGTGGAACTCCCGGTAGAGGCCGACGAGCAGCGCCGTGGGCTGGAACATCTGGGTGACCAGGACGAGCAGCAGGAAGAGCTTGCGGCCCCGGTAGCGCATCCGCGCCGTGTAGTAGGCGGCGGGCAGCGAGACCAGCAGCACGAGCAGCGTGGCGCCGCCCGCGACGACCATGCTCACCTGCAGGTTCTGGCCGAGCGCGGACTCCTTCCACACGTCGATGAAGTTCGCCCACTCGAAGTGCTGCGGCAGATAGGTGCGGTCCCGCAGCTCGCTCTTGGGGCGCAGCGCGGTGACGACCATCTCCAGGTACGGCGCGAGGAAGACCGCGGCGAGCGCCCAGGCGCAGGCCGTGATGACAAGGGTGCGCGGCCGGAAGGTGCGCTTCGGCGCGCGGGCCGTGGGGCGGCCCGCCGTCGCGGTGGCCATCAGTCCTCCTCGTTCCACCGGCTGACCTTCAGGAAGATCAGCACGAGCACCACGACCATCGCGAAGTTGACCACCGACATGGCCGCGGACTCGCCGATGTCGGTCTCCTTCAGCTTGTACATGAACACCATGGTCGTGGAGGTGTCATAGCCCGGGCCGCCCTGCGTCATGGCCCAGATGATGGGGAAGGAGTTGAAGACGTTGATGAGGTTGATGACCACGCCGACGAGGAAGGCGGGCCGCAGCAGCGGCAGCGTGATGCGCCGGTACGTCTGCCAGGTGCCCGCCCCGTCGATCCGCGACGCTTCGTAGACGTCCTGCGGGATGGTCTGCAGGCCGGCGAGGAGCGTGTAGGTGGTGAAGGGCAGGGAGACGAACACCGCGACGGCCATCATCCACGGCCAGGCGGTGTCCGACCGGCCCAGCCAGTCCCTGGACGTCTCGATGAGGCCGAGGTCCAGCATCAGGGTGTTGAGGACACCGGCCGTCTGGTTGAGCATCCATTTGAAGCCGATCGCGGTCATCAGCACGGATGCCGCCCAGGGGGCGATGAGCGCCCAGCGGGTGAGGCGGCGGCCGGGGAAGTTCTGGTTGAAGAGCTGGGCGAGGGCCAGCGAGACCAGCATGGTGACGGCCACGACGACCACGGTCCACACCGCCGTCCAGAACAGCACGGCCCCGAAGTCGCTCTCCTCGAAGAGCTTCGCGAACTTGTCGGTCCCCGCGCCGCCGCGCACCTTCCCGGCGATGGAGATGTTGAGGAACGAGGTGCGGATCAGCTCGACGACCGGCCAGACGACCACGGCGAGAATCAGCAGGACGACGGGGGCTATCCAGGGCAGCGGGCCCAGCCTGGCGAGGCCGCCGCGGCGCCGCGCCGGTCCGGACACCCGCCCGTCCCGTCCCCGGCCGGCGTCGGCCGGGGACGGTGGGGCCTTCAGTGACACAGAAGCTCCTTGCGAAAAAGGGGACGCTGTCCGCTACTTGGCGTCGGCCGCCGCCGCTTCGGCCTTCTTCTGGAGGTCCCCGAGGACCTGCTGCGGATTGCCCGCGACGGCCTTGCCGCCGGTCTTCTTCATCTCGGCCGAGACGACGTCCCAGGACGTGTCCCCCAGCGGGTAGAACTTGGCGTTCGGCAGCACCTCGAAGAACGGCTCCAGGTCCTTGTGCTTGCCGTTGTTCCGCATTGCCTTGAGCGCGTCCTGGGTGACCGGCATGAGGTTGTACATCTCGTCGAACTGCAGCATCTTCTTGGAGTACGTGAAGTCCAGGAATTTCTTCACGCCCTCCTTTTCGGCGCCGCCGTCCTTGAACGCCATCATCCAGTCGGCCACGCCGAGGGTGCTGCTCAGCGGGCCGTCCTTGCCGGGAATGGGCACGACTCCGTAGTCGACCTTGCCCTCCTTGGCCATCTGGATCAGGCTCGGGTGGCCGTTGAGCATTCCGACCTTGCCGGCCGCGAAGTCGGCGAAGGCCGTCTTGCGGTCGGTGGAGGCGGGGTTGGAGTACGTGAGGCCGGGCTTGACCAGGTTGGTCCTGAGCCAGTTGAAGGTCTCGACGTTCTTCGCGCTGTCGAGGGTGTATTTGCCGCTCGCGTCCGTGTAGCCACCGCCGTTGCCGAGCTCCCACATCATCGTCTCGCCCTGGGCCTCCTCGGGACCGAGAGGCAGGGCGTAGGGGATCTCCGCGGCCTTGGCGGACTTGATTTTCTTCGCCGCGGCGGCGAGTTCCTTCCAGTTCTTGGGCGGCGTCTGCACACCGGCCTTCTTCAGGACGTCCTTGTTGTAGAACATCACGCGGCTGGAGGAGACCCACGGAATTCCGTACTGGGTGCCGTCGACCTCGCCGGCCTTGGCGAAGGTGGGAATGAGGTTCTTCCGGGTCTCGGGCGAGAGCACCTCGTCCGCCTTGTAGAGCAGGTCGTCGGCGACCTTGTCGGCGTAGCCGCCGGTCTGCAGCAGATCCGGCTCGTTGCCCGCCTGGATCATGTTCTTCACGGACTTGTCGATCTCGTTCCAGTTGATCACCTGGACATCGACCTTGTAGCCCTTGTTGGCCTTCTCGAAATCCTTCTTGACGTCGGCCCAGTACACCTTGGAGGCGTTGGACGCCTTGTCCCCGTAGTCGGCGGCGACAAGCTTGATGGTCTTGCTGTCGCCGCTGTCTCCCCCACCGCCGCAGGCGGCGAGCGCCAAGGACATGGCGCACATCGCCGCACCCGTGGCGATCATCCGATTCCTCATGTGTTTCAACCCTTCGCATTCACACCGGAAAAGACCCGGAAACGACGTGGTAAAAGCTCACTTGAGGGCGCCCGCGGTCAGCCCCGCCTGCACCTGGCGCTGGAAGACCACGTACACGACGAGCACCGGGAGCATCGCGATCGTCAGGCCCGCGTAGAGCGCCCCCCAGTCGCCCCGGTAGCCCTGCGAGACCGCCAGCGAGGCGAGCCCCTGCGGCAGCACGTACCTGCCCTCCTGCTCGTTGTTGAGCAGCAGCGGGAGCAGGTATTGGTTCCACTGGCCGAGGAAGTTGAAGATGCCGATGCTGACCAGGCCCGGCTTGGCCATCGGCAGCATGATCTGGAAGAAGGTGCGGGTGTGCGAGGCCCCGTCGACCATCGCCGCCTCCTGGACGCCGGTCGGGAGCGTC
This sequence comes from Streptomyces sp. NPDC050315, assembly GCF_040655775.1. Classification (NCBI taxonomy): domain Bacteria; kingdom Bacillati; phylum Actinomycetota; class Actinomycetes; order Kitasatosporales; family Streptomycetaceae; genus Streptomyces; species Streptomyces sp. NPDC050315. Next base: position 64,702 of record NZ_JBFAKN010000010.1, read on the forward strand.
CGGAAGAAGGAGGTCAGGAAGAAGACGGTGAAGGGCAGGGAGTAGGCGATGTACGCGATGATCAGGCCCGGCCGGGTGTCGAGGAGACCGAAGTTCTCCATCACCGCGTACAGCGGCACGAGCGCGAGGATGACGGGGAACATCATGCCGCCCGCGAACAGCAGGAAGATGACGCGGTTGCCGGGGAAGGCGAAGCGGGCGATCACATAGGCGGCCATCGAGCCGAGCAGCATGGTGCCGGTGAGCGAACCGGCAAGAATGACGAGCGAGTTGACCGCGTAGGTGCCGATGTTGGCCTCGGCCCACGCGTGCGAGAAGTTCTCCCAGTGCAGCGTCGACGGCCAGCTCATCGGGTCGCTGAGGATGTCGCCCGAGGTACGGAACGACGTCACCGCGACCCAGACCAGTGGGCCCGCCGCCATCACCACCCACAGGAGCAGGAAGGCGTGCGAGAAGACGTTGAGGGTGGCGCTCTCGGCGCGGCGGCCGCGGCGGCGGACCCCCCGGGCGGGGGCCGTTTTCTCAGGTGCGGTGATGGTCATGGCGATGTGGCTCCCGCGCTCTTCAGTATTCGATCCGGTCGCGGTTCCCGATCCTCATGATGATCAACGAGAACACCACGCTGAGGACGAGGAGCACGACACCGATGGAGGTGGCGTAGCCGTACTGGCCGTCGCGGAACCGTTCGTAGAGGAACACCGGGGTCACCTTCAGGGCGTTCCCCGGCACCATGACGAGAACGATCGCGAACGAGTCGAGCGCCTGGATGCCCATGTAGATCCAGCCGGTCCGCACGGTGTCCCAGGTCAGCGGGAGTGTGACGCTGAAGAAGGTCCGGCCCCGGCCCGCGCCGTCCAGGAGCGCGGCTTCGTAGATGTCCTTGGGGATCGCGCCCATCGCCGCCGAGAACAGCACCACGTAGAAGCCGACGAAGCTCCAGGAGAGCACGGTGAGCACCGCGATGAGGGCGAGGCCGTGGTTCCCGCCCAGCCAGGCGGGGCCCTCCACACCGGCGGATTCGAGGGCACCGTTGAGCAGGCCGCTGTTGGTGCTGAAGACCCGTCCCCAGACGACGGCGATGATGGCGACGGAGAGGACCTGCGGGAAGAAGTAGACGACCTTGTAGAGCGCGGAACCGGTCACGCCCGCCACGGCTTGGCCCCGGCGGTGCCGACCGCCCGCCGTGAGCATGTAGGCGAAGAACATGCCCAGGACGAGCGTGAGGAGCGGGGCGATGACGAGCAGCGAGAGGCTGGTCGTCACGGAGTCCCAGAACCGCTCGTCGTGCCACATCTTGACGAAGTTGCCGAAGCCGATGAAGTTCGCGACCGGCCCGCCGGACCAGTCGGTGAACGAGTAGTAGATCGCCTGGATGAAGGGCGAGACGACGAAGACCGCGTAGAAGGCGAGCGGCACGATCAGGAAGCCGGCGATGAAGCGGTACTTGTCGAGCGTGCGGTATCTGCGGTCGTTGCGCACGCTCTCCGGCGTGAGCCGGGGCGGCAGGAGGACCGCCGCGAGGAAGAGCAGCCGCCCCGGTGCGGAAGCCTTCCGCGGTTCGCCGTAACTCGTCCTGTCGGGCGAGGACTTGTCCACCCGTGTCTGTGCGCTCACGCCGCCCCGATTCACCTCTGTTGTACCCGTGCTCCGTACCGGTCGCTCTCAGCCCTTCTTGACCTTGGTGATGTCGGGGTCCTTGGCAACGCGGTCGGACGCCTTCTGCATGGTGTCCATCACGCCCTGCACCGACAGGTCACCCACCATGAACTTGGCCATGGCGCCGTTGAAGTCGCTCGCGAAGAGCTCCTCGTACCACTCCTTGAAGAACGGGATCACGACGTTGTCGCCGGCGGCCGTGAGTGCCTGCTGCGCACTGTCGACGCCGGGCGGCAGATCCATTCCGTCGATCGCGCCCTTCAGGGCAGGGATCGAGGAGACCTCCTTGAAGAAGTTCTGGGCCGCCTTCTTGCTGTACATCATCCGCAGCCACTCCATGCCGCCCTGCGCGTTGACGGCCTTGGCCGGAACGACGAAGGGCTCGCCGGGCGGGGCGTAGAGCGTGCCGAACGGCATCTTGTCGCTCTTGTCCAGCGACGGGGTCGCGCCCACCGCCATCCGGAAGCCCTTCGGAGTGGTGTCCTTGGCCTCGTTCTCCACCCAGGAACCGTCGGGGATGAAGACGCACTTGCCCTTGGTCCAGGCGGTCTGCATCTCCGTGTGGGCGTCCTGCCCGTCGAAGCCGCTCAGCACGTACTTCTTGGCGACCAGTTCCTCGAACGCCTCCAGGACGGACTTCACCGCGTCGTGCTTCCAGGCACGCGGCTCCAAGTAGTCCATTGCCTCGACGACTTCCCGCCCGCCCACCTGGGCGAACATCGCGTACATGCTGAAGAGCAAGTACCGGGCGTGGCCGCCCGGATAGCTCCAGCCATGGATCCCCCTGCTCTTGGCCTTGCGGCAGACAGCGAGCATCTCGTCCCAGGTCTTCGGATACTCCATCTCCAGCTCGTCCTCCAGGAGCCGCTTGGAGTACCAGTTGCCGTACACGGTCGTGGCGATGTTGAGCTGGTAGCAGCCCTTGGTGCCAAAGGCGCCCATCTCCTCCATGCCCGCTACGAGCGTGTCGCGCACCTTCACATTCGGGTCGTCCCACGAGGGCGCGTCGAGCAGCTCGGTGAGGTCGGCCACCTGTCCGTTCTTCACGAGCTTGCCGAGGTTCATCTTGTCCGCGCCGGAGTTGTTGATCACGTCGGCGGTCGGGTTGCCCCGGATGATCTTCGGCTGCAGCTGGGTCGCGATGCGCTCGGTCGCCTTCTGCGTCGGCTTGGCCTTGGGGTACTTCTCGGCGTACATGTCCGTGACGAACTGGGCGTACTGGTCGCCGTAGCCACCGTTGAAGATGTAGACCGCCAGGCCCGCGTCCGTCTTCACGCCGAGCGGATTGTCCTTGGACTTCTTGCCCTTCTCGGCCTTGTTCTCCTCGCTGCCGCCGCTGGCGCAGGAGCTGAGGGCGCCGACGGCGGGCACCGTGAGAAGACCGGCCGCCGCGGCCCTCTTCATGACGTCACGACGGTTGAGGCTGCTGGATCCCATGCTCAAGTCCTCGCCTTCTCCGGGACTCAGGCGGTGAACCGGACCCTCCCCGGCACCGCGGTGGTGTGAAGCTGGGGTCGTACGGTGTTGCGTGTACTGCTGTGCCTGTTCCGGGGCCGGTGAAAGGGAAGGGACTCCACGGCGAACGGCCATGCCGACGCCGACAGGTATAGTCCTCTCCCCACGAACTGGGCAAGATCGAACGCAGGTTTGCAGGCCGGTCTTGTCCGAGTTGAGACCTCCCGGTGACGGCTTCCCTGCGAACCGTCGGCGCAGGCGGGCACGGTCAAGGGCGGCCCGGGGCCCGGTACCGCCAGCCGGCCTGCCGCCAGCGCGCCGGGTCGAGGGCGTGGCGCCCGTCGAGGACGTGGCGCACCGCGACCACCGCACCGAGCTCCGCGGGGTCCAGGCGCACGAACTCCCGCCACTCCGTGAGCAGGAGCAGCACGTGTGCCCCGCGCGCCGCCTCCGTCGCCGAAGTGGCGTAACTCAGTTCGGGGCACGCCTTGCGGGCGTTGTCCAGCGCGACCGGGTCGTACACGGACACCCGCCCGCCCTGCCGCTGGATCTCCGCCGCGACGTGGAGGGCGGGCGAGTCCCGGATGTCGTCGGAGTCGGGCTTGAAGGCGGCGCCGAGGACGGTCACCCTGCGGCCCGCGAAGGACCCGCCCGCGAGGTCGCGGGCGAGGTCCACCGTGCGGTCCCGGCGGCGCAGGTTGACCGCGTCCACCTCGCGCAGGAACGACAGCGCCGGTCCTGCGCCCAGCTCGTCGGCGCGGGCCATGAAGGCGCGGATGTCCTTGGGCAGGCAGCCACCGCCGAAGCCGAGTCCCGGGCGGAGGAAGCGCCCGCCGATGCGGTCGTCGTAGGACAGCGCCTCGGCGAGCCGCACCACGTCCGCGCCGGCCGCCTCGCACACCTCGGCCATGGCGTTGATGTAGGAGATCTTGGTGGCCAGGAAGGAATTCGCGGCGACCTTGACGAGTTCGGCGGTGGCGAAGTCGGTGACGACGAACGGCACGTCCCCCAGCGGCGCGTAGACCTCGCGCAGCACCTTCTCGGCGGATGCGGTACGGAGGCCGAGGACGATGCGGTCCGGGCCGAGCGTGTCCTTGACGGCGAAGCCCTCGCGCAGGAATTCAGGGTTCCACGCCAGGTCGACCCGGTCACCGGCCGGCGCGAGCCGCCGCAGCGCGCCGGCGAGCCGCTCCGCCGTACCGACGGGCACGGTGGACTTCCCGACGACCAGGCACTCCCGACCCAGATGGGGCGCCAACGCGCCGACCGCCGCGTCGAGTTGAGAGACGTCGGCCGCGTATGCGCCCTGCTGCTGCGGCGTGCCGAGGCACAGGAAATGTACGTCGCCGAACTCGGCGGCCTCCTGGTAGGAGGTGGTGAAGCGGAGCTTTCCGGAGTCCAGTCCGCGGCGGAGCAGCGCTTCGAGGCCCGCCTCGTGGATGGGGAGCTGACCGGCGCCGAGCCGGCGGATCCGGTCCGCGTCGATGTCCAGCGCCAGGACCTCGTGGCCCAGTTCCGCCATGCAGGCGGCGTGGGTGATGCCGAGATATCCGCTTCCGATCACCGTCATGCGGTACCGCATGGACAAACCCCAATCATGTGCTGGTCGAGTCGAGGGAGGGAGAAGCCGTCGCAGGCCGCGGCCGCTCCGGGACCCGCAGGAGGCGGCGGATGGGGGAAACGGCGATGAGGGCGACGGCACAGCAGAAGCCGATCACCGTGGCGACCATCAGCATGCGGTGGACGCCGAAGGCCGTGCTCGCGGGGCCCGCGATCAGCTGCCCGATCGGCACGGCGAGGATCGAGCCCGCGATCTCGTAGGCGGACACCCTGTTGAGCCGGTCCTCGGGGATCTGGGTCTGGATCGTGGTGGCCCACTGGACGCCCCAGAACGCCCAGCCGATGCCGCTGATCGCGTACCCGAGCATGAGCAGCGGCTGGGCCGGGACCAGGGACGCGGCCAGCGGCATCAGCGGGAACAGGAACATCGCGAGCCCGCCGCCGAAGAGCGGCCGGGACGGGCGGACCCGGATCGCCAGCACTCCCCCGAGGACGCAGCCGGCCCCGAACGCGCCCTCGGCGTAGCCGAACGCCGCCTTGCCGTGCGCCTCGGTGATGGAGGCCGCGCCGAGCGGCGTGATGGGGCCCCAGACGAACATCCCGAGCATCCACCAGATCAGGATCACCGCCCACAGCCAGGACCGGGACCGGAACTCGTGCCAGCCGGTGAGCAGGTTCTCCAGCGTGGAGGCCGACCGGTCCGCCTCGAACCGGGGCAGCCGCAGCGCCACCAGGCAGATCCCGCTGACCGCGAAGGTGGCGGCGGTCGCCGCGAACGCCACGGCCGCCGACGTGGTGGCGACGAGCAGCCCGGAGAGCGCGGGCCCCGCCATCGTGGACATCCCCTGGGCCACCCGCAGCACGCCGTTGGCCTGCTGCGGGTCGGCGGCGACCTGGGGCACCAGGCTGGTGACGCCCGGCTGGAACATCGCGGTCGCGGTTCCGCCGAGCAGGGCCACCCCGATGATGAACCACAGCGGCGGGTGCCCGAGCCAGAAGTACGCCGCGAGCGAGCCCATGAGCAGGAACCGGGCCGCGTCCGCGGCGATCATCTGCGGCCGGGGGTGGAACCGGTCGGCGAACACCCCGCCGAACACGACGAAGAGGGCGAACGCTCCCATCCAGGCGCCCAGCGCGAACCCGACCGCGCTCACCCCGTATCCGAGCGAGAGCAGCGCGACCGACATGGCCACCGGGAGCATCGCGTCACCCAGCATCGACGCGATGCGGGCGGTGAAGTAGCCGCCGAAATTCCAGGTCCACAGGCGGGGCGGCGGGGCGAGGGTCGAAACCATTCGGGCATCCTTCGAGAAGTCCGCTGATGAATCGTCGTGAGACCTCTCGGAGGTCCCTGAGAAACCGGCCGGCGACCTCTCAGAGGTCCATGCGCACCCCGTAGGTGCGCAGCCAGCTCTCCGTCTGAAGCGCCGTCTCCAGGGCCGCCCGGCTCACCCCGCTCCCCAGCGCGGCCGCACCGCTCCCCGCCACCGCTGCCCTGAGTCCGTCGGAGAGCAGCGGCGCGATCGGGCTGTCCGGGTCGCGTACGACGGCCACGAGCCGGTCGCGGAGTACGCGGTCGTAGGCGTTGTCCCGGAGGTTGGGGTAGGGAGTCTTGACGCGCATCGCCACCGGCTCGGGGAGCAGGTCCTTCATGGCCGCGCGCAGCAGACTCTTCTCCCTGCCGTCGAAACCCTTCATGGCCCGGGGGATGTTGAAGGTGTACTCGACGAGCCGGTGGTCGGCGAAGGGCACCCTGATGTCGAGCCCGGAGGCCATGCCGAGCCGGTCGAGGCGGTCGAAGAGGACCCGGGAGTGGCGGGTGTGCGCCAGGTAGGTGACCTCCCGGTAGCGCGCCTCGTCCGCGTCGTCGAGGTGGTCGGCCGCCGCGATCTCCGCGACCGCGGCGTGGTGGGAGTCGCGCTCGTACGTGGCCAGGTCGAGCTTGCCGAGGAGGCCGGGGTCGAAGAGCGACTCGTAGCCCTGGTAGCGCGGCCGGCCCTCGGCCACCCAGGGGAAGGTACTGGTGGAGATCCACTCGGGGAGGCGGTTCCAGTTGTATCCGCCGAACACGTCGTCGCCGCACTCCCCGGAGAAGGCGACGGCGGCGTGTTCGCGCGCGGCGCGGAACAGCAGGTGCAGGGAGGCGTACTGGTCGCCCTTGTTGAGGGGCACGTCGTAGGCGGCGAGGACGGAGGCCCGCAGCGCCGGGTCGAGCAGGTCGAGGTCCTTCAGGGAGATCTCGCCGTGGTCCGTGCCGACGTGCTCGGCCAGCATCCGCGCGTAGAGGTGGTCGTCGTTGCCGGCCTTTTGGTCCGGGTCGTGGTCGTTGACCGCCAGCGAGCGGACGGGGCCGAGCCCCTGCGCGCGGGCCGCTTTCGCCTCCAGAGCGGTGAGGGTACTGGAGTCCAGTCCCCCGGACAGCAGGGCGCACGGCGGCGCCTCGCCCACCATCTGCTCGGTGACGATGGTCTCCAGGAGCTCGCGCACGGTGCCGATGGTCCGGTCGAGGCTTTCCGTGTGGTCCGCCACCCGCAGTCCCCAGTAGCGCTCCTCGCGCGTGCCCGACCGGCTCACCCGCACCGTGTGGCCCGGGAGGACCTCGCGCATCCCGCGGAAGATCGCGTGGCCGGGCACGCGGGCCACCGAGAGGATGTCGCGGAGCCCGTCGGCGTCCAGCACCGCCGAGAAGTCCGGATGGGCGAGGACGGCCTTGGGCTCGGAGCCGAAGAGCACGCCGGTGGGCGTGGCCGCATGGAACAGCGGTTTCACGCCCATGCGGTCACGGACCAGGAACAGCTCCTGGCGGTGCGCGTCCCAGAGGGCGAAGGCGTAGACGCCTTCGAGGCGCGTGACGAAGTCCGGTCCCCATTCCCGGTACGCGTGGAGGACCACCTCGGCGTCGTCGCCGGTCCTGATGTCGTGGCCCGCCGAACGGAGCCCGGCCCGCAGGCCCTGGGCGTTGTAGAGCCGGCCGTTCCAGGTCAGGACCGCCTGCCTGCCGGAGCGGTCATCGTGGACCAGGGGCAGTTCGCCCCCTTCGGCGTCGGCGGACCGCCGCCGGTGTCCGAGCGCTGCGTGCTCGGACAGCCAGTGGCCCTCGCCGTCCGGGCCACGCCGGGCCAGCGTGGCCGTCATGGCCCGTACGACGTCCCGTTCCCGCGCCACATCGCGGGAGAAGTCGACCCAGCCAGCTATACCGGACATGTGGCACTCCTTGAGAGGTCGGTGAGAGGGGGTGTTCAGGCCGGGACGTCGTAGTCGCCGTGGATGTCGCAGGCGTACCACTGGGCCAGCGCCCGCGCGCCTTCGCGGACCGAGGCCGAGGGGCGCCAGCCCAGCTCGTTCTCGATCAGCTCCGTCGACATGGTCCACCGCTCGGCCCCGGGGCCGTCGCTCCACTCCCAGGGCGTCCGGCGCGAGACGTCCGCGAGCAGCTCCGCCAGCTCCTCCTCGCCGTAGGCCGCCGAGGCCACGTTGAGCACCGCTGCGGCCGGCGGGGCGGCGAGCACGGCGCCGATCGCGCCGGCCATGTCCCGGTAGTCGAGGATCTGGTGCGCCCCCTGCTTGTTCAGGGAGAGCGGGCGGCGCGTCCATGCCAGGTGAACCCACTGGACGGGGGTGCTGCCGGCGGGGGCGTGCGGACCGACGGGGTCGGCGAGGCGCAGTACCTGTACGGCGGTCCCGCTCCGCTCGCCCCATTGACGGCACCGCTCCTCCTGCCGCCACCACGCCAGCGCGACCGGGTCGCGCGGCGGTTCCGCCGGCGTCCCCTCCGCCACCGTCCGCGCGCCGCTGCCGCGGTAGACCGCGGCGGAACCGGCGTACACGAAGCGCTCCACCCCCGCCTGCTCCGCGGCCGTCAGCACCTCGTCGAGCAGCGCGTCGTCGGCGCCGCCCAGATGCACGACGTACGGGACCCCGGCCAGGTCCCGGGCCTCGGGCGCACCCGCGAGATGCTCGGCGCGGTGGCCCAGATCGGCGAGCAGCCGGGCCAGTTGGCCGCCGAAACGGCTCTCGCCTCCGGTGACGACCACGCGGGCGGCATCGGGGGCAGGGCTCACCGGACGGATGCCGAGGTGCCCCGCCCGGCGCCCCGCCGCCAGCGCGGCCAGTGCCAGGTCCCGCACCGCGGGGGCCATGGCGAGCAGTTCCCCGGCCGTGTACTCCTCGCACAGGCCACCGGGGCCCAGCGTCTCCATCACCGCGGCCGCCACCGAAGGCTCCGGCTCCGGCGCGTCGGACGTGACGACACCGGTGGCGAACCCGGTCAGCCACACGGCCCGGCTCACCCGCTCGGGGAGACCGGACGGCGCGGCCGCGGCGAAGGCGGCCGTGGCGTTGTCGAGCAGTCCGGCGCGCCGCAGGTACCGCTCGGTCTCCAGGTACTCCCATTCCGCCTCGCGGCGGACGGCGCACCGGGCTTCGCCGTACTGGTAGAAGGGGACGACCGGGAACCGGGGGCAGTCGTACGTCGCCGGCTCCTCCGCCCGCCCGGTGAACAGCGTCGCCTGGCGGAAGCCGTGGTAGCTGTTGCCGGCGATGCTGGGCACCTCGTCGTGCTGCACCGTGCTGGGCGTGGTGAACCGCACGGGAATGCCCAGGGAGTTCAGGTACTGCTGGACCACGACGTCGTAGGGCCAGCCCGCGCCGTGCTCCTCCTGGAAGGCCGCGTAGCCACGGGCCACGTCGGCGGGGAGCATCAGCGCCTGGCACGGCACGTGTTCCTGGAGCGTGTACGCCCACGGGGAGCCGGTCAGCGCGGCCAGCCGCGCCACGGCGCCGTTGCGGGCCTCCCACCCGGCGTAAAAGGCGACCGCCTCGTGCGGGACCTCGGCCGCGACGCGTTCGGCGTGCTCGTAGAACCCGTCGGCCAGGAGCACGTCGTCCTGGAGGACCACGTGGTGGGTGGCGTCCGGTGCCACGCACCCCCAGGACACCAGCGCGGTGCGCAGCGCGGTGGGCCGGCCCCCGGGATCGGGGTCGACCGTCACCCGGATCCGGCCCTTCGTGTCGGCGTCAGCGATGAGCTGGGCTTCCTTCATGCGCTTGGGATGCGCCATCACCGCGCCGCTCAACTTCACCGGGCGTCTCGTGGGCTCCATGGCAATACCTCACAGGCGTGATCAGGGTGGTCGGAGGGGGGTTGCGGGTGGCTCAGTTGCCGGTGTCCGCGGCGTTCGCGTTGCGCACCTTGCGCACGTTCTCCTCGAGGCCGTGGTCCGCGCCCCGCTCACGCTCGAACCGGATCATCGAGGCGGGGCGGTAGTTGAGGATGTAGGCGCGGCGGACCCGGTCCGTGGTGTTGCCGCGGGAGTAGTGGAGCGTGCGGCCGCTGTGCGCGACGCCCTCCCCCGGCGAAACCGGCACCGCGGTCGCCCCGGGCTCGGTCTCGGAGCAGTCGGTCTCTATGTTCTTGCCGTCGCTGGTCGGGCGGTGCGGGCGCAGGGGTCTCTGGTGCGAGCCCTGGACGTACCACATGCAGCCGCTGTCCAGAGTGGCCTCGTCGAGGGCCACCCAGAGGGAGACGGCGCGGGTGTCGGGCAGGTCGATCCAGTAGGCCGCGTCCTGGTGCCACGGCGTCGGCACGCCGGTGTGCGGTGCCTTGTGGATCAGCATGTCGAAGTCCAGCTCGGCGTCGTCACCGATCAGTTCGCGGGCGACCTTCAGGGCCCGGTCGTGCAGCGGCATGTCCAGGAGCGGCTCGTACAGCGCGGAGGGCCACATGATCTGCGTGATGTTCTCCCGCACGCCGTCCCGGCGCGGAACGTGGGAGCCGAGGTCGGAGCGCTTGTCCCCGCTCTCGATCTCGCCGCTCAGGAAGCGGTCGTAGATGTCCCGGTACAGCTCCACTTCGTCCGTGGAGATCAGCGGCCCCGTCGCGGCGAAACCGTCCCGCCGGAACGTCTCCGCCAGATCGAGATGAGCGCTCACTGTCATTGCAGAACCTCTCCCCATGAGTGGCCGCACGGCATGCCGACGCCACCTGGGCGAAGGCCCGGGCGTCGGCAGGCGGAACGACAACGGTGATTTCGTGATGGCCCCGATAGTTCAAGGGCGCGACTCGGAAAACTGGGCCGCCTCATAGCGGCCCAGCCTGGTCGGATGTGAATACGGAGTCGGCGACTCCAGGTATTCAAGATCGGGAAACCCTTACGGGTCCCGGAATCCCCCCACCACTCGATCGCCCCCGTTCGACTTTCGATCTCCGCGGCGCCAGGCAATCTATGGGGAAGCGGTCCCGCCGGTCAAGGATTTCCATCGGCGGACCCCACCCCGCCTCCGAACTCAACTTGACCAGCAGAAACAGAAACTGACTTGGTGTCAAGTGGTTCAACCACTATCGCCAATCCCGCATGCAACCGGAACTAATCCGGCACCATTCACGTGACTTCTTCGCGTGGATCTTTCTACGGAACGGGCTCTCGCCCACCCCTCGAAGATCTTTTTCACTTTCCGGCGGCGGCACCGGATTCCGGCCTTATGATCTCCGACGATCCACCGCCCCGCCGGTGGCCGACCACCGGTGAACTCACGCCGAAGGAGCCGACTGTGAATGTCCGCGAGACCGTTACGGAGCACGGGCTGACGGTACGCTCCCAGCACCGCCGAAATCCGTACGACTACCTGCTCACCCCCGAAGAACTCGACCAACTCCTGCTGGATCTCGGGACCCGGCGCGCGGCGAGCATCTGGCGCAATCGCACCACCGCCGCATCAGCGGCGCCTCGCGGCAGCTACGGCCGGACGGCCATGGGCTTCGTCCTCATGGACCCCACGGCGGGACCCTGGACGCCCAACGAGCAGGCGGTGCTCGGCGTCATCAGCATCGGCGAGGACGGGCACAGATTCCTGCCCAACGCGGCAGCCAAGGCCGCCGGCCACCGGCGGCTGGGGCGCAACTACGGCGAGGCGGTCCTGGTCGAACCCCATCTGTGCGGCAGCGCCGGCTTCCGCTACGGGCACTCCGCCGAAGTGCGCGGGCAGATCGTCGGGGCGAGTTCGCAGAGCCCGGACCAGGACCTCTTCGAGGCGGGTCAGCTGGCCCAGGACTTCATCGGCGCCATCACCGAGCGGCATCTCGCGTGGGAGGAGCGGGTGGGCCCGGGCGACTGGCTCGCCGCCGATGACGCGCCCCACCAGGAGTACCGGGACATGGTGAGCTTCTTCGCGCCGCCCGTCGCCGCGAAGCCGTAACGGCGAGCGCGGCGAACGGGCGGCGGGACGAACGGGCGGCGGGGGCCGTCGAGTCGGCACCCGCCGTCCGTTCGCCGCGGCCGGGCAGGCCCCCTTGACACTCCCGGCCGCTTGCCGCCCTACTGGTCCTTTGCGCGGTCCATGACAACGTTGTCCATTCCTAGGGAGGGACCTTGCGGATGAGGCACAGACCCCGGTACGGACGCCGCCCGTTCGCCGCCACCACCATCGGAGCGGCCGTCCTCGCCCTCCTCATCGGCGGCCAGTACACAGCCGTCGCCACGCCGGACCGATCCCCGCGCCCCGACCGGGCGTTCAGCTCCTCCTTCGAGGCGCAGGACCCCGCGCCGACCTGGCTGAACACCGTGGAGACCGGCCCCGACGGCAAGAAGAAGGCCGCGGGCGTCAACGGCGCGTTCAGCTCCGGCATCCCCGGCGAGGTGACCGAGCGGGTGACCGATGTCCGGGCCGGCGCCGAGAACGACGGCGCGGGTGAGGTGAAGGAGAACCTCATCGACGGCGATCCGGGCAGCAAGTGGCTGGCCTTCGCGCGCGCGAGCTGGGCCGAGTTCGACCTCGACGCGCCCATCGAGGTCACGACGTACGCGCTCACCTCGGCCAATGACCACGCCGAGCGCGACCCCCGGGACTGGACCCTTGAGGGATCCGAGGACGGCAAGGAGTGGAAGGTCCTCGACACCCAGCGGGACCAGTCCTTCCCGAAGCGCCACGAGACCCGGACGTACAAGATTGGCGCTCCGGCCGCCTACCGCCACTACCGCCTCGACATCACCGCGAACAACGGCGCCGACGACGCCCTCCAACTCGCCGACGTCCACCTGGCGGCGGACGGTGGCGAGGTACCCGCTCCCGAGGACATGCGCTCCCTCGTCGACCGGGGCCCGAGCGGCTCACCGACCGCCAAGGCCCGCGCCGGCTTCACCGGGAAGCGCGCCCTGCGCTACGCCGGTACGCACACGGCGGACGGCCGCGGATACTCGTACAACAAAGTCTTCGACGTGAACGTCGCCGTCCACCGCGACACCGCGCTCTCCTACCGCGTCTTCCCCTCGATGGCCGACGGCGACCGCGACTACGACGCCACGCATGTGGCCGTGGACCTGGCCTTCACCGACGGCACCTATCTGAGCGACCTCAAGGCCGTGGACCAGCACGGCTTCCCGCTCGACCCGCGGGGCCAGGGCGCGTCCAAGTCCCTCTACGTCAACCAGTGGAATCACCTCACCTCGCGGATCGGGCAGGTCGCGAACGGCAGGACCGTCGACCGGATCCTGGTCGCCTACGACTCACCGAAGGGCCCGACGAAGTTCCGCGGCTGGCTCGACGATGTGACGCTCGCGCCCAAGGCGCCCGAGAAGCGTCTCGCGCACCTCGCCGACTACGCCTCGACCACCCGCGGCACCCACTCCAGCGGCAGCTTCTCGCGCGGCAACACCTTCCCCGCGACCGCCGTCCCCAACGGCTTCAACTTCTGGACCCCGGTCACCAACGCCGGTTCCCAGGACTGGCTTTACGAATATGCGCGCAAGAACAACTCCGACAACCTCCCCACACTCCAGGCCTTCAGCGCCAGTCACGAACCCAGCCCCTGGATGGGCGACCGGCAGACCTTCCAGGTGATGCCGTCCGCCGCCGCCGGCACCCCCGACGCCTCCCGCACCGCCCGCGCGCTCCCCTTCCACCACTCCCGCGAGACGGCGAAGCCGCACTATTACGGCGTCACCTTCGACAACGGACTCAAGACCGAAATCGCTCCCGCCGATCACGCCGCGCTGATGCGCTTCACCTTTCCGGGCGACGACGCGAGCCTGATCTTCGACAACGTCAACAACAAGGGCGGGCTGACGCTCGACACCGAGAACGGCGTGGTCACGGGCTTCTCCGACGTCAAGAGCGGGCTGTCCACGGGGGCCACGCGGCTCTTCGTGTACGCCACGTTCGACGCGCCGGTCACCGCCGGCGGCAAACTCTCCGGAGGCGGCGGCCCCGACGTCACCGGCTATCTCCGCTTCCGGCCCGGCGCCGACCGCACGGTCACGATGCGCATCGCCACCTCCCTGATCAGCGTCGACCAGGCGAAGGAGAACCTCCGTCAGGAGGCCCCCGAGAGCGCGTCCTTCGACTCCGTACGCGACCGGGCCCGGTCCGCCTGGGACGACATCCTCGGCCGCATCGAGGTCGAGGGCGCGAGCCACGACCAGCTGACCACCCTCTACTCCAACCTCTACCGGCTCTACCTCTACCCCAACTCCGGCTCCGAGAAGGTCGACGGCAAGGTCCGCTACGCCAGCCCCTTCTCCCCCGCGACCGGCCCGGACACCCCCACCCGCACCGGCTCGAAGATCGTCGACGGCCAGGTCCACGTCAACAACGGCTTCTGGGACACCTACCGGACCACCTGGCCCGCGTACTCCTTCCTCACCCCCAAGCTGGCCGGGGAGCTGGCCGACGGCTTCGTCCAGCAGTACAAGGACGGCGGCTGGATCTCCCGCTGGTCCTCGCCCGGCTATGCCGACCTGATGACCGGCACCAGCTCCGACGTGGCGTTCGCCGACGCGTACGCCAAGGGCGTGGACTTCGACGCGAAGGCGGCGTACGAGGCCGCGCTGAAGAACGCCACCGTCGCGCCGCCCAGCCCCGGCGTCGGCCGCAAGGGCATGAACACCTCGCCGTTCCTCGGGTACACCTCCACCAAGACCCGCGAGGGCATGTCCTGGGCCCTGGAGGGCTACCTCAACGACTTCGGCATCGCCCGGATGGGCCAGGCGCTGTACAAGAAGACCCACGAGAAGCGCTACAAGGAGGAGTCGGCGTACTTCCTGAACCGCGCGCAGGACTACGTCAAGCTCTTCGACGACCGGGTCGGCTTCTTCCAGGGCAAGGACGAGCAGGGCAACTGGCGGCTCGCACCGGACAAGTACGACCCGCGCGTCTGGGGCCACGACTACACCGAGACCAACGGCTGGTCCTTCGCCTTCACGGCCCCGCAGGACCTGAAGGGCCTCGCCAACCTCTACGGCGGCCGCGCGGGCCTGGCGAAGAAGCTCGACACGTACTTCGCCACGCCCGAGACCGGTACCAAGGAGTTCGCGGGCAGCTACGGCGGTGTGATCCACGAGATGACCGAGGCCCGCGACACCCGGATGGGCATGTACGGCCACAGCAACCAGCCCTCGCACCACATCGCGTACGCCTACGACGCGGCCGGGCAGCCGTGGAAGACCCAGGAGAAGGTCCGCGAGGTGCTCTCCCGGCTCTACCTCGGCAGCGAGATCGGCCAGGGGTACCCGGGTGACGAGGACAACGGCGAGATGTCCGCCTGGTACATCTTCAGCGCCCTCGGCTTCTACCCGCTGGTGATGGGGCAGCCGGAGTACGCGATCGGCTCGCCGCTCTTCACGAAGGCCACCGTGCACCTGGAGAACGGCCGCGACCTGGTCATCAACGCCCCGAAGAACAGCGCACGGAACGTCTACGTGCAGGGCGTGAAGGTCAACGGCAAGCCCTGGAACTCCACCGCGCTCCCGCACTCCGTACTCGCCCGCGGCGGCACGCTCGACTTCGCCATGGGCCCGGAGCCGTCCCGCTGGGGCACCGGCGAGAACGCGGCCCCCACCTCCATCACCCAGGACGACAAGGTCCCGGCCCCGGCCGGGGACATCACCGCACCGGACGGCTCGGCGCTCTTCGACAACACCTCGGACACCTCGGCGTCCTTCGGGACGGCGGCGGCCGAGCTCCCGAAGGCGGCGCGCGTCACCTCGTACACCTTGACCTCCTCGGCCAAGGGGGACGCGCCGGCCGGGTGGGTCCTGGAGGGCTCCCAGGACGGGCGGAAGTGGACCACCGTGGACCGCCGCTCCGGCGAGAGTTTCAGGTGGGACAAGCAGACCCGCGTCTTCTCCGTCGACCGGCCGGGCACGTACCGGCACTACCGCCTGGTTCCGGCCGGCCGGGCCACCCTCGCCGAGGTCGAACTGCTCTCCTGACCGCACCGTGCGCCAGTGGCCAGGGCCGCACCCCCGCGAACGGGTGGTGCGGCCCTGTGCGGCTTCCGGACGGCTCAGAGGAGGCCGTGGAGCAGGCTGCTGAGCAGGCCGTGGTGGTGGCCCCACCAGCCGTGGTGGTCGTCCCAGCGGTCCTTCTTCTTGCACTTGCAGTCGGCCGTCGCGACCGACGGCGCCTTCGGGGCGGCCTGGGCCACGCCCGAGACCGGGAGGACGACCGCCGTCGCGAGCACTGCCGCCGCGACGGACCGGCCGATGAACCTGCGCATGTGATTCTCCTGTCAGCAGGAAATAAGGACGACGCAAGACGTACCGCGCCCCGCCGCCCTCACCACCACGCTCCGCGTGAGTCCACTCCACCGGTCTATGCGGAAGGGCCGCACCCCGGTGCGTCGGGGTGCGGCCCTTCCTGCCGCTGCCGGGCTCCGCTCACTCGCGGAGCGGGCTGCTTGCTTCCGGCTGCTTACTTCCGGATCAGGCTGCGCAGCACGTACTGCATGATGCCGCCGTTGCGGTAGTAGTCGGCCTCGCCGGGGGTGTCGATGCGGACCTTGGCGTCGAACTCGACGTCGCCGGCCTTGACCTTCACGGTCTCCGGGATGCCGCCGTCGTTCAGGGCGGTGATGCCGGTGATGGAGAAGGTCTCCTCGCCGGTCAGGCCCAGGGACTGCGCGGTGGCGCCCTCGGGGAACTGCAGGGGCAGGACGCCCATGCCGATCAGGTTCGAGCGGTGGATGCGCTCGTAGGACTCGGCGATGACGGCCTTGACGCCGAGGAGCGCGGTGCCCTTGGCGGCCCAGTCGCGGGACGAGCCGGAGCCGTACTCCTTGCCGGCCAGGATGACCAGCGGGATGCCGGCGGCCTGGTAGTTCTGCGAGGCGTCGTAGATGAACGACACCGGGCCGTCGGCCTGGGTGAAGTCGCGGGTGAAGCCGCCCTCGGTGCCCGGCGCGATCTGGTTGCGCAGGCGGATGTTGGCGAACGTGCCGCGGATCATGACCTCGTGGTTACCACGGCGGGAGCCGTAGGAGTTGAAGTCGCGACGCTCGACGCCGTGCTCGGTGAGGTACTTGCCGGCCGGGGTGTCGGCCTTGATCGCACCGGCCGGGGAGATGTGGTCGGTGGTGACCGAGTCGCCCAGCTTGGCCAGTACGCGGGCGCCCGCGATGTCCTCGACCGGGGTGGTCTCCATCGTCATGCCCTCGAAGTACGGGGGCTTGCGGACGTAGGTGGACTCGCTGTCCCACTCGAAGGTGTTGCCGGTCGGGATCGGCAGCGCCTGCCACTGGGCGTCACCCGCGAAGACGTCCTGGTAGGACTTGTTGAACATGTCCTCGCCGATGGCGTTGGCCACGACGTCGTTGACCTCGGCCTCGGTGGGCCAGATGTCCTTGAGGAACACCGGGTTGCCCTCGGTGTCGTTGCCGATGGCCTCCTCGGTGATGTTCACCTTCATGGAGCCGGCGATGGCGTACGCGACGACCAGCGGCGGGGACGCCAGGTAGTTCATCTTGACATCGGGGTTGATCCGGCCCTCGAAGTTGCGGTTGCCGGAGAGCACCGAGGTGACGGCGAGGTCGGCGTCGTTGATCGCCTTCGAGATCTCCTCGTCCAGCGGACCGGAGTTGCCGATGCAGGTGGTGCAGCCGTAACCGACCAGGTTGAAGCCCAGCTTGTCCAGGTACGGGGTCAGGCCGGCCTTGTCGAAGTAGTCGGTGACGACCTTCGAGCCCGGGGCCAGGGTGGTCTTGACCCACGGCTTGCGGGTCAGGCCCTTCTCGACCGCCTTCTTGGCCACGAGCGCCGCGGCGACCATGACGTAGGGGTTCGAGGTGTTGGTGCAGGAGGTGATCGCGGCGACGGTGACGGCGCCGTGGTCGATCTCGAAGACCGAGCCGTCGGCGGCGACGACCTGGGTCGGCTTGCTCGGCGCGCCGTTGTGGCCACGGGCCGGGGCGTCGGAGGCCGGGAAGGACTCCTTGCCCGACTCCTCGTCCTCGTCGCCGACGTAGTTGCGCACGTCCTGCGCGAACTGCTGCGCGGCCTCGGCGAGGACGATGCGGTCCTGCGGGCGCTTCGGGCCGGCGATCGACGGGACGACCGTGGAGAGGTCCAGCTCCAGCTTCTCGGAGAAGTCCGGCTCGGCGGCCGGGTCCAGCCAGAGGCCCTGCTCCTTGGCGTACGCCTCGACCAGCGCGACCTGCTGCTCGCTGCGGCCGGTCAGCTTGAGGTAGTTCAGGGTCTCGTCGTCGATCGGGAAGATCGCGGCGGTGGAGCCGAACTCCGGCGACATGTTGCCGATGGTGGCGCGGTTCGCGAGGGAGGTGGCGGCGACGCCCTCACCGTAGAACTCGACGAACTTGCCGACGACGCCGTGCTTGCGCAGCATCTCGGTGATGGTGAGCACCAGGTCCGTGGCGGTGGTGCCGGGGGTGAGCTCGCCGGTCAGCTTGAAGCCGACCACGCGCGGGATCAGCATGGAGACCGGCTGGCCGAGCATCGCGGCCTCGGCCTCGATGCCGCCGACGCCCCAGCCCAGGACGCCCAGGCCGTTGACCATCGTGGTGTGCGAGTCGGTGCCGACCAGGGTGTCGGGGTACGCCTGGCCGTTACGGACCATGACCGTACGGGCCAGGTGCTCGATGTTCACCTGGTGGACGATGCCGGTGCCGGGCGGGACGACCTTGAACTCGTCGAAGGCGGTCTGGCCCCAGCGCAGGAACTGGTAGCGCTCCTTGTTGCGGCCGTACTCCAGCTCGACGTTCTGCGCGAACGCGTCGTTGGTGCCGAACTTGTCGGCGATGACGGAGTGGTCGATGACCAGCTCGGCCGGGGCCAGCGGGTTGATCTTCGCCGGGTCGCCGCCGAGCTCCTTGACGGCCTCACGCATGGTGGCGAGGTCCACGACGCAGGGCACGCCCGTGAAGTCCTGCATGATCACGCGGGCCGGCGTGAACTGGATCTCCTGGTTGGGCTGGGCCTGCGAGTCCCAGTTGCCCAGCGCCCGGATGTGGTCGGCGGTGATGTTCGCGCCGTCCTCGGTGCGGAGCAGGTTCTCCAGCAGGACCTTCAGGCTGTACGGGAGGCGCGCTGCGCCCTCCACCTTGTCCAGCCGGAAGATCTCGTACGACTCGTCGCCCACCTGCAGGGTGCTGCGGGCGTCGAAGCTGTTCGCCGACACGACAGTCTCCTTCATGCATGAATTCGCGCGTACCACCACGATCCTGCCGTCACCGGCCCCAGCCGATCAGCTAAGGTAAGACTTAGTTAGGGGAGCCTTACTAGCGCGGCAGCGGTACGTCTCTCGGCAGATATCTCGATGTCGAGATAACTCTAGTACATAGCCGCCGCCCGGTCATGCTCCGCCCTGCCCGCATGCCCGCTGTGGGGCGCTTCATCCGGAGGGATTACCCGGCGGACGGGGCCGACAGATGGAGGACTTCGTAGCGTTCGGTGGTGTTCTCGTCGGTGGGGACCGTGTCCGTCCAGAGGGTGAAGCGCAGTAGGTGCCAGTGGTGCGGGTCGACGGCGAGGGCTGCCGTGTGGACGTCGGGGCGGCGGGCCAGGTCCCGCAGGGCTTCGGTCTCGCGCTCGATGAGGCGGGAGAGGCCGAGGCCCGTGCCGTCCGGGTCGGGGTCGGGCGGGAGGGGCGTCAGGCGGCGGGAGGCGGCGCTCGGGGGCGTGTCGCGGGCGGGGCCCGGCAGGGTGGTCACGCCGGTCCAGTGCCGCACGGCCGGGCGGCCGAAGTCGCGGATGATGCCCTGGAAGCCGCCCCCGCCGAGGAGGAAGTGGCTCATCGCGCCGGTGTCCTGCCAGAGGTAAAAGGGCGCGTACTGGTTGACCGGCGAGCCGTCGGTGCCGCGCTCACGGACCAGGTACGCCTTCAGGCCCAGCCCGGCGCGGTCGTCGAGCAGGTGCCCGTAGTCGGCCACCCGCTTGCGGATGATGCCCATGTCGTAATCGGCGGGCAGGGTGATCTCGTACTGCGCTGCGTACATCAGCGGCTCCGGGGGGCGTGTGCGGTCAGCAGGGTGAGTACGCCCGTGACCGCCTGGTCGAAGGCGTCCGGCGTACCGGCGGCGCGGGCGAGGACGTAGCCGCCCTGGACGACCGCGACGACGGTCGCGGCCGTGGTGGCCGGGTCCAGCTCCGCGGCCAGCTCGCCGCGCTCCTGACCCGCCGCCAGCACCGCCGCGATCTCGCCCCGCAGCCAGTCGAACGTCTCGTCGACGGGGGCGCGCAGCACCGGGTCGGCCATCACGTCCGGGTCCTGGGTGAGCCGTCCGACCGGGCAGCCCTTGAGGACGTCGCGTTCGCGGCGCAGGTAGGCGCCGATCCGGTCGGGCGCCGTGCCGGGGCCGGCGAGCAGCCGCGCCACCTCGGCCCGCATTTCCTCGGCGGTGCGCCGGATGGCGGCCAGCGCGAGGTCGGGCTTGCCGGTGAAGTGGTGGTACATGCTGCCCTGGCCCGCGTTGGCGCGCTGCAGGATCGCCTTGGGGCTCGTGCCGACGTAGCCGCGCTCCCACAGGAGCTCGCGGGTGCTTTCGATGAGGCGGTCAGCTGTGTTCGACGATGCGCTCGTTGGGGCCATGCGAGCAGGATACATACCAGTAGGTACAGGACTGTTCCCGTAGTCGTGTCACATTCCCGCGCCCCCGTTCCGTCATGGAGGTGAAGCACGAACGAGCTGATGACACAGTGGCAAGGAGAAGGATCATGCAGGCACGGATGAAGAACCCCGCGACGATCATCCCCGAGGCCGTACCGGCCGTGCAGCAACTGCTCAAGGCGGCGAAGTCCGGCGGCGTGCCCGAGGCGACGCTGGAGCTGGTGCATCTGCGGGCGAGCCAGATCAACGGCTGCAGCTTCTGCGTCTACGGGGGCATGGTCAACGCCAAGAAGGCGGGCGAGACCGATGAGCGGCTCTTCACGGTGGCGGGCTGGCGCGAGGCGCCGTGGTTCACGGACGCCGAGCGCGCCGCGCTCGCCCTCACCGAGTCCGTGACCCGGCTCGCCGACTCCTCGGACCCGGTGCCGGACGCGGTCTGGGACGCGGCCGCCGAGCACTTCGACGAGAAGCAGCTGGCGTCGATCACCCTCATGATCGGGATCACCAACCTCTTCAACCGGATCAATGTGACGACCCGGCAGGTGGCGGGGCCGACCTGGTAACGAGGCCGCCTCCTTCCGTCGCGGGCGGCCGCAGCCCGTACGCCATCCGTACGATTCGTGTCCGCCGACCGTCGCAAAGCGGTCGGCGGACACGGAGACGATTGAACATCCATCTCATATCTGAGATACCGTTTTCCTCATGGCAGACGACTACCTCGTACGTATCGGCAAGCTCATCCGTGACGCCCGGCAACACCGGGGCTGGACACAGACGCAGCTGGCGGAGGCGCTCGGCACGAGCCAGAGCGCGGTCAACCGCATCGAACGCGGTAATCAGAACATCAGCCTTGAGATGATCGCCCGGATCGGCGAGGCGCTGGACAGTGAAATCGTCTCGCTGGGGTACGCGGGACCCATGCACCTCCGCGTCGTCGGCGGCCGCCGTCTCTCCGGCAGCATCGACGTCAAGACGAGCAAGAACGCCTGCGTGGCTCTGCTCTGCGCGACGCTGCTGAACGCCGGCCGCACCACCCTGCGCCGCGTCGCCCGCATCGAGGAGGTCTACCGCATCCTCGAAGTGCTGGGCTCGATCGGCGTCCGTACGCGCTGGATCAACGACGGGAACGACCTGGAGGTCGTCCCGCCCGCCGAGCTGGACCTCGACGCCATGGACACCGAGGCGGCCCGCCGCACCCGCAGCGTCATCATGTTCCTCGGCCCGCTGCTGCACCGCATGGACCACTTCAAGATCCCTTACGCGGGCGGCTGCGACCTCGGCACCCGCACGGTCACCCCGCACATGACCGCCCTGCGCCACTTCGGCCTGGAGGTCACCGCCACCGAGGGCACGTACCACGCGCACGTCGACCGGGCCGTGGCGCCCAAGCGCGCGATCGTACTGACCGAGCGCGGCGACACCGTGACGGAGAACGCGCTGCTCGCCGCCGCCCGGCACGACGGCGTCACGGTCATCCGCAACGCCTCCTCCAACTACATGGTCCAGGACCTCTGCTTCTTCCTGGAGCAGCTGGGCGTACGGGTCGAGGGCATCGGCACCACCACCCTCACCGTGCACGGCGTCGCGCACATCGAGCGGGACGTGGACTACGCGCCGTCGGAGGACCCGGTCGAGGCGATGAGCCTGCTGGCCGCCGCGGTCGTCACCGAGTCGGAGCTGACGATCCGCCGGGTACCCGTCGAATTCCTGGAGATCGAGCTCGCGGTCCTGGAGGAGATGGGCCTCGACCACACCCGCAGCGCGGAGTACACCGCCGACAACGGCCGTACCCGGCTGCTCGACCTCACGGTCCGCCCCTCCAAGCTGAGCGCCCCGCTCGACAAGATCCACCCGATGCCGTTCCCCGGCCTGAACATCGACAACGTGCCGTTCTTCGCGGCCATCGCGGCCAGCGCCCAGGGCCAGACCCTGATCCACGACTGGGTCTACGACAACCGCGCGATCTACCTGACGGACCTCAACCGCCTCGGCGCGCAGGTCAAGCTGCTCGACCCGCACCGCGTCCTGGTCGACGGCCCGACCCGCTGGCGCTCGGCGGAAATGATGTGCCCGCCGGCCCTGCGCCCCGCCGTCGTCGTCCTCCTGGCGATGATGGCCGCCGAGGGCACGTCCGTGCTCCGCAACGTCTACGTCATCAACCGCGGTTACGAGGACCTCGCCGAGCGCCTCAACTCCCTGGGCGCCCAGATCGAGATCTTCCGGGACATCTGAGGACTCAAGCGCCGGGATCGTGGTGGGCCCCGTCCTGCATCCCGCCGAACCGTACGAAGCCGGTGAAGCGCGGCGAGAACGCGGGCGCCGACGGCAGCTGAAGGCGGCGTGGATGAAGGCGGCGTGGATGAAGACTTCTTCATCTCCGGCTCATCGTGACGGCGGGGTACCGCCGTCAGGCTCGGGGCCATGGCCTTCTCGCAACGCATGGCGGTGCTCGCCGCGGTCGTGGCGATACCGCTGGGTATCGCCGCGACCAGCTACGTCCTCACCGACAGCCCGGAAACCCCCAAGGCGCCCCCGAAGGTCGAGCTGGACAGCGGTTCCCCGTCGGCCGGCCCGACCCGGCCCGGGCCGACGCCCAGCGACGAGCCCAGTGACGAGGTGGTCTCGCGGCCTCCGGTGAGCGACGATGCCTCCGATGACGGCCCCGGCGACTCCTCCGACGACGATGACGACCGCGGCGCCGGAGACCGTGACGACGGCTGATCCGGCGCCGCGCCGGCGCATATCCGCCCGGGTCCGCATCCTGCTCTGGCTCCTGGTGGTGATGGCCGTGGCGCTCACCGCCGTGGCCGCCACCACCCGCTCGATCCTGCTGCGCGACGTGGATCACCGGATCACGCGGCTGCTCGCGCAGGAGGCCAGTGAGTTCGCCAACTTCGAGGAACAGGGCTTCGACCCGGAGACCGGCCGCAGATTCACCGAGCCCGACCGGCTGCTCCGGGTCTTCCTGGAGCGGCAGTACGCCGATGCGGACGAGGAACTGATCGGGCTGGTACGGCGGAAGGGCCGCGACCCCGCGAAGCTCGTACAGCCGCGGGAGATCCCCACCGAGCGTCCCCTGCGCGAGGATGCCGCGGCGCGCCGGGCGATCTTCGCCTCGCACGAGTCGACCGGCACCCTGCGGCGTCCGGCGGGCGAGATCCGCTGGGCCAAGGTGGATGTCGCCCGGCACGGCGACGATCCGCACGGTGGCGGTGCGCGCGAGGCCGGTCCCGAGGCCGCCTTTGTCGTCGCCTTCCATCCGGAGCGCGAACGGGACAAGGCGGACGAGGTGTTCCGTATCCTGCTCGCCATCTCGGGGGTGGCCCTGCTGATGACGACGGGCATCGGCTGGGCCGTCGCGGGCCGGATACTCAAGCCCGTACGTGTCGTGCGGACCGCCGCCGCGCAGCTCACCGAGCAGGACCTGACCCAGCGAATCCCCGTGCAGGGGCGGGACGACATCGCCGCCCTGGCCGACACGTTCAACGGCATGCTGGACCGCCTGGAGCGCGCCTTCGCCGCGCAGCGCGACTTCGTCGACGACGCGGGCCACGAACTGCGCACCCCCATCACGATCGTGCGCGGCCACCTGGAGCTGATGGGCGACGATCCGGCCGAGCGCGAGGAGACCGTACGCCTGGTCACCGACGAGCTGGACCGGATGAGCCGCATCGTCGAGGACCTGCTGCTGCTCGCCAAGGCCGAGCGGCCCGACTTCGTCACCCCGGAGCCGGTGCAGCTCGCCGAGCTCACCGCCGATGTCTTCGTCAAGGCCCGCACGCTGGGCGAGCGCCGGTGGGAGCTGGGCGAGGTCGCCGACCGCGAGATCCAGGTGGACCCGCAGCGCATCACCCAGGCCATGGTGCAGCTCGCGCAGAACGCCGTGCAGCACACCACGCACGGACAGACGATCCGCATCGGCTCGCGCGCCACCGGCCGCCGCATCGAGCTGTACGTCGCCGACTCCGGACCCGGCGTACAGCCGCAGGACGCCCAGGTGATCTTCGAGCGGTTCCGGCGCGGCACGGCCCGCCGCGGAACGCGCACCACCGGGGCCGGACTCGGCCTGTCGATCGTCCGTGCCATCGCCGAGGGCCACCGGGGCCGGGTCCGGCTGCACGACACCGAGGGCGGCGGCGCCACTTTCGTACTGGAAATGGAAGAGAACCAGGAGGACGGGTGAAGCGGATTCTCATCGTCGAGGACGAAGAGCGGATCGCCTCGTTCATCGAGAAGGGCCTGCGCGCCAACGGCTTCACCACGACGGTCGTCGGCGACGGGGACGGCGCGTTCGACTACGCGCTGACCGGCGGCTTCGACCTGATGGTGCTCGACATCGGGCTGCCGGGCCGGGACGGCTTCACCGTGCTGCGGCAGGTGCGCGAGGAGCGGATCACCCTGCCGGTCATCGTGCTCACCGCGCGCGACTCCGTACGCGACACGGTGGCGGGCCTGGAGGGCGGCGCGGACGACTGGATGACCAAGCCGTTCCGCTTCGAGGAGCTGCTCGCGCGGGTGCGGCTGCGGCTGCGCACGGCGGCGCGGGCGCCCGAGGTGACGGTGCTGCGCAGCGGCGGGCTGTCGCTGGACCTGCGGACCCGCAGGGCGCGTTCCGGCGAGCGCCTGGTGGACCTGACCGCCCGGGAATTCGTCCTGCTGGAGCTGTTCCTGCGCCACCCCGGGCAGGTCCTCTCGCGCGAGCAGATCCTCTCCCACGTCTGGGGGTACGACTTCGACCCCGGCTCCAACATCGTGGACGTGTACGTCCGGGCGCTGCGCAAGAAGCTGGGCGCCGAGCGGGTGGAGACGGTACGCGGGATGGGGTACCGGCTGTCCGCCTGAAGGTCCCTTCCGGCCGCGTGAAGTTCCCTTCATGTACGGCTCATCGATGACTCACGGCGTCGCCCGACGCTGAGGGGGTGAGCCTGAATCTCCGCCAAGCCGCGACGCTGTGCGTGGTCCTGAGTCTCTGTGCCCTGCTCGTCGTGCCCGGGAACTTCCCCGGGCTCGGCGGTGACGCCCGGCTGACCCTCGCCGTCTTCGCGCTGGCGACCTGCGCGTGGATCGGCACGCCGATCGACGACACGTACATCGCCCTGGGCGCGGGGCTCGCCCTCACGGTCACGGGGGTGATCAGCAGCGAGACGCTCTTCGGCACCCTCGGGGACTCCACCGTGTGGCTGCTGATCTGCGCATTCGTGCTCGCCGCCGCGGTTGCCCGGACGGGGCTCGCGGGGCGGGCCGCGGCGTTCCTGGTCAGCGGGGCGCGCTCCGTACGGCAGTTGACGCATCTGACGACCGCGGCCCTGGTGGTCACGGCCTTCGCGGTGCCGGCCACCTCGGGCCGCGCGGCGCTCGCGCTGCCGGTGTTCCTGGCGCTCGCCAAGGTACTCGCCGACCGGAAGCGACTGGTCGTGATGCTCGCGCTGCTCTTTCCGACCGTCATTCTGCTGTCCGCGGTGGCCACCCTGATCGGCGCCGGTGCGCACCTGATCACCGTGTCGGTGCTGTGGGAGGCGACCGGCGAGCGCATCGACTTCACCCGGTGGCTGCTGCTCGGCCTGCCGCTCGCCGTCGCCTCGTCCCATCTGGCGGCGGAGGCCGTGCTGTTGACGACGACCCGGCGGGCCGACCGCCGCGGTCCCGTACGGATTACGGCCGAGCAGATCCAGGAGCACAGCGAGCAGCCCGTCACGGGTCCGCTCAGTACCGAGGAGACGCGCTGTGCGCTGCTGCTCGGGACGGTGGTCGCACTGTGGTGCAGCGAGCCGCTGCACCGGGTGCCGCCCGCGGTGGTGGCGCTGATCGGCGCGGTCGTCGCGGCGTCCCCGGCGCTCGGCACGGTACGCCTGAAGGACGCGCTGAAGACGGTGCCCTGGGCGCTGCTGCTGTTCATGGCCGCGACGATGGCGATGGGCGTCGCGCTCGCCGACTCCGGGGCGGCCCGCTGGCTGGTCTCCGGGCTGCCCGTCACCGTACCGCCGGCCCTCTTCCTGGCCGTCGTGATCGTCCTCAGTACGGCCGCCCATCTGGTCCTGCAGTCCCGCTCGGCGCGCTCCTCGGTACTGGTGCCGCTCGTCGTGGCGGCCGCCGTCGGTGCCGGGGTCAACCCGGTCGCGGCGGCCCTCGCGTCGACCGCGGCGGCCGGGTTCTGCCACACCCTGCCCGCCTCCGCGAAGCCGGTCGCGCTGTTCGCCGAGATACCCGGGACGCCCACGTACGCGCCGCGCGACCTGCTGCGGCTGTCCGCCGTACTGGCTCCGCTGACCGCCGCGCTGGTCCTGCTGTTCGCGCTCGCGGTGTGGCCGCTGCTGGGCGTACCGCTTCTCGATCCGTGAACCGATCCACGAGCCGACGAGCCATGCGCCGACGAGCCGGGCGCCGGGCGCCCACTTCAACCCTAAGGAACCCACATGCTGACCCGATTCGCCGTCGCCCCCAGCGGTTTCAAGGAGTCGCTCTCCGCCCGGGCCGCGGCCGAGGCCATCGCCGCCGGGGTGCGCCGGGTGGTCCCCGGGGCCGAGGTCGATCTGATTCCGCTGGTGGACGGCGGTGAGGGCACGGCCGCCGCACTGGCCACCGCGGCCGGCGGACGCCTGGTCGCGCTGCCCGCCACGGGCCCGGTCGGCGAGCCCGTCGGCACCCACTTCGCGCTGCTCGACTCCGGTACGGCCGTCGTCGAGATGGCCGCCGTCGCCGGGCTCTCCCTGGTGCCGCACACCCGGCGCGACCCGGGTGCCACCACCACGTACGGCGTGGGCGAGCTGCTCCGCGCCGCCCTCGACACGGGCGTCCGCCGCATCCTGATCGGCTGCGGCGACTCGGGGACGTCCGACGGCGGCGCCGGCGCGCTCCAGGCCCTCGGCGCCCGGCTGCTCACCGCGAAGGGATACGAACTGCCGCCCGGCGGCCGCGAGCTGGGCCGCCTGGACCGCATCGACGCGACGCAGCTGGACCCCCGCCTCAAGGACGTCGAACTGCTCGTCGCCTGCAACCCGTACAACGTCCTGTGCGGCGAGCGCGGCGTGGCCCGGGTCTTCGGCCCCCAGAAGGGCGCGACCCCGCGCCAGGTGGAGGAGCTCTCGACCGCCCTGGAGCGCTGGGCTTACGTCTTGGAGCGCGATCTGCCCACCGGCACCGACCTCCGGCTCGGCCCCGGCACCGGCGCCTCCGGCGGCCTGGGCGCGGGACTCGCGGCCCTCGGCGCCCGGCTGCTCCCCCGCTTCGACGTGCTCCTGGACCATCTCGACCTGGACGCCCGGCTGGCCCGCGCCGATCTGGTGGTCACCGCCGAGGGCGCGCTCGACCACCAGACGCCGCGCGGCAAGGTACCGGCCGAAGTGGCCCGGCGCGCCAAACGGTACGGGCGCCCCGTCCTCGTGCTCGCCGGCACCATCGGCGAGGGCGCACGCCAGGTCGAAGCCGTGGGTGTGGACGCGTACAGCTCGATCCTGCCGGCGCCCGTGTCGTTGCACGAAGCACTCGGCAGGGGCGCGGAGTTCCTCACGGACGCAACGGAGCGGGCCCTCCGCATGGTGCTGCTCGGCACCCGGCTGGCCGCGTGACGCATACGACGTGACTCGCACAAAAAGAACCCCGGTCTCCCTGAGGAAGACCGGGGTTCGTCGCGAGCGCTGGGCAGGGGTTGCACCTGCATCTCCCCGCAGGAAGCGGGGCGTCTTGCTTGGACCACCAACGCGTGGCTCCGCGCCGGTTTCCCGGCGGCGTGCTCAAGATCAACTCTACCGTACGGCCGGGATCTCTGCCACCAGCTCCCGGCGTACGAAGTCGACCAGCAGCTCCCGCATGACGGAGACCGTCATGCGCGGGGCGCCGGTGAGGACCTGAATGGCGGCGCCGTCGGTGAGGGCGGTCAGCCGGAGGGCGACGCCCTCCAGGTCGAGGTCGGAGCGGAAGACGCCCTGGCGCTGGCCGCGCAGCACGATGCGGATCACGGTGTCCTGCCAGCGGGCGTAGAACTCGTTGTGCGCGGCGCGGAATTCGGGGCGCACGACCGCCTCGGCCCAGTACTGCAGCCAGATCGACCACTCGTCGCGCACCCTGCCGAGCCGCGGCAGCTGCATGTCGATGAGTTTCAGCAGCCGTTCGTGCGCGTTGTCGATGGCGCGCAGCTCCTCGCTCTGCCGGACGAACGCCTGCTCCACGCAGTACTTGAGCGCCTCGGCCAGCACATCGCTCTTGCCGGGGAAGTAGTAGTGCACGGTGCCGGTGCTGGTGCCGCAGACGCGGGCGATGTCGGCGATCCGTACGGAGTGGATGCCGCGCTCGGCGATGAGCTGCCAGGTGGCTTCGAGTATCGCCTGCCGGCGGTCGTCATCGGTACGTGGCGCAGCGGTCATCCCGTCCTCCGGGTACGGCAACAGTTGGCCAAAGCTTACTGACGCGTCAGTCAAAGACAAACCCCGCCCTCGGCCGCACCCGGCAACTCCCGTGCAATTACCGCTGCGTACCTCTTGACGACCTCCCTTGTGATGAGGCTGACTGACGCATCAGTCAGACGAGTTCCTCTCAACGAGGAGGCCCCTGTGGGGAGCGCATCACCCCCGTACGCCGCCGCGTCCGTCCTGCGGCCCGGCGTGCACGAAGGCAAGGTCGCACTGATCACCGGCGGCGGTACCGGCATCGGCCGGGCCACCGCGCTGGACCTCGCCGCGGGCGGGGCGGATGTGGTGGTCTGCGGGCGACGGGCCGAGCCGCTGGCCGCGGTCCGCAAAGAGATCGAGCAGGCGGGCGGCAACTGCCTGGACGCGGTCGCCGACATCCGCGACGAGGAGCAGGTCACGGCGGTCGTCGACCGGGCGCTGGACGCCTACGGACGGATCGACGTACTGGTCAACAATGCGGGCGGGCAGTTCACCGCGCCCGCCGAGGACATCAGCGCGAACGGCTGGCGGGCCGTGCACCGGCTCGCCGTGGACGCCGCCTGGAACGTCACCCGCGAAGTCGCGCGGAAGGCGATGATCCCGCAGCGGTCGGGGGCCGTCTTCTTCCTCGCGTTCTCGCCGCGCCGCGGCATCCCCGGCATGGTCCACGCCACCGCGGCCCGCGCCGCCGTGGAGAACCTGGCGGCCGGGCTGAGCCTGGAGTGGAGCCGGTACGGCATCCGCAGCGTGTGCGTCGCGCCCGGCACCATCGCCACCGGCGGGCTCGAAGAGACCTACAGCGCGGCGGACCGGGCGCGCTGGGCGCAGGCCGTGCCGCTGGGCCGGCTCGGCCGCGCCGAGGACGTCTCAGGGCTGATCTCCTTCCTCGCCTCGCCCGGAGGCGCGTACATCACCGGCACCACCGTCGTCGTCGACGGCGGCGCCGACGCCTGGGGCACCGGGCACCCCGTCCCCGCACAGTCCCCGCCGCGCTCCGAGGAGGCCAACCCATGACGGTGCTCACCACTGAAGCGCAGGCGCGCGATCTGACCGCCCTGTTCGCACCCCGCGCCGTCGCCGTCGTCGGCGCCAGCAACGACCAGGCCAAGTACGGCAACTGGCTCTCCGTCCAGGCGCTGCGGATGCAGGGGCGGCGCGCGGTGTACCTGGTCAGCCGACGCGGCGAACCGGTGCTCGGCGAGCCGACGTACCGGACCCTGGCCGAACTCCCCGAGCCGGTCGACCTCGTCGTCATCGCCGTGCCGGCCGCCGGTTTCGAGCAGGCCGTGGAGGACGCGCTCGCGGCCGGGGCCAGGGCGATCGTCGGGATCACAGCGGGCTTCGGCGAGCTGGGCGCGGAGGGGCGGGCCCGGGAGGCCGCCCTCGCGGAACGGGTGCGCGCGGCCGGTGCCGTACTGCTCGGCCCCAACTGCCTCGGCGTACTGGACAGCACCACCGGCCTCTACCTGGCCTCCAACCCGCTGCCCGCCGGGACCGTCGGGCTGATCTCGCAGAGCGGCAACGTGGCACTCGAACTGAGCCGCTTCCTCACCGACCGGGGCCTCGGCTTCTCCCGCTTCGCCTCGCTCGGCAACCAGGCCGACCTGGGCGCCGCCGACCTGATCCGCTCGTACACCGGAGACCCCGGTACCGAGCTGATCGCGCTGTACTGCGAGGACTTCGGGGACGGGCGCGCCTTCGTGGCCGCCGCCGCGGACGCGGTTGCGGCAGGCAAGCCGGTCGTGCTGCTCACCGTGGGCGGCAGCGCCGCCTCCGTACGCGGCGCCAAGTCCCACACCGGCGCGCTGACCACCGACAGCAGTGTCATCGACGCGGCCTGCCGGGCGGCCGGTATCGACCGGGTGACCAGCCCCCGGCAGATGGCCGATCTGCTCACCGCGCTGCACCGCTTCGGGCACGCGCGGGTCGACCGGGTGGCCGTACTGTCCGACGGCGGCGGGCACGCGGCCGTCGCCTGCGACCTGACCGAGGCACAGGGGCTGTCCGTACCGGAGTTCGGGCCGGAGCTGGCCGCCGCGCTGCGGGCCTCGCTGCCGCCCTCCGCGGGCGTCGGCAATCCGGTCGACATCGCGGGCGCGGGGGAACAGGACATCGCGTCCTTCGCGCGCACCCTGCGGCTGCTGCTCGCCGCCCCGGACACTGACGCGGTGCTGCTGACCGGGTACTTCGGCGGGTACGCCCAGTACGGCGAGCGGCTGGCCGGGGCGGAGCTGGCGACCGCCCGGGAGATGGGCGAGCTGGTCCGCGACCACGGAAAGCCGGTCGCCGTGCACACGATGTGCCCCGACGGCGCCGCCGTCGAGGAGCTGCGCCGCCAGGGTGTGCCGGTCTTCGCGGCCGTCGAGGACGCCGCGCAGTGTCTGGGGATGCTGGCCCGGCGTACGGGACCGGGACCGGGTGAGCGGCCGGGCCGCCCGGTCGCGCCCGACAGCCGGCCGGTCACCGACGACGGCTACTGGACCGCGCGCGAGCTGGTCCGCGCCGCGGGCGTGGCCTTCCCCGCGGCGCGGCAGGTCACGACGCCGGACGATGCGGCCGAGGCCGCACGGGAGATCGGCGGCGGCCCGTACGTCGTCAAGGCGCTCGGTCTGCTGCACAAGTCCGACGCGGGCGGCGTCGCCCTCGGGCTCGCGGACCCCGGGGCCGTACGGGCCGCGGCGCAGGACATGGCGGACCGGCTGGCCCCGCCCGGCTTCTGCGTCGAGGCCATGGCGGACCTGAGCCGGGGCGTGGAGATCATCGTCGGCGTGCGGCGCGACGCCCGGTTCGGCCCGGTCGCCATGGTCGGGCTCGGCGGCATCACCACCGAGGTGCTGCGCGATGTGACCTTCGCGCTGGCCCCGCTCGTACCGGCGCAGGCCAAGGAGCTGCTGCAGCGGCTGGGCGCCGCCCGGCTGCTGCACGGCGTGCGCGGCCGGCCCGCCGTCGACCTCGACGCGCTCGCCGAGGCGGTCGCCGCGATCGCCACCCTCGCCGCCGAGCACCCGGAGATCGCCGAGCTGGAGGTCAATCCGCTGCTCGCGACGCCGGACGGCTGCCTCGGCCTGGACGCCCGCATCGTCCTCGCCGACTGATCCCTGCTCTCTTTTCCACTTCTTAGGAGACACCGTGCAGTTCGCTTACACCCCGCGCCTGGCCGAGCTGAAGGAACGTGCCGCCGGACTCGCCGCGAAGATCATGCCGTACGAGGAGGAGTGCGAGGCCAACAACGGGCTGCCTCCCGAGGCGCTGGCCGCCATTCGCGACGAGGTGCTGGCCAGCGGTCTGCAGGCCATCAACATGCCCGCCGAGTGGGGCGGCGCCGGGCTGACCGTGCTGGAGCAGGTCGTCGTCCAGGACGAGCTGGGCAAGCTGACCGGCGCGCTCTGGGACACGGTCTGGCGCCCCGCCAACTGCCTGCGCGCCGCCACCCCCGAGCAGCGCGAACGCTATCTGCTGCCCGGCATCCAGGGCCGCTGCCGGGACGCGGTGGCGATCACCGAGGCGGACGCGGGCTCGGACCCGTCCGGTATCAGGACGACGGCCACGCCGGACGGCGACGGATACGTGATCAACGGCGAGAAGTGGTTCGTGACGGTCGGCGACGCGGCCGACTTCCTGATCGTGCTGGCCAACGTCGAACCGTCGGGCGCCCCCACGCTCTTCCTCATCGACAAGGACACCCCCGGCGTCTCGGTCAAGCGCACCCCGCGCTACACCCACACCTTCGTCTACGAGCACCCCGAGTTCCTCTTCGAGGACGTACGGGTGGGCGCCGACGCCGTGCTCGGCGATGTCGGGCAGGGGTACGAGCTGACCCGCGACTGGTTCACCGAGGAGCGGCTGATGATCGGCGCGCGCACGATCGGCGCGGCCGAGCGGGCGCTGCGGCTCGCCACCGACTGGGCCAGGGAGCGCGTCCAGGGCGGCGAGCCGCTGATCAACCGTCAGCTCATCCAGGGCATGCTGGCCGACTCGGTCGTGGACATCACCACCAACCGGGCCTTCACCCACCAGGTGGCCTGGGAGTTCACCGAGGGCGGCGACCGCAAGCTGCTGCACGCGCGGGCCGCGACGGTGAAGCTCGCCGCGTCCGAGGCGTCGGGCCGGGTGGTCGACCGCTGCCAGCAGATCTTCGGCGGCCGCGGCTACATGCGGGACCAGCCCGTCGAGCGGCTCTGGCGCGAGCTGCGCGTGGACCGCATCTGGGAGGGCACCTCGGAGATCCAGCGGCTGGTGATCGCGAACGAGATCACCAAGCGCGGGCTCGGCGGGCTGCTGTCCTTCGCACCGGCGACGGAGGACTGAGGTGCCCGCCGAGGCCCGTACCGCGCCGGCCGGCGAGGTGGAGACGGTACGGGACGGGGACGTCGCCGTACTCACGCTCCGGCGCGAGGCCAAGCTCAACGCCCTCTCCACGTACCTGGAAACGCGGCTCCTCGAAGCGCTGCGCTCCCCCGCAGTGCGTGACAGCCGGGCCGTGGTGGTCACGGGCGGGGCGCGGGTGTTCTCGGCCGGGGCCGACACCGGCGAGCTGCGGGAGATGACGCCCGAGGCGATCGCCGCGTACTACCGCTCCTCGGGCGCGGTGTACGAGGCGCTGGCCGCGCTGCCGCAGCCGACCGTCGCCGCGGTCGCGGGCCACTGCGTCGGCGGCGGCTTCGAGCTGGCGCTCGCGGCGGACTTCCGGGTCGCCGACGAGAGCGCCGGGTTCGCGCTGCCGGAGGTCGGGATCGGCATCCTGCCCAGCTCCGGCGGGGTGACCCGGCTGGTACGGGCGATCGGCCCGGCCCGCACCCGTGACCTGGTGCTGCGCGGCCGGCGGATGGCCGCGGACGAGGCGTACGCGTGGGGACTGGTCACCGAAGTCGTCCCGCGCGGCGCGCACATGAAGAGAGCGCGTGAACTGGCCGCCGAGCTGGCCGGGCAGCCGCCGCTGGCGGTCGCGCTCACCAAGCAGGTGATCGGCGCCGCCGCCGAGGCGCCCCGCGAGACGGGCCTGCTGCTGGAACAGCTCGCGTACGCGGCGCTGAACCGCACCAACGAGAGATGAAAGCCCCGGGGGCGGGCCGCGGAGAGGGACCCGCGGCCCGCCCCCTTCCGTCCCCTCCGAAGGAGTCGCATTGTGACAGCCAGTCAGGTCATCGAGACCCGGTCCATCGACTACGTGCCGCTGGCCGAGCGGCACGGCAAGGTGTGGCACCTCTTCCCCGTGTGGTTCGCGGGCGACGCGCACCTCGCCACGATCGCGACCGGCGCCATCGGCGTCGCGCTGGGCGGCAACCTCATATGGACCGCGATCGCCGTGGTGCTCGGCGGCGCGTTCGGCACGTTCTTCATGGCCTTCCACTCCACCCAGGGCCCGCAGCTCGGGCTGCCGCAAATGGTGCAGTCCCGCCCGCAGTTCGGGTACGTGGGCGCGCTGCTGGTGTGGGTGGTGGCCCTGACGACGTACATCGGATACACGGCGTTCAACCAGATCCTGATCGCGCAGACGATGCACCACCTGGCCGGCACCCCGGCCGCGGCGAGCTACATCGGGTACGCGGCGCTCGCCATCGTCCTCGCGATCGTCGGCTACGACGTCATCCACCGCGCCTCCCGCTGGCTCACGTACCTGGTGATCGCGGTGCTGGCGGTCTTCTCGGTGGGTGTCGTGATGGTCGATCCCTTCTCGCCCGCGCAGCTGGACCTGGGGGGCTTCGTCCTCGCGCCGTTCATGGTGCAGTTCTTCACCGCGGCCGTGTACCAGATGTCCTGGTCGATCTATGTCTCGGACTACTCGCGGTATCTGCCGCCGACGGTCGGCGTGCGGTCGTCCTTCTGGTGGACGTACCTGGGCGCGTGGATCGGCGGCGCGTGGATGATGCTGATCGGCACGGTCGCCGCTGGGCTGTTCCCGAAGGCCGAGCTGGTCGACTCGGTGATCTCGGCGGGTGACGAGCTGTTCCCCGGCTTCGGTGTGACGCTGCTGCTGGTCTCCGTCGTGCCGCTGATCTCCATCGGCACGCTCAACTTCTACGGCGGCAGCCTGACCCTGCTCTCCAGCATGGACTCGGTACGGAAGATCCGGCCGACGCTCGCCAAGCGGATCGGGGCGCTGCTGGTACTCGGCGTGCTCTCCACCGTGATCGCGTTCGGCTCCGACAAGTCGTTCCTGACCGACTTCGAGCACTTCCTGACCGTACTGGGCTACCTCTTCACCCCCTGGACGGCGATCAACCTGGTCGACTTCTACGTGGTGCGGCGCGGCCACTACTCGATCCGGGAGATCTTCAACCCGCGTGGGATGTACGGGCGGTGGAGCGGGCGCGGGCTGCTCGCGTACGGGATCGGCTTCCTGTCGATGCTGCCGTTCGCGGAGCTCGGGCACCTCAGAGGGCCGGGCGCCGACTGGGTGGGCGGCGCCGACATCACCATGCTGATCGGCCTGCCGGTCTCCGCCGGGGTGTACCTGCTGGCCTGCCGCTCGCTGGACCTGACGGCCGAGCGCGCCGCGGTGGCGGCGGCGGACGCGGGGCTGGAGGACGGCGGGGCCGGTGGCGAGTCCAGTGGTGGGGTGTCCGACGGCGGGGCGCCCGTCAGCGGTACAGCTCCCGCGCGATGATCGTGCGCTGCACCTCCGTCGCGCCCTCGTAGATGCGCGGCGCGCGCACCTCCCGGTAGAGGTGTTCCAGCAGGTGGCCGCGGCGCAGGGCGCGGGCGCCGTGGATCTGTACGGCGGCGTCGACGGCCTCCTGGGCGGTCTCGGTGGCGAGCAGCTTGGCCATGGCGGCGCGCTTGGCGATGCCGGGCGCGCCCGCGTCGTAGGCCGCGGCGGCCGCGTACACCAGCAGCCGGGCCGCCTCGATACGGGTGGCGAGGTCGGCGAGGCGGTGCGAGACGGACTGCAGGTCCTTCAGCGGCCCGCCGAACGCCTCGCGGGTGGCGGCGTGTTCCAGCGCCGCGTCCAGCGCCGCCTGGGCCATGCCGACGGCGAAGGCGCCGACGCTGGGCCGGAAGAGGTCCAGGGTGCGCATCGCGACCCCGAAGCCGCTCCCCGGCTCACCGAGGACGTCGGCGCGGGTGACCGGGACGCCGTCGAAGACGAGGGTGCCGATGGGGTGCGGGCTGAGCATGTCCAGGTGCTCGCCGCCGAGTCCGGGCCGGTCGGCGGGGACGAGGAAGGCGGTGACGCCGCGGGCGCCGGGGGCCTCGCCGGTGCGCGCGAAGACGGTGGCGAAGTCGGCCTCGGGCGCGTTGGAGATCCAGCACTTCTCGCCGGTGAGCCGCCAGCCGTCGCCGCTCGTCCCCTCCGGCTCGGCGGCCAGGGTGAGCGCCGCGGCGTCCGATCCGGCACCCGGCTCGCTCAGCGCGAAGGCGGCGACCGCACGCCCGGCGGTGACCTCCGGCAGCCAGCGGGTCCGCTGCTCCTCGGTACCGGACTGCAGCACGGGGTAGGCGCCGAGCCCCTGGAGCGCGAGCGCGGTCTCCGCCTCCGTGCACTCCTGGGCCAGCGACTCCCGCAGCAGGCACAGGTCCAGGGCGCGGACGGTGCCGCCCTCGGGGAACAGCCGGCGCAGCAGCCCCAGTTCGCCGAGCGCGGCCACCAGGGGGCGGTTGATCCGCCCGGGTTCACTCTTCTCGGCGAGCGGGCGAAGGTGTGCGGCGGCCAGGGCGCGCAGCTCGGCGCACCAGGCCACGTCCTCGGGATCGAGCGCGAATGCGGTCACGAAACGGCTCCCTCAATGCGGTCAGCTCTATCGCGGTCTGTTGACTGCCGTCACGAACACGTTACGCTGGCGAACCGTCCGTACGGCAGTCCCCGGCGGCCCTCGGACACCACTGGCTGAGCGTCACGAGGGGGCGCATGTGTCATGGACCTACAGCCATCGGCCCACGCCGACACCTTCTCCCGAGACCATCTCCCACCACCCCAGCAGTGGCCCCACCTCGACGACCTGGGCTATCCCGACCGGCTCAACTGCGGTACGGAACTGCTGGACGGCTCGCTGAACCGGTTCGGCGCGGAGCGCCCCGCCCTGCGCGACGGCGGCGGGACGGTCTGGACGTACGGCGAGCTGCGCGAGCGCGTCAACCGCATCGCGCACGTACTGAGCGACGACCTCGGCGTGCGGCCCGGCACGCGGGTACTGCTGCGCGGGCCGAACTCCCCCGCGCTCGCCGCCTGCTGGCTGGCGGTGATGAAGGCGGGCGCGGTGGCGGTGACCGTACCGGCCGCGCAGCGCGCCCATGAGCTGGCCACCCTCTGCGGCCTCGCGCGTATCCGGCATGCGGTATGCGATGTACGGTCGCTGGACGATCTGGCCAAGGCCGCGATCCCCGGTCTGACGGTCACCGCGTACGGCGGCGATACCCCGGACGACCTGCTGCGCCGGGCCGCCGGCAAGCCCGCCGAGTACGCGGCGGTGGACACCTCGGCCGACGATGTCGCGCTGATCGCGTTCACCTCCGGCACCACCGGGCGACCCAAGGGCTGTATGCACTTCCACCGGGACGTGCTCGCCATCGCCGACACCTTCTCGGCCCAGGTGCTGCGGCCCGTGCCGGACGATGTCTTCGCGGGCAGCCCGCCGCTGGGCTTCACCTTCGGCCTCGGCGGGCTGGTGATCTTCCCGCTGCGGGCCGGGGCCAGCGCGCTGCTCACCGAAGGGAGCGGCCCGCGCGGGCTGCTGCGGGACATCGCGGCCCACCGCGTCTCCGTCCTGTTCACCGCGCCCACCGCCTACCGCGCGATGCTGCCCGAACTGGCCGAGTACGACATCTCGTCGCTGCGCCGCTGCGTCTCGGCGGGCGAGAACCTCCCGGCGGCCACCTGGCACGCCTGGCGGGAGGCGACCGGCCTGCGGCTCATCAACGGCATCGGCGCCACGGAGCTGCTGCACATCTTCGTCTCGGCCGCCGACGAGGCCGCCCGTCCCGGATTCACCGGAGTGCCGGTGGCGGGGTACGAGGCGCGGGTGGTGGACGCGGCGGGCCGGCCGGTGCCGGACGGCGAGCCGGGGCTGCTGGCCGTGCGCGGCCCGACCGGCTGCCGCTACCTCGCCGACCCGCGCCAGCTGGAGTACGTACGGGACGGCTGGAATCTCACCGGCGACACCTATGTGCGCGAGCCGGACGGCTACTTCCGCTATGTCGCACGCGCCGACGACATGATCATCTCGGCCGGGTACAACATCGCCGGGCCCGAGGTCGAGGAGGCGCTGCTGCGGCACCCGGCGGTGACCGAGGCGGCCGTGGTGGGCCGCTCCGACACGGAACGCGGACAGGTCGTGGTCGCCCACGTGGTGCTCGGCCCGGACCTCCCCCGTTCGAAGGAAACCGTCGCCGCGCTGCGGGAGTTCACCAAGGCCGAGATCGCGCCGTACAAGTGCCCGCGCGAGATCGTCTTCCACGACGCGCTTCCCCGGACGCCGACCGGCAAACTCCAGCGCTTCCGGCTGCGGGAGCCGCAGCACGGTGCCCCTTTAGAGTGACGGCGTGAGTGACCCGCAGCCGCAGCGCACCCCACGGTCCCTGATCGTCACCTTCTACGGCGCGTACGGACGCGACGTGAAGGGGGAACCGCTGGGGCCGGTGCCGGTGGCCGCGCTGATCACGCTGCTGGGCGTGGTGGGCGTGGACCCGCCGTCGGTGCGCTCGGCGGTCTCCCGGCTCAAGCGCCGCGAGCTGCTGGTGCCCGCGCGCACGCCCGCGGGCGCCGCCGGGTACGGGCTGTCGGAGGACGCGCGCGAGCTGCTTGCCGACGGCGACCGGCGGATCTACGGGCGGCCCGCCGCCCGCGCGAGCGACGGCTGGGTGCTGGCGGTGTTCTCGGTACCTGAAGAGGAGCGGCACAAGCGGCACCTGCTGCGCTCCCGGCTGGCCCGGCTCGGCTTCGGTACCGCGGCTCCGGGCGTATGGATCGCGCCGGGCCATCTCTACGAGGAGACCCGGCACGTGCTGCGGCGCCTCCACCTCGATTCGTACGTCGATCTCTTCACCGGCGCGCACGCCGGGTTCGCGCCGACGGTGGAGGCGGTGGCGCGCTGGTGGGACCTGCCCGCGATCGCCGGGCGGCACCGCGCGTTCCTCGACGCGCACGAGCCGGTGCTGCGGCGCTGGTCGCACCGCCGCGGAACGGTGCCGGAGACGGCGTACCACGACTATCTGCTGGCGCTGGACGCCTGGCGGCGCCTGCCGTACGCCGATCCCGGCCTGCCCGCCGCGCTGTTGCCGGACGACTGGCCCGGCGGCCGCGCGGCGGCGGTCTTCGGTCGGCTGCACCGCCGACTGCACGCGGCGGGTGCGGAGTTCGCGCACGGCGTGCTGGCCGAGCGGGGCGCGCTGGGCCCTCGGTGAGGGCGCGTGGGGTCCCTGGTGAGGGACGGGCCTCCGCGCCTCCGCATGGGGGGTCCGGCGTGCGTACGGGCGGGAGACGGCCGTCAGGGTGGCGGCGCGTTCGCGCGCGGGGCACGTCGTGCGGAGCGGGCGTCGTACGGAGTGGGCGTCGAGCGGGCGTCGTCCGGGGCGGACACGGGGATGCGGCCCCGGTGTGACGGCGGCGGAGCGCCTCAGCGCATCCGGTGGTACCCGGCGGCCATCTCGACCGGGCGGGGGCGGGAGGCGGCCACCGCGGCGACCACGTCACGGAAGGAGCTGCACATCCGGGTGCCGGCCACCGCGGCCAGCTCCCCGAAGCGGCCCACGCCGTAGGTGACGGCGATCGGGGCCATGTGGGCGGTGACGGCCATGCGCATGTCGCCGACGGTGTCACCGACGTACGCGCTCTCGCGGGGCGAGACGCCGAGCTGCGAGACGGCGCGCAGCGCCATCTCCGGGTGCGGCTTGCCGCGCCGCACCATGTCGTGGCAGATGACCGGGCCGACCAGGTCGCGGATGCCCATCACGTCCAGCAGCGCCTCGGCGCTGCGCGCGACCTTGGAGGTGGCCACGGCCAGTTCTATGCCGTGCGCGCGCAGCGCCGACAGGCCGGAGGAGACGCCGGGGAACAGCAGGCGCGGGCCCTCGCGGAGCACTTCGTGGGCGAAGAGTTCGCGGTAGCGACCCATCGCGGTGAGCACCGCCTCGTCCGTCTCCGGGCGGCCGAGCAGCTGCCCGAAGGCGGCCGGGGCCGGCTTGCCGACCGCGGCCGCGGCCTGGCGGGGCGTCACCCGGCGCCCCTGCTCCGCGACCACCTTGGAGAGCAGCCGGCCAATGGCGGGCAGCGTGTCGGCGAGGGTGCCGTCCAGGTCGAATACGACAGCCCGGATCGGGACCGCACCGCCACCCCGCGGCGCCCCCCCGATGCCTTCGCCGACGTCCGCTGAATCGCGCATTGCTCGATACCTTTCCGATGCGTTGACGGGCCGGGCGGAGTCCAGGACTCCCACCGGCGATGAGGAACTGAAACCGATGCATGTGTGAAGAGTGAAGCGGTTCCGTCGGCGCGCAACGCCGCGGGGGCCTGGCGGGGAAGCGCTACAACGGCTTTCATAGAGGCAACGCGTTTCGTTGCTCACCTTTGCAGATTTAAAAACCGCCTGCGCTGTTTGTCAATGCGCTGAGCCACACCTCACACACAACGCGTACACGACTGCAACGCATGTGACACCCGGGACGAACCGTCACCCGACCGTCACAGCGCGACGATCACGGGGGTAGCACTTCAGCCACCTCGGCTTTGCGAGATCGACCGGTTAACGCGCCCGACGTCGTCGAGCCGTACCATATTGAAACCGCATGGTTGGTTTTTCTCGCTACCCTTGCGCCGCATCGAACCACGGCAACCAAGAACCATGTGAGCCATCGAGCCATGGCGACGAGAGACAGGACGGACACAGTGCCCACGCAGCACCGCGCGATCCAGAGCCGCCAGGCGCTCATCCGCTCGGCCGCCCAGAGCTTCATCGACAAGGGCGTCTCCGCCTCCGGCATGGTCGACATCAGCCGGCGCGCGAGACTGAGCAAAGGCGCGCTCTACTTCCACTTCGAGTCCAAGGAAGAGCTGACCCTCGCCGTACGGGACGAGGCGCTCGGCGCGCTGCGCGAGCTGGAGGAGCAGCTGCTGCGCGCCCCCGACCCGGTGCTCAGCGCGTCCCGCGATTTCGCCGCCGCCCTGCTGGACCGGGTGGACCGGGACGTCGTCGTCCGCGCCGGGCTGCAGATCCGCCCGGAGAGCGACCCCGCGCCCAGCGGCGCCCTGCTGCACCGGCGGTGGTGCACGCTGTTTCTGGAGAAGGCCGCCGCCGACCGCTCGGCGGGCCGGCTGCCCCCGGACACCGACCCGCAGCGGCTCGCCCGGGCGCTGACCACGATGGTGGTCGGGCTGCTGGAGCTCGGCCACGCGGACCGTACGTGGTGGAGCCGGGAAGCCGTCACGGACATGTGGCGGCAACTGCTGCCCGCACCCCGGGCGGTGCCTGCCGGCACCGGCGGGGGGCGCTCGCTGCGGACCGGGCCGCCCGGCGGGCCGCGCGCCGCCGTCCCCCAGCCCGCCCTGCGTGGCGCCGCGGGGCGCGACCCGGCCGCCTTCGCGCCGCGCCGCACGCCGCCGCGCTGACCCTCGTAAGCCCCCTGGTACACCCGCCCCTGCGGTGATTGCACGGGTGCGGCAGTCACCGCTGGTCCGGTGACCGCCGCGCCCGTGTGCCGTCGGGCCCCGTCAGGGTGGGCCCCTACGGCTGCCGCCCGGCCCGCCCCCCGGCGGGCCGCACGGAGTTCACAGCTCGACCAGCACCGCCCCGGTGTGGCCGCCCTGGACGAGCTCCTGCAACGCCTGCGGGGCCTGGTCCAGGCCCCGCAGCCGGCTGTGCGCGAAGATCAGCGTGCCGTCGCGCAGCCCGCGCCCGAACTCCTCGGTCCACTCCGCGGTGAGCCCCGCGTGGTCCCGTACCGAGAAGCCGCGCAGCGTGACCCGCCGGGAGACCACCAGCGCGGCGTCCAGCTCGACCGGCGCGGTGGTCCCGTCGCCCGCCCCCAGCTGCGCCGACAGCGCGCCCACCAGCGCGAACCGGGCCCCAGTACGGGCCGATTCGAGCGCCGCCGCCAACTGCTCGCCGCCCACGGTGTCCAGCAGGACGTCGATGCCGTTGGGCGCCGCCTTGCGCAGCTGCGGGCCGATCGGCCCGGCGCCGCGGAGCACCACCT
Organism: Streptomyces sp. NPDC050315; assembly: GCF_040655775.1. Taxonomy (NCBI): domain Bacteria; kingdom Bacillati; phylum Actinomycetota; class Actinomycetes; order Kitasatosporales; family Streptomycetaceae; genus Streptomyces; species Streptomyces sp. NPDC050315. The sequence continues at coordinate 106,716 of NZ_JBFAKN010000010.1, forward strand.
CGTCGTAGCCCAGCTCCTTCACCAGGTACTCGGCCTTGCTCTCGGAGCCGGTGGAGCCGATGACCCGGCGCGCCCCCAGGCGCCGGGCGAGCTGGCCCGCGAGGCTGCCGACGCCGCCGGCCGCGCCGGTGATGAACACCGTGTCGCCGGGCCGCACCTGCGCGATGCGCACCAGCGCACCCCAGGCGGTGGCGCCCTGCGAGAGGTGCGCCGCCGGGTCGGGCAGCGCCTCGGGGCCGATGCGGTGCGCGCGTGCCGCGTCCACCAGGGCGTACTCCCGCCAGCCCAGGTCGTGCCGGACGAGGTCGCCGGGCGCGAAGCCGCCGCCGGGCGCCTCGACGACCTCGCCGATCGCCGCGCCCCACAGCGCCCGGCCCGGCACGAAGGAGGGCATGGGCAGTTCGGCCGCGGTCATCATCGTGCGCATCACGGCGGTCACGGCCATGATCCGGTTGCGTACCAGGACCGTGCCCGGCGCCGGTACCGGCAGCGGGGTGTCGGCCACCGTGAAGTGATCCGGTGTCAGGGCGCCGTCGGCGCGGGCGGCGAGACGGACTTCACGGTGAGTGGCGGGGTGGACGGGCGCGGCCATGGGGGGAGGCTCCTGGGGGATAGAGGGCTGCGGACGATTGCGGGGACGGTTGCGCGGAGCCCGTACGCACGCGCCGCGTCCGGACTCATGGGCCGACCGTGCACGACCGGTACGACCGGAACGAAGCTTTCCCAAATCTCCACGACAGATCAATACCGTCTGGTTGGATTATTGTTTGCGCCGTCAATAGAATTCGGCCAGATCCGCCGGAGGCGGACGCGCCCAGAACGAACATGCGGAGGACCGCCGGTGGCCAAGCAGGAACGGGCAGTGCGCACTCGACAGGCCGTCCTCGTGGCGGCGGCCGAGGTCATCGGCGAGCGCGGCTACGAAGCGGCCACCATCGCGGAGATCATCCAGCGGGCCAAGGTCACCAAGGGCGCGCTGTACTTCCACTTCCCGTCCAAGGACGCCCTGGCCCGCGCGGTCATAGCCGAACAGACCGAGATGCTCGTCCCGCCGCCGAGCGACTCCCGGATACAGGACGTCATCGACTTCAGTCACCAGGTGGCGCGGGCGCTCCGCGAGGACCCGGTACTGCAGGCCGGCACCCGGATCGCGGTGGAGACCACCTTCAGCCACCAGCCGATGGTGCCGTACCAGGACTGGATCGAGATCGTGACCAGGATGTTCACCGATGCGCGCGAGCGCGGGGAGTTGCTGCCGGCGGTGAATCCGGCGAAGGCCGCGGAGTTCGTCGTGTCCGCGTACATGGGCGTGCAGCTCTTCTCCCACGCCGCGGCGAACCGCGCCGACCTGCACGAGCGCGTCACCTCTCTGTGGCGGCACGTCCTCCCGAGCCTGACCCCGCCGGGTGCCATGAGCCATCTGACCCCCAGCGGCCGATGGGAGCGCCACGCCGCCTGACCGACCCCGGCTCCTCCCCCGACGGCGGCCCGATGGCCGCCGTCTTTTGCCGTCCTGGGCAACCCGTCGCTTCATGTGGCGCGGCCGAAAACGCCGCTGGCTCGATAACTATGTCGTCACACGTAACACTTCTGGCCAAAGATTCACTCTGGAGCACTAGAAAACAAACCTTCCGGTTCGTATCTTGGGGCGGCAGGCGCTGAGTAAGGGCGCAGCCCGCGTCCGCACAGGGAAGGAACCCGCATGACCGTCGTTCTGACCGTGCCGCCCGCCGTCCGCGGCCCACGCGCCGCACCTCCGGGGCAATCCGCCGCACTCACTCCGCCGCGGCCACTGACCACCACGGTTCCGCGGGAGTACGTCCACCGCAGCTCGGTCACCGAGGTCTTCCTCACCGACTGGCGCGGCAACGGTGCGGACGCCTGGACCGTCGCCGCCCAATGGCCGCGCGCCCACAGCTTCTACGGCCCCGCGCACGGACTGCACGACCCGGTGATGCTGGCGGAGACCGTACGGCAGGCCGGCCTCCTCCTCAACCACGTCGGACACGGCGTACCACTGGGCCACCCGGTGATCTGGGGCAGCATGCGGTACACCGCCGACCCCGAGGCCCTTGCGGTCACCGGCGCCCCCGCCGACGTCGACGTACACGTCAGCGACCACGACATCGTGCGCAGAGGCAGCCGGCTGGCCGGCATGCGGCAGATCTTCGACGCCTACCGGGACGACCGGCACCTGGGACGCGTCGAGTGCACCTTCACCTGCCACGTCCCGGCCGTCTACCGGCGCTTGCGCGGCCCGTACGCCGACCTCGGCCACGCGCACTCGCGGCTGCTCCCGCCGGCCGCCCCCGTCCGCCCGGCGCTGGTCGGCCGGGACCGCACGGCCGACGTGGTGCTCTCCCCCACCGACGAGGCCGGCCGCTGGCAGCTGCGGGTCGACACCGCGCACCCGGTGCTCTTCGACCACCCGGTCGACCACGCGCCGGGGATGCTGATGGTGGAGGCCGCCCGGCAGGCCGCGTACGCGGCGGCGGGCCCCGGCCCCACGATCGCCGTCGCGATGGACTGCACCTTCGTCCGCTACGCCGAGCTGGACGCGCCGTGCTGGATACGTACCGAGGCGGCGGGGCACGACGACGCCGGCCGCCCGCGCGTCGCGGTGACCGCGGAACAGAACGACCACCCGGTTTTCACGGCCACGGTGACCTGCGCGCCCGTCGGTTGAGCCGCGCGCCCGTCGGCTGACCGGCGGTCCGCCCGGCCCGTCCGCCGGGCTCTCCTGTCGCCCCCTATGTCCCCAGCGTCAGCCGCTGCTTGGGCGCGTCCGTGCGGCCGGTCGGCGGGGTGCGGCTGCCTGCCCGGTACGGCGCGGGCCAGGGTGCACCGGGGCCGGAATACCCCTGTTCCGCGGCGGCGTGCAGGGTCCAGTTCGGGTCGTAGAGATGCGGCCGGGCCAGCGCGCACAGGTCGGCGCGGCCCGCGAGAATCAGCGAATTGACGTCGTCCCAGGACGAGATGGCGCCGACCGCGATCACCGGAATTCGCACCGCGTTGCGGATGCGATCGGCGAACGGCGTCTGGTACGAGCGTCCGAACGCGGGCTGCTCGTCGGGGACCACCTGCCCCGTGGAGACATCGATCGCATCGGCCCCGTGCGCGGCGAAGGCCCGCGCGATCTCCACCGCGTCCTCGGCGGTGGTGCCGCCCGCCGCCCAGTCGGTGGCGGAGATCCGTACCGTCATGGGCCGCCCGGCCGGCCAGACGGCACGTACCGCGTCGAAGACCTCCAGCGGGAAGCGCAGCCGCCCGGCGAGGTCCCCGCCGTACGCGTCGGTGCGCTGGTTGGTGAGCGGCGAGAGGAAGCCGGAGAGCAGATAGCCGTGGGCGCAGTGCAGTTCGAGCAGGTCGAAGCCGGCGCGCGCGGCACGCTCGGCGGCGCGGACGAAGTCCTCGCGCACGCCCGCCAGCTCCTCGGTGGTCAGCGCGTGCGGTATCTGGTTGACGCCCGTGCGGTACGGGATCGGAGAGGCGGCCACGAGCGGCCAGTTGCCCTCCGGGAGCGGCTGGTCGATGCCCTCCCACATCAGCCGCGTCGAGCCCTTGCGGCCCGAGTGGCCGAGCTGGACGCCGATCGCGGTGCCGGGCGCGCCGGCGTGCACGAAGTCGGTGACCCGGCGCCAGGCGGCCTCGTGCTCCGGCGCGTACAACCCCGTACACCCCGGCGTAATGCGGCCCCGGCGGCTGACGCAGACCATTTCCGTCATCACCAGGCCCGCGCCGCCGAGGGCCCGGGCGCCGAGGTGGACGAGGTGGAAGTCGCCCGGCGTGCCGTCCGCGTCGGCGCTGTACATGTCCATCGGGGAGACGACGACACGGTTGCGCAGGGTAAGCCCGGCGAGCCGGAACGGCGTGAACATCGGCGGCGTGCCGGGCGCCACGCCGGCCTCCTCCTCGACCGCGGCGACGAAGCGGGGGTCGCGCAGCCGGAGGTTGTCGTGAGTGACCCGGCGGCTGCGGGTGAGCAGGTTGAAGGCGAACCGGCGGGGCGGCTGGTCGACGTACTGCGGGAGGTTCTCGAACCACTCCAGGCTGGCGCGCGCCGCCCGCTGGGTGGACTCGACGACGGGCCGGCGCTCGGCCTCGTACGCCGCGAGCGCGTCCGGGAGTACCGCGTGCTCCTGAAGGCAGGCGGCGAGCGCGAGGGCGTCCTCGACGGCGAGCTTGGTGCCGGAGCCGATGGAGAAGTGGGCGGTGTGCGCGGCGTCGCCGAGCAGCACGATGTTGCCGTGCGACCAGCGGGCGTTGGTGACCGTACGGAAGGCGGTCCAGGCGGAGTTGTTGCCGTGCAGCGGGCGGCCGCCCAGCGTGTCCGCGAAGAGCTTGGCGCACTGGTCGACGGACTCCTCCACCGGGCAGGCGTCCCAGCCGGCCCGCCGCCAGACGTCCTCGTGCGCCTCGATGATGACGGTGCTCGCCCGCTCCCCATACGGGTATCCGTGCAGCTGCAGCACCCCGTGCGCGGTCTCGGCGATGTCGAAGCGGAAGGCGTCGAAGGCGAGATCGGCGGAGAGCCAGATGTAGCGGCAGCGGTGAGTGGTCAGGTGCGGGCGGAAGATCTCGGCGTGCGCGCCGCGCGTGGCACTGTGCACGCCGTCGGCGGCGATCACCAGATCGTGGTCGCGGGCGAGTTCGGCGGCGGGCGGCGCCTCGGTACGGAAGCGCAGCCGTACGCCGAGTGCGCGGCAGCGCTCGTGCAGCAGCTGGAGGAGACGGCGGCGCCCGATGGCGGCGAAGCCGTGGCCGCCGGAGGTGAGGGTGCGGCCGCGGTGCGCGATGTCGATGGCGTCCCAGCGTACGTACTCACGGCGCAGCGCCTCGTGGACGACCGGGTCGGCCTGTTCGATGCCGCCCAGGGTCTCGTCCGAGAGGACCACGCCGAAGCCGAAGGTGTCGTCGGGCGCGTTGCGCTCCCAGACGGTGACGTCGCGGGCCGGATCCAGGCGCTTGAGCAGTACCGCCGCGTACAGTCCACCGGGGCCGCCCCCGATGACGGCCACCCGGCCGCCGGGCAGCGCCCCGTCCCCGGGGCCCCCGGGGCTCATTTCCCCTGCCACTTCGGGCTGCGCTTGGCGGTGAACGCCGCGTGGAACTCCGCGTAGTCGGAGCTGTTCATCAGCAGCGCCTGGGTCGCCGCGTCCATCTCGACGGCCGCCGCGAGCGGCATGTCCAGCTCGGCGGTGAGCAGCGCCTTGGTCTGCGCGTGGGCGAGCGCGGGCCCGGCCGCGAGCCGACGGGCCAGCGCGGCGGCGGCCTCGTGGGCCTGACCCTCCTCGGCCAGCTCGCTGATCAGCCCGATCCGCTCGGCTTCGGGGGCGCGTACGGCCTCCCCCAGCATCAGCAGCCGGGTGGCGTGCCCGAGGCCGACGACGCGGGGCAGCAGGTAGGCCGCGCCCATGTCGCCGCCGGAGAGCCCGACCTTGGTGAAGAGGAAGGCGAAGCGCGCCGAGGGGTCGGCGACGCGGAAGTCGGCGGCGAGCGCGAGGACGGCGCCGGCCCCCGCGGCCACGCCGTGCACGGCCGCGATCACCGGGAACGGGCATTCCCGCAGCGCCCGTACGACCTGGCCAGTCATGCGGTTGAAGTCCAGCAGCTGCCCGGTGTCCATCTCCAGCGTGGCGCCGATGATCTCTTCGACGTCGCCGCCGGAGCAGAAGCCGCGCCCCTCGCCGCCGAGCACGAGGGCACGTACGGCACGTTCGCGGGAGAGCTCGGCGAGCAGATCGCGGAGGTCGGCGTAGGCGCCGAAGGTGAGGGAGTTGAGGGTGTCCGGGCGCGCGAGGGTGACGGTGGCGACCCCGTCCTCCCTGGTCACGCGGAGGTGTTCCCATGCGTCGGTGGCGTGCGCGGAACCTGTGAACGGGCTCATGGGCGTCGTGCCCCCTTCAGCCGGAGGGCTGGTGCCTGGCGGTGTCCGGAGCTACTGGTGTCCGGTGTCACCTGCCCGGGAAGTTATCACGCAACTGTTACTGCCGTCACGAGTACGCGATAAGGCGTCCGTCTTGCCGTTCCGGCGTCGCTACGGCCGGTGACGAGCCGTTCGCAGTGAATATTCGTACCGTTATAGGAGGACATCACGCCCACAGCACGCCCTCCATCACGTCCCTGCGAACGGAACGGATCTTGTCGGAGCCAGCCGCCCCGCCGTCCTGGCGGATCACGCTGCCGCACACCACAGCCGCGGTGCCGATCGCGCGCGCCCTGATCCGGATGGCGTTCACGGACATGCGGGTGGCGGCGGACAGCGACACGGCCGAGCTGCTCACCGGCGAGCTGGTGGCCAACGCCGTCGAGCACACCCCCGGGGACAAGCCGATCGAGCTGGTCATCGAGCTGCTGCCGAGCGGCCACCAGCACGTCGAGGTGCACGACAACGATCCGGCGCCGGTGCAGGGGCTGGGCGACGACGCGTTCCCGGAGGTGGATCTGCTGGACGAGGGCGGCCGGGGGCTGCTGCTGATCCGCACCCTCAGCGCGGATTCCGGCTATCGGCCTACTGAGCAGGGGAAGGCTGTGTGGTTTCGGTTGCCGGGGGAGGGGGCGGGGTGAGGGGGAGGTTATCCACAGGGGGCGATGTGGGTGGGTCGGGGTCGGTACGGTCGGGGGTGTGCGGTGGAGGTGGGGGAGGGGCCTTACCGCCGGTGGTTGGGGAGAGGGAGGGGCCCTTGCCAGGGAAGTTCACCCCTTCGGCGTCACTTCCCCCACAGATTTCCCCACACCCCCACCCAACCGCGAATGCCGCCGCCCGTACACCGCATACACCACGGCGCCGACCCCCAGAAACACCCCGAACTGCAGCCAAGTAGCCGGCCCCGTGCCGTACATCAGGTACAGGCAGAACCCGACCCCCAGCACCGGGCTGACCGGGAACAGCGGCACCCGGAAGCGGCGCGGCAGTTCGGGCCGGGTGCGGCGCAGTCGCATGACGCAGACGTTGACCACGGCCATGACCGCGAGCGTTCCGATGGTGGTCAGATTCATGACCACGTCCAGCGGCACCACAGCCGCCGGTATCGCGAAGACGACCGCGACGATCCAGGTGCCCTGGACCGGCGTGGACGTCTTCGGTGAGATCCGTTCGAATACTCGCGGGATCAGCCCGTCCCGGGACATCGACATCAGGATGCGGGTCTGCCCGTACATCACCGCGAGGACGACCGACGCGATGGCCACCACCGCGCCGAAGGCGATGATCCCGCCGCCCAGCGCCGAGCCGGTGACCCGGTCGACGATCAGGGAGAGCGCGGCGGGCTTGTCGGCGACGTCGTCCGCGGAGAGCGCGCCGATCGCGGCGAGCGCGACCAGGCAGTACAGCACGGTGACGAGGCCGATGCAGATGAGGATCGCGGCGGGGATGTTCCGCCGCGGGTTCCTGACCTCCTCCCCCGCCGTGGTGACCGCGTCGAAGCCGATGTACGAGAAGAACGCGACCGAGGCGCCGGAGGTGATCCCGGCGGCGCCCTGCGCCGCGAACGGCGACAGGTTGCCGTCCTGGAACGCGGTGAACGCGATCACGCAGAACAGAATCAGTACGCCGATCTTCACGACGGCCATCGCGGCGGTGGCGCGGGCGCTCTCCCGGATGCCGCGCACGAGGAGCGTGGCGGCGAGCAGCATGACGACGACGGCCGGGACGTTGACGATGCCGCCGTCACCGGGCGGCGCGGACAGCGCGGCGGGCAGCTGCCACCCCACCAGGCTGTCCAGCAGCTCATTGAGGTACTGCCCCCAGCCCACCGCGACCGCCGAGACCGACACTCCGTACTCCAGCAGCAGGCACCAGCCGACGAGGAAGGCGGTGCGCTCGCCGAGCGTGGCGTACGCGTAGGAGTACGAGCTGCCGGACACCGGGATCGCGCCGCCCAGCTCGGCGAAGGAGAACGCGGTGAAGACGCAGGTGATCGCCGCGAGCACGAAGGAGACGACGACGGCGGGGCCGGCCTCGGCGACGGTGTCCGACAGGCCGACGAAGATGCCCGTGCCGACGATCGCGCCGACGCCGAAGCACACGAGCTGGAAGAGGCCCATGGTGCGCTTGAGGCCGTGGCCTTCGAGATCCGCGCCGGATTCGGCGACGAGCAGGTCGGGGGACTTGATGCGCAGTCCGGACGCGGACATGGGGTGGTTCTCTTTCTGGTGGTGCGACGTGCCCGGCGGGGGTGGGCGGGCACGGAGAAGGGGGACGAGCTGGTGAGCCCGTCCCCCTGAGTTCGGTTCGATGGTAACCGAAATGGTGCATGATCGCCCATTGGGGCGTATTTCTATGCGGCAGACGCCGCCCCCCGCTCAGCGGGCTCAGCGCCCGAGCGTCGCGACCATGACCGCCTTGATCGTGTGCATCCGGTTCTCCGCCTCGTCGAAGACGACCGAGTGCGCCGACTCGAAGACCTCGTCGGTGACCTCCAGCGACTCCAGGCCGTGCTGGGCGTAAATCTCCCGGCCGACAGCCGTGCCGAGATCGTGGAAGGCCGGCAGGCAGTGCATGAACTTCACGTTCCCCTTGCCCGTGGCGCGCAGCACGTCCATCGTCACGGCGTACGGGCCGAGCAGCGCGATCCGCTCGTTCCAGACCTCCTTGGGCTCGCCCATCGACACCCAGATGTCGGTGGCGACGAAGTCCGCGCCGCGCACGCCCTCGGCAACGTCCTCGGTGAGGGTCAGCCGGGCGCCGCTCTGCTCGGCGAGCCGCCGGGCGCTCGCGATCACCGACTCCTCGGGCCACAGCTGCTTCGGCGCCACGATGCGTACGTCCATGCCGAGCAGGGCGCCGGTGACCAGGTAGGAGTTGCCCATGTTGTACCGGGCGTCGCCGAGGTAGGCGAAGGACAGCTCCTCCAGCGGCCGGCCGGGGCTGTGCTCGATCATGGTGAGCACGTCGGCGAGCATCTGGGTGGGGTGCCACTCGTCGGTCAGACCGTTGAAGACCGGCACGCCGGCGTGCGCGGCCAGCTCCTCGACGTTCACCTGGGCGCTGCCGCGGTACTCGATCCCGTCGAACATCCGGCCGAGCACGCGGGCGGTGTCCTTCACCGACTCCTTGTGCCCGATCTGCGAGCCGGAGGGGTCCAGGTACGTGGTGTGGGCGCCCTGGTCGGCGGCCGCGACCTCGAAGGAGCAGCGGGTGCGGGTGGAGGTCTTCTCGAAGATCAGGGCGATGTTGCGCCCTTTCAGCCGCTGCTCCTCGGTGCCCGCGCGCTTCGCGGCCTTCAGCTCCGCCGCGAGGTCGATCAGATGGCGGAACTCCTCGGCGGTGAAGTCCAGCTCCTTGAGGAAATGGCGGCCCGTGAGGTCAATCGCCACGGCAGGCTCCTAGGTCGCGGCCAATGGGGTCAGGTACGACCGTGCGGTCGAATTATGGAAGTGTATACGACGCTACGCATTCCTATTCAACGAGCCGGGGCCGCCGCGTCTCACCCGATGCCGTTCCGCTCCACCGGGCAGCTCATGCAGCGCGGCCCGCCGCGGCCCCGCCCGAGCTCGCTCCCCGGAATCGTGATCACCTCGATCCCGCGCTTCCGCAGAAACGTATTCGTGGTGACATTCCGCTCGTACGCCACCACCACGCCCGGCTCCACCGCCAGCACATTGCAGCCGTCGTCCCACTGCTCGCGCTCCGCGGCGTGCACGTCCTGCGTCGCGGTCAGCACCCGCACGCCGTCCAGGCCGAGCGCCGCCGCGATCGCCCGGTGCATGTGCTCCGGCGGGTGATCGGTGACCTTCAGCTCCTGCTCGCTCGCGCCCGGCTCGATCGTGTACGAGCGCAGCATCCCCAGCCCCGCGTACTGCGTGAACGTATCGCCGTCCACCATCGTCATCACCGTGTCCAGGTGCATGAAAGCGCGCCGCTTGGGCATGTCCAGCGCCACGATCGTCTGCGCGGAGCCGGCCGCGAACAGCCCGCGGGCCAGCATCTCCACCGCCTGCGGCGTGGTCCGCTCGCTCATCCCGATCAGCACCGCGCCATTGCCGATCACCAGCACGTCGCCGCCCTCGATCGTGGACGGGTACGCCGCCTGACCCTCGGACCACACGTGGAAACGTTCGTGCGTGAAGAGCGGGTGGTACCGGTAGATCGCCTCGTAATGGACCGTCTCACGCTGCCGCGCGGGCCAGCGCATCGCGTTCACCGACACCCCGTCGTACACCCACGCCGAGGTGTCCCGCGCGAAGAGATGGTTCGGCAGCGGCGGCAGCAGGAAATCGTCCAGATCCATCACATGGAACCGCACCGACGTCGGCTCGGGGTTGCGCTCCAGGAACTCCCGCTTGGTCATCCCGCCGATCAGCGCCTCGACCAGCTCCGCCAGCGGCAGCTCGTCGAACGCGGTCCGGAGGTGGTCGGTGGCCAGCGGACCGTACTCCTTCTCGTTGAAGACCCGGTCCAGCACCAGCGCCCGCGCCTCGGGGATCCGCAGGCTCTCCGCCAGCAGATCCGCGAAGAGGTGCACCTCGACGCCGCGGTCGCGCAGGGTGTCGGCGAAGGCATCGTGCTCGGCCCGCGCGCGCCGTACCCACAGCACGTCGTCGAAGAGCAGTGCGTCCTTGTTGGACGGGGTGAGGCGCTTCAGCTCCAGGTCGGGGCGGTGCAGGATGACCCGGCGGAGGTGACCGACCTCTGAGTCGACATGGAATCCCATCCCCCCATCCTGGCCGGATTCGACGATGATCACTCGGTATCCGGGAAGGTGGGTGCGGCGCGGCCCCGGTGGCAGGGGCCGCGCCTGTACCGGGGATCAGCCCAGCTGACTCTGCACCTGCGAGGAGATGATCTCCAGGTGGTCCAGGTCGTCGAGGTCCAGCAGCTGGAGGTAGAAGCGGGAGGCGCCGGCCTCCGCGTACCGGCCGATCTTGTCGACCACCTCGGCCGGCGAACCCGCCAGGCCGTTCGCCTTCAGCTCCGCCACGTCCCGCCCGATGGCCGCGGCGCGGCGCGCCACCTCGGCGTCGTCCTTGCCCACGCAGGCGACCAGCGCGTTGGAGTACACCAGGTCGTCGCCCTTGCGGCCGATCGCCTCGGCCGCCGCCCGCACCCGGCCGAACTGCCGCTGCGTGTCCTCCAGGGAGGCGAAGGGGATGTTGAACTCGTCGGCGTACCGTGCGGCCAGCCGCGGCGTACGCGTCGCGCCGTGCCCGCCGATCAGCACCGGCACCTTGCGCTGCGCGGGCTTCGGCAGCGCCGGGGACTTCTCCAGCTGGTAGTACGTCCCCTCGTACGAGAACTCCTCGCCGACCGGCGTCTCCCACAGCCCCGTGACGATCGCCAGCTGCTCCTCCAGCCGCGCGAACTTCTCCTTGGGGAACGGGATGCCGTACGCCTTGTGCTCCTCCTCGAACCAGCCCGCGCCCAGCCCCAGCTCGACCCGGCCGCCGGACATCCGGTCCACCTGGGCGACCTGGATGGCGAGCACGCCGGGCAGCCGGAACGTACCGGCGGTCATCAGCGTGCCGAGGCGGATGCGCTTCGTCTCACGGGCCAGCCCGGCGAGCGTGATCCAGGCGTCGGTGGGCCCGGGCAGCCCGTCCCCGGCCCCCATCGCCAGATAGTGATCCGACCGGAAGAACGCGTCGAAGCCGAGGTCCTCGGTGGCCTTGGCGACGGTGAGGAGGGTGTCGTAGTCGGCGCCCTGCTGAGGCTCGGTGAAAATTCGCAGATCCATCCCCCCATCTTCCCCCTCCCCTCCCCCCACCCCCCGCACCACCACCCACCAACCCACCCCTCACCGACCCACCAACCTCCCGCCCACCACCCGCCGCGGCCGGGCTCCCCCGGGCCGGCCCCCGCTCATCCGCCCGCGGACTCGTCCACCCGACTTGGCCTCGTCCGTTCGCGCTCGTCAGTGCGTCGGGCTCGGTCTCGGTCTGCTCCCTCAGGCCAGGTCGTGGTCGTGGGGGCGGTCGCGGACCAGGAGTTGTTTGAGGATGGCGGCGGCTCGGTCGCGGGACTCGTCGGCTGCGTCCATCGCCTCCACGCAGGTCCAGTAGAGGCCGTCCTCCTCCGCCGCGCAGACGACGCTCACCAGTGCCTCGCAGACCTCGGCCAGCAGGCCGCACAGGTCCGTCAACGCGAGCTTGCTGTCGCGGACTTCGGACAGCTGGGCTGCCCTGGGGCCGTACGACCTCGGTACCGGACACAGCACCGCCGCACCCGAGCGTCCTCCCGCCTCGCCCAGCCTCCGCGCCTTGGCCCGCACTTCGAACGGTCCCGATATCGCCAGGAGGCTGCCGACCGCCTCCGCCAGGGCCTGCGCCTGCCACGCCTCGATGACGATGTCCTGGACCGTCCGCGCCTGGGCCAGACCGTGCCGACTGGCCGCGATGATCCGCACCGCATCCATGCACGACCCCTTCCCTTGCCTCGTCCGCTGCCTTGCGCACACCTGTCACTACCCAGAGTGAACTGGAACCGCCGAAAGCGCTAGAGTAATTCGCAAATCTGTGGACAACTAAGGCGAGTTTGCGAGATCCATCACTCCGGAGAGTGACGACGAGGTCGATTCGCGGGGAATCGTTCCTCATTGCGCTCGATCTTCGCGGCGAGCGCGGCCGCCGGGTCGATGCCCAGTACGCCGCAGAACTGGAGCAAGTACGCCAGCACATCCGCCACTTCGTCCTCGACCCGCGCCGCGGATTCCTCGTCGGCCATGATCTTGGCGGACTGGTCCGGAGTCAGCCACTGGAAAATCTCGACCAGTTCGGATGCCTCGACGCTGAGCGCCGCGGCGAGATTCTTCGGGGTGTGGTACTGCTGCCAGTCCCGGGCCGCCGCGAAGTCGGCCAGCCGGCGCTGCAGGGTTGCAAGATCTTCACTCATGCCCCCAGGTGTAGCACCCCGACCTCCGGCAGCCGGGCGGCGGCCGGGGCGTCCGTCACCGTCCCCAGCAGCCGGATGTGGCCGCGCGCCGCCATCCGTACGGCCAGCGCGAGCAGCTCGGCCGACTGCCGCCGGTCCAGGCAGCGGTCCAGCCCGTCCACGACCACGGTCAGCACCTGACGGGCCGGCAGCACCTCGGCGACCGCGTCGACGGCCAGCACGCCGGGGCCGGTCAGCAGCACCAGCGCCAGCGCGAGATAGCGCAGCTCGCCGTCGCCCAGCCAGTCGACGGGCAGCGCGCCGCACTCCCCGCCGCGCTCCAGCACGGCCCGTACCGCCGGTACGTCGGCCGCCGCACGGCCCGCGTCCTGCCGTGGGCCCGGCTCCGCGCGGAGTCCCTGTACCGGGCCCGGGCTCGGGCAGCCGGCGCGTACCGCGGCGACGAGCGCCGCGTGGCGGGTGGCGCACTCCCGGCTGGTGCGCTCCAGTACGGCGGCGAGGTTGCCGCAGTCCGGCCGCAGCCGTGCGCCTTCGGGGGCGTCCATCGCGCCCGCCCCCACAGCCCCGTTCGGCCCCGGCCCCGTCGCGGGACGCGCGCCCCGAGCCACCGCGCGTACCACCTCGGGGCGCGGGTCGCAGAGGAAGGAGGAGCGCAGGGCGATCAAGGTCTGTTCGGCAGCGGCCAGCACCAGGCGCTGGCCCTCCGTCGTGCCCGCGACGCGCAGCGGCAGCAGTGCGGTGCCCAGCCGGTCGTCGGGGAGCGGTGCGCGGGTGACGGGTGCGGCTCCGGCGGTGTGCCATGCGGCCTGCACCGTGGGGCGGCCGGGGTCGGTGAGCGCGGTGGTGAACAGGGTCCGGCCGCCGCCGGTGAGCCGTTCGCCGGCGATCCGCAGCTCGGGTTCGGTCTGTACGGCGACGTCGAGACGCACCGGGCCGACCGGTCCGTCGACCGTGCAGCCGACGCGGAAGCCGCGCCGCCCCTGCGCGTCCGGCGCGGCTTGATCCGGTACGCAGGCCGCGGCGCCGCCCGGTACGGCGACGAGCGCCCGCTCCAGCGACTCCCCGGCACCGAGCCGCACGAGCAGGCCGTACGCCTGGAGTGCGCTCGACTTACCGCTGCCGCTCGGCCCGGCGAAGAGGGTGAGCGGGCCGAGCGGGTAGGTCGCACCGCGGTGCGACTTGAAGGCGGAGAGGCGCAGCTCGGTGACGAGGGGGCGGATCGGCCCCCCGCTCGCCTCGGTGTTCGGGTCCGCGTCCACGGCCACGGTGGTCGCGGCCGCCGGCGGCGCGGCGTCGTCCGTACGGCTCCAGGGGTTCATGCCGGGAACGCTAGAGAGCCGGGTCGTCGGAGAACCGTTACGGCGGACGGCCGTTCCTACGAATGGGGGACGCCGGCGCTGCGCCTACGGGCGCGGCGCGGCCCCCGCGCGCGGTTCGTCGACCTCCGTGCCGATCGGCGCGAGCAGGAAGACGTTCGTGTCAACACGGTGCATGCCGCTGCCGATGCCGAAGACGACGCCGCTGGAGAAGTCGAGGATGCGCTTGGCCACATCCGTGTCGGCGCTGCTCAGGTCGAGCAGCACGGGCACTTGGGCCATGAGGTGCTCGGCGACCTCGCGGGCGTCGGCGAAGGTCTGGACGCGGATGACGATGAACCGCCGGGACGCCTCGCTCGGTTCGTCGTCGGGCAGGGCTCGGTGGTCGGGCCACGAGGGCCACTCGCGGCCGCCGCGCAGCGGGACGACCTCAGCGAGGCCCTCCCACTGTTCGTCGGTGGCGTCGGGGCGGGTCACCGGATCACCTCGCTCGCAAGGGCGCTGGGCAGCTGCGTTATCTGCATCGAGCAATTCTAGGGATATACATACAAACCTGACGGGGCATGACACGCGTTTGGCGTCACCCGTTGCCCCCATCCTGCACCATGACGCCTGGCCAGCGCATACTCTGCGACATTTGTCCGACCCTCGCGGACCTCACTCCTCTCCGAGTGCGCGTGCCAGGAGTTCCGCCAGGTGTGTCCCCCGCCGTCCGGTGAGGTCCGTGAGCTGGGTGCGGCAGCTGAAGCCGTCGGCGAGGAGTGGGGTGTCGGGGGCGGAGCGGCGTACGGCCGGGAGGAGGGCGTGTTCCGCGACGGCCACGGAGACGTCGTGGTGGCCGCGTTCCACGCCGAAGTTGCCGGCCAGGCCGCAGCAGCCGCCGAGGCGTTCGACCTCCGCGCCTGCTGCGGCGAGCAGCGCGGCGTCCGTGTCCCAGCCCAGGACGGCGTGGTGGTGGCAGTGCGGCTGGGCGACGGCCTTCGTGCCGGTGAGGTCGGGGGGCGACCAATCGGGGGTGGCGGTGAGCAGCTCGGCGAGGGTACGCGTCGCGGCAGCGACCTCCCCAGCGGCGGCGACCTCCCGCGCGGCCGCCGCCTCGCCCGAGCCCGACTCACCCGCCGCCTCTCCCGAGCCCGCCGCCGCCCCGTATGCGCCGCCCCCGCCCAGAAGTTCCGCCGCGTCCGAGCGCAGTACCGCGGTGCAGGACGGTTCGAGGCCGACGACCGGTATGCCCGCGCGTACGTACGGGAGGAGGGCGCGGACGGTGGCGCGTACGCGGCGGCGGGCGGCGTCGAGCTGGCCCGTGGTGATCCAGGTGAGGCCGCAGCACACGGGGCGTTCGGTGACCCTGACCCGGTAGCCCGCGGCTTCCAGTACGGCAACCGCCGCCCGGCCCGTGTCCGGCGCGAAGGCATCGGTGAAGGTGTCGACGAAGAGGACCACGTCACCATGAGGCGCCTCGGCCGGCGGTACTGGACGGTCCGCGAACCAGTGGCGGAAGGTCATGCTCGCGAAGGCAGGCAACGACCGGCGGGCGTCGACGCCCGCGCCCCAGGTGAGGAGCGGATGCAGCAGCCGGGAGCGCAGCACCGCATTCGCCGCCCGTGTCGCCCCCGGTATGCGCGTGGTCAGTCGGGTCCAGAGGGGCAGCCGGCCCAGCGCGTAGTGGCTGCGGGGCCGCAGACGGCCCCCAAGGAGGGGCCCGCGCCCGTATTTCTGGTGGAGGGCCTCGGCCTTGTATGTGGCCATGTCGGTGCCCGTGGGGCAGTCCGAGGAGCAGCCCTTGCAGGCGAGGCAGAGGTCGAGCGCTTGGTGGAGGGCGGGTGAGCGCCAGCCGTCGGGGCCGAGGGCGCCGGTGACGACGTCCTGGAGGACGCGGGCGCGGCCGCGGGTGGAGTCCTTCTCCTCGCGGGTGGCGAGGTAGCTGGGGCACATCACGCCGCCGGTGGCGGTGGTGTCGGCGCGGCATTTGCCGACGCCGGTGCAGCGGTGCACGGCGCGGGAGAGGTCGCCGCGGTCGGCGTGATGAGCGAGGGCCAGGGTGGGGAGTTCGCGGCGGGTCAGGGGGCGGGCGGCGGCGGCGCGTACGGCGTGGTCGACGGGGTCGGGGCGGACGATGACGCCGGGGTTGAGGAGGTCGTCGGGGTCGAAGAGGGCCTTGACGCGGGCGAAGAGCGCGAGGGCGGCCGGGGAGTACATCAGGGGCAGGAGTTCGCCGCGGGCGCGGCCGTCGCCGTGTTCGCCGGAGAGGGAGCCGCCGTGCCGGGCGACGAGGCGGGCGGCCGCGAAGAGGAAGTCGCGCATGGCCTTCGTGCCGCCGGGGGCGTCGAGCGGGAAGTCGATGCGGAGGTGGAGGCAGCCGTCGCCGAAGTGGCCGTAGGGGACGCCGGTGAGGTGGTGGTCGTCGAGGAGGGCTTCGAATTCGCGGAGGTACGGGCCGAGTTGTTCGGGTGGTACGGCGGCGTCCTCCCAGCCCGCGTGGGCCGGCGCGCCGTCGGGGGTGCGGGCGGCGAGGCCCGCGCCGTCCTCGCGGATGCGCCACAGCGCGGCGGCCTCGGCGGGGTCGGTGACGGTACGGGAGTCGAGCGCGCCGGCGTCCCGTACGAGCCGGGCCGCGGCGTCCACCAGGTACGGCACGGTCTCGCCGACGAGTTCCACGAGCAGCCAGCCCTCGCCTCGCGGGAGGGCTGGGACGGCCGCGCGGCCCCTGCGGGCGATGACCGTGCGGACGATGCGGGCGTCGAGGCCCTCGCAGGCGACCGGTGTGTGCTTCAGGAGCGCCGGTACGGCGTCGGCGGCGTCGGCCATCGTGGGGTAGCCGAGGACGGTGAGAACGCGGTGCGGGGCGTCGCGGACGAGGCGGAGCCGGGCGGCGAGGGTGAGCGCGAGGGTGCCTTCGCTGCCGACGAGGGCGCGTGCCACGTCGAAGCCGCGCTCGGGCAGGAGGTGTTCGAGGGCGTAGCCGGAGACCTGGCGGGGGAAACGGCCCAGTTCGGTGCGGAGGACGGCGAGTTCTTCGGTGACCGTGCGCCGGAGGGCGGTCAGGAGTGGCGAGGCGGTCGCCTCCGAGGACCTCACCTCCGAGGACCTCGCCTCCGAGGACCTCGCCTCCGGAGACCTCGCCTCCGAGGATCCGAGGCGCAGCCGCTCCCCCGTCCCTGTGAGGACGTCGAGGCCGAGTACGTTGTCGCTGGTCCGGCCGTATCCGAGGGCCCGGGAGCCGCAGGCGTTGTTGCCGATCATGCCGCCGAGAGTGGCGCGGTTGTGGGTGGAGGGGTCGGGGCCGAAGCGCAGGCCGTGGGGTGCGGCGGCGCGTTGCAGGTCGGCGAGGACGACGCCGGGTTCGACCAGGGCGGTACCGGCCTCGGGGTCGATCTCCAGTACATGGTTGAGGTGGCGGCTCGCGTCGATGACGACGCCCGGGCCGATCGCGTTGCCGGCGATGGATGTGCCCGCGCCGCGCATCGTGACCGGCACCCCGTGCTCGGCGCACACCTCCCGTACGGCCGCGATCTCGTCGGTGTGCCGCGGGGTGACCACGGCCAGCGGGGCGATGCGGTACAGCGAGGCGTCGGAGGCGTAGAGGGAGCGGGCGAGGTCGGAGGCGTCGACGTCGGTCACATCGGCGCGGCGCAGGGCCGCGAGGAGCCCGGCGGCGGCCTCACTGCTGGGCCGGGACTTCGGCGACGGGCGCATGACTCTCCCTTTCCGAGGCAGCTGCGGGGGCGTGGCGGCGCCTCCGCAGGGCGATGAGGACGACGCAGAGCAGGCTGAGCGCGGACATCGCGACGATGTAGACGACCATCAGCCAGGGGCTGCCGCCGCCCGCCGAGAGCAGCGCGGTGAGGATCAGCGGGGTGCAGCCGCTCGCGACGACGCCGGAGACCTGGTAGACGCAGGAGACGCCGCTGTAGCGGACGTTGGCGGGGAACAGGTCGGCGTACAGGGCTGCCTGCGGCCCGTACATCGCGCCGTAGAAGAGGCCGAGGGTGACGACCAGGGTGCCGCCGATGACGAGGACGGAGCCGGTGTCGAAGAGCGCGAAGGCGGGGACGGCGGAGGCGCCGAAGAGGGCGGCGCCCAGGCCGAAGGTGCGCAGCAGGCCGAAGCGGTCGCCGAGGGCGCCCCACAGCGGGATCATCGGGACGCAGACGGCGGCGGCCGCCATGACGCCGATGAGGGCGTGGGTGCGGGGGACGTGCAGTTCGGTGGTGGTGTACGCGATGGCGAAGACGCCCCAGGTGTTGAAGGCGATGCCCTCGGCCATGCGGGTGCCCATGCCGAGCAGCAGATTGACCTTGGAGGTGCGGAGCAGTTCGACGAGGGGGATGCGGGCCCGGGTGTGCTGGTCGCGTACGGAGCGGAAGGCGGGCGTCTCGTAGACCTGGAGGCGGATGTAGAGGCCGATGAGGACGAGGACGGCGCTGAGCAGGAAGGCGATGCGCCAGCCCCAGGTGAGGAACTGCTCGCTGTCCAGGACGGAGGAGAGCAGCGCGAAGACGCCGGTGCCGAGCATGAGGCCGGCGGGGACGCCGATCTGGGGCCAGCTGCCGTAGTAGCCCTTGCGGCCTTCCGGGGCGTGCTCGACGGACATCAGGACCGCGCCGCCCCATTCACCGCCGATGCCGATGCCCTGGAGGATGCGGAGCAGGACGAGCAGGACCGGGGCCCAGACGCCGATGGACTCGTAGGTGGGCAGGACGCCGATGAGGCAGGTGCCCGCGCCCATGATGAACATGGTGGTGACCAGGGCGGTCTTGCGTCCTACCCGGTCGCCGAAGTGGCCGAAGACGATGCCGCCGAGCGGGCGGGCCACAAAGCCGATCGCGAACGTCGCGAAGGCAATGAGGGTGCCGACGAGGCTGTCGAACTTCGGGAAGAAGAGCTTGTCGAAGACGATGCCGGCGGCGGTGCCGTAGAGGAAGAAGTCGTACCACTCGATGGTGGTGCCGATGGCTCCGGCGAACGCGATCTTCCCGATGGGGCTCGCCTGTTGCTCCTGTTGCTTCTCTTGCTGCTGTTTCTCCTGTTGCACGGCTGCGCTCCCTTCACCAGTTGCGGAGCGACTCGTGGAAGATCCGGCCGGCCGCGTCGGTGGTGAGCGGGCGCGGTACGACGGAGAGCTGGCGCGACTGCTTCATCGTGCCGGCGACCAGGGTGTCCAGATCGGACTCGGTGTAGCCGAAGGCGGCGATGCCGTTGGGCATGCCGATGTCGCGGAGGAGTTCGCGCAGGACGCGCGGGAGCGCCTCGGCGCCCTCGTCGGGGTCGACGGGCCGGCCACCGATCAACTCGGCTGCGCGCAGGTGGCGTTGCGGGTCGGCCGGGTACGTGAAGCGGAAGGCGGCCATGGCGGTGGAGGCGACGGCCTGGCCGTGCGGGACCATCGGCATTTCCGGGTAGCCCTCGGCGCGATAGTTCTCGACGGCGCCGGCGATGGGGTACGCGTTGGCGTGCGGGATGTGCGTACCGGCGTTGCCGAAGCCCATGCCGGTGACGGCGGAGGCGTACGCCATGCCGTAGCGCGCGGACAGGTCGTTGCCGTTCATGACCGCCCGGCGCAGATGCTTGCCGACCAGTTCCATGGCCTTTTCGCACCACACGTCGCTGATGGGGTTGGCGCCGCAGAACGCGGCGCGGGCCGCGGCGTCGGGGAAGGCGGGGCGGGCGTCGAAGGCGAGCGCGGTGTAGCTCTCGGCGGCGTGGGTGAGGACGTCCATGCCGCTGGCGGCGGTGACGGCGGGCGGTACGGAGAGCGTGGTGAGCGGGTCGACGACGGCGAGCGCGGGGCGCAGCCGGGGGTGACTGATGCCGGCCTTCAAGCGCAGGTCGAGGAGATCGACGACGCAGATGGTGGTGGCCTCCGAGCCGGTGCCGGCGGTGGTGGGGACGGCTATCAGGGGCTTGACGGGCAGCTCGGGGACGCGGCCGCCGCCGATGGGCCGGGCGATGTAGTCCATGAGCGTGCCGGGCTGGGTGGTGAGGAGGTTGACGGCCTTGGCGGTGTCCATGGCGGAGCCGCCGCCGACCGCGACATAGCCGTCCCAGTCGCCGGAGCGCGCGAAGGCGACGGCTTCCTCGATGCTGCGGTCGGTGGGTTCCACGGCGACGCCGTCGAAGACGTCGGCGCCGAGCCCGGCGGCCTTGATCGCGTGGGCGACGCGGTCCGGTACGTCGCTCGCGGCGACGCCGGGGTCGGTGATGACCAGGGCGTTGGTGACGCCGAGGGCGCGCAGGTCCTGGCCGATTTCGGCGAGGGCGCCGAGGCCGAATTTCAGGGGCGGCGCGGCCCAGGTGAAGACGGTCTCGGTGGGGTGCTCGAAGTGCGGCATGAAGACTCCTGGCAGCCGAGGGCCGAAGATCTATCAAGATCTTTGGAAGCGCATCCACAATGTGGAGCAGTACCGGCAAGCTAGGGCGGCCGGTGGTCGGCGTCAATGGGTGTGCAGATGTCGATCAACGGGCGGCCGGTAGGCTGCCGCGGGTGAGTGAGCAACGCGCCAAGGCACCCGACACCCCGGCCGGAACGCAGGCCATCGGCCGCGCGATGGCCGTATTGCGGCTGTTCATAGAAGCCGAGGGCGATGTCCAGGTGACCGAGATCGTGCAGCGCCTGGGCCTCACGCCCGGCACCGCGCACCGCGTCGTCGGCGCGCTGGCCGCCGAGGGCTTCCTCAGCCGCAATCCCGCGACCGAGGGCTACTACCTCGGCAGTACGGCCATCCTGCTCGGCCAGGCGGCACAGCGGGCGCTCGGCGCCGACCGCGCGATGCCACTGCTGAAGCAGCTCAACGAGGAGACCAACGAATCGGTCAACCTCGTCGTGCGGGACGGCGGCGAGTCGGTGGTCGTGATGCGCGTCCAGTCGACGCTGCCGCTCCGCTTCGAGCAGCACCCGGGGGCGCGCTTCCCGCTGTACTCCACGGCCTCGGGCAAGGCGATGATGGCCTTCGCCGAGGACGTCGACGACTATCTCGCCGCCCTGCCCGGGCGGCTGGCGGCGGTCACGCCGAACACCGTACGGACGCCCGGGGAGTTCGCGGCGGAGCTGGAGCGCACCCGTGAGCGCGGCTTCAGCATCGACAACGAGGAGAACGTCGAGGGCGTGCGCTGCATCGGCGCCCCCGTGCTCGGCGCCGGGGGTCACGCCCACGCGGCGGTGGTGATCCAGGTCCCCGCCGTCCGCCTCCCCGACACCCGCGTCCGCGAACTGGCCCCCCGCCTGAAGGAGATCGCCGCCCAGGTCGCCCAGGTCGTGCCGTCGGAGCGGACGATGCAGGCGGCCCGGTACGCGGTGGAAGACGGCGACGCGTAGGTCCCGTGCCGGGCATGTGGCGGTCCTGAGCAGGGTATGGACAGGCCGTTGTCATGGACGCTTAATGTGACTCGCCATCAGCGTTACCGGCGGGTACACCGCCGGTAGCGCTGCCCTGCCGCCCGAGGAGTCCGATGAGATCGAGATCGCGCCTCGCCACCAGCGTCATAGCCACGGCGGCGGCCGCTCTGGTCGCCGCCACCCTGCCCAACACCGCCACCGCCCAGCCGACGCCCGACCGCGCCGAAGCCGTCCGCAGCGCCGACGCCGCGCTCGCCGCGCACGCCACCCAACTCGCCGTCACCGCCGGCCAGGACACCTCCGTACGCGATGTCGTCATCGACGACGACGGCAGCCGGCACGTCCGCTACGACCGGACCTTCGGCGGCATCCCCGTACTCGGCGGCGACCTGGTCGTCCACCTCTCCCCCGACGGCAGTTACCGCGGCGCCTCCCGGGCCACCCGCAGCGACCTCGCCGTCCCCACCGTCAAGCCCCTGATCAGCGCGGAGAAGGCCGCGGGGCTGGGCACCACGGCCCTGCGCACCGCCAACTCCGGTACCGCGCTGAGCAAGGTCACCGCCAAGCCGCTGCTGGTCATCGACGCGCTGCACGGCGCACCGCAGCTCGCCTGGCGGACCACCGCCGCGGGCAAGGACGAGCGGGGCAACCCCGCGGCCCACGTCGTCCTCACCAACGCCCGTACCGGCAAGGCGATCGACTCCTGGGACCGACTGGAGACCGCGACCGGCGACGGCAAGTCGCTGTACGGCGGGACCGTGCCGCTGGAGACCACCAAGTCCGGCGAGACGTACCAGCTCAAGGACGCCACCCGCGGCGGTACGTACACCGGCGACGCGCAGAACAAGACCGACTCCTGCATCCTCGGCATCTGCTGGGGCCGCGCCCCCGCCGCCCTCTTCACCGACGCGGACAACCACTGGGGCAGCGGCACCACCACCGACCGCGCCTCGGCCGCGGTGGACGCCCAGTACGGCACGGACACCACCTGGGACTACTACAAGAACGAGCACGGGCGGAACGGCATCGCCGGGGACGGCAAGGGCTCGTACAACCGCGTGCACTACGGCAGCGGCTACAACAACGCCTTCTGGGACGACAGCTGCTTCTGCATGACGTACGGGGACGGCGACGGCAAGGTCTTCGGGCCGCTGGTCTCGCTCGATGTCGCCGGGCACGAGATGTCGCACGGGGTCACCGCGGCCACCGCGAACCTCACGTACAGCGGTGAGTCCGGGGGACTGAACGAGGCGACCTCCGACATCTTCGGGACGCTGGTGGAGTTCTACGCCAAGAACGCGAGCGACCCCGGCGACTACCTCATCGGCGAGAAGATCGTCCGGCCGGACTTCGGGCAGGCCGCGCTGCGCTACATGGACAAGCCGTCCAAGGACACCAAGTCGGCGGACTGCTGGAATTCCAAGGTGAAGGACCTGGACGTGCATTACTCGTCCGGCGTCGCCAACCACTTCGCGTACCTGCTCGCCGAGGGCAGCGGCCAGAAGGTCATCGGCGGGGTCACGCACAACTCGCCCACCTGCAACGGCAGTACGGTCCAGGGCATCGGCAAGGACAAGCTCGGCAAGATCTGGTACCGGGCGCTGACGGTCTACATGACGTCCGGGACGAACTACGCCGCGGCCCGCACAGCCACGCTGAACGCGGCGAAGGACCTGTACGGCGCGGGCAGCGCCGAGCAGAACACGGTGGCGGCGGCCTGGTCGGCGGTCTCCGTCGGCTGACGCACCGTCACACGACCCACGTACCCGGCCGGGCGGCCGCACCGCCCGGCCGGCAGGGTCGCGAACCCGGCCGGTACCGTTGCCGACCATGGCCGAAAGCACCCTGTGGACCCTGTCGATCGCCGCGGTCACCGGCACCACCGCCGTACTGGCCAGCTGGGTCACCAGCCGAGGCGCCACCCGCGCGGCCCGTATCCAGGCCGAGACCGCCGCCGACTCCCAGCGCCGGGAACGCCTCCGGGAGAGCCGCCGCACCGCCTACCTGGATCTGATCGAACAGACGCATCGGATGGGCGAGTTGTTCTGGGAGGTGTCGGACGTGCTGCGGCAGCCGGACGCCGAGGGGAGCACGGCGGCTCTGCAGCAGCTCAGCGAGCGCCAGACGGCCGCGTACGCCCAGCTCCGCCGCTGTACGCGGGTCGTGGAGCTGGAGGGGCCGCTGCCCGCGGCCGCGGCGGCCCGCAAGGTCCTGAAGTCGACGCGCCACTTCCACGCCGCGATCAAGCAAGCGCTGGCGGCCGGCCCGGGCGGTGCGGAGTGGACCGCCGCCGAGGAGCGGTTCGACGCCTCGTACTCCCCCTACTGGGCCACGCTGGAGGCGTTCGTGGACACCGCGCGCGACGCCCACCAGGGAGGATGACGCGCGGTCAGCGGCGGTGCACCTGGGACGGAAGGCTGCCGTACCGGACCTGGTGAGCGGCGGCGAAGCGGCCCAGGTGTGTGAAGCCCCAGCGGCCCGCGACCTCGGTGACCGAGACGCCCGGACCGGCGTCGAGCAGGTCGCGGTGCGCGCGCTCCAGCCGCAGCCGCCGCAGGTAGGCCATCGGCGTGGTCTCCAGGTGCTGCCGGAAGCCGGCCTGCAGGGAGCGCGGCGCGACGCCCGCGATCCGCGCCAGCTCCAGCACGGTGAACGCGTGCGCGGGGTCGGCCTGCATGGCGTCCACGGCGCGCTTGACCGGGCGCGGGCAGGTGCGGGTGGCCGGGTCGGCGAGCTCGTCGCGGTACTGGTGCGGGGTGGCGTACAGCATCGTGGTGAGCAGCGCGTCCGCGAGGCGGACGGCCACCACGGGATGGGTCAGGAGGCCGGTCGGCGCGGTCAGTTCGGCGGCGACGGTGCGGGCCAGGGAGACGAGGGTGAGTCCCCGGCCGTGGAACGGGTCCAGGCCGCCGGGGAAGTGCAGCGGCCGCACGGAGTGTTCGAGGTGCTCCTCCAGCGTGCTCTCCACCGCCTGCCGGTCGAAGCCGAGGGCCAGCACCTCGGCCGCGGCGTCCAGTTCGCCGGAGAGGGCGCCGGTCGGCTCGAAGACCGGGACCCGGCCATCGGTGGCGGTGGCCCGGAACACCTCGCCGCGGTGCGACTGCACCGCCTGCCCGCGGTGCGGCACGTTGATGTGGTACGCGACGCCCAGTCCCTCGCTCCGGCTGAGGACGTCGGCGCCGTACGTCGCGGTGCCGAGGGTGACGGGGCCCAGGCGTAACGCGCTCATGGCAAAGCCGAAGTCGGCGGGGTCGGTGAGGGGGTTCAGCACCACCGGGTAGGAGAGCGTGTCGGCGATCCAGGCGCGGGCACGCTCGACATCGGAGGTGCGGAACGTCCGCGGGCCGCACTGCGCCCACCGCTCCGTGCTGCGGCCGCGCTCCCCCGGCATCGCCGCCCCCGTCTCTCGGTCTCTCGCTCGCCCCGCGCAGTGAGCAGCCGACTGCGCTTCGTGTCTCTATGCTACGCAAAATGGATATCGGCGGGCCCCGCGCAGGCATTGACTGTCCGAATGGAGGCATTTCCGCTGCCGCGCCTCGCCATGGATGCGGCAGACCCGACCGCCGCTCCCCTGCCGCACCGCCCGCACGCGAGTCGTCCGGCGCCCGAGCGCGAACGGCTGCTGACCCGTGCGCTGCTGGATCTGGCCTCGCCCGAGGACCGGGAGCCGGCCGCGCACGCCGCTTCCCTCATCGAGTACGTACGGCTGCTGGGCGGTGAGCCGGCCCCCGACGCGGTGGCCGTGCTGGCCGGCCGGCCGCCGGTCGCCGCCGGTTCGGGCCCGCGGGCCGAGCTGCTGCGGGAGCTGGAGGAGCGGCTGGGCGAGGGCCCGGTACGGGACACCCTGGCGGGCGCTGCGGCGGCGGAGGTGCCGCTGGACGACGCGGCGGCCGTCCGCTGGCCGCGGTTCGCCGTGCGGGCGCGGGAGCTGGGGGTTCTGCTGGTCAGCACGGTGCCGCTGGCCGAGGTGGCGTACGAGGAGGGCCCCGGCGCCGCGGACGGTGCGCAGCCGAGGCTCCCGCTGGGCGCGCTGGTGCTGTACTCCGACGTGGCCACCCCGCAGCTGAGTGACCGGTCGGCGCCGGTGGCGGCGCTCGCCGGCGCCGCGGCGCTGCACCTGCGGCACCGGCGCACCCGTGACCACGCCCGGCAGCTGGAGCAGGCGCTGCGCAGCCGGATCGTCATCGAGCAGGCCAAGGGGGTGCTCGCCGAGCGGTTCGGCTGCCCGACGGACGGGGCGTTCACGGAGCTGCGCCGGTACGCCCGTGCGCACCAGCGCAACCTCCACGACCTGGCGCGCTCCGTCGTGGACGGCACGGCGCCGCCGCCGTTCCGCAAGGCAGCCCACTAAGCCCGCTAAGCCCGCCGGAGCCTGCCGACCGAACCCGCTAGCGGTCCTCCTTGAGCAGGTCGGCGCACTTCTCGCCGATCATCATGGTGGTGATGCACGGGTTGACCGTGACCAGCTCCGGCATGACCGAGCCGTCCGCGACGCGCAGCCCCTGGATGCCCTTCACGCGCAGCCGGGCGTCCAGCGGCGCCATGGCGTCGTCGTCGGCGCCCATCTTCACCGTGCAGGCCGGGTGGTAGACGGTGTTGTGAGTGGTGGCGATGTAGTCCAGCAGCTCGTCGTCGGTGCGCACGTCCGGGCCGGGGGCCAGCTCGGCGCCCGCCCAGTCCGCCAGCGCCGGCTGCGCGGCGATCTCGCGGGCGAGGCGCAGCCCGTAGGTCATCACCCGTACGTCGTGCTCGTGGGTGAAGTAGCGCGGGTCGACCTTCGGCTTGTCGCGGAAGTCGCGGGTGCGCAGTCGGACCGTGCCGCGGGAGCGGGCGCGGGTGACGTTCGGGGTGAGGCAGAAGGCGTTCTCGGAGGTCGGGTAGCCGTGCCGGGCGGTGTTCATGTCGAACGGCACGGAGCCGTAGTGGAACATCAGGTCCGGGCGGTCCAGGCCCGGTTCGGTGTCGGCGAAGATGCCGATCTCCCACCACTGGTTGGAGCTGGTCACCATGGGCTGCTTGGCGTCCCACATGATGACGCCCTCGGGGTGGTCCTGGAGGTTCTCGCCGACGCCGGGCGAGTCGACGAGCACGTCCACGCCGGTCTCGCGCAGGTGCGCCGCCGGGCCGATGCCGGAGAGCATCAGCAGCTTGGGGGTGTCGATGGCGCCGCAGGAGACGATGACCTCGCGGCGGGCGCGGACGGTGCGCGTGTGGATCAGGTCGGGGTCGAGGTACGTGGCGCCGGTGCAGCGGCGCTGTTCGTCGATCAGCAGCTGCTTGGCGCGGACACCGGTACGCACCTCCAGGTTGGGGCGGCGGCCGATGATCGGGTGGAGGTACGCCACGGACGAGGACTGGCGGATGTTGTTCTCGTCGGAGTTGATCTGGAACCAGTTGGCGCCGCGTATGACGGTCCGGCCGGTGTTGAACGGGGTGGTGGGGATGCCCTGTTCGGCGCAGGCGGCGAGCAGCGCGGAGCCGCAGGGGTCGGCGCCCTTGATGGTGCGCAGGGTGACCGGGCCGGAGCGGCCGTGGTGGTCGCCGGGCGCGTCGTTGGACTCCAGGCGCTGGTAGAGCGGGAAGGTGTGCTCCGCGCCCCAGCCGGTACAGCCCGCCGCCTCCCAGCCGTCGAGGTCCTCGGCCGGGGCCCAGAAGGCGATACAGGAGTTGTGCGAGGAACAGCCGCCGAGGACGCGGGCTCTGGCGTGCCGCATGAAGCTGTTGCCGCGTTCCTGGGGCTCGACCGGGTAGTCCCAGTCGTATCCGGACTCCAGCAGGCCCATCCAGCGTTCCAGGCGCAGCACGTTGTCGTCACCGACGTCTGAGGGGCCGGCCTCCAGGACGCACACCGTCACCGAGGGGTCCTCGCTGAGGCGGGCGGCCACGACGTTGCCCGCGGTGCCGCCGCCGACGATCACGTAGTCGAACTCTTCGGTCGATTCAGTGGACATGAGTCGGAGCGCTCCTTGTGGTGTCGGGGTCGGCTTCCTGCTGCGCCGCGTGTTCGGCGAGCACGCCCGTGCGGTGGCGCTGGATGAACCAGTAGTAGGCGAAGCCGCCGAGGGCGACGGCGCCGACGAAGAGGACGGCGCCCCAGCGCAGGTACCAGTGGTAGGGCGGCGCTGCGTTGTAGACCTCGGCCCGGGGCCAGGCGAGGTTGATGATCATGCCGGTGCCCCAGAGCACGGCGAGGATGTTGACCGGGAGGCCCCAGCGGCCCAGGGAGAAGCGGCCGCCGCCCGCCGGCTGCCACTTGCCGCGCAGCCTGGCCACCAGCATCGGCGCGGTGACCAGCAGGTAGGCCAGGTAGATCATGATGATGCCGATGCTGGTCACCACCGAGAAGATCTGCGGCTGCCGGATGTTGATGACCAGCACGCCCAGCGAGAGCACGCCGACGATCACGGCGGGCAGCACCGGCGTCTGGAAGCGCGGGCTGACCTTGGCCATGAGCGAGGCGGCGGGCAGGTTGTTGTCACGGGCCATGGCGAAGGCGAGCCGGATGGCGGCGGTGTGCACGGCCAGCGCGCACACGGTGACCGCGATCAGTACGCACCACAGCATCGCCTTGCCGCCCGTCTGGCCGAGCACGTCCAGCACGACGTACTGCAGCCCGTCGGTCTTCAGCCCCTCGCCCTTCAGGCTGCTCACGCTCATCAGCGCGAGCAGCAGGATCAGCCCGCCGAGCGCGAACGAGGCGACCAGCGCGCGCAGGATGGCGCGCGGTGCGTTGCGCGAGGGGTCCAGGGACTCCTCGCCGAGGGAGGCGGCGGTGTCGAAGCCGTACATGACGTAGGCGGAGGCGAGCGAGGCGGTGAGGAAGGCGCCGAGGTAGCCGAAGCTCTGGCCGGAGCCCGTGCCGTGCGTCTCCAGCACCACCTCCGGGCCGCGTACCACGTGCACGGCGAACAGGACGATCAGGACGACGGTGGCGACCAGTTCGATGAAGACGCCCGCGGTGTTGATCCGGGCCATCAGCTTGACGCCGAAGGCGTTGACCAGGGTGGTGAACAGAATCAGTACGGCGGCCAGCACGACGGCGTTGGTGGCGACGTCGTACTTGCCGGTGCCGTCGCCGATGAACTGGAAGGCCTTCGAGATCTTCGGCAGCGTCAGCTGGAAGCCGAGCGCCACCGCCGAGATCGACACGATCGAGGCGACCAGCATCATCCAGCCGGCCAGCCAGCCGATGTGCGGATTGCCCAGCCGCTTGGCCCAGTTGTAGACGGAACCGGCGACCGGGTAGCGGGCGGCCAGCTCGGCGAAGGAGAGGGCGATCATCAGCTGGCCGACGAAGACCATCGGCCAGGACCACCAGTAGGCGGGGCCGCCGAAGCCGAAGCCGAAGTAGAAGAGCTGGAAGGTGCCGGTGAGGATGGAGATGTAGCTGATACCGGCGGCAAAGGTGTGGAAGTTACCGAGGGTGCGTTTCAGTTCGGGCTTGTACCCGAACTCGGCGATTGCGCCGTCGTCCTGTGCGGAGCTCTCGTCCGCGGTTCTGTGCGGTGGGGCACTTTCGGGTGATGCGCTGTTCCTCTCGGGTACCGTCAACGGCCGTTCCTCTCACTCGAACCAGTGGAGCGCCTTGGGGGCGGTGTTGCGCCAGACGTGCTTGGCCTCGCGGTACTCGGCGAGGCCGGTGGGCCCCAACTCCCTGCCCGTGCCGGACTGTTTGAATCCGCCCCACTCGGCCTGCGGCAGATAGGGGTGGAAGTCGTTGATCCATACGGTGCCGAGCCGCAGCCGGGCCGCGACCCGGTCGGCGCGTTGCGGGTCGGTGGTCCACACCGCGCCGGCCAGCCCGTACACGGTGTCGTTGGCGAGCCGTACCGCCTCGTCCTCGTCGGTGAAGCGCTCGACGGTGAGGACCGGGCCGAAGGACTCCTCGCGCACCACCGACATGGCGGCGGTGCACTCGTCCAGGACGGTCGGCAGGTAGTGGAAGCCGTCCGCGAGGGCCGGGTCGTCGGGGCGGGCGCCGCCGCAGCGCAGCACGGCGCCCTCGGCGAGCCCGGCGGCGACGTACGCCTCGACCTTCTCCCGGTGCGCCGCGGAGATCAGCGGGCCGGTACGGGCCTCCGGGTCGAAGGGGCCGCCGAGCCGGATCTCCCGGGCCCGGCGCACCACCTCGTCGACGAAACGGTCGTGCAGGGAGTCCTCGACCAGCAGCCGGGCGCCGGCGGAGCAGACCTGCCCGGAGTGCAGGAAGATCGCGGTCAGCGCGTAGTCGACGGCCGTCTCGAAGTCCGCGTCGGCGAAGACGATGTTGGGATTCTTGCCGCCGAGTTCGAGGGCGACGTTCTTGACCGTAGCGGCCGCGGCGGCCGCGATCCGCTTCCCGGTGGCCAGGCCACCGGTGAAGGAGACCAGGTCCACGTCCGGGTGCTCGGTGAGCGGGGCGCCCGTCTCCGGTCCGGTGCCGAGGACGAGGTTGGCCACGCCGTCCGGCAGCCCGGCCTCGGCGAGCAGCTTCATCAGGTGGATCGCGGTGTGCGGGGTGAGCTCGCTGGGCTTCAGTACGAAGGTGTTGCCGGCCGCGAGGGCCGGGGCGACCTTCCAGGCGGTCTGCAGCAGCGGGTAGTTCCACGGCGTGATCAGCGCGCAGACGCCCACCGGCTCGTGCACGACGCGGCTGTCGACCGTGGCGCTGCCCGCGTCGACCGTCCGGCCCGCGTCCCCCTCCTCGGTGACCAGGCGCCCGAAGTACCGGAAGCAGGCCGCGATGTCGTCCATGTCGAGCTCGCTCTCCACCAGCCGTTTGCCGGTGTCGAGCGATTCGGCGCGGGCGAGCGCTGCCCGGTCCCGCTCCAGGAGGTCGGCGACCCGCAGCAGCTTGGCGCCGCGCTGGGCGGCGGTGGTGTGCGGCCAGGGTCCGGTGTCGAAGGCGCGCCGGGCGGCGGCCACCGCCCGGCGCGCGTCCTCGGGGCCGCCCTCGTCGACCACGGCGACCAGGGCCTGGTCGGCGGGGCAGCGGATCTCGCGGGTGCCGCCGGCGGCGGCCGCCTGCCACTGCCCGTCGATGTAGAGCTCAGGCACGCTTGTCCTCCAGCTGCTCGGTGACCCACTGGTGGAAGGCGCCGATGTGGTGCTCACTCGGCACGAGCACGCCGCCGTCCCGGTAGGCCCGCGAGTCCATCGCCGGCTGGGTCCGCTCGCACGCTTCAAAGTCCTGCTGGTTGACGCGGTGGAACAGCTCGACGGAGGTGGAGATGTCGGCGCCGGACTCGATCACCTCGGGGAGGTAGAGCCAGTCGCACTCCACGACCGTGCGGTCGGCGGCCATCGGGAACATCCGGTGGACGATGACGTGGTCGGGCACGAGGTTGACGAAGACCTGCGGCCGGACCGTGATCGCGTAGTACCGGCGGTCCTGGTCCTCCGCGATCTCCGGCAGCCGGCCGAAACCGCCCTTGCCGTCGACCGTGAAGCCCTCGGCCTCCGGCGCGAATTCAGCGCCGTGCCCGACGTAGTACTGCGCGGCGAACCCGTCCGCGAACTCAGGGAGGACGTCAGTGAGTTCGGGGTGGATGGTGGCGCAGTGGTAGCACTCCATGAAGTTCTCGATGATGAGCTTCCAGTTGGCCGCCACGTCGTAGGTGATGCGCTTGCCCAGGGCCAGGCCCTCGGTGCGGTACCGCTCGATGGAGGCGGCGTCGCCGAGCCGCTCCACGGCCGCGCCGATCACCGTGTCCTCGAAGGACGGCGGCTCGTCGGCCAGGCAGACCCAGGCGTAGCCGAGCCACTCCCGCAGCGGGACGGTGACCAGGCCGCGTTCGGTACGGTCGATGTCCGGCATCGACGTCAGGTTGGGCGCGGCGATCAGCTTGCCGTCGAAGTCGTAGGTCCAGGCGTGGTAGGGGCACTGGAGGTTGCGGCGGGCCTCGCCGGACTCCTCGGTGCACAGGCGGGCGCCGCGGTGCCGGCAGATGTTCAGGAAGGCCCGCAGTTCGCCGCGGCGGTTGCGGGTGATCAGGACGTTCTCCCGGCCGACCTGCACGGTGCGGAAGGCGCCCGGCTTGGCCAGGTCGGCGCTGCGCACGGCGCAGAACCACAGCCGCTCGAAGATCTTCTCCTGCTCCTGCCGGAAGGTCTCCGGGTCGGTGTAGGAGGTGCCGGGCAGGGTCGTGATCAGGCTGGATGCGGCGGTGGGGGCGAGTTCGGGCGTGGTCGTCATGTGCGTCTCCTCAAGCCGACTACTTCTCGGGCGCTACTTGCGGATGCGGGTCATGCCCGGGTCGAACAGCGGTTCCTCGGCGACGGTCGCGGCGACCTTCTGGCCGAAGTACTCCACCTGCACGGCGGTGCCGGGGACGGCGGCGGAGGCCGGCAGCCAGGCGTACGCGACGCAGCGGCCGATGCTGTAGCCGTAGGAGGCGGAGGTGACATAGCCGGCGGGTGCGCCGTCCACATAGACCGGCTCCTTGCCGAGGACGACGGCGGCCGGGTCGTCGAGGGTGAGGCAGGTCAGCTTGCGGCGGGCGGTCTCCTCGCTGCGGCCCTCCAGCGCCGCGCGGCCGAGGAAGTCGCCCTTGGCGGGGCGGACGGCGAAGCCGACGCCCGCCTCGTACGGGTCGTGCTCGGTGGTCATGTCGTGGCCCCAGGAGCGGTAGCCCTTCTCCAGCCGCAGGCTGTTGAAGGCCGAGCGTCCGGCCGCGATCACGCCGTACTGCTGTCCGGCCTCCCACAGCGTGTCCCACAGGCGCAGCCCCAGGTCGGCGGTGGTGTACAGCTCCCAGCCCAGCTCGCCCACGTAAGACAGCCGCATGGCCGTGACGGGGACGTGGCCGAGGTGGGTCTGCTTGGCCTTGAAGTAGCCGAAGGCCTTGTGCGAGAAGTCGTCGCGGGTGAGCGGCTGGACCAGGTCGCGGGCGAGCGGGCCCCAGACGCCGATGCAGCAGGTGCCGGAGGTGATGTCCCGGATCTGCACCCCTTCGGGGGCGTGCCGCAGGAGCCAGTCCAGGTCGGAGCCGCTGTTGGCGCCGATCTGGAAGCGGTCGGGCGCGAGCCGGGCCACGGTGAGGTCGGAACGGACGCCGCCCGTCTCGTCCAGCAGCAGCGTGTAGGTGACCGCGCCGGGCTTCTTGTCGAGCTGGTTGGTGGACATGCGCTGGAGGAAGGCGAGCGCGCCGGGCCCGGTGACCTCCAGCCGGCGCAGCGGCGTCATGTCGTACAGCGCGACCTTCTCGCGCGTCGCCTTCGCCTCGGCCGCGGCGATCGGCGACCAGTACCGGGCCGACCAGGCGTCCCGCTCGGGCAGTTCGAGGCCCTCGGCGAGCGGGGCGTTGGCCTCGTACCAGTGCGGGCGCTCCCAGCCCCCGCCCTCCAGGAAGAACGCGCCCAGCTCCTGCTGGCGGGCGTAGAAGGGGCTGACCCGCAGCGGGCGGGGCTGCTCCATGGGCTGGAGGGGGTGCAGAACGTCGTAGACCTCGACGAAGTTCTGGGCGCCGCGGTCCTCGATGTACGCGGGCGAGCGCTGCGCGTCCTCGAAGCGGTAAAGGTCGCACTCGTGAATGTCGATGTCGGGGCGGCCGTCGGTCATCCACTGGGCGACGGCACGCGCCACGCCCGCGGAGTGGGTGACCCAGACCGCCTCGGCGAGCCAGAATCCGCGTACCTCGCGGGATTCGCCGAGGACGGGCATGCCGTCGGGGGTGAAGGAGAAGACGCCGTTGAAGCCCTCTTCGACGCGGGAGGCGCCGAGCGCGGGGAGCAGTCCGACGCTGTCCTCCCAGCTCGGCGCGAAGTCCTCCTCGGTGAAGGGCAGCGAGGACGGCATGATCGGCGCGTCGTCGAAGGCGGGCACGGCGGCGGGGTCGACGGGCATCGGGCGGTGCGCGTAGGAGCCGATGCCGATGCGGTCGGTGTGTTCGCGGTAGTACAGATCGCGGTCCTGGAAGCGCAGGATCGGCTTGCTGGCCTCGGTGCGCGGGTCATTGACGCCCGCCAGCTCCGGCAGCGGCTCCGTTTTGGCGTACTGGTGCGCCAGCGGCAGCAGCGGCACGTCGACGCCGGCCATTTTGCCGATCACCGGGCCCCAGAAGCCGGCCGCGGAGACGACGTGGTCGGCGGGGAAGGTGCCCCGGTCGGTGACGACGCCGGTGACCCGGCCGTTCTCCTGCTCGATGCCGGTGACGGTGTGCCGGTCCAGGAAGCGGGCGCCGCGCTGCTCGGCGCGGGTGATCTGGGCGCGGCAGGCGAGCAGGGCGCGGGCCAGCCCGTCGTCGGGGGTGTAGAGGCCGCCGAGGACCTTGTCCTCGTCCAGCATCGGCCAGTACTTCTTGCACTCGGCCGGGGTGATCAGTTCGGCGCGTACCCCCCAGGAGGCGGCGAGTCCGGCCTTGCGGTGCAGGTCGGCCCAGCGCTCGGGGGTGGTGGCCAGCTCCAGCCCGCCCAGCGGGTTGAAGCAGGAAAGGCCGTCCACTTCAAGGGAGTTGAACTTCTCGACCGTGTACGCGGCGAACTCGGTCATGGTCTTGGACGGGCCGGTCTGGAAGACCAGTCCGGGGGCGTGCGAGGTGGAGCCGCCGGGGGCCGGGAGCGGGCCCTGTTCGAGGACGGTGACATTGCGCCAGCCGCGTGCGGTCAGTTCGTCGGCGAGCGAGCAGCCGACGATGCCGGCGCCGATCACGACCACGCGGGCATCGGTGGCGGGGGTGCGGGACATGCTGCTCCTTCGGGTCAAGCAGGACGTACGGGAGTGGTGTCCCTCAGAGGACGACCACGGAGCGCAGGACGCGGCCGCCGCGCATGGTGTCGAAGGCGGCCTCCACCTCGTCCAGGGAGATCCGCTCGGTGACAAAGCTTTCGAGGTCGAGCAGTCCGTAGAGGTACTGGTCGATCAGGTCGGGGAAGTCGCGGCTGGGCAGGCAGTCCCCGTACCAGGAGGACTTCAGGGCGCCGCCGCGCGAGAAGATGTCGCTGAGCGGGATCTCGACCTTCATGCCGGGCTCGGGCACGCCCACCTGGACCAGGGTGCCGGCGAGATCGCGCATGTAGAACGCCTGCGTGTACGTCTCCGGGCGGCCCACCGCGTCGATCGCGATGTCCACGCCGACGCCGCCCGTCAGGGCGCGGACCGCCTCGACCGGGTCCGTACCGCGGGAGTTGATGATGTGGGTGGCGCCGAACTTCTCGGCCTGGTCGAGCTTTCTGTCGTCGACGTCGATGGCGATGACCTTGCGCGCGCCGTTGAGGCAGGCGCCCGCGATCGCCGCGTTGCCGACGCCGCCGCAGCCGATGACCGCGACCGTGTTGCCGCGCCGGACGTTTCCGGTGTTCACGGCCGCGCCGTAGCCGGCCATCACGCCGCAGCCGATCAGGCTCGCGGCCTCGGGGCGGGCCGCCGGGTCGACCTTGATCGCCTGTGCGGCGGCGACCAGGGTCTTCTCGGCGAAGGCGCCGATGCCGAGCGCCGGGGTGAGCGGGGTGCCGTCGAGCAGCGTCATCGGCTGGGCCGCGTTGCGCGAGTCGAAGCAGTACCAGGGGCGGCCGCGGCGACAGGAGCGGCAGCTGCCGCAGGGCGCGCGCCAGGCGAGCACCACGTAGTCGCCGGGCAGCAGGTCGGTGACGCCGTCCCCCACGGCCTCGACCACCCCGGCCGCCTCGTGTCCGAGCAGGAACGGGAAGTCGTCGTTCACGGCGCCTTCCCGGTAGTGCAGATCCGTGTGGCAGACCCCGCACGCCTGTACGGAGACGAGTGCTTCCCCCGGGCCCGGGTCCGGCACCAGAATCGGCTGCACCTCGACCGGTGCGCCCTTTTTCGTCGCGACCACAGCACGGACTTCGTGTGGCATGCCCCTACCCCTCAGTGTTGCGCACTGCACGACTCGTTGCGCGATGAGAGACATACTGGGAACGCCTTCTCGGCGGCGTCAAGGGGTTGGAGTTAACCGTTGGTAAAAGCGCGCGCACGGTCGGCGCGCATGACTGCGGGGCCGGTGAGCACCGGCCCCGCATCCCTCCTGCGCACGGTCGAACCGTCTACGCGGCAAAGATCAACTCCCGTACCCCATCCGCCGGGACAATTCCCGGGCCGCCTCGACCGTGCGCTTGGCGACCTCCGGGATGCGCTCGGGCTCCAGCCGGTACGCGGGCGCCGAGACGCTGATCGCGCCGATCACCTGGCCGTCGTGCGCGCGCACCGGCGCGGCCACCGCGTGCAGCCCCAGCTCCAGCTCCTCCATCGCCACCGCGAAGCCGTTGCGCACCACCTCGGCGAGCTGCTCGCGCAGCTCGGCGACGGAGGTGATGGTCCGCTCGGTGAGCCGCGGCAGTTTCCGGGCGAGCGCGGCGTCCTGCACCGGGCCCGGCTGGAACGCCAGCAGCGCCTTGCCGCTGGAGGTCGCGTGCAGCGGGGTGCGGCGGCCGAGCCAGTTCTGCGCGGTGACCGAGGCCGGGCCGCGGGCCTGCATGATGTTGACCGCGGCGCCGTTGTCCAGCACCGCGATGTTGGCCGTCTCGCCCAGCTCCTCGGCGAGCAGCCGGCACATCGGCGCACCCTCCTGCGAGATGTCCAGCCGGACCGCGGCGGCCCCGGCCAGCCGCAGCACCCCGGCGCCGAGGTAGTACTTGCCGCGCTCCTGCTCCTGAGCGACCAGCCCCCGGTTCTCCAGCACGCCGAGCAGCCGGAAGGCCGTCGACTTGTGCACCCCGAGCTCGTCGGCGACCTCGGTCACCCCCGCCTCACCGTGCCGGGCCAGGATCTCCAGCACCGTGACCGCACGGTCCACCGACTGCACGGAACTGCCCGCTCCGCGGGCTGATTTCTGCGCTGACCTGGCCCCCGACGTGTCCTTGGCGTTCTCCGTCATCCGATCTCACCACCTGGCGCGACCCGATGCGGGCCGGCTTCTTGAGGGAGGCGCTTGACGCGCGGGCTCCCGGCTTGGATTCTGTTGCGCAGAGCGCTTCGCCGTGCGCATCGCGGAACTCAACTATACCGAACAGTAAGAGGGGTGCCCCGTGATTCCCGTCTGCCACCTCGATGACCTGCCCGCAGGCGAGTCGGTTCGCATCGACACCGCACCTCCCATCGCCGTCTTCAATGCCGACGGCGAGATCTACGCCATCGACGACACCTGCACCCACCAGGACGCCTCGCTCGCCGACGGCTGGCTGGAGGGCTGCCTGGTCGAATGCCCGCTGCACGCCGCCTCCTTCGACCTGCGCACCGGCATGCCGACCTGCCTGCCCGCCCGGCGGGCCGTCCGCACCCACTCCGTCACCGTGGAGAACGGCATGATCTTCGTGCACCACGCCGCCCAGGAAGGCACCGCCGCATGAGGACGGTCACCGTCGTCGGAGCCTCGCTGGCCGGACTGTACGCCGCGAGAGCGCTGCGCTCCCAGGGGTTCGAGGGCCGGCTGATGATCGTCGGGGACGAGCACCACCGCCCGTACGACCGGCCGCCGCTCTCCAAGGACTTCCTCAAGGGCATCACCGGGCAGGAGGACCTCGCGCTGGCGGACGCCGAGGAGGTCGCCGAGCTGGACGCGGAGTGGCTGCTCGGGACGCGCGCCGCCGGGCTGGACGCCGGCGGCCGGTCGGTGGTCCTGGAGGACGGCAGGTCCCTGGCCACCGACGGGGTGGTCATCGCCACCGGCGCCACCCCGCGCCGGCTGCCGGGGCCCGAGCTCGCCGGGGTGCACGCGCTGCGCAGCCTCGACGACGCCCAGGCGCTCCGCGCCGATCTGGCCGGCGGCCCGTTGCGGGTCGTGGTGATCGGCGGCGGCTTCATCGGCGCCGAGGTCGCCTCCTCGTGCGCCGCGCTCGGCCACGAAGTCACGGTCGTCGAGGCCGCGCCGCTCCCGCTGCTGCCGCAGCTCGGTGAGGAGATGGCCGGGGTCTGCGCGGCCCTGCACGGGGATCACGGGGTCACGCTGGTCACCGGTACGGGCGTCGCGGCGCTGCAGGGCGCCCCGGGCGGGCGGGTCACCGGTGTCGAGCTGGCCGACGGGCGGGTGCTGCCCGCCGACACCGTCGTCGTCGGCATCGGCGTCCGCCCGAACACCGACTGGCTGGCGGGCTCCGGGCTCGCCCTGGACGACGGGGTGGTCACCGACGCCGGGTGCGTGACCACGCTCCCCCACGTCGTCGCGGTCGGCGACGTGGCCCGGGTCGACGGCTCCCGTACCGAGCACTGGACCAGCGCGACCGAACAGGCCGCCACCGCAGCGCACAACCTCCTCGCGGGCGAGACCCTCGTGGCGCACCGCGCGGTGCCGTACTTCTGGTCCGACCAGTACGGCGTCCGCATCCAGTTCGCCGGGCGGCGGCTGCCCACCGACACCGTGCGGGTGATCGACGGCTCCCCCGAGGACCGCAGCTTCCTCGCCGCGTACGAGCGCGACGGCCGCACCACGGCGGTACTCGCCCTCAACCGCCCCCGCCCCTTCATGAAGGCGCGCCGCGAGCTGATGCGGGCCGCCCAGCCGGTCGCCGGCTGAATCGCGCGTGCCGCGGCCACGGAGAGTGGCCGCGGCACTCCCATGACCACCCAAATACCTTGCGAATACCGGCACTTGGCGCCCGCTTTACCTCCGGCCCGGTCAGCCGCATTCGCCCCCCATGGCCCTGTTGACGGACGACATTCAGCTGTCACATGCTCGATACATAGGTGCTCGATACACGTGACCCTGGGTGTCCGGCCGCTGACGCCTGCCGTTTTCCGGCCGCCCCCCGACGCACCGAGCCCGGGGTCGGATTCGGAGGAGCAGCATGTGCGGAATCGCCGGATGGGTCGCCTACCAGCGTGACCTGCGATCCGAACAGGACACCGTCGACGCCATGACGCAGACCATGTCCTGCCGCGGTCCGGACGACGCCGGGACCTGGATCCAGGGCCCGGCGGCCCTCGGCCACCGCCGGCTCGCCATCATCGACCTGCCGGGCGGCCGCCAGCCGATGACCGTCGACACCCCCGACGGCCCGGTCGCGATGGTCTACTCCGGAGAGGCGTACAACTTCTCCGAACTGCGCAAGGAACTGGCGGCGCGCGGCCACCGCTTCACCACCGACTCCGACACCGAGGTCGTGCTGCACGGCTATCTGGAGTGGGGCGAGGCCGTCGCCGAACGCCTCAACGGCATGTACGCCTTCGCCATCTGGGACAGCCGCGAGCAGAAGCTCGTGATGATCCGCGACCGGATGGGCATCAAGCCCTTCTACTACTACGCCACCGACGACGGTGTGCTCTTCGGCTCCGAGCCCAAGGCCATCCTCGCCAACCCCCAGGTGCGCCCCACCGTGACGCTGGACGGCCTGCGCGAGCTGTTCGCCTTCGTCAAGACGCCGGGCCACGCCGTATACGAAGGCATGCGCGAGGTCGAGCCCGGCACGGTCGTCACGTTGACCAAGAACGGCCTGCGCACCCGCGTCTACTGGACGCTGGAGACCAAGCAGCACACCGACGACAAGGACACCTCGATCGCGCACGTCCGGTCGCTGCTGGACGACATCGTGCGCCGCCAGCTCGTCGCCGACGTGCCGCGCTGCACCCTGCTCTCCGGCGGTCTGGACTCCTCCGCGATGACCGCGCTGGCCGCGCAGCAGCTGGCCGCCGAGGACAAGACGGTCCGCAGCTTCGCCGTCGACTTCGTCGGCCAGACCGAGAACTTCACCCCGGACGCGCTCCGCGACACCCCGGACACCCCCTTCGTGCACGACGTGGCGCGTGCCTCGAAGACCGAGCACCAGGACATCGTCCTGGACTCCGACCAGCTCGCCGACCCCGAAGTACGCTCCAAGATGATCCGCGCCCGGGACATCCCGATGGGCCTGGGCGACATGGACGCCTCGCTGTACCTGCTGTTCAAGGCGATCCGTGAGCACTCGACGGTGGCGCTGTCCGGCGAGTCCGCCGACGAGGTCTTCGGCGGGTACAAGCAGTTCTTCGACCCCAAGGCGCGCGAGGCGGACACCTTCCCCTGGCTCGTGCAGTTCGCCGAGCACTTCGGCGACGACGGCAACATCCTCACCGAGGGCGTCACCAAGGCGATGGGCCTGGACGGTTACATCCGGGACAGCTACGACACGGCCGTGCGGGACGTGCAACGGCTCGACGGCGAGAGCGACTTCGAGTACCGCATGCGCCGGATCTGCTATCTGCACCTCACCCGGTTCGTCCGCGTCCTGCTGGACCGCAAGGACCGGGCGAGCATGGCCGTCGGCCTGGAGGTGCGGGTGCCGTTCTGCGACCACCGGCTCGTGGAGTACGTCTACAACACCCCGTGGAGCCTGAAGTCGTTCGACGGCCGGGAGAAGAGCCTGCTGCGCGAGGCCACCGCCGATGTGCTCCCGAAGTCGGTGTACGACCGGGTGAAGAGCCCGTACCCCTCCACGCAGGACCCGCA
This sequence comes from Streptomyces sp. NPDC050315, assembly GCF_040655775.1. Classification (NCBI taxonomy): domain Bacteria; kingdom Bacillati; phylum Actinomycetota; class Actinomycetes; order Kitasatosporales; family Streptomycetaceae; genus Streptomyces; species Streptomyces sp. NPDC050315. The sequence goes on from NZ_JBFAKN010000010.1 coordinate 146,547, forward strand.
GTACGCCGTCGCGCTCCAGGGCCACCTCAAGGACCTGCTCGCCAAGCCCTCGCACCCGGTGTTCGACCTGGTCAGCCGCGACTGGCTGCAGCGCGCTGTCAAGGTGGACGTCCCGCAGATCACCCAGGCATCGCGGCGCGGCCTGGAGCGCACCCTGGACCTGGCCCTCTGGATGGACATGTACTCGCCGACCATTACACTCTCTTGACCTGATCGAGGCAGGTCGTTGGACGACAGACGGGTGGACGGTGGCGTGGCGGTCGACGAGGAGACGGCACCGGGCACGATCAGTGAAGAGGCCGCGCTCGAACTGGTCGTGACCCTGCACCGGCTGCTGCGCAGCCTGGGCAGGGCCGTCCCCGGCCGCCGCGTCCCGCCCACCCAGCTCATCGTCCTCGCCCTGCTCACCCAGCTCGGCCCGTCCCGCATCGGCGTACTGGCCGACCGCATCCCCTGCTCGCAGCCGACGGCCACGGCCGCGGTGGCGAGCCTGGAGTCGGCGGGGCTGGTCCGCAGGGAGCCGGACCCCACCGACGGGCGCGCGGCCCGCGTCGTCATCACCAAGGACGGCGTCCGCGCGCTGAACGACGTGGCACAGAGCGAGGCCGAGGCGCTCGCCGGGCGTCTCGGCACGCTGCCCCAGGAGGACATCCGCCGGGTACTGGAGGCGGGCGCCCTGCTGCGGCGCCTCGCGGAGGGCTAATAGCCCTTCGGTGGGCTGCCGGAATCCGCCTGCTGTACGCGGGAGATGTCGCCGTACTGCGCCTTGATGTAATTCACGGCCGCCGCGCAATTCGCCACCGGGTCATTGATGTCCCATGCCGTACCGGGCTGATGGTGCGCCCGGAACGTTCCCATGGTCGTCTGGAAAAGCCCCCGGGACGGCTCGCCCGCCACCGCGTTGGCATCCCAGCCATTGAAAGCATTCGGGTCGAACCCGGATTCCCTGCGGGCGATCGTCCACAGCCCCGCGTACCAGTATTCGGGTGATCCTGTGACCCGCAGACACGCCCGGATCCACCCGGCCGGCCCTGCCGCCTCCACCCGCTCCCGGGCCTCGGCGCGCTTCCTGGCCGCTGCCCGCGCCCGCTCTTCCAGCGCCGCGCTCCGCGCCTCTGAGCTGGCCCGGGACGCCCGGGCCGCGGCCTCGAAGCGCTGCTCCGTCAGCCCCGCCGCGACGAAGGTGGCGGCCTGCCCCTCCAGCCCGGCCGACGAGACCCGGACCTTCCGGGCGGCCGCGGCAGGCGCCCGGTGGCCCGCCCGGGCCGCGGCCGGCCGGGCATTCCCGCCGTACAGCGCGGCTTCTTCCGTGTGCGTCCCGGCCTCACCGGGACGCATATCCGCCATTCCGCTGATCACGATTGCGGCAGGAATTATCAGGACGAGAACAGAGGAAAGGGCGGTGGCTGCAGTCCTGGCCACGTGCATGGGAAATCATCGCCTTCCCGTCGAGCCGCCGGCTCACTTGGAGGCGTCCTATCAGCCGCAATCAAGACCCGCCGAGCACCCGGCCGCGACCGGCGGTCCGGGCGGACTGACGATATCTTCGAAGTTTTGCGCTACGAGTCGGGGCCCGGGCGGTGGGAGTGGCCGGGCGGGGCTATCGTGGCCCCATGTCCGCCCCTGAGCTGATCCGTATCGTCTCCCGCTCCTCCCCCATGGCCCTGGCCCAGGTGGAGCGCGTCCGTACCGAACTCGCCGCGCTGCACCCGGGCATCGCCACCGAGGTCGTCCCGGTGACCACCACCGGTGACCGCTGGATGGGTGATCTCTCCGCGGTCGAGGGCAAGGGCGCGTTCACCAAGGAGGTGGACGCGGCGCTGCTGTCCGGGGAAGCGGACCTCGCGGTGCACTGCGTCAAGGACATCCCGGCCGACCGGCCGCTGCCCGCCGGCACGACGTTCGCCGCGTTCCTCAAGCGCGACGACGTACGGGACGCGCTCATCCACCCCGGCGGTCTGACCCTCGACGAGCTGCCGCCGGGCACCCGCATCGGCACCTCGTCCGTACGCCGCCGCGCTCAGCTCGCCGCCTCGCACCCGCACCTGGAGTGCGTACCGATGCGCGGCAACGCCAACCGGCGGATGGAGAAGCTGCACGCCGGGGAGGCCGACGCGCTGCTGCTCGCGGTCTCCGGGCTGCACCGCATCGGCCGCCCCGACGTGATCACCGAGGTGCTGTCCGTCGACACGATGTGCCCGCCGATCGGCGCGGGAGTGCTCGCCCTGCAGTGCCGCGAGGACGACACCGAGACCATCGACGCGGTCTCCGGGCTCGGCGACCCGGACACGCACCGGGAGACGCAGGCCGAGCGGATGTTCCTGCACGTGCTCCAGGGGCACTGCAACTCCCCCATCGCCGGCTACGCCCGGTCCGGGCGCGGCGGCGGCGACCTGTCGCTGCGGGCCTGCGTGTTCACCCCCGACGGCAAGACGATCCTCAACGCGCACGAGTGGGCGGGCCGGCTCGACCCCGCCACCCTCGGTACCTCGGTCGCCGTTGCGCTGCTCCGCCAGGGCGCCCGCGAACTGATCGACGATATTCCGCACTGACGTGCCGCTGCCGAGCGGCGCGTGTTGCCCGGCAAGCCCTTCGCCGCCGCGCCCTCAGGGGCGCAGGCGGCCGGCGACGACCGACTCGGCCGTGTCGCGCAGCTTGGCACGGTGGTGCCGCGCGTACTTGCGCAGCACCTCGAACGCCTCCCCGATCGGGATCCGGCGCTCGGCTGCGAGCACCCCCTTGGCCTGTTCGATGACGACCCTGCTGTCGAGCGCGTGCTGCAGTTGGTCCGCCACCCGCCGCTGGTGGTCCCGGTCGGCGGCCACCGTGAGGTAGGCGACGGTCATGTCGATCAGCACCCGTGCGAAGGCGAGGTCGCCGGCGGACCAGGGCCGCGGCGCTGTGTGGTAGAGGTCCAGTGTCCCGAGCGCCTCCCCGTGGAAGTGCAGCGGCAGGCTGGCGGTCGCCGCCACACCCAGGTCGAGGACCCGCTCGCCATAGCCGGGCCACCGCGCCGCGTCCCGCGCCAGGTCGGGAACGGTCACCGGCCGTACGGTGCGCAGCGCTTCGGTGCACGGTGCACAGCGCTCCTGTGCCTGGACGTCGGCCAGTTCGGCCGCCATTCCGTCCAGTACGCCGACGGGGCGCAGCTCCCCTTCCCGTACGAGGAAGACCCCGGTGCTCCGTACGGCGAGCGCGGCGGCGGAACGCTGCGCGAGGTCCTGCAACAGGTCGCTGACAGGAGGGGCGGTCGCGAGGACGGCCGCGAACCCCGACACTTCGCCGAAGGCCCGTTTCTGATCCGTCATTGCCTCGGACACCTGCCTTTCCACCGGGGCACGCCTCTCTGTCCTCGAAATTAGGCGGCGGGACGGACGGCGAGAACCCTCAAACGGTCCGAGCGGTACCCCTCATACGGGCCGGATTTTCAGTCACCGGGCAGCAGTCCGGCGCGAGTGGCCGCGACCACCGCCTCCAGTTGGCTGTGGGCGCCCAGTTTCATCAACACGTTCTTCACGTGGCCACGGGCGGTGTGCCTGCTGATCACGAGGCGTTCGGCGATCGCCCGGGGGCTCAGTCCCTCCCCCAGCAGCCGCAGCACTTCCCGTTCGCGTGCCGTCAGACGTGCCGGTCCGGTCTCGCCCGGCCCGTTCCTGCCGCCGCCGGCCGGGCCGAGCACCGCCGCCAGGGCAGCGCCCTCGACCAGCAGGGGTCCGCCGGCCGGTGCCCGCACCGCGGCGAGGATGTCGGACAGCCCGCTGGACTTGGACAGGAAACCGGCGGCGCCGGCCGCCGTGGCGGCGGCGAGCACCGCGGGGTCGGTGTCGGCGGTGAGGATCAGTACGCGGATCCCGGGGTGGGCCGCCCTGAGCGCGGCGGTCCCTTCGATGCCGTCGGCGCCCGGGAGGTGAATGTCCATCAGGACGGTGTCCGTGCCCGCGGCGGCGAGCGGCAGCGCGGCCTCGACCGAGCCGACCGCGCCCACGCATTCCAGGTCCGGCTGCGCGGTGATGGCCAGCTCCAGCGCGTCGGCGAGTGCCCGCTGGTCCTCGACCACCAGCACCTTGGTCATCGTGGCCACCCCACCCTGTCGGCCGGGGGTCCAGCCTAGTCCGGCAGCACCGCCCGCGCGGAGTGCGTCACCGGATTTCCGGACCGCGCCCTCCGGCGGGCCGGGATGCCGGTTCCGGTCTGGTAGAGGCCCGGCTTCCGGAGGACAGTGGGCACCGAGGCTGCTCCGCCCCGTGCACCAGCGGACGACAGGTATCAGGAGGTCGTCCCACGTGACCACTTACTCGTTCAAACTCTTCATCGCCGGGCAGACCGTACGGTCCCAGGAAGCCGTGGCCAACCTGCGTCTGCTGTGTGACAGCCGGCTGCGCAATCGGTACGACCTCCAGATAGTGGATGCCGTCGAGTGCCCCGAACTGGCGGAGGAGGGGCGGATCCTGGCCACCCCGACGGTCATCAGGCTCAGTCCGCCCCCGCAGCGGCGGGTCATCGGTGACCTGTCCGACCATCAACGCGCCGCTGTCGCCCTGGGCCTGCCGAGCGCGAACGAACACCCTGAGGAGGTACGGCCATGACATCGGGCAACGGATCGGTCCCGCGCGTGGCCACCGCCATAAACGGCTTCGACCAGGTCGCGCTGGGCGGGCTGCCCGCGGGCCGGTGCACGCTGGTCACCGGTACGGCCGGCAGCGGCAAAACGTTGTTCGCCACCGAGTTCCTCGCTCGGGGAATACAGGCATACGACGAGCCGGGGGTGTTCGTCACCTTCGAAGAACCTCCGGTGGACATCCGGCGCAACGCGCTCTCGCTGGGACTCACGATCGCGGAGTGGGAGCGGGCCGGGAAATGGGCCTTCGTCGACGCCTCCGCCTCCAGCACGGAGGAAGGGGCCGTCATCGGCGCGTACGACTTCCACGCGCTGGCGGCCAGAATCGAACACGCCGTCCACACCATCGGCGCCAAACGGGTCTCGCTGGACTCGCTGGGCGCGGTCTTTCTGAGCTTCCCCGGCCAGGGGACCGTCCGGCAGGAACTGCTGCGCGTGGCAGCCACCCTGGAGTCGCTCGGCGTCACCTCGGTGATCACCACGGAGCGGGAGACGGAGTACGGCGGCATCTCCCGGCTGGGCGTGGAGGAGTTCGCCCTCAACAACGTCATCGTGTTGCGCAACACCCTGTTCCAGGAACGGCGGCGCCGGACCCTGGAGATCGTCAAGCTCCGTGGCGGCCCGCACCGTACCGGCGAATGGCTGTTCACCATCGACCCGCGGGACGGCATCGTCGTCGTCCCCCTGGCGTTCCTCGCGCCGCACGAGGGGGCCGTGATCCGCGACCGGGTCTCCACCGGCATTCCGGGCCTGGACGAGATGTGCGGCGGCGGGATCTACCGCGACGCGGTGGTCCTGCTCACCGGCCCGACCGGGGCCGGCAAGACACTGGCCGGACTGCGGTTCGTCACCGCCGGCGTGGAGGCGGGCGAGCGCTGCCTGCTGTACACCTTCGACGAGACCCGCCAGCAGCTGGACCGCAACGCCTCGGGCTGGGGTCTGGACCTGTCCGCGATGGAGGCGACCGGGCTGCTCCGGGTGGTGTCCGAGTACCCCGAGACCTCCGCCCTGGAGGACCACTTCATCCTGGTGCGGCGGGCGGTGGCGGATTTCCGGCCCGCGCGGCTGGTCATCGACACCTTCTCGGCGCTGGAGCGCATCACCACCCAGCGTTCGCTGCTGGACTTCTTCGTCGCGCTGGGCGCGGTACTGCGGCCACGCGCCATCACCACCCTGCTCACCTCACTGCCCGCCGACCGTATGCCGCTGAACACCGGCTCGGGTATCGCCGCACGGATCGCCAGCCTCACCGATGTGTCGGTCCTGCTGCGCTACCTGGAGGTGGGGGGCCGGGCGCGGCGGGCGGTCACGGTGGTGCAGGCCCGCGGCTCGGCCCACGACCACCGCATCCGCGAAGTCACCATCGACAGTACGGGGATGCACATCGGCGGCCTGCTGCACGGCGTGACCTCCGTACTGGCCGGGTACGCGGAGCCCGTGTTCACGGCGGACCCGTACGGCGCGTCCGACAGCCGCGCGCCGACCACACGGGCGGACCCCGATGGCTGACGGCAACCGTCCGCGCTTCCACGGCGCGGACGGGGAGCACGGCACCGGCCCCGACGACATCCGGCGAGTGATCGTCTCGGCGACGGCGGACGGCATCCTGGCCGTCGACGCGCACGGGCGCATCCTCTTCTGCAACCCGGCCGCCGAGGAGCTGTTCGACCGGCCCGCCGACGAACTGGTCGGCAGGGAGTTCGGCTTCCCCCTCGTCGTCGGGGAGACGACCATCGACCTGATGCTCCCGGACAGAGGCGTGCGGGTGGTGGAGATGCGCGTCACCACCGCCCTGCTGGAGGCCGACACGCTGCACGTCGCGGCGTTGCGCGACATCACCCGGCGGCGGCAGGCGCAACGCGAACTCGAAGCGGCGCTGGAGCGGCAGAACGTCATCGTGGCGGTGGCCGCTCACCAGCTGCACAATCCGCTGGCCGCGATCGGCGTGCTCGTCGACACGCTGCGCGACCGGCGGGCGGTACTCCCGGAGCAGGCGCGGGCCGATGCCGTGAACCGGATCGCCGAACGCACCGCCCACCTCCAGGCGCTGGTACGCAAGCTGCTCACCGCGGCGCGCATCGATGCCAGCGCCCTGCCCGACGTTCCCGAGGACATTCCCGTCCTGCCGTTCCTGATCGAGCGGCTGGGTGATGTCACGGAGGAGGCCGAGACGGTACGGCTGTCGTGCCCACCCGACCTGGTCGCGCGGGTGGACCGACTGGCCTTCTCGGAAATGCTCACCAATTGCCTGGAGAACGCCATCGCCCACGGCCGCCCGCCCATCGTCACCCGGGCCGTGGCCCTGGATCACCGGTGGCTGGAGGTCTCGGTGTGCGACCACGGCGACGGGGTGCCGGCCGACTTCGTACCGCGGCTGTTCGAGCGGTTCAGCCGGGGGCCGGGCACGGAGCGGACCAGTGACGGCGCGGGGCTGGGCCTGTGGGTGGCCCGCGGCCTGGCCCGGGCCAACGGGGGCGACGTCTCGTACGAACCGGCTCCGCACGGCGGTGCGTGCTTTCGGCTGCGGCTGCGCCGCGCACCGGGCGGATGAGCCGGGGCCCGGGGCTCTACCTGCCGAGCGCCACGTGGCTCGGCCCGCCGGGCACGGGCACCTGACCGGCGGCCGCGCCCGTCAGGATGCGGTGGACCAGGCGGGCGCCGGTGCGGGCCGTGCGGTGGTCCAGGTCCAGGTCCGGATTGAGTTCGGCGACATCGCAGACGGCCAGCTGACCGCCGGCCGCGATCTTGGCGCAGACGTGTTCCACGACCTCCAGCGGTACCCCGTACGCGGCGGGCGCGCTGACGCCCGGCGCCACGGCGGCGGGCAGTACGTCCAGGTCGATGCTGAGGTGCACGAGGTCGCAGCTCGCGAGGAAGTCGTCCACGAAGGCGTCGACGCGGTGCACGTTCAGCAGGCCGCAGTCGGTGTCGGGGAGGTAGCGCACGCCCAGCCGGTCGGCGGTGCGGTACAGCCGCTCGGTGTTGCTCGGCGCGCTCACCCCGAGCACCCAGTAGTTCAGCTCCCGGCCGGCGACCGCCTCGTCCTCTGCCATCTGCAGGAACGGCGTGCCGGAGCTGGGCCGGACGTCGTCGCGCAGGTCGAAGTGCGCATCGAGGTTGAGGACGCCGAGCCGGGCGCCGTCGCGCAGCGCGCGGCTGCCGGCGAGACCCAGGTAACTGCCGTACGCCACCTCGTGTCCGCCGCCCAGCACGGTCACCGGGCGGCCCCGGTCGAGGAGCGCGGTGACGGCACGGCCCAGGCGCCGCTGGCCGGCCGCCAGGTCGCCGTCGCCGACCTCGATGTCCCCGGCGTCCAGCGCGCTCAGCGGCGTCTGCAGCGCCATCGGGGCGAGCGCGCGGCGCAGTTCCCCGGGGCCGTCGGCCGCACCCGGCCGCCCCTTGTTGCGCCGCACCCCCTCATCGCTGCGGAAGCCGACGAAGGCGGCGTCCCAGCCGCGGGTCGGGCCGGCGGCCGAGGACTCCGAGTACGGCCTCACCGCGTGGTGCCAGCGCAGGTGCTCGATGCCGGGGCCGTCGTCGCGGCCGGTCCAGGGCTCGGCGGGCGCATCGACGGCCGAGGCCAGGTCCAGGTCCAGGTCGGTGGCGCGCGCGGCCTCCGCGGCCTTCGCGGCCTGCTCGGTCGGCATGCTCTGCGTGGTCTGCTGCACGGTGGTCGTCACGGTTCTTTCAGCTCCTCGGTGATCCGCTGCCATCACACCCGGCCACCGGCCCGTGGGCCAGCGCGGACGCCCGGGTTCCTCGGATCCGAGACCCACTAGGATTCCGGTCCACGTCACCCGCGAAGAGCGTGTGACCACGAGTGCGAGGGACGGTGAACGGCTTGGCCGGGGAGGCTGCTGACCTCGCGCGGCGGTACAAGGCGCAGGCGCCGGGCGCCCCCGCGTACCAGCGCGTGAAGGACCTCGTCACCGAGCAGATCATGAGCGGCCGTTGGCGGGAGGGCGACGCGCTCCCGTCGGAGAGCCAGTTCGTGGACTCGCTCGGGCTGTCCCGGATGACGGTGAACCGCGCGCTGCGCGAGCTGGCGGGGCAGGGCCTGATCCGCCGGGTGATGGGCGTCGGCAGCTTCGTGGCGCTGCACAAGGGCAGTTCGGCGCTGGTGGAGGTGCACAACATCGCCGACGAGGTGCGCCGCCGCGGACACCGATACCGCGCCGAGGTGCTCTACGTACGGGCGGAGACCGCCGACCCGGAGGTCGCCGCGCAGTTCGGCCCGGGCGCCGGGCGCCGGGTCTTCCGGTCGCGGGTGGTGCACTTCGAGGACGACGTGGCGATCCAGCTGGAGGACCGGTACGTCCACCCGGACTTCGCGCCCGGCTATCTGGAGCAGGACTTCACCCGGCGGACCCCCTTCACGTTCCTGTCCGAGGTGGCGCCGCTGGGCAAGGGCGAGCACGTGGTGGAGGCGGTACTGCCGTCGGCGGAGGAGTGCGCGGTGCTCGGCGTGCCCGAGTCCGAGCCGTGCCTGCTGATCCACCGGCGCACGTGGTCGGGCGACGCGCTGGTGAGCATCGCGCGGCTGCTGCACCCGGGGTCGCGGTACCGGCTGCAGGGCACGTTCGACAACCGCTGAGAGCCTGCTCTCAGGCCGTCCTACTGGATGGGCGCGGCCTTACGGGGTGGGCGCGCGGCCCGAGACCGCGTGCGTGAGGCGGGCCGCGCCCTTGCGCAGCAGATCGCGTACGTACGCCTCGTCGCGCGGCCGGTGATGGCGGTACCACGTACTGCTCAGGGCCGCGACCGGCCGCCCGTGGTGGTCGAACGCCGCCACCCCGACCGACCGGAAGCCCGCCGAGACCAGCTCCGTCTCCTCCGACCAGCCGCGCGCCCGGTCCCGGGCCAGCAGGTCCCGCAGCTCGCCCAGCGACCGCGGCCCCTTGCCGGTACGGGTGATGAGGTCGCCCGGGCGCGGGAAGAGCGCCTTGAGCTGCGCCTCCCCGACATGCGCGAGCAGCGCCCGGCCGCTGGCCGTGAGGTGTGCCGGGAGCCGGACGCCGACCTCCGTGACCAGCGGCACCGCGGCCGCGCCCGAACGCACCGCGGCGGGCTGCTCCTTGAGCAGGTACACGGTCTCCGCGCCGTGCAGCACGCCCAGGTGCACCGGCTGCGCGAGGCGGCCCGCGAGGGTGCGCAGGATCGGGCGCGCGAGCCGTTCCAGCGGCTCGTGCCGCAGATAGGCGGAGCCGATCTCGAAGGCGGCGACGCCCAGCCCGTACGCCTGCTCGTCCGGGAGGTAGGTGACGAAGCCGCGCCCGGCCAGCACGGTGAGGATGTGGTACGCCGACGAGCGCGGGATGCCCAGTTCGCGGGCGAGCGCCGCGACCCGTACCGGGCCCGAGCGCCCCGCGAGGTGGGTGAGGATGTCCAGCGCCCGCCCGACGGCCGGCGAGGTGCTGGACGCGGCCGCCGCCGTTCCGGGCATTCCGGATTCCCGCCGCTCCGTCATCCGCCCGTCTCCCGGAAGACCTCTTGACGGTCCTGTCTATACAGGCATATACATGCGGCGCCTGTGTTCAAGTGAGAAGCGACGACAGCCGCTCCCACCAGGCAACGGCCCATGTCGCACGTCAGGGACGGGCGTGCTGTTCCCGAAGGAGAGGGCATCTTTTGAGCACCGAAAAAGCAACACTGCAGCGGGGTCTCCGGTCCCGCCACATCCGTTTCATCGCCCTCGGCTCCGCCATCGGGACCGGGCTCTTCTACGGCTCCTCGGAGGCCATCCAGGCCGGCGGCCCGGCGGTACTGCTGGCGTACCTGATCGGCGGCGCGGCCGTCTTCCTCGTGCTGCGGTCGCTCGGCGAGATGGCGGTGAACCATCCGTGCGCGGGTTCCTTCGGCGAGTACGCCACCCGGTATCTCGGCCGGTTCGCGGGATTCTCGACCGGCTGGACCTATGCCTTCGAAATGGTCATCGTCTGTATCGCCGACGTCACCGCGCTCGGCGTCTACATGGGATTCTGGTTCCCCGATGTGCCGCGCTGGATCTGGGTGCTGGCCGCCATTGCCCTCATCGGCGTACTGAATCTCTTCAGCGTCAAGGTCTTCGGTGAGCTGGAGTTCTGGCTCTCGCTGGTGAAGATCGTCGCCATCTGCGCGATGATCGTGGGCGGGCTCGCCATCCTCGTCTTCGGTATCGGCGGCGGCGAAATGCACGTCGGGGTCTCCAACCTCTGGAGCCACGGCGGATTCTTCGCGCACGGCACCGAGGGCCTCATCATGTCCTTCGCCGTCGTGATGTTCGCCTTCGGCGGCACCGAGGTCATCGGCGTCACGGCCGGCGAGGCGGAGAACCCGGAGAAGACCATTCCGAGCGCGGTGAATACCATTCCCCTGCGCATCGTGTTCTTCTACGTGCTGACGCTCGCCGTCCTCATGTCGCTCAATTCCTGGCAGGACATCGGCTCGGACGGCAGCCCGTTCGTGCAGATCTTCGCCGGTATCGGCATCAAGTCCGCGGCCGCCGTACTGAACGTCGTCGTGATCGTGGCCGCGCTCTCCGCGATCAACAGCGACATCTTCGCCGCGGGCCGCATCATGTACGGCATGGCCGAGCGCGGCCAGGCCCCGGCCGTCATGCGCCGCCTTTCGCGCAACGGCGTACCGACGATGACCGTCGCCATCATGATCGGTGCGCTGCTGCTCGGCGTGGTGCTGAACTACGCCATGCCCGAAAACATCTTCCTCATCATTTCGTCGATCGCCACCTTCGCGACCGTCTGGGTCTGGCTGATGATTCTCGCGAGCCAGTACGCGGCCCGGCGGAAGATGTCGGAGGAGGAGACGGCCGCACTCGCCTACAAGGTCCCGTTCTGGCCGTACGGACAGATCATCGCCATGGTCTTCATGGCCGCGGTGATGGTGCTGCTCGCATTCTCCGCGGACACTCGGGTCGCGCTGATCGTGGGGGCCGCCTGGCTGGCCCTGCTGTCGGTGGTCCATTTCCTCTGGCTCCGTCCGCGTAACGGCACCGCCGCCGTGACCGATTCCCCCCAGGAAAAGCCGGCCGAAGCCCCCGTGCCGGCACGGGACTGACCGTCCCGAAAGGGTCCCGGAAAGGGCCCTTCAGAGCCTGGTAACGGGCTCTGAAGGGCCCTTTCGCGGGCCCGAAAAAGTGCCGGGCGGGGCCGTCGACGTCATTGGCGATGGCCCCGCCCGGCAGGAACGGTTACGCGGAGGGGTTCTCGCGCATCGGGATACGCACGCCCCGCTCGTCGGCAACCGTGTCAGCGATGTCGTAACCGGCATCCACGTGCCGGATGACACCCATGCCGGGGTCGTTGGTCAGCACGCGACGGACCTTTTCCCCGGCGAGCTTGGTGCCGTCAGCGACGGAGACCTGACCGGCGTGGATGGAGCGGCCCATGCCGACCCCGCCACCGTGGTGGAGGGACACCCAGGAGGCACCCGAGGCGACGTTGACCATGGCGTTGAGCAGCGGCCAGTCGGCGATGGCGTCGGAGCCGTCGAGCATGGCCTCGGTCTCGCGGTACGGGGACGCCACGGAACCGCAGTCCAGGTGGTCGCGGCCGATGGCCAGGGGGGCCTGCAGGGTGCCGTCAGCGACCATCTCGTTGAAGCGCTCACCGGCCTTGTCCCGCTCGCCGTAGCCCAGCCAGCAGATCCGGGCCGGCAGGCCCTGGAAGTGGACCCGCTCGCCGGCCATCTTGATCCAGCGGTGCAGCGACTCGTTCTCCGGGAAGAGGTCCAGGATGGCCTTGTCGGTCTTGTGGATGTCCGAGGCCTCGCCGGAGAGGGCCGCCCAGCGGAAGGGGCCCTTGCCCTCGCAGAACAGCGGGCGGATGTAGGCGGGCACGAAGCCGGGGAAGGCGAACGCCCGCTCAAAGCCCGCCAGCTGGGCCTCACCGCGGATGGAGTTGCCGTAGTCGAAGACCTCCGCCCCGGCATCCATGAAGCCGACCATGGCCTCGACGTGCTTGGCCATGGACTCGCGGGAGCGGGTGGTGAACCCGGCCGGGTCCTTGGCGGCGTAAGAAGCCATCTCGTCGAAGTCGACGCCGACCGGCAGGTAGGACAGCGGGTCATGCGCGCTGGTCTGGTCGGTGACGATGTCAATCGGCGCGCCCTCAGCCAGCATCCGCGGCAGCAGCTCGGCCGCATTGCCCAGCAGGCCGATCGAGAGCGGGCGCCGGGCGTCCCGGGCCTCGGTGGCCAGCTGCAGCGCATGCGCCAGATTGTCCGCGCGGACATCCAGATACCGGTGCTCGATGCGCCGCTCGATCGCCCGCGGGTCGCAGTCGATGCAGATCGCCACACCGTCGTTCATGGTCACGGCCAGCGGCTGCGCGCCGCCCATGCCGCCCAGCCCCGCGGTCAGCGTGATCGTCCCGGCGAGCGTGCCGTTGAACTTCTTCGCGGCGACCGCGGCGAAGGTCTCGTACGTGCCCTGCAGGATCCCCTGCGTACCGATGTAGATCCACGACCCGGCCGTCATCTGCCCGTACATGGTCAGGCCCAGGGCCTCCAGGCGCCGGAACTCCTCCCAGTTCGCCCAGTCCCCCACCAGATTGGAGTTGGCGATCAGGACGCGCGGGGCCCACTCGTGGGTCTGCATGACGCCCACCGGACGGCCGGACTGCACCAGCATCGTCTCGTCCTGCTTCAGCGTCCGCAGCGTCCGCTGCATCGCATCGAACGAGCGCCAGTCACGGGCCGCCTTGCCGGTACCGCCGTAGACGACCAGCTTGTCCGGGTGCTCGGCCACCTCCGGGTCCAGATTGTTCTGGAGCATCCGCAGGGCGGCCTCCTGCTGCCAGCCGAGAGCGGAGAGTTCGGTGCCGCGGGCCGCGCGGACGGGGCGTGCGCCTGTCATGGTGTTGTCCTTTCGGAGTGTGGAGTGGCCGGGTGTCAGCGGAGCCGGCCGGCGACCGACTCGGCGGCGCGCAGGGCCTCGCCCGAGGCCACGTACTGCACGGCCGCCTCGATCTCGGGGGCGAGGTAGCGGTCGGTGCCGGGGCCCTCGACGTCGGCGCGGAGGCCCGCGACGACCGCGGCGGTGGCCGGCGCGGGGGTGAGCGGAGCGCGGAGGTCCAGCGCGCGGGCCGCGGTGAGGATCTCGATCGCGACGACGCGGGTGAGGCCGTCGATCGCCTTGCGCAGCTTGCGTGCTGCCGCCCAGCCCATGGAGACATGGTCCTCCTGCATGGCGCTGGAGGGGATGGAGTCGACGGAGGCGGGGGCTGCGAGGCGCTTGAGCTCGGAGACGATCGCGGCCTGGGTGTACTGGGCGATCATGTGGCCGGAGTCGACGCCGGGGTCGTCGGCGAGGAACGCGTTGAGGCCGTGGTTGCGGGCCACGTCCAGGAAGCGGTCCGTACGGCGCTCCGCGATCGAGGCGACGTCGGCGACGGAGATCGCGAGGAAGTCCAGGACGGCGGCGACGGGAGCGCCGTGGAAGTTGCCGTTGGACTCGACGCGGCCGTCGAGGGTGACGACGGGGTTGTCGACGGCGGCGGCGAGCTCGCGCGAGGCGACCAGCTCGGCGTGGCCGAGGGTGTCCCGGGCGGTGCCGTGCACCTGGGGCGAGCAGCGCAGCGAGTACGCGTCCTGGACGCGGGTGCACTCCGGGCCGCGGTGGCTCGCGACGATCGCGGAGTCGGCGAGTACGGCACGGAGGTTGGCGGCGCTGTCGGCCTGGCCGGGGTGCGGGCGCAGGGCCTGCAGGTCGGCGGCGAAGACCGCGTCCGTACCGAGCTGGCCCTCGACGCTCATGGCGGCGCTGATGTCGGCGGTGGCGAGCAGGCGGCGCAGGTCGTGGGCGGCCAGGACCAACGTGCCGAGCATGCCGTCGGTGCCGTTGATGAGGGCCAGGCCCTCCTTCTCGCGGAGGGCGACCGGCGCGATGCCGGCGGCGGCGAGCGCTTCGGCGGCCGGGCGCAGCTCGCCGTCGGCGTCGCGGACCTCGCCCTCGCCCATGACGGCGAGCGCGCAGTGGGCGAGCGGGGCGAGGTCGCCGGAGCAGCCGAGCGAGCCGTACTCGCGGACGACCGGGGTGATGCCGGCGTTGAGCAGCGCGGCGTAGGCCTCGGCGGTCTCCAGGCGGACGCCGGTACGGCCGGTGGCGAGGGTGGACAGGCGGAGCAGCATGAGCGCGCGGATGACCTCGCGCTCGACCTCGGGGCCGGAGCCGGCGGCGTGCGAGCGGACCAGGCTGCGCTGGAGCTGGGCGCGGAGTTCGGTGGGGATGTGCCGGGTGGCGAGGGCACCGAAGCCGGTCGAGACGCCGTAGTGCGGAGTCACGTCGTCGGCCAGGGCCTCGATGACCTTGCGGCTGCGGGAGATCTCCTCCTGCGCCGCGGGGGAGAGCGTGACGGTGGCGCCGTGGCGGGCGACGGCCACGACATCGTCGGCGGAGAGCGCGCCGACGTCAATAACAACAGTTGACATGCCTCAATGAAGCACCAGGTCAGATCCCCTGTTCCATGCCTCACGGAGGCTTTCTGTCTGGGATCCCAGACATCTGTCACGGTCCCGCGGGCTGTGCGGCAGGGGCGCCCCGTCAGGGGCGCGGGGAACTGCGCGAGCAACCACAACGGCGGGAACGCCGGGCGCCGACCCACACCCCCACGGCGAATACCCTCGGGCCATGGCAACCGTCCCCGCAGCCGCCCAGGTCCTGGCGATCCTCCGCTACCTCGCCCGCCAGCTCGCCCCGGTCCCCGCTGCGGCGATCAGCCGCGACGTAGGGCTGCCCCGCTCGACGACGTACCACCTCCTCGACACCCTCGCCCAGGACGGCTTCGTGGTGCACCTGCCGGACGAGCGCCGGTACGGCCTCGGCGTCAGCGCCTTCGAACTCGCCTCCGGCTACAGCCGTCAGGCCCCCTTCCAGCGCCTTGCGCGCGCGCCGCTGACCGCACTGGTCGACCGCACCGGCCACAGCGCGCACCTCGCGGTGCTGCACGGCCGCGAGGTCATTTACGTGATCGAGGAGCGCGCGCCGGGGCGGGCGCCGCTGGTGACGGAGGTCGGCGTGCGGCTGCCCGCGCATCTGACGGCCAGCGGCCGGGCCATGCTCGCGCGGCTGCCGGGGGCCCAGGTCCGCGCGCTGTTTCCGGACCCGTCCGCGTTCGTCGTCCGGCACGGCATCGGCCCCGGCTCGCTCTCCGCGCTGCGCCATCTGCTGGTGGAAGTGCGGCGCCGCGGGTACGCCACGGAGGAGGGCGAGGTCACGCCGGGCTTCTCCTCGGTCGCCGCGCCGGTACTCGACCACAGCGCGCACCCCGTCGCCGGGGTCGCCGTGACCTACCCCGCCGCCGAGGCCACCCCCGACCAACAGACCCGAATCGCCGAACAGGTCCTCCGCACGGCCCGCGACCTGACCCTCCGCATCGGCGGCACACCGGCCGCGCCGCCTGCGGAATGAACGGGGCGCAGGGCTGGGCGCCGCCCGACGTACCGTTTCCCCCACCTCTTCCCCCATGGGGGTGCACGAGGTCCCCTTCTCAACACAGTAGCGGCAGGGACTGACAACGCCCCGCCCGCCGGCCCCTCCCCTCACCGCCCCACCCCCGGCCCCACCGCCCTCGCCCGATACCGAAACCCCGCCCTCCCCGGCTCGTCCGGCAGCGGCAGCGGCGTCGGTGTCCAGATGTCCATCGGGACCGTGCGGACGCTGCGGCCCGCCGGGTCCAGGATGCGGCCCATGCGCTTGACGAACTGCAGGACGACGCCGCGGTCGAGGATCGTCAGGCGCGGGGCCCGATCGGCGAGGAACGCTTCGAGGCGGCGGGCGTCGGCCAGCGAACGCAGCCACACGCTGAGGAAGAGGTTGGCCCGGCCGCCGGTGACGCCCAGGCAGGCGCGGAGTTCCGGCAGCGCGTTCAGCAGCCGCGCGACGGTGTCCCGGTCGTCGGCCGGGAGGTGTGCCCAGAGGCAGAGCGTCACGGGCCAGCCGGAGAGCGGCTGGGCGAGCTCGCCGCGCAGGACCAGGTCGCCGCAGGCCAGCAGGGCGGTCAGCCGTCGCCGTACCGTACTGATGCCCACGCCCAGCTCCGCGGAGAGGCGGGTCAGCGAGGTACGGCCGTCCATGCCCAGGAGCACGATCAGCCGCCGGTCCTGCGCGGTGAGCTCCCGCAGTGGCCGCCTGCCGGGGCCCGGCGCGGCGGGCGTCAGCGCGGCCCGCTGCTCGGCGTCCAGCGTGCGCAGCCGCCAGTCGCCGCCCTGCGCGTACACCCGGGTCACCAGCTGACTGCGGAGGGCGCGAACGCCCGTGAGCGCGCCGATCGCTTCGAGGAGCGAGTGCGAGAGCGTGGCCAGGTCCGGTACGGCCACGGTCAGCAGGAGGTCGCGGTCGCCGCTGGTGTGCTCGACGGTGAGCACCCGCGGCCAGGCCGCGAGGCGGTGCGCGACGGCCAGCGCGTGCCCGGCCGCGCAGTCCACCTCCACGAACGCCACGCACGCGTGCCCGGACTGCCGCGGCCCCGGCTGGGCGGTGATCCACGCCGCGCCGCTGCCGGCCAGCCGCTCCCAGCGGCGGGCCGCGGTCACCGGGTCGATGCCGAGCGCCCGGGCGACCCGGGTCCACGGGGCCCGCGGGTCGATCTGCAGCGTGTTGACCAGGCTGAGATCCAGCTCGTCCAGCTCGTTGACGGCAGTATCCACGGCAGTAGCGGCAGTATCGGCAGTTTCCACGGCTGTATCGGCTGTTCCCACGGCAGTGTCCACGGCGCTTTCCACGGCAGATTCCTGCGAATGACCGGCCATACCGAAAAGATCCTGCACCTGCGGGTACGTCCTTGGCCAGGTGTGGAGCATGACGGAACCGAAATCCGGTCCGTTGCCCCGGTGGGCGGAGGAGGTATGCGTGGTGTCGGTGAAAGAAGACGCGCAAGCGCTGCACGGTGATCTTGTCCAGCTGCGCAGGGCCCTGCACGGCGAGCCGGAGACCGGCCTGCTGCTGCCGCGGACGCAGGAGAAGGTACTGGCCGCGCTGGACGGGCTGCCGCTGGAGACCGTCACCGGCGAGAGCCTGTCGTCGGTGACCGGGGTGCTGCGGGGCGGCCGCCCGGGGCCGACCGTACTGCTGCGCGGTGACATGGACGCGCTGCCGGTGGCCGAGCGCACGGGCCTGGACTACGCCTCGCGGGTCGACGGGCGGATGCACGCCTGCGGCCATGATCTGCACACGGCGATGCTGGCGGGCGCGGCCCGGCTGCTGTCGGCCCGCCGCGACGAGCTGGCGGGCGACGTGGTGTTCATGTTCCAGCCCGGCGAGGAGGGTTTCGACGGCGCGGGGCACATGCTCGCCGAGGGCGTACTGGAGGCCGCGGGCTCGCGTCCGGTTGCCGCGTACGCCCTGCATGTGTCCTCGGCATCGGTGCCGGGCGGGGTGTTCTCCACCCGCCGGGGGCCCGCGATGGCCGCGTCCAACGTGCTGGAGGTGACGGTACGGGGCGCGGGCGGCCACGGCTCGGCGCCGCAGCGCGCGAAGGATCCGATTCCGGCCGCGTGCGAGATGGTCACCGCGCTGCAGACGTTCGTGACCCGCTCCTTCGACCCGTTCGACCCGGTGGTCCTGACGGTTGGTCAGTTCCACTCCGGTACGGCGTCCAATGTGATCCCGGGCGAGGCGCGCTTCTCGGCGACCATCCGTACGTTCTCCACGGCCGCGCAGGCGCGGATGAAGGACGGTGCGGTGCAGGTGTGCCGGGGGATCGCGGCGGCGCACGGGCTGGAGGTGACGGCGGAGTTCATCGAGCAGTACCCGGCGACCGTCAACGACGACACGGAGGCGGAGTTCGTCGCGGACGTGGCGCGCGAGGTGCACGGCGAGGAGCGGTTCGCCTGGGCGCCGCAGCCCGTCACCGGCTCCGAGGACTTTTCGCGGGTGCTGGACGAGGTGCCGGGCGCGTTCACCTTCCTCGGCGCCTGCCCGGCCGACCGCGACGTCGAGACCGCGCCGTACAACCACTCACCGCTCGCGGAGTTCGACGACGGCGTCCTGGGGGACGGCGCCGCGCTCTACGCCGAACTCGCCCTGCGCCGGCTGACCACCGACGCTCCCCGCACGACGACCAGATGACCGGCGTCCACCAGGGAGGTCCCCTTGTCCGACAGCGCACCGCCCACCGTCCCGCACACCACTCCGGATCCCGGCCCGGATCCCGGGAGCGCGCCGGCGCCCGGCCGCTGGCGCACCATCTTCGGCACCGGCATCGGCAATGCGCTCGAATGGTACGACTGGAACGTCTACGCGGTCTTCACGCCGTTCTTCGCCGACCAGTTCTTCCCCGCGAGCGACCCCGCGGCGCCGCTGCTCACCACCCTCGCGATCTTCGCGGTCGGGTTCCTGATGCGGCCGCTGGGCGGGCTGTTCTTCGGCCGGCTCGGCGACCGCAAGGGCCGCAGGGCCGCCATGGTCTCCTCGATCGCGCTCGCCGCCGGGGGCAGCTTGCTCATCGGCCTCTCCCCCACCCATGCCACGATCGGCGTGGGCGCCTCGGTCCTGCTGCTCGTCGCCCGCCTCGCTCAGGGCCTCGCGCACGGCGGTGAGTTGCCGGCGGCGCAGACGTACGTCTCGGAGATGGCACCGCGCGGCCGGCGCGGCCGCTGGTCGAGCCTGATCTACGTCTCCGGCACCAGCGGCATTCTCGCCGGCACGCTGCTCGGCGCGGTGCTGGCCACGATGCTGACGGAGGCTCAGCTGCACGCCTGGGGCTGGCGCATCCCGTTCGTCGCGGGCGGCCTGATCGGCGTGTACGCGCTGGTGATGCGGCTGCGGCTGACCGAGACCGAGGCGTTCGAGCGGGAACGGGCGCGCGAGGAGGCGGCGCACGAACGGCCTTCCCTGTGGCGCTCGTTGTGGGCCCACCGCAAGGCCTGTCTCCAGGTGATCGGGCTGACGCTGGGTGGCACGGTCGCGTACTACACGTGGGTGGTGTCCGCGCCGGCCCAGGCGATCAGTACGAAGGGGATGGACGCGTCGGCCGTGCTGTGGGCGGGCGTCGCGGTCAACACCGTCTTCATCCTCACGCTGCCACTCTTCGGGATGCTCTCGGACCGCGTCGGCCGCAAGCCGGTGATGTATCTGTCGTCGATCGGCGGGGCGTTGGTCGCCTTCCCCCTGAACTGGATGATCGACGACCAGGTGTGGCAGCTCGTGGTGGCGCTGGCCGTGGCGATGCTGTTCATCGCGCCGGGCGTGGCGATCGCTCCGGCGGTCTACGCGGAGCTGTTCCCCACCCATGTTCGCACCTCCGGCGTCGGCTTCCCGTACGCCGTCGCCGTGGCCGCCTGCGGTGGCAGCGCCCCGTACCTGCAGACCTGGCTCGCCGGGCACGGCCTCGGGGACCTGTTCCTCGGCTACACGGTCGTGCTGCTGCTGGTCGGGGTGGCGGTGATCCACCGCATTCCGGAGACGAAGAACGCGGATCTGACGTAGCCGTTACCCGGGCGGGGGCCGGCCGACCGGCGGGCCCCCGCCCGCGCCGCCTCTCACGGGTGCGTCCGCGCGTCTCACGGGTGCATCCGCGCACCCTTGACGATCTTGTCGACGGCGTTCTTCGGCCCGTACACGGCCAGCCCCACCAGATCGAGCTGATCCCGGCCGACCGCCCGTACGGCAGCCCGGTTATCCCGGTCATTACCGGTCGCGAAGAGGTCCGAAGTGAACACCGAGAGGGCGACGCCCCGGCTCAGCGCACGGCCGTGCGCGGCGGTCAGCGTCTCCTTCATCCCCTCGAAGACCAGCACGGGCTGGCGGAACATCCGCAGGTAGTCATTGCCGTCGGCGTCCGCGTACGGCTCCCCGATCACGTCGGGGATCTCCGTGCCGATACCGCTGACGAGGAAGGCCGTCACATTCAGCCGCTGCCAGGTCTCCAGGTCCTCGCGCAGCAGGACGGCGAGCTTGGTGTCGAAGCGGACGGGTGCGGGCCCGGGAGCGGTCAGCGGGTGATCAGCGGTGTTCGGAGTTTCCATACCGTGGATTCTTCCGACCCGTCCCCGGCCCGGTCTTGTACGTTTTTTGCATGGTCCGCCGTCCTCTCCCCCCTGTCAGGCCGCAGGTCAGGGCCTGGCGCCCGCCGGTGGCCGGCATCGCCGAGGTCTACCACGCGCACCTGACCGGTCACGCCTATCCGCTGCACACCCACGCCGCGTGGACGCTGCTGATCATCGACGACGGCATGGTGCGGTACGACCTGGACCGGCACGAGCACGGCGCGCTGCGCACGGGCGTCACGCTGCTGCCCCCGCACGTACCGCACAACGGCTCGCCGATCACGCCGGAGGGCTTTCGCAAGCGCGTGCTCTACCTCGACCCCGAGGCGGCGGGCCTCGGCGAGGAGTACATCGGGCTCGCGGTCGACGCGCCCGTACTGGAGGACGCCACGCTGCGCGACCGGATCCACCGGCTGCACGACGCCCTCGTCCTGCCCGGCGAGGAGCTGGAGTCCGAGAGCCGGTTCCTGTGCGTCACCGAGCGGCTGCGGCGGCACCTGTCGCGGCGGCATCCGACGAGGCGGGACGCGCCGGCCGCGCCTTCCGCCGCCGGTCCTGGCCTGGCCCGGCAGCTGCGCGACCTGCTCGACACCCACGTCTCCGAAGGGCTGACCCTCAAGGAGGCGTCCGGGCTGCTGCACGCCCATCCGGCGCACCTCGTACGGGCCTTCAGCCGCGAGTTCGCCATCAGCCCGCACCAGTACCTCACCGCGCGCCGTGTCGACCTCGCCCGGCGGCTGCTGCTGGACGGCATGGCGGCGCGGGACGCCGCGGCCGCCGCGGGCTTCCACGACCAGCCGCATCTGACCCGGCACTTCAAGCGTGTCCTCGGCGTCCCGCCGGGGCACTTCACTGACCGGCGCCCGGCTCCAGCGCCGTCACGGTGAACCGGCCGCCGCAGACCCGCAGGTCGGAAGTGCGCAGCGTCATCGCGTCCGTCGAGCCGGGCGGGTAGGTCTGCAGGAGGTACGGGCTCTTCCAGCACGGCTCGTCGTTCAGGCCGTCCTGGATGGTGTGCAGTACGGCGTACGCGCTGCCGCCCGGCTTCAGGGTGACGGCCTTGCCCGCCGCGCCCTCGCGAGTGGCGGGCTTGCCGATCATCTGGCCGTCGCGCTGGATCAGCGAGACGCCGGGGTAGCCGCGCAGCGTGCAGGAGGTCGTGCCGTTGTTGGTGAACACCAGCGGGTAGCGGATGTTGCCCGCGCCGACGTCGGTACGGCCCAGCCGCAGCCCCAGCTCGTCGGCGGTACAGCGGTCGGACGAGGTGTCGGTGGAAGCGGCAGCGGCGGTACGCGCCGAGGCGGTACGCACGGCCGTCCCCTTCGCGGACTGGTCAGAGGGGGACTGGGAGTCGGCCGAGCCACCGCCGTCGGCCTCGGCGGACGACGATCCGGAGGCGGCCGAGGCGGAACCCGAGGCCGCCCCGGAGTCGGAAGCGGCGGCGGACGGGGCGGCCGGGGCGCCGGACTTCACGCCGGAGCCGTCGTCCTGGCAGGCCGTGAGCGCGAGCGCGGCCGCGGCGGCGATCAGCGTGGCGGTGGCGGCCTTGCGGCCGCGGCGGAGGCTGGTGTGGTGCGACATGGAAATCCCCTTACCGGGTCGGTACGTACGGTCCCGGTCCCTTCGGTCCCGCACCATCTACCGTGCCGAGTCCCACTGATGCCCCACTAACACACCACTAACGCGCGGTTCACGCAGGCACCCGGCCCGCCTGCACGGTTGTCCACACCTCGACGGTACGGCCGGCATCAGAGGGGCGGCGTGCCCTCCTCGGCGACCCGGTTCGCGGCGGTGTGCTGGGCGCGCGAAAGGAATTGGTAGTGGGCGCTGCTGACCAGCAACTCGTCGTGGGTGCCGGCGGCGACGACCCGGCCGCCGTCCAGGACGACGATGCGGTCCGCGGCGCGGACGGTCGAGTACCGGTGTGCGATGACCAGGAGGGCGCACTCGCGTGAGATGCGCAGGATCGCCTCGTGCAGTGCCACTTCGTTGACCGCGTCCAGATGGGCCGTCGGCTCGTCGAGCAGCAGCAGCCCCGGCCGGGTGAGCAGCGAGCGGGCGAGAGCGATGCGCTGGCGCTCTCCCCCCGACAGTGCCATGCCGTGTTCACCGGCCTCGGTGTCGAGCCCGCGTGGCAGCCGGGACACCAGCTCGGTCAGCTGTGCCAGTTCGAGCACGCGGTCGAGCTCGTCCGCGTCTGCGTCCGGCGCCGCGTACAGCAGGTTCTCCCGGAGTGTGCCGTGCAGCACCGGGGCGTGCTGCTCCACGAGTCCGATCCGCGCCCGGTGCGCGGCCTGGCCGATGTCCCGTATGTCCTGCCCGGCGAAGAGAATTCGGCCCTCGTCGGGATCGTAAAAGCGCTCCGTGAGCGCGAAGACGGTGGATTTGCCGACACCGGAGTTACCGATCAGGGCGACGTGGCTGTGGGGCCGCACCTGGAAGGAGACCCCGCGCAGCACCGGCCGGTTTTGGTCGTAACGGAACCACACGTCCTGGAACTCCAGCACCGGTACGTCCCGCCCCGGTGCAACCGCACGCCTGGGCAGGGCCGGTGCGGTCTCCGCTTCGCCCGGCAGATCGAGGATTTCGCTGATGCGCCGCAGGGCACCGAGGCCCTGGCGCATGGTGCTGGACGCCTGGAAGACGGCGCTGACCGGCCCTGTGAAGTAGAGCAGGTACAGCAAGAAGGCCGCGAGATCGGCGACGGAGCCCTCCTGGCCGGCGACCCGCACGCCCCCGATGAGCAGCACCAGCAGGAACGAGCCGTTGATCGTCAGCATGATTGCCGGCGAGATCACCGCGTCCAGGGCGCCGACGCGCACGCTCTGCTTGTACGCCGACCTGGCCCGGTCCCCGATGCGCTCCGCCTCCCGCTGCTCCGCTCCGCTGGCCCGTACGGTGCGGATGGCGCTGAGCGCGCGTTCGAGTTCCGCGGTCATCGTGCCGGTGGCCTGCTGGGCGTGGAGCGAGGCCCGCTCGATGCCGCTGAGCACCGAGGCGACGACCAGTGAGCCGAGGGTGATCACGGCCAGCACGATGAGGAACAGTACCCAGTCGAGCCACAGCATCAGCGCGACGACGCCGATGAGCCCGATGCTGCCGGTGACCGCGTCGGTGAAGCCCTCGGCGATGAGTGTCCGCAGCGCCGTACTGTCGGCGCTGGTACGCGAGATGAGGTCGCCGATCCGGTGCCGGTCGTATGTCCGCATGGGCAGTCGCAGCAGGCAGTGAATGAGGTTCAGCCGCAGCCCGAGCACGATTCCTTCTCCGGTGCGCGCCAGGACGTAGCGCGCCACTGCCTG
Source organism: Streptomyces sp. NPDC050315 (assembly GCF_040655775.1). Lineage (NCBI taxonomy): Bacteria > Bacillati > Actinomycetota > Actinomycetes > Kitasatosporales > Streptomycetaceae > Streptomyces > Streptomyces sp. NPDC050315. The sequence goes on from NZ_JBFAKN010000010.1 coordinate 170,448, forward strand.
CACCACTGCTTGTGCGAGGAACAGCGCGATGAGCAGCCCGATGGTACGTCCCGTGCCGGCGCCCGACTGAGCCTCCTCGATGACCCGCTTGACCAGCAGCGGCTGGGCCAGCGCGAGTGCCGATTCCATCAGGGCCAGGGCCGCGCCCGACGCGATCCTGCGGCCGTGGCCGCGCATCACGCGCCGGACCTCCTGCGGGCCTGTGCGGTGTCCCTCGGGTGCCTTGTTCCGGTCGGCCGGACCGTGCCCACCGGTTCCGCTGCCCGTGCCGGGCCTCATCCGGGGCCCGTCCCCGCTCCTACCGGCGTGCTCGTCCTCATCGCCTGCTCGCAGCCGACGCGTTGCAGCACGGTGAAGCCGAGCTGGACGGTGGGGATGTCGGCCAGCACCTCGCCGTACAGCTCCGTCCAGGCGTGGAACGCGAACCGTGCGCCGATCGTCGTGCGCTGCCGTGCCACCACGACCTCGGCCGGGAGGCCGAGCGCCGAAAGGTAGGTGGCGAGTGCGAAGGACCGGGGCAGGCACAGTGCGTTGGGTTCGACCAGTCGCAGTGCCGTGAAGCAGGGCAGCGTCTCCCGGTGGGCGAGGCGAAGGGCTGCCGGCGGTTCGAGTTCGGCGCCGAGACGGGAGGCGGGGAGCATGCCGCGCAAGCAGCGCTGGGCGTCCGGCCAGCCGTGCCGTCGCAGGAGGCGCACCGCGTGGAGGGTGCGTGCCACGGCGACCAGCCGCAGCCGGGGCGGCAGCGACGGTGGTGGCGCCTGGTCGGTGTCCCAGAGAAGGAATTCCCAGTCGGCGCGGACGCTGCCCATCAGGCGCTCGATGCCGGTGGCGAGTGGTGCGCGGTCGGCTTGGCCAGGTGGTTCCGGGTGAGCTGTGCGATCAGGTCCGCGAGACCGTTGCGCAGCGTCTCCTCGGTGGCGTCGATGCGTTCTCCGAGGTCCCGGACGGCCTCCTCGGTGGTGTCGTACTGCAATGCCGCCGCCAGCATGAGGGTGGCCACGGGGTTCAGTTCGAAGTAGACGCCCTGGGCGCCGTCCAGCAGGACTCCGGTGCCGTCCGCGGGGTCGAAGGCTGTCTGTTCGGTCAGGCTGAGTAGGGGCATGTCGTTCAACTCCGGTAGGTCGTACCGGCATTCGGCCTCTCGGGGCCGATCTTCTTCTCGAGGTCGCGCAGGAACAGCTCGACCATGGCGGAGGACAGGAGGCTCTCCGCGTTGCGGCGGAGGGCCACCGGGCTGGCGAGGACTTCGGTGAGCCGCCGCGGGTCCACGATCCCCAAAGCGACCAGCCGGGTGTCCGGACCACCCAGAATCCGGGCGTAGACGTCGGGGTGGCGCAGTGCCCAGTTCTCCTCCGGGGAGTCCAGCCAGGTCCGTCCGTAGTGGCGCCAGACGTCCGGCGGCAGCCGGTGCGCCGCGGCCAGGCGCAGCACCGGTTTGTCGATCGTCCGCCCGGCGAACGGGATCACCCGGTATGCATCGGGCAGCCGGGCGGCCAGACAGCGAAGCCCCCTGCCTCCCCAGGGCTTGCCGAGGTGGATGCCGCGCGGCCGCCAGAGAGTGAGATTGAGCGTGTGTTCCTGCGCCGAGAAATCGGGGGCGTATTCCGCGGGAGGGACGTTCGGCATCGGCGTGAGGAAGTCGCAGCCGGTCTCCGTCTCGGCGTGTGCCTCCGGATCGGCGTACAGGGAATACGAGGGCCTGATGCTGCGCAGGATGCGCTTGAGCTCCCACCGGGTGGCGACCATTCCTTGCAGCATTCGCCACTTCTCACGTCGCCGCACATCCCCGGCGATGATGTCGTGCAGTCCGTACCGCAACGGTCCGTAGACCGTATCTCCCTCCAGGCCGGACAGGAGGATGCTCACGCCGTCAGCGGCGACGCGGTCGCCCAGGAGTCCCAACGGGCGCAGCCATGCGTGGTTGAAGGGATGCGGAAAGTCCCACTCGGCGGAGTCCGTCGAGAACGCGGAGAAGTAATCGTCCTGCATTGCCCGGGGGATGGTGACCAACGGCACGGAGAGATGACGGACCACCTGGTCGACGTAGTGGGACTCGTCGGCGAGCGGATCGTCGGTGCTCATGTGGTAGGCGATGACGTCGGCGCCGTGGTCGACGAGTGCCGCCAGCACAGCGGACGAATCAACCCCACCGGAGAGCAGAATTCCTATCCGCTTGCCGCCGCCGTCGGCGCCGTGGGCGTAGGGGCGGGTCTCTTCCAGCAGCAGGTCATAGGTGATGCGTGCGTACTCTCGCAGAGTGGTGCGGCGTGGCAGCTCCAGTGGGGTGACGGGGTCGTACTGCTCGAACCGCGTCGAGTGCCGGTCCAGAACGGCGAGTTCACCGAACTTCAGCCGCCCCATACCCGGATAGATGAAAATGTCATCATTCCGGCAGCTGCGCCAGAGAGTTTCCTTGTCGAATTCCGGATACCGCCCGTCGATCAGATCCCGCGGGTCGGAGGACCACGCGACACCCTTCGGTGATCTGCGGAAGAAGATTTGATCCGGACTGGACAGCCCACGGAACACCACGACGCGCTCCGGTGTCACCACACATCCTGATAATTCCGCCGGAAGTCGCGTGAGGACATCATGATGACCGCCCGTCACGCCGCGGATGATCCGTTCGACGAAATCCGCCGACGGGCGCCGCAGGAGCGGACCGCAGAGGAGTAGACAGGAGTCGGGCACCGGTTGGGGCGGTGATTTTCCATTCCCCGGACGCAGCCACTGATATGTGCAAAAATCTATTCCGGGATGCCGATCAACACTATATTCCCGTCCAACGTAATGGAGAGCGGGATGCGGCGCTCCCGGCGCCACCTGCCCCGAGCACCCGAAACAGTCCACCACGAGACGTTCCTCGGATGCGGGGACTCCTCCCCCGCCCACCAGCGGAGGAGCAGGTGAGGAGCCCGAGCGCGAACTCGTCATACGATGTTGCCCTCGTGCAGAAGGTCCTTGCAGCCCTTCCTGAGCTGACCGGTCAGTTTCTCGATCCGCCCTAAACGGATCACCTTCGGTGCCGAGTACTTGAGCATGCCCCTACCTCCTTTCCCGGTTCTGCACCTGCCGCGTTCCCCGAACAACCCGACGACAAAACAGGCACGCAGGAAATTCCCCCGATTAGGTAAGGGAGGTATTCTTTTTTCTATTACTGACATAAGTCGCCACATGGCTCACGAGAGAGTGGAACATGCCCGTGCGCCTGAGGCGACTGGATATCCGATCCCGACCTTCCGGGAGCGTCGATACATGAGCCGAACGGCGCGCCCAGTGCGGCCCACCTGGCGTAGGTCAGCGGGCCTTTTCCGCAGGCACCAGGATCGCCACGCACTCCACGTGATGCGTCATCGGGAACAGGTCGAAGGCCTGGAGGCGCTTCGGGACGTAGCCCGCTGCGGCGAAGTAGGCGAGGTCGCGGGCCAGGGCGGCCGGGTCGCAGGCTACGTAGGCGATGCGGCGGGGGGTGAGGGAGGCGAGGTGCTGGACCGTCTGCTTACCGGCGCCGGCGCGGGGCGGGTCGAGGACGACGAGGTCGACGTCGGTGATGCCGGTGCGGGGCAGGATCTGGTCGACCTTGCCGTGCTCGATGCGGACGCGGTCGACGTCGGCGAGGTTGTGGCGGGCGTCCTCCACCGCGCGCTTGCCGGACTCGATGCCGAGGACGGCGCCCTTGTCGCCGACGCGGTCGGCCAGCGCGCCGGCGAAGAGGCCGACGCCGCAGTACAGGTCGAGGGCCATGTCGCCCTTCTTGGGCATCAGGCCGCGCATGACCGCCTCGACCAGGAGGTCGGCGGCCTGCGGGTGGACCTGCCAGAAGCCGCCGTTGCCGACGCGCCAGGTGCGTTCGGCGGCGCGTTCGCGGACGAAGGGGCGGCCGTGGACACGGTGCACGCCCTTGTCCTTCTCCCCGATGCGCATGACCGAGACCGGCTTGTCGAGCTCCACGATGGGGAGGCGGCCGCCGGGCTTCGGGGTCAGGATGACCTGGCGGTCGTGGGAGCCGGTGGCGGCGATGGCCTCGACGGTGGCGATCTGAGGCCACTCGCGCTTCTCGATGCCCAGCTCGGAGACGCCGGGGGCGGCGATCATGCAGTGGTCGATGGGCTGCACCTCGTGCGAGCGGTGCTTGCGCAGGCCGACGTGGCCCTCGGCGTCGATGGCGTACTGGACGCGGGTGCGCCAGGCCGGTACCTCACCGGCGGGGACCTTGTCGCCGGGCGCGGGCACGACCGTGCCGTCCCAGCCCGCCTCCTCGGGGGTCAGACCCGCGAGGCGCTGCAGCTGCTCGGCGATGACCTCGCCCTTGAGGCGGCGCTGGGCGCCCGGCTTGGCGTGCTGCCAGTCGCAGCCGCCGCAGCGGCCAGGCCCGGAGAAGGGGCAGGGGGCCTCGACCCGGTCCTTGGAGGCGGTCAGGACCTGTACGGCGTCGGCGCGGAGGAAGCGGGCACCTTCCTCGCCGTCGGTGACCTTGGCGATCACGCGCTCGCCGGGGAGGGCGTGGCGTACGAAGAGGACCTGGCCCTCGTCCGTACGGGCGATGCAGTGGCCGCCGTGCGCCACGGGCCCGACCTCGACCTCGTACTCCTCGCCGACCAGGGACTTCTTCGGTTCTTCCGGCATGGCGAGTGAGCTCCAAAAAACGTGGGGTGGTGCGGCGGGACAACAGCCTTCAAGTCTACGTCCCGCCGTACCACCCCATTGACCACCGGGGCGCGCCCCTGCGTCGTGGTGGCCGCTACTTCTTCGTGGCCGCCTTCTCCTTCTTCGGCGGGGCGACCGGGCCACGGCGGACCGAGCCGGGCGCGTTCCACTCGGCGCGCTTGCGGGCGCGGACCTTGGCGGCCTCGGAGGAGTCCAGCTGCCAGGGCACGGAGGTGACCATGACGCCCGGGGTGAAGAGCAGCCGGCCCTTCAGACGCAGCGCGGACTGGTTGTGGAGCAGGTGCTCGTACCAGTGGCCGACGACGTACTCCGGGATGAAGACGGAGACCGCGTCGCGCGGGCTCTCCTTGCGCAGCGACTTCACGTACTCGATGAAGGGGCGGGTGATCTCCCGGTACGGGGAGGCCAGGACCTTCAGCGGGACCTCGATGCCGCGGCGCTCCCACTCCTCGCGCAGCGCCTTGGTCTCGGCCTGGTCGACGTCCACGCTGACCGCTTCGAGGGAGTGCGAGCGCATCAGCTTGGCGTAGTTCAGGGCCCGCAGGGTCGGCTTGTGGACCTTGGAGACCAGGACGATGGAGTGCACGCGGGAGGGGCGGGCGACCTCGTCGTCGGCCGAGTCGGCGGCGGCGATCTCGTCGGCGACCCGGTCGTAGTGCTTACGGATCGCGGTCATCGTGACGTAGAAGATGACCATGCCGAGCAGCGCGACCCAGGCGCCGTGGCTGAACTTCGTCACGAGCACGACCACCAGCACCAGGCCGGTGAAGGTGGCGCCGAAGGCGTTGATCGCACGGGAGCGGTACATCCGGCGGCGCTTGGCCTGGTCGTTCTCGCCGGCCAGGTGGCGGTTCCAGTGCCGGACCATGCCGATCTGGCTGAGCGTGAAGGAGACGAAGACGCCGACGATGTACAGCTGGATCAGCCGGGTGGAGTCCGCGCCGTAGATGTAGACGAGTATCGCGGCGGCGCCGGCGAGCAGCACGATGCCGTTGGAGAACGCGAGGCGGTCGCCGCGGGTGTGCAGCTGGCGCGGCAGGTAGCGGTCCTGCGCGAGGATCGAGCCGAGCAGCGGGAACCCGTTGTACGCGGTGTTCGCGGCGAGGAAGAGGACCAGCGCGGTGGCGGCGGCCAGGATGACGAAGGGCGCCGTGCCGTCGCCGAAGACCGCGGCCGCGACCTGCGAGATCACCGGGTTCTGGGTGTAGTCGGAGCCGACGGGCACTCCGTTGTGCAGCAGGTCGGTGGCCGGCTTCTCGGCCATCTTCACGCCGGTCACCATGGCCAGCCCGATGATCCCGCAGAACATGGTGACGGCCAGGCCGCCCATCAGCGCCAGCGTCGTGGCGGCGTTCTTGGACTTGGGCTTGCGGAAGGCGGGCACACCGTTGGAGATCGCCTCGACACCGGTGAGCGCCGCACAGCCGGAGGAGAACGCGCGCAGCAGGAGGAAGAGCAGCGCGAAGCCGGCCAGACCGCCCTGCTCGGCGTGGATGGTGTAGTCGGCGGTGGGGGCCTTCATGGAGTCGCCCATGACCAGGCCGCGGAAGGCGCCCCAGAGGATCATGATGAAGACGCCGGCGACGAAGACGTAGGTCGGGATGGCGAAGAGCTTGCCGGATTCCTTGACGCCGCGCAGGTTCATCAGCGTCAGCAGCACGATGATCGCGATGGCGCAGGCCGTCTTGTGCTCGACGAAGAAGGGGATCGCCGAGCCCAGGTTCTCCACTCCGGAGGAGATGGAGACGGCGACGGTGAGGACGTAGTCGACCAACAGCGCACTGGCCACGGTCAGGCCGGCCTTGGGGCCGAGGTTGGTGTTGGCGACCTCGTAGTCGCCGCCGCCGCTCGGGTAGGCGTGCACGTTCTGCCGGTACGACGCCACGACCGTGAACATCAGCACCACGACCGCGACCGCGATCCAGGGGCTGAAGTGATACGCCGACACGCCTGCCACGGACAGGACGAGCAGCACCTCCCCCGGCGCGTACGCCACGGAGGAGAGGGGGTCGGAGGCGAAGACGGGGAGTGCGATGCGCTTCGGGAGAAGGGTCTCTCCCAGCTTGTCGCTGCGCAGTGCGCGCCCGATCAAGATGCGTTTGGGCACGTCGGTCAGTTTGGACACGCAGAGGATGCTAAGCCTTCGTCAAGGCCGTCGCCCACCCGCCACCCGTGGGGGTAATGCACCTGCCGGGGATGCCGCCCGACTGGTCCGCGCGGCCGTCCGGGGCCGCCGCCGGGGGTACGGAATCCGTCGCTCCACGGTGCCGGAGGGCGGGGTACGGAGCCGCCACGCGCCGCCCGAACGGCGGAACTGCCTGCCCGCAGCGGGGTGTCCACACCCTCACCCCCGTCGAGGGTGGGGACAACCGATCCGCTGCCGGCGGCCCGGCGGGCGCGCAGACCCCTGATGCTGCGCCGCCCGCCGTGCACCCGCCGGTGCGCCCTGATGGTGGCATTCGCCACGGCCTCGGCACATTGCCGGTTCCCGGCAATCTTTACGCGATTTTGATGGCTCACCGACCGGCACTTGCCCCGCCGGACGGCCCGCAGAAGGCCCGTGCGGACCGGACGTCCGGGGGAACTACAGCGGCCGGTCCGGCCAGCCCAGTACGCGCGCGCCCATCGCGGCCGTCTCCAGCGTGTAGCGCTGCAGCCCGTCGGCCGGGTCGTAGCCGGTCAGCTCCTTGATGCGGGCCAGCCGGTAGGAGAGGGTGCGCACGCTGACCCGGAGCCGGCGGGCCGCCTCGGCGTTGACGTACGCCGTCGCCGCGCACGCCCAGATCGTCTCCAGCAGCGGCCGCGCCCCGCCGCGCCCCTCGGTCAGCGGCCCCAGCACGCTGCGCACGAGGTCGGCCATGGCGGCCCGGTCGCGCAGCAGGACGGGGAAGACCAGCAGGTCGGCGGCGTGCAGTACGGGCTCCGTCAGCTCCAGCTGGGTGGCCAGCTCCAGCGCGCCCAGTGCCTCTTCGTACGAGGTGACCACGCCGCCCGCGCCGGCGTGCGGCCGGCCGAGCGCGACCCGGTGCGCGGCCTGCCCGCCGGTCCCGTCGGTGCGCGCGTACTTCGCGAAGGCGTCCAGGGCGCCGTCCCGGCCGCCCGCCGCCACGCACACCAGCCGCCCGGCCTTGGTGGCGATGAGCACATCGCGGTCGCCGAAGCGGGCCAGCAGCTCGCGCTCCACGCGCCGGGCCACCGGGTGCAGGTCGTCGAAGCGCTCGGGCCCCTCCGCGACACCCACCGCGTGCTCGCCCGCCAGCCGCAGCCCGAAGCGCTCGGCGCGCTCGGCGAGCCGGCCGAGGTCGCTGCGCCCGTAAAGAAGGTCGTCGACGAATTCGCGGCGGGCCGCCTCCTCCTGCCGGACCGCGAGCCGCTGCGCCCGCTCGTGGCCCTCGCCGAGCGCGGCAACGGCCGCCTCGACGGCCGCGAGCAGCGCGTCGCCGGTACGGGCCCGCTCGGTGGCGCCCGCGGCCCGCGCCACACCGGGCAGCGAGCCCCACAGCCGGCGGGTCTCCCCCAGGTAGCGGCCGACCAGCTCGCGCAGGCTCAGGCCCTCTTCCGCGGCCCGCTCCCCCCGCTCGCGCAGGACGTCCAGCTCCTCGCGGCGGAGCAGCCGCCCGGTCCTGGACACCTCCCCGAGGAGGTCGGCGTACTCGCCGATGCCGTGCGGTTCCGCTGCGCCGCGCTCCACTTGTTGTGCTCCCTGCCACCGCTCGTCCCGACCCGTGGGCCGGTTCCGGGAGCTTCACCATCGGCCTTCATTGCCGACTCCCGGACACCGGGACGCTATCAACCCTGCCGGGTTCCGGCAGATCCGCTCTGCGTGGATGCGGCGGGGCCCGGACGGCGGCCGAGCAGCTCGCCCAGTCCTTCGCGGGTGGCGGCGATGACGACGCGGTCCTGGGGCCGCAGGACGTAGCCGGGCGGCAGGTCGCGGACCAGCCGGGCGGGCTCCCAGCGCTGCCCGCCGCCCTGCATGGTCTCCGGGTCCTCCGCGGGGTCCGGCGCTGCGCCGATGTTGACGGCCACCAGCCGCAGCCGCCCGGCCCGGAACACCTGGTCGGCGCGGCGGCCCACCAGCTCGGTCTGGCCGCGCACGTCGACGTGGGCGACGAGCAGCAGCCGGCGCTCGACGGGGACGGCGCCCAGGATCTGGCGGCCCATCATGGCGCCGGCGAAGGCGGGCGCTGCCAGGAAGGAGACGCTGCGGCTGCGGGTGACGGCGGTGGGGTGGGCGGCGCGCAGGGTGCGGTAGACGGCGGTGGCGAACCGGTCGTCGAAGAGCCGGAGTGTGACCCGGAGCTGCGGCTTGACGGACCTGGCGTACAGCGACGCCTCCAGGTTCGTGCTGTCCTCGCTGGTCAGCGCGAGGAGGGTACGGGCGCGGGCGATCCCGGCCGCTTCCAGCACGCCGTCCTCGGTGGCGTCGCCGAGGACGGTCGGCACCCGCAGTCGGCGGGCCAGCGGGATACCGCGCGCTTCGGGGTCCTCCTCCACGCAGACGACCGGGACGCCCAGCTCGCGCAGCCGGGCCAGGACGCGGGTGCCGACCTTGCCGAGGCCGAGGAGGACGACATGGCCGGAGAGGCCGCGCGGCGGGCGGCGCAGCGAGGCGGCGCTGCGGAAGGTGCCGAGCGCTTCGAGGGCCGCGGCGACCAGGACCGGCAGCAGGAGGAGGCCGGTGAGGCCGGACAGCAGCTGCAGCACCTTGCGGGCCGGGCCCTCGTTGATCGCGGGCTCGTTGATCGCGAAGAGGTCCAGCAGGGAGAGGTACGCCGCGTGCAGCGGGTCGTCCCCGGTGACGAGCGTCGAGACGATGGCCAGGGTCAGTACGGTGCCGATGAGGCCCGCTATCGACCAGCGCAGCCGCGGCGAGAAGAGCGAGCCGAGCGGCGCGCCGCGCCCTACGAGGCGGCGGGCGGACGGCCGGCGGCCGCGGTAGGAGACGGTCTCCAGCTCGATGGTGGCGCGCCCGGTGGCGGCCGCGGCGGTGGCGTCGTCGGGCAGCAGCGTCGGCCCGTCGTCGTCGGCCGCGTGCCGGTGGGCGGTGCGGCCGCCGTGCCGGGAGCGGCCGCCCGGCGGGGGCGGGGCAGGCGCCGGGTCGCCTTCGTGTGCCGTGTCGTCCGAGGCCGAGGGGGAGAGCAGGGCGAGGGTGGCGAGGCCGCGGCCGGCGGCGCGCGGCGGTGCGGGCGCGCCCGGGGTGTGCTCCACGGCCCGCAGCAGCAGCCCGTCGACCTCGATGACCTTGCTGGTGCCGGCCACGGCGGTGGCGGTGAGCGCGGGCGCGACCGTGTCGGCGTCGGAGAGGACGGTGGTGGAGGCGTCGATCTCGGAGCTGTCGGACCAGACCACGGCGGCCGCCTGGTCCAGCAGCTCTTCCAGGTGCTGGCCGAGGCGGCGGTTGTAGAGGCGGATGACCAGCCGGAGCCGGGGGTTCATCCGGCGGGCGCGCAGCGCGGCGTGGATGTTGGTCTCGTCGTCGTCGTACACCAGGGCCAGCGCGCCGGCCTCCTCGACGCCCGCTTCGGTGAGCGTCTCGTCGTCGGGCTCCGGCGCTTCCAGTACGCGTACCGGTCCGGCCTCCTCCTCGGCGTCCGGCGCACCCGGACCGTCGGCGGATCTCCCGTCGTCCGGGGCGTTTCCCCGGCCGACCGCGGCCGTCATCCGGCCGAGGAACGCGCCGGCCCGGCCCAGGCCGCCGCGCGCCGGCTGCGGGACGCGGGGCCCGCGCGGGTCGCGTACGGAGGGCACGACGAGGGTGACCCGCTCGCGGTACACCTCCCGCAGCTCGACGGCGAGCCGGTGGGCCAGGGAGTCGTCGCCGCACACCACCATGTGCGGCGCGTGCGGGGTCGGTTGGGACTGCTGTGGCACGGGTGACAGTGAGGACACGTCGCCCAGCATGCCTCCCCAAGATCACGAAGGCACGGCCCGACCCGGCCGCCAGGGGGTACGCGGCGCTCGTGCGGGCTGACACGATTTCTTGCTGCATTCGCACTGAATTCCCGTGAACTCGGCCAATGCACTCTGTCCGAATGCCCGCTTGAAGAGCCCGATGCCGGACGCCGATGCTGCAGGCGATGCCTTGCGGCACATCGATGCCAGCAGACGAAAGGGCGGAGAGTCATGCCCGGCACGCTCAGGGACCAGAAATTCGACGCGCTCTTCGAGATGTTCGACAGGGAAGGCCAGGGATATCTCACGCGGGAGCGTTTCTTCCGTTTCGCCGAGGGAATAGCGGGCCTGCCCCCGCGGGGCGACAACGAGAACGCGGCGGCGGTCCGTGCCGGCTTCGAGAAGTGGTGGAAGCTCCTGGTACCCGGCGGCTCCGGCCCGGACACCCGGATCGACCGGCAGGAATTCCTCAGCCGTATGCGGTCCCTCGTCTCCTCGCGCGCAAATCTCGACGACGCGGTACTGGCCATCGCCGACGCCTTGATGCGCGCGCTGGACACGAACAAGGACAAGACGCTGAGCCTGGACGAGTACCGGCGTATTTACACCCACGCAGGCGTGGACACCGCCCACGGCGAGGAAGCGTTCCGCCGGCTCGACCGGGACGGCGACGGCCGTATCCGGCACGAGGAATGGCGGGCGGCGCTCCGCGAGTTCTTTCTGAGCGACGACGCGGACGCGCCGGGAAACCAGTTGCTGGGGCCGCTGCCCCCGCCCGCCCGCTGACATGCCCGGGCGCGGCGGCGAACCCGGCACGGCGTACCGCGATCCGCTGCACCACGATCCCGTCCGGCAGGCGGACGACATGCTCGCCCGCGCCCTCGATCACTGCCTGCGGCACCAGCAGGAGGACGGCGGCTGGCGGACGCCGCCCGACCCGCGCGTCACCGAAACCGCCCTGGCGTGCCTGGCCCTGTCCCGGGAGGCCACCCCGGCGGCCCGGCACGCGGTCCGCCGCGCGCACCAGTGGCTGCGCACCGCGCGCCCCCAGACGCACCATCCGCTCGCCCAGTACACGGAGACCCTGCTGGCCGGCCTGGCCCGCGGCACGGCCGACGGGCACGGCCCCGCCACGGAGGCGTTCACCGGCCCGGTCTTCGTGCCCCGGCTCCGGCTGCTGGCCGTCCTGCGGGCCTGCGCTGAGCGGGTGGCGCCGGACGGGGCCGCGCGCGAGCCGGTCACGGCGGCCGGCCTGCGGGCGCTCCGCGCCGGCCTGCGCACGGCGGTGGACGGCGCGTGCCGCTCCCGGCTCAAGTCCTGGGCGCTGGTGGACCTGCTGGCCGAGTACGCGCTCGTCGAGCGGTACTTCGGTGACGCGCAGAACGCGGAAGCGGCCGCGCGGCGCCTCGCGGACCTCCAGGCGCCGGACGGCTCGTTCTACGGGAACGTGCTGAGCACCTCCCTCGCGCTGCTGGCGCTGCGCGCCGTCGTCCCGGCCGGCACCGCGCGGTACCGGGCCCGCGGCTACCTGCTCACGGCACAGCACCCGGACGGGACATGGCGCTTCCTGACCACCGATGTGTGGGACACCCAGCTGACGGTACGCGCGTTCCGGGGCGAGCCGGACTTCGAGGTGCAGGGCCTCCCCCGCGCGCTGGACTTCCTCCGCGCGGCCCAGCGGCCCGACGGGGGCTGGCCGTGCCGGCAGGGGCTGGAGTCCGACAACGACACCACCGCGGCGGTACTCATCGCCCTCGCCGGGCTCCCGGAGGCGGCGGACGCGGCGCGCCGCGCGCTCCGCCACCTCGCCGAGCAGCAGAGCGGGACGGGGCTGTGGTCCACCTGGCAGACGGCGGCCGACCCGCCGACCCCCGACGTGGTCGCGCACGCCGTCACCGCCCTGGACCGCTACCGCGGCCGTCACCGCGTCCCCACCGGCGCGGCCCGCCGCTGGCTCGGCGCGTACGCGGGGCGCGCCGGGTCCGCCGGCGACGGCTGGGCCGCGAGCTGGTACCGCGGCGCGCCCTACGCGGTGTGCGAGATCGCGCCCGCGCTGCCGGCCGGGCACCGCGCGGTCCGCGCCGAGCTGGCCCGCCTGGCCGCGAGTCGGCGGCCGGACGGCGGGTGGTCCCACGGTCCCGGCACCGACAGCACCGCCAGCCTGCCGTCGGCCACCGGGCTGGCCCTGGCGGCGCTCTGCCGGGCGGCGGTACCCGGCAACGGGACACGCGCGGCCCTCGCGTACCTGGCCGCGGCGCAGCGGCCGGACGGCAGCTGGCCGGGCCACCCCGAGATGTACGGCCCCCGCCCGCTGCTGAGCCACTCCCCCGCCCAGACCCTGGCCTTCACCGCCCTGGGCATCACGGCGGTCCGGCGCGCGCTGCGCGGCCCACGGCGAGGAGAGTGGTGACCGGCCCCGCTGGAAGGAGTACCGCAGTGACCGACCCCACCGGACCGCCGGCCGCGGACTACCCCGCGCCGCCCTGGAAGGCGCGCGGCGTGCTGTGGATGTCCGTCCTCACCGCGCGCGAGGCACCGGAGCTGCCCGCCGACCTCAGCCCCGTGGGCGGCCGCCGTACGCTCCTGGTGGTGCTCGCGCGCTACACGGAGGGCGCGCTGCGGTACGACGAATTCGCGGTCGGCTCCCCGGCCCGCCGGGGCCGCCGCGTGGGGCTGTTCTGCCACCGCATCTGGGTGGACTCGGCGGCGTCGGTACGCGGCGGGCGGCGGCTGTGGGGCATCCCTAAGGAGCTCGCCCGCTTCTCGTGGGACGCGGAGACCGTCCGCATCCACGACGACAACGGGCCGGTCGCGGCCCTCCGCCTGGGCCCGCACGGCAGGGCGCGCGTCCCCGTCCTCCGCGCTCCGAGCAGCGGGTTCGGCCGGATCGGCGGCGAGCGGACGTTCCTGTGCGGGCAGGTCTCGGGGCGCCTGGGCCGGGGCCGGCTCGGCGTCCTGGACTGGCACCCGCCCCTGCCGGACCTCGCGGCCCCGGCACCCCGCTTCACGCTCTCCGTCTCCGCCGCCCGCTTCGTCTTCCCGGCGGGGACGCGCCTCGGACCGGCCGGCTCGCCCGCCTCCGGGCGGACCGGCGCCTGAAGGGCAGCACTCCTTCCTACCGGTCGGCCGGTTACGGTGGTGTCGCACATCAGCGGGGGCAACTCCCCCGTTGCCGCATAAGCTCGTGACCGGGCCGTGCCGGGGCCAGGCGCCCCGGGCGGCCGGTACGCCGGAAAGAAAGTAGTGAGCAGGGTGTTGAGGCAGGCCAGCGGGCCTACGAGGAGTGCGGGGTAAGCGGACGATGCACATCGTCATCATGGGCTGCGGGCGGGTCGGATCCGCGCTCGCACAGACCCTGGAGAACCAGGGCCACACGATCGCCGTGGTCGACCAGGACCCCACCGCCTTCCGGCGGCTGGGCTCCGCCTTCGGGGGCCGCCGGGTGACCGGCGTCGGCTTCGACCAGGACACCCTGCGCGAGGCGGGGATCGAGGAGGCCGGCGCGTTCGCCGCCGTCAGCAGCGGCGACAACTCCAACATCATCGCCGCCCGGGTGGCCCGCGAGATGTTCGGCGTGGAGAACGTCGCGGCCCGCATCTACGACCCGCGCCGCGCCGAGGTCTACCAGCGCCTGGGCATCCCGACCGTGGCCACCGTCCGCTGGACCGCCGACCAGATGCTGCGCCGGCTGCTCCCCTCGGGCGCCGAGCCGCTGTGGCGGGACCCCAGCGGCGGCGTGCAGCTCGCCGAGGTGCACACCGACGCGTCCTGGGTCGGCCACAAGGTCAGCCGCCTCCAGGAGGAGACCGGCGTACGGGTGGCCTTCCTCACCCGGCTGGGTGAGGCGATACTGCCGACCTCGCAGACCGTCCTGCAGGAAGGCGATCTGGTGCACGTGATGATGCGCACCGACGATGTGGAGAAGGTCGAGGCGGCGTTCGCCGAAGGGCCCGAGGAGGCCGGCGCATGAGGGTGGCAATCGCGGGTGCGGGAGCGGTGGGCCGCTCCATCGCGGGCGAGCTCCTGGAAAACGGCCACGAGGTCCTGCTCATCGACAAGGCGCCCACGGCGATCTCGGTCGAGCGGGTGCCGCAGGCGGAATGGCTGCTGGCCGACGCCTGCGAGATCACCTCGCTGGACGAGGCAGCGCTGCAGCGCTGCAACGTCGTCATCGCGGCGACCGGCGACGACAAGGTCAACCTCGTCGTCTCGCTGCTGGCCAAGACCGAGTACGGCGTGCCGCGCGTGGTGGCCCGTGTCAACAACCCGAAGAACGAGTGGCTCTTCAACGAGGCCTGGGGCGTCGACGTGGCGGTCTCCACGCCGCGACTGATGTCCGCGCTGGTGGAAGAGGCGGTGAGCGTCGGCGATCTCGTACGGCTGCTGCGCTTCAGCCACGGCGACGCCAACCTCGTCGAGCTGACGCTGCCCCCGGAGGCGGCGCTGGCGGGTACCCAGGTGGGCGACGTGGAGTGGCCCGAGGACACCTCGCTGGTGACGATCATCCGCGGGACGCGGGTGCTCACGCCCAACAAGGAGGACGCGCTGGAGGCCGGTGACGAGCTGCTGTTCGTCGCGGCGCAGGCGCGGGAGGAGCAGCTGGAGGACCTGCTCTCCGTGCGGAAGCCGACGGAGTAAGGACATACAAGGAGGCCCGGAACCGTACGGTTCCGGGCCTCCTGCTTGTCTCAGGCGCCGGAGACGCTCGATTCCTTCTCCTTCGCCTCCATCTCCGCGATCACGTCGATCGGGGCCGGGGCCTTCGCCAGGAAGATCCAGGTCAGGTAGACGCAGAGCAGGAACGGCGGGATGCCGAGCGCGACCTTGACCCAGCCGAGCTGCGTCGCGTCGCCCCACCAGTACAGCGGGAAGAGGATCGCGGACTTGGCGAGCAGGATGAAGCCCCAGGCGTAGGTGGACTTGGTGTACGCCTTGAAGCGGCCGGGGTTGCGCGTCCGCCAGGAGAGGTTCTCGCGCAGTATCGGGCCGAGCAGTACGCCGATGAGCGGGTACTTGAAGAGCGCCGAGAGCACGTACACGACCGCGAGGCCCAGCGTGTAGAGCATGCCCGGCAGGTAGAAGTTCTTGGCGTCGCCGGACATCATCGCGAAGACCGCGCCGATGGCCACGCCGAAGACGCCGCTGAAGGCGTGCTTGAGGGTTTCCCGGCGGGCGAGCCGGGCCAGGGCCAGCAGGACGGTCAGGCCCAGCGCGATGATCGCGGCGGTGTGGATGTCCCGCTGGATCGTGTAGATCAGCACGAAGACCAGGCCGGGGACCGTCGTGTCCACCATGCCCCAGAAGCCGCCGAACGCCTCCAGGATGGCCTTCTCCGCGGCCGCCTTGTCGGCCTTTCCGTGCCCGGCGGCCGTACCGTGCCCGGCGGCGGGCTCTTCCTCGTTGCTCGTGGTCGTCTTCTCGAACGACGTCACCGGCTACTCCTGTCCGAGCGGTCGGAGTTCGTACTTCGGATTGAACAGCACCCGGCGTCCGTGGCTCATCGAGATCCGGCCGGAGGCGATGAGCTTACGTCCCGGCTCGATACCGGTGATGGCGCGTCGGCCGAGCCAGACCACGTCCAGCGCCGCCGAGCCGTCGAACAGCTCGGCCTCCAGCGCCGGCACCCCGGCCCGGGGACGCAGCGTGACGTGCCGCAGCGTACCCGTGACCTTCACGATCTGACGGTCGTCGCAGTCGCAGATCCGCGTACAGCCCGCGTTCTGCGCATCCTCCTGCAGCTCGGCGGACTGCAGCTCCTCCTCGGAGGAGGACAGCCTGTCGAGCAGCCGGCGGAAACGTCCGGCCGGCTTCTCGGAACGGGTCCCAGCACTCATACAGCCAGCGTACCGGCCGTCTCGCGCCCGGATCACTGTTCGAAGCGGTAGCCCATGCCCGGCTCGGTGACGAAGTGCCGGGGGTGGGACGGATCGGCCTCCAGCTTGCGGCGCAGCTGGGCCATGTAGACCCGCAGATAGTTGGACTCCGTGCCGTACGAGGGGCCCCAGACCTCCTGGAGCAGCTGTTTCTGGCTGACCAGCCGGCCCGTGTTGCGGACCAGTACCTCCAGGAGGTGCCACTCGGTGGGGGTGAGCCGGACGTCGCGGCCGCCGCGGTTGACCTTCTTGGCGGCCAGGTCGACGGTGAAACCCTCGGTCTCGACCAGGACGGCGGCGTCGGCGGGCCCGGTGGGCTCGGCGCGGCGCACCGCGGCACGCAGCCGGGCCAGCAGTTCGTCCATGCCGAACGGCTTGGTGACGTAGTCGTCGGCGCCCGCGTCCAGCGCCTCGACCTTCTCGTCGGAGGTCTGCCGGGCGGAGAGCACCAGGATCGGCACCCGCGTCCAGCCGCGCAGGCCGCGGATCACGTCCACGCCGTCCATGTCGGGCAGGCCCAGGTCCAGGACGATCACGTCGGGGTGGCGGGCGGCGGCGAGCCGGAGCGCGGTGGCGCCGTCGGGCGCGGCGTCCACCTCGTACTTGCGCGCCTTGAGGTTGATCACGAGGGCGCGGACGATCTGCGGCTCGTCGTCGACCACGAGCACCCGGTTCATCGGGCCTGCCTTTCCCGCGGACGGCCGGGGGGCCGCCGCAGTCGGTGTACGGGGAGCGGGCGCGGTCATGTCGTCGCCCGGGCGGGGAGGCCTGGGCTGACCGGCGGGTGGCCGGCCGCGGCGCGCAGCGTCAGGACCATGGTCAGACCGCCTCCCGGGGTGTCCTCGGCGGCGAGGGTGCCGCCCATGGCCTCCGCGAAGCCGCGGGAGACGGCGAGGCCGAGGCCGACGCCGGCGCCGCGCGGGGCGTCGCCGTAGCGCTGGAACGGCTCGAAGATGCGGTCCTTGGCGGCGTCGGGGACGCCGGGGCCGCGGTCCACGACGCGTACCTCCACGCGCTCGCCCAGCGCGCTGGCGGCGACCGTGACGGGCGCGCCGTCCGGGCTGTACTTCACGGCGTTCTCGACGAGGTTGGCGACGCAGCGCTCCAGCAGCCCGGGATCGACGGCCACGAAGGGCAGCGCCTCGGGTATGTCCAGGCAGACGCTGCCCTCGGGGACGCCGCCGAGCGCCATCGGGACGACCTCGTCCAGGTCGGTGTCGCGGATCAGCGGGGTGACCGTGCCGGTCTGCAGCCGGGACATGTCGAGGAGGTTGCCGACCAGGTGGTCCAGCCGGTCGGCGCCGTCCTCGATGCCGGCCAGCAGCTCGGCCTCGTCCTCCTCGGACCAGGCCACGTCGTCGGAGCGGAGCGAGGTGACGGCGGCCTTGATGCCGGCGAGGGGGGTGCGCAGATCGTGGCTGACGGCGGCGAGCAGCGCGGTACGGATGCGGTTGCCCTCGGCCAGCTCGCGGGCCCGCGCCGCCTCGCCGACCAGCCGCTGGCGGTCCAGTACGACGGCGGCCTGCGCGGCGAAGGCGCCGAGCACCCGGCGGTCCTCGGCGGGCAGCTTGCGGCCGCTGAGCGCGAGGGCCATGTGGTCGCTGACGGGCATGTCCACGTCCGCGTCCTCGGGGCGGCGCGGGGCCGCGGCCTCGCCGACGCTGCCCGCGCAGGTCCACGGCTCGACGTCGCTCTCCCGTTCGAGGAGGGAGACCGCGTCCATGGCAAAGGTCTCGCGCACCCGTTCCAGCAGCGCGTTCAACGTGGTCTCGCCGCGCAGCACGCTGCCGGCCAGGAAGGACAGGATCTCCGCCTCGGCGCGCAGCCGGGCGGCCTGGTGCGTACGGCGGGCCGCCAGGTCCACCACGGAGGCGACGGCCACCCCGACCGCGAAGAAGATCGCGATGGCGACGATGTTCTTGGGGTCGGCGATGGTGATGCTGTGGGTGGGCGGCGTGAAGTAGAAGTTCAGCAGGACCGAGCCGACGGCGGCGGAGGCGAGCGCGGCCAGCAGCCCGCCGAGCAGGGCCGCCGCCACGGTCAGGAAGAGGAACAGCAGCACATCGTTGGCGAGCCCCGGGCCGTTCTCCAGGTTGTACAGCAGCAGCGTGAGCAGGACCGGGCCGAGTACGCCGGTGAGCCAGCCGGCCAGCACACGGGAGCGGCTGAGCCGGGCGCCGCGCGCGACCGGCAGGCCGCGCCCCTTGGCGACCTCGTCGTGCGTGACGATGTGGACGTCCAGGTCGGGCCCCGAATCGCGGGCGACGGTCGCGCCGACGCCCGGCCCGAAGACGTACTGCCACGCCTTCCGGCGGCTCGACCCCAGCACGATCTGGGTGGCGTTGACGCCGCGCGCGAACTCCAGCAGGGCGCTGGGCACGTCGTCGCCGATGACGTGGTGGAAGCTGCCGCCCAGGTCCTCGACCAGGGTGCGCTGGACGGCGAGCTCCTTGGGCGAGGCGCCGGTGAGCCCGTCACTGCGCGCGATGTAGACGGCCAGTACCTCGCTGCCGGAGCCCTTGGCGGCCATCCGCGCCGCACGACGCAGCAGCGTCTTGCCCTCGGGACCGCCGGTGAGGCCGACGACGATGCGCTCGCGGGCCTGCCAGGTGGAGCGGATGGAGTGCTCGGCGCGGTACTGCTGGAGGTACTCGTCGACCCGGTCGGCCACCCACAGCAGCGCCAGCTCACGCAGCGCGGTGAGGTTCCCGGGCCGGAAGTAGTTCGACAGGGCCGCATCGACCTTGTCGGAGGCGTAGATGTTCCCGTGCGCCATCCGCCGCCGCAGCGCCTGGGGCGACATGTCGACAAGCTCTATCTGGTCGGCGCGGCGGACCACCTCGTCGGGGACGGTCTCGCGCTGCCGGACGCCCGTTATCGACTCCACCACGTCACCGAGTGACTCCAGGTGCTGGATGTTGACGGTGGAGATCACATCGATGCCCGCTTCGAGCAGTTCCTCGACGTCCTGCCAGCGCTTTTCGTTCCGGGAACCGGGAACATTGGTGTGCGCCAGCTCGTCGACCAGCGCGACGGCGGGCCGCCGGGCCAGTACGGCGTCCACGTCCATCTCGGTGAACGCCGTGCCCCGATGACTCAGCTCCTGGAGCCCCAGCTCCTCCAGGCCGTGCAGCAGCACTTCCGTACGCGGCCGGTCGTGGTGCGCCACGAAGGCGACGACGACGTCCGTACCGCGCTCCAGGCGCCGGTGCGCCTCGGAGAGCATCGAGTACGTCTTGCCGACACCCGGCGCCGCGCCGAGATAGATGCGAAGCTTGCCGCGTCCCATGGCCTCATTGTCTTACCTGCGAGCCGCCCGCAACCGGGCTGTTCCGCTGCCGAGCCTACCGACGGGGAACAGGACAGAGACCGTGTACAGGGGGCCGGGGCCCAGTTTTGACGGGACCCTGACGGGCACCAAGGGCCCGGCATGCCTACGGGCCGCGTCCCTCCGGGAGGGGCACGGCCCGTACGTACGACCGCACTCCGGCGGCCGCCGGCTCAGCGGATCTCGGTGATCTCCGGGCCGCGTTCCAGGCGCTCCACGCCGCCGCCGAAGCGGGACTGCGAGGCGTCGTCCTGCTGGACGCCCTCGGGCACCATCTCCGCGTCGTCGGGGAGCTTGAGGACGATCGGGTCGCGGGGCGCCATCGGGCCCTCGCCGCGTACGACGACCGTGTCCCGGAAGATCTGCTCCAGCAGCCCGGCGGCCTGCGGCTGCACCGCGCCCTGGCCGGAGATCACGCCGCGCAGGAACCAGCGCGGGCCGTCCACGCCGACGAACCGCACGACCTGCACGCCGTTCGTCCCGTCCGGCAGCTGCACCGGCACCTGGGCGCGCAGCTCCCAGCCCAGCGGGCCGTCGACCGTGTCGATGACGCCACCCTGCTGAGTGATGCCGGAGGCGATCTCCTCGCGGACCTCGCCCCAGATGCCCTCGTTCTTGGGCGCTGCGAACGCCTGCAGCTGCACGGCGCTGTCCTGCAGCACGATGGTCGCGGCGACGATCGCGTCACCGGCGACCTCGACCCGCAGCTCCATGCCCTCGACGCCCGGTACGAAGAGGCCGCCCAGGTCCACCCGGCCCTCGCCCGGATTGCCGACCTCGGAGAGATCCCAGGGGCCGTCGGGGCGCGGGGCCGGCGGGAGGCTCACGCCGTAGCCCTCGTCGTCCGCGTCGGACCGGTCCGACGACGTCGCCTCCTCGGCAGGATCGACCGCCTCGACCGCGTCGTCAGGAGCCTCGTTCTTCTTGCGACGTCCGAACACGTCACTGTCCTTCCCGGTCGGCACCGACCGATGCGTATCCATTCCCGCCCGCGCCGCCCACCGCCGCGTGACCGCCGGTGGACCCGAATCCCCCCTCGGCCCGCGCCGAGCCGGGAAGCTCCGCCACCTCCTGGAAGCGCACCTTCTCGACCTGCTGGACGACCAGTTGGGCGATCCGGTCGAACCTCTCGAAACGCACGGACTCGCGCGGATCCAGATTGACCACGATCACCTTGATCTCCCCACGGTACCCGGCATCCACCGTCCCCGGGGCATTCACGAGCGCCACACCGCAGCGGGCCGCGAGGCCCGACCGGGGGTGTACGAACGCGGCGTACCCCTCGGGCAGCGCGATGGCCACCCCCGTGGGCAGCACCGTGCGCTCCCCCGGGGCCAGTTCGGCCGCCTCGGTGGTGACGAGGTCGGCCCCGGCGTCGCCCGGGTGCCCGTATGCGGGCAGCGGAACCTCCGGATCCACCCGCCGGATCTGTACGTCCACGGGGGTGCGTACCTGCTGTGCCTGATGGGTCACGGGTTCACCTCGAAGGCGCGGGCGCGGCGCACCTGGTCCGGGTCGGCCATCGCGGCCCGGATCTCCTCGGGCCGGCCGTTGTCGATGAAGTGCTCGACCTTCACCTCGATGAAGAGCGCCTCGGCGCGGACCGCCACGGGGCCGTCCGGGCCGCCGATCCGGCCCTCGGCGCGCGAGTAGATCTTCCGGCCGGCCACCGCGGTGACCTCGGCGTCCAGGTGCAGGACCGTGCCGACCGGTACGGGGCGCAGGAAGTCGGTCTCCAGCCGGCCGGTCACGGCGATGGCCTGCAGCAGCCAGTTGAGCGAGCCGAGCGTCTCGTCCAGGGCCGTGGCCAGTACGCCGCCGTGCGCGAGGCCCGGGGCGCCCTGGTGGGCCTCCTTGACGGTGAACTCCGCGGTGACGCGCACGCCCTCGCCGGCCCGCGCCTCCAGGTGCAGGCCGTGCGGCTGTTCCCCGCCGCACCCGAAGCATTGGCCGTAGTGCGCGCCGAGCAGCTCGCCGGGCGCGGGCGCTTCGGGGTGGCGCACCGGCGCGGTGGCGTCCGCGGGCGGCGTCAGCTGCGTCGTCTGTTTCTTCTGTGGTTCGGCTCCACTCACAGGTGGAGACCCTACCCGCGCGCGCGGAGCACGCGCGCGCACGTGCCAAGCTGGAGCCATGCAGTCGTACGAAGAACGTCTCACCGCTCCCCGCTCCTGGTGGGTGATCGCCGTCGCCGTCGGCATCGCCTGTGCCCTGATGCTGCTGCCGCTCGGGACGCTGCCGATGCTGGGCGGGCTGGTGGGCGGCGCGGCGCTGGCCGCGGTCCTGGTGAGCTCGTACGGCTCCGCGCGGATCCTGGTCGTCGCCGGGTCGCTGATCGCGGGGGACGCGAAGATCCCGGCGGCGGCGCTGGGTGAGGTGCAGGTGCTGGACGCGGCGGAGGCCCGGGCCTGGCGCACGTACAAGGCCGACACCCGCGCGTTCATGCTGATGCGCAGTTACATCCCGACGGCGGTGCGGGTCGAGGTGGCCGATCCGGCGGACCCGACGCCGTACGTGTACTTGTCGACGCGGCATCCGGAGGAGCTGGCGGCGGCGCTGGCGGCGATCCGCGCCTGAGGCGCCTGGAGGGGCTGGGAGAGGCCTGAGGCGGCTCGGCGAAGCCCGGGACGGACCGGAGGGTCAGGCGTCCTGGTCGGGCTTGTGGCGGCCGAGCAGGCCGGGTCTGGCGCGGCCTGTGAGCCGCTTGGGTACGCCGGTGAGCCGCTTGTGTACGGGAGCCGGAGCCGGGTCCGGGAGCGCGTCCCAGGGGACCTGACGGCGGCGCAGATCCTGCCGGATCGTGGCTGCCAGCCTGGCGGTGTCCCGGCGGTTCATGAACGCGCCGACCGCGGCGCCGATCATGAACGGTGTCATGCTCGGCAGGTTGCGCATCATGCGCTTCATGATCCGCTGGCGCAGTTCGCGCTTCATCTGGCCGCCGAGCGCGAGATTCAGCGTGGCGGGCTTCGCGACGTCCACGCCGCGCTCCTCGGTCCAGGACTGGACGTAGGCCAGGCCGCGGGCCCGGAGGCCGCCCTGCGGGCGCACGCCGTACACCTCGTGCAGCTCGGCGATGAGCTTGATCTCGACCGAGGCGACGCCGACGACCTCGGCGGCCAGCTCGGCCGGCATCGCGGGCGGCACCGGCATCATGGCCGCCACGCCCACTCCGGCACCGACGGTGGCGGTGCCCTTCGTCGCTCCGGCGACGAGCCTGTCGGCCAGTTGCTCGGGGGTCAGGCCGGGAAACTGGCGGCGCAGCGTGGCCAGGTCGCGGACGGGGATCCGCGGGGCGTTCTCGATGATCCGGTCGGCGGTCCAGGAGAGTCCCGACCGCGCGCCGGCACCACCTCTGCGTGCGCCGTCGCCGACTCTGGCCGCGAGCGTGGCCGCACGGCCACGCTCTCTCAGCGCTCGGGTGTGCCGCTCCGCGGGGAGGGCGGTCTGGTCGGCGGGCACGGGCGCGGTTTCCTCGCGTGTTCGTGCGCCGGCCGCCGGACCGGTCTCACCCTGCTTGCCTCTACGGAACGGTCCCACTGAGCTTCACCTCACGCTGTCGTCCCGGTGGCCGCGGTTGCGTGCTGCGCCTGTCCGGGAAGCCGGCGGCTCCCCGGCCGGGTGCGGTGCGCGCGCCACGGCCTCGGCCTGCCCTCAGGCCGCGCAGTCGCGGCAGATGGGCTGGCCGTTCTTGTCCTCCGCGGCCAGCTGGCTGCGGTGGTGGACCAGGAAGCAGCTCATGCAGGTGAACTCGTCCTGCTGCTTGGGCAGGACCCGCACGGCGAGCTCTTCGTTGGACAGGTCGGCGCCGGGCAGCTCCAGGCCCTCGGCCTGCTCGAACTCGTCGACGTCGACGGCCGAGGCGGACTTGTCGTTCCGCCGCGACTTCAGTTCCTCGATGCTGTCCTCGTTGAGGTCGTCATCGGTCTTGCGTGGTGTGTCGTAATCCGTAGCCATGGTCGCTCTCCCCCTCTGGGTGTCTGCGGTGTCTCAGCGCTCGTAACGCGTGAGAGGCCGGACTTGTGCCCGACCTGAGGCGGAGATTTTGCCTCACATCAAGGTCTGTTACTCAATCGACACCCAACCGCACCCCTGAAGAGGTGATCGGTTTGGATGGCGATAGGACCGTACACGGTCCTAAAGTCGCACCTCGCGCTTGCCATCCCGTGTACTTCCCGTGATCAGACCCCCGGGAAACCCGGATTTTCCCGGCCTTCCGAGGGGCTTGGCGATCACGGAGAGTAGATGGCCCGGAATTCGCGCCTGTGAGCGATCACACACGTCCGGGCCAACGAACGGACCGGCCGAATTCCGCGCAAAGCGAACTCGGGGCGAAGGATGACCGGACACCCGCCGTCGCGTCAAGCCGGACCCGCGGGCACCCTGGCCGGAACACTCACACCGGGAGCACCACCCGCATGTCCAGGCCCCCGCCCTCACGTGGCACCGCGGTGATCGTGCCGTCGTGCGCCCGGACGACGGACCGCACGATGGACAGTCCGAGTCCCACGCCCTTGTCGCTGCCCGTGCGCTCCGTACGCAGCCTCCGGAAGGGCTCGAAGATGTTCTCCACCTCATAGGCGGGGACCACCGGGCCCGTATTGGAGACCACCAGCACCGCCCATCCGGGCTGCGCCTCCGTGGTCACCTCCACCCAGCCGTCGGTGGGGGTGTTGTACCGCACGGCGTTCTGTACGAGGTTCAGCGCGATGCGCTCCAGGAGGACGCCGCTGCCCTGGACGAAGACCTGCCTGCGTACGCCGCGCAGCTCCACGCCCTTGCTCTGAGCCTCGCCGCGGACCTGCTCGATGGCCTGCGAGGCGACCTCGGAGAGGTCGACCGGCTTGCGGTCCACGATCTTGTTCTCGCTGCGGGCGAGCAGCAGCAGGCCCTCCACCAGCTGTTCGCTGCGCTCGTTGGTGGCGAGCAGGGTCTTGCCCAACTGGGCCAGCTCCGGCGACGCCTCGGGGTCGGCGAGCTGTACTTCGAGGAGCGTGCGGTTGATCGCCAGCGGCGTCCGCAGCTCGTGCGAGGCGTTCGCCACGAAACGCTGCTGCGACTCGAACGCGCGGTCCAGCCGGTCGAGCATCTCGTCGAATGTGTCGGCGAGCTCCTTCAGCTCGTCGTCCGGGCCGCCCAGCTCGATCCGCCGGTGCAGGTCGGAGCCGGCCACCCGCTGCGCGGTCCGCGTGATGCGGCCGAGCGGCGACAGGACGCGGCCCGCCATCGCGTACCCGAAGGCGAACGCGACGATGGTCAGTCCGACCAGCGCCATCAGGGAGCGGTTCAGGAGGTTGTTCAGGGCCACCGCGCGCTGCTGCGAGATGCAGGTGTTGATGGCGGAGTTCAGCTGGTCGACGTTGTTGGTGGCCGCTCCGGGGCAGCGGTCGGTGACGATCCGGAAGTCCGAACCGATGATCTTGAACGGCAGCTGGTTGCCGTCCTGCAGCGCGTTGGCGGCCAGCATGTAGATGATCGCGAGCAGCACGATGCCGGCCATCAGGAACATGCCGCCGTACAGCAGCGTGAGCCTTATACGGATGGTCGGGCGCAGCCAGGGGAACGGGCGGACCGGCGGTTTGGGGTCCCAGGTGGGCTTGGGCGGGGCGGGCGGCGACTGTGGGGCCGCGGGTGTCGTGGCCATGCCCGTCAGATCCGGTAGCCGGAGCCCGGGACCGTCACGATCACCGCGGGCTCACCGAGCTTGCGGCGCAGCGTCATGACGGTCACCCGGACGACGTTCGTGAACGGGTCGGTGTTCTCGTCCCACGCCTTCTCCAGCAGCTGCTCGGCCGAGACGACCGTGCCCTCGCTGCGCATCAGGACCTCCAGCACCGCGAACTCCTTGGGCGCGAGCTGGACCTCCTTGCCGTCGCGGAAGACCTCGCGGCGGTTCGGGTCGAGCTTGATGCCCGCCCGTTCCAGTACGGGCGGCAGCGCGACCGTCGTACGCCGTCCCAGCGCCCGTACGCGCGCGGTCAGCTCCGTGAACGCGAACGGCTTGGGGAGGTAGTCGTCGGCGCCGATCTCCAGGCCCTCGACGCGGTCGCTGACGTCGCCGGAGGCGGTCAGCATCAGTACGCGGGTGGGCATCCCCAGTTCGACGATCTTGCGGCAGACGTCGTCGCCGTGGACCAGCGGGAGGTCGCGGTCCAGCACGACGACGTCGTAGTCGTTGACCGCGATGCGCTCCAGCGCGGCCGCGCCGTCGTACACCACGTCGACCGCCATGGCCTCCCGGCGCAGTCCGGTGGCCACCGCATCGGCGAGCAGCTGCTCGTCCTCGACGACGAGTACACGCACGTCGCTAGTCCTTCCTCACGGCCCCGCCGAACAGGGCACACACAAATTTCGAGCACATCCATCCTGCCCCGAAGAGCCGTAAACCGGCTGTAAGACCAGGTGCGGCCGCCGATGGCGGGGACGCGGGCACCCGATCGGCAGGATTCACCACCCGCCTGAGGTTTCCGTGAGGTTCCGCATGGGGAGGACGATTGCACACTCGCGATCACGCCCTGCACGACGCCGTACCGTGACCGGCCGGCAGCCCGCAGGGACCACGCCGTGATCTCCCTCTGCCACACCCCCGTGGACGAGGGGCCCACACCCGTCGGCACACCCCCGTGCCACCGACCCACGACGAGGGGGCGCACCATGGACGCGTTCACCGCAGGCATTCTGCAGCGCATAAAGAACACCGAAGCCGACCTGGACCGGGCCCGCGAAACGGGCGACGACTTCCTCGCCGATGTCGAGGCGGCCGAGCTGGAGGACCTGCAGCGACTGGCCTCTGAGCACGGTGTGGAGGTCGGCGCGCCCAGCGCCTGATCGCCGCGCGCGACGAAGAGCGCCCCGGCACCGAGGGGACGGTGCCGGGGCGCTTTGTCGTACCCGGACGTCCGGTTGCGCGGGGAGGTCCTCGCGCCTGGGCGTCCGGGCGCGTCCGGACGCCTGTACGGGCCGTACGGCGACGTGCGCGTCTCCCGTGGCCCCCGGGGGCCGGATCAGTCGCGCCAGGCGCCCAGATCGTCCAGCAGGGGCTGCAGCTCCGCGAAAACGGCCGGGGACCCGGCGACGGTCAGCTCGTGGGACGCCGGCTCGCCGGGACGGCCCGCGGTGCGCGCGCCGGCCTCGCGGGCGATCAGCTCGCCCGCCGCGAAGTCCCAGGGGTTCAGCCCACGCTCGTAGTAGGCGTCCAGCCGGCCGCAGGCCACGTCGCACAGGTCGATCGCGGCCGAACCGCCCCGCCGGATGTCGCGCACCCGCGGGAGCAGCGAGCCCAGCACCGCCGCCTGCGCGGCGCGCCGCTCGGCGATGTAGCCGAAGCCGGTGCCGATCAGGGCCTGGGAGAGCGGCGGCGCGGGGCGCACCCGGATCGGCGCGTTGTTCAGGAAGGCGCCGCCGCCGAGGACGGCGTGGCTGGTCTCGCCGCGCATCGGTGCCGCGACCACCCCGACGACCGTCTCGCCGTCCTTCTCGGCGGCGATGGACACGGCCCAAGAGGGCAGCCCGTAAAGGTAGTTGACGGTGCCGTCGATCGGGTCGATCACCCAGCGCACCCCGCTGGAGCCCTCGGCGCTGGCGCCCTCCTCGCCGAGGAAGCCGTCCTCGGGGCGGCGCTGGGAGAGGAAGCCGGTGATCAGCTTCTCGGAGGCGATGTCCATGTCGGTGACGACGTCGATGGGGCTGGACTTCGTGGCGGCCACGCCGAGATCGGCGGGGCGGCCGTCGCGCAGCAGGTCACCGGCCCGACGGGCGGCTTCCAGGGCCAGCGTGAGAAGTTCGTCCTTCAGCTCACCGCTCTGCAGCGGGGCGTCCTTCAGGGGGTCGGACACGGTGCTCCTTGTTCGTACGGAAGGCCCCGCGGGTGCTGCGTACGGCAGGTCCGCGGGCCGCCGCGGGGCGGGCGCCCGCGGGCCGGGCAGCCGGGCCGCACGCCGTCGGGCGGCCCGGGACGGGCATCAGGCCCCCGCCGGCGCGCTGCTCCGGTCGGCGCCCGCGGCGGCGGGCCGGGGCGAGCGGGCCGGGCAGCAGCCCACCGGGCAGAGGTCGTGGCTCGCCCCGAGGGCGCCCAGGGCGCAGCGCTCCGGGGAGCGGCCGCGCTCGGCCGCCGCGCGCTCCAGCAGCAGGTCGCGGACGGCCGCGGCGAACCGCGGGTCGGCGCCGACGGTGGCGGAGCGGGCCACCGGCAGGCCCAGCTCGGCGGCCTTTGCCGTGGCCTCCGTGTCGAGGTCGTACTTGACCTCCATGTGGTCCGAGACGAAGCCGATGGGGGCCATCACGACGGCCGGGACGCCCTGGGTGTGCAGCGTCTCCAGGTGGTCGCAGATGTCGGGCTCCAGCCAGGGGATGTGCGGGGCGCCGCTGCGGGACTGGTAGACGAGCCGCCAGGGGTGGGCCGTGCCGGTCTCCTCGCGCACCGCGTCGGCGATCACCTGGGCCACGTCGAGGTGCTGCGCGACGTATGCGCCGCCCTCGCCGCCCTCGGTGTGCTCCTCCGGGCGCCCCGAGGTGTCGGCGGCGGCGGTGGGGATGGAGTGCGTGGTGAACGCGATGTGGGCGCCCGCGCGGACCTCGTCGGGCAGCTCGGCGAGCGAGGCCAGCACGCCGTCGACCATGGGTCGGACGAAGCCGGGGTGGTTGAAGTAGTGCCGCAACTTGTCGATCCGCGGCAGCTCCAGGCCCTCGGCCTCCAGGGTGGCCAGCGCGTCCGCCAGGTTCTCCCGGTACTGCCGGCAGCCCGAGTACGAGGCGTACGCACTCGTGGCCAGCACCGCGATGCGGCGGTGGCCGTCGCGGACCATCTCGCGCAGGGTGTCGGTCAGATACGGCGCCCAGTTGCGGTTGCCCCAGTACACCGGCAGGTCCAGGCCGTGCTCGGCGAAGTCCTTGCGCAGCGCGTCCAGCAGCTCGCGGTTCTGCGCGTTGATCGGACTCACGCCGCCGAACAGGAAGTAGTGCTGTCCCACCTCCTTGAGGCGCTCACGGGGGATGCCGCGGCCGCGCGTCACGTTCTCCAGGAACGGGACCACGTCGTCCGGGCCTTCGGGGCCCCCGAAGGAGAGGAGGAGCAGGGCGTCATAGGGAGCAGGCACTGACTGTTCGGGCATGTCCCGATCCTCCCACCCGCCACTGACAGCCGGAAAACCGGAGGCGCCGACAGAGTGCCGCCCGTAAGCTGTATCGCTGCAGTACGTTCCTTACTGCCATCCTGACCCGGCTCACCGCGGTTCCCGCGGATCCTCACTCGGCGGAGCGCCCCCTTGCCCAGTCCCTACCGCGCCCTGTTCGCCCGGCCCGGCACCAAGTCCTTCACCGCCGCCGGGTTCCTGGGGCGCATGCCGCTCTCCATGACCGGCATCGGCATCGTCACGATGGTCTCCCAGCTCACCGGCCGCTACGGCCTGGCGGGCGCGCTCTCCGCGACCGTCGCGCTCTCCGCCGCCGTGCTCGGACCGCAGATCTCCCGGCTGGTGGACCGGCACGGCCAGCGCCGGGTGCTGCGCCCGGCCACCCTCGTCGCACTGGCCGCGCTCGCCGCCCTGCTGACGGCGGCACAGCAGCGCTGGCCCGACTGGACTCTCTTCGTCTTCGCGGCCTGCGCGGGCTGCGTGCCGAGCGTGGGCGCGATGGTGCGCTCCCGGTGGGCGGAAGTGCACCGCGGCTCCCCCGAGATGCTGCACGCCGCGTACTCCTGGGAGTCGATCGTCGACGAGTTCTGTTTCATCGTCGGCCCGATCCTCGCCATCGGGCTCTCCACCTCGTGGTTCCCCGAGGCCGGGCCGCTGCTGGCCGCCGTCTTCCTGGCGGCGGGCGTCTTCTGGCTGACCGCGCAGCGCGCGACCGAACCCGTACCGCACCCGCGCGAGCACCACACGAAGGGCTCCGCGCTGCGCTCCCGGGGCCTACAGGTCCTGGTCGTCACCTTCATGGCCACCGGCGCGATCTTCGGGGCGATCGACGTGGTCACGGTGGCCTTCGCGGAGGCCGAGGGTCACAAGGGCGCGGCCAGCGTCGTCCTGGCGATCTATGCGCTGGGGTCCTGCACGGCGGGCGCGGTCTTCGGGATGCTGCGCCCCTCGGGCCCGGCAGCGCGCCGCTGGGTACTGGGCGTGCTCGCGATGGCCGTGAGTATGATCCCGCTCCAACTGGTCGGGAACCTGCCGTTTCTGGCCGTGGCGCTCTTCGTCGCGGGGCTGACCATCGCACCGACGATGGTGACCACCATGGCCCTGGTCGAGCAGCACGTACCGCGCGCGCAACTGACCGAGGGAATGACCTGGACGAGCACCGGGCTCGCGGTCGGGGTGGCGCTCGGCTC
This sequence comes from Streptomyces sp. NPDC050315, assembly GCF_040655775.1. NCBI lineage: Bacteria > Bacillati > Actinomycetota > Actinomycetes > Kitasatosporales > Streptomycetaceae > Streptomyces > Streptomyces sp. NPDC050315. The sequence continues at coordinate 200,527 of NZ_JBFAKN010000010.1, forward strand.
GTCGGCCGCCGGCTGGGTGGTGGACGCGGCCGGGGCCCGTACGGGGTACGTCGTGCCGGTCGCGGCCGGAGCGCTCGCGGCCGCGGTCGCGTTCCTCGGATACCGCCGGCTGCGGCCGGCGGCGACGCGGGCGGGGACCCCCTCGCCCCGGGTGACGGGAGGGCTGGGCGCAGATGACAGTGACCGGAGCGGTTCGGGAGAGCGTGTGGCGTAACTGGGCGGGGAACGTCGAGGCCCGCCCCGTACGGAGCGTCGCACCGGCCTCCACGGAGGAGCTGGCGGCGGCCGTACGGCAAGCGGCCTCCGAGGGGCTGACCGTGAAGGCGGCCGGCACCGGCCACTCCTTCACGCCCGCGGCGGCCACCGAAGGACTCCTCATACGGCCCGAACGGCTCACCGGCATACGGAAGGTGGACCGCGCCGCCGGCACCGTCACCGTGGCCGCGGGCACGCCCCTGAAGGACATGAACGCGGCGCTCTCCGCGCACGGCCTGTCGCTGGCCAACATGGGCGACATCATGGAGCAGACCGTCTCGGGCGCCACCAGCACCGGTACGCACGGCACCGGCCGGGACTCCGCCTCGCTCTCCGCGCAGATCGTGGCCCTGGAGCTGGTCACCGCCGACGGCTCCGTACTGCGCTGCTCCGCACAGGAGAACGCCGACGTCTTCGCGGCGGCCCGGCTCGGCCTGGGCGCGCTCGGCGTGCTCACGGAGCTGACCTTCGCCGTCGAACCGGAGTTCCTGCTCACCGCCCGTGAGGAGCCGATGCCGTTCGACCGGGTGACCGCGGACTTCGATGCGCTCGTCGCGGAGAACGAGCACTTCGAGTTCTACTGGTTCCCGCACACCGGGAACTGCAACACCAAGCGCAACAACCGGAGCCAGGGCCCCGCGGCACCGAACGGCGCCGTCAGCGGCTGGGTCGAGGACGAGCTGCTCTCCAACGGCCTCTTCCAGGTGGCCTGCGCGGTCGGCAAGGCGCTGCCCGCCGCCATCCCCGGCATCGCCAAGCTCTCCAGCCGCGCGCTGTCCGCCCGTACGTACACCGACATCCCGTACAAGGTGTTCACCAGCCCGCGCCGGGTGCGCTTCGTGGAGATGGAGTACGCCGTGCCCCGGGAGGCAGCGGTCGCGGCACTACAGGAGCTGCGCGCACTGGTCGAGCGCTCCGCCTTCCGGATCAGCTTCCCCGTAGAGGTGCGCACCGCCCCCGGGGACGACATCCCGCTCTCCACCGCCTCCGGGCGGGACACCGCCTACATAGCGATGCACATGTACCGGGGCACGCCCCACGAGGCGTACTTCACGGCCGCCGAGCGCATCATGACCGCGCACGGCGGCCGTCCCCACTGGGGGAAGCTGCACACCCGGGACGCGGAGTATCTCGCCACCGCTTACCCGCGCTTCGGCGAGTTCACCGCGCTGCGGGACCGGCTGGACCCGCAGCGGGTGTTCGGCAACGCGTACCTGCGGCGGGTGCTCGGGGACTGACGCGGGGCGCACCTTCCGGGCCGCTGGCTGCCGCCCCTGGCCCGCGGCTCAGGGAGAGCCGGGAGCCGGGGTCTGTCCGGCGTCCTGGGCGCCGTCGGCGCCGCTCCCGCTGTCCGGGCTGCTGGTCGCGCCATCGTCCGCGCCATCGGTCGGCGTGGGCTCCGGGTCCGGGGACTCGTCGCCGTCGCTCGGCGAGGGGCTGGGCGAGGTGGTCCCGTCGTCCGAGCCGCTCCCCGTGTCGCTGCCGCTGTCCGCCCCCGAGTGCGCGTCGGAACCGCTGTCCGTACTGCCGTCCGTGGCGTCCGGCTGCGGGGTCGGTCCCTCGGTGGCACCACCGGGGTCGGTGTCCTCGGTGGACGTACTCGGCTGCGGCGTCGGCGTCGTCGGGGCGCTGTCGCCGCCCCCGCCGGAGCGGAAGAAGTTGCTGACCGACGTGCCGTTGCCGCCCGCGGCGTCGTGCCCGGTGGCCAGCTCGAAGGCGGTGACCCCGGCCATCGCGAGCAGGAAGACCGCGAGCGCGGCGAGCAAGGTGCGGCGCCGGCCGCGCAGCCGAGTGCCGTACAGCGTCCTGAACTCCGCTTCGGGGGTCTCCGCCACAGAAGCGCCGCCGGGCGGCTCCTCCACGGTGCGCAGCGCCATCGTGCGCGCGTCCTGCTGCGGCACCGGCCGGGTCGCGTCCTCCGCACCGGGCGGGGTGAGGACCTGCGTCTCGTCGGCCGCGGGCGGGACGGTGAGTACCTGGGTTTCGTCGAGTGCGGGCGAGCTGGGCAGGGTCCGAGTCGCGTCGGCGTTCCTGGCCGCCGCCACGGAGGTGATCTCGTCCTCCGTACCGCCGCGGTCGAACGTCGGAAGCACCATCGTCACGCCCGCCGAGGACGCGGACCTGACGCGGGTCGCCCCGCGCGCACCCGTACTGGGGGCCGTCGTCCGGCTGCCGAGCTCCTGACGGCGGCGCGGCCGGGGCCGCGTGCTGACCGTCGCCTCCTTGACCTGTTCCCCGGTGCGCCGGAAGAGGTGCTGGAAGACCGAGCCGCCGGTGGTGGCGACCACGCTGACCACGCCGGCGCCGATGACCGTCCCGTAGACGCCGAGCCGTCCGGCCAGGTATGCGGCGACCGCCGCCGCGAGCGCGCTGCCCGCCACCTGGGCGACGCTCAGGTCGATCCGTTTCCCCTTCCCGGTCTTCTTTGTCTGGCTTTCGGTTCTATCGTCCATCCTCGGCCCTTGAGCGACGCTTCGATCCGTCTTGCACAGAGAAGGGACATTTGGGCGGACTGAATAGTTCCGTTTCTGGCGATTTTGTGAACCAGGTCACACGATTCTGTGCGACCCGCCATCCGGTCACATAAGTAGAGAGGTCGACAAGGCGACCGAACTCCGCTGGGCAGGGAAAACTTGGCGGCGCGGCGCCCCACCCCGGTGGTCCGAATGGAGTACTGTTGCGAATCCTGGCCCCGGTTTCCCGTCCGGCTGCCCGGACCCACGGGAGGGGCCCGCAAGGCGGCTCTCGCCCCGGGGCGCCGCCACTCGGCACGGGGTGCTGGTACACAGGGCAACCGGTACGGTCACCGGAGGTTGCAAACTGGTTACCGTGTCATAACGGCGTTTCAGGGCCACAGCCTGACACGCCGGGCAACTCGGCAATGTTGTGGCAGGCTGCACCCGGGCAGGCCACACTCGACTAGCGGAAGCAGCGACGCACGTGACGTCGGCAGGCACCACCCGGGAGGTCCCCATGCCCGAACTGCGTGTCGTGGCCGTCTCGAACGACGGCACACGGCTGGTGCTCAAGGCTGCGGACAGCACCGAGTACACGCTGCCGATCGACGAGCGGCTGCGTGCCGCGGTGCGCAATGACCGCGCACGCCTGGGCCAGATCGAGATCGAGGTGGAGAGCCACCTCCGGCCACGCGACATCCAGGCCCGTATACGGGCCGGCGCCTCCGCCGAGGAGGTCGCGCAGCTCGCCGGTATCCCCGTCGACCGGGTGCGGCGCTTCGAGGGCCCCGTACTGGCAGAGCGCGCGTTCATGGCCGAGCGCGCCCGCAAGACGCCCGTGCGCCGGCCCGGCGAGAACACCGGTCCGCAGCTGGGCGAGGCGGTCGCCGAGCGGCTGCTGCTGCGCGGCGCCGACAAGGACAGCGTGCAGTGGGACTCCTGGCGCCGGGACGACGGCACCTGGGAAGTGCTGCTGGTCTACCGGGTCGCGACCGAACCGCACTCCGCGAGCTGGACGTACGACCCGCCCCGGCGGCTCGTACAGGCCGTGGACGACGAGGCGCGGGCGCTGATCGGCGAGACCGACGACAGCCCGGAGCCGAGCTTCCCGTTCGTGCCGCGGATCGCCCGGCTGCCCCGGGACCGGCCGCTGGACCGGAGCCTGGACCGCCCGCAGCCCGCGGAGCGGCCCGCGCCGCCGGCCACCCCCGAGGAGGACGTGCCCGCGGCCTCCGCTTCGGCCTCGGCCGCCGTCGAGGAGACCGAGGAGCGGGACCCGCGCGACTCGCTGACCAGCCTGCTGGAGGCGGTGCCGAGCTTCCGGGGCGACCTGGTCGTCCCCGAACCGAAGACGCCGCCGGACGACGAGCCGGCCGCGGAGCCCGAGGTCGAGGAGGAGGCCGCCCCGGCGGCGAGCGCGGGCGCCGGCTCCGCGTACGCCGACGTACTGATGCCGCGCGCCGTCGCGGGGCACCGGGACCGGCTCACGGGTACGACCGACCGCCAGGCCGAAGCGGACGGCGTCCGCCCCGGCCGCCGCGCCGCCGTGCCCAGCTGGGACGAGATCGTCTTCGGCACGCGCCGCAAGAAGCCGGACGCCTGACCTCGGAGCGGTCGGCCCAGGGCGCGGTCCGGCCTTGGGCTGCCCGCGTGCGGAAACGGTCCTGCGGGGCCCGGCCCACGCGCAACCGATCTCGCGCCGTAGGGGGCGGGATCGGCGGGTGCCCCCTCCTCGCACCCGCCCGCGTACCGCCCCTGGTTCGCCCTCTCAGCCCGCCTCGGGCCCCGTGACTCAGCCTGCCTCAGGGCCCGTGACTCGGCCCGCCTCAGGGCGCGAGGCTCAACCCGCCTCGGGCCCCGTGGCCACCGGCCGGGACGTGTCGCCCGACCACTCGCTCCAGGAGCCGACGTAGAGGGCCGCCGGAACGCCCGCCACCGCCAGCGCCAGCACCTCGTGCGCGGCGGAAACGCCCGAGCCGCAGTAGACACCGACCTCGGCGCCCGGCACGGCCCCCAGGGCGCTGAAGCGCTCGGCCAGTTCGGCGGCCGGCCGGAACCTGCCGTCGTCGGCGGCGTTCTCGACCGTCGGGGCGGAGCGTGCGCCGGGGATGTGGCCGGCGACCGGGTCGATGGGCTCGACCTCGCCCCGGTAGCGCTCCCCCGCCCGCGCGTCCAGGAGCACCCCGCGCCGGGCCAGCGCGGCCGCCTCGTCGGCGTTCAGCACCGGCACCGACCCGGGCGCCGCCGTGAAGTCGCCGGGCTTCTGAGCGGGCTCCTCGTCGGTCAACTCGCCGCCCGCCGCCCGCCAGGCCGGCAGCCCGCCGTCCAGGGCGCGTACGTCCTCGTGGCCCGCCCAGCGCAGCAGCCACCAGGCGCGGGCCGCCGCCCAGCCCTGTCCGCCGTCGTACACGACCACCGCGCGGTCCTGAGAGACGCCGGCCGCGCGCATGGCCGCCGCGAAGCCCTCCGGGTCCGGCAGCGGGTGGCGGCCCCCGGAACCGGCTGGCCCGGCCAGATCGGCGTCGAGGTCTACGTAGACGGCGCCGGGCAGATGGCCGGTCGCGTACTCGGCGTGCCCGGACGGGCCGCCCTGCTGCCAGCGGACATCGAGGAGCACCGGAGGCGTCCCGCCCGCCAGCTCGCTCGCCAGTTCGGTAGCGGAGATGATGGCATTCATGGCCCCATCCTTGCGCAGTCCCGACCGTTCTACGCCGCCCACGGGCAAGTCGTGAGGGCGTAGATGGACCGGCTCATCACTACGTGGCCGAGGGGGTCTTCACACAGGACGGTGACATCGGCAGAAACGACACTGCGTCATCAGATCGGGCGCTCTACGGGCCGACCGCACAACGGGTCGCGCGACCGGCGGCGCGGCCGACCCGCACCACCTGCCGGGGAGTGCGAGCATCTGCACGGCACAGCCTCTATCCGTACGGTCCCCACCCCTGATGGCCCGAGGAGCAAGCGACGATGACGACCGAGGCAGCGAGCCGGCGGACGCCCGGCACCCCTTGCTGGGTGAGTCTCATGGTGCACGACCTGCCCGCCACGCAGGACTTCTACAGTGCGCTGTTCGGCTGGGAGTTCCGTCCGGGGCCGCAGCAACTCGGTCCCTACGTACGGGCGCTGTCGGCCGGCCGGGAGGTGGCCGGGATGGGGGTACTGCCCGCCGAACGGCAGCTGTCCATCGCCTGGACGCCCTACCTGGCGAGCGACGACGCGGACGCCGTCACCGAACGCATCCGCGCCTGCGGCGGCACTGTCGGCGTCGGCCCGCTGGACGCCGACCACGCGGGGCGAATGGCACTCGCCTCGGACCCGCAGGGCGCGGTCTTCGGGATCTGGCAGGGCCACACCATGAAGGGCACGGCGGTGGTCGGCGAGCCGGGCACCCTGGCGTGGAACGAGCTCGTGACCCCAGAGGCCGCCCCGGCCGGCAGATTCTACGAACACGTCTTCGACTTCGAGACAGAGCCGGCGCCCGCCCCCGAAGGCGACGACCTGACACTGTGCCTCAAGGGACGCCCGGTGGCGAGCATCCACGGAGCGGGCGACGCGCTGCCCCGAGAGCGCGGCCCTCACTGGACAACGTACTTCGCAGTCTCCGACACAGACGCAGCAGCCCGCCGAGTCACAGAGCTGGGCGGCCAGGTAACCGCCGCCCCCCACGACTCGCCCCACGGGAGACTGGCGACGGTCGCCGACCGGGAGGGCGCGGAATTCCTGGTGGTACAGCGACCGGCGTGACCACGAGGGGGCGCCGACACCCCGCCTCGGCGCCTCTACCCGCCCGGCAGCTCACTCCCCCGCGTCGACCGGCAGTCGCTGCGCGACGACAGCTTCCCCTCCCCCCCGCACGGTCATCCCGCGTAAAGATCGCGCTCTGCAAGCAACCCTTCAAACAGCCCGGCATCGGCAAGTGGTTCACCGAGGAGCCGACCGGGCGCGAGGGGTCAGACCCGGCAGGAGGAGTACGTGTTGAGATCCTGTGGATCGGGCTTGAATCGGTTTTCCCAGTCTCCCGAATACGTTTCGACAAGTGCGGGCAGCTGTGCCTTGATATCGCTGGACCACTCCTCGACGAGGTATTTCCGCAGGGCCTTGAGGAGCCGCTTGCAGTCATCGCGGTGGCCCTTCGGGATCCCGATTCCGTAGCGGTTGATGAGCCCCATCGTGACGTTTGGGACTACCTTCAGTGGGACTTTACTCTTCTTCTGCTGTTCCACGTAGCCAAAGAGCAGCGCCTCGTCGCTGAACACCGCGTCGACGCCGCCCCCTTGGAGCTTGGACACACAGGTCGAGTAGTCGGGGACCTCGTTCACGACCGTGCTGGGAGGCATGCGGACTCTGGCAGGAGTCGTGCCTTCGACGGTGCACAGCGTTTTGCCACCGATGTCCTTCTCCTTCTTGATGCCGTTGTAGTCCCTGCGTACAAGGAAACCCTGCGAAGTCATGAGATAGGGCCCGATGAAGTCGACCTTCTGCTGCCGCTTCGGTGTAATCGAGTATGTCGCGATGACCATGTCGGCGGACCCGTCCTGGAGTTCACGCTCACGCCCGGCGTGCGTAACGTCCTGGAACTTCGGAGTAAATCCCAGCTCCTCGCCCAGATAGAAGGCGATGTCCATGTCGAAGCCGCGGTTGTGGTGACGGGCGAACAGATTGAAACCCGGCTGATCGAACGCGGTAGCGATGTGCACGGTCTTGCCGGGCTGGCCGATGATGGGCGTCTTGTCGCCGCCGTCGTCATCACCGCCGCAACCCGACGCCATGACGAGGGCCACAACAGCCGCCAGCGCGCCGACCCGCGTCCGCCGTGTCATGTGATTCCGCGCCACCGTCGTCGCCTCCGCCCCGCGGGGACGTGATCGCCCTCGCCCGTTTCGCCGTCAGTCGTCCACGCGTGCCGAAGCCACCGACAAGAGGAGCGCGCAATTGGGTTCCGCCGTCATTCGAACGGCGAGACGGATGTCCTCGTGATTCCGGCCGAGTTCGAAGACGAACTCCTTTCCGGATCGGCCGGACTGCGTATCGCCGCGCCCTGCGCCCGACCGGAGTGCCACAGTGAACCTGCTTGAGGGGGCGCAGACCGGAGCGGACTGGTCGTACTCCGATCCGGCGAAGGTAATGAACAGGCGGGGCTTGGTGCGGTCCGTGTGCGTGGACGCGGTCACCGTCATGCCCTGCATGAAAGGGCCCTCGGGCTTGAGCTCGAATTCGTGAGTGAGGTCCACCGGGCGTGCGCCATACCAGACGGACGCTGCCAAGGCCGGCAGCGCGACGGCCAGCACCGCAGTTGGGACGACCAGCAGCATCAGGGGCGGCCACAGCGGCTTCTCCTCACTGTCCTGGCCATTCCCTTTGATGAGCGGCAGCATGCCGCCACTCAGCACCAGGAGCGCGCCCACGACACTGCCGACCAGGGTGATGTCACCGCCCCTGGCATACCAGACAGCACCAGTCCCGAGTAGGACGACCAGGTTGGCCAGAAAAGTCAGCGCGAGCCGCTTTGTGTTGTCCGCCAGCTGCTCCTCGGCGTCGGTAGCCGCACGCACCAGCCAGCGCGGAGCCTTTCGACGCCGCTGGTCCGGGCCGGGCATGTCCGGGGACCCGTTGTCCGGTTGACCCGACGCCGGGTCGTCCGAAACACCTGGCGGCGTGTTCGAAGTACCCGCCTGTTCCGGAGAGTTGTCGGTCACTTGGCAGAGGCTAAAGACCTGCTGATCGACTCCATACCTCTTTGTTCAACACTGGTGGAAAAGCGCCGGAGGCGCGATGGAGGTGGCTCTTTCTGAGTGACGGGCGACTGCAGATGAATGAGGTAGTGGTCACAGGTTCCTCGCCACCGACGCGGGTCTTCCGCCAGCCCTCCTACCGTTTGAGCCACACCGTGTCTGTGATCACCGGTGCGAGCGTGCGTGCCGACGCGAGGCTACGTACCGACCTCAGTCGGAGATGACCGGCAGCACGTCGGGTGACAGCGCCGCCGATCGTGCCGCAGTGCTCGTCATCCGCTTACGGTGATGGCGTCGGCACAGGACCTCGTAACCGATCTCCTCTGCGGGCATGTCCACATCGCCGACCACCACCTGCTCGCCCTCGACCACCATCTCGCCGCCCACCGTGCGGGCATTGTGCGTGGCCCGGGCGCCGCACCAGCACATCGCCTCGACCTGCAACGCCTCGATCCGGTCGGCCAACTCGATCAACCGCTGCGACCCCGGGAACAGCTTCGTACGGAAATCCGTGGTGATGCCGAAAGCGAAGACGTCCAGGCCGAGGTCGTCCACGATCCGGGCCAACTGATCGATCTGCTCGGGCGCGAGGAACTGGGCCTCGTCCACGATGACGTAATCGACCTTGCTGCCGTGCGTCATCTGCTCCACGAGGTACCCGTAGAGGTCCATCCCCGGGGTCGCCTCCACCGCGTCCGTAACCAACCCCAGACGCGAGGACAGCTTTCCCTCCCCTGCACGGTCGTCCCGCGTGAAGATCACGCCCTGCAGCCCCCGAGCCGAGCGGTTGTGGCCGATTTGGAGCGCCAAAGTCGACTTTCCGCAGTCCATCGTGCCGCTGAAGAACACCAGTTCAGCCATGGGGGGTTCAAGTTGCCTTTCGGGCGCGTCGGGGCCTGCCGACGGCAATCGGGTCGTACGGAGAGGGGAGTTCGGGTGGGTGCCGTTCTGTTCCGGCGGTCGCTGGCCCTCGGGGAGGGGAGCCGCCATCCCTCGGGGAGGAGAGACCGCTGCGCCTCGGGGAGGGAGGGCGGGTGAGTGCCGTACCGTTTCACCCTCCACTTCCCCCCATAGGGGGATGCGGAACCCCTGCTCAACACAGTAACGGGTGCCACTGACAACGCAGCCGACGCGCGTCAGGTGCGCTCGCCGCGCGACAGGTGCGGCCAGCGCGCGGCCCGCGTGCGTCAGGTGCGGACTTCCAGGAGGGGGACGAGTTGTTCGATCGGGGTCATGGAGCCGTGCATGCCGACCATGGCTGATTCTCGCGGTTCGTTCTGGCTTGCGATGATGACCATGTCGGCGTGGGCGGCGGCCACCACGTCGCCGATCCTGCCCCGTACGCGGTCGTCGACGTGCGGCCCGAACCAGCCGGCGGCGATGGCCTCCTCGCGGCCGGCCACCCACATCTGGTCGCCGACCACCTCGCGCCAGACCGCGAGCACGTCGTCGGCCGCGCCCGGGTGCGCGTACACGTGGCGGCAGCGGCCCTCGCCGCCCAGTAGGCGTACGCCCGCGCTCAGTTCCCAGTCCTCGTCGAAGTCGACGCGCGACTCCGGGTCGAACGGGATGTCGATCATGCCGTGGTCCGCGGTGATGTAGAGGGCGGAGCGGGGCGGGAGCTGCTCGGCGAGGCGCTCGGCGAGCCGGTCGACGTACATCAGCTGGCCGCGCCAGGCGTCGGAGTCGACGCCGTAGCGGTGGCCCTTGCCGTCGACCTCCGAGTAGTAGGTGTAGACCAGCGAACGGTCGCCGGCAGCGAGCTGCTCGGCGGCTAGGTCCATGCGGTCCTCGCCGGAGAGCCGGCCGTGGAAGGTGCCGCCGCTGAGCGCGATCTCGGTGAGCGGGGTGCGCTCGAAGTTCGGCGCCGAGACCTGGCAGGTGTGGATGCCCGCCGCGTGCGCCTGCTGGAAGACCGTGGGGTACGGCTGCCAGGCGTACGGGTCCGTCCACGGGTGCCAGCGCAGCTGGTTCATCAGCGCGCCGGTGTCGGGGTCCTGGACGGTGTATCCGGCGAGGCCGTGTGCGCCCGGTGGCAGGCCTGTGCCGACCGAGGCCAGGGAAGTGGCCGTGGTGGACGGGAAACCGGCCGTCATGGGCAGCCCGGTGCCGTTCATGGACGTGCCCAGCAGCGAGGTCAGGAACGGCGCCTCGTCCGGGTGGGCGCGCAGCAGCTCCCAGCCCAGGCCGTCGATCAGGAAGACGCAGGCGCGGTCGGCGGGTGCCAGTTCCAGGCTCGTCGGCTGCGCGTGCGCCAGGCCCTGGCCCGCGGTGATGGCGGGGAGGAGGTCGGCGAGGGCACCCGTGCCGTAGCGGGGTACCGGCGCGGTGGCGAGGTCGAGCGGCTCGGGCCAGGCCGATGCCGCGTCCACGGCGTAACCCGTCATCAGCGGGCGGCCGAGGCGGCGGTGGCTTCGGAGAGCGCCTGGGCGAAGGCGAGCGTCTGCCGGACGGTGTCCGGGCCGTCGCCGGCCTCGCTGACCCGCAGCGAGAGGTCGTCGGCGGTGGAGGAGCCGGTGTAGCCGTGGTCGGCTTCGCAGTTCGGGTCGCCGCAGCTGGCGGGCTCCAGGTCGAGCCGGGAGACGGCGCCCCAGCCGATGGTCAGCACGACCTCGCGGGGCAGCTGACCAGGGGTGTAGGCCTCGGGGTTGGCGACGACGCGGCTGAGTACGACGGAGGAGATGCGGCCGAGCTTCACCGACTCGGTGGAGGTGGTGGCGTACGGCGTCGGCGACGTGGCGTCCGCGGCCTGCTCGTCGGTGTGGCTGACGATGAAGCGGGTGCCGGTGAGGACCAGCACCGTGACGTGGCGGCGCACTTCGTTCGCGTCGAAGGTCGTCTCCTGGTGGACCAGGTACGACACCACCGGCTCGCCGCCCACCGCGGCCTGCACCGCCTCGGACACGAGTGCCGGGTAATAGCCACTGCGCTCGATTGCCGCGCGCAGCCCCTGGGTCGTCGTACCGGTCTTAGCCATGGGGTCCATCCTACGGGGCGCCGTGCCCGGTACGGGCCGCAGGCGGCGGGCCGGGGCTCAGTACACAGGGAGGCGGCGGGGGCCGAGGTCGGTGGTGGCGGGGGGCCGGGCGAGGCGTACGGAGGCGCCGAGGACGGCGAGGCCCTGGGGGGCGACGACGACCGGTTCCAGGTCGATGCCGACGACCTCGGGGTGGTCGTCGACGAGCCGGGAGACGCGCAGCAGCAGTTCTTCCAGCGCGGCGCTGTCCACGGGCTGCGAGCCGCGCCACCCGAAGAGCAGCGGCGCGCTCCTGATGGAGCGGATCTGCTCGGCGACGTCCCGGTCGGTGGCGGGGATGAGGCGGTGGGCCATGTCGCCGAGGAGCTGGGAGGGGGCGCCGGCCAGTCCGAAGGAGAGGACGGCGCCGGCCGCCGGGTCGATGGAGGCGCGGATCACGGTGTCCACGCCGCGCGGCACCATCGCCTGCACCACCGGGCGCAGCTCTTCGGGCTTCCCGAGGAAGTCGGTCAGCTCTTCGTAGGCGCGGCGCAGGGCGCGTTCTCCGGGGAGGTCGAGGCGCACGCCCCCGAGGTCGGCGCGGTGCCTCAGGTGCGGTGCGGTGGTCTTCAGGGCGACGGGGTAGCCGAGGGCATCGGCGGCGCGTGCGGCGGCGTCCGGGTCGGGTGCGGGGAGTGCGGCGCGGACGCGGATGCCGTAGCGGCCGAGCAGGGCGGCGGCCTCGTCGGGCGGCAGCGCCACGGAGCGGTGCGGTTCGGTCTCGGCGGTGAGCTCGTCGAGGAGACGTTCGATGTCCGCGCCCGCGGCGGTCTCCTCGATGTCCTCGTACTCGGGGACCTTGCCCGGTACGGCGGACTCGCGGCGCCAGGCGGCGTACCGGACGGCCTCGGCGAGGGAGCGTACGGCGCGTTCGGCGGCTGGGTAGGCGGGGATGCGGGGCGGGGTGGCGGGGCGCGTCTCCGGCGCTTCTGCGGCGTTCTCGGCGGCTTCCGGCCTGTCCGTGGCCCCCGGCTCCCCGATCGTCCCCGGCTCCCCTGTCGTCCCCGTCGTCCCCGAGAGCGCCCCCGCCAGCTCCTCCATGGCCAGGTGTACGACGGTGACGGGCTTGGCGGGTCCCTCGGCCGCGGCCTCACGCAGGGCCCGGGCGAGGGCGGCGATCTCCTCCGGGTCCGCGCTGCTGCCCTCGGCGACCCAGGGGATGGCGGTGAGGACGACCGCGTCGATGCGGTCGTTGGCCAGGGCCCGGGCCAGCGCCGCGCGGAAGTCGGCGGTGGTGGCGGCGAAGGGCAGGACATCGGGGCGCTGCGGGCGCAGCCCCTCAGTAAGGCACGCGTCGTACGCGAGGAGGGCGAGCGCTTCGGAGTTGCCGAGGATCGCCACCCGGGGGCCGGCGGGCAGCGGCTGGGAGGCGAGCAGCAGCCCCGCGTCGATCAGTTCGGTGAGCGTGCCGACCCGGATGACGCCGGCCTGCCGCATGAGCGCGGAGACGGTGGCGTCGGGGACGCGGGTGGTGGGGACGGTGTGGCCGAGCGGGACGGTGCCGCTGTGCCGGGCACCCTTGACGACCACGACGGGCTTGGCGGCGGCGGTGCGGCGGGCGAGCCGGGTGAACTTGCGGGGGTTGCCGATCGACTCCAGGTAGAGCAGCGCGACGTCGGTGTCGGGGTCCTCATACCAGTACTGGAGCAGGTCGTTGCCGGAGACGTCGGCGCGGTTGCCGGCCGACACGAAGGTGGAGACGCCGGCGATCGCGCCGTCTCCGGGGCCGCGCTCCTGGAGGGCGGCCAGCAGCCCGATGCCGATCGCGCCGGACTGGGTGAAGAGGCCGACCCTGCCCGCGCCGGGCAGCCGGGGCGAGAGGGAGGCGTTGAGGCGGACGGCGGGCGCGGTGTTGATCAGCCCGAAGGCGTTCGGGCCGACCAGCCGCATGCCGTACGAGCGGGCCTGGCGCAGCAGTGCGCGCTGCTTCTCGCGTCCTTCGGGGCCGGCCTCCGCGTAACCGGAGGTGAGGATGACCAGCCCCTGTACGCCGTGTTCGCCGCAGTCGCGCACGACATCGGGGACGTGCGCGGCGGGCACGGCGACGACGGCCAGGTCGACGGGGCCGGGGATGTCCCTGAGAGAGCGGTGGGCCGGCACGCCCTCCGGGTCCAGCGTGCTGCCGCCTTCGGGGAAGGCGTGGTTGACCGCATACGTGTGGCCGGTGAAGCCGGAGTCGAGGATGTTCCGGAGGGCGGCGCGGCCGACGCCTCCGGGGGCGCGCCCCGTACCGATGACGGCGATCGATCCGGGGGCGAGCAGCCGCTGTACGGAGCGGGCCTCGGCGCGGTGCTCGCGGCCGCGCATGACGGCCACGGACTGCTCGGTGGGTTCCAGGTCGAATTCGAGGCGGACGACGCCGTCTTCGAAGGTGCGCTTCTGGGTGTACCCGGCGTCCGTGAACACCTTGATCATCTTGGTGTTGGCGGGCAGCACCTCGGCGGCGAAGCGGCGGATGCCGCGCTCGCGGGCGACGGCCGCGGCGTGCTCCATGAGCGCGGAGGCGACGCCGCGGCCCTGGTGCGCGTCCTGTACGAGGAAGGCGATCTCGGCCTGGTCGGCGTCGGGGCCGGTGGCGGGCCGGCCGTCGGCGTTGATGCGGTCGTACCGGACGGTGGCGATCATCTCGCCGCCCACGAAGGCGGCGAGCCCCACTCGGTCCACGTAGTCGTGGTGGGTGAAGCGGTGCACGTCGCGGTCGGAGAGCCGGGGGTAGGGCGCGAAGAACCGGTAGTACTTCGACTCGTCGGAGACCTGCTCGTAGAAGGAGACCAGGCGCTGCGCGTCGTCCGGGGTGATGGGGCGGATCCGGGCGGTGCCGCCGTCGCGCAGCACCACGTCGGCTTCCCAGTGGGCGGGGTAGGCGGCGGCATCCGACGGCGTCTCCATGCGGACAGCGTACGACCGCGCGCGTATCCGGGGGCGGACCGAAGTGCCCGGAAGCGCCCTGGATGCGACCGTACGTACTCCGGAGCGGGACGGTGTGTGCGGCCTGGTCTCAGCATGCGTACAGCCTGGGCGTGACGCAGGCTTGGACTTCTAGGATCCGAGCCCTCACGGGGCTGGGCACACCGGACCACCGGTGCCCCCGTGAGAGACTGGTCTAGACAACTTTCCCTACTCGAAGGGCAACACCATGGCTGAGCGCCGCGTCAATGTCGGATGGGCCGAGGGTCTGCACGCCCGCCCCGCCTCGATCTTCGTCCGTGCGGCCACCGCTTCCGGCGTACCGGTCACGATCGCCAAGGCCGACGGCAACCCCGTCAACGCCGCCTCGATGCTCGCGGTCCTGGGCCTGGGCGCCCAGGGTGGCGAGGAGATCGTGCTGGCCTCGGACGCCGACGGCGCCGACGCCGCGCTGGACCGCCTGGCGAAGCTCGTCTCCGAGGGCCTCGAGGAGCTCCCGGAGACGGTCTGACCCTTCGGGCAGGCCGGCGGCCGCACACCGCCCGGTTCCGCCGTCACGGCCCCGCCACGGTGACCTCTTACGGGTCACGGGCGGGGCCGTTCGCATTGCGGCGGGGCGGGGAGCCGTCGAGTACGGGACGAAAAACGGGGAATTCCGCGCGTCGGCCGGACTGGGCGCAAAAGACATTCGGGCCCGGGTTAAAAAGAATTCGGGCACGGCGGAGCAGGGGTACGGAATTCCCCAGGAGTTGTATACGGCAGCGGTGTTAATTCCGTACGCGCGCCGTGTTTACGGACGGTTTCGCTTCCCTCACCGCGGGTGCGGGACGGCGCAGCCGGTGGGCGGGCAGCGCGTGCTCCACGTGCGCGGCGGTCAGTGCGCGGGCGCGCTCGGCGTCGCCGCGCGCCACGGCGTCCACGATCGCGCCGTGCTCCTGCCAGGACCGGTCCGCCTCGCCGGGCGACGGGTGGTCCAGGTCGATCGCGTACACCCAGTCGATCTTGCGGCGCACCTGAGTGAGCAGCGCCGTCATGCTCGCGCTGCCGGACGCCTGGGCGAGCGTCTCGTGGAACCAGCCGTCCAGTTGCCGCAGGTCGGCGGCGTTGCCGTGGCGGGCTCTCGCGCGGCCGAGGCGGACCAGGCCGCGCAGTACCTTCAGGTGGGCCGCCGAGCGGCGGGCCGCGGCGCGGGCGGCCCCGAGGGGCTCCAGGAGGAGGCGGATGTCCAGGAGGTCGGCGGCCTCCTGCTCGGTCGGCTCGGCGACGCACGCGCCCGCGTGCCGCCGCGTGGTGACGAAGCCCTCGGACTCCAGTGTGCGCAGCGCTTCTCTTACGGGGACGCGGGAGACGCCGTACCGGGACGCGAGCAGTTCCTCGATCAGCCGGGAGCCGGGCGGGAACGTTCCGGAGACGATGTCGTCGCGAATCGCCGTGCAGACCGCATGCGCCGAAATGTTCCCTCGCATCGTCGGTGCCTCCGCCGTAATCCGCTGGAAACGCCGTCCGGACGGCGCCTTTTCCGTGACTCTATGACACCTGACCGGCATTTCCGATGGCCGTCACGAATTCATGGATATTTTTTGGCCAAAGGGCGGGAGTTCCGGGGAGCCGGGGACGGGAGCGCATACGGAGACGCCGAAGCCCCGGCCGGGGGCCGGGGCTTCGGGTGGTACAGAGGCGCAGCGTTCCTGCGCTCCTCAGAGGCTCGGGGCCTCAGACGCTGACGCCGTGCGAGCGCAGGTAGGCGACCGGGTCGATGTCCGAACCGTAGTCCGGGCCGGTGCGCGCCTCGAAGTGCAGGTGCGGGCCGGTGGAGTTACCGGTGCTGCCGGACAGTCCGATCTGCTGGTTCGCGGAGACCTTCTGGCCGACCGAGACGCCGATGGACGACAGGTGGCCGTACTGGGTGTAGGTGCCGTCGTCCATCTTCAGGACGATGTTGTTGCCGTAGGCGCCGCCCCAACCGGCCTCGACGACGGTGCCCGCGCCGACGGCGTGGACAGCGGTGCCGGAGGCGGCGTGGAAGTCGATGCCGGAGTGGCTGCCGGAGGACCACAGGCCGCTGGACGCCTTGTACGGCGTGGAGACGTAGCTGCCGGCGATCGGCGCGACGAAGCCACTGGCGCTGAGGGTGGTGCGGGCGTCGGAGCGCGAGGCGCGCTCCTCCGTCGCCTTCTTCTTGGCGGCGGCCTTCTTCTCGGCGGCCTCGGCGGCGGCCTTGCGCTGGGCCTCCTGGGCCTGCTTCTTGGCGGCCTCGGCGCTCTTGACGGCGGCTTCCTCGACCTGCGCACGGGCGGCGGCGACCTCGGCGGCCTCCTCCTGCGCGTCGGCCTGGGCGACGATGTTGTCGGCGACCCGGTCACCGGTCTCGGCGATCGCGCGGGTCAGGCCGGTGTCGGTGGCGGCCGGGTCCTCGTTCGCGGCCAGCGCCGGGGAGGCGATGGAGACGACGACGCCGGTCGCGGCGGCTATGCCGGCGATGTTGCGGGTGGTCCGGGCAGCACGGCCGGGGCGGCGGTGCTTGCCGGTGGCACGGGTGAACGCCATGACCGGCGCACTCCTTTCCTTCCTTCTCGCCTACCGGGTTAGCTGACGGGTTCGGAGCAGGAAGGTCTCCTACGGCGGCCTCCGGGGAGGACGCCGATTCACCCCAAGGGGACATGTGGGTCCCCGGCTCCCCTGGCTCGCGCCGTACGGGGACTCGGCGATGACTGCCCGGCGGCCGCGGGCGCGGCGCACTTCTGACGAACAGCCGGACCGACGCTAAAGGGGACATCTCGCGATCAGCAAACAGAATCGGGAGTTTGTGCCGGACGCCACACGAGGTGGAGGCAACCGCCTACAGCATTCCGGACAAAAGCAAAGATCCCGGGCCGCTTTAGCGACCCGGGACCCTTTATGTCCTGCTATGTGAGCGGTGTTGGTGCGGTTCAAGTCAGCCTGTGACGGTACCGGTACGGCGCGTTCCGGCCCGGCCTTCCGCCGTATCGCGCAGGCCGATTCACCACCGCAACCGCCCCCGCCCGCTCCGCGTCAGCCCGTGACGACCGACACCTCGCCGATGCCCAGCTTCCGCACCGGCTCCGCGATCTGCGCGGCGTCGCCCACCAGGACCGTGACGAGCCGGTCCACCGGGAAGGCGCTGACCGCGGCGGCGGTCGCCTCGACCGTGCCGGTCTCGGCCATCCGCCGGTACAGCTCCGCCTGGAAGTCGTCGGGGAGGTGCTGCTCGACCTGGTCGGCCAGCGTCCCGGCGACGGCCGCGGCCGTCTCGTACTTCAGCGGCGCCACCCCGACCAGGTTCTGCACCGCCACGTCGCGCTCGGCGTCGGTCAGGCCCTCGGCGGCCAGCGTCCGCAGCACCTTCCAGAGGTCCTCCAGCGCCGGCCCCGTGGACTCCGTGTCGACCGAACCGCTTATGGCGAGCATCGCGGCGCCCGTGCCGTCCTCGGAGGAGCGCAGTACCTGCCCGAAGGCGCGCACCCCGTAGGTGTAGCCCTTCTCCTCGCGCAGCACCCGGTCCAGGCGGGAGGTGAGCGTGCCGCCCAGGCAGTACGTGCCGAGCACCTGGGCCGGCCAGACGCGGTCGTGCCGGTCGGCACCGATGCGGCCGATCAGCAGCTGCGTCTGGACGGCGCCGGGGCGGTCCACGATGACCACGCGGCCCCTGTCGTCGGCGGTGATGGGCGAGGCGGCCACCGGCTCGGCGGCGGAGCCGGTCCAGGCGCCGAGGGTGTCCTCCAGCGCCGCGTCGAGGTCCACCCCGGCGAAGTCGCCGACGACGACGGCGGTGGCCGTGGCGGGGCGTACATGCGCCTCGTAGAAGGCGCGGACCGCGGCGGCGTCGATGCGCGCCACCGTCTCCTCGGTGCCCTGGCGCGGCCGGGACATCCGGGAGGTGGCCGGGAACAGCTCCTTGGAGAGGGCCATCGCGGCGCGCCGGGCCGGGTTGGCCAGCTCGTGCGGGATCTCGTCCAGACGGTTGCGCACCAGGCGCTCGATCTCGCTGTCCGGGAAGGCCGGGGCGCGCAGGGCGTCGGCGAGCAGGCCGAGCGCCTTGACGAGGCGGGAGGCCGACACCTCCAGGGAGACGCGGATACCGGGGTGGTCCGCGTGCGCGTCCAGCGTGGCGCCGCAGCGCTCCAGCTCGGCGGCGAACTCCTCGGCGTCGTGCTTGTCGGTGCCCTCGGAGAACGCCCGCGCCATGATCGTGGCGACGCCGTCCAGGCCCTCGGGCTCGGAGTCCAGCGGCGCGACGATGTTGATCTCGACGGCGACCAGCTGCTGGCCCGGGCGGTCGGCGCGCAGCACCGTCAGGCCGTTGCCGAGCGCGCCGCGCACCGGGGCCGGGAACGCCCACGGCTTCGGCTGCCCGGCCTGCGGCTGCGGGTGGAAGGTCATGGTCGGGGTCACGGCGTCGGTCACTGGGCCGCCTCCTCGGTCTTCGTCTCGGTCTCGGTCTGGACGGCGGCAGCGGCGGCCTCCGGCTCCCCTGCGGCCGCGGCCGCGGCCTCGGCGGGCCGGGTCGGCTCGTAGACGAGCACCGCGCGGTTGTCGGGGCGCAGCCGGGCCGCGGCGACCGCCTTGACCTCCTCCGGGGTGATGTCCAGAAGGCGCTGTACGGCGTTCAGCGCGAGCTGCGGGTCGCCGAACAGCACCGCGTACCGGGCCAGTTCGTCCGCGCGCCCGGCGACCGTCTCCAGGCGGTCCAGCCACTCGCGCTCCAACTGGGCCTGCGCGCGCTCCATCTCCTCGGCGGTCGGGCCCTCCTCGGCGAAGCGCTTCAGCTCCTCGTCGACGGCGCGCTCGATGGCGGGCACCTCCACGCCGGCCGAGGTCTTCGCGTCCAGCCAGCCCAGCGAGGGCGCGCCCGCCAGGCGCAGCAGGCCGAAGCCCGCAGCGACGGCGGTGCGGTCACGGCGTACCAGGCGGTTGTAGAGCCGGGAGGACTCGCCGCCACCCAGGATCGTCAACGCGACGTCCGCGGCATCAGCCTCACGGGTGCCGTCGTGCGGCAGCCGGTACGCCGCCATCAGGGCCCGCGAGGGCACCTCCTCGTGCACGACCTCGCGCAGTTCCTTGCCCATGATCTCGGGCAGCGAGCCGTCCCGCGGCGGCTGCTTGCCGTCGTGGCCGGGGATGGACCCGAAGTACTTCTCCACCCAGGCGAGCGTCTGCTCGGGGTCGATGTCGCCCACGATGGACAGCACGGCGTTGTTGGGCGCGTAGTACGTGCGGAAGAAATTCCGCGCGTCCTCCAGAGAGGCGGCGTCCAGGTCGGCCATGGACCCGATGGGCGTGTGGTGGTACGGGTGGCCCTCCGGGTAGGCCATCGCCGTCAGCTTCTCGAACGCGGTCCCGTACGGCACGTTGTCGTACCGCTGACGGCGCTCGTTCTTCACCACGTCGCGCTGGTTCTCCAGCGACTCCTCGTCCAGCGCGGCCAGCAGCGAACCCATCCGGTCCGCCTCCAGCCACAGGGCGAGCTCCAGCTGGTGCGCCGGCATGGTCTCGAAGTAGTTCGTGCGCTCGAAGCTCGTGGTGCCGTTGAGCGAGCCGCCGGCGCCCTGCACCAGCTCGAAGTGACCGTTGCCCTTGACCTGCGCCGACCCTTGGAACATCAGGTGCTCGAAGAGGTGCGCAAGGCCCGTGCGGCCCTTCACCTCGTGGCGGGAGCCGACGTCGTACCACAGGCAGACCGCCGCGACGGGGGTCAGGTGGTCCTCCGAGAGCACCACGCGCAGGCCATTGGCCAGCCGGTGCTCGGTTGCTGTCAGGCCGCCGGAGCCGGCTTGTTCTGTGGCCGTGTGACCCATAGGCATGTACGTCCCTTCGATCCGCTTGCGAGGAAGTTCTGTCACTGTATGCAAGCGCGCGGGCATCTGGCGAAGTTCCCGCCCGGCACCCCCGCCGGATGGAGATTCCCCGGATCGGGGCGCTCCGCACCTGCGTTCCGCTCCGGTGTTCGCCGCCCGTGGCGCGGTTGCCGGGCCCGGTACGGCCGTCGATCGCGGGGCTCCGGAGGCCGCTCGCGGCCGGTGCGCGGGGGCGCTACGGACGGGTCGCGGTCGGCGATGTCAGTGCGGCGGTCCACAATGGTCCGCGACAGGTTCGGCCGTTGAGCGCGACGGAGTACGGCAGATCCCGGCAGACTCAGCCGTCGGGCCTGCCCCGGCAGGGGACGCGAGCACCGCGCCGACCTGCCGTCCAGCAGACGCCGTAGCCGTAAGCGAAGCAGAGTTCGAGCGAAGGAGCCGCAGCCGCGATGGCCCGCCGCAGCACGAAGACCCCGCCGTCAGGGGGCACACCGGAGCCCCAGGACTTCGAGGAGCGGATCCTCGACATCGACGTCGTCGATGAGATGCAGGGTTCCTTCCTGGAGTACGCGTATTCGGTCATCTACTCGCGCGCCCTGCCCGACGCACGCGACGGCCTCAAGCCCGTACACCGCCGCATCCTGTACCAAATGAACGAGATGGGCCTGCGCCCCGACCGCGGATACGTGAAGTGCGCCCGCGTCGTCGGCGAGGTCATGGGTAAGCTCCACCCGCACGGCGACGCGTCCATCTACGACGCGCTGGTGCGCATGGCGCAGCCGTTCTCCATGCGGCTGCCGCTGGTCGACGGCCACGGCAACTTCGGTTCGCTGGGGAACGACGACCCGCCGGCGGCCATGCGGTACACCGAGTGCCGGATGGACTCCGCGACGTCCCTGATGACGGAGTCCATCGACGAGGACACCGTCGACTTCCAACCGAACTACGACGGTCAGGAGCAGGAGCCCGTCGCCCTCCCGGCGGCCTATCCGAACCTCCTCGTCAACGGCGCCTCCGGCATCGCGGTGGGCATGGCGACGAACATGCCGCCGCACAACCTCGGCGAGGTCATCGCCGCCGCCCGGCACCTCATCAAGCACCCGAACGCCGACCTCGACACGCTGATGCGGTACGTCCCGGGCCCCGACCTGCCCACGGGCGGCCGCATCGTCGGTCTCTCCGGCGTCCGGGACGCGTACGAGAAGGGCCGCGGCAGCTTCAAGATCCGCGCCACCGTCTCGGTCGAGAACGTCACGGCGCGCCGCAAGGGCCTGGTCGTCACCGAACTGCCCTTCACGGTCGGCCCCGAGAAGGTCATCTCCAAGATCAAGGACCTGGTCGGCTCGAAGAAGCTGCAGGGCATCGCGGACGTCAAGGACCTCACCGACCGCGAGCACGGCCTCCGCCTGGTCATCGAGATCAAGAACGGCTTCAACCCCGAAGCCGTCCTGGAGACGCTGTACAAGCTCACTCCCATGGAGGAGTCCTTCGGCATCAACAACGTCGCGCTGGTCGACGGCCAGCCGCTGACGCTGGGCCTGAAGGAGCTCCTGGAGGTCTACGTCGACCACCGCTTCAACGTGGTGCGCCGGCGCAGCGAGTTCCGCCGCGGCAAGAAGAGCGACCGTCTGCACCTCGTCGAGGGCCTGCTCACCGCGCTGGTCGACATCGACGAGGTCATCCGCCTCATCCGCTCCAGCGAGAACAGCGCGGAGGCCAAGCAGCGGTTGATCGAGCGCTTCGGGCTGAGCGACATCCAGACGCAGTACATCCTCGACACCCCGCTGCGCCGCCTCACCAAGTTCGACCGCATCGAGCTGGAGTCCGAGCGCGACACCCTCCGCGCCGACATCGAGAAGCTGACCAAGATCCTCGACTCCGACGCGGAGCTGCGCAAGCTCGTCTCCTCCGAACTGGCCTCGGTCGCCAAGAAGTACGGCAGCGAGCGCCGCACGGTCCTGCTGGAGTCCTCCGGCGCGACCGCAGCCGCCGCGGTGCCGCTGGAGGTCGCCGACGACCCCTGCCGCGTCCTGCTGTCCTCCACGGGGCTGCTGGCGCGCACGGCGGGCGGCGAGGGCTCCTTCGACACCGACGCCAAGCGTGCCAAGCACGACGTCATCGTCTCCGCCGTCCCGGCCACGGCCCGCGCCGAGGTCGGCGCGGTCACCTCCGCCGGGCGGCTGCTGCGCCTGTCGGTCATCGACCTGCCGCAATTGCCGGAGACGGCGGCCACACCCAGCCTGTCCGGCGGCGCGAAGATCTCCGAGTTCCTCACCCTCAACGACGGCGAGGAGCTGGTCTGTCTGACCACCCTCGACGAGTCCTCACCCGGCCTCGCCCTCGGTACGGAACAGGGCGTGGTCAAGAGAGTCGTGCCGGACTACCCGGCCAACAAGGAGGAGTTGGAGGTCATCTCCCTCAAGGACGGTGACCGCGTCGTCGGCGCCGTCGAGCTGCGCACCGGCGAGGAGGACCTGGTCTTCATCAGCGACGAGGCCCAGCTGCTCCGTTACCCGGCCGCGCAGGTACGTCCGCAGGGCCGCGCCGCCGGCGGCATGGCCGGCATCAAGCTCGCCGCCGGCGCGAAGGTCATCTCCTTCACCGCCGTCGACCCGGCCGCCGACGCGGTGGTCTTCACCGTCTCCGGCTCGCACGGCACGCTGGACGACTCCATCAGCACCGCCAAGCTCACTCCCTTCGATCAGTACCCGCGCAAGGGCCGGGCGACCGGCGGCGTCCGCTGCCAGCGCTTCCTGAAGGGCGAGGACCACCTCACCCTGGCCTGGGCCGGCGCCGCCCCGGCCCGCGCCGCGGACGCGAAGGGCAGCCCGGTCCCCCTCCCGGACCCGGACCCGCGCCGCGACGGCTCGGGCGTCCCGCTGACGAAGCGGGTGGCCACGGTGGCGGGGCCGGTGTAGGACGACTCTTTGCAGGTGGCGCCCTCCCGTCGAGGGCGCCCTCCGGCAGGGGGCTCGCCCCGGCTCCGGACCGGTCCGGCCCGGTCCGGCTCTCGGCGCCGTGCGGCACTTCGGTGACGTGCGGCGCCGGGCCTCGGGGCCCCGCCCGCGCTCCGAGGGTGTCGGTTACGCATCCTCCATGTGCGCCTCCGCGAATGCCTCGTCCTCCTCCGTCGTGTCCGGTTCCTCGTCGGACGCGGTCGACGGTACGTACCGCAGCACTCCCCACATCGTGTGCGGGTCGGTCTCCTCGGGCGTGGTGTCGCGGCAGGCGTCCAGCTCCTTCCGCAGCGCCGGCGCGTCGATACCGGACCCGATGAGCACGAGCTGCGTCAGCCGCTCCTCCCCCTCGGCCCACGCCCCGGGGTAGAACCGCAGAAACCCGCCCACCGCGTGCACGGTGAACTTCTGCCCGCTCCCCGCCACCCCGAAGTGCACGAACCCCTTGATGCGGTACAGCCCGGCCGGCCGCGCGTCCAGGAACTCCATCAACCGCCGCGGGTGCATCGGCTCGGCCGACGTGAACTCCACGGTGTCGTACCCGGCGTGCAGATGACGCCGGTGCCCGTGCCCGTGGCCCTGACAGCTCTCGCCGTCGGCACTCCCCTCGTGTGCCGCACACTCCTCCTGCTCGTCGTGTTCCTCGTGCTCGGCCTCCTCCCTGAGCAGGCCCTCGAAGGACAGCTGTCCCTCGGCCACGCCTTCCCTGGGCCGGCGCTCGAAGAGCAGCTCCGGATCGATGCGCCCGTACGCCGCGGGCACGACCGGCGTACCGGGCGCCAGCTCGCCGAGGGTGCCCAGCAGCTCCGCTCGCCGAGCGTCGCCGATCCGGTCGGCCTTGTTGAGAACCACCAGGTCCGCGATGCCCAGATGCCGGTCCAGCTCCGGGTGGCGGGCGCGCGTGCCCTCGAACTCCGCCGCGTCGACCACCTCGACCAGCCCGCCGTACACGATCCGGTCGCTCTCGCTCGCCAGGATCATGCGGATCAGCTCTTGCGGCTCGGCCAGGCCACTGGCTTCGATGACGATGACGTCGATGTGGGAGGACGGGCGCGCCAGCCGCTCCAGATACGTGTCCAGCTCGCTCGTGTCGACCGCGCAGCACAGGCAGCCGTTCCCCAGCGACACCATCGAGTCGACCTGGCCCGCGACCAGCATCGCGTCGATCTCGATTGCCCCGAAGTCGTTGACGACCGCCCCGATCCGGGTACCGCCGCTCCGGCTCAGCAGGTGATTGAGCAGGGTGGTCTTGCCGGACCCGAGGAACCCGGCGAGCACCACGACCGGGATCTGCCGCGGCACAGAGCCGCCGGCGATCGGAGCCGGGTCCGGACCGGGACCGGAGCTCGGGTCGGAGCCGGGGCCGGGACTCGGGTCCGGGCTCGGACCCGGCTCTCGGACGGTCTCCTGGTCCCGGGCATCCCAGGCACGGGTGGCCGCGGCGGGAGCGGCCGGGCCAGGAGTGGCCGAGTGCTGCGTACTGGTCAAGGGGGCGCCTCCAGCGTGTCCGGTCGGTCCGCGTACGTCTGCCGGCCTCGGCCGCGGCGTACATCGATCGAGCGTGGCGGGCACGGACCCGGCAGGCAGCGGTCGCTACGGAGCGGATTGCTGTCCGGAGGATCTGGACGATCTTCGGGCCCGTCGCCTGCTCCAGGATATTGGCGCCACGCCCGGCTCCCGAGCCGCACCGATCCTCGCTGGATGCGCGACAGGCATCGGCCCCACCAAGCGGGCGCCCCGCAGGAGACCGACGGCGGGAAATTGTCGGAGCACTCCGGCGAGGACAGGCCATTGCTGCCCCGGTGCCCGTCGGCGTCGCGGTATTCAGGTTAGGCTCACCTTTGTGAGTACCTGTGCAACCGCTTCCCGCATGGCGGCCGAACCCCTGGCCGGTACGGCGGCCACCGCCCTGACCTGGCTGCTCATCGAGCAGAGCGGCCCCTGGGGCGCCCAAGCACTCACCGACAGCCACCTCGATCCGGCCGTCGGCCGCGCCCTGGAGGCCGCCGTCGCGGACACCGGCGTACGCGTCGCCCTGATCCGCCGTCCCGGCCGGCACGCCGACCGCGGGGCGAACGCGCTGCGCCGGGTCTTCCTCGCGCACACCGCTCCCGGCCGCTCCTGGATCCGCACGGCCCGGATCGCCGACCCCGGCACGCTCCTCCAGCTGGACTTCGCCGCGCTGGGCGCGGGCACACACGGCGGTCTCTGGGAGCCGTACGCGGGCCGGCCGCCGGTCCTCGTGTGCACCAACGGCAAGCGCGACCGCTGCTGCGCCGTGCTGGGCCGGCCGCTCGCCGCGGAGCTTGCGGCGGACGGCATGGAGGCGTGGGAGGTCACACACATCGGTGGTCATCGCTTCTCCCCCACGCTCTTCGTGCTGCCGTACGGATACGCGTACGGCCGGGCGGAGGCGCCGCTGGTCAAGGACGCCGTCGTCGCGGCGCGCGAAGGCCGGGTGGTCACCGACCACTGCCGCGGCCGCTCCACCTGGGACCGCCCGGCGCAGGCCGCCGACCTCGCGGTCCGCGATCTGATCGGCGAGGACCGCGCCGACGCCCTCGACGTCGCCAGGACCGAGGGCCACCCCGCCGGCGAGGGAACGCCGCCCTCCTGGACCCTCACGCTCGCCCACACCGACGGCCGCGCCTGGCGTGTCACCGTCGAGCAGCGCGCCGGCGGCACCGCCGCCCCGGCCAGCTGCGGTGCCTCCGCCATCCCTCCCGCACTCATGTCCGTCACCGACATCACTGCCCTCACCCCCGCCATCGCCGTCACATGATCGTCACGTTCCGTGACCATGGCTGAAGATTAGAGCGATTCCGCCCGGCCGTGGCGGGCCTGTGGATAACTTTCGGCGAAGCCGTCGGCGAGCGCGCGGGTCCGGCGATTACCCGACCCACCGCCGCCCCGCTTACTGTTCGTTCGTATGGGCATGGGCGACAAGGGCGAGGAGCGGGCGAGCGGTCCCGCCGCGGCCGGTGAGCCGCGCGGCGGCGGCCGGGCGCGGCTGCGGCTGCGCTGGCCGCGCCGCGTGTTCGCGCAGGTCCTGCTCGTACAGCTGGCCATTGCCGCCGGCGTGACCGCGCTGGCGACCGGCCTCTTCCTCGCGCCGCTCAGCGCGCAGCTGGACGACCAGGCCATGCGCCGTGCCCTGGCCATCGCGCAGACCACCGCCGCCCAGCCGCGCCTGGACGACGCGCTGGAGGCGTCCCGTCCCTCCCCCGGCGGCCCGGTGCAAGCGGCCGCCGAGCGGATCCGACGGGCCACCGGCGCCGAGTACATCGTGGTCATGGACGAGCGCGGCGTGCGCTGGTCGCACACCGACCCGGACGAGATCGGCCGGCATGTCTCCACCGACCCCAGCGCCGCCCTCTCCGGCCGGGAGGTCATGCAGATCGACGAGGGCACCCTCGGCCGCTCGGCACGGGGCAAGGTCCCGCTGCGGGACGACCGCGGCGGCATCGTCGGCGCCGTCTCGGTCGGCATCGCGTACGAGAGCGTGCAGCAACGGCTGCTGTCGACCGTGCCCGACCTGCTGGCGTACGCGGGCGGGGCGCTCGCCGTGGGCGCGCTGGCCGCGTACCTCGTCGCGCGCCGGCTCCAGCGCCGCACCCACGACCTGGCCTTCTCCGACATCTCGGCGCTGCTCGCCGAGCGGGAGGCCATGCTGCACGGGATCCGCGAGGGGTTCGTCGCGCTGGACCCGCACGGGCGCATCCGGCTGATGAACGACGAGGCGCAGCGGCTCCTCGATCTGCGGACGGAGGACACCGGCCGCCCCCTGGACACGGTGCTGCCCCCGGGCCGGACGACGGACGTGCTGGCCGGCCGGGCCTCCGGCGCCGACCTGCTCACCGTCAGCGGACAGCGGGTCCTGGTGGCCAACCGGATGCCGACGGACGACGGCGGCGCCGTGGTCACCCTGCGGGACCGTACGGAGCTGGAGCGGCTGGGCCGCGAGCTGGACGGTACGCGAGGGCTGATCGACGCGTTGCGCGCCCAGGACCACGAGCACGCCAACCGGCTGCACACGCTCCTCGGGCTGCTGGAACTGGGGCTGTACGAGGAAGCGGTGGAGTTCGTGACGCACGCGGTCGGCGTGCACCGGGCGACCGCCGAGCAGGTCACCGAGCGCGTGCACGACCCGCTCCTGGCGGCGCTGCTGGTGGGGAAGGCGACGGTCGCCGCCGAGCGCGGCGTCTCATTGAGCATCGCGACGGCGACCCGGCTGCCGGACCGGGTGGTCGACCCGCACGGCCTCGTCACGGTGGTCGGCAATCTGGTCGACAACGCGCTGGACGCGGCGTCCGCCGGGCGGGACGGGCAGGTCGAGGTGGAGGTGCGCGCCGAGGGCCGCACGGCGACCGTGCGGGTCAGCGACAACGGCCCCGGTGTGCCGCACGAGCGGCGCCAGGAGATCTTCACGGAGGGCTGGACTACCAAGGAGCCGCCGGCACACGGGCAGCGCGGTATCGGGTTGGTCCTCGTGCGGCGGCTGGCCGAGCGCTACGGGGGCAGCGCCGAGGTGGACGACCGGCCGGGCGGCGGCGCACGGTTCACCGTGACGCTCCCCGACGCGCTCGCGGACGCCCTGTCCGAGACGCATGTCCCCGGTGCGGACGGGGAAACGCTGCCGGATCCTCTCGGGGGTGCCCGATGATCGGCGTACTCGTCGTCGACGACGACGTCCGGGTGGCCGGGATCAACGCGGCGTACGTCGCGAAGATCGCCGGTTTCCGGGTCGTCGCGCAGGCGCACACCGCCGCCGAGGCACTGGCCGTGCTGGAGAGCACGGCCGTCGACCTCGTCCTGCTGGACCACTACCTCCCGGACGAGACGGGCCTGCAACTGGTGGCCCGGCTGCGGCAGCGCGGCCTGCACACCGACGTGATCATGGTGACGGCGGCGCGCGACGTCGCCACCGTACGGGCCGCGATGCGGCACGGCGCGCTCCAGTACCTGGTGAAGCCGTTCACGTTCGCCGGGCTGCGTTCGAAGCTGGAGGGGTACGCGGCGTTGCGCCGGACCTTCGAGGACGGCGGGCAGGCCGAACAGTCCGAGGTGGACCGGATCTTCGGGGCGCTGGGGGCCGCCAACGCCGGTCCGGCCGAGCTGCCCAAGGGACACTCCACGGCGACGGCCGACCGCGTACGGTCCGTCCTGCGCTCCGCCGAGACGCCCTTGTCGGCACAAGAGGTGGCCCGGCGGGCCGGCCTCAGCCGGCAGACCGCACAGCGGTACCTGAAGCTCCTGGAGCGGGCCGGCCGGGTCAAGCTGACGCTCCGGTACGGCGAGACGGGCCGGCCGGAGCATCGGTACGACTGGGTCTGATCCGGCCGGGCCTGCTGGGCCCGCCAGGCCGCCTGTGCGGCCCTCACGCCGCCCCCGCGCCCGTCAGTGCCCGTACCTCGGTCTCCGCGTGCCGGGCGGCGGCGTCCGGGGCCTGGCGGGAGGTGACGGTACCGAGCCAGCCGAGCGCGAAGCCCAGGGGGATGGAGACGAGACCCGGATTCTCCAGGGGGAAGAGCCGGAAGTCCGCGCCGGGGAAGAGCGCCGTGGGACTCCCGGAGACGACCGGTGAGAGCACCACGAGGGCGATCGCCGGGATCAGCCCTCCGTAGACGGACCACACGGCGCCCCTGGTGGTGAAGCGGCGCCAGAAGAGGGAGTAGAGCAGGACGGGGAGGTTGGCGGAGGCCGCGACCGCGAAGGCGAGGCCCACCAGGAAGGCGACGTTCAGCTCCTGGGCGAGCAGGGCCAGGGCGATGGCCGCCGCTCCGACGAAGACCGCGGCGATCCGGGCGACGGCCACCTCTCGGGAGGCCGCGCCCCGCTCCGGAGAAGCCACGCGGCCGCCGCGCCGCAGCGCGCCGTACAGGTCGTGCGCGACCGAGGCCGAGGAGGCGAGGGTGATGCCCGCGACGACAGCCAGGATCGTGGCGAAGGCGACCGCCGCGACCACGGCGAAAAGGATCGTTCCGCCAGTGGAAGCGGCGCCGCCTCCCAGGTCGAGGGCGAGCAGCGGTACGGCGGTGTTGCCGGCCGGGTTGGCGGACCGTACCGCGTCGGTCCCGAGGACGGCCGCCGCCCCGAAGCCGAGCACGATCGTCATCAGGTAGAAGCCGCCGATGAGCCCGATGGACCACACCACGGAGCGGCGGGCGGCGCGGGCAGTGGGCACGGTGTAGAAGCGCGACAGGATGTGCGGCAGGCCCGCGGTACCGAGGACCAGCGCGAGCCCGAGGCTGAGGAAGTCCAGCTGAGCGGTCCAGCTGCCGCCGTACTTGAGGCCCGGGACGAGGAAGTCCATGCCGTGGCCGCTCCGTTGCGCCGCGGTGGTGAGCAGCGTGCCGAGGTCCCCGTGGAAGCGCAGCAGCACGAGGACGGTCAGGGCGATGGCGCCGCCCATGAGGAGCACGGCCTTGATGATCTGGATCCAGGTCGTGGCCCGCATGCCGCCGCAGATGACGTAGAAGACCATCAGGGCGCCGACGCCGACGACCGTCCACGTACGGGCCAGTTGGCTCGTTCCGCCGAGCAGGAGAGCGACCAGGCTGCCCGCGCCGACCATCTGGGCGACGAGGTAGAGCACGGAGACGGTGACGGAGGAGACGCCTGCGGCGATCCGGACGGGGCGGCGGCGCATACGGGCGGCAACCACGTCGGCGAGGGTGAAGCGGCCGCAGTTGCGCACCAGTTCGGCGACGAGGAAGAGCACGAGGAGCCAGGCGACGAGGAAGCCCACGGAGTACAGCAGGCCGTCGTACCCGAAGAGGGCGATGAGGCCGGAGATGCCGAGGAAGGATGCCGCCGACATGTAGTCACCGGCGATGGCGAAACCGTTCTCCATGGGCGAGAACAGCCTGCCCCCGGCGTAGAACTCCTCCGCGGAACCATGCCGTCGGCGGCCGGCCCAGGCCGTGACCGCGAGCGTCGCGGCCACGAAGGCGCTGAAGAGGACGAGGGCCAGGATCTGGTGGTCATCGGTCACCGCGGAGGCGGCGAGGGCGTACGGACGGCCGGTCAACGGACGTTGCCCCCTGTCATCTCCTGGGTCTCCCACCGCAGATCGAGCGCGGCCCGGTCCCGGCGCAGGCGAGCGTGGCGGGCGTACGCCCAGGTGAGCACGAAGGTCGTGACGAACTGCCCGAGTCCGGCGAGCATGGCGACGTTGAGCGGGCCGATCACCTGGCGGGCCATCAGGCCGGGTGCGGTGACGGACGTGATGACGTACGCGAGGTACCAGGTCAGGAAGAGGGCGGTGGCGGGCATGACGAAGCTGCGGTAACGGCGGCGCACTTCCTGGAAGGCGGCGCTGCGCTGGACGGTGAGATACACCTCGGCGTGCGTCGGCTCTCCGGGGGCGTCCGTGCGCTGCGCAGGGAGGCTCGGCCACGACAGATCGGGGCCGTCCTCCACCGCGGCGTCGGCCGTCCCGCGCTCCGTGTCGTCGTCGTCGAGCCGTACGGCTCCGGCCGGGCGGCCGTCGCGCTTCTCCACCGGGCATCTCCTTGTTCCGCGGCCTGTCTGGCCGTGCGCCCAAGGATGGACAGACTCGGTGGTTCCCGGACATCCATTGCGAATCCTTCACCCCATCAGGTGACGGACCTACCGGGAGGTTTCCAGGCCTTGCTGCGCGCCGAAAGGAGCGGGTGCCACACTCCCGGCTCGCCCCGGCACGGAGATACGCGCGAGGGCCGTCCACCCGGAGGTGGACGGCCCTCGCGCGACAGCAGGGATCAGGTGTCGATGCGCGAGCGGTCCAGGGACGCGGCGGAGTCGGTGATGAACCCCTTGCGCGGCGCGACCTCATTGCCCATGAGCAGGTCGAACGCCTTCTCGGCGGCCTCGAGGTCGCTGATGTTGATCCGGCGCAGGGTGCGGTGGCGCGGGTCCATCGTGGTCTCGGCGAGCTGGTCGGCGTCCATCTCGCCCAGGCCCTTGTAGCGCTGGATGCTGTCCTTGAAACGGACGTTCTTGCGCTGGAGTTCCAGCAGGGTCTGCCGCAGCTCGTTGTCCGAGTAGGTGTAGATGTACTTGTCCTGGCCCTTCTTGGGGTTGATCAGCTCCACGCGGTGCAGCGGCGGCACGGCGGAGAAGACCCGGCCCTGTTCGATCATCGGGCGCATGTACCGCTGGAAGAGCGTGAGCAGCAGCGTACGGATGTGCGCGCCGTCGACATCGGCGTCGGCGAGGAAGATCACCTTGCCGTAACGGGCCGCGTCGATGTCGAAGGTGCGGCCCGAACCGGCCCCTATGACCTGGATGATCGCGCCGCATTCGGCGTTCTTCAGCATGTCCGAGACGGAGGACTTCTGAACGTTCAGGATCTTTCCGCGGATCGGCAGCAGCGCCTGGAACTCGGAATTGCGCGCGAGCTTGGCCGTACCGAGCGCCGAGTCGCCCTCGACGATGAACAGTTCGCTGCGGTCCACGTTGTCGCTGCGGCAGTCGGCGAGCTTCGCGGGCAGCGAGGAGGACTCCAGCGCGGTCTTCCTGCGCTGCGCCTCCTTGTGCTGCCGGGCGGCGATACGTGTACGGGCGGCCGCGACGGCCTTGTCCAGTACGGCGCGGGCCTGCGCCTTCGCGTCACGCTTGGTGGAGGTCAGGAACGCCTTCAGCTCCTTGGCCACCACGTTGGCGACGATGCGGTTGGCCGCCGACGTGCCGAGTACTTCCTTGGTCTGGCCCTCGAACTGGGGCTCGGCCAGCCTTACGGTGACGACCGCCGTGAGCCCTTCGAGGGCGTCATCCTTGACGATGTCGTCCTCGGCGACGCGCAGCAGCTTGGCCGAGCGCAGCACTTCATTGACCGTTCTGGTCACGGAGCGCTCGAAGCCGCTGACGTGGGTGCCGCCCTTCGGGGTGGCGATGATGTTCACGAACGACTTGATGGTCGTGTCGTACCCGGTGCCCCAGCGCAGCGCGATGTCCACGCCCAGCTCGCGGGTGACCTCGGTGGGCGTCATGTGCCCACGGTCGTCCAGGACCGGCACCGTCTCCTTGAAGGTGCCCTGCCCCGAGAGGCGCAGCACGTCGCAGACGGCCTTGTCCTGGGCGAGGTACTCGCAGAACTCGCTGATGCCGCCGTCGTAGTGGAAGGTCTCCTCGCTCGGCCCCTCGCTCTCGATGCCGCGCTCGTCCCGTACGACCAGCGTGAGGCCGGGCACGAGGAAGGCGGTCTGGCGGGCGCGGGCGTGCAGGTTCTCCAGGGAGAGCCGGGCGTCCTTCAGGAAGATCTGGCGGTCCGCCCAGTAGCGCACCCGGGTGCCCGTGCGGGTCTTCGGGATGCGCTTGCCCTTGACGAGGCCGCCGGTGGGGTCGAAGGGGGCCTCGGGGCCCGACTCGGTGAAGATGCCGGGGACGCCGCGCCGGAAGCTGATGGAGTGGGTCTTGGAGTTGCGGTCGACCTCGACGTCCAGGCGGGCGGAGAGGGCGTTGACCACGGACGCACCGACGCCGTGCAGGCCGCCGGAGGCCGCGTAGGAGCCGCCGCCGAACTTGCCGCCGGCGTGCAGCTTGGTCATGACGACCTCGACGCCGCTGAGGCCGGTTTTGGGCTCGACATCGACGGGAATGCCGCGGCCGTTGTCCTGGACCTCTACGGAG
This sequence comes from Streptomyces sp. NPDC050315, assembly GCF_040655775.1. NCBI lineage: Bacteria > Bacillati > Actinomycetota > Actinomycetes > Kitasatosporales > Streptomycetaceae > Streptomyces > Streptomyces sp. NPDC050315. Next base: position 233,281 of record NZ_JBFAKN010000010.1, read on the forward strand.
CCGTCCTCGTGCAGGACGACCTCGATGCGGTCGCAGTAGCCGCCCAGCGCCTCGTCGACGGAATTGTCGATGATTTCCCACAGGCAGTGCATCAGACCGCGGCTGTCGGTGGACCCGATGTACATGCCGGGGCGCTTGCGGACGGCCTCCAGGCCCTCCAGGACGAGCAGATGCCGCGCGGTGTAGTTGGATCCGTCCCGGTCTGCCCCGGTCAGCACGGCGGTGGACGGCACGGACATCTCGGCGGTCACGCGGTTCGCTCCTCGCTGAATTTCTGGCGGTCCGCGTTCCGCGGACCCTGTATGTGGCGGTGTCGCCGGTCAGAGGGTACCGAGGCCCGGTAGAGCCGATGTGACGCCACCCGTAAGCGGGCCCATGCTAGTAGAGTTTCGTTCGTACGTTCTATTCCTCGTGTGGGTGACGTGAACATCACGTTCCCTTCGAGGCATGAACCATTTAGGCTCCGGGCACGTCCTCATCAACGACCGGCAACCCAGCCGGGAGGACAGGCCCGACCGACACTTGAATCAGACCACCACGCAATACGGCTCATTCGCCGCCACCCGGCAGCACCCGGCCACCTCGAAAAAAATTTTTCGAGGAAAAGCCACGAGCGGGAACGTTTTCGGCCTGGTTGGATGTTGACCCTGGTACGACAGCTCGTCGAGCTAGAGAAGAGGCGACGTGACTACTGTTCTGACCCCCGCGAGCCCGCTGACGGCCGCTGACCGCTGCGACCGCTGCGGCGCACAGGCATACCTGCGCGTCGTCCTGATGTCCGGCGGCGAACTGCTCTTCTGCGCCCACCACGGGCGCAAGTTCGAGCCAGAACTCAAGAAGATCGCCGCGGAGATACAGGACGAGACGGAGCGGCTGACCGCCTCTCCGGCGTCTGCGTCCGATGAGGAACGCTGACACATCGCACCGACGACGAGCGAGTAACGGCTACGAGCCGTGCGCGGGCGGTTTCACCCGGTACCCACCGGGGGGACCGCCCGCACTCGTACTCGCATCGGTGTCCCTCGGCGTCCGGCCTTCGTGATCCGTCACGAGGACCGGGACGCCCCGTCCGACACTGCCCCCACAGAGGATTTCCCGGGGTGCTGAACGGCTCTTGAGCCACTCCCCCACCCCCTGGCCCCGGCCGCCCGCCGCGGCCGCTCTCAGCCGCCCTGGGCCATCACCGCCTGCTTGGCGGCCGAGACGCGCGTGTAGACGCCCGGCTTCCCCGGCTCCCCGCAGCCGGTGCCCCAGGAGACCAGCCCCACGAGCTGCCCGTTCGCCACGAGCGGTCCGCCGCTGTCGCCCTGGCAGGCGTCGTGGCCGCCCTGCTGCGTGCCCGCGCAGAGCATCGAGCCACCGTCGTACGTGCCGTCCACGCTCTTCGGGTACGCACGCTTGCAGGCCGAGTCCTGCATGACCTGCACCCGTGCCGCGCGCAGCACCGACGAGTACGTACCGTTGCCGGTCGTGTCGCCCCAGCCGTAGACCGAGGCGCCCGTGCCCGGCTGGTACGAGCGATCGCCCAGGCTCGCCATCGGCAGCGCGTAATTGCCCGGCGTCATGCCGCGCAGCTTCAGGATGGCGAAGTCCCCCGCGTTCGTCGTGGCGTCGTACTGCGGGTTGATCCAGATCTTGCTCGTCGCCATCTCCCGGCCCGCACGGCCGCGCAGGTCGGTGCGCCCGACGATCACGCGCAGGTCCTTCACCTGGTCCGGGGACGCGCCCAGCACGTCCTTGCCCATGCAGTGTGCCGCCGTGAGGACCGTCGAGGGCCCCACCAGGACGCCCCCGCAGAACTGCCCGGAGCGTTCGTTCCCGAAGCGCTCACGGCTCGCCAGCGCGACCACCCAGGGGCTGGACGAGCTCTGCACCTGCCGTCCCCCGACGATGACGCTGTCGGCGGCGGCCGGACCCGGCACTCCGAGTGCGGCGACGGCCGGCGCGAGGGCGGCGAGGACCGTGGTGACAGCGCGGGTGCGGATGCCCATACCGACTCCTGACTCTGGGGGAGCATTCGTACACCCACAGTGAGTCAGTTGGCGGAGTGCCGCACCCCGGACACGCCGGAGCCCGGCCACTCCACGGGCGGAGCGACCGGGCCCACATGCCCGCTGACCTGGGATATCAGTCCAGGTAGTCGCGCAGCACCTGAGAACGCGAGGGGTGCCGCAGCTTGGACATCGTCTTGGACTCGATCTGGCGGATACGCTCGCGCGTGACGCCGTAGACCTTGCCGATCTCGTCCAGCGTCTTGGGCTGGCCGTCGGTGAGGCCGAAGCGCATCGAGACCACGCCCGCCTCGCGCTCCGAGAGCGTGTCAAGGACCGAGTGGAGCTGTTCCTGCAGAAGAGTGAAGCTGACCGCGTCGGCCGGCACGACGGCCTCGGAGTCCTCGATGAGGTCACCGAACTCGCTGTCGCCGTCCTCGCCCAGCGGGGTGTGCAGCGAGATGGGCTCGCGGCCGTACTTCTGGACCTCGATGACCTTCTCGGGGGTCATGTCGAGCTCCTTGGCCAGCTCCTCCGGAGTGGGCTCGCGGCCCAGGTCCTGGAGCATCTGGCGCTGCACACGGGCGAGCTTGTTGATGACCTCGACCATGTGGACAGGGATACGGATCGTACGGGCCTGGTCGGCCATGGCGCGGGTGATCGCCTGACGGATCCACCACGTCGCGTACGTGGAGAACTTGTACCCCTTGGTGTAGTCGAACTTCTCGACCGCACGGATCAGACCGAGGTTGCCCTCCTGGATCAGGTCCAGGAAGAGCATGCCGCGGCCGGTGTAGCGCTTGGCCAGCGAGACCACGAGGCGGAGGTTGGCCTCCAGCAGGTGGTTCTTGGCGCGGCGGCCGTCCTCGGCGATGATCTCCAGCTCACGCTTGAGCTTCGGCGCGAGCTTGTCGGAGTTCGCCAGCTTGTCCTCGGCGAACAGGCCGGCCTCGATGCGCTTCGCGAGCTCGACCTCCTGCTCGGCGTTGAGCAGCGGGACCTTGCCGATCTGCTTGAGGTAGTCCTTGACCGGGTCGGCGGTGGCGCCGGCCGCGGCGACCTGCTGCGCGGGGGCGTCGTCCTCGTCCTCGTCCGACAGCACGAAGCCCGCGGCCTCGGTGCCCTCGGCCGGCTCGGGCGCATCGCCCTTGCCCGGCGCCGCCGGGGTCTCCTCGACGGTGTCCTCTTCGAGGATCTCGTCGACGGCGTCCTTCTTGGTCTTCTTGGCCGTGGTCTTCTTGGCGGCCGTCTTCTTGGCCGTGGCCTTCTTCGCGGTGGCCTTCTTGGCCGCCGCCTTCTTCACCGGCGAGGGCTCCGCCTCGGCGCCCGGGCCGTCCGACGCCGGGGAGACGGACGCGGCCGCTGCCGCGGTGGTCTTCTTGACCGCGGCGGCCTTGGCCGCGACGGTCTTGGTGGCGGTGCGCTTCGCCGGACTCTTCGCTGCGACGCTCTTGCGGGTGCGCTTGGGCGCCTCTGCGGCACTGACCATCAGCGTCACACCCTCCTCGTCGAGGATCTGGTTGAGGCTGCGCAGAACGTTCTTCCACTGGGTTGGCGGAATCTGGTCAGCCTCGAAGGCCCGACGCACGTCATCGCCGGCGATCTGCCCATCAGCCTTTCCCCGCTCGATGAGCGCCATCACAGACTCGGACTCGGCGATCTCCGGCGGGAGCGTACGGGATGTGCTGGCCGACACGAACAACCTCTCGGAACGATGGAAACGGCTTCCGGCCCCGTCCACTGTGGACCGGAGCCGACGACCGTCGACGGGGGTGGGCCGACGGCGCAGGGGCAACCAGGGAGTTGAGACAGCGCCGCAAGCGGCCGCCGTATTCCCTCCTCGGCTATCACCTCTTAAGTCATCGCGCTTCCCCGCAGAGCGTTACGCCCAATCCGCGTGGCCCGAGTCACACCCCATAACGACACATTTTGCTCGATCTGGGGGCGTACCGGAGAGAAGGAGGCGAGAAGGGAGCCTCGGCGGCCACGAGGGACTCGGCCGACCAGGCGGCCGCCCCGCACGGAGACGTGCGGCTCGGCGACCGCCCCACTGGCCCGTACGGCCCGCCGGCACGTACGGGGTCCTCTTCCTTGCGTGCGCTGCATTGCTTCGTCGCGTATTCGTCGCGGTATTCGTCGCGCCGGCCACGTCGGCCGCATGTGCTGCCTCGGTTGCGTCGACTGCGTGGGTTGCGTTCCTTGATGTGCGCGTACGGGTGCGTACCTTGTCCGCGCCGCCTCGCCGCCCTCTTCACGGAGGCGGGTGCGCCGCCGCCGGGAGGCGGCCGGTCGCGCAGGGGTGCGGCGTACGGTTTCTTCAGGGCGGGGCGCCTGGGAGTGAGGCGGTTCGGGGGCTGTCAGTGCTCGCGGGGCGCGGGCACCACGCGGTCCGCCGCGCCGCTCCCGACGGGCTCCCCGGCCTCACCGTCGACCGCGAGGAGCTGACGCATCGCGACCTCGGCGCCTGCCGCGTCGCCCGCGCCGATCGCGTCGACGATCTTCATGTGCTGGCCGACGGACGTCTCGGCGGGGTGCTCGCAGCCGAGAGGCGAGCCGCCGGACACCTGGAGCGCTGCGGAGACGATGCCGGAGAGGTGCTCCAGCATGCGGTTGCCGGTGAGCTGGAGGAGCAGCGAGTGGAACTCGGCGTCCGCGCGGGCGAAGGTCAGCGAGTCGCCCTGGGCCGCGGAGTGGCCCATGATCTCGGCCATGTCGGCGAGGCGCTGCTGTACGTCCTCGCGGCCGTGCCCGGCAGCGAGGCGCGCGGCGAGGGGTTCGATGGTCCAGCGCAGCTCGCACAGCTCGCGGCGCTGGTCGTCGCGCTGCGGGCCGTACGCCCGCCACTCGATGATGTCGGGGTCGAGGAGGTTCCAGTCGCTGACCGGGCGGACTCGGGTGCCGACGTTCGGGCGCGCGCTGACCAGGCCCTTGGCCTCCAGGACGCGCAGCGATTCACGGACGACGGTGCGGGAGACCTCGAAGCGCTGGCCGATCTCTTCGGGGACGAGCGGACGGTCAGCTCCGAGGTCGCCGGAGACGATCATCTGGCCGAGCTGCTGGACGAGTTGGCCGTGCAGGCCACGGCCCCGGCTGCCGGCGGCGCGGCGGCCGACCCGGCCCAGCTCGCTCTCGTGGCCGTCCCACACGGGAGCCACGCGGTCGGTGCGCTCGCCGGCGGCGGCGTCGGCGTAGGGGTAGCGGTCGAGCTCGCCCGGGCCGGTCAGGCCGGTGTCGGCGGGGCGAGTCGCGGTCATCATGGTGTGCGCAAGGGTACTCACGCATCCTTTGTCGGCAACGTGCCGGAGCGCCTTGAGGTCTTTGGTGAAAAGCACACGAAAGGGTGATCGCCCATCACCCTACAATTGACGCTTTATCGGAAGGAAGCAGACGCATCGCGCGGAGTTCAGGACAGTTCGCGCTGACCGGGACGCGGGAAGCGGCGGAGCCTCGTGAGTACCGCACTGTTCCGCCCCTCCGCTCACCTCGTCTTTCGCTCCTCCCTCACCTGCACCATCGGCCTTCCCCTCTCTTTCACCTCTTCGTTCATGGGTCGCTCATGCCCTCAACGCGCCCTTCTGTTCAGGGCGGTCAGGGCGTACGCGCACAGCAGGGCCGCGAGCGACAGCGTCAGCGCGCCGGCCACCGGGTGCGTCGCCAGCCGCCAGGCGGCCTCGGTCAGCCGGTCGACGCCGGAGGGCCAGCCGACCGCGGCCGTCGTCCGGGCCCGCGCCGGGAAGCCGACCATCGAACGCGCGGTCGGATCGCTCAACAATCCCTGGATCAGCGGGACCACGGCGACAGGTACCGCCAGTACGGTCGCCAGTCCCAGCGCCGTCGACCGGAAGATGCCCGCCGCCAGGAGGCCGGCCCACGCGGACCCGATGAGCAGCGCGCCCCAACCGAGCGACAGCAGCGGCCAGTCGGCGACCGCGGGCAACGCCTCCGTGCCGAAGACATAGCCCACGAGGAGGCCGTCGATGACGAGCGAAGCCAGTGCCAGCATGGCCGCGCTCGCCGCGCCGACCAGCAACTTGGCGCCCAGCAGCCGCATACGGCGGGGCACGGAACCCTGCTCGGGTGCGAGCGCCGGGTACCGGAACTCCTGTCCGAAGGCGAGCGCGCCGATCAGCCCTGCCCCCACCGCGGCGGGCGGGAACGGCAGCCGGTCCGGCCAGCCCATCAGTACGCGGGCCGCCGGTGTGCCACCGGTGCGCGCCAGTACCCACGTCAGGACGAGCGAGGTCACCAGTACCAGAACGCCTACGACGATTCCCGTACGGTCACTGGCCGCTCGCCGCAACTCATAACGGACCGGCCAGGCGGGCCCCGATGTGGACAGTCGCGGCAGCACCAGGTGCGCCGCCGGCACCTTGCCACCAGAGGGCGGGGAGGTGCGCGGCGTTCGAGGGGCCGCGAGGGGGACCGCTGTGCCATGGGGCGGGGTGCCGGTCGGGCCGACCGCAGCCGCCCCGCTGGCCCCATGAGCGGCGGGCACGGGCGTGAGTTCCAGGGTGGAGGCGAGTGTGCCGTCGGGGTCCTTCGTGAGCGAAAGAGGCCGGGGGGACGACGACGCGGTGACCGTCCGGCCCGACACCGGGAGGCCGTCGGCCCCGTCCGTACTGCCCGTGGCCACGGGGCCGGAGATCACGGCGCAATGACCTCCGGCGTCCTTGCGTACCAGTTCGCCGGCGTGCGCGCGCTCCTCGCCGGCGCCCCGTGCGTCGGCGTGCGCCTCGGCACGCCCTTCACCGCGTACCTCCGCGTGCGGCTTGTCCGGATTCCCGTGCGCCGCTCCGGCATACCGGGCGTCGTCCTTCTCTGTGTCCGCCTCGGCCTTGGCCGGCTCCGCGGCCACCACCGCGCCATGACCGGCCGTCAGCCGCGCCGCCGGCCGGTCGTCGGCCCGGTTGAGCGGCACGGCCGGCCGGGCGTCCCCCGTCTCGTCCGCGAGCTGGTGCACCAAGATCCCGTGCCGGAACGCCGTATCGCCCACCAGGGCACAGCTGCTCCCGTACACGGCGAGGCGGTTGCCGCTCTCCCGTACGACCTCCAGCGGCTGTTCCGCGCGCGGGTCCACCGCGGGGTCGGCGCGCTGCCACTCGTCGACCAGGAGCGCCGCCAGCCGGTCGGCGTGCGGCGACCGCACGCTGACCCGGGGCCGCAGTCGCGTGTGCGTGAAGTCCCCGGCCTCCTGGTCGGCGAGCAGCCTGCCGCCCTCGATCGTGACGATCCGGTCGCCCAGCCGGGCGGCCGCCTTGGGGTCGGACGCGGTGACGAGCACGCTGCCGCCGCGCTCGGCGAATCCCCGCAGCAGCCCGTACAGCCAGGCCCTCTCGCGCGGCGACAGGCCGTCGTCCGGCTCGTCGAGGAGCAGCGCGTACGGGTCGCCGAGCAGGGCGGCCGCCATGCCCAGCCGGCGGTCCATGCCGCGCGAGAACTCGCCCAGGCGCTGGTCCGCGAGGCCGCCGAGGCCGACGGCCGCCAGGACGTCCTCGGCGCGGTCCGGGGAGACGCCGGCCGCGGCGGTGAGCATCCGCAGGTGCGAGCGGGCCGTACGGGCGGGGTGGCCGGGTACGTCGCCGAGCAGCACGCCCAGTTCCCGCGCCGGGTTCGGCAGGCGGTGCAGGGGGCGGCCGCGGAAGAGGGTGATGCCCCGCCCGCGCTCCAGCCGCAGCATCAGGCGCAGGGCCGTCGTCTTGCCCGCGCCCCGGGCGCCGAGGAGGACGGTGACCGCGCCGGCCGGCGCTTCGAAGGTCAGGTCGTCCACGGCCGGCGGCAGTCCGCGCCGGGCTTCGCTGGTCAGTCCGACGGCCTGGATCATCGCGCGCCTCGCCCCGTACGCGTCGCTGGGGCTTCGGCCCTCGGAGCGGCAGTTGGGCTGCGAAGGGCGGCGGGAGGGAGCACGCGGACGGGACTGCGGAGAGCAGCAGCGCGGGGGGCGCCGAGCGCGCGGCGGGGCGTGGCGGCGCGGGGGGACGCGGGGGCGTGGGCGGCGGCAGTTGCGAGTGCTGCGGGGACTGAAGGACTCACCTCGCCAAGGTAACCCGTAATGCCCTATTTGCCCGTAATGCCGAGTCCATCGCGCTGCTCGTGTCCTCGCGGAAGCCGACCCGCGCCCGCCCCGGGGCAGCAGGTCCAGGAGCAGGCGCCCGGGATCACACCTCCGGGCGGAGCATCGGCGGGTTCAGGAGGGTCGCGCCGCCTGCCCTGAAGAGCTGGGCCGGGCGGCCGCCCTGACGGGTCGTCGTGCCGCCGGTCGGGACGAGGAAGCCGGGGGTGCCGGTCACCTTGCGGTGGAAGTTCCGCGGGTCCAGGGCCACGCCCCAGACCGCCTCGTACACCCGGCGCAGCTCCCCCACCGTGAACTCCGGCGGGCAGAACGCGGTGGCGAGCGAGGAGTACTCGATCTTGGAGCGGGCCCGCTCCACGCCGTCCCCGAGAATGCGCGCGTGGTCGAAGGCCAGGGAGGCGGTCGGTTCGCCGTCGCGGGCGAGGCCGTTCTCCTGGCCGAGCAGCGTCTCGACCGGAGCCCAGCGCGCGCTGTGCGCATCGCCGCCCGCGCGCGGTGCCGGCAGGTCGGGAGCGAGCACCAGATGAGCCACGCTGACCACCCGCATCCGCGGGTCCCGCTTCGGATCTCCGTACGTGGCGAGCTGTTCGAGGTGGGCACCGGGGAACAGCTGCGGGCCCGCCGGACCGTGGGCATGCAGGCCGGTTTCCTCGGCGAGCTCCCTGGCCGCCGCGGTCTCCAGGTCCTCGTCGGCCCGCACGAATCCGCCGGGCAGGGCCCACCGCCCCGGGAACGGTGGCTCACCGCGACGCACGGCCAACGCGCACAACGCGTGCCTGCGCACGGTGAGCACGACCAGGTCGACGGTGACGGCGAACGGAGGGAAGGCCGACGGGTCGTAGGGAGGCATGCCGCGATCATAGTCGTCCGCCTGACGATAAACAGGCCGTCCGCTGCTTCACGCCCCCAGTTGCAGGCCATCCGCCGCCTCCTCCACCATTCCCAGGCCACGGCCGCTGACATGTACGGCGAAAGGCCGCTCCGCGACGGTCAGGCCGGTGAAGTGCAGGGCGCCCAGGGGCGTGCCGGCGACGGGCCGCACGGAGAGCGTGCCCCCGGGGACATCGGGGCGGATGCCCGCGAGCGCGACCAGGGCGTGCACCGCGCCGGCCGCCGCCACCGCCGCCGGGCGACAGGCCGTGGGGTGCGCCACGGGAGCGCCGTCGCCCGTGCGCTGCTGTCCCGAGTACATCTCCGGGAGGCGGTACGCGAAGGTCTCCGCGGCGTCCAGCAGCCCTCGGATCAAGGAGGTCGCCGCCGCTTCGTGGCCGGCGGCGGCCAGGCCCGAGGCGGCGACAGCGGTGTCCTGCACGCGGACCGCTCCGCTGCGGTGGCCGAAGGGGTTGTAGCCGTCCTCCTTGGCGCCGAGGCCGCGCAGGCCCCACCCGGTGTCCAGCGCAGGGCTGTTCAGCAACCTCGCCACCTGATCCGCGCGAGTGCTGTCGAGCAGACCGGGCGCGAAGGTGCCGGCGCCGAGCAGGCCGGTGTCGAGGAGGTGCGCCGCGCCGGCGACGAGGCGCGTGAGCGGCCGGCCGTCGGGGGCGCACAGGGCCGCGGGGCGGCCGCCGCCCGCGTCGTCGATCCAGAACCCGTCGCGGAAGCGCCGGCGCAGTGCGGCGGCCCGGTCGCGGAGCGCGTCGCCTCCGGGACGGTTGCAGGCATCGAGGAGATCGGCGCCCAGCACTGCGGCGCGATGGGCATGGGCCTGCGTTTCGCAGCGGTACGGGCCGGTGGGCGCCGGATCGGGTACGCAACCGCCGGTGACCGGGGAGTCGGCGGCCTGCTCCGTCGTACGACGCAGCCAGGTGAGGCACCGCTCGGCGGCAGGCAACAGGCGTTCCACTTCGGGCGTCGGCAGGCCCCACCGGCGGGCTTCGGCGAGGACAGTGGGGAACAGCAGGGTCGCCTCGATACCGCTGCAGCTGGGCGGCGAAAGGGGGCCCGCGTCGCGCAACGGGCCGGGAATTCGTCCGAATTCCGGTCCTGGATCGGCGTGCTGGGTCCGGGCGAGGACGCGCAGGGTGCTCGCCGCTAGTCCGGTGCCCAGCGGGAGGAGCATGCGGGCGGCGGACAGGGACTCGGCCGGTGCCAGGATGCAGCGCCAGGGGACGCCGGCGGCGAGGCAGGCGTCGGCGGGCACCGCGGGGTCCCGGATCAGGAGGCCGTTGAGATCGTCCAGTGCGGTGGCGAGCAACGTACCGGCTCGTGCGTCGCCGCACTGGAGCCGGGCGGCGGACCAGGGGCGCGGCGGGCGGTCGGCGCTCGGTCCGGGGGCGGCGGGGGTGGCGCTGCCGCGGGAGGCGGGGCGCGCCGGTGCGGTGGTGCCGCTGCGGATGCGGAGCTCGATGGTGCGGTGGGCGCCGGGTGGCAGGTGCAGTCCCCAGCGCAGCAGCCCGGCCGCCGCGAGCGCGTCGTCGGGCGGTGGGTCCGCGGCCACGGTGGCGTGGACCGTGTCGGTGGCCCAACGGAGGCCGGCGCCATGGACGGTGGCGGGCAGATCGGGCCCGGGGAGTCCACCGGCGACGGCGCCCAGCTCGGCAAGGTCGGTGGCGAAGGTGATTTCGAGGGGCAGACGCAGCGCCCGACGGGTGTGGTTGTGCAGCGTGATCCGTTCGGTGCCGTCGGCGTGCCGGAGGCGCTCGACCAGGAGGCCGGGGTCGGGCCCGGGGTCGTGGGATGTGCGGAGCGTGCCGGTGAAGCGGGCACGGTCGGCGGCGAGCGGCCTGGCCTGCACGGTCAGCGGCTGAGCGCCGGCCACCCGCAGGACGCAGCGGGCGAGCACGCGTCTGCCGGAGCGGTAGAAGCCCTCCATGCCCCGGCCGGTGAGCTGGCCGTCGGCGGTGTCGGAGATCGCGAGCGCGGGCAGCGCGACGCAGATCAGCGCCGTATGGACGGGTTGCGGCCCGGAAGGCCGGGGCGAGGGCGCGGCGCGCTGCCGTGCGGGGGCCGGGTGGGCCGGCGGGGTGGTGGGGAACATGCCTGCCATGGGGAGTGCTCCCTGACGTAAAAGGGATTCCGTACGGTCTGCGCCACCTAGGGGAACGCCGCGGCCGATGCGCAGGTAACGCCGGAATGTCAGGGCGTGCGGGCTCATCGGGGGCTCCGGTCGTCCCGGCGGCCGCCCGTGGGGCCCGTACGAGGGTGGGGTCGCCCCGTGCGCGGACGCGCTGCCGGGCGGGTGCGTGCCCGGGGGCCCGCGGGCCGGTCGGCACGGGGACGGCGGCTCGGCACGCGGCCGGCGCGGGAGACGTTCGCGGCGGTCCCTACCGGGGCTTCGGCGGGGAGCGGGGGCGCCTCGGCAGGCAACTGAGGCGCTTCAGCAGGGGCGGCGGGGGCACACGCGGTATCCGCCGAGTGGGCGTCCTCCGAGGTCGTAGAGGTCGCGGAGCTCTCGGCCGGGTTGGGTGTGGAACGGAGGCAGTCGCGGAGCTTCTCCAGGTCGAGTCCCTCGTTGAGGCCGCGGTGGAGGAGCTGCGCGAAGAGGTAGTCGGGGTCGAGGGTGAGGGCGCGGCCCAGGGCCACACGGGCGGACGCGGCGTCACCGCTCGCCCAGGCGACCCAGCCGGCCAGCGTGAGCGGTGCGGCGGCATGGCTCTCGTACGCCCCGGGGCAGCGGCGGGCCAGCGCGCGCCACAGTCGCAGCGCCGGTGCGGCGTCGGGTCCTTCCAGCCACGCGGCGGCACGGTCGCGGGTGAGACGGTCCTGGAGGCCGAGGATCAGCTCGGCGGCCTCGCCGTTGCCGAGGAGTGCGTCGTCGCAGGCGTCCTTGGCGCGGTGACTGCCGGAGGGCGGGTCGTCCCGGAAGGTACGGAGCGTGCGCGTCAGGAGGGCGCAGGTCTCCTCGCGGACCGTGTGCGGGTCCTGACCGGACAACATGCGCGGGACGAGGGCGGCCGCCGCCGCGTCGAGGGCCTTGATCTGGTCGTCGGCGCGGCGTCCGGTGAGCGGGGCCAGCCGGGCCTCCATCTCCTTCAGCGACCCGCGGACCTGGACGCCGGCGTAAGCGGCGGCCGCCGCCATGACGGACGTGCCGGGGAGGGCGAGCGGGGTGCCGTCGGCCGGGCAGCAGCGCTCGTCCGGGCAGACGTAGGACCAGTAGCGCCCGTTGGAGAGACAGAGGGCTTCCATGACGGGGACGTCCCGGCTGCCGCAGGCCGTGCGCAGCCGCTGGGCGAGCGGCCTGAGGCGGTCCTTCACCTCCCGGCCGGTCTCGGCGGCCGAGGGGTCCTGGCAGAGGAAGGCGATGATGCCGCGGGGCGGTGTGCCGCGCTCCCGGCCCGAGGTGATCAGGCAGTCGGCGAGCTGGTCGGCGACGGCGGGCCACTGGTCGGTGTCGGCGGGGATGCCGAGCCGGACGCGGCCGCCGAAGCGGCTCCGCTCGCCGTGGAGAGTGACGAGGACGATGCTGTCGTCGGGGTAGAAGCCGAGCAAGTACGGGAGGGCGTCCGCCAGTTCGGCGGGGCTGCGCAGGGTGACCTGGGTCTCGGAGGTCTTCGGGGACGTGGTGGACGGGTGCTCTGCCGGGTTCGCCGGCTCGATGTGCTGGTTCATGGCTCGAAGATCCCGCGGCCGAGCCGGCCTCCGCGACCCCTGTGGATAACTCCCGGGTGACGAAGGTTTTCCACAATCCGCGGCGGCGGTCAGCCCCACCGGAGTCCCCGTGGCGCAGCGTCGGCATGCCTCACCAAATAGCTTGTTCTCGCGGTGAGTTGGGCGGTGACGACGAACCGTGCGACGATCTGTTCACGAGGTATGCGGGTGATTACATTGCCTGCGTGATTCGATCGACAAATACTTCCGGAACCGACCGTAGTGCGCTCATTGCGGCATCGGTCACCGTTGTTCTCTGGGCTTCGGCGTTCGTCTCCATTCGCGCCTCGGCCGACCACTTCAGCCCCGGAGCGCTCGCACTCGGCCGGCTCGTGACCGGTTCCCTCGCTTTGGTCTGCGTATTGCTGGTCAAGCGGGGCGGTTTACCGCCACGTAAGGCATGGCCGGGCATTGTCGTATCCGGAGTGCTGTGGTTCGGGGTCTACATGGTGGCCCTGAACTGGGGAGAGCAGAAAGTCGACGCCGGCACCGCGTCCATGGTCGTCAACATCGGACCGATGGTGATTGCCCTGCTGGGCGGCTGGCTGCTCAAGGAGGGCTTCCCACCCCTGCTGATGCTCGGCATGGCGGTGTCGTTCGTCGGCGCGCTCGTGGTGGGCTTCTCCACGTCCGGCGAGGGCTCGTCCTCCGTATGGGGCGTACTGCTCTGCCTGCTGGCGGCGGTGGCCTACGGGGCCGGAGTGGTGTCGCAGAAACCCGCCCTGCGGTACGCGACCCCGATGCAGACCACGACGTTCGGCTGCCTCATCGGCACGGTCGCCTGCCTGCCGTTCAGCGGGCAGTTGGTCTCGCAGCTGTCCGAGGCGCCGCTCTCGGCGACCCTCAACGTCGTCTACCTGGGGCTCTTCCCGACCGCCCTGGCCTTCAGCACCTGGGCCTACGCGCTGTCCCGGACGACCGCGGGCAAGATGGGGGCGACGACCTACGCGGTGCCCGCCGTGGTGGTCCTCATTTCCTGGATCTTCCTGCGGGAGGTACCGGGTTGGCTCACCCTCCTCGGAGGCGCCATCTGCCTCGGCGGGGTCGCGGTCTCCCGGAGGCGCGGCGTCCGCGCGCCACAGGCGTCGCCCGACTCCGCGGCCCGGCCGTCGACTCCGGCCGATTCCGCTCCGCCGGTCGATTCGGGAACAGCGGCAGCGGAGACGCGGCACTGACTCTGGCGCGAACGCGCGTCTTGATGAGCGCGTTGGGTTTGCTTGAGAGGGCTTCACGCCCATCTCCCGACCACCACAGAGGAGACTCCCGGAATGAACCGCTCCACCGCAGCGCAGCACCGCCGTGCCGTCGCGTTTCAGCAGCTCCACGAAGGCCCGCAGCCCTTCGTTGTGCCCAATCCGTGGGACGCGGGGACCGCCCGCGTCCTGACCGGGATGGGGTTCGCCGCGCTGGCCACCACCGGCGCCGGCCTGGCGTACGCCATGGGCCTGCCCGACGGCGCCGGCCCCATCGGCCGGACGGAGATCCTGGACAACGCGGCGGCGATCGCCGCCGCGACCCCGCTGCCGGTCACCGCCGACCTGGAGAGCGGTTTCGGCGACAGCCCGGAGGAGGTCGCCGAAACCATCCGGCGCGCCGCCGCGGTGGGGCTGGTCGGCGGGTCGGTCGAGGACTCCACTGGCCGGGCCGAGGACCCCGTACGACCGCTGGAGGAGGCAGTGGAGCGCGTGGCGGCGGCCGTCGCCGCGGCCAAGGAGCTCGACTTCCCCTTCACGGTGACCGCACGCGCGGAGAACTTCTTCCAGGGCAGGCCCGACCTCGACGACACCATCCGCCGCCTCCAGGCGTACGAGGCCGCGGGCGCCGACGTGCTCTACGCGCCGGCCCTGCCCGACGCGGACGCCATCCGCGCGGTGTGCTCCGCCGTCTCGGCGCCCGTCAACGTCCTCATGGGCTCGCCCGCGCTACGGCTGTCCGTCACCGATCTCGGCGCCCTGGGCGTACGGCGGGTCAGCGTCGGCTCGGCGCTCTCCCGGGCCTCGCTCGGCGCCGTCGTCCGCGCGGCCCAGGAAATCCGTGATCAGGGCACCTTCGGCTTCGGGGCGGACGCCGTCCCGTATGCCGAGGCCAACGCGATGCTGGCGCCGGGCGGGCCGGCAGGTGACCCCGCGTCGTGAACACCGCACCGGCCGCCGGTTCGCCCGTTGTCAGTGGTATGCGCTTGCATGGACGCATGGACGACACGAACGACGGAACCCTGCGGCAGGCGGCCGACGCGGTGCTGGCCCGCCTCGTCGGCGCCCCGGCGGGCGCGGCCCGGCTGCGCGAGGACCAGTGGCGGGCAATCGAGGCGCTGGTCGCCGAGCACCGCCGGGCGCTGGTGGTGCAGCGCACGGGCTGGGGCAAGTCGGCCGTGTACTTCGTCGCGACCGCCCTGCTGCGGCAGCGCGGCAGCGGCCCGACGGTGATCGTCTCGCCGCTGCTGGCACTGATGCGGAACCAGGTCGAGGCGGCAGCGCGGGCGGGCATCCGCGCGCGCACGATCAATTCCTCCAACACCGAGGAGTGGGACACCGTCCAGGCCGAGGTGGCGGCCGGCGAGGTGGACGTACTGCTGGTCAGCCCCGAGCGGCTGAACAACCCGGACTTCCGCGACCAGGTGCTGCCCAAGCTCGCCGCGGCGACCGGCCTGCTGGTGGTGGACGAGGCACACTGCATCTCGGACTGGGGCCACGACTTCCGGCCCGACTACCGCCGGCTGCGCACGATGCTCGCCGACCTGCCGCCGGGCGTGCCCGTACTGGCCACGACGGCGACGGCCAACGCCCGGGTGACGGCCGACGTGGCCGAGCAGCTCGGCACGGGCGGCAGCTCGGACGCCCTGGTGCTGCGCGGCCCGCTGGACCGGGAGAGCCTGAGCCTCGGCGTGCTCCGGCTGCCCGACGCGGCCCACCGCATGGCGTGGCTCGCCGAGCATCTGAACGATCTGCCGGGCTCCGGGATCATCTACACCCTCACGGTGGCCGCCGCCGAGGAGGTCACGGCCTTCCTGCGGCAGTGCGGGCACACGGTCGCCTCGTACACCGGCAAGACCGAGAACGCCGACCGCCAGCAGGCCGAGGAGGACCTGCTCGGCAACCGCGTCAAGGCGCTGGTCGCCACCTCCGCGCTCGGCATGGGCTTCGACAAGCCCGACCTCGGCTTCGTCGTCCATCTCGGCTCGCCCTCCTCGTCCATCGCCTACTACCAGCAGGTGGGCCGCGCCGGCCGCGGAGTGGAGCACGCCGAGGTCCTGCTGCTGCCCGGCCGGGAGGATGAAGCGATCTGGGCGTACTTCGCCTCCATCGCCTTCCCGCCCGAGGAGCTCGTGCGACGGACGATCGACGTGCTCGCCGGTGCGGAGCGGCCGCTTTCGCTGCCCGCGCTGGAGCCGCTCGTGGAGCTGCGCCGCTCCCGCCTGGAGACGATGCTCAAGGTCCTGGACGTGGACGGCGCGGTCCGGCGGGTGAAGGGCGGCTGGACCGCCACGGGGCAGCCGTGGACGTACGACGCGGAGCGGTACGCCTGGGTGGCGAAGCAGCGCGAGGCCGAGCAGCAGGCGATGCGCGAGTACGCCACGACGGACGGCTGCCGGATGGAGTTCCTGCAGCGGCAGCTGGACGACGAGGGCGCGGCGCCGTGCGGCCGCTGCGACAACTGCGCGGGGGCGCGCTTCACCGCCGAGGTCTCCCCCGCCGCGCTGGACGCGGCGCGCGGTGAGCTGGACCGCGCGGGCGTCGTCGTGGAGCCGCGCCGGATGTGGCCGACGGGGCTGCCTGCCATCGGGGTCGATCTCAAGGGACGCATCCCGGTGGGCGAGCAGGCCGGTGCGGGGCGGGCCCTCGGCCGGCTCTCGGACATCGGCTGGGGCAATCGGCTGCGCCCGCTCCTGACGCCGCAGGCCCCGGACGGTCCGGTGCCGGCCGACGTGCTCGACGCCGTGGTCGGGGTGCTGGCCGACTGGGCGAAGGGGCCGGGCGGCTGGGCGAGCGGCGATCCGGAGGCGCCCGCCCGGCCGGTGGGCGTCGTCACCATGGCGTCCCACACCCGCCCCCAGCTGGTCCAGTCCCTCGGTGCCCGGGTCGCCGAGATCGGCAGGATGCCGCTGCTGGGGTCGATCGCGTACGCGGCGGACGCTGACGGGACGCAGCTGCCGCGCTCCAACAGTGCGCAGCGGCTGCGCGCCCTCGACGGGGCGCTGACGGTGCCGCCGCAGCTGGCCGAGGCGTTGCGCGCCGCGGACGGCCCGGTCCTCCTGGTGGACGATGCGACCGAGACCGGCTGGACGCTCGCGGTCGCTGCGCGACTGCTCCGCCGGGCGGGGGCGGGGGGTGTGCTGCCGCTGGTGCTGGCTGTACAGAGCTGATCACGGGGCGGGAGCGGGCGGCCCGGCGGGCTCGGGGGGGCTCAACGGGCTGTGCGACGCCCGGAGTCGGGGCGCGGCGGGCGGGGCGCGCCGGGCAGGGCTCTGCGGGAGCGGTGTTTCCGCTGGTCCGCGCCGTGCGGGGCGGAACCGTGCGGCGGGACGCGCTTCGGCGGGCGGTTGAGCGGGAAGGAAAAAGGAAGACGCACCCATCGATTCCGGAACGCTGCGGCGAATTGCTCATTGCCGCAAGCGTGTACGACCGCGAGAATCGTAGTGCTTCCCCATTCCAGCCGTCCGCGGCTCAGCAGGGGTGTGTCCTGGTGCGACGCTGCGCCCGGCCGCCCCGGCTTCCGTCGCGTCGACGAAGGGAGGACCGTGACCTTCGGCATCGCTCCGCCCCTGACCACGACCCAGCCCTCCGCCACCGCGTCGGCCGCCAGGCTGGGCCGGATGCTGGAGCCCTCCGAGTGGGCCTCGGCGGGAATTCCCCTGCTGCGCAACCCTCGTGAGGTCGTCACCGGCCTGCACGACCGGCATCTGCCCGGCCCGTCCACCGCCGTGGTCGCAGTGCTCGATCCGGAGGAACGGGTGACCGCCAGCGCGTCCTTCGTACTGCGTACGGACGCGCCCGACGGCTGGGACTTCCGCAACGCACTGCTTTCGCAGTTGCGCCGGGTGGTCCCGCACGATCTGCGGCTGCGCGCACCGGTGCGGACGGCCGTGCTGCTGTACTGCCGCGACGGCGGGCCGCTGTGGACGGAGGCGGACGGCGCGTGGATGTGGGGGCTGCGCGACGCCTGCACCTTGCACGGGCTGCGCTGCGGCGCGTACATCACGCTGACGCGCGACGGCTGGCAGGTGCTCGGGGAAGGCCGCGGCGGGCGCCGGCCGTACACCGGCGCACGGCCGGAACGTCCTCAGCTGTCGGACGCGACCCGCGAGCGGCACGACGGCGGCATGGCCGCGGGACCGCCGCGGCGCACGGGCGGCGGCGCACCGGAGGCCCGCCGACGTACTGCGGCCCGCTGATCGCAACGCCGCGAGAGGCGGGCGGTACGGAGCGAGCCCAGCGGTAACGGGCGAGTCCGGCCGTACGGAGCGAGCCCGGCGGCCGTCATGGCCGGTCCGGGCCCCTCCGAGCCGGCTCGCTTACGCCGACGCCCCGATGAGGGCGTTGATCCGCTGGGGATCGCCGCAGACGATCAGCAGGGCGCCGGCCCGGGCCATGGCGGCGGGCAGGGCCTTGGCGACGGTCTCGTCCGAGCCGCCGTTGACCGCGACGACCACCACGGGGCGGCCCTTGGCGCGCTCGGCGACGGCGTCCGCGTAGAACACGTCGTCAGCGGCGTCGTGCTGCGCCCAGTAGGACGCCTCGCCGAAGGACAGCTCGTGCGTGGCCCACGGGTGCGGGTCGCCGGTGGTCAGGACGAGCACCTCGCTCGGGGCGCGTCCGGAGTCCAGCAGCAGGTCGACCGCCTCGTCGGCGGCGTCCACGGCACCGTCGGCCGGCGCGGGGATCAGCTGCAGCTGCGCTCCGGAGGCAGCGGCGGGGGCGGTGCCGGCACCGGCCGCCGCGGACGGCTTGGGAGCCGTGCGCTGCGCGGGCGGCGTGGGAGCCGGACCGCGGGACGGACCGGGCTTGCCGGGACGGGCGCTGGACGCGGGGGCGCCGCGCGGAGGCGCGGGGCGGGGACCGGGACCAGGTACGGGACGGGGGGTCGGCGCGGTGCGGCCGGCGGCCGGAGTTGCGCGGGGACCCGGGACACTCTCGTGAATCTGAGGCTCCTCGGGGATGAGAGGCATGAAGTGATGTCTATCAAACGTAGGTACGGGACATGTCAGCGGGTACCGGATTCACATCCGTACCGCTCAGAAGTCGAAGCCGAGTTGGCCACCGGCCTCCAGAGCGGCTGATTCTGGGGTGAGGCGCACCTTCTTCAGGTGCTGCCAGCGCGGCAGCGCGTCCATGTAGGACCACGACAGCCGGTGGTACGGGGTCGGGCCCCACTCCTCCAGGGCCGCGCGGTGCACCGGCGAGGGGTAGCCGGCATTGTCCGCGAAGCCGAAGTGCTCGTGTTCCAGGCCCAGTTCGGCCATCATCGCGTCGCGCCGCACCTTCGCTATCACCGAGGCGGCGGCGACGGCGACACAGGACTGGTCGCCCTTGATGACCGTACGGACCCTCCAAGGGGCACCGAGGTAGTCGTGCTTGCCGTCGAGGATGACCGCGTCGGGCCGGACCGGAAGGGCTTCCAGCGCGCGGACGGCGGCCAGCCGGAGAGCGGCGGTCATGCCCAGTTCGTCGATCTCCTCGGGGCTGGCGTGGCCGAGGGCGTGACAGGTGACCCAGTCGCTGAGCACGGCGGCGAGTTCGTCGCGGCGCTTGGGGGTCAGCAGCTTGGAGTCGGTGAGTCCGGCGGGCGGGCGGCGCAGTCCGGTCACGGCGGCGCAGACGCTCACCGGGCCGGCCCAGGCTCCGCGCCCGACCTCGTCCACTCCTGCGATGATCTTGGCGCCCGTCGTGGCGCGCAGCGATCGCTCGACGGTATGAGTAGGGGGCTCGTAGGGCATGGCGCCAGACAGAGTACGCCCCCGCCCCTCCCGGCCTCGCACCGCGGGTCCCCCACGCTCGATTCGTCCCCCACAGCCGGTGTTGTCACCCCGGGAACCGGGGCGCGAAACACGGTCCGGAGCACCGCCATCCGACAAGGGGCTTGCGGGCCCTCTGTACCCGGCTCCCCGAGAGTGGGTGGTACGCATGCTCCCGACCTTCACCGAGCGACCGAATTGCCCAAGGCCCCAGCAGCGCCCCGCGGGGCCCGATATCAAGGCTACGCCGCCCATCGCCCAGCCCGAGGAGCCCTGGGCACGCCGTACGCGCCAGGCGCCCCCTACGGACCTCAGCCCACGCCGTTCGGCATCCAGGACGGGAGGTCCTCCGTGCCCGCCAGCCACTCCTCCGGCGGTGCGCCCTCCGGGCCGGCCGCGACGATGGCGCCGACGATCGCGCACGTGGTGTCCACGTCACCACCCGCCCGGGCGGTGGTCCAGAACGCCTGCTCGTAATTGCCGAGGTTGCGGGCGGCGGCCCACAGCGTGAACGGCACGGTGTCGTGCGCGGTGGTCCGACGGCCGCAGCCGAGCACCGCCGCGACCGTGCTCGCGTCGGCGTAGTCGAGCATGTCGCGGGCGCGGCGCAGCCCCGCCTGGACCGCGCTGCGCGGGATGAGCTCCATGACGGCGTCCAGCAGCGCTTCCGGACCGGTGACGCGGCCCGGTGCGGCGACGAGCGCGGCGGCGGCAGCCACCGCCATCGCCCCGACGACCGCCTCACGGTGCTGGTGCGTGACGTACGCCGAGATCTCCGCCTGGTGCGTGGCCTGCTCGGGGTCGTCGGCGTACCAGGCACCCAGCGGGGCGATGCGCATGGCGGCACCGTTGCCCCACGACCCGTGCCCCTTGAAGAGCGCCGAGGCCAGTTCGCGCCAGTCCCGCCCCTCCCGCACCTGCCGGAGCAGGCGGTCCACGGCGGGACCGTAGGCGCGGTCGACGTCGTGGTGCTCCGCGAAGGAGCGGGCGAGCGCGTCCTGGTCGATGCGGCCGTACTCGGTCAGTACGGCCAGCACGGAGGCGGCCATCTCGGTGTCATCGGTCCACCGCCAGGGCGCCGGCGGCAGGACGCGGCTCTTCAGCGCGGGGTAATGGGCGGGCACGAAGAACTGGGACCCCAGGGCGTCGCCCACGGCGAGCCCCCGCAGGCTCTCCAGGGCCCGCGCGAAGCGCTGTGCGTCACTGTCACGGTGATCGGCGGTCATCATCTGCACTTTAGCCGGTGACCCCGTAGGACTGCGGTGTACACCAGCTCTCGAACGGCCGGTCAAGGCGGTACCGCCCGTCCGGACCGAGCAGCAGAGTACGGTGATCGGCGTTGTGGGGATTGGACAGCGATTCAAATTCGGCGACGGTCCAGTGGAACCACCTCATACAGAACAAGCGCATGGTCAGCCCGTGCGTGACGATCAGTACGTTCGGCGGATGATCGGGGGCCTCGAAGCTGCGCCACAGGCTCTCCAGGAACGCGCCCACCCGGTCGTAGACGTCCGCACCCGACTCCCCCTGGGCGAAGCGGTAGAAGAAGTGGCCGTAGGCGTCGCGGTACGCCTTCTGGAGCCGTACGTCGTCCCGGTCCTGCCAGTTCCCCCAGTCCTGCTCGCGCAGCCGCGGCTCCTCGCGGACCCGGACCCGCTCCCTGTCCAGACCGAGCGCCTGGAACGTCTGGTGCGTGCGGCGGTACGGAGAGACGTACGCGGATATTCGCTCGTCCCCGAACATCGTCCGCAGCTGTACACCGGCCTCCTCGGCCTGCTTGACGCCGCGCTCCGTCAGACTCAGGGCGTGGTCCGGCTCCCGCTCGTACACCGTGTCATCGATATTTCCGTCGGACTCTCCGTGTCTGATGAGGACGATGCGTCGGGGGCGTGCCATGCCGCCAGCCTAGAACGAGGTGCCGCCCCACGCCCGGGGCGCTCCCGGACACCGGACCCGAAGACCTGAGTGAACACTGGTGACCTCCCCCGCGGCCGCACCGGCAGCCGACCGAACCAAAACGCGACGGTTGTAGCGTTACGCTGACGATGATGACACGATCCAGCACCTAACGCAATGGAGTTGCTTTTACCTGTGGACAACGAGCAGACCGTGCAGGCCGCAGGCGGAACCGGCGCCGCCCGCCCGGGCACCCTCCGGCCCGGCGGCCGTACCGCACGCACGCGGGCGGCCGTCCACGACGCCGTCCTGGCCGGCCTCATCGAGCACGGCTACTCCGGCCTGACCGTCGAGTACGTCGCCGAGCACTCCGGCGTGCACAAGACGACGCTCTACCGCCGCTGGGGCGGTGTCGACGGGCTGGTCGCCGACATCCTCGACCTGGCCGGCGAGGACAGCTGGACACCGCCCGACACCGGTTCGCTCCACGGCGACCTGCACGCGCTCGCGCTGGAGGTCGTGCACTCCTTCGCCGACCCGGCGACCGCCGCGCCCAGCTCGGCGGTGATCGCCGCCGCCTTCCAGTCCGAGCCGGCCGCGCAGGCGCTGCGCGCGTTCTACGCCGAACGGTTCACGCACTGCGAGGTGATCGTGGACCGCGCCGTCGAACGCGGCGAGCTGCCCGGCCCGCGGTCGGCCGTCGACGGCGGAGCACTGGTACGCGCGGCAGCGGCCCCACTGTTTTTCCGCCTGTTCATCACCCGCGAGGGCCTGGACGAGCGGGCCGCCGACCAGGCCGTCGCCGTCGCTCTGGCAGCAGCACACGCGGGAACGTTCAGGAGGGACGCCTGAACGCGAAGGATGTCGGCCGGCCACGAAGGTCACACCGTCCACGAAGGCTCCAGCTCGACCACGTCGCCCGTGACGCCCATGATGTCCGCCGCCGTCTGCGCCCGTAGGGCCAGGCGTTCGAGGCGTTCCGGGCGGTACTTGCCGCGTTCGGCCGCCGACTGCCACATCGAGAGGACCAGGAACTCCTCCCCCGGGGCGCGCCCCAGCATGCCGCGCAGCATCCCGGGGGAGCCCGCCATCGCGGGGTTCCAGATCTTCTCCTGCATCAGCTTGTAATGGTCGACCCGGTCCGCCTTGACCTGGCAGTACGCCAGCCGCAGCACATCGGCGTCCTCGAAGACGGGACGGAAGCCGACCTTCACGTCCAGCTCGTGTTCGAAGAGGCGGGTCTGACCGTTCTTGTACGTGCCGATCTGCGCGGCGGCCAGGCGGTCGTGCGATCTCGCCATGAACGAGTCGTAGAACGCCCTGCTCTCCCAGAAGGCCACGAGATGCGCGACGCCGGGGCGGGTGCGGCTCCAGCCGCCGCCCTGCCCCCGGAAGCCCGGCTCCCCGGGCAGCCCCGCCCATTTGCGCTGCCCCCGTTCGAACCCCCCGCGGTCCACAACAGTGCAGCGAATCCATTTGACCAGCACCGCGCCATCGTACGGCCCCTGGCGTCCCTCGCGTCACTGCGCGTCACAGTACGCACACTTCAACTCATGTGCCGTATACGGCGGATGAGGGCGGGCAGACACCGCATGTCACACCCTCGTGGCAGCATGGTGATTCACGGGAAGCGCCCGGCCACGGTGCTCCGGGGCCGAAGAAGGGAAGTCTGGTGAGCAGTCTCAACAAGGGGATCGACAAGGCCGAGGTCACGCTGAAATGGGAACCGAGCCCCCAGGGCGAGCCCGCCAACGACCTCGACATCATCGCCGCGCCGTACACCACGGACGCGCTGTACGGCGAGCCCGCGTACCAGGTGCACTTCGACAGCCGCTCCCCCGACGGCACCATCACCTTGAAGCGGGACAGCAAGACCGGCCAGGGATTCGGCGACGACGAGGTGATGACGCTGGAGTTCTCGCGGCTGGCGGAGAGGTACGGACGCGTAGTGGTGGGCGTCGTCATCCAACAGCGAGGCGGGCGGCGGACCTTCGGCGACATACCGCAGACGCTGGTCCGCGTCGTCGAAGGCTACGACGAGCTGGCGAGGGACGACTTCTCCCGTATCCCCGACGCCACGGCCGCGGTGGTCGCGGAGTTCGTCCGGGACGGTGACGGGAAGTGGCAGTTCATCAGCGGCGTCCGCGGATTCGACGGCGACGCCGACGACTTCGCCTCGTGGATGGGGCGACGACCCGCCGCCGGCTGACAGCCACGACACGGACGCGGCGCGAGACCGGACTCCCCCGGGCGCGAGGCCCGCAGTCAACACCGAGGGCGGTGGAGGCGGATCCCGCCTCCACCGCCCTGAGCGGCTCATTCACGCCCCGAGGGGCGCACTGTCAGCTGCAGCCGCTGGTGGAGCCGCAGCCCTCGCAGAGGTAGCAGCTGCCGGCGCGCTGCATCTTCGTACCGCAGGAGAAGCACAGCGGGGCGTCGGCGTTGATGCCGAGCTGCATCTCGACCAGCTCCGCGTTGGTGTGCGCCTGCTTCGGGGCCGGCGCCGCGGTCTCCTCGACGACCTCCTGAGTGGAGGCCGGCGCGGAGTTCTGGGTCGCCGGGGTCAGCGGGGCCGACTGGGCCAGGCCCTGGATGTCGACCTCGTCCTCGGCCGGCTCGTACGAACCGGTCTCCAGGTGACGCTGGCGCTCCTCGACGGAGTGGATGCCGAGCGCCGAGCGGGTCTCGAAGGGCAGGAAGTCCAGCGCCAGGCGGCGGAAGATGTAGTCGACGATCGACTGCGCCATCCGCACGTCCGGGTCGTCCGTCATACCGGCCGGCTCGAAGCGCATGTTGGTGAACTTCGAGACGTAGGTCTCCAGCGGCACGCCGTACTGGAGGCCGACCGAGACCGCGATGGAGAAGGCGTCCATCATGCCCGCGAGGGTCGAGCCCTGCTTGGACATCTTCAGGAACACCTCGCCCAGACCGTCGTCCGGGTAGGAGTTCGCGGTCATGTAACCCTCGGCGCCGCCGACGGTGAAGGAGGTGGTGATACCGGGACGGCCCTTCGGGAGACGCTTGCGGACCGGGCGGTACTCGACGACCTTCTTCTCGGCGACCGGCTCAGCCTTCTTCTCCTCCTCCTTCTTCTTGGCGGAGAGCGGCTGGCCGACCTTGCAGTTGTCGCGGTAGATCGCGAGCGCCTTCAGGCCGAGCTTCCAGCCCTGGAAGTAGACGTCCTCGATCTCCTCGACCGTGGCGCTCTCCGGGACGTTGACCGTCTTGGAGATCGCGCCGGAGAGGAAGGGCTGCGCCGCGGCCATCATGCGGACGTGACCCATCGGGGAGATGGAGCGCTCGCCCATGGCGCAGTCGAAGACCTCGTAGTGCTCGGCCTTCAGGGCCGGCGCGTCGACCACGTTGCCGTGCTCGGCGATGTGGGCGACGATCGCCTCGACCTGCTCGGGCTGGTAGCCCAGGCGCTTCAGGGCCTTCGGGACCGTGTTGTTCACGATCTGCATCGAGCCGCCGCCGACGAGCTTCTTGAACTTGACCAGGGCCAGGTCCGGCTCGACGCCCGTGGTGTCGCAGTCCATCATCAGGCCGATGGTGCCGGTGGGGGCCAGCACGGAGGCCTGCGCGTTGCGGAAGCCGTTCTTCTCGCCGAGGCGGACGACGTCCTGCCACGCCTCGGTGGCCGCGGCCCACACCGGGGTGTCCAGGTCGTCCATGCGCGTGGCGGCACCGTTGGCGTCCGCGTGCTGCTTCATGACGCGCTTGTGGGCGTCGGCGTTGCGGGCGTAACCGTCGTACGGGCCGACGACCGCGGCCAGCTCGGCGGAGCGCTTGTACGAGGTACCGGTCATCAGGGAGGTGATGGCACCGGCGAGCGCGCGGCCGCCGTCGGAGTCGTACGCGTGACCCGTGGCCATGAGCAGGGCGCCGAGGTTGGCGTAACCGATGCCCAGCTGACGGAAGGCGCGGGTGGTCTCACCGATCTTCTCGGTCGGGAAGTCCGCGAAGCAGATGGAGATGTCCATCGCGGTGATGACCAGCTCGACGACCTTGGCGAAGCGCTCCGCGTCGAACGACTGGTTGCCCTTGTCGTCGTCGCGCAGGAACTTCATGAGGTTGAGCGAGGCGAGGTTGCACGAGGAGTTGTCCAGGTGCATGTACTCGCTGCACGGGTTCGAGGCGGTGATCCGGCCCGACTCCGGCGAGGTGTGCCAGTGGTTGATGGTGTCGTCGTACTGGATGCCGGGGTCGGCGCAGGCCCAGGCGGCCTCGGCCATCTTGCGGAACAGGCCCTTGGCGTCGACCTCCTCGATGACCTCGCCGTTCAGCCGGCCGCGCAGGCCGAACTTCGAACCGGTCTCCACGGCCTTCATGAACTCGTCGTTCACGCGGACCGAGTTGTTGGCGTTCTGGTACTGGACGGAGGCGATGTCGTCGCCGCCCAGGTCCATGTCGAAGCCCGCGTCGCGCAGCGCGCGGATCTTCTCCTCCTCGGAGACCTTGGTCTCGATGAACGCCTCGACGTCCGGGTGGTCCACGTCCAGGACGACCATCTTGGCGGCGCGGCGGGTGGCGCCGCCCGACTTGATGGTGCCGGCGGACGCGTCGGCGCCGCGCATGAAGGAGACCGGGCCGGAGGCGTTGCCGCCGGAGGAGAGCAGCTCCTTGGAGGAGCGGATGCGGGAGAGGTTCAGGCCGGCGCCGGAGCCGCCCTTGAAGATCATCCCCTCTTCCTTGTACCAGTCGAGGATCGACTCCATGGAGTCGTCGACGGAGAGGATGAAGCAGGCGCTGACCTGCTGCGGCTGCTTGGTGCCGACGTTGAACCAGACCGGCGAGTTGAAGCTGAAGACCTGGTGGAGCAGCGCGTACGCCAGCTCGTGCTCGAAGATCTCCGCGTCGGCCGGGGAGGCGAAGTAACCGTTCTCCTCACCGGACTTGCGGTACGTCTTCACCACACGGTCGATGAGCTGCTTGAGGCTCTTCTCGCGCTCCGGGGAGCCGACCGCGCCACGGAAGTACTTGCTTGTGACGATGTTGACCGCGTTCACCGACCAGAAGTCGGGGAACTCGACGCCACGCTGCTCGAAATTGACCGAGCCGTCGCGCCAATTGGTCATGACGACGTCACGGCTCTCCCACGCCACCTCGTCGTACGGATGCACGCCGGGGGTGGTGTGGATGCGCTCGATACGCAGACCCTTGCTCGCCTTGCTGCCCTTTCGGGAGCCTCGCGCCGGGCCGCTCGTCGTCTCTGTCATGCCGCCTCCCTGTACGGGCGTAAACGCCCTGATGTGCGCACTTCTTCCCGTGGCACGGTGTATGTCTTGCTGCGCCGGGGCTCCTGCTCAGCTCCGGCGAGGTCTGGTCGCGCGCCGAGCTCAGTCGGCGGCGGGGGCGGGCACGGGGACCGCCGAATTCTCGGCCTCCCCGCAGTTCCCGCAGTGATGCGAGGGCGGCCGCTGCTCACGCAGCTCCGCGATGGCCGCCTCAAAATCTTCGAGCGAGTCGAACGCCCGGTACACGCTCGCGAAGCGCAGGTACGCCACGAGGTCCAGCTCCTGGAGCGGGCCCAGTATGGCGAGCCCGACGTCATGCGTGGACAGCTCGGCGCTGCCGGTCGCGCGGACCGCCTCCTCGACCCGCTGGCCGAGCTTGGCGAGCGCGTCCTCGGTGACCGGCCGGCCCTGGCACGCCTTGCGCACGCCGGCGATGACCTTGTCACGGCTGAAGGGCTCGGTGACCCCGCTCCGCTTGATCACCGTGAGTGACGCCGTCTCGATCGTCGTGAACCGCCGGGAGCAGTCGGGGCACTGCCGGCGGCGGCGGATCGAGGTGCCGTCGTCGGTGGTGCGGCTGTCCACCACCCGGCTGTCGGGGTGCCTGCAGAAGGGGCAGTGCATGGCTTGCCCTCCTCACCCTCGAAAACGGACGTACGCCAACCCGATCCGGCGTACGGCTGATAGCCCGGACAGGGCCCGAACGGGGCCTCCGGAGCGACCACAAGCATAGGCGATCCACGGGCCGAAGAAGACCATGGACCACAACGTCTGGTGGCTGTCGCCCATCCAAGCACTACATGTGGTGCCGGGCGAGAAAATGCACGTACCGCGTGTCGCGGCGGCGCGGCAGCCACGAGACTACGTGAGGCCCCCCGGTGACCGCTGCGGCGGGGCGGCAATGACAGACTTGGGCAGGTCACGACGGGCCCGCCATGATCGTCGCGGAAACGCGGCAGAACGTGGACCCGGCGCCGGAAATTGCCGGCGGGAACGGCACCGTAATGCCCGTTATCGCCTTTTGGTCGCTCGTGGCCATACACCCGATGCCCTGATCAGGTCAGCTAATCCGCGGATTTTCACTCGAACGTGTGTTTGGCGCAACCTTTCGAAAGCAACTACCGTTGGCTAACTAGGGAGAACATTCCGAGAGGGGCAGCCGACGTGACCACCACCGCAGACAGCGCGATCATTGCCGCACAGAGCCACTCCCAGGGCCGTTTCGAGCCGACCCAGAAACCGCCGATGGACGACGCCACGGTGAGCCCGGAGGGCCAGAAGCCGGCGCGCTCGCTGCCCGGGCGCCCTCCTGGAATCCGCGCGGACAGCTCGGGCCTCACCGACCGGCAGCGACGGGTCATCGAGGTCATCCGGGACTCCGTCCAACGACGCGGGTACCCCCCGTCCATGCGCGAGATCGGCCAGGCGGTGGGCCTGTCGAGCACGTCGTCGGTGGCACATCAGCTGATGGCGCTGGAGCGCAAGGGCTTCCTGCGCCGCGACCCGCACCGCCCGCGCGCGTACGAGGTCCGCGGCTCCGACCAGCCCGCCTCTGCCCCCGCCGACACCACGGGCAAGCCCGCGGCGTCGTACGTCCCGCTGGTGGGCCGGATCGCCGCCGGTGGCCCGATCCTCGCGGAGGAGTCCGTCGAGGACGTCTTCCCGCTGCCCCGGCAGCTGGTGGGTGACGGCGAGCTGTTCGTGCTGAAGGTCGTCGGTGACTCCATGGTCGAGGCCGCGATCTGCGACGGCGACTGGGTCACGGTCCGCCGCCAGCCGGTCGCGGAGAACGGCGACATCGTCGCCGCGATGCTCGACGGCGAGGCCACGGTGAAGCGCTTCAAGCGCGAGGACGGCCACGTCTGGCTGCTCCCGCACAACGCCGCGTACCAGCCCATCCCCGGCGACGAGGCGACCATCCTCGGCAAGGTGGTGGCGGTGCTCCGCCGGGTCTGAGTGCCACGGCCGACCCGGCGCCGACCCGCACGGAGCCACCGCTCCCGAGGAGACGACCGCGGTCAAACGCTACGGGCCTCGTATGCCGATCGGCGTACGAGGCCCGCGCACGTGTGCGGGTCCGTAGCGGCCCGCCGCGGGGGCCCTGGCGGTACTACTGCGCGTCCGCCGTCTCGGGCTCCTCAGCAGCCTTCTCGGCCGCCTGAGCGGCCGCGTCGATCGCCGCCAGCGAGCGACGGACCTGATTGCGGTCGGTGGTGTACCAGAAGCCGGGCATCGAGGCGCGCAGGAACGAGCCGTACCGCGCCCGCTCGACCCGGGGGTCCAGGCAGGCGACCACGCCGCGGTCCCCGGAGGCCCGGACCAGGCGGCCCGCGCCCTGGGCCATCAGCAGCGCCGCGTGCGTCGCCGCGACCGCCATGAAGCCATTGCCGCCGGCCTCCTCCACGGCCTTCTGGCGGGCGCTCATCAGCGGGTCGTCGGGGCGCGGGAACGGCACCCGGTCCATCACCACCAGCTGGCAGCTCGCCCCCGGCACATCCACGCCCTGCCACAGCGAGAGCGTCCCGAACAGGCACGTACGCGGATCCGCCGCGAAGGCCCGGATCAGCTCGCCGAGCGTCTCCTCGCCCTGCAGCAGGATGGGCACGTCCAGCCGGCCGCGCAGCTCCTCCGCGGCCGCCTGCGCGGCGCGCATCGAGGAGAACAGCCCCAGCGTGCGCCCGCCGGCCGCCTCCACTAGCTCCGCCAGCTCGTCCAGCATGTCCGTACGGGTGCCCTCGCGCCCCGGCTGGTTCAGATGCTTGGCGACGTACAGAATGCCCTGCTTCGCGTAATCGAACGGCGAGCCGACGTCCAGGCCCTTCCACGGGGGCACGTCCTCGCCCTGCGTGCCCTCGGGGGCCAGGCCCAGCGAGGCCGCCACCCCGTTGAAGTCGCCGCCGAGCTTGAGGGTCGCGGAGGTCAGCACGACCGAGCGGTCCTCGAAGAGCTTCTCGCGCAGCAGCCCGGACACCGACAGCGGGGCGACGCGCAGCGAGGCGCCGAAGCGGTCGTGGCGCTCGTACCAGACCACGTCGTACTCGGAGCCGTTCGCGATCCGCTCGGCGACCGCGTGCACGTTCTCCACGGAGGCCAGCGCCTGCTTGCGTACGGCGTCCTCGTCCTGGACGGACTTGTCGCGGGTCGAACCGAGCGCGGAGATCACCGTACGGGCGGCGTCGCGCAGCGCCATCAGGCAGTACCCCAGGTCCTCCGGGATCTCCTCCAGGCGGCCCGGCAGCGCCAGCTCCATCAGCCGCTCGAAGGTCTCGGAGGCGGTCTGCAGCTGATCGGCGGCCTTCTCGTTGACCAGCTTGGCGGCGCGCCGCACCGCACGGTTGACCTGGCCCGGAGTGAGCTCACCCGTGGCCACGCCGGTGACCCGGGAGACCAGCTCGTGCGCCTCGTCGATGATCAGCACTTCGTGCTGCGGCAGGACCGGCGCGCCCTCGATGGCGTCGATCGCGAGCAGCGCGTGGTTCGTGACGACCACGTCGGCGAGCTTGGCCCGCTCGCGGGCGGCTTCCGCGAAGCACTCCGCGCCGTACGCGCACTTCGATGCGCCCAGGCACTCCCGGGAGGACACCGAGACCTGGCCCCACGCCCGGTCGGAGACGCCCGGCGTCAGCGCGTCCCGGTCGCCCGTCTCCGTCTCGTCCGCCCAGTCCCGCAGCCGCAGCAGGTCCTTGCCGAGCTTGCTCGTCGCCGTGGCCTGCTCGAAGGGGTCGAACAGGCCCTCCTCCTCTTCCTGCGGCACGCCCTCATGGAGGCGGTGCAGGCAGAGATAGTTCGACCGGCCCTTGAGCGTGGCGAACTGCGGCCGGCGGCGGAGCAGCGGATGCAGCGACTCGACCGTACGCGGCAGGTCCCGCTCGACCAGCTGACGCTGCAGCGCCAGGGTGGCCGTCGCGATCACCGTCCGCTCGCCGTGCGCCAGCGCCGGGACCAGATAGCCGATCGACTTTCCGGTGCCGGTGCCGGCCTGGGCGAGCAGGTGGGTGCCGTCGTCGACGGCCTCGGCGACCGCCTCGGCCATGGCGACCTGGCCGGGGCGCTCGGTGCCGCCGACGGCGGTGACGGCGGCATGGAGCAGTTCGGGGAGGGAGGGCTTCGTCATAGCGTTTGCCACCCTACGCGGGCCCACTGACACTCCGCCGCGTCCCGGCCGGTCCGTGACCGGTCGCACGGGCGCGTCAGGGGGCGTGCAGCGGGTTCGGGATCATGCCGTGCACAGCGGCGTGCGGGCGCTCCGGGCGATCACGGTAACCGTCCATGTGGAGACGGTTGCGGTTGAGGCAGAGGCGCTCGATCTCCGGGGTGAGCAGGTCGAACATCGTGTGGCGCTCCTTGAGGTGCGGGAAGCGCTCGTGGTGGCGCAGGATCTCGGCCCGTACGAGCGACCAGAAGTCGCCCTCGGGGACGCCGAGTTGTTCCTCGCACAGCGGCGCCAGATAGCGGAACACGCCGACGAACAGCCCGGAATGGATGAACTGGGTCAGGAACGCGGGCGGTTCGGTGAGCAGGATCTCGCGTACGTCCTCGGGCATGGCGGCCAGTTCGGGCAGCGCGCCGTCCGTGGTGTTCACATCGTCCACGAAGTCCTTGACCGCGAGGCGGGTGGGCACGTCGTGCGCGTCGAAGCAGACGATGGCGTTCTCGCCGTGCGGGGAGAAGACGGTGCCGTACTGGTAGAGGAAGTGCAGCAGCGGCGGCAACAGGGCGGCGAAGAGGCGGCGCAGCCAGGTGTGCGGCGCGAGCCCGGAGCGGTGGACCAGCTCGGCGGTCAGCGCGCGGCCGTGCGGGTCGGTCCACAGGAGCGAGGCGAGGGTGCGGGCGCGCTCTCCCGGGTCGAGCAGCGGGGCGACCGGCTCGCGCCAGATGCAGCCGAGCAGCTCCTTGTACTGGTACGGGACGCCGGGGATGCGGTCGTACAGGGGGTGTTCGACGGTGACGGACGCGGTCTCGCCGAGGAGGATCACGCGCGTCTCGTCGCGGAGGTACGGGTCGGCGTCGCGCAGGCCCTGGACCCAGGCGGTGACGGCGGGGGCCGCGAGGGTGCGCTCGGTGGGCAGGCCGCGCCAGACGAGCGTGTTCAGCACGGACAGCGGGAGCTTGACCGTGCGGGCGTGCGGGCGGCTGGTGTTGAGGAAGGTCCGGATCGACTGCTGCGGCAGCCGGAGGTCGTTGTCAGTGGTGAGTGGGACGATGAATTTGCCGGCGATTTGGGGGGCGTAGAGCGGGGCGATGGTCTCGTCCCACTGCCAGGGGTGGACGGGGAGGTAGAGGTAGTCGGCGGGGTCGAGGCCCTGGTCGGTGAGGGTGCGGGCGAAGGTGTCGCGGAGTTCGGGGGTGAGTTCTTCGGAGTAGAGGCGGTCGGGGGTGGCCAGCGGGCCGGTACCGCGGTAGCGCGCCAGGTCGCGGTGGGCGGCGATCCACGGCAGGCGGCAGGGGGTGCGGGCTTCGGGGGCCCAGCGCTCGGCGTCGGCGGCGGAGAAGCCCAGCCGCCCTTTGTTGGCGATCAGCCAGGGGTGGCCGGTCTGGTGGCCTTCGAGGGCCGCGTAGTCGAGATCGGCCAGCTCGGCGGCGGTGAGGGCGGTGGTGTCCAGCCGGGTGTCGGCGGCGAGCGTCGCGGTCAGCTCGCGGATCAGGTGGCCGGTGGTGTCGCCGCTCAGGCCCAGGACGGTGTCGTGGGCGTGGAAGAGGAAGTGCAGGGGGTCGCCGGTGGGTGTGACGGAGTCCGGATCGACGCGCCAGTGCCCGTATGCGCCGCGGCGGGCGTGGAAGCGGTAGGTGACATCGGGGGTGAGGGGGAGGCGGTAGCGCGGGGTGCCGCAGGAGGCGGTGCCGTCCGGCTCGGGGGTGAGGACCTCTTCGTACGCCAGCTCCGCGAGCGTCTTGGCGAGGAGGCGGCGCGCGGCGCGCTGCCAGGCTGCGTCGGCGGGGCCGCAGGGGGGCGTGGGGCCCGGGCCGGCCGGGCCGCTCGGGTCGTTGGGGCCGTCGGTATGGGCGGGCCGGGGGGAGGCGGAGGGAGGCAAGGCTGACTCCTTGGTGCTCTGGATGAGCGGCATAAGGGAATGAGCAGCGGATTGTTGAGAGGAAAGGAGTGGGCAGGAGGAGGGGATACGGGGAGGGCGTGACCGGGGTGGGCCGGGGTCCGGGGCCGCTGGCGGGTCACAGGACGGTGCGCAGAGCGCGGTCGCGGATCATCAGGGCGGCGCGCTTGTCGGGCAGGTCGGTCTCCGCGGCGAAGCGGAAGCCGGCGCTGAGGAAGGCGGCGATGGAGGGGGTGTTGCGCAGGTCGGGCTCGGCGACGACCCGACCGCACTGGGGGCGGTGGTCCAGGACGAGGTCGGCGGTGGCGCGCAGGAGGGTGGTGCCCAGGCCGCGGCCGCGGTCGGCGACGCCGCCGATGAGGAGGTGGATGCCGGTGTCGTGCGGACGGGCCGGGTAGTAGCGGGCGAGCGGGTCGAGGTCGGCGCGGTAAATCTCCCAGTAGCTCATGGGGACACCGGCCAGCACGCCCAGGCAGGGCACACTGCGGCCGTCGCCGTCGAGCTGGTTCCGCAGATGCGCTTCGGTGGTCCCGGGCGGTCCGGCCAGCTCCCAGAACGCGGCCACGGCCGGGTCGTTCATCCAGCCCGCGATCAGCGCGAGGTCGCGCTCCAGCCGGACGGGTACGAGCTGGAACGGCCCGGCCGGCGTCTCGGCGGGCCCCCATCCGGCGAGCGCGTCGAGAAGCGGGCCGGCCGCCGGGTCACCGGGGCGCAGCTGGGGCACGGTGTCCTCGGCCCCGAGGACGGTCAGTTCGGTGGGCAGCCGGAGGTCGAGCGTGTCACGGAGAGCGTCGACGGAGGCGAGGGCCTGATCGGTCCCCTCGGGGGCCGAGGCCGAGGGGGCCGGGGCGGCGGCCGGGGCCTGCTCCGGAGCGGTGGCCAGGGAGGCCGGTGGCTCGGTGGGGGGCACGGCGGGGTGCTCCTCTCGTGGGCTCAAGGGGGCACGGTTCGGTGGCCTCATGGCTCACGGATTGAGGGGGTTGGGAAGGGTGACGTAGACGGACTGGGTGTCGACCGGGCCGACGAGCTCGTCCAGGCCGTGCAGCCGGGTGAGGAGGTTGGCCTTGCACCGCAGGGTCCGGGCGGCGAGGAGGCGTTCAGGGAGCGGCGAGCGGTGGGCGGCGGGCTCGGCGGCCGCGGCGGTCAGGAACCGCCGGAAGGCGGCGAGGAGTACGCCCTCGTCCGCGAGCCCCTGCGCGCCGAACGCGCCGATCAGCCCGAGGACGTTGTTGATGCCGAGGTAGTAGGCGAAGCGCTCGTCGGTGACGTCGTCGGGCACGAACGTGTCGCTCTCGACGCCGATGCCGGGCAGCCGCCGGTCCAGCTCCGCGCGTCGGGACTCGCGGAAGTAGTAGCCCTGGTTGTCGCGGTACCGCCCGCCGCTCGGCCAGCCGTCCGCGTCGATCAGTACGAGGGTGTTCTGCTGGTGGGCCTCCAGGGCGACGCCCGCGGTGCCGTCGAGCCACAGGACGGGTCGTACGACGGCGTGGAGGTACCGCAGGAACCACTCGGCGGCGACCGCTCCGGCGGGCCGGCCGGTGCGCGCTGTCAGCGTGCCGATGAGGTCGGCGAGGCGGGAGCGCAGGCCCTCGTGGCCCGGCCAGGGCCGGGGCGAGGTAAGACCGGCGACGCACACGGCGTCGTCTTCCGGCCCGAAGGGGTTGTGCCGGAAGACGACGTCGAGACCGCGGACCGGCTCGCCGTCGGTGCCCGTGACGGCGAGCCAGGCCGGGTCGCGGACGATGTCGAAGCCCGGGTGGGCCGCGCGCCACTGTGCGGCGAGGCCGCTGCGGAGGAGGCGGTGCACCTCGACGCCGCGCTGCAGCTCCTTGCGGAGGTTCTCCCGGCGCGAGTTGGTGATGCGAAGCCCGAGGGAGAGCTTGAGCATGGCGTCCGCGCCGGGGCAGTGGACCGTCCGTACGGAGGAGGTGGGGTGCCAGTGCTTGCCGTGCGGGCCGAGGTCGTGCAGCAGCCCGGCGTCCAGGAGCGCGGCCACATCGGGGCGGTGCCGTACCTCACGGGCCTGCCAGGGGTGCAGCGGCAACAGAGCGGTGTCGGCGGGCGGTTCGAGGCCGTCGCCGGCGAGATCGGCGGCGAGCCGGTCGGACGGTACGGCGCGGCCGCGCGCGGTCCACGCCGAGTCCGCGGCCAGTACGGAGCGGTGCACGGCCAGCCAGTGCAGCGGGAAGGAGCCGCGCAGCTCCGGGGAGTACGCGCGGAGGTCCCCCTCGGACAGGCCCTCGCGGCTCTTCGGGGTGGGGTGCAGCGGATGCCCCAGGATCAGGGACTGCTCGCCTTCGAGGAAGCGGTCGCCGTGCGGGCCGTCGGGACGGGCCCGCCGCTCGGCGAGGATGGCTGCGGTACAGCGTACGGAGTTGGCCACGCGGCCGATCAGCTCGGCGGCGCCCTCGGGGGAGCCTTCAACGGCGCCCTCTGCAGCCCCTTCCGTAGCTCCCTCCGCGGCTCGCTCCGTGGCCCCCTCGGCGAACGCCGCCTCGCGGCGCAGCAGAGCGGCCAAGGTGACGGCGTCCACAGGGGGCGCATCCGCCGGAGCCTGCTCCAGTACAGGCGGGCCGAAGCGGTGCACGCCGGTGGCCGACCAGTAGCGGACGGGGACGCTCAGCGCGGTGCCGGCGGCGTCGAGCGGGAGCCGGAGGTGGGCGCCGGACGGGCGCGGCGTGCCGCGCTCCCGGACCCAGCAGCGCAGCAGGTTCTCGACACCCGCCGCGTCCGCGGCCGCCGCCGGGTCGGGGTGCTCCAACGGGTCGGGGCACTTCGACGGATCGAGGTCGGCGTCCCGCTCCGTACCGAGCGGCTGCCGCCTGTCCCGCATCGCCGCCCCGACGCCGAAGGCGATCCCGACGGCCATCCGGGAATCGAGCGTCCCCGGCTCACATACGTGGCCGATACGACGCGCCTGGCGCGGGACGCTGGGTTCGTCGGCCGGTTCGGACGGGCCAGACGGGCCAGACGATTCGGATGGTGCGGATGGTTCGAGCGCCCCGGACGCCTCTGAGGTCCGGGACGGCTCCGACGACTCTTCGGACGAGTCCGACGAGTCCGATGGCTCTGATGTGCCGGACGCCATCGCACTGGCCGCCACGCCCTCACCGCTACCGGACCGCACCTCCGGCGCCAGACCGGCGCCTCCCCCGGCGTCGGCCACCTCACGGCAGCCATTCGCCGCGTCGGCCGGGGGCTCCGCCGCGGGTGGGGCGTCCGGGGCGGGGCCGGCCGGCCCGTTCGTCGCAGGGCCAAGGCGTTCGGTCATGGGGTGGTGCCTCGCATGGTGGGGAGGGGGGAACCCGTCGGTCCGGGGGTGGGGCTGACCGCCGCCGCGATGGCGTCGGCGAGGCGGTCGAGTACGGCGTCGGCCTGTTCGTCGGTGAGCGTGAGCGGCGGCAGCAGGCGTACGACGGCGGAGCCGCGGCCGCCGAGCTCCACGATCAGCCCGCGGTCCAGGCACTGCTGCTGGACCTCGGCGGCCAGCCGCGAGCCGGGCGGCGGGGCGCCGTCCGGCCCCACCGGCCCTTCCGGGTCGACCAGTTCGACGCCGAGCATCAGGCCGCGGCCGCGGACGTCGCCGATGCAGTCGTGGTGCGCGGCCAGGCCGCGCAACCGGGCGAGCATCCGTGCGCCCAGCTCGGCGGCGTGTGCGGCGAGGCCGTTCTCGCGTACGTACGCGAGCGTCGCGGCGCCGGCCGCCATCGCGAGCTGGTTGCCGCGGAAGGTGCCGGCGTGCGCGCCGGGGCGCCAAGTGTCCAGCTCCTCGCGGTAGACGATCACCGCGAGCGGCAGGCTGCCGCCGATGGCCTTGGAGAGGACGAGGACGTCCGGGACGATGCCGCTGTGGTCGATCGCCCAGAAGGCGCCGGTGCGGCCGACGCCGGTCTGCACCTCGTCCACGATGAGCGGCACGTCGTGCGCGGCGGTGAGCTCACGCATCCGGCGCAGCCAGCTGTCGGGCGCGGGGATCACCCCGCCCTCGCCCTGGACGGGCTCCAGGATCATGCCGGCCGGGCGCGGCACCCCGCTCTTGGGGTCGGCGAGGGCGTTCTCCGCCCAGCGCGCGGCCAGTTCCGCGCCGTGCTCGGCGGTGTGCGCGCCTCCGCTCTCCGTGTCCTGCGCGGCGCCGGTCCCGAAGGGGCAGCGATAGGCGTACGGATACGGGAGCCGAGTCACGGAGATGTCCCGCGCGGCCCCGGACGCGGCGAGCGCCCCCGCCGTCATGCCGTGGTACGCGCCGGTGAACGCCATCAGCCCGTCGCGTCCGGTCGCGGTCCGTACGAGCGTCAGGGCGGCCTCGACCGCGTCCGTGCCGGCCGGGCCGCAGAACTGCACCTTCCCGTGCTCGGCCAGCTCCCGCGGCAGGGTGGCGAACAGCTCGGTGGTGAAGGCGTCCTTGACGGGCGTGGCGAGATCCAGCACGTGCAGGGGCGCACCGGAGTCCAGGACGGCGCGAATCGCTTCGAGCACCACGGGGTGGTTGTGCCCGAGCGCGAGCGTGCCGGCGCCGGAGAGGCAGTCGAGGTAGCGGCGGCCGTCCGCCCCCTCGATCGTCAGCCCGCGGGCGCGGACCGGGACGATGGGCAGCGAACGCGCATACGTGCGCGCGGCGGATTCGCGCAGCGACTGCCTCCGCAGGATCTGTTCACAGTCCAGCGGCGGTGCCATCGGCGAAGGCTGGGTCAAGGCCACGGCGTTGCTGTCCTCCTGCTGTTCCACGGGCTCCCGGCGCGCTCGTCGGCGCCGGTCGCCGGCTCTGTGGGCCGCCCCGTGAACACGGACCGGCCGTCCCCCGTACGTACCAACGACGTCACGAGCACCGGATCACGGCCTCGGCAAAGATCCTTGGCGACCGGAACCGCGGACCCGCCCGGTGCCGTCCCCCACGGCACCGGCATAGTGGGGCTCTGCATTCCGGACCGGCCACCAGAACCGGTGGAACGGTCCGAACAAGTCCATATCGATCGCCGACAGCCGCCGGACGGTCGCGAATGCGCTCGCCGGACGATCGTCGCAGCGGTCACCGAACACACCCAGGGGGAATCCAGTCATGCGATCCATCCGCCTGTCCGCCGCCCGGCCACGTGCCGGCCGCCGCACCACGCGCGGTGTCGCCGCCGCCGCGCTGGTCGGCGCGCTGGCGCTGACCGCCACCGCCTGCGGCCCCTCGGACGACAGCGCCGGTTCGCAGCCGGACCAGTCGGCCGTGGACCAGCCGGGCGGCGGCGAGCTGAAGATCCCCAAGGAGCTGCAGGACAAGCTCAAGGACCTCGGCGTGAACCTGGACGACTGGAAGCACGGCGAGTGGAAGAACTGGGACAAGAAGAAGTGGCTGCGCGAGGCCGGCCAGTTCGTGAACCCGTACATCAAGGGGCTGTGGGACCCGGACCGGATGAAGGACGCCGAGCAGCCCGCCGAGCCGGTCGAGCCGGAGGACATCTCCGGTGACCAGGGCGTCACCGACCCCGAGCCGACCCCGGTGCGGGCGCAGCCGGTGAGCGCCCCGTACAGCGCCAATGCGCCCGGCGTCGGCAAGGTCTTCTTCGACAGCCCCGAGGGCTCGATGGTCTGCTCGGGCGCGGTGGTCGAGGACCCGGCGCACCCGGGCAAGTCGAACATGGTGTGGACGGCTGGCCACTGCGTGCACGCCGGCAAGAGCGGCGGCTGGTACCGCAACATCGCCTTCGTGCCCTCGTACAACGACGGCGGCAGGTCCGCCGCCGAGCTGCAGGGCGCGACGAAGGAGCAGCTGGCTCCGAAGGGCGTGTTCTGGGCCGATGCGGCGCAGACCTCGCAGCAGTGGATCGACGGGGGTGCGAAGACCGGTGGCGAGGGCGCGCCGTACGACTTCGCCGTGCTGCACGTGAAGCCGGAGGCGGGCAACACCAAGTCGCTGGAGGAGACGGTCGGGACGGCCTATCCGGTGCAGTTCAACGCGCCGGCCGTGCCGAAGATCGCGTCGATGACCGCGCAGGGCTACCCGGCCGCCAAGCCCTTCGACGGCCAGACGCTGCAGCAGTGCCCCGGGAAGCCCGGCCGGCTCTCGCTGGAGACCGCGCAGCCCACGATGTACCGCATCGGCTGCACGATGACGGCCGGTTCGTCCGGCGGGCCCTGGTTCACCAACGACCAGCAGGGCCGGACGGCGCTGGTGTCCAACACCTCGATCGGGCCGGTGACGGCCGACTGGCTGGCCGGGCCGCACCTGGGCGCGGAGGCCAAGGGCGTGTACGAGGGCGTCAGCGAGAAGTTCGCGAACCAGTAGCCGGCACGGCGCACCCGTAGCGGACATGCGTGAGGGCCCGCTCCCCTGGTGGGGAGCGGGCCCTTCGTGCGCCAGTGCTACGGGTCAGCCGCCCGCTGCCGCCGGTACGTACGGCTGGAGCTCCGCCGCCAGCTCCTCATGGACGCGGGCCTTGAGGACCGTGCCCTCCGCGGTGTGCTCCTCGGAGATCACCTCGCCCTCGGCGTGCGTCCGCGAGACCAGCTGGCCGTGGGTGTACGGGACCAGCGCCTCGATCTCGACGCTGGGCCGCGGCAGCTCCTCGTCGATCAGGGCGAGCAGCTCCTCGATGCCCTGGCCCGTACGGGCCGACACCAGCATGGCGTGCTTCTCCTGGCGCAGCAGGCGCTGCAGTACGAGCGGGTCGGCCGCGTCCGCCTTGTTGACGACCACGATCTCCGGTACGTCGGTCGCGCCGACGTCGCGGATCACCTCGCGGACGGCCGCCAGCTGCTCCTCGGGCACCGGGTGCGAGCCGTCGACCACGTGCAGGATGAGGTCGGAGTCGCCGACCTCCTCCATCGTGGAGCGGAACGCCTCGACGAGGTGGTGCGGGAGGTGCCGGACGAATCCGACCGTGTCGGCCAGGGTGTAGAGCCGCCCGCTGGGCGTCTCGGCCCGCCGGACGGTCGGGTCCAGGGTGGCGAACAGGGCGTTCTCCACCAGGACACCGGCGCCGGTGAGGCGGTTGAGCAGCGAGGACTTGCCCGCGTTCGTGTACCCCGCGATGGCTACCGAGGGGACCTTGTTGCGCCGGCGTTCCTGGCGCTTGATGTCGCGCCCGGTCTTCATCTCCGCGATCTCCCGGCGCATCTTCGCCATCTTCTCGCGGATCCGCCGCCGGTCGGTCTCGATCTTGGTCTCACCGGGACCACGGGTGGCCATGCCGCCGCCCGCCGAACCGGAGCCACCGCCACCCATCTGCCGGGACAGCGACTGACCCCAGCCGCGCAGCCGGGGCAGCATGTACTGCATCTGTGCCAGCGCGACCTGCGCCTTGCCCTCTCGGGACTTGGCGTGCTGGGCGAAGATGTCGAGGATCAGGGCGGTCCGGTCGACCACCTTGACCTTGACGACGTCCTCCAGGTGGATCAGCTGGCCGGGGCTCAGCTCACCGTCGCAGACGACGGTGTCGGCGCCGGACTCCAGCACGATGTCGCGCAGCTCCTGGGCCTTGCCCGAGCCGATGTACGTCGCCGGGTCCGGCTTGTCACGGCGCTGGATCACACCGTCCAGCACCAGCGCGCCCGCGGTCTCGGCCAGCGCCGCCAGCTCCGCGAGGGAATTCTCCGCGTCGAGGACCGTCCCGGAGGTCCACACGCCCACCAGCACCACGCGCTCCAGGCGCAGCTGCCGGTACTCGACCTCGGTGACGTCCTCGAGCTCGGTGGACAGGCCCGCCACGCGGCGCAGGGCCGCGCGCTCGGAACGGTCGTACTGGTCGCCGTCACGCGCCCCGTCGATCTCGTGGCTCCAGGCGACGTCCTCTTCCATCAGGGCGTCGGCCCGAAGGCTCTCGTGGAGGCGCTGTCGGTCCTGCTGAGGAAGGGAAGAAGAGGAGGTCATTTGATCCTTTGTGTCGTTGGGACGTCCCTCGGAGGCCCCTGAGGGGCCTCGGGACTCTCGATCGTGACAACGTCCGGACGCCCCGGGAGATTCCCGGCGGTCCCGGCGTCGGTCCGTCGATGGTCGCACGGCCGGTGACGCCCGTCACGCGAGTTTTCCTGCCCTGCCATTGTCCCTGGTGAGCGCGGCGGGGGTGGGCCCGGGGTCAGGATGCGCGGCCTTTCGGGCCGGGCTTCGGCTGCTCCTTCTCGACGCGCCAGTCCGGGTGGCCGGGCATCGGCGGCGTACGGGTGTCGTACAGCCAGGCGCGCAGGAAGGCGGAGAGGTCCTGGCCGTGGATGCGGGAGGCCAGCGCCACGAAGTCGGCGGTACTGGCGACGCCGTCGCGGTGCTGCGCGTACCAGGCGCGCTCCAGGCGGTCGAACTTCGCGGCGCCGATCCGCTCGCGCAGCGCATACAGGACGAGCGCGCTGCCGTCGTAGACCACCGGCCGGAAGATGCCGATCTTCTGGCCCTTCTCGGGGGGCTTGGGGGCCGCCGGGGGCCCGCCGGCCGCGCGCCAGCCGTCGGACTCCTGGTAGGCGCGCTTCATACGGGCCTCCATGGACGCCTTGCCCTTGCTCGCGCGGTCCGCGTAGAGCGCTTCGTACCAGGTGGCGTGCGACTCGTTCAGCCACAGGTCGGACCAGGTGCGCGGACTGACGCTGTCGCCGAACCACTGGTGTGCCAGCTCGTGCACCATCAG
The DNA here is from genome assembly GCF_040655775.1 of Streptomyces sp. NPDC050315. Classification (NCBI taxonomy): domain Bacteria; kingdom Bacillati; phylum Actinomycetota; class Actinomycetes; order Kitasatosporales; family Streptomycetaceae; genus Streptomyces; species Streptomyces sp. NPDC050315. The sequence continues at coordinate 274,667 of NZ_JBFAKN010000010.1, forward strand.
TGACTCCACGTACCAGGACGGCAGCCGGTCGGTGGCGAAGAGGTGCTTCTCGAACAGGGAGAGCGTCTGTGTCTCCAGCTCGAAGCCGGTCGAGGCGTCGGCCATCAGCACCCCGTAGGTCTCGAAGGGATACTGGCCCACCTGGCGCTCCAGCCAGGCGATCTGCCCAGGCGTCTTGGCGAGCCAGGGCTCCAGCTTCTTCTGCTCGGCGGCCGGCACGACGTCCCTCAGGGGCAGCCCGTGCGGGCCCTGGCGGCGGACGACGGCGGATTTCCCCAGGGAGACCTGGACCAGTTCGGTGGCCATCGGGTGCTGCGAGCGGTACGTCCAGGTGGTGGCCGGGCCGCGGGCGCTGCGCCCTAGGGACAGGCCGTTCGCGACGGCCGTAATGCCACGCGGCGCGGTGATCCGGAAGGTGAAGTCGGCCTTGTCGGAGGGGTGGTCGTTGCCCGGGAAGACGCGGTGCGCGGCGTCCGCCTGGTTGGCCATGACCAGTCCGTCGCCCGTGCGGACCCAGCCGCCGTCCTTGCCGCCCTTGGGGTTGCTGGTGTGCCGGACGACGATCCGCATGCTCTGACCCGGCTCCACGGGTCGGGCCGGGGTGACCACGAGGTCCTCGTCGTGCGTGGCGTACCGCGCGGGGACGCCGTTGACCTGCACGGACCGTACGGCGCCGCGGGCGAAGTCGAGGTTGAAGCGGTCCAGGTGGCCGGTGGCCCGGGCGGTGATCGTGGTGACGGCGTCCAGCGGGGCGTCGTTGCGTCCGGAGTACTTCATGGCGATGTCGTACGCGCCGACGTCGTAGCCGGGGTTGCCGAGGTGCGGGTAGAGGCGGTCGCCGAGCCCCTGGGGGCCGGGCTCCGGCGCGCCCGCCGCCAGGAGGGCGCCGACGGCCAGTACCGCCGGGACGGCGCGGCGATGGGCCTTGAGGCGGCGCGGCGCGGAGGGGCGCGGCAGGTCCGGCGCCTGGCGGGTGGAGGACGCGGTACGGCGGGACATAGAGGGCATGCGTTACCGCTACCAGTACGGCCGCGCTCGTGAACGGCGGCACGGCAGGGCGGCACCCGAATGAGCGGTTCCGGTCGCTTCCCGGGCGCGTCGCCGTACGCCGCGTCCGGGGCCGCCCCTGTGGACGTGCGCCTCAGGGCACTTCGTAGTCGCGCGCCTCAGAGGCGGATGGTCGCGGCCGGGCGGCTGCGGCCCGCACGCAGGACGTCGAAGACGCCCGGTACCTGGCGCATCGCCCGCATCAGGGAGGGCAGTTCGGCGGCGTCCGGGAGGTGCAGCGTGTACGTGTGCCGTACGCGCTGCTCGTGCGGCGGCTCCACATCGGCGGAGACGACGGCGGCGCCCTGCGCGGCGATGGCTTCGGTGAGATCGGCCAGCAGCCGGGGCCTGCTGAACGCCTCGGCGAGCAGCGTGACGCGGCAGCCCTGGTCCGGAGCGGCCGAGCGTCGCCAGTGCACCCCTACGGGTGCCCGCCCGGCCGCCGCCATCCGGGCCACGGCCGGACACAGGGCGCGGTGCACGGTCACGATGCCGCCCCGTACGGCGAAGCCGGTGACCTTGTCGGGCGGCACGGGGGTGCAGCAGCCGGCCAGCCGGACCGTCGCGTCGGGGAGGTCGGCGACGGCGGGGACGGGCGGGCGGGGGCGACGTGCCCCGGGGGCCTCGTCGGCGTCCTCGGGGTCGGCGTTGCCTGCTTCTTCGGGGTCCGCGTTGCGCGCTTCGAGGGCGGGACTCCGCTCGTCCGTCCCCTCGTCGGCAGTGCCGCTCTCCGGGGCCTCCGCGGTCTCGGCGCCCGCGTCCCGTTCCCCGCGCTCCGCCCCCGGATGCGCGGTGAGCCAGCGGGAGATGGCGAGGCGGGCCGCGGGCGTGCGCGCGTACTCCAGCCACTGCGGGGAGGGACCCGCCGCTGAGTCCGGGGCCATCAGGAGGTGCAGGCTGTCGCCGTCGCGGAGGATCGTCGAGAGGGTCGCCAGGCGGCCGTTCACGCGCGCGCCGATGCAACAGTGCGCCCCGGCACCATGGAGTGCGTACGCGGCGTCCACGCAGCTCGCGCCCGCCGGCAGCCGGATCGCGCCGCGGTCGCCCGAGGCATCAGCGGCCGCCTCGCGCGCCGCCTCCGCTCCCCCGCCGAAGCCGCCGTCCGCGCGGAAGACCGTGATCTCCCGGTCCTCGGCCAGGTCGTCCCGGAGCGAGGTCCAGAACGTGTCCGGGTCCGGGGCGACCCGCTGCCACTCCAGGAGCCGTGAGAGCCAGCCGGGGCGGGTCGGGTCCACCCGCTCCCCGTCGGGCGCCTCAGGGGCCTCCGACGGGCCGTACGGGCCGCCCTCGGCGGGGACGTGCGGGTTGCCGAGCGCGATCACCCCGGCCTCGGCCACCCGGTGCATCCGGTGGGTGCGGATAAGCGTTTCGGCAATCTCGCCGTGCTCGCTCGTCACGGCGGTGTGCAGGGACTGGTACAGGTTGAACTTGGGCGCCGCGATGAAGTCCTTGAACTCCGAGACGACCGGCGTGAAGCACGTGTGCAGCTCGCCCAGTACGGCGTAACAGTCCGCGTCCTCGGTGACCAGGACGAGCAGCCGCCCCAGGTCCGCGCCGGTCAGCTCGCCGCGCCCTATCCGCACCCGGTGCACCGAGACGAAGTGCCGCGGCCGGACGAGGACTTCGGCGTCGATGCCCGCGTCGTGCAGGACCGCGCGCATCCGCTCGGCGACGGCCGCGAGCGGATCGGGGCGCTCGGCGTGCTGCCGTACGAGGGTGCGGGTGGCGGCGTACTCCTCCGGATGCAGGATCGCGAAGACCAGGTCCTCCAACTCGGTCTTGAGCGCCTGGACACCGAGGCGTTCGGCGAGCGGGATCAGCACGTCACGGGTGACCTTGGCGATCCTGGCCTGCTTCTCGGGGCGCATCACACCGAGGGTGCGCATGTTGTGCAGCCGGTCGGCGAGCTTGATCGTCATCACCCGGACGTCGTTGCCCGTGGCCAGCAGCATCTTGCGGAAGGTCTCCGGCTCGGCCGCCGCGCCGTAGTCGACCTTCTCCAGTTTGGTGACGCCGTCGACCAGGAAGCGCACCTCCTCGCCGAACTCCGCGCCCACCTGATCGAGCGTCACTTCCGTGTCCTCGACCGTGTCGTGGAGCAGGGAGGCGGTCAACGACGTGGTCTCCGCGCCCAGTTCGGCGAGGATCAGCGTCACGGCGAGGGGATGCGTGATGTACGGCTCGCCGCTCTTGCGCATCTGCCCCCGGTGCGAGGACTCGGCGAGGACGTACGCCTTGCTGAGGACCGCCAGGTCGGCGTCCGGATGGTGGGCGCGGTGGACCTTGGCGACGTGCTCCAGGGCGTCCGGCAGGCCGTCGCGCGGCATGGGGCCCAGCAGCGCCGCGCGGCTGAACCGGCGCAGACCTCTCAGCTCCAGACGGGGGCGGCCGCGTTTGCGGGCCGGAACCCCTGCCGGGTGAAGCTCTGCGGGCGCACCGCTGGGTTCAGTGGCCTCTGCGCTCATGGGGCACCTCCGGCAGCATCGACCGGCGGCCGGACGCGATCGGCGGTGACGGCGGTGTCCGGGCCGGTGCTTGATGCTACCGAGCCCATCACGCACCGCTCACCGCCTCTCGCCCAGAGTGAAACGGATCACCCATTCGAGCGAATCTTCGGCGGTGCCCCGTGACCGTACGAGGGCCGCTCCGGGGTGGCCCCGGAGCCGGCCGGAGGCCGGTCTCAGGCGGTGGCTGCGGCCAGCCAGGCGGGGTCGATCGTGCCCTCGGCGACGATCACCGCGGAGCCCGTCATCTCGACCGTGCCGTCCGGCAGCTCGGTGATCACGAGCCGGCCGCCGGGGACGTCGACGGTGTACGAGACGGGGCTGCCCGTGATCGCGGGGTCGTCGCCGTCCCGGCGGGCGGCGGCGACGGCGACGGCGCAGGCGCCCGTGCCGCAGGAACGGGTCTCGCCGGAGCCGCGCTCGTGGACCCGCATCGCGACGTGGCGCGGGCCGCGGTCGACGACGAACTCGACATTGACGCCGTCCGGGTAGACCGCGGCGGGGCTGAACGGCGGAGCGGTGAGCAGGTCCCCGGCGTGGTCGAGGTCCTCGACGAAGGCGACGGCGTGCGGATTGCCCATGTTCACGTTGCGCGCGGGCCAGCTGCGGCCGCCGACCGTGACCGTGACCTGCTCCTCGGGGAGCTCGGCGCGACCCATGGTGACGGTGACCTCGCCCGTCCCGGGGCCCGCGGTGTCCTTGGCGAGGTGGACGCGGCGCACGCCCGCCCGGGTGGCGATGGCCAGATCGCCGGGCTCGACCAGCCCGGCGTGCTCCAAGTAGCGCGCGAACACCCGGACGCCGTTGCCGCACATCTCGGCGATCGAGCCGTCGCCGTTGCGGTAGTCCATGAACCACTCGGCCTCGTCGGCCATGGCACGCGCCTCGGGATGCGCCGCGGACCGTACGACGTGCAGCACGCCGTCGCCGCCGATGCCGGCCCGGCGGTCGCAGAGCCGCGCGACCAGGGACGCGGGCAGCTCCAGCCGCCCGTCCGGGTCGGGGACGATCACGAAGTCGTTCTCGGTGCCGTGGCCCTTGAGGAAGGCGATGCGCTCGTTGCTCACCCTTGAATCGTACGGGCCACCACCGACAGCGGCCGCATCCGGGCGCGCCGCGCATCGAGGCGGAGCGAGCGCTCAGCGCAGCCGGGCCACGCGCCAGATCGCGAGGGCCGCGAGCACCAGGACGACCGCGACGTACACGGCCACCACCCGCCAGTCCGTGCGCCGGCCCGAACCGCGGGCCGCCAGGCCCGGCCAGGTGTGGCCGACCCGGCGGGCGGCCATCATGCCCCAGCCCGCCGCGCAGCAGCACAGCAGCAGCCCGAGCATCGCGAACACGGCGCCGCCGTCCCCGCTGAATTCGAACGCCAGCGGAAACGCGAACATCAGTGAGCCGACCGCGCCCAGGCCCACGATGGGGGCGAGCTGCCACAGACGGAGGCGGCGCGGCGGCCGCAGCTCCCGGAAGGACGCGGCGTCCTCGGCGGGCCGGTCGTCCTCCGGCTGCGCGTCGGGCCCGTCGGAACCGTCCAGCGCGGTCGCGTCCTCCAGGGCCGCGTCGCCCGCCGGCCCGTCGTCGGCCGTCAGCCCCTCGTCGCCCCCCGGGCGCTCCTCATCGGTGAGCAGGCCGTCGTCCGGGAACAGGTCCTGGTCCGGGAGCGGGGCGTCCTCGGCGGGACGGCCCTCGGCGGCGGCGCTGTCGCCCCGCGGCAGTCCGGCGTCGGCGGCCGGTCCGGCGTCGTCGAGCGCCGGCGCCCGGCCCGGTCCGTGACCGGTCATCGGTTCCCCTCCGCCGCGCTGTTCGCGCGGTGCTTCCGGCTGCTGCGCTCTGCTGCGAGGGCGGGCCTCCATCGCCAATGCCCTCCCAGTTCCAGACGCCACGGCTCGGTCGATGGTCGATAATGACACGCCCTCAGGGGGCCCGATGACGGCCGGAGCGTCCCGATGCCAGGACGTGATCAGGCTGTGACCGGTCGTTCGAGCAACGCCAGCGCGCGCTCCGGAAGTTCCCCCCGGACCTCGGCGGCACCGCTGAGCCAGTGGACCCGCGGGTCCCGCCGGAACCACGAGTCCTGGCGGCGCGCGAAGCGTTTGGTGGCGCGTACGGTCTCGGCCCGCGCCTCGTCCTCGGTGCACTCCCCCGCGAGGTACGACAGCACCTGCTGGTACCCGAGCGCGCGGGACGCCGTACGCCCCTCGCGCAGGCCCTGCTCCTCCAGAGCGCGCACCTCCGCTACGAGCCCCGCCTCCCACATGCGGTCCACTCGTACGGTGATCCGCTCGTCCAGTTCGGGGCGGGCCACGTCGACGCCGATCTGCACAGTGTCGGCGTAGACCTCGCGCTGGTCACCGGGGCCGGGCAGGTTCGCCGTGAAAGGGCGGCCAGTGATCTCGATGACCTCAAGGGCGCGGACGACGCGGCGCCCGTTGCTCGGCAGGATCGCGCGCGCCGCCTCGGGGTCGGCGGCCGCCAGCCGGGCGTGCAGTACGCCGCTGCCCTCCTGCTCCAGCTCGGCCTCCAGCCGGGCGCGCACCTCGGGGTCGGTCCCGGGGAACTCCAGGTTGTCCAGCGCGCCGCGCACGTAGAGGCCGGAGCCGCCCACCAGGACGGCGGTGCGCCCCTGGGCGAGCAGCCGGTCGATCTCGGCGCGGGCCAGCCGCTGGTACTCCGCGACGCTCGCCGCCTGGGTGACGTCCCAGATGTCCAGGAGGTGGTGCGGTACGCCGCTCCGCTCCTCCTGGGTGAGCTTGGCGGTACCGATGTCCATGCCCCGGTACAGCTGCATGGAGTCGGCGTTGACGACCTCGCCGCCGAAGCGCTGGGCGAGGGCGACGCCCAGGTCGGACTTGCCGGCCGCGGTGGGGCCGACGACGGCGATGACCCGCGGTGCGGGAACTGCGTTGTTCACCGCGCCAGTCTGTCAAACCGCGCGGGCGGTTTCGAACGAGGCGCCGTGCGGCCCGTTCCCCGAAGGGCCCGTTGTAGCGCGAGCGCAGGCGGGGTTTAGCCCAGAAGAGTAGGGTAAAGCCCAGGTATGGGCGTTTTGAACCATGCGTCCTCCGACCAAGGAAGGTGGCTCATGGGCCTGCTGGACAATCTCAAGGCCAAGGCCGGCCTCCTCAAGGGCAAGGCCGGCGACTTCGCGCACCAGCACGGGGACAAGATCGATCAGGGTCTGGACAAGGCCGGGAGGGCAGCGGACACCAGGACGAAGGGCAAGTACAGCGGCCACATCGGCACCGGCACGACCAAGGCGAAGGAAGCCCTGCGCCGGATGTCGGAGCACCAGGGCAAGCACCCCCACGGCACGGGCGGCGGGACCGCCGAGGGCCCGGGCCCGGAGAAGCGGCCGGGCGACCCGATGTGAGGCGGGCGGGGCCCACAGACCGGTGGCCGGGGATCCGAGTGGTCCCCGGCCATCGTCGTCCGCCGGTGTCGCGCGTGTGAGGCCCGTGACGGGCCGGTCAGGACCAGGCGGCCACGATGTACCCGACCCCGTACGGCGCCTCCTCGTGGAGGAGCTCGCCGCCCAGCCCGGCCCCTTCCGCGGCCCCGGCCAGGACCTGCCAGCAGGCGCGGCCGGAGACCTTGAGCGACTGCGCGGGCTCCTCGTCCAGCGCCCCCAGTGCGGCGGCGTCCGCGCCGCCCAGCATGCGGGCCAGCTCCGCGTCGAACGCCTCGGCGCGCTCGTCGAAGTAGCCGGGCGCCTTGACCGTACGGCAGGCGCTGCCGTCGCCCATCACCAGCAGGGCCACGCGCTCGGCCGATGCCGCGAGCTGGCGTCCGGCGCCGAGGCACTTCTCCGGTTCGAGCGGTTCGCCCACCCCGAGTGCGGTCACGGGAACGCCGCGCCAGTCCGCGCGCTCCAGGAGCCACGCTCCGATGGCCAAGGAGGGCGGCAGTTGCCTGCCCTCCGCTGCGCCGTCGCCGTCCGGTGCGCCGAGCCGTACGGAGAGGTCCACACCGAATCCGGCGAAGGACCCCGGGGTGCCCTCCTTGAACGCCCCTTGGCCTTCGGGCTCGGCGGGGCCGACGACGACCAGCCGGTCGGCCCGCGCGGCCGCGAGCACGCCGACCGCGTCCGAACAGGCGGCCCGCAGGCCGTCCAGTTCGGCCGCGGCGCCACCGGCGACCTCGGGGACGAGCAGCGGCGGACAGGGACACAGAGCAGCAGCTACGAGCATGGTCCGCAGCGTATCCCCGCCGTCCTGGGGCGTCGGGCCGCGGCCCCGTGCCCGGCACGCGGGGCCGGTGCGGGAACGGGGCCGGGACGGGAGCTCAGGAGGTCGGGCAGCAGCCGCCCGCCGGCTCCGCCGGAGCGGGCGCCGGGGCGCCGACCGTCGGCAGGCCGAGCATGACCCCGGCGGGCTGCGCCGGAGCGGCGTTGCGGCGCTCCCAGGCGTCGCCCGAGCGGGTCCGGCGGACCGCGACGGCCTCGCCCTCGGCAAGCAGGTGGTGCGGGGCCGCGTACGTGATCTCGACCGTCACCATGTCGCCAGGACGCACCTCGGTGGCCGGCTTGGTGAAGTGCACGAGGCGGTTGTCGGGCGCGCGCCCCGAGAGGCGGTGCGTGGCACCGTCCTTACGGCCCTCGCCCTCGGCGACCATGACCTCGACGGTGCGGCCGACCTGCTTCTTGTTCTCCTCCCAGGAGATCTCCTCCTGGAGGGCGACCAGCCGCTCGTAGCGGGCCTGGACGACCTCCTTGGGGATCTGCCCCTCCATGGTCGCGGCCGGAGTGCCGGGGCGCTTGGAGTACTGGAAGGTGAACGCCTGCGCGAAGCGGGACTCGCGCACGGTGTGCAGCGTCTGCTCGAAGTCCTCCTCGGTCTCGCCGGGGAAGCCCACGATGATGTCGGTGGAGATGGCCGCGTCCGGCATGGCCGCGCGGACCTTCTCGATGATCCCGAGGAAGCGCTCCTGACGGTACGAGCGGCGCATGGCCTTCAGGACGGTGTCCGAGCCGGACTGCAGCGGCATGTGGAGCTGCGGCATGACGTTCGGCGTCTCGGCCATGGCGGCGATCACGTCGTCCGTGAAGTCGCGGGGGTGCGGGGAGGTGAAGCGGACCCGCTCCAGGCCCTCGATCTTCCCGCAGGCGCGCAGCAGCTTGGAGAACGCCTCGCGGTCGCCGATGTCGGAGCCGTAGGCGTTGACGTTCTGGCCGAGCAGGGTGATCTCGGAGACGCCCTCGGAGACCAGGGTCTCGATCTCGGCGAGGATGTCGCCGGGCCGGCGGTCCTTCTCCTTGCCGCGCAGCGCGGGGACGATGCAGAAGGTGCAGGTGTTGTTGCAGCCGACGGAGATGGAGACCCAGGCCGCGTACGCGCTCTCGCGGCGGGTCGGCAGCGTGGAGGGGAACGCCTCCAGCGACTCCGCGATCTCGACCTGCGCCTCTTCCTGGACGCGGGCGCGCTCCAGGAGGACCGGCAGCTTGCCGATGTTGTGCGTACCGAAGACGACGTCCACCCAGGGCGCCTTCTTGACGATGGTGTCGCGGTCCTTCTGTGCCAGACAGCCGCCGACGGCGATCTGCATACCGGGCCGCGAGGCCTTCTTCGGGGCGAGCTGGCCGAGGTTGCCGTAGAGCTTGTTGTCGGCGTTCTCGCGCACCGCGCAGGTGTTGAAGACGACGACGTCCGCACCGTCGGCGCCCTCGGGCGCGGGCACGTACCCGGCGTCCTCCAGCAGGCCGGCCAGCCGCTCGGAGTCATGGACGTTCATCTGGCACCCGTGGGTGCGCACCTCGTATGTCTTCGCACTCATCTCAATCGACCAGGGTACGTGTTCCCGAAGGCCGTCCGCCCCCGCCGGGGGCATCCCGGAGGGGGCGGACGGGCAGGGGGCGGGCTCAGCGGGTCAGGGGCGCTGGGCGGGCTTCAGCTCGATGTCGTGGTGGATGTCGCCCCGGGAGGGGTCCACCGCCAGGAAGCGCGCCGTCGGGGCGTGCGCCGAGCCGGAGGCGATCACGGTGTAGCCGCCGGGCTCCAGGCCCGTGATGCGGTACCGGCCGCCGGTCGCCCGGACGCCCGCGCGGCGCTTGCCGCGGTCGCTGACGACCGTGATCCACGCCTCGCAGCCGCCGGGGTGGTCCGGGCAGTGCAGCGAGCCGCTGACGGCGCACGTGCCGGCCGAGGAGGCCGTACGGGCGGCGGAGGACGCCGTGCGGCCGCGGGGCGCGGCAGCGGGCGTCTGAGCGGCCGTGGCGGCCTGCTGTGGCGCTGCTGCCGCCGTGGCGCCAGAGGCCACCGGGACCTGCTTCGCGCCCGGCTCGCCGTCGTGCCGGGTGTGTGCCAGCCAGGCGGCCAGGGCTGCCTGGGTACGGCGGTCCAGCGTGGCGGCGCCGTGCTGCGCGGCCGTGCCGGCCTTCCGCGCCGAGGGGGACTCGGTGGCCGCCGCCGGCTCGGGGGACGCGGTCGTGACGGTCAGGCCGCGGTCCTCTGCGTAACCGGCCAGCGCCTCGTCCAGCGCGGCCAGCTCCCGCAGCGCCAGGTGGAGGCGGTCGGCGCGGGGCCCGGCCGGTGCGCGCAGCACCTCCTCCAGTTCCCGGATGAGCGGGCTGACGCGTACCCAGGTGCCGCCGGGCTCCCCCGTGGCGAAGCGCCGGTCGAGGGCGTGCAGGGACTCCACGAAGGTGGTGGTGATCCGCTCGACGCGCCGGGCCGGCTCCGGGGCGAGGTCGATGTCGATGTCGGCCGCGGCGGCGAGGGAGCGGGCGTGCCCGGTGGCGGCGGTGAGCAGCGCGAGGCGGTTCTCGGCGCCGCGGCCGCGGACGCCGGCCGGCATCCGGACCAGCGGCCGGGCCACGCCGCGTACCTGGTACAGCGCCGCGTCCACCCCACGGGCGGCGCCGCGCAGCCGTACCGGGGCCGCGGGGTCCTGCCAGCGCTCGGCGACCTGGGAGAGCAGGTGTTCCAGCGCCGAGACGTAGCCGCGCTCGGCCTCCTGGGTGATCTTGCGGGTGGAGACGGGGAAGATCAGCGCGGCGCAGGCGGTGGCGATGACGATGCCGAGCCCGTTGTCGAGCAGCCGCTCGCCGAGCAGCTTCTCCATGCCGGTGTACGGGGTGGACAAGCCGTAGAGCTGGACCAGGGCGGTGACCAGCCCGGCGACCCAGTAGGCGTACTGGCGCTGCATCCCCCAGGCGCCAACGGTCAGTCCGGCCACGATGACGGCGAGCGTCCAGTAGATGTGCCCCGGACCGATCAGGCGGAGCAGTACGACACCGACGACGGCGCCGACGATGGTGCCCGCCATACGGTGGCCGAGCTTGCGCAGCCTCTCGTGGGTGGTGTTGGTGCCGAACAGCGTGATCATCACGCCGACCAGGCCCCAGTAGAAGCGCTGCGGATCGATGGCATCGGTGATGGGGCACACGATGGCCGCGGCGAGCCCGGCGTGCACGGGGGCGCGCAGGTACGGGACCGCCCGCCGCCAGCCCTTCTCGCTCTGCGCGGCGATGACCCGGCGGGCGACCGCGCCGGTGCCGGCCGGGCGGTTCTGCTCCAGCGCGACGGTGGGCTGGAAGGGCACCTTGGCGCGCGCTGTCGGCGCGTTCCAGCCGAGGTCGAGCCAGTGGGCGAGGGAGTCGGCGAGCGAGTCCAGGAGGTGGCCGACCCGGCGGGCCAGCGCGGCGGCCTCGGCCTCTTCGGAGCCCGCGTCGGCGGTCTCCAGTACGGCGGTGGCCTGCTGCTGGATGAGCTGTGCTGCCGGGCGCAGCGCGTCGGCCCGGCCGAGCGGGGTGTCCCGGGTGATGACGAGGCCGACGACCATGGCCTCCCGGAGGTGCGCCGGCGCCTGGAGGCGGGTGAGCTGCTGGACGCACTGGCCGATGCCCTTCAGGGCCAGCTCGGCGTCGAAGAGGTGGCGGTGGAGGAGCTCGGCGGTGTCGGGATCGGCGGCGACCTCGGGCTGGGCGAGGCGGCCGTCGATGGTGACGGTGGTGACGTTCAGCCGGCGCAGGCTGCGCCGCATCCGCTTGACGGCGACCTCGTGGTCGGCGTCGGGGTCCAGCGCGTCGGTGGCGGCGTCGGCGACCCGCCGGGCCTCGACGACGAAGGCGCGCTGCGTACGAAGGAGGTCCTCGCGCGGCATCGGGTAGCACAGCGCGAGGCGGGTCAGGAGGACGGCGACGCTGGAGACCAGGGCGACGACGAACATCTCGCCACAGAGGTTCAGTGGGACGTTCGCCATCATGCCGACCATGAAGGCGTTGAAGAGCAGCATGCCGCCCAGCAGCGCGAGGGTGCCGAACCGGGCGAGGAAGAACGTCACGGCGAGCGCGGCCACCATGATGGTGAGTTCGAGCACGCGGTACTGGTGCAGCCAGGCGGCGAGCGGCAGCGCCGCGGAGAACGGGAACGGCATCCACACGATGGCCTTGGTCAGCCGCTGCCAGGTGTTCTCGGCGACGGCGAACGCGCTCATCAGGCCCATCATGCCGCCGGCCATCATGCCCAGCATGGCGGGCAGGCCGAGCGCCACGGACATCCCGTAACCGGTCGCGAGCCCGGTGACCATGGCGACCAGCGTCCGCCACCCGGCCTGCAGCTGGCCGAGTCCGGGGTCGGCGGCGAGCACCCAGTCCCACCAGCGTCTCGGCCCGCCGACGCGCCGTGGTGCCACGGCGCTGTCGCGGGCCGGATCGCGGCCGGTACGGCCGTCGGTGATGTCCGGGGTTTCGGTGGCTGGCGTGGTCAACTGACCTCCGGTTCGATGGCGTGCAGCACGGTCGTTACGGCATCCCGGGCGGCGCCCACGGCGCGCTCCGGTTCGTCGACGTTCGAGCGCAGCCCTTCGAGGAGCGCCGCGGCCATCCGCTGTCGCGCGCGCTCCAGCAGCTCCCGGCCGGCGGGCGTGAGCGAGGTCTCGATGCAGCGCCGGTCGTGGGCGCTGCGCTCGCGCTGGACGAGTCCGCGCTCCTCCAGCTCCTGCAGGACCACGGTGACCCGGGGCTGCGCGATGCCGGTGCGCGCGGCGAGTCCGGTGACCCGCAGGGGGCCGCCCTCCAGGGCGTCCAGGAGCGAGACGTGCGTACGCGGCAGGCCGAATTCACCGAGCCGGAAGAGTGCCTGGGAGAGCCTGCCGATGCCCCGGAGGAGCCCGCGAGCGGCGTTCTCGATGCGCTGTTCGTCGGACGTCGACGATGAATGCATATAGCAATTATATAACAGGGGTATGCATCCGGCGTCACGTGGTGCTGCGCGCCGCATCAAGGGCTGTCGCTGTGGGCCCCTCCCTTTCGGGGGCCGCGGCTGGCAGGATTCCGGCCATGGTCCACAGCCTTCCCCTGCCCTGCGGCCGCCGGGCGCTGCAGCTGGCGGTCGCCGCGGCGGCCGTCGCCGGGCTGCTGCTGTGGTGCCTGCCGCCGGGCGGGCCGCAGGCCCCCGGCGGGCGGGTGACGCTGGCCACGGGGGTGCCGACCGGGGTGTACGCGCGCTACGGGGAGCTGCTGAAGCAGGACCTCGCGCACGACCTCCCGGACCTCGACGTCACCCTGTCCCGCAGCGAGGGCTCCGTCGACAACATCCGCAAACTCGTCTCCGGGCGCGCCGAGTTCACCATCGCGGCGGCCGACGCGGTCGCCACGTACCAGGTGGCCGGCGGGCCGGGCGCCACCGGGCTGCGCGCGTGTGCACGCCTCTACGACGACTACATGCAGCTGGTCGTTCCGAAGGGGTCCAAGGTCCGCTCGACGCGTGACCTGAAGGGGCTGCGGGTCGGGGTCGGCGCCGACGGCTCCGGAGTACAGCTGATCACCCGCCGGCTGATGCGCGCGGCGAAACTGGACTTCGACCGGGACATCCACGCGGAGCGGGTCGGCATCGACACGATGCCGCGGCTGCTGGAGAGCGGGAAGCTCGATGCGTTCTTCTGGTCCGGCGGGCTGCCCACCACGGCCGTGAAGCGGCTGGCCGACCGCTTCCCCGTACGGCTGGTACAACTCGGCGACCTGGTGAAACCGCTGCACGCGCAGGGCCGGGGCAGCCGCTATTACCGTGCGGCGGTGATGCCGGCGGACGCGTATCCGGAGGCGCAGGACGACCGGGCCGTGAAGACCATCGCGGTGGCGAACCTGCTCGTGACCACCGACCGCGAGGACCCGGACCTGACCCGGGCCATGACGCGGACGGTGATAGACAGCCGCGACCGCATCGGCCGCGAGGTGCACGACGCGCAGAAGGTCGACCTGCGCACCGCCGTCTTCACCGACCCGCTGCCGCTGCACGAGGGAGCCCGGCGGTACTACGTCTCCGCCAAGCCGTAGCGGACCCGTGAAGGCCCCTCACAGGGCCGTCAGGGCGCCGCCGGCAGGTCTTGGTGCGGGCGGTCGCGCGGGACCGTGACGGTGACGCACAGGCCGCGTGGCGCGTTCGGGGCGTAGGAGATCTCCGCGCCGCCCGCGGCGAGCATGGCGCGGGTGATGGACAGGCCCAGGCCGGATCCGGAGACGTTCTGGTGGCGGCCGCTGCGCCAGAAGCGGTCACCGATCCGTTCCAGTTCCTCCTCCGTGAGACCGGGGCCGTGGTCGGCGACGGTGATCCGGACGCGCTCGCCCTCGGGGGCCGCGGCGACCGTGACCTCCTCGCCGGCCGGGGTGAATTTGAGGGCGTTGTCGACGACCGCGTCCAGGGCGCTGGACAGTGCCACCGGGTCCGCCCAGCCCGTGACCGCGCCGTGCCCGTCGTACCGCAGCGTCACACCCTTGTCGTCGGCCAGCGGGCGCCAGGCGTCGGCCCGCTCCGCAGCGAGCGCGGCGACGTCGGTGAGCTGCAGGTCGGCGGGGGTGTGCTCGGCCAGCGCCAGGTCCAGCAGGCCGTCCAGGACCCGGGCCAGGCGCTTTCCCTCCGTACGGACGGAGGCGATCTCCTCGTTGTCCTCGGGGAGTTCGAGCGCGAGCAGTTCGATGCGGAGGAGCAGGGCGGAGAGCGGATTGCGGAGCTGGTGGGAGGCATCGGCGACGAAGGCGCGCTGCTGCTCCAGTACATCCTCGACGTTGTCCGCCATCTCGTTGAACGACCGGGCCAGCCGGCGGAGTTCGGGCGGCCCGGAACCGGCGACCACCCGGGACTTCATCCGCCCGGTGGCGATGTCGTGGGTGGCCGCGTCCAGTGTCCGTACGGGCAGCAGCACCCACCCCGTGAGCCGGAACGCGGCGCCGACCGCGACCAGCATGGCCAGCGCCTCCCCCGCCACCAGCCACAGCCAGCCGTGCAGGATCCGCGAACGCAGCTGCTTCGTGGGCGAGTCGGTGAAGACCACCGCGACGACGTCGCCGTCCCGGATGACCGGCGAGGCGACCGGCAGCCGGCGGTCGTCCCAGGGCCATGCCTGATGCGGGTCGTGGCTGCGCCGCCCGGCGAGCGCCTCGTCGAATGCCTGCCGCCCCTCCCCCGAACTCGGTATCCGCCAGTGCGCGGGCGCGGCGGCCATGGGGGTGCGATCACGGTAGAAGACACCGGCGCGGATGCGGTAGAGGTCGTGGTACCGCTGAAGCTCCGTACGGAGCGTGCTCAGCCGTTCGTCCTCGGCGGGAGCCCGGCCGTCGGCGCCGGGCCGGGCGGTGACGAACTGCGCCAGGGAGGCGAAGCGCGCCGCGTCGTCGATCCGGTCCACCACCACCCGCTGCTGCTCGCGCGCCGCCTGGCTGCCGGCCAGCGGGAAGCCGAGCGCGAGCAGCACACCGGCCAGCAGCACGATGAGGAGCGGGAGGAGGCGGGTGCGCACGGTGCCGTACGGCCGTCAGGAAGCCGGGGGCGCGGGGGCGGGCGCCACGAGCCGGTAACCGACGCCGCGCACCGTCTCGATCAGCGCGGGCATCCGCAGCTTGGAACGGAGCGAGGCGATGTGCACCTCCAGAGTGCGCCCGGTGCCCTCCCAGCTCGTCCGCCACACCTCGCTGATGATCTGCTCCCTGCGGAAGACCACCCCGGGGCGCTGCGCAAGAAGGGCGAGCAGGTCGAACTCCTTACGGGTCAGCGGAACCGCGCCCCCGTTGACCAGGACCTGGCGGGTGGCCAGTTCGATCGTGACGGCACCGAGGCGCAGCAGGTGCTCGCCGCCCCCGTCCTCGGCCGCCTGCTCCCCGGGGCCGTGCACGGTGCGCCGGCTCACCGCATGGATACGGGCCAGCAGCTCCCCGGTGTCGTACGGCTTGACCACGTAGTCGTCCGCGCCGAGGTTCAAACCGTGGATGCGCGAGCGGACGTCGGAGCGCGCGGTCACCATGATCACCGGGGTGCTCGTGAGCTTCCGTATCCGGCCGCAGACCTCGAATCCGTCCTGGTCGGGCAGGCCCAGGTCGAGCAGTACCACCGCGAAGGACTCCGCCGCGTCCGGTACGAGCGCGTGCAGCGCCTCCTCGCCACTACGGGCGTGCACCACCTCGAAGCCGTGCTTGGCGAGCACAGCGGAGAGCGCCGCGGCGACATGGTTGTCGTCCTCCACCAGCAGCAGCCGCATCGGCCCTCCCCCTCTCACCGCTCGCGTCGCAGGCCATCAGGGCATCTACCGCGATCGGCGGCGGGCCCGTCAAGAGGGAGCCGGTCCGGTACGGACATCTGTTACCCAGCCGGTACCGGCCCGCACGAAGAGGGCCATTGCCCTCCGCAAACCGGTCGCCGGGCGCCGTCCACGCACCGTGCGCCCCGTTCACCCAGAGTGTCGCTTTGCAGCCGGATCGTTATGCTCAATTTCCGCTCAGATGTACTGACGCTGATCGCAGTGCGTCACTACTGTCCTCTCAACCGAGGAGGACGGAGCTACCCGCCGATGAGCGAAGTATCGGTGACCAAGGACCCCGGGGGCCCCGCCCCGGCGGTGGACGATCTGGTCGTGCTGACAGGGGTCAACAAGCATTTCGGCGCGCTGCACGTGCTCCAGGACATCGATCTGACGATCAAGCGCGGCGAGGTCGTCGTCGTGATCGGTCCGTCCGGGTCCGGCAAGTCGACGCTGTGCCGCACGATCAACCGCCTGGAGACCGTCGATTCCGGAAGCATCGCCATCGACGGCAAGCCGCTGCCCCAGGAGGGCCGGGAGCTGGCGCGGCTGCGGGCCGACGTCGGCATGGTCTTCCAGTCGTTCAACCTCTTCGCGCACAAGACGGTGCTGGAGAACGTGACGCTGGGCCAGCTGAAGGTCCGCAAGGCGGACAAGAAGGCGGCCGAACAGAAGGCCCGTGCGCTGCTGGACCGGGTCGGCGTGGGCACCCAGGCGGACAAGTACCCCGCGCAGCTCTCCGGCGGCCAGCAGCAGCGCGTGGCGATCGCCCGGGCGCTGGCGATGGACCCGAAGGTGATGCTCTTCGACGAGCCCACCTCGGCGCTGGACCCGGAGATGATCAACGAGGTGCTGGAGGTCATGCAGCAGCTCGCCCGGGACGGCATGACCATGGTCGTCGTCACGCACGAGATGGGTTTCGCGCGCTCGGCGGCGAACCGCGTCGTCTTCATGGCGGACGGCCGGATCGTCGAAGAGGCCGAGCCGACGCAGTTCTTCAACAACCCGCGCAGCGACCGTGCCAAGGACTTTCTCTCCAAGATCCTGCACCACTGAGCCCGCAGTGGCCCACGATGACTGCCCACCCCTGCTGAACCGAAGGAACTTCACCATGAGGATGCGTAAGACGGCCACTGCGGCCACTGTGGTGCTCGCGCTGGCCGCGACGGCGACGGCGTGCGGCGGCAAGTCCGGTACGGCCGGTGACAAGCCCAAGGGCGAGCAGGTCTTCAGCGGCGACTACAAGATCGCCAAGGACGTGAAGATCGACTCGCCGACGCTGAAGAAGGCGCAGCAGCGGGGCAAGATCATCATTGGCGCGAAGGCGGACCAGCCGTTCCTCGGCTTCCAGGACTCCGACGGCAAGCGCACGGGCTTCGACATCGAGATCGCCAAGATGGTCGCCGCCGACCTCGGCTTCTCCCCCAAGCAGATCGAGTTCAAGACGGTCGACTCCAACGTCCGCGAGACCTCGATCTCCAAGGGCCAGGTCGACTACTACGTCGGCACGTACACGATCAACGACGAGCGCAAGAAGCAGGTCGGCTTCGCCGGCCCATACATGACCGCCGGCGCCGACCTCCTCGTACGCAAGGACGAGAAGGCGATCACCGGACCGGACAAGGTCAAGGGCAAGAAGGTCTGCTCGATCGTCGGCTCCACTCCGCTGCAGGAGATCAAGAAGGCGAAGTACGGCGCCGAGACCACCGAGCTCGGCAAGTACTCCGACTGCGTCAAGTCGCTGCTGGACGGCCAGGTCGACGCGGTCACCACCGACGACGCGATTCTCAAGGGCTACGCCGCCGAGCGCCCGAGCAAGCTGAAGGTCGTCGGCAAGCCGTTCACCGAGGAGCCCTACGGCGTCGGCATGAACAAGAACGACAAGGCGCTGCGCGAGGCCATCTCGAAGGCCATCGAAGCGCACATCAAGAACGGCGACTACAAGAAGGCGTACGAAGGCACGCTGGGCAAGTCCGGCTCCTCGTACGAAGAGCCGAAGACGCCGCTGCCCCGTTACTGACGCGCCCCGCGCCCCCGCATCAACCGCCTCGCCGACCGCCCCGTACGCCCGCCGCGGTGGGTGTACGGGGCGCGGTCCCGCGCGCCCGTCCGCCGCCTCCTTCTGACCGCAACCGCGGAGACCCCATGAACGTACTCCTCGATCACCTACCAGAGTTCCGCGACGGCTTCCTGGGGACCCTCGCGCTCACCGCGGCCAGCGCGGCGCTCGCGCTCGTTCTGGGTGTCCTCATAGCCGGCTTCCGCGTCTCCCCCGTACCGCCGTTGCGGGCATTCGGCACCGCCTGGGTCACGCTGCTCCGGAATACGCCGCTGACGCTGCTCTTCCTGGTCGCGTTCTTCGTCGTACCGCTGATCCTCTTCCCCGGCATCAGCCCCTTCGTGCTCGCCACGCTCGCGCTCGGCTTCTACACCTCGTCCTTCGTGTGCGAGGCGGTGCGCTCGGGCATCAGCACCGTGCCGCTGGGCCAGGCCGAAGCGGCCCGCAGCATCGGCATGACCTTCATGCAGACCCTGCGCATGATCGTCCTGCCGCAGGCCACCCGCACCGTCATCCCGCCGCTGAGCAGCATCTTCATCGCGCTGACGAAGAACTCCGCGATCGCCGGCGCGTTCAGCAACACCGAGCTGTTCAACGTCTCGAAGCTGCTGAGCGACAAGGGCTTCGCGATCGGGTGGATCTTCCTGTGGATCGCCCTCGCCTACCTCGTGATCACCTTCACCATCAGCGGCGTCTTCCGGCTGCTGGAGCGCCGCCTGGAGGTGGCCCGATGACCGCCAGTGTTCTCTACGACGCTCCCGGGCCCAAGGCCAAGGTGCGCAATCGCCTCTACGCCGTCGCCGGCTCTCTCGCCATCCTCGGGCTGCTGGTCTTCGTCGTGCTCCGACTGGACGCCAAGGGGCAGCTCAACCCCGAACTGTGGGACATCCTCAACTACGCGAACGTACGCACCAACATCCTCAACGGTGTCCTGACCACCCTCCAGGTCTTCGCCGTGGCCGCGGTCCTGTCGCTGGTGCTCGGCGTCCTGCTCGCCATCGGCCGCCTCTCCGACCACAAGCCGATCCGCTGGCTGGCCACCGGCTTCATCGAGCTCTTCCGCGCCATCCCGCTCCTGATCACCATTTACGCCCTGTGGGTGCTCTTCCTCAGCTACCAGTCCGAGCTGGGGTTCACCGGTGAGGGCACCCAGTTCTGGGCCCTGGTCATCGGTCTGACCGTCTACAACGGCTCGGTGCAGGCCGAGGTCCTGCGCGCAGGCATCAACTCCGTACCGAAGGGCCAGCGCGAGGCCGCGTACGCGATCGGTATGCGCAAGACCCAGGTCATGACCACGATCCTGATGCCGCAGGCGATCCGGGCGATGCTGCCGACGATCATCAGCCAGCTCGTGGTGACGCTGAAGGACACCTCGCTCGGCTTCGTCATCACCTACGAAGAGCTGCTGTACACGCTGCGCCTGATGGCACAGAACACCACCATCAACGAGCAGGACACCTACCTGCCCCTGATCGTGGCCGGCGGCGTCATCTACGTCGCCATGTGTCTGCTGCTCTCCTCGCTCGCCAACTGGATCGAGCGCCGCGGCCGCCGCGCCAAGACCGGAATCGCGGTCGCGGAGGCGGGCCAGGCGCTGACGGCGGGTGACGCGATGGCCCCCATCGACGGGGCGACCACGCCGGGCCCGGTGGACAAGACGAAGGAATAGGCCGACGAAGAACGCCCGGTTCGTCACTTGCCTTTTGAGAGCAAGGACCTGACGGCCCGACATGTGAGGAGGCAGCGGCGCGGGCGCCGCTGCCTCTGTCACTTGACGCGGCACACCCGCACTAGGTTGCATACGCTGTGTGATCGCGCACCGGGCCCCAACTGCCAGTTCCTGTACGTCCCGTAAGTCCCTCCAGGTCCGGGGAGGGGCTTCGTGGACCCGGTGATCGTGGCGGGGGCCGGCCCGGTCGGCCTCTCCCTCTCCGTCGCCCTCGCCCGGCTCGGCGTCCCCTCCGTCGTCCTGGACGAGACCGACGGCCGCGAGGAGGTCAGGCTCGCCCGTACCGCCGTACTGCGGCCCGACACCGCCGCCTTCCTCACCCGGCTGGGCTGCGGCGAAACGCTGGGCGCCGAGGGCACCCGCTGGGCGGCCTGGCGCACGGTGCAGCGCCGGCGGCTGCTGGACCGGGTGGAATTCCCGGTTGGGGGGACCGGGATGATTCCGGCGCAGCGGGACGAATGGGCTGGTGGGGGCGACCGGGTCGACGAGGGCGGCTGGAACCACGGCGGTGGTGAGGATGGCGCGGAAAGCAGCCGCGCGGCGCCCGACGACGGCACGCACGCCTCCCTGTCGCCCATACACGTGCCCCAACACGCCCTCGCCCGCGCCCTCCGCACCGTCCTCGACCACGAACCACTCGTACAGGTCGTCACCGAGAGCCGCGTCGACGAGCTGACGCAGGACCGCGACGGCGTCGGCGTACACACCCGCGGCCCCAACGGCACATGGTGGCGCGGGAGTTACCTCATCGGCTGCGACGGCCCGCGGTCGACCGTACGCAAGCTGCTGGACATCCGCTTCCCCGGCCGTACCGCCGTCGAACGGCACGCCGTCGCCGCCCTGCGCACCGAACTCCCCTGGCCCGGCGAGGCCCTGCTGCACCGCGCGCCCCCGCGCCGCGGCGCCACCGGAACGGGCCGGTCCGGGATCATCGGCGGACCGGCCGGAGAGGTGACGGCCCGCCCTCTTCCGGACGGCGTCTGGCGGCTGGACTGGCTGCTGCCACCGGGCCGCGACCTGGTCACCCCGGACGCACTCGTGGCACGCATCCGGGACACGCTGGCGGGCTGGGCGGCCGGTACGGACACGGGGCGGGCCGGCTCGGGGAAGGGCGACGGTGCGGACGGCCAGGGGGCCGGCTCCCTGGTGCCGCCCTACGAACTGCTCGACACCGGGGTCCACACCGTCCACCACCGGCTCGCGCGGAGCTGGCGCTCCGGGCGGGCGTTCCTCGCCGGGGACGCCGCGCACCTGCTCGGCGCGCTGGGCACGCAGGGCCTGGACGAGGGGCTGCGGGACGTCGAGAACCTCGCCTGGAAGCTGGCGCTCGCCTGGCACCGCAGCGCCTCCGACACGCTGCTGGACAGTTATCAGACGGAGCGCAGGACCGCCGTCGCGGCCCGACTGCGCGCCGCGGACCAGGCATTGCCGTTGCTGCGCGACGGCGGCGCCCGGGGGCGGCTGCGGGGTGCGGTCACGGCGGCCGGGCGCGGGCGGACGTCGCTGCTGACGGACGGGCACCTGGGGCGCGGGCCGCTGGGCGCGCCCCCGGTGTACGACCGGTCGCCGCTTGCGCCCGCCACTCCGCCGGTCGGCGCGGTCCGGGTGGGTACCGAGCCGGGCGGGCCGGTCGCGGACGTCGCGGTGACGGCGCCCGACGGCTCGACCGTACGGCTGCGGGACCGGCTGGGGCACGGCCTGCTGGTCGTCCTGGTCGCGCCGGGCACGGGGGTGTGGGACCGTCGGCACTGGATGTCGGCGGGCTTGATGCCGCAGCTGGCCGACGCGGTGGCGGCGCTGCCGCTGACCGCGGAGATCCTGGTCGCGGAGTACTACCCGGGCGCCGCCGCCCACACCGTCCTGCTCATCCGCCCCGACGGCCACCTCATCACCGCACTGGCCGGCGTCCGCCCTGCCGAACTCCAGGAGTGTGCGCGGGCGTTGTGCGGGAGTGAGGGGGAGAGTTCGGGTGCGCCGCCGTCCGGGTCCGGGATCGGGGACAGGGCCGGGAGCGGGCCCGATCGCCGGCCATAGCCGGCCATGGTCGGCCATTGGGGCTGTCTTGCGATTGACCGTTTCCCGAACCCCGTGCTTCAGTACGGAGCGTGACAGACACCGACTCGCACTTCTGGCGGAGGGTCCATCTGGACCTGGTCCGCTACGCGGGCTGCGTGTGTCGCCCGTCCTGCTGACCGGCCCTTGATCCCTGAGCTCTCTGGATTTCTGGATCTCTGATTCCGGTCCCGGATCACAGTTTCCCTTCGCACGGCGTACCGGCGTACGTCCCTGCCTCACGGCGTACGTGCATACGTGCAGCCGGCGCAGACGCTCACGCCGGAGCAGGCGTATCCATTCGGCCGCCGCCGCGCGCTCCCTTGCGACCTCCAGGACGGTCCTCGTGCCCGACGTACGTAACTCACCTTTCCCGCAAGCTGCCACTGGCCTCCACCAACAGCGCACCTCGGGCCCCGGCGACGACCGGGGTCCCAGCGCCTCCGACCTGCTCGACTTCGTCCGCCGCACCGCCGCCGACGCCGACCTGATCGCCTCGCTCCCCCTCGACCCCGAGGGCCGTACCTGGATCCGGCTGGACGGGCCGGGCGGCAGCGAGGCCTGGCTCATCGGCTGGCCGCCCGGAACGGGCACCGGCTGGCATGATCACGGCGGTTCGCGGGGCGCCTTCGCCGCCGCGGCGGGCGAGCTGACCGAACAGTCCCTCGCCGTCCGGCTGCCCACCGAGGGCTGGAAGACGCTCGAACTCGCGGAGGACGTGGACCGCGAACGGCGGCTCAGCGACGGCCGCGGCCGGGCCTTCGGCCCCCACCATGTGCACGAGGTGTTCAACGCCTCACCGGCCGCCCATGCCGTGTCCGTACACGCCTACTACCCGCCGCTCCCCCTGATGCGACGCTACAGTCGCAGCGGCGCCGTACTGCGGCTCGAGGAGATCGAGCGTCCGGAGGAATGGGTATGAGCGCTATCGACGACCTCCTGGCGCAGGCGCGCGCGGAGCTGGACCGGGTGGAGCCCCACGAGGCCGCGGCCATCCAGCGGGACGGCGGGCTGCTGGTGGACATCCGTTACGCGGCGCTGCGCGAGCGGGACGGCACGATCCCGGGCGCGCTGATCGTGGAACGCAACGAGCTGGAGTGGCGGCTCGACCCGACGGGCGCCCACCGCGCGCCCGAGGCCACGAGCCACGACCTCCGTGTCGTCGTGATCTGCAACGAGGGGTACGCCTCCAGCCTCGCCGCCGTCTCCCTCCGCCGACTCGGCCTGCCCCACGCCACCGACCTCACCGGCGGCTTCCAGTCCTGGCGGGCGGCCGACCTGCCGGTGGATCCACCTGGGTGACCGGGGGCGTCACCGGACTGGGCTGGGGCCTGGGGCGCTGGGGCCGCCTCAAGTTGGGGCCCTTCCTCACCTCGTCTCCCCCGGGGGTCCCTCCCCCCCCACCCCACCCCTCCCCCGTACTCAGCGGCTCTCAGCCCTCCGACACATACTCATCGAGGAAATCCGCGGCCCCCGCGTCCGCGTCCTCGTCCTCCGCTGCTTCCGCTTCGAGGGCCGTGCGGACGACGCGGAGGGCGAGGCCCTCCGGGTAGCCCTTGCGGGCGAGCATGCCCGCGAGGCGGCGCAGGCGCTTGTCGCGGTCCAGCCCCCGCGTGGACCGGAGCTTTCGGTCGACCAGTTCTCGGGCGGTCTGCTCCTCCTGTTCCGGGTCGAGCTGTCCTACGGCCTCGTCGATCAGCGACGACTCCACGCCCTTCGTGCGCAGCTCCCGGGCGAGCGCGCGACGGGCCAGGCCCCGGCTGTGGTGCCGGGACTCCACCCACGCGTCGGCGAAGGCCGCGTCGTTGATCAGTCCGGCCTCCTCGAAGCGGGAGAGCACTTCCTCGGCCGCCTCGTCGGGGATGCCGCGCTTCTGCAGCGCGTCCGCCAGCTGCTTCTTCGTGCGTGGGTTTCCGGTGAGCAGGCGCAGACATATCGCCCGCGCCTGCTCCTCGGGTGTGCGCGGTGGCCCGTCCCCGGCCCTCGACGAGGCCGGGCCACCGCTGTCCGGGATGCCGCCATCGGCGACGGGCGCGGCGTTGTGCTCGCCGCTGTCGGGCCAGTGCGTTCGGCGGGTCACGGCGGAGGACTAGCTCTTGGCCGCTGCGGTCTTGGCTGCCTTGGCACCCTTGGCCGCGGGGGCCGGGGCGGCCTTGGCGGGCTCGGCCGGCGTGCCGGCCGCGTCCGCGCCGGGCTCCGCCGGCAGGTCCTCGGGCTTCACACCGATGCCCAGCTTCTCCTTGATCTTCTTCTCGACCTCGTTGGCCAGGTCGGGGTTGTCCTTGAGGAAGTTGCGGGCGTTCTCCTTGCCCTGGCCGAGCTGGTCGCCCTCGTACGTGTACCAGGCGCCGGACTTGCGGATGAAGCCGTGCTCCACGCCCATGTCGATCAGGCCGCCCTCGCGGCTGATGCCCTGGCCGTAGAGGATGTCGAACTCCGCCTGCTTGAAGGGCGGGGCGACCTTGTTCTTCACGACCTTGCAGCGGGTGCGGTTGCCGACCGCGTCCGTGCCGTCCTTGAGGGTTTCGATACGGCGGATGTCGATGCGCACGGAGGCGTAGAACTTCAGGGCGCGGCCACCGGTCGTGGTCTCCGGCGAGCCGAACATCACGCCGATCTTCTCGCGGAGCTGGTTGATGAAGATCGCGGTGGTCTTCGACTGGTTGAGCGCGCTGGTGATCTTCCGCAGCGCCTGGCTCATCAGCCGGGCCTGGAGACCGACGTGCGAGTCGCCCATCTCGCCCTCGATCTCGGCCCGCGGCACCAGGGCGGCGACGGAGTCGATCACGATGAGGTCCAGCGCACCGGAGCGGACCAGCATGTCCGTGATCTCCAGGGCCTGCTCGCCGTTGTCCGGCTGGGAGAGGATCAGGGCGTCGGTGTCGACGCCGAGCTTCTTGGCGTACTCGGGGTCGAGGGCGTGCTCGGCGTCCACGAAGGCCACCTGGCCGCCGGCCTTCTGCGCGTTCGCGACGGCGTGCAGGGTCAGGGTCGTCTTACCGGAGGACTCCGGGCCGTACACCTCGACCACGCGGCCGCGCGGGAGGCCGCCGACGCCGAGGGCGACGTCGAGCGCGGTCGACCCCGTCGGGATGACCTCGATGGGCTCGTTCGGCCGGTCCCCCATGCGCATCACTGCGCCCTTGCCGAATTGCCGTTCAATCTGTGCGAGCGCGGCGTCCAGCGCCTTCTCGCGGTCAGTGCCTGCCATGGGTTCCACCCGGTTCGCTTGAGTCGATCGCTTCACGTCCATGACGCTAACGCCTGCCACTGACAATGCGCCCGGACCCGGCCTCGACCTGTGGATAACTTCCAGGGAACCCCCAGAAAATAGGGGCCGTAGCCCTCATAAGAATGGATGTTCGATTTTGGTGTCAAGCGCACCACGCCCCGCCCGAGCCCCAGGTCGGGCCCCCGAACCGCTCAGTCGTCGGCGGGCCCGTCGTCCTCCCGACGCCGGTCGGTGCCGGGCTCCCCGTCCGCTCCCCGGCCCTGCTCCCCCGGCCGGTCCTCCCCCTCGGACCGCCGGCGCTCGTCCAGCGGCGCCTTCGTCTGCTCCGCGTGGAGGATGTGCCGCACCTTGGCGAGGAGGGAGGCGCCTCGTCTGCGACGGCCGCGGCCCAGCACCCGCGGGTCGTCCGTGACCTCGTACCGCTTGACGTACGCGCCGAGGAAGCCCTGCAGCGTCGCCGTCGCGGGGATGGAGATCAGCGCGCCGACCGCGCCCAGCAGTGCCGTGCCCGCGACGACCGACCCGAAGGCGACCGCCGGGTGGATGTTCACGGTCCGCGCGGTGATCCGCGGCTGCAGGAGGTAATTCTCCAGCTGCTGGTAGACGACCACGAAGCCGAGCACCCAGACCGCGTACCAGGGGTTCACCGTGAAGGCGATCAGCATCGGCAGCGCGCCCGCGAGGTACGTGCCGATCGTCGGGATGAACTGCGAGACCAGGCCGACCCACATGGCCAGCGCGGGTGCGTACGGCACGCCGAGGATCTCCAGCAGAACGTAGTGCGAAATGCCGGAGATCAGGGCCATCAGGCCGCGGGAGTACAGATAGCCGCCGGTCTTGGCGACCGCGAGCTCCCAGGCACGCAGCACCTCGGCCTGCCGGGTGGGCGGCAGTACGGAGCACAGCGCACGGCGCAGCCGGGGGCCGTCGGCCGCGAAGTAGAACGAGAACAGCGCCACGGTGAGGAGGTTGAACAGCGAGCCCAGGACGGTCGCGGAGACGGCGAGGACGTTGTTGGCGCTGTCCTGGACGTACTTCTGCAGCCAGTCGGACTTCAGCAGGTTGTTCTGCACCTCCACGCGCGAGAGGTGGGTGTGGAAGGTCTCGTTCGTCCAGCTGATCACGGAGTCGAGGTACTGCGGGAACTCGCCGACCATGGTGGCGATCTGTCCCGCCAGCATGGAGCCGAGCAGCGTCACGAAGCCCACTCCGACGACCAGGATGGCGAGGAAGACCAGCCCGGTGGCGGCGCCGCGCCGCATGCCGCGCGCCGCCATCCAGTCGACCGCAGGCTCGACGGCCAGCGCCAGGAAGAACGCGATGAGGATGTTCAGCAGCAGCGAGATGAGCTGGTGGAACGCCCAGCTCGCCAGCTGGAAACAGGCCAGCAGGGCGAGTGCCAGCACCATCGCGCGGGGCAGCCAGCGCGGCATCTGCGCAGCGGTGCGCGGAGCGTTCGGTCGTTGGTCGTCGGGGCCGGTGGGCTTCGGAGTCGCGGACACGGCTCAAGTCTCGCGTACGGGTCGGACAACGCGGGCCCTGACCCACGTCACGTCGGATCGGCGCGGGGGCGGATCCGGGTGGTGCGGCTCAGCGCTTCTCGTACGGCACGTCCATGACGGCGCAGACCACGCGCCAGACCTCCTTGGCGCTCCAGCCCGCGTCGAGTGCCTCGTGGACGGTCCGGCCGCCCAGCTCGGACATCACGTAGTCGCGCGCGAAGGAGTCGGCGTACGCCGCCCCGAAGTGATCCGCCATCCGCTGCCAGAAGTCCGTCAACCGCATGGACCCAGTATCCCGCCCCTGAGAGTGCAGCCGTGCGCGAGCCGCTGACCGGCCGCGGGTTCCGCCCTACCGTCGGGCCATGGCCGAAACCGCAAACCCACCGACGACCCCTCTGGCGCGCGCCGAGCGCTTCATCTGGCTCACCGCGCGGGTCCTGGAACAGCGCCGCTTCGAACATCACTTCCTGGGCGGCAGCGCGGACGCCGTCGAGACCGCGCTCGACGCGTACCGCAACGACGACAACGGGTACGGGCACGCCCTGGAGCCCGACCTGCGCGGCCCGGTGAGCCAGCCGCTGCACACCGCGCACGCACTCGGGGTACTGGATGCCATCGGGCGCTGCGACGGCCGCCGGGTGGAACAGGTCTGCCGCTATCTGACGGACATCTCCACCCCCGAAGGCGCCCTGCCCGCCCTGCACCCTTCGTTGCGCGGCTATCCCGCGGCGCCCTGGATCCCGGTGGTGGACGATCCGCCGAGCGATCTGCTGGCGACCGGCCCGGTGGTCGGG
This sequence comes from Streptomyces sp. NPDC050315, assembly GCF_040655775.1. NCBI lineage: Bacteria > Bacillati > Actinomycetota > Actinomycetes > Kitasatosporales > Streptomycetaceae > Streptomyces > Streptomyces sp. NPDC050315. The sequence continues at coordinate 302,093 of NZ_JBFAKN010000010.1, forward strand.
CTGCTGCACCGGAACGAGGTGTGGCACGCCTGGCTGTTCCGGGCGACGGACTACTGCTGGCAGGCGGTGGAGTCCCTGGAGAAGACGCACCCGTACGGCGCGGAGGCCGCACTGGGGTTCCTGGAGGGCGTGCCGGACCGGGCGCGCGCCGCTGCCGCCGCCGGGCGTCTGGGCCGGCTCGTACGGGAGCAGGGGCTGGTCGTCGTGGAGCCCGAGCGGGCGCACGAGATCCCGGTGGCGGAGGGGTACGCGCCCGGTGAACACCACTTCGCGTACGACTACGCGCCCACGCCGGCGTCCCCGGCGCGCGGCTGGTTCACGGACGCGGAGATGGACCGGGCACTGGACCACCTCGCCGCCCTCCAGGAGGAGGACGGCGGCTGGCCGGTGAACTGGCGGGCATGGGCGCCGAGCACCACATTGGAGTGCCGCCCGATGGTGACCCTCAAGGCGCTGCGGACGCTGCGCGCCTACGGGCGCGACATCGGATGACCCGCCTCGGAGGGCGAGTGGCCGGGGAGCGCCGTCTCTGAGGGCGGTTCCGGAGCGCTGTCTCTGAGGAGCAGCGCGCACAGGGCCAGGGTGGTGCCCCGTGGTGAGGCCAGGTCGATGCCCGTGAGTTCGGCGATCCGGGCGAGGCGGTTGTCGACGGTATTCGGGTGCAGCCCGAGCGCCCGTGCGGTCGCGCGGCGGTCCTGGCGCGTCTCCAGGTGGGCGCGCAGGGTGTCGGTCAGTTCGGGGCGGCCGTCGAGCGGGTCGAGGAGTGCGGCGATCATCGGGCTGCTCTCGTCGCGGCGCGAGAGGTGGTACTCGAGCAGGACGTCGGCGAGCCGGTGGAGCCCCGGGGGCCGTCCGGCGGCGTGCGCGATGCGGATCACCTCGGAGGCGGTACGGGCGGCGTACGGGACGCCTCCGGGGCTCTCGGACCGTGCGGCGGCGCAGCGCACCGGGCCGCCGCACGCGCGGGCCAGCCGCCGGGCGAGGCCGTCGGCGGGTTCCGGTGCGCCCGGTACGAGCGCGTGGCCGCCCGCGGCGTCCAGGCTGAGGAGTACGTCGGTGCCGAATTCGCGCTCCAGGGCGGTCTGCAGGCGCCGCAGGCCGCGGCGGACCGCGATCGGTGCGGGGGCGGGGCCGTCGGCCGGCGGGAGGCGCAGCGCGAGGACCGTGACGGGGCCGTCCAGGCCCAGTTCCGCCAGCGCGTCCCGGTCGGCGGCGGGCGCGCCGTCGATCAGAGCACGCGCGAGTGTGCGTCGTTCCTCGCGCCGTTCGGCGTCCAGCGCGGCGCGTTCGTCGAGGTAGGTCTCGGCGACCGCCCCGATGGCGCTGTCCTGGTTGCGGAGGAGGAAGTCGGCCAGTTCGGCGAGGGCGGCCTCCTCACCGGGGCGGGCTTCGTCGCGCAGCGTCCGCCAGAGGGCATAGGTGCCCAGCGCGTGGGTGCGCAGCAACAGGTGCAGCGGCAGCCCTTCCTCCGCGCGCTGCGCTGCGCGCTGTCTGAAGAGCGCGTGGTCGCCGTGGCGGCCGTCCTCGCCGCGTGCCCGCCGCATGAAGAGGCGCAGCCCGTGCCGTGCGGTGGCGGCGATCTCGACGTCCTTCATGTCGTCGGGCAGCTCGGCGTATCCCGGGATGTGGTCGAACAGGTCGCCGGACATCTCGCGGGCCATTTCGTTGACCCGCGTCTCGCAGCGCAGGGCCAGGTCGCGGGCTGCGTCGGACAGCGGCACGCGCGCCTCCTTCCTCCGGGTGCGGCCCACGCTGCTCCCAGAGGGGCAGCGGAGGTTGTGACGCGTCACAGTACCGACGCCGGAGCGATGTGACGCCGCCGGATGTCGTCAGGTACGTACGCGGCTCAGACTCGGTGGCCCGGCCGCGAACGGCCGCGGCGTACCGGCCGGCATCCGCCCCTCGTAAGGAGCCGTTTTCTATGACGCAGCACAGCCTCGACGACTACCTCGCCTACGTGGACCGTGTCTGGCAGGGGCAGGACACCCTGCTCGCCCACCTCTCCGGGAAGTACACGGGGGACGCTCTGGTGCGCATCGGCGAGCGGACCGGGTTCCTGCCCGCGTTCGCCAACGTGGCGGTGTTCGACACCGGATCGGACGGGCTGGTGCTGGTGGATTCCGGGGACGTCCGCACGGCCGGGCAGCTGCACACGGCGGTGACGGCGTTCGGCGCGGCGACGGACAGGGCGCCGCGTAAAGAAGTGCGCAGCATCGTCTACACGCACGGGCACGTGGATCACGTCTTCGGGGTCGGCCCGTTCGACGAGGACGCACGGGCGCGGGGCGTGGCCGCTCCCGAGGTGGTCGCCCATGAGGCGGTGGCCGCGCGCTTCGACCGCTATACGGAGACGGCCGGCTACAACTCCTGGATCAACCGGCGGCAGTTCGGGGTGCCGACGCTCAACTGGCCGACCCGTTACCGCTACCCCGACACCACCTACCGGGACCGGCTCACGCTGCGCCACGGGGACCTGACGTTCGAACTCTTCCATGCGCGCGGCGAGACGGACGACGCCACCTACGTGTGGATCCCGGAGCTGAAGACGCTGTGCACGGGTGACCTGTTCATCTGGAACTCCCCGAACGCCGGCAACCCCCAGAAGGTGCAGCGCTACCCGGAGGACTGGGCGCGTGCGCTGCGCGCGATGGCGGAGCTGGGCGCCGAGGTGCTGCTCCCCGGGCACGGCGTGCCGATCATCGGCGCGCCCCGGATCGCGCAGGCCCTCGGGGACAGCGCCGAGCTGCTGGAGTCGCTGTGCACCCAGACGCGCGAGCTGATGAACGCCGGGCTGCGCCTGGACGAGGTGCTGCACGGCGTCAAAGTCCCGGCAGAGCTGCTGGCGAAACCGTACCTCCACCCCGCGTACGACGAGCCGGAGTTCGTGGTGCGCAACCTGTGGCGGCTGTGGGGCGGCTGGTACGACCAGAACCCGGCGCACCTCAAGCCCGCGCCCGAAGCGGAGCTGGCCGCCGAGCTGGCGGAGGCGGCGGGCGGCGCCGTCGTACTGGCGCGCCGGGCGGCGGACCTGCTGGGCCGCGGGGAGCTGCGGCTGGCCGCCCACCTGGCCGAGACCGCGGCACTGGCGGCGCCGAAGGACCACGAAGTGGCCCGGATCCGGGCGGAGGTGTACGCGAAGCGGGCCGCCGCCGAGTCCTCCACGATGGCCCAGGGCGTCTTCCGGTGGGCCGCTGCGGAGTCGGCAGCCGTCGTCGAGGGGTCCGACCTCACCACGGAGCTGACGCGCAGCGAGGCGGGCCGTCGGCGGGCGGCCGGCAGCATCTCGGTCGGCGTCGTGGCGGACGAGGACGGCTGCGCGTGCGGCTCGGCGCCGGACAGCGGGACGGCACCGGAGGCCCTTCGGTGACGTCCGCCGCCGAATCCGCGCCGGCCGTCGTACCGGGCGCGGTCGCCGAACGGGGCCCGGCTTGGCGCACCACGTGGCTGCTGCTGGTCTTCATGCTGGTGAACTTCGCCGACAAGACGGTCATGGGCCTGGCCGCCAACCCGGTGATGCACGATCTCGGGCTCACCCGGGAGCAGTTCGGCACGGCGTCCTCGGCGTTCTTCGCGCTCTTCAGCCTGGCGGCGCTGGCCGGGTCGTTCCTCACCCGCACCATGCGCACGTCCGTACTGCTGCTGGGCATGGCGCTCCTGTGGTCGGCCGCCCAGCTGCCGATGCTGATCGGCGCGGCCGGCTTCGGGGTGCTGGTGGTCACGCGCGTCCTGTTGGGCGCGGCGGAGGGCCCGGCGTCCCCGGTGGCGCTGCACCACCTGTACGGCTGGTTCGAACAGAAGGACCGCACGCTGCCGACCGCGGTGCTGCTGGCCGGTGCGGCGGCCGGAGTGGCGATCGCGGCGCCCACCCTGGGCGTGGTGATCGACCACTGGGGCTGGCGGTGGGCCTTCGGGGTCGTCGGTCTCGTCGGCCTCGTATGGGCGGCGGTGTGGCTGCGGTACGGGAAGGAGGGACCGCTGGCGCCTCCGGTGGGCAGGCGACGCACACCGGAGCGGGCTTCCGCGAGCGCGGCCACGAGGGACGCCATCAAGGTCCCGTACCGGAAGCTGCTGCTGTCGGGGACCTGGCTGGCGGCGGCGCTGGGCTCGTTCGCCGCGTACTGGACGCTGTCGGCCGGGCTGACCTGGTCGGCGGACTACTTCCAGGAGGTGGGCGGGCTCTCGTTGCGCGGCGCGAGCCTGTTGATCATGCTGTCCGCGCTGTCCAAGGGGGCCGCGATGCTGATCCACGGGGCGCTCGTCCAGTGGTCGGTCAAGCGGGCGGCGGCCGGGCTGCCGCCGCGCCTCCCCTGGCCCTCCGGTGTGAAGACCGGGCTGGTGATGATCCTGTCGGGCGCGGCCACGGTGGGGTTCGCCGCGACGGACGTGCTGTGGTTGAAGATCGTTCTGCTGCTCGGGCCGATGGCCGTCACGGACATCGTCCTCACGGTCGCGGCGACCGCGGTCTCCCGGATCTCCCCCGCCGACCGACGCGGCGTCACCCTGGGCGCCCTGACGTGTGTGTTCGCCCTGGCAGGCGTGCTGGCGCCGCTCGTCATGGGGCGCATCGTCGACGCGGGCGCGACCGTCGCCTCCGGGTACTTCGGCGCGTACGCCCTGAAGGCCGGCCTGGTGACGGTGGCGGGGGTGGCGGTCACGCTCTTCCTCCGCCCGGAACGGGACGCGCGCCGGCTGGGCACGGAGTAGAGACCCGGTGAGGGCGGGCGTACGGGAGTGCGTCCGGTGAGGGCGGGCGTACGGAGGGGGTACGCCCGCCCTCACCGTTTCAGCCGCCGAGCGCCCGTACCCCCGCCGTGACCACCACGGCGGCCGCGACCACCAACAGGAACGGCGCGCGCAGTACGAGGGCGAGGGCCGCCGCGCCGACACCGGCCACCCTGGCGTCCAGAAGGAGGTGGTTGCCCTCACTGAGGGTCTGCTGCGCGGTGAGGGCGGCCAGCAGAGCCACCGGAAGCAGCGCGGCGAGCCGCTTCACAAGAGGCCGCTCCAGAAGGCCGGCAGGCACCAGCAGGCCCGCGTACTTGAGCAGGTAGCAGCCGACGGCGGTGGCACCGATCGCGATCCAGGTGTTCACCGGCTCTCCTCCTGTGCGCGCACTGTCCTACGGGAGCGGGCGCCCTGGACCAGTAGTACGGTGGGGGCCGCGAGCGCGGAGACCAGGACCGGCACGCCGGCGGGCAGTACCGGCAGGGTGACCAGCATCAGGACGACGGCGAGGCCCGCGGCGGCGCGCTCCACGGCGGTCGTCAGCATCGGGGCGAGCAGCGCCAGGAAGACGGCGGGACCGGCCGCGTCCAGGCCCCAGGCGGCGGTGTCCCCGAGCGCTTCGGCGCCCAGCGCGCCGGCCAGCGTGGTGAGGTTCCAGAGGACGTAGAGCGTCAGTCCGGTGACGGTGAAGCCGAGGCGTGCGCTGCGCCGGTCGGGCTGGGCGAGCGTGACGGCGGACGTCTCGTCGATGATCCAGTGGGCGGCGAGCGGCTTCACGAGGGCCCGGTAGCCGAGCAACCCGGACAGCCGCAGCCCGTAGAAGGCGTTGCGGGCGCCCAGGAAGAAGGCGCCGGCCGCGGCGGCCAACGGGTTGCCGCCCGCGCCGAGCGCGCCGACCAGCGCGAACTGTGAGGCGCCGGTGAACACGAGGAGGCTGAGCACGCAGCTCTGCAGCACGCTGAGGCCCGCGCCCGCCGAGGTGACCCCGAAGGCGAAGCCGGAGAGGCCGACGGCAACGCCGACGCCGAGCGCGTCCCTGATGACGGCGGCGTCGGGCTTGCGCGGCGGCGCGTCACCGGGCACGGCCGCCGTCTCGCCCGGTATCCCGGGCGGTGCGGTGTCTTCGATCTGTTCTGCCACCCGCCTCACGCTAGGCAGGCGCCGCTCCGCGGTCTTGTACGTTCTTGCGCGCCGCGAGACGCCCCCGCTCCGGGCTGCCCGCGCGCTCGCGCCGGTACGCACCGGGCGGCACCCCGACGATCCTCGTGAAGTGCCGGTTCAGATGCGGCTGGTCGGTGAAGCCGACGGCGGCAGCGGCCTCGGCGGGCGCGGTGCCGCGGTCCAGGAGGTGCCGGGCACGGCGCACCCGCGCATCGGTGAGCCAGGCGTGCGGCGGCATTCCGTACGCCTTCTTGAAGGCGCGCAGCAGTGCGAAGGGGCTGGTGCCCAGCTGCGCGGCGAGCTGTTCGAGCGACGGCGGGTCCGCCAGCCGCTCCTCCAGGATCTCCCGCGCCCGCGCCGCCCCGGCCGCACCCGCCACGCGGGGCGTACGGGCCGGAAGCGGCCCTCCGTACCTGTGCAGCAGCCGGGCCACGGCGATCCGCAGCACGCTGTCGGCGGCCAGCGCGTTGCCCGCCTCCGCCGCCCGGTGCACCTCGTGGATGAGCCGGGAGGTGCACGGGTCGTCGACGGCGGACTCGGTGAAGCCGGGGGTGCCGCGGAGCGCGGTGGTCTCGGCGGCGATCTCCGCGATCAGGGCGGCGGACGGGTAGAGCGTGGAGTACGTCCAACCGTCGTCGATACCGGCCCGCGCGGTGTGCGGTACCTCCGGGTTGATCATGACGACGCTGCCGTGGCCTGCCCGTACGGTGCCCTCGGGCAGCCCGACCTCCTCGATGCCGCCGCTGACCGCGCCGAGCACGAAGCCCTCGTGGCTGTGGCGCGGGAAGGCGTGCCGTACGTAGCGGGCCCGGAGCAGATCGAGTCCGGGCAGCCCGGCGTACCGCCAGTGCCGCGCCCACTCGCCGCCGGTCCTCCCCATGCACCCATTCTGCGCCGGGCGCGCCCTCGCTGACCTGCGTGTCCACCTGCGGAACGGCCGGCGGCGGCCGATTGTCAGTGGTCCGAGGCACGATGGGGTCATGGCGAGGACCGCGCTCGATTCGTTCTCCCCCGCGACCAGAGGCTGGTTCACGGGGGCCTTCCACGCGCCCACCGCTGCCCAGGACGGCGCCTGGCGGGCCATCGGCGAGGGCTCCGACGTGCTGGTCGTCGCGCCGACCGGCTCCGGCAAGACCCTCGCGGCCTTCCTCGCCTCCCTGGACTCCCTCGCGAGCACGCCGCCGCCCGCCGAGCCCAAGAAGCGCTGCCGGGTGCTGTACGTCTCCCCGCTCAAGGCCCTCGCCGTCGACGTCGAGCGCAATCTGCGCTCCCCGCTGACCGGCATCCGCCAGGAGTCCGTCCGGCTCGGCCTGCCGGAGCCCGACATCCGGGTGGGCATCCGCTCCGGTGACACCCCCGCCGCCGAGCGCCGCTCGATCGCCAACCGCCCGCCGGACATTCTGATCACCACCCCCGAGTCGCTGTTCCTGATGCTGACCTCGCAGGCGCGGGACGCCCTGGCGGGCGTGGAGACGGTGATCCTGGACGAGGTGCACGCCGTCGCGGGGACGAAGCGCGGCGCGCATCTGGCACTGTCCCTGGAGCGCCTGGACGAGCTGCTGCCCCGCCCGGCCCGCCGCATCGGCCTCTCGGCGACGGTCCGCCCCGTGGAGGAGGTCGCGCGCTATTTGTCGCCGCGCCGCCGGGTGGAGATCGTGCAGCCGCCCTCGGGGAAGGAGTTCGACCTCTCGGTCGTCGTGCCCGTCGAGGACCTCGGCGAGCTGGGCGGCTCGCCCGTACGGGAGACCGGCCCCGACGGCGGTGATACAGGCGGCGACAAGCCCTCCATCTGGCCGCACGTCGAGGAGCGCATCGCCGACCTCGTACAGGCGCATCGTTCAACGATCGTCTTCGCGAACTCCCGGCGCCTGGCCGAGCGCCTGTGCAACCGCCTGAACGAGATCGCGTACGAGCGCGCCACGGGCGAGCCGATGCCCGAGGACCATTCGCCCGCCGAGCTGATGGCCCAGTCCGGCGGCGCCAAGGGAGCACCGCCGGTGCTGGCCAGGGCGCACCACGGCTCGGTGTCGAAGGAGCAGCGCGCGCAGGTCGAGGAGGACCTGAAGGCGGGCCGGCTGCCGGCCGTGGTGGCCACCTCCAGCCTGGAGCTGGGCATCGACATGGGCGCGGTGGACCTGGTGGTCCAGGTGGAGTCGCCGCCGTCGGTCGCGTCCGGGCTGCAGCGGGTGGGCCGCGCGGGCCATCAGGTGGGCGCGGTGTCCACGGGCGTCGTCTTCCCGAAGTACCGCGGCGACCTGGTGCAGGCGGCGGTCGTCACGGAGCGGATGCGCGAGGGCGCCATCGAGGCGCTGCGCGTCCCGGCCAACCCCCTGGACGTGCTGGCCCAGCAGCTGGTGGCGATGGTGTCGATGGACGCCTGGGACGTCGAGGAGCTGCTGGCGGTGGTGCGGCGGGCCGCGCCGTTCGCGGCGCTCCCGGAGTCGGCGTACAGCGGCGTGCTGGACATGCTGGCGGGCCGGTATCCCTCCGACGCGTTCGCGGAGCTGCGGCCGCGCATCGTGTGGGACCGGGTGGCGAACACCGTCACGGGGCGGCCCGGCGCCCAGCGGCTGGCCGTCACCTCGGGCGGCACGATCCCCGACCGCGGCCTCTTCGGGGTGTTCCTGGCGGGCGCCGACCCCAAGAAGGGCGGCGGCCGCGTCGGGGAGCTGGACGAGGAGATGGTGTACGAGTCGCGGGTCGGCGACGTCTTCACGCTCGGCACGACCTCCTGGCGCATCGAGGACATCACCCGGGACCGTGTGCTGGTCTCGCCGGCCCCCGGGGTGCCCGGCCGGCTGCCCTTCTGGAAGGGCGACCAGCTCGGCCGTCCCCTGGAGCTGGGCCGGGCGCTCGGCGCGTACCTCCGGGAGATCGGCGCGCTGGATCCGGAGGCGGCCCGGGCCCGGCTGTCCGCCGCCGGACTGGACGACTGGGCCGCGGGGAACGTCCTGAGTTACCTCGCCGAGCAGCGCGAGGCGTGCGGCCACGTCCCCGACGACCGCACGATCGTCGTCGAGCGCTTCCGGGACGAGCTGGGCGACTGGCGGGTGGTGGTGCACTCCCCGTTCGGCGCGCAGGTGCACGCCCCCTGGGCGCTGGCGCTGGGCGCCCGGCTGGCCGAGCGGTACGGCATGGACGCGCAGGTGATGCACGCCGACGACGGCATCGTGCTGCGGCTGCCGGACGCCGACCTGATGGGCCTGGACCTGCTGGACACCGATCCGGACGCGGCGGGCGCGGAGTTCGACCCCGACCAGTCGCCGGTGGGCGCCGCCGATGTCGTGTTCGACAAGGGCGAGGTCGACCAAGTCGTGACCGACCAGGTGGGCGGCTCGGCGCTGTTCGCCGCGCGCTTCCGGGAGTGCGCGGCGCGCGCACTGCTGCTGCCGCGGCGCAATCCGGGCAAGCGCACGCCCCTGTGGCAGCAGCGCCAGCGCGCCGCGCAACTGCTCCAGGTGGCGAGCGAGTTCGGGTCCTTCCCGATCGTCCTCGAAGCCATCCGCGAGTGCCTTCAGGACGTGTTCGACGTCCCCGGCCTGGCCGAGCTGATGGGGGACATCGAGTCGCGCCGCGTCCGGCTCGTGGAGGTGACCACCCAGGAGCCCTCGCCGTTCGCCCGGTCGCTGCTCTTCGGGTACGTGGCGCAGTTCCTGTACGAGGGCGACTCCCCCCTTGCCGAGCGCCGCGCCGCGGCCCTCTCGCTCGACTCCCGGCTGCTCGCCGAACTGCTGGGCCAGGCCGACCTGCGCGAGCTGCTGGACCCGGAGGTCCTCGCCGACCTGGAGCGCGAGCTGCAGTGGCGGACCGACGACCGCAAGGTCAAGGACGCCGAGGGCGTCGCCGACCTGTTGCGGCTACTCGGGCCGCTGACCGACGCCGAGCTGGCCGAGCGCGGCGCGGATCCGGCGTGGGCGGCGGAGCTGGGCGCGGCCCGGCGCGCCATCCGGGTGCGGGTGGCGGGTGCCGAGCACTGGGCCGCGATCGAGGACGCCGGACGGCTGCGGGACGCCCTCGGTACGGCGCTGCCCGTGGGCGTCCCGGAGTCCTTCATGGAGCCGGTCAAGGACCCGCTCGGCGACCTGCTCTCCCGGTATGCGCGCACGCACGGCCCGTTCACCTCCGAGCAGGCCGCAGCCCGCTTCGGCCTCGGCACGGCCGTCACCGACGGGGCGCTGCACCGCCTCGCGGGCGCCGGCCGGGTCGTCCAGGGCGAGTTCGCGCCGTCCGGTGTGCACCAGGAGTGGTGCGACGCGCAGGTGCTGCGGCGGCTGCGGCGGCGGTCGCTGGCCGCGCTGCGGCACGAGTTGGAGCCGGTGCCGCCGCCCGCGCTGGCCGCCTTTCTGCCGCAGTGGCAGGGCGTCGGCGGCCATGGGGGGCTGCGCGGCATCGACGGACTGCTGCGCGCCGTCGAGCAGTTGCAGGGCGCGCCGGTGCCCGCCTCGGCCCTGGAGCGGCTCGTCCTGCCCTCCCGGGTGTCGGGCTACTCCCCCGCCCTCCTGGACGAGCTGACCTCCACGGGCGAGGTCCTGTGGGCGGGCGCCGGCGCGCTGCCCGGGAAGGACGGCTGGATCGCCCTGTATCCGGCCGACACCGCGCCGCTCCTGTTGCCGCAGCCGCACCCCTTCGAGGTGACGCCGCTTCACCAGTCCGTACTGGACGCCCTCGCCCCCGGGTACGGCCTGTTCTTCCGTCAGCTCGCCGACCAGGTGCGGGCGACGACGCACCCGGAGGTCACCGATCCCCAACTGGCCGACGCCGTCTGGGACCTGGCCTGGTCCGGGCGGCTGACCAACGACACCCTCGCGCCGCTCCGCTCGCTGCTCGGCTCGGGCCGGACGGCCGGGGCCACCGCGCACCGCGCCCGCCGGGCCACCCCGCGCGGCCGGTACGGCGGCCTCACCACCGCCACCGGCCGGACGGGCCGCCCCACCGCGTCCCGCTCCGGGCCGCCCACGGTCGCCGGGCGCTGGTCGCTGCTGCCCGTACTGGAGCCGGATCCCACCCACCGGGCGCACGCGCTGGCCCACACGCTCCTGGACCGGCACGGCATCGTCACCCGGGGCGCGGTGGCGGCCGAGGGCGTCGAGGGCGGCTTCTCCGCGGCGTATCGGGTGCTGTCCGCCTTCGAGGAGACCGGCCAGGCCCGCCGCGGGTACGTCGTCGAGGGGCTGGGCGCGGCGCAGTTCGCGATGGACGGCGCGGTGGACCGGCTGCGCGCGGTCAGTACGAGCCGGGACCGTACGGCCGAGGAGACCGCGACCGGCGGCTCCTGGCAGCCGGCCGGACCGGCCCGCGGCGGCGGCACCCCGCGCGCCGTCGTACTGGCCGCGGCGGACCCGGCCAACGCGTACGGCGCCGCGCTGCCCTGGCCGGAGCCGCCGGAGGGCTCGTCCCACAAGCCGGGCCGCAAAGCGGGCTCGCTGGTCGTCGTGGTCGACGGCGAGCTGGCGGTGTACATGGAGCGCGGCGGCAAGACGCTGCTGGCCTGGCAGGCCGGGGAGGACGGCGACGGGACCCGGGCGCGGCTCGCCCTGGAGGCGCTCGCGGCCGCGGTGCGGAACGGCTTCGTGGGCGCGCTCACCGTCGAGCGGATCAACGGTTCCTCGGCGCTCACCTCACCGCTGGCCGCCGAGCTGGAGGCCGCGGGCTTCCACGCGACACCGAGGGGGCTGCGACTGCGGATATGAGCCCGCACGAAGCGACGACCGCACCGGGGCCGCACGGAGCCACGGCCGCGCAGGGCCGCCCCGGGGCCACCGCCCACAGCAGCCGCACGGCGCCGACCCGCCCTCCCGAAAGCGCCGCGCACGGCATCATGGAGCCATGCCCGAAGGCGACACCGTCTGGCGGGTCGCCGCGGAGCTGCACGAGGCGCTGGCCGGGCGGCGGCTGACCCGTACCGACCTGCGCGTACCCAAGCTGGCCACGACCGACCTGGCCGGCCGCTCCGTACTGGAGGTGCTGCCGCGCGGCAAGCACCTCCTCACCCGCATCGACGGCGGCCTGACGCTCCACTCGCACCTGCGGATGGACGGCGCCTGGCGGGTGTACGGCGTGGGCGAGCGCTGGCGCGGCGGCCCCGACCACCAGATCCGTGCCGTGCTGGCCACGGCGGAGCGCACCGCTGTCGGGTACCGCCTCCCCGTACTGGAGCTGCTGCGCACCGCCGACGAGGACAGCGTCGTCGGCCACCTCGGCCCGGACCTGCTCGGCCCGGACTGGGACCCGGACGAGGCGCTGCGGCGGCTGCTGGCCGACCCGGAGCGGGCGCTCGGCGAGGCGCTGCTGGACCAGCGCAATCTGGCCGGGATCGGGAACGTCTTCAAGTGCGAGCTGTGCTTTCTGCTGCGCGCCTCGCCCTGGCTGCCGGTGGGTGCGCTGCCGCGCCCCGACCACGCGGTCTCGCTGGCGAAGCGGCTGCTGGAGGCGAACAAGCGGCGTCTCGTCCGTACGACGACGCCCAGTGCTCGCCCGGACCGCCGCCTGTGGGTCTACGGCCGCGCCGGCCGCCTCTGTCTGCGCTGCGAGACGCCGATCCGGGTCGCGGACCAGGCCCCCGGACCACAGGCCCGCGTCACCTACTGGTGCCCACGCTGCCAGCCCGATCCTCCGGAGACGCGACTCCCCGGCGCAGCGGCTCCCTGACGCGGCCAAAAGAAACCCGGGCCAGAACACACCCGGGAAGACACCCGGACGTCCCTCACGACCGCCCCGGCCCCCCGCCCCAGCGACCGTGCCGCCATGCCCTCATGCATCGCGCCGTGAGAGCGGAGTCGCTCGGGGCGCCCACGCAGCCGCCGCGCGTGTGCCAGCCCGCCGCGCCGACGCGCCCCCCACCTCGGCGCGCCCGGCGCGGTACGCAGTGCACCGGCAGCAGGCTCAGCCCCCAGCCGCCTGCGGCCATCGCACCTTCCACGACCCCCGCTCCCTCGGGCCAGAAGAGCAGTCGCAGCACGGCCCACCACCACAGCGCTCCGAGGAGCACCGCGGCGGCCCAGCGGCCCGGCACCCGGCGGAGCAACACCACCGCCCCGCCCGCCGGGCCGCGGCCCGGCGCCCCCACCCTGCCGCGGCCCGGTGTCCCGGGCGGCTCGGCGCCCGTGCCCCGGACCGGATGCCGGGAGAAGAAGCCGCGCCATGCCATGACTGCCTCCTCCGGTCGACGGTAGTCGGCCATGGCCCTCCGCCGGGAGGGCGCACCGGGGCACGAACGGCGCGTTCCGCAACGCACGACACGCGCTCGGACGGAACCGTTCCCGACCGGTCCGGCCCTGCCCCAGAGTCGGTCACCGGCCGTCGGACCGCAGTCAGCCTCCGGCAGTACGGGGCGGAAGCGATCGGCTCGGGCCATCGAAGAGCGCCCTACCGGGCCGCCGTCAGGCCACCATCAGACCGCCTCGGCCTGGAACATCCAGTGGTGCTTCTCCAGGTCGGCGGTGAGCCCGATCAGGAGATCCTGGGTGACGGGGTCGGGCTCGTCGGTGGCGGTGATGCGTTCCCGCATCCGCTCGATGACGGCGCCGAGCGCCCGTACGAGGGTGGCCACCGCGTCGTTGTCCTTGATCCAGCCGGCGTCGACGGCGCCGACCCCGCTCGTCTTCGCGACCGTCTCCGCGCGGCCATCGGGGTTCACACCGATCGCCGAGGCCCGCTCGGCCACCGTGTCGGCGTGGCCGCGCGCGCTGGCGACGACATCGTCGAGCTGGAGGTGGACGGACCGGAAGCGCGGGCCGACGACGTTCCAGTGGACCTGCTTGGCGACGAGCGACAGATCGACGAGGTCCACCAGTGCGCCCTGGAGCGCGTCACCGACCGTCTTGCGGTCGCTCTCGGACAGCGTGCTGTTGACGACAGGCATGCATTTCCTCCCGCTTCAAAGCGAATGGTCCGTTTTGGCCATCGTACAAACGATGCCTCATCACAGAAAAAGCCGCAGTTCGGACGGGAGTCTTCGTGCTGCCCTCCGGCAACACGAAAACCCCGGCGGGCGAGTGCCCACCAGGGTTTTCTTCATGCCTGCAAGCGGCCTCCGGGGCCGCGCGGTCAGGCCGCTACGACGTCCACGGCCTCCGCGGGAGCCTTGATCGTCACCCGCTCTTCGGGGACGCCCGTCAGCTGCGTGACGGACACGGCGTTGAACGTGGGGCGCACCGGCGTCGGCACCGGCTCGCTCGCGGCGGCGGAACGGGCCAGCTCCGCGAGCGCCAGCTCGTCGCTGACCTCCCGCATGAGCTCGGACATCCGTACGTCCAGCGCATCGCAGATCGCCGAGAGCAGCTCGGAGGAAGCCTCCTTCTGCCCCCTCTCGACCTCGGACAAATAGCCGAGCGACACCCGGGCGGAGGAGGAGACCTCGCGCAGGGTGCGGCCTTGACGCTGACGCTGTCGGCGCAGCACGTCACCCAGCAGGCGACGGAGCAGAATCATCGCTGGCTCCCTCCTCGGACCTCGGATCCGGATCCTTCTCGCCCCACCGTACCGCCTCGGGCCTCAGCCGTGCCGGGAGCGAGTTCGTGTTCACTCAGGGCTGTAAACATCAGATACCCCCGTGATGTTCCGTATCCTTTGCCCGCGCATTTTCCGTCAGTTCGCTCAACAGCAGATCCACTACTGCGGTGACGCTGTCCCTGCGGATCCGGTCGCGATCCCCGTGCAACGTCAGCCGGCGCACTTTTCCCTCACCGCCGGGTCCGGTGACCGCGACGTAGACCGTGCCGACCGGCTGCCCGTCCTGCGGGTCGGGGCCGGCGACCCCTGTTGTGGCAATACCCCAGTCGGCGCCGAGCACGCGTCGTACGCCCCGTGCCATTTGCCGGGCGACATCGGCGTCCACCGCACCACGGGTGGCCAGAAGCGCGCCGTCCACACCCAGTACGAGGCTCTTCAGTTCGGTCGCGTACGCCGTGACCGAGCCCCGGAAGCACCGGGAGGCACCGGGAATCGCGGTGAGCACGCCCGCGACCAGGCCGCCGGTCAGCGATTCGGCCACGGCCAGCGTCTGCCCGCGCTCCGTCAGCGCCGCCAGCGCCCGCGCAGCGCCCTCCTCGGCGCCGGAGGCAGCAGAAGGCGCGGCCGGTGCCGCGAGGGCGCCAGCGCGCGCCTCAGAGCTTTCCCGGGGCTCTTGCGCAGCGTCCGTACCACCACTCACCGCGCCGGCCCCCGACCGGAAGGCTCCTCACCGGACCGCGCCCGGAGGGCCTCCCGCGACTTGGCCAGCCCGGCCCGGCGCAGCACGACGGCCTGCTTCACGTAGTCCAGGCCCGTGACGACGGTCAGCACCACGGCCACCGCCATCACCCACCAGCGCAGCGTGGCCAGCGGACCGGTGAGCACGAGGACGTACATGCCGACCGCGGTCCCCTGGGCGAGCGTCTTCATCTTGCCGCCGCGGCTGGCCGGGATGACCGCGTGCCTGATCACCCAGAAGCGCATCAGCGTGATGCCGAGCTCCCGGAAGAGGATCACTCCGGTGACCCACCAGGGCAGGTCGCCCAGGATCGACAGGCAGATCAGCGCGGCGCCCATGATCGCCTTGTCCGCTATCGGGTCGGCGATCTTCCCGAAGTCGGTGACCAGGTCGTACGCGCGTGCCAGGTGACCGTCGAACAGGTCGGTGATCATGGCGATGGCGAACGCGGCCCAGGCGAACGCGCGCCAGGCCGGGTCGTACCCGCCGCCGTGCATCAGGAGCAGCACGAAGACCGGTACCAGGACCAGCCGCAGCATCGTGAGGATGTTGGCGATGTTCCACAGCCCGGCCTGCCGCCGGACGGTCTTCGGCCGTCCGGTCCCGCCGGCGGCGGAAGCACCTGCGGCGGAAGCCGGGACTCCGGTCATCTGGCCGCCTCCTCGGGACAGCCGGCACCGTGCTCGGCGCCGAGCGGCAGCGGCTCCGCCACGAGGTCCACGCCCTCGGTCGCCACCACCTTTGCTTCGACCATACGACCCGGGACCAGGTCCTCGCCGGTCGTGAGGTAGGTGACGCCGTCGGTCTCCGGGGCCTGGTGCGCCGCGCGGCCGACCACGCCGTCCTCGTCGTCGACCCGGTCGACCATGACGGAGACGGTCTCGCCCAGGCGCTCCTCGGCGCGCTGCGCGGTCAGCTCCTCGGCGAGCCGGGAGAGGTGGGCCAGGCGCTCGGCCACCACGTCGGGGTCGAGCTTGTTCTCGTAGCCGGCCGCCTCGGTGCCGTCCTCGTCGGAGTACCCGAAGACACCGATGGCGTCGAGTCTCGCCTCGCTGATGAAGCGTTCCAGCTCGGCGAAGTCCTCCTCGGTCTCCCCGGGGAAGCCGACGATGAAGTTGGAGCGGGCACCGGCCTGCGGCACCTTCGCGCGGATCTGCTCCAGCAGCCCCAGGAAGCGCTCGGTGTCCCCGAAGCGGCGCATGGCGCGCAGCACACCGGGGGCGGAGTGCTGGAAGGACAGGTCGAAGTACGGGGCGACCTTGTCGGTGCCGGTCAGGACGTCGATCAGCCCGGGCCGCATCTCGGCGGGCTGGAGGTAGCTGACCCGGACGCGCTCGATGCCGTCGACGGCGGCCAGCTCCGGCAGCAGCGTCTCCAGGAGGCGGATGTCACCGAGGTCCTTGCCGTACGAGGTGTTGTTCTCGGAGACCAGCATGATCTCCTTCACGCCCTGCTCGGCCAGCCAGCGGGTCTCCCCCAGCACGTCCGAGGGGCGGCGCGAGATGAAGGAGCCGCGGAAGGACGGGATGGCACAGAAGGAGCAGCGGCGGTCGCAGCCGGAGGCGAGCTTCACCGAGGCCACGGGGTTGTTCCCCAGACGGCGGCGGAGCGGGGCGCGCGGCCCGGAGGCGGGCGCCACTCCTTCGGGCAGGTCCGTGGGGGCCGAGGCGAGAGCGTCACCGTGGCCGGGGAGTGCGACCCCGGCGTCCTGGCGCTCGGCGGGGCTGATCGGCAGCAGCTTGCGCCGGTCGCGCGGCGCGTGCGCCTCGACATTGCCGCCGCTCAGGATGGTCTGGAGGCGGCCGGAGATGTCGGTGTAGTCGTCGAACCCGAGCACGCCGTCGGCCTCGGGCAGCGCCTCGGCCAGCTCCTTGCCGTACCGCTCGGCCATGCAGCCCACGGCCACCACGGCCTGGGTGCGGCCGTGGTCCTTCAGATCGTTGGCTTCCAGGAGGGCATCGACGGAGTCCTTCTTGGCGGCCTCGACGAAACCACAGGTGTTGACGACGGCGACATCGGCTTCGGCGGCTTCCTCGACGAGCTCCCAGCCGTCCGCTGCCAGGCGGCCTGCGAGCTCCTCCGAGTCCACCTCGTTACGGGCGCAGCCAAGAGTGACAAGGGCGACGGTACGGCGTTCGGGCATGGCGCCCAGCCTACTTCGTCCCGGACGTCCCCATGCCTGGGAGGGTTCCCCGCAGCGCCCCGCGCCCCGGCGTACGGCCGCCCGCCGCCTCTACTGGAGGGGCGGCGGGCGTTTCCCCGGCGTTTCCCCGGAAGCCGGCGGGCGTGCGCTCAGCCGGCCTGCGGGTCGCCCGGGGTGTAGCTCAGGCGCTCCACGGAGCCCTTGTCGCCGATCTCCTTGACCTCCTTGCCGTTGACGTACAGCTGTACGGCTCCGGCGTTACCGAGGACGAGATCGATCCGCTTCTTGTCGGTGAAGGTCTTGGACTCGCCCTTCTGGAGCAGGCCGTCCTCCAGGAGCTTGCCATTGGCGTCCTTGGCGGAGATCCAGCTCTGCCCGTCACGGGCGGTGATCTTGATGGTCACCTTGTCCTTCGGCAGGCCGGCGATGGCGCTGTCGGAGGGGTCGGGCTTGGGGTCGGCGGGCTTGGTCTTGGTCGGGGACGGCTTGACGGTCGGGCTCTCGCCGACGTGCCCGTCGGCGACGGATGCCTCCTGGCCCTTGCCGCCGTCGCTGAACAGCGTGAAGCCGACGAAACCGATCACGGCGACGATCGCGGCGACCATCGCGGCCGTCCAGTTCGGACGCCGCCGCTCGGGACGGATGCGCTCCGCTTCGAAGAGCGGCGCCGCCGGGGTCGGCGCGGGCCGGCCGCCGTGCTCGGCATCGAACTGGGCGATCAACGGGGCCGGATCCAGCCCCACGGCACGTGCGAGTGTTCGAATGTGACCACGGGCGTACACGTCCCCGCCGCAGCGCGAGAAATCTTCCTGCTCGATCGCGTGCACGATGGGGATGCGCACCCGCGTGGTCGTACTGATCTCGTCGACGGTCAGTCCGGCGTCGACGCGGGCCTTCTGGAGGACACGACCGACGGAAGGCCGGTCGTCTTCAGGGGAGTTGCCGATGGACACGGGGGCGCCTTTCGAGCGTGTAGCCACCTGCTGGATGTTCAGTCTAGGGGTGTACCGAAAGGGTCGGGCAAGCGGGAGCGAGGACTTTGTACGCCATCGGAAGGCCTCCCGATGCACACCGGGAGCCCGACGGTCGCGCGCCGTTCCGTCTCTTCCTTCAACTTGACGTATCGGCAGAAGAAACGGTTGCTTGCGATCTCTTTCGAGTGACTTGTCAGTGAGCCTCCCCCCGAATCACGGCAAGCACTCCTTCCAGATCCTCCGGCTTCACCAGAACATCGCGCGCCTTGGAACCCTCGCTGGGCCCCACGATGTCCCTCGACTCCATCAGGTCCATCAGCCGCCCGGCCTTCGCGAACCCCACCCGCAGCTTGCGCTGCAGCATCGACGTGGACCCGAACTGCGTGGAGACGACCAGTTCGGCGGCCTGGCACAGCAGGTCCAGGTCGTCGCCGATGTCCTCGTCGATCTCCTTCTTCTTGCTCTGCCCGACCGTGACGTCGTCGCGGAAGACCGGGGCCATCTGCTCCTTGCAGTGCCGCACCACCGCGGCGACCTCCGCCTCCTGCACGAAGGCGCCCTGCATACGGGTCGGCTTGCTCGCCCCCATGGGCAGGAACAGGCTGTCGCCCTTTCCGATGAGCTTCTCCGCGCCCGGCTGGTCCAGGATGACCCGGCTGTCGGCCAGCGAGGAGGTCGCGAAGGCGAGCCGCGAGGGCACGTTCGCCTTGATCAGGCCCGTGACCACGTCGACCGAAGGGCGCTGCGTCGCCAGCACCAGATGGATGCCGGCCGCGCGCGCCAGCTGGGTGATGCGGACGATGGAGTCCTCCACGTCCCGCGGCGCGACCATCATCAGGTCCGCCAGCTCGTCCACGATCACCAGCAGGTACGGATACGGGGACAGCTCGCGCTCGCTGCCCTCGGGGGCCTGTGCCTTGCCGCTGCGCACCGCCTCATTGAAGTCGTCGATGTGCCGGTACCCGTAGGCCGCGAGGTCGTCGTAACGGAGGTCCATCTCGCGCACCACCCACTGCAGCGCCTCGGCGGCCCGCTTCGGGTTGGTGATGATCGGCGTGATCAGGTGCGGGATGCCTTCGTACGCGGTCAGCTCGACCCGCTTGGGGTCGATCAGGACCATCCGTACGTCCTCCGGCGTGGCCCTGGCCATGACCGAGGTGATCAGGCAGTTGATGCAGGAGGACTTGCCGGAGCCGGTGGCGCCCGCCACCAGGACGTGCGGCATCTTCGCCAGGTTCGCCGAGACGTAGCCGCCTTCGACATCCTTGCCGAGCCCGACCACCATCGGGTGGTCGTCGCCCACCGAGGCCGCCGAGCGCAGCACGTCCCCGAGGTTGACCATCTCGCGGTCGCTGTTGGGGATCTCGATGCCGACCGCGGACTTGCCCGGGATCGGGTTGATGATCCGCACGTCCGGACTGGCCACCGCGTACGCGATGTTCTTCGCCAGCGCGGTGATCTTCTCGACCTTCACGCCCGGACCGAGCTCCACCTCGTACCGGGTGACCGTCGGCCCCCGGGTGAAGCCGGTGACCGCGGCGTCCACCTTGAACTCCTGGAACACCTTGGTCAGCGACTCGACCACCGCGTCGTTGGCCGCGCTGCGGGTCTTGCCGGGCCCGCCGCGCTCCAGGAGGTCCAGCGAGGGCAGCGCATACGTGATGTCGCCGGCCAGCTGGAGCTGCTCGGCGCGCGGCGGCAGGTCGGAGACGGGCTCCGGTGCGCGCTTGGTGAAGTCGGGAACGGTCGACGAGGACGGCTCCGGCGCCGGATCGGGCTCGGCACCGCGCGCGGGCGGCACCGAGCTCTGCAGGCCCTGCGCCGTACCGCTGTCCTCGTGGTCGTCGCGGTCGCCCTTGATGCCGCTGCTGATGTCGGCCACCAGGGCCGAGGGCTGGATGCCGTGCAGCACCGCGCCGTCCAGGTTGGCGGCGTACCCGGCGGCCACGTCCACCGCGTCCTTGGACCGTGCGGGCTCCCACTCGGCGGACGGCTCCGCGGCCGGCTCAGCGGCCGTACGGCGCGTTTTGCGGCGCTTGGCGAGCGCGGCCTCCTCCGCGGCCTCCGGGGACGTCTCCAGGCCCTCGGAGCGGCTCCGGCGGCCCTTGCGGGCGGACTGCTCGCGCGGCTCGTCGGCGAACGCGTCGGCGTCCGGCTCGTACGTCTCCAGGATGCCCAGCCGGATGCCGAGCGCCTTGAAGCGCCGCGGAATGGCGGTCACCGGGGTCGCGGTGACCACCAGCAGGCCGAAGACGGTCACCAGTGCCAGCAGCGCCACCGACAGGGTCTGCCCGACCATGAAGAGCAGCGGCTTGGACACGGCCCAGCCGAGATAGCCGCCGGCGTCCCGCACCCCCGCCACATCGTCCTGGTCCGGCGAGCCGCAGGCGATCGCGACCTGTCCGAGCACGCCGACCACCAGCGCCGACAGCCCGATGACGATCCGTCCGTTCGCCTCCGGCTGTTCGGGGCGGAAGAAGACCCGGGCGGCGATGCCGCCCACCAGTATCGGCACGAGCAGGTCCAGCCGGCCGAACGCGCCGGTCACCAGCAGCTCGACGACGTCACCGACGGGGCCGTTCAGATTGGCCCAGGTGCCCGCCGCGATCACCAGGCCGAGGCCGAGCAGGGCCAGCGCCAGGCCGTCCTTGCGGTGGGCCGGGTCGAGGTTCTTCGCGCTGCGCCCCATGCCGCGGAAGAGCCAGCCGACGGTGTGCGCGAGGCCCAGCCACAGGGCGCGCACCGCGCGGTAGATGCCCCCTGTCGGCGACGGCGCGGGCTTCTTCGCCGCCGCCTTCTTCGCGGGGGCCTTCTTCGCGGCCGCGGCCTTCTTGGGCGGCGCCTTCTTCGCCGGTGCCTTCTTGGCGGCGGGCGGCTTCGCCGCGGTCTTCTTGGCGGCGCCCCCGGGGCGCCCGGCGCGCTGCTTCGAGGGGCCCGCCGTGCTCTGGGAACCCTTGCCGGACGTACGTGAGGCCATGGTGACGAGGTTACAGGCGACACCCCGGGGTGACACGGGCGCTCGGGCCTTCACCCGTTCGTGTCGTAACCAACGCGCCATATGGGCGGTTGGCCCGCCCTGAGGCCCAACACCCGGGACAGCGCGGGAAGCTGCTGCCGGGTCAGCTCCGCGGCGGGGCGGCGCCGGCGCCGTACACCCGGCGCCGCGCCGTCAGTTCTGCGACGGGACGGACGGCGTGTCGCTGTTGCCCGTGCCCGGCTCCAGGGCGTCCAGCGCGCGGCGCAGTCCGGTCAGCTTCCGCTCCAGATGCGCGGCCGTCGCCACGGCGGCGGCGTCCGCCGACTCGTCCAGCTGTTTGGACAGCGCCTCGGCCTGCTCCTCGACGGCCGCCAGCCGCGCGGAGAGCTCGGCGAGCAGCCCCGCCGCCTCCTTGGCGTCCTCGTCGCCGGCCGGCTGACCGCCCTCCAGCTGCAGCCGCAGCAGCGACGCCTGCTCCCGGAGCTTGACGTTCTTCATGTACAGCTCGACGAAGACCGAGACCTTGGCGCGCAGCACCCAGGGGTCGAACGGCTTGGAGATGTAGTCCACCGCACCCGCCGCATAGCCGCGGAAGGTGTGGTGCGGGCCGTGGTTGATCGCCGTGAGGAAGATGATCGGGATGTCGCGCGTCCGCTCACGGCGCTTGATGTGCGCCGCGGTCTCGAACCCGTCCATCCCCGGCATCTGCACATCGAGCAGAATCACCGCGAAATCGTCGGTGAGCAGCGCCTTGAGCGCTTCCTCCCCGGACGATGCCCGCACCAGCGTCTGATCGAGCGCAGAGAGGATCGCCTCCAGCGCCAGCAGATTCTCCGGCCGGTCATCGACCAGGAGGATCTTGGCCTTCTGCACCATGGCCCGTCCTCCTCGCCCCGGCACTCCACCGGACGCCGCCCCAGGGGACGGCTCCGTCATGCCGCCCGTACTTGTGCCGGTCATGGTAGCCGCACCCCGCCTGTCGCCACACCCTGTCACCGCTATGTCACCGTGCACGTAGCAGAAACGCAGCGGGAGACCAGAAGGTTCCCCGAATACCGTGCTCCCACACGTGCACGACCACAGGGAGTCAGCATATGGGCGAAGATCCGGCCTCTCCGTACACGCCCTGTCACTCCGCGCGCATCCATTGCTGCATCACGGAGAGCAGATGGTCGGTGTCCACCGGCTTCGTCACATAGTCGGAAGCCCCGGACTCGATGCTCTTCTCCCGGTCGCCCTTCATGGCCTTGGCCGTCAGGGCGATGATCGGCAGGCCGGCGAACTGCGGCATCCGGCGGATCGCCGCGGTCGTGGCGTAACCGTCCATCTCCGGCATCATGATGTCCATCAGCACCACTGTCACATCATCGTGCTGCTCCAGCACCTCGATGCCCTCACGGCCGTTCTCCGCGTACAGCACCGAGAGGCCGTGCTGCTCCAGGACGCTGGTGAGCGCGAAGACGTTGCGGATGTCGTCGTCGACGATCAGCACCTTCTCGCCCTGGAACGCGCCGCCCTCGGAGGGCTGCGCCACCAGGTCCTGTCCGCTGCCCAGCCACGGTTCGTCCGCGGACTGCGGCGGCTGCGCGACAGTCGGCCCGCCGGGCAGCGCGGGCCGCGGCGCCGCACCCGAAAGGCCGCGCCTGCGACGGCGGTTGAGGCCGGAGACCGCGGCGTCCGGAGTGGTCGCCTCCTCCTCCGCCGCACGGTGCGCCGCCGCCTCCTGCTCGGCGATCTCCGCGTCGTGCGCCTCCGCGTCCATCGCGAAGCCGCCCGCGACCAGCTGCGGGTAGCCCTGCGGCGGCAGCCCGCCCGGGTTGTACGGGAGGTACAGCGTGAAGGTCGAGCCGCGGCCCGGCTCACTGGCCGCGTGGATCTCGCCGCCCAGGAGCCGCGCGATCTCGCGGCTGATGGACAGGCCCAGGCCCGTACCGCCGTACTTCCGGCTCGTCGTGCCGTCCGCCTGCTTGAACGCCTCGAAGATGACCCGCATCTTGCTGGACGCGATGCCGATGCCGGTGTCCGTCACCGAGAAGGCGATCATGTCGGCGTCCGCGTCGCGCAGCGCGCCGTGCTCCAGGAGCTGCTCGCGGATGGCCATCGGGACGTCCGCGCCGGCCGGCCTGATGACCAGCTCCACCGCTCCGGAGTCGGTGAACTTCACCGCATTGGAGAGCAGGTTGCGCAGCACCTGAAGGAGGCGCTGTTCATCGGTGTGCAGCGTCGCGGGCAGCTCCGGGGAGACCCGTACCGAGAAGTCCAGGCCCTTCTCCGCGGTCAGCGGCCGGAACGTCGCCTCGACGTAGTCCACCAGCTGCACCAGCGCGATCCGGGTCGGGCTGACGTCCATCTTGCCCGCCTCGACCTTCGACAGGTCCAGGATGTCGTTGATCAGCTGGAGCAGGTCCGAGCCCGCGCCGTGGATCGTCTCGGCGAACTCCACCTGCTTCGGCGAAAGATTCCCCTCGGCGTTGTCGGCCAGCAACTTGGCCAGAATCAACAGGGAGTTGAGCGGCGTACGCAGCTCGTGCGACATGTTCGCGAGGAACTCGCTCTTGTACCGCATCGAGACCGCGAGCTGCTCGGCGCGCTCCTCCAGGACCTGCCGCGCCTCCTCGATCTCGGTGTTCTTCACCTCGATGTCGCGGTTCTGCTTGCGCAGTTGCTCCGCCTTCTCCTCCAGCTCGGAGTTGGAAAGCTCCAGCGCGCGCTGCCGGCTCTCCAGCTCCGCCGAGCGCTCCTTGAGCTGCTCGGTCAGCTCCTGGGACTGGCTCAGCAGGATCTCCGTCTTGGTGTTGACCGAGATCGTGTTGACGCTGGTCGCGATCATTTCCGCGATCTGGCTGAGGAAGTCCTTCTGGATCTGCGTGAACGGCTGGAACGACGCCAGCTCGATGACGCCCAGCACCTTGTCCTCGAAGAGCACGGGCAGCACGATCACGTTCGCCGGAGGCGCCTCGCCCAGCCCGGAGGAGATCTTCAGGTATCCCGCCGGCACGTTCTCCACCAGGATGGTGCGCTTCTCCTCCGCCGCGGTGCCGATGAGCGTCTCGCCCGGTACGAAGGTGGTGGGCATCTCACCCATCGAATAGCCGTACGAGCCCGTCAGCCGCAGTTCGTAGTCGCCCGCCTCGCCGCCGTCCGCGCCGATCTCCTGGTTGTCGTCGGCCGACGTCGCGAGGAAGAACGCGCCGTGCTGCGCGGAGACCGCGGGCGACAGCTCGCTCATGATGAGCTTCGCGACATCCTTGAGGTCGCGCCGGCCCTGCATCAGACCGGAAATACGGGCGAGGTTGCCCTTCAGCCAGTCCTGCTCCTCGTTGGCGAGCGTGGTCTCGCGGAGCGTGGCGATCATCGTGTTGACGTTGTCCTGGAGCTCCAGGATCTCGCCGGCCGCGTCCACGTCGATACGGACGTTGTGGTCGCCGAGGGTCACCGCCGCGGCGACGGCGGCGATCGCGCGCACCTGACGGGTCAGGTTCCCCGCCATTTCGTTCACCGATTCGGTCAGGTCCTTCCAGGTACCGGCCACGCCACGCACCTGCGCCTGACCGCCCAGCTGACCGTCCGTACCCACCTCACGGGCCACCCGCGTGACCTGCTCGGCGAAGGACGACAGCTGGTCGACCATCGTGTTGATCGTCGTCTTCAGCTCCAGGATCTCGCCCCGGGCATCGATGTCGATCTTCTTGGTCAGATCACCCTTGGCGATGGCCGTCGTGACCATCGCGATGTTCCGCACCTGGCCCGTCAGGTTGGACGCCATCGAGTTCACCGACTCGGTGAGGTCCTTCCACGTACCGGCGACGCCCGGCACCCGCGCCTGGCCGCCCAGGATGCCGTCGGTGCCCACCTCACGGGCGACGCGCGTCACCTCGTCGGCGAACGACGACAGCGTCGTCACCATCGTGTTGACCGTGTCGGCCAGGGTCGCGACCTCGCCGCGCGCCTCGACCGTGACCTTCTTGGTCAGGTCGCCGTTGGCGACCGCCGTCGCGACCTGGGAGATGTTCCGCACCTGGCTGGTCAGGTTGTTGGCCATCAGGTTGACGTTGTCGCTGAGGTCCTTCCAGATGCCGGTGACGTCCCGCACCCGGGCCTGGCCGCCCAGCTGGCCTTCCGTACCCACCTCACGGGCGACCCGGGTCACCTGCTCGGCGAAGTCGGAGAGCTGGTCGACCATGGTGTTCACGGTGGTGACCAGTTCGAGGATCTCGCCCTTGGCGTCAACGGTGATCTTCTTGGACAGGTCACCGCGGGCCACCGCGGTGGTGACCTCGGCAATGTTGCGCACCTGAGAGGTCAGGTTGTTCGCCATGCCGTTCACGGACTGGGTGAGGTCCTTCCAGGTACCGCTCACCCCCTGGACCTCGGCCTGGCCGCCCAGGATGCCCTCGGTACCCACCTCGCGGGCCACCCGGGTCACCTGCTCGGCGAAGGAGGACAGCTGGTCCACCATCGTGTTCAGGGTGTTCTTGAGCTCCAGGATCTCGCCGCGGGCGTCCACGTCGATCTTCTGGGAGAGGTCACCGCGGGCCACCGCGGTCGCGACCTGGGCGATGTTACGGACCTGAGCGGTCAGGTTGCCCGCCATACCGTTCACCGAATCGGTCAGGTCGCGCCACACACCGGCCACGCCCGGCACCTGCGCCTGACCGCCCAGCCGGCCGTCCGTACCCACCTCGCGGGCGACTCTCGTCACCTGCTCCGCGAACGCCGAGAGCTGGTCGACCATCGTGTTGATGGTGTTCTTCAGCTCCAGGATCTCGCCGCGCGCATCGACGTCGATCTTCTGCGACAGGTCACCCCGGGCGACCGCTGTCGTCACCTGCGCGATCTGCCGCACCTGCGATGTGAGGTTCCCCGCCATGAAGTTGACGGAGTCGGTCAGTTCCTTCCACGTACCGCTCACACCCGGAACCTGGGCCTGACCGCCCAGCCGGCCCTCCGTACCCACGTCCCTGGCCATCCGCGTGACCTGGTCCGCGAACGAGGACAGCTGATCCACCATGGTGTTCACGGTGTTCTTCAGCTGGAGCATCTCGCCGGAGACGTCGACGGTGACCTTCTGCGACAGATCACCATTGGCCACCGCCGTCGTGACCTGCGCGATGTTGCGGACCTGGCCGGTGAGGTTCCGGAAGGCCGTGTTCACCGAGTCGGTGAGGTCCTTCCACGTACCGGCGGCACCGGGCACCTGGGCCTGACCGCCCAGCTCACCCTCGACACCGATCTCCCGGGCCACCCTGGTGACCTCGGCACCGAAGGAGGACAGCTGGTCCACCATCGTGTTCACGGTGTTCTTCAGCTCCAGCATCTCGCCGGAGACGTCGACCGTGACCTTCTGCGACAGATCACCATTGGCCACCGCCGTCGTGACCTGCGCAATGTCCCGCACCTGACCCGTCAGGTTGCGGAACGCGTTGTTCACCGAGTCGGTGAGGTCCTTCCACGTACCGGCCGCGCCCGGCACCTGCGCCTGACCGCCCAGCTGGCCCTCGGCGCCGACCTCGTTCGCCACCCGCGTCACTTCGTCCGCGAACGTGCGCAGCGTCTCGGTCATCGTGTTGATCGTGTCGGCCAGCTGCGCGACCTCGCCGCGCGCGCTCACCGTGACCTTCTGGGACAGGTCGCCGTTGGCGACCGCCGTCGTCACCTGCGCGATCCCGCGCACCTGGGCCGTGAGGTTGCCGGCCATCAGGTTGACCGAATCGGTCAGGTCCTTCCAGACGCCCGCGACGCCCGGCACCCCCGCCTGGCCGCCGAGCTCGCCCTCCGTACCGACCTCCCTGGCCACCCTCGTGACCTCGGAGGCGAAGGACGAGAGCTGGTCCACCATCGTGTTGACGGTGTTCTTCAGCTCCAGCATCTCGCCCGCGACGTGGACGGTGACCTTTCTGGAGAGATCACCCTTGGCCACCGCGGTCGTGACGAGAGCAATGTCACGTACCTGAGCGGTGAGCCGGGAGGCCATCGTGTTGACCGAATCCGTGAGGTCCTTCCACGAACCGGACATTCCGCGTACCCGGGCCTGACCGCCGAGCTTGCCCTCCGTACCGACCTCACTGGCGACCCTGGTGACCTCGTCGGTGAACGCCGAGAGCTGGTCCACCAGCCCGTTCACCGTGCGGCCGACCTTCAGGAACTCGCCCCGCAGCGGGTGCGCCGTCGTCCCGTCACTGCTCCGCGTCCGCAGGTCCATGCGCTGCTCGAGGTCGCCCTCGGACACCGCGGACAGCACCCGGCCCACCTCGGAGACCGGCCGTACGAGGTCGTCCACGAGCGCGTTGGACGCGTCGATCGCGGCTGCCCAGGAGCCCTCGCAGGCCCCCACTTCCAGCCGCTCTGTGAGCTTTCCCTCACGTCCCACGACCCTCCGCACCCGGGCCAGCTCGCCCGTGAGGTGCAGATTCCGGTCGGCGACCTCGTTGAAGACGGCCGCCACCTCCGCCATGATCCCGTCGCCGGAGACGGTCAGCCGCTTGCGGAAGTTCCCGTCCCGCATCGACACGAGAGCGGACAGCAGGCGGTTCAGCGCCGCCGTGTCCACCTCGGTCGTCCCGTTGTTGCGGGAGCGTCCGCCTTTCGCGCGCGTGCTTGCACCCCGCGCCGCTCCGCCAGACTCCACCGTGTCCCTCCCGCAGGGTCGACCGTTCTACCCGGGCCTTCTCTTGAAGCCTTCCCAGTGTTTCACCATGGCCCAACCAGGCCATAACAGTTCGGCAGCATCGCATACCGTCCGTGGCGAGCCCGGGGCGGGAAACACACGTGACCGGCATCCATGCGGGCGTCGAAGGTAAGTACCCTGGGCTCCGGCTGTCCACCCGCACGGCCGGTGCGGTGGCGCGAGCACGACGGGCATTCGGAGGGGCGCCGCGACTATGGGGGAGCAGATCACCGACACACGCATGAGGAGACCAGTGATCACCGCGCGGGCCGCTGCCACCTTCGAGCCGGTAGGGCGCTCGGTCGCCACGGCCCGGGCTTTCGTGCGCGACACCCTCCAGGGCTGGGGCCACGGCGACATCATCGACGACGCCGTCGTCCTCACCAGCGAGCTGGTCACCAATGCCGTCGTACACGCCGGCACCGCCGCCGACGTGCTCTGTCTCCGCACCGACACCGGCGTCCGGATCGAGGTCGCCGACCGCTATCCGGAGCGCGAGGTGCCCGTACAGAGCTCCGGACAGGCGCTCGCCCACCCGGACCGCGAGGGCGGCCGCGGACTGCTCCTGTGCGGCGCCCTGGCCACGCGCTGGGGCGTGGAGTACACCCCCTCCCAGAAGCACGTCTGGTTCCAGCTCGACCTGCCCGAGCGCCCGGCCGGCACCCGGTCCGCCGGCCCCGCGCTCCCCGCGGACGCGCTCCCCGTCGCCGAGCACCGGGTCCGCGTCGCCGTCGTCCAGATCGACCGCGGCGGCTGCCTCAGCTCCTGGAACGAGGACGCACAGGAACTCTTCGCCTATGCGCCCGAACAGGTGATCGGCAAGCCCCTCACCGACTTCGCGGCCTGGCCGCACACCCCAGGTACGGGCACCGGCATCGCCGAAGCCCTCCAGCTCTCCCGCTGGGAGGGCAGCTACGGCATAAGGGGCGCCGACGGCCGCGTCGTCCCCGTGTACGCCTCGCACCTACGGGTGCGCGACGCCGACGGCGAGCCCTCCACGGTCTGCCTCCTGGTCCGCGACCACGAGCGCGCCGTCCTCCAGAGCCCGCCGCGCACCCCGGCGGACTCCTCCGCCCAGCAGTCCGAGGGCCACGGCCCCGCCGACCCCTTCGAAGTCTTCATCGGCTCCCCCGCCCCCGACGACCTCGACGGCCTCCTGCAGCGCACGGTCGAACGCGCCCGCGACATGCTCGACGGCGACGCCGCGTACCTCCTCCTGGCGACCGACGACGAGACCGAGCTGGAGGTACGCGCCTCCACGGGGCTGCCCTCCGCCCGTCAGCGCTTCGCTCGCGTCCCCGTGGAGGCCGGCAGCGGCCGCTACGGCTCGGCCCGTATGCCGGCCGTCCACGAGGACCTGACGGCCGTACAGGGCGCCGTCCCGCTGCTCTCCGGTACGGGCATGCGCTCGGTCGTCACGGTCCCGCTCAAGGTCGAGGGCCGGCTCACCGGCTCCCTCGGCGTCGCGGCCGAGGCCCCCGGCCGGTACACCAACGAAGAGGCGCTGCGCCTGCAGTTCGCCGCCGACCGCATCGCGCTCGCCGTCGAACGCGCCCGTCTCACCGAGCTCGAACGGCTCCGCCGCGGCTCCCTCTCTTTCCTCGTCGAGGCCTCCGACCTGCTCGCCGGCACCCTGGACCGCAATCAGACGCTGGCCCTCATGGCCCAGATGACGGTCCCCACGCTCGCCGCCTGGTGCGCCGTGTACACCGTCGCCGACCAGGCGTCCGAGCCCGAACTCTCCTTCGTGCTGCACGAGGACGAGGACCGCATCGACGGCCTCAAGACCCTGCTCCAGAAGGTCGCACCTCCGGAGCCGGTGCCCACCCCTGGGGCCCGCGTATGGAGCGCCCCAGGAGACGCGGCCCACGACGCCGCCCTGCGCACCTCGTTGCGCAGCCTCGGCCTGGGCGCCTCCGCACGCCCCTCCAGCGGCCCCGGTGCCACGCTCGCCACCGCCGCCGCGGTCGGCGGCGAGACCGTCGTACTGCCGCTCGTCGCCCGTAACCGCGTCATCGGCATGCTCACCCTCGGCAAGCCCACCGAGGAACACTTCCGCCAGGAAATCCTCGAACTCGCCGAGGACCTCTCCCGAAGGGCCGCGCTCGCCCTGGACAACTCGCGCCTGTACTCGGAGCGCACGGCCATCAGCCAGTCCCTCCAGCGCAGCCTGCTGCCCCCGGAGTTGCCCGACGTCCCCGGCGTCGAGGTCGAGGTCATCTACCGCGCGGCCGGCGAGGGCAACGAGGTCGGCGGCGACTTCTACGACCTCTTCCCCATCCGCGACGGCGCGTACGGCTTCGCCATCGGCGACGTCTGCGGTACGGGCCCGGAAGCCGCGGCCGTCACGGGCCTCGCCCGGCACGCGCTGCGCCTGCTCGCCCGCGAGGGCTTCGGCGGCCCCGCCGTCCTGGAGCGCCTGAACGCCGCGATCCTCGACGAGGGCGCCCGCAGCCGCTTCCTCACGCTCCTCTACGGCGAACTGTGGCCCCAGCGCGACGGCAGCGCCGTGCTGAAGGTCGTCTGCGCGGGCCATCCGCTGCCCCTGCGGCTGCGCCAGGACGGCACGGTCGAACCCGCCGCCGAACCGCAGCCGCTGCTGGGCGTCATGGAAGACCTGGAGCTGTACGCACAGACCGTCACCCTCGACCCGGGCGACGTCCTCCTCTGCGTCACCGACGGCGTCACGGAGCGGCGCGAGGGCACGAGGATGCTCGGCGACGACGGCCTGGCCGACGTCCTGACGACCTGTACGGGCCTCACGGCCGGCGCCGTCGCCGCCCGCATCCTGCGCACCGTGGAGCGCTTCGCCGCCGAGCCCGCCTCGGACGACATGGCCATCCTCGCCATGCGGGTGCCGGAGGCGGTGCACGAGAGCGTGACGCCGTAATCCCAGAGCCGTAATCCCAGGGGCCGAGGTTTTCCTCGGCCCCTCTCCTTTCGCCCCTGCCGCGGATACGCAAAAGGCCCCCGCCAGTGGCGGGGGCCTTTTCTCGTCAGAGCCCCAATACGGAATCGAACCGTAGACCTTCTCCTTACCATGGAGACGCTCTGCCGACTGAGCTATTGGGGCGCGTCGACGGGTTTAACTATACCCGATCACAGACGATGGTTCGAATCGCCGCTGGCCGCCCCGGCCAGCCCGCCGCATAAATCGGAATTACCCGGCACCGGGTATTCGCGGCGGCCTCAGAACGCCGGCTGGAGAAGCCCCCCGAGCGCATTGCACGCGCTCACGACGCGCTGCAATTCACGGCGGGTCAGCGCTCCCGCTACGGGCAGCGCCAGCGTCTCGTCGCACGCCCGCTCCGTCTGCGGCAGCAGCAGGTCCCGCCGGTGCGCCGGCATCCGGTACACCGGCACCGGCACGGGCACCCGGCAGGCCACACCCTTGGCCCGCAGCGTCCGCGCGAAGGCGTCGCGGTCCGGCCGACCGTTGCCCGGGACCCGGACCACGTACTGCTCGTACGTGTGCGGCGCCCGCTCCGTGGGCGTCACGACGCCGCGCAGCCGCCCGTCGAAGTACGTGGCGTACGCCCGCCGCTGCTCGGCCCCACTGGGCGCCGCGCCGGGCTCCTCGGCGCCGTGCACCAGCAGCCCGTGGCGCGCTCCCAGCTCCTGCAGCCTGGCCAGGTCGGCCTGCTGTCCGAAGCGGTGCACGGCGATGACGGCGGCGGTCCTGGAGGTCAGTACGTCGGCCACGGCGGCCGGGTCGATGCAGTAGGTGTCCGGGTCGATGTCGGCGAAGACCGGTGCGGCTCCGGCGCGCACGACGGCCTCGGTGACCTCGGCGTTGCCGAACGCCGGCACCACGACCTCGTCGCCGGTGCCGATACCGGCCGACTCGAGCGACTCAAGCGTTCCACTTGTCCCCATGCCTCCGGATGCTGGCGGCCGAACGTGAACGGCAGGTGACGCGCTGCACTGCAACGGCAAAACAAAAAAGCTCCGGTCCCTGAACCAGAAGGTTCAGGGACCGGAGCTGAAGAATTGTTCGGCGGCGTCCTACTCTCCCACAGGGTCCCCCCTGCAGTACCATCGGCGCGGAAAGGCTTAGCTTC
>NZ_JBFAKN010000011.1:0-192951 GCF_040655775.1 Streptomyces sp. NPDC050315
GGGGGCGGCCGCGGGCGCTGTCCCCGGCGCCCCTGGCGGGCCCCCGCCGGGCGCCCCTCAGGGGCGCGGGGAACTGCGCGACCAGCCGTCGCGGTGCCGCGGTCGGCATCGGTGCCGGACCGCCCACCCCGGTGGCCGGCGGTACGCAGCCGGTACGCAAGGGCCAGGGCCGCGGCCGCCACGCACAGGGCGTACCCCGCGGTGACCCAACCGGAGGAAGGGCGCCCCGCGCGCAGGCCGTGCACCAGGGCCGCGCCCCACGCGAGGTACGTGGCCATGTGCAGGGCACGCCACCACCGCGCGGCGGCGCGGCCGGTGAACGCGGTGCGGGCGGCGCCGGTGACCGCGACCGCGAGAAACACATAACCGGCCAGCGTGCCCAGGCCGATCAGCAGCGGCCGGGCGCCATCGGCGAACGGCAGCACCGCGGCGCGGCCGGTGGTCTGCCCGCGGGCCACCTTCACCCCGATGTGCAGCGCGAGGAAGCCGAGCCCGGCCACGCCCGTGCCCCGGTGCACGGCCTGCGCCAGCAGCCGGTGCCGGGAGGCCAGTACCCGGCGGTCGGTGGCGGCCAGGCCCCACAGCACCGTGCCGGTCAGCGCGACCAGCGCGAGCACGCCGGCCCCGAAGTCCAGGAAGTCGGCGGTACGGACCACCGCGCCGGACTGTGCCAGTAAGGCCAGGAAGAGCAGCAGCGCGGCGGGCAGCGCGGGGCGCAGCGGAAGTCGGCGTGCCATCGGGCCTCCAGGAAAAGCCGAAGAATGCGTAAGGTGCGGCAGCATTGCGGACGCGTCCAAGCCCTTCCGGACCTTTATCGCGCTGTGACAAATTCCTGCACCGGCATCGCCGTCGCCCGGCCCGG
The DNA here is from genome assembly GCF_040655775.1 of Streptomyces sp. NPDC050315. Lineage (NCBI taxonomy): Bacteria > Bacillati > Actinomycetota > Actinomycetes > Kitasatosporales > Streptomycetaceae > Streptomyces > Streptomyces sp. NPDC050315. The sequence goes on from NZ_JBFAKN010000011.1 coordinate 863, forward strand.
TGCGGATGATGCCGATTCAGGCACTGGCCTCAGGCACCACGGCCGTATCCCAGCCGCTCCCCGACGGCAGGAACGAGGTAGCGATGTGTGATCTCCTGAACCGCATCTGGTCACGCCCCCGAGGTGAGTGGACCCGGGTTCTGCGAAAGGAACTCCCGTCGCTCGCCGAAAAGATGGTGGAAGAGCTGCGTATCGCTTTTCCCGCCTTTTCCGGCCTTCTCGCGGAATCGTCCAAAGCGGAGGCGGCCCAATGGGCCATGGAACAGGCCCTGTTGACATCGCTCGGTTACCAGGAACGGACGGAGTGCGAACGCCGCCCCGCCGGACTGGTCATCACTCCGATGCCGGTCTCCCGCGCCCGGCAGGTCCTCTTCGCCGCGCTCGCCGGGCAGCGCCCGCCCTCGCCCGCCGCGCTCGCCGAACCGGCCCGGTGCGCCGGCTGGCCCGTACCGGACCGGCTCCAGGCCGTCGTCCTCGGCTCCGCCGCCGAGGCACCGCAACTGGCCGCGGCGCTGGGCGACGCGCTGATCGGCACCGTCGACGGTGACACCTGCCTCTTCGTACCCGACCCGGACACCCAGACCCGACCCCGGCTGGAGGCCGCGCTCAAGGGCCGCCCGGCGGCGGTCGGCCACACCGTCCCGGCGGGCGATGCGGCGTCCTCGCTGCGCTGGGCCCGCGCGCTGCTCGCCTTCGGGCCGGCGCGCGGCGGGCCCGACGTGCGCCCGGTGTTCGTCGACGACCACCTCTCGGCGCTGCTGCTCCTCCAGGACGAGTCGCTGACCAGGGCGCTGACCGCGCGCCGGCTCGGCCCGCTGGACGAGCTGACGCCCCGGCAGAGCGAGCGCCTGGAGGTCACGCTGCTGGCCTGGCTGGAGGGCGGGGGCGCGCCGGAGGCGGCGAAGGTGCTCCAGGTCCACCCGCAGACCGTGCGGTACCGGCTGCGGCAGATCGAGAAGCTCTTCGGTCCCGAGCTGCGGGATCCGCGCACCCGCTTCGAGCTGGAGATGGCGCTGCGCAGCCGGCGGCTGCTGGCGCACGTACGGCGGTACCGCTCCCGGTCCGGGCGCCGGGCGGCCCGGCCGGTGACCTCCGGAATCCGCCCGCTGGGCGTCGCCAGGGAGGCACGGGTGAACGGCCTCTGAGCGCGGCTGCGGCCCCGAACCACACCAGGTCCGGGGCCGCAGTACCGCTCAGCCGCAGTCGCGGCCGCTGTTGATGCAGTCGACGGCCTCGTCCATCAGCTGCTCAGGCATGACGTTGATGAAGTCGCCGTGGTCGGTGACCGGCTTGTGCAGCTGCTCGGGGAAGCTGTCCACCGCGAACTGCTCGCCCGCCGGCACGTCGTAGGTGATCTTCTCCTGGAGCTGCGGGATGGCGCGGAACCCGGCCGGGCAGGAGCCGTCCTCCTGGGCGAACGCCACGTGCGTACGGTGGTTGGCGCTGTCGGTGTTCTGCCCGTCCCAGCAGCTCTGGAAGTTGAAGGTACGGACGACATCGGCGCCGTCCGGGCAGATCGGGTACTTGTCCTTGAGCTGCCGGTCCTCGAAGCCGACGCAGCTCCAGGAGGCGTTGGCGTTGGCGGGGCCGTTGGTGAACGCCTTGGCGTCGCCGGTGATGATGCGCAGGAAGCGCGGCATCGCGGTCACGTCACCGGCCTGGCTGCCGCTGAAGGTGAGCTTGACGTCGGACGGGGTGAGGACGGAGCCCACGTTGCCGTCGTGGCCCGCGCCCGGCTTGTGCTCGGAGGTGCCGTCCAGGGTGCGCAGGACGGGCCAGTAGTACGTGGACAGGTCGCCGTTGCCGCAGGTGGTGCCGGACGCGGCCAGGCTCTCGTCGGTGGAGAAGGCGTCGGTGGACTCGTTGCCGACGTAGTCGTGGGTGTGGTGCGCGCCGTTGCTGACGCCCGGCGTCACGATGACGTTGTCGGAGTTGAAGTGGCCCTCTTCGTTGGTGCCGCACTCGGAGACGAACGTACCGGTCGAGGCGCCGTCGCCCTGTGGCGGCTGCTGGGCGTTGGGCTGGACGGACAGGATGTCGGCGAAGTCGTCGGGGGAGGGACCACCGGGCGGCACCTTCGCGCCACCGTCCTGCCCCTGCTGTGCGTCCTCTTGCCCCTGCTGCGCCGCGTTTCCCTCGCCCTGCTGCCCTTGCTGTGCGTCCTCTTGGTCTTGCTGCGCCGCGTCTTGCTCGCCCTGCTGCCCTTGCTGAGCCGCGTCTTGCTCGCCCTGCTGCTCGCCCACCGATATGGGCTGTCCCGTGGGCTTCAGCTCGCAGGCGCTCATGTTCAGCAGGGCGTCGGGGCGGGGTGCCGACCGGCCGATGGCGTCGGCCATCGTCCCGATCGTCTTCTCGCGCTGCTGTTGCAGCTGCTGGAGCACCGCGTCCGTACCGCCGCCGGGGCCGCCCGTCGTCATCTTCTCGTACGCCGTCGCCACCTGGCGGTCCAGCGCGGCGAGCCCGCGGGAGACCGGCAGTTGCGCACCGCGCGGCACCTGGCGCAGCCGGTCGCCGACGTCCGGACAGGACACGGTCGAGGCCACGGCCGCCGCGCCGTCGCGCTTCCCGGGTCCGTTGTCGTCCGTGCCGTCGGCCGAGGCGCCGGCGGCTATCAGCGCGGTCCCGCCGCCGCCGAGCAGTAACGCGGCGGCCGCGGCCACCAGCCGGGTGGTCAGTCGCGAGCGTTTATGGGCCTGTGGAGTCATGCGATCACTTCGCTTCGTGGGGAGTTTCGTGGGGAGTGGTGAGAAGTGGTGGGGAGAGTGAGGTGGGCGTGCGGCCGGGTGTTCGGGGAAACGTACGGCTGCCGGGGCCGGGCCGCCGCCAGGTTGCCGAAGTCGACCAGGCCGGTACCTTCCAGGACCGTGATGTGGTCCAGGACGACCGCATTCGTACGAGTGGCCAGTCGCCGCACCACCGCGTTGCGGCTCTGCGCCCGGACGAGCGCGACGAGGCCGAAGACCTTGCCGTGCGCGCGGCGCAGCAGCTGGGCGAAGCGCCGGTCGAAGTCCTGGCCGCGGACGGCGTCCAGCTGTCCGAGCCAGCCCTGCTGTTGCGGGGTGGGCTCGTCCGGCAGCGATACGCCCAGGTCACGGGCGGCTTGTACGGAAAGCCGGTCCAGCTCGGTGTGACCGGCCACGAGGTGGTTGCCCGCGGTCCGTACGGCCTTCCGCGTGCCGCGCTCCTGCGCCTGGCGTCCCGCGGGCAGCTCCCACAGCCCGGCGAGCCGTACCTTGCGCACGAAGTCCCGGTCCATGGGGGTGAGCAGGCCGTACGGGGTGCGGACGGTGCCGCCGCCGTCGTCCTCCCAGCCGGCGGCCGCGGCGGCCGTCGAGGTGTTCTGGCCGAAGAGCTGGACGGGCAGCAGCAGCGCGACGAGCGTGGCCACGAGGGCGGCGACGATCAGCCCGGTGGCGAGCGCCCGCGCGGGGACGAGGGGTGCGGGGCTTGCGAGGGGGCGCACACGGAACCTCCCGGTCGGTCCGGCGGGGACGACTCGGACGCTAGGCGGGCGCGGGGCGGCGGAACGCGGGGTTCGCGCGCCTGGACAAGAAAACGCCGGGGCGGCGCGTGCGCTGCTACGGTGCGGCGCTCAGCTTGTGTACGGCGCTGCGTACGGCGTGCCGTTCAGCACGTACGCCCGGCTCACCGTTCGTACAGCGCGTCGATCTCCGCCGCGTACGCCCGCTCGATCGCCGCCCGGCGCAGCTTCAGCGAGGGCGTCACCAGGCCGTCGGCGACGCTGAACTCGCCGGGCAGGATGCGGAAGGCGCGGATGGATTCGGCGCGCGAGACCGAGGCGTTGGCGACCGCGACCGCGCGCTGCACCGCCGCCCGCACGCCTTCCTCCGGCGGATCTCCGGGCCGGGGGTCGAGCAGCCCGCCCCGGTAGCGCCGCCAGTGCGCCAGCGCCTCGGGGTCCAGAGTGATCAGTGCCGCGATGTAGGGCCGGTTGTCGCCGACGACCAGGCACTGCGAGACCAGCGGGTGCGCGCGTATCCGCTCCTCCAGGCCGAGCGGGGCGACGCTCTTGCCGCCGCTGGTGATGATGATGTCCTTCTTGCGGCCGGTGATCACGAGGTAGCCGTCCTCGTCCAGGTGTCCCAGGTCGCCGGTGGCGAACCAGCCGTCGTGCGGCGCGGTCCCGTGCTCGTCGACGTACCCGGCGAAGACCACGTCGCCGCGCACCCACACCTCGCCGTCCTGGGCGATCCGTACCGCACAGCCGGGCAGCGGCCGCCCGACCGTGCCGAACCGCACCCGCCCCGGCGGGCAGGCGGTGACGGCGCCGCTCGTCTCGCTGAGCCCGTACCCGTCGTAGACGGTCAGCCCCGCCCCGGCGAAGATCCGCCCGAGGTCGGCACGGAGCGGCGAGCCGCCCGAGACGGCGGTGCGTACCCGCCCGCCCAGCACCCCGCGGATGCGCCCGTACACCAGTCGCTCGTACATGGCGTGCCGGGCGCGCAGGCCCGGCCCCGGGCCGTGGCCGCGCCCCTGCTCGCGGCGCTCGACGGCGCGTGCGTACCGCAGCGCGGTGGCCGTCGCGACGTCGAACAGCCGCAGCCGGCCGGCCTCTTCGGCGGCCCGGCGCGCGCTGTCGTAGATCTTCTCGAAGACGTACGGGACGCCGAAGAGGAAGGTGGGCCGGAAGGACGCGAGCGCGGGCAGCAGCGCCTGCGGGGTCAACTCCGGCTCGTGGCCGAGCAGAATGCCGCCGCGCAGGCAGGCGACCTGGACCATCAGCCCGTAACTGTGCGCGAGCGGCAGGAACGCCAGGACCGACGGCTGCTCGCCGGGCGGCCCGGTGAGCCGGCCCCAGCCCGCCAGCAGGGTGTCGCACTCGGCGGCGAGGTTCCCATGCGTGATCACACAGCCGCGCGGCCGTCCGGTGGTGCCGGAGGTCTGCACGACCGCCGCGGTGTCCCGCGGGGTGACGGCCCGGCGCAGCCGGTGCACCTCGGCGTCGGGCAGCCGCCCGCCGAGCCCGCTGAGCAGGCCGACGCAGTCCTGGTCCAGCTGCCAGACGCGGCGCAGCGGGCGGTCGGCGCCGCAGGCCGCCGCCACGGTCATGGCGTGCTGCTCGTGCTCGATGACGATGGTGTCGGCCCCGGTCGCGGCCAGCAGCGCGCGCAGCTGCTCGGTGGAGGCGGTGGGGTAGACGGGGACGAGGTGTGCGCCGAGCGACCACACCGCATAGCTGAAGAGCGTCCACTCGTACCGGGTCCTGGACATCACCGCGACCCGGTCGCCGGGCCGCAGCCCGTCCGCGAGCAGCCCCTTCGCCAGCGCCAGTACCTCGGCGCGGAAGGCGGCGGCGGAGACGTGGAGCCAGCGGCCGGGGTCCGCGGGGTCCCGGCGGGCGAGCTGGGCGAGCGCGGGCACCCGGTCGGCCAGGTCGTGGACGGTGTCGGCGAGGCCGCCGGTACGGGCCGCGGTCACCAGGGCGGGCGTGCTGACGTCGCGCACCACACCTCCCTCGTCCACCCCGCCGTACGGCGGGGGTGGACGCAAGTTACCCGCTGGTGGCCCTACTGCGCAGGCTCTCTGGTTACTCTTGAGCGGAAGAGGACAAAACCGAGCGGGACAATCGGCGCTGAGCCGGGAGAGGAGAGCGCACGTATGTGCCGCGTCACCGACGCCTTCCGCCTGTACGTCGGCACGCTCCTGTTCCTCCTGGCCGGCGTGCTGCTCACGCAGAGCGGCCTGACCTCGGCCCTGACCGCCGCCGCGACCACCGCGGCCGTCCTCCTCCTCAGCCGCGCGGTGCTCGTCGCCACGCTGGCCGGCCCCGCCCCGCCGGGCCGGGTCCGCACCGCCATCCGGGACCGGGAACGCCGTACGGCCTTCCTGCCCCAGCGCGATCCCGACGCCGCGGGCCGCCCGCGACCCAGGGCACCCGGCCGCCGTCTCCCGACGGCCGCGTAGGCGCGCTCTCCTACTCCGCGTACGGCTCCGCCCCGCGGCTCGTCACACCGAAATCTCCCTTTTCTCCATTCCTCTTCGGTACTGACGAGACCCCCGGAGGGCTCACCCATGTCCGTCTTCGCCCCGCTCGGCGCCGCGCTCGGCCACCTCGCCGACGCGCTCTCCCCGCTCTTCGGCGCCTCGGCGACCGCCGCCGCCATCGTCGTCTGCACCCTGGCCGTACGAGCCGCGCTGCACCCCCTCGCCCGCGCCGCCGTACGCGGCGAGAAGTCCCGCACCGCGCTCGCCCCGCAGATGGCCGAGATACGCCGCAAGTACGCCAAGGACCCCGAGCGCATGCAGCGCGAGGTGACCGCCCTCTACCGCAAGGCGGGCGCCTCCCCGCTGGCCGGCTGCCTGCCCACGCTCCTCCAGCTGCCGGTCTTCTTCCTCATGTACCACCTCTTCACCTCCCCCAGCTCCGGGCTGCTGGGCGAGCGACTGCTGGACGCCCCGCTCGGCGGCCACTGGACGGACGCCCTCACCGACGGCGGCCCCTTCGGCCCGCACGGCCTGGTCTACCTCGCGCTGTTCGTCCTGGTCGCAGCGGTCGCGACCTGGAACTACCGCCGCGCACGCAAGGCCACGGCTGCGGCGGGGACCGCGGGCGCCGATATGGAGATGCCGGGCATGGGCGCCGTGACCAAGCTGGCCCCCCTGCTCTCCTTCGGCACCCTCCTCACCGTCGCCTTCGTGCCGCTGGCCGCGAGCCTGTACGTGGTGACGTCCACGACCTGGACGGCGTGCGAGCGAGCACTGCTGCTGCGCGACCGTGACCGTGACCGCGTCCAGGGCCAGGCGGCCGACGAGGCGCAGCCCGCTGTGGCTGCCAAGTCCCGCCCCGCTACCGCCGAGTAAAGGTCCAGTACGTGAACGGGGTCTTGCGGGCGGGACCCCGTTCTTGGAGGATCGGCCAAATCGCTCGATGGCCGCACTCCATCGGCCGGCCCGGGAGACCCCTCCCGGGCCGACCCTTCGCATACGACCACGGGAGTTGTACTGATGAAGCTGCTGCGTGTCGGACCGGTAGGGGCGGAACGCCCGGCGCTGCTGGACGAGTCGGGAACCCTGCGTGATCTGTCGGGCGTCGTACCGGACATCGACGGAGCGCTGCTCGCGGACGAGGCGGCGCTGGACCGCGTCCGTACGGCCGCGGCGGCGGGCGACCTGCCGGCGCTGGACGCCGCCGGGCTGCGCAGGGGTGCGCCGCTCGGCCGCATCGGCAAGGTCGTGTGCATCGGGCTGAACTACCACGACCACGCCAGGGAGACCGGCGCGCCGATCCCGGCCGAGCCGATCGTCTTCATGAAGGCACCGGACACCGTGGTCGGCCCGGACGACACCGTGCTGATACCCCGCGGCAGCGAGAAGACCGACTGGGAGGTCGAGCTGGCCATCGTCATCGGCAGCACGGCCCGCTACCTGGAAACCGACGAGCAGGCCCTCGCCGCGGTCGCCGGCTACACCATTGCCCACGACGTCTCCGAGCGCGAGTTCCAGATCGAGCGCGGCGGCCAGTGGGACAAGGGCAAGAACTGCGAGACGTTCAACCCGCTGGGCCCCTGGCTGGTCACCGCCGACGAGATCCCCGACCCACAGTCCCTCGGCCTGCGCCTGTGGGTGAACGGCGAACTGAAGCAGGACGGCACAACGGCCGAACAAATCTTCCCGGTAGCCGAAGTGGTCCGCTACCTCTCCCACTTCATGACCCTCTACCCCGGCGACATCATCAACACCGGCACCCCAGCCGGCGTAGCCATGGGCCACCCGGCCCCCAAGCCCTACCTCCGCGCCGGCGACGTAGTGGAACTGGAAATCGACGGCCTGGGCCGCCAGCGGCAGGAGCTGAAGGACGCGTGACAGGAGGGTGGCTCTCAGCCCTTTGGGGTGAGGGCCACCCAGATGGGGCCCGGGGTGAAGGGGAGGGGGTGGCCTTCGGGGGTGGTGTAGGTGGTGCCGTTGTCGGGGGCGGGGCGGGACCATTCGGCTTGGTATTTTTTGCCGTCGCGGAGGATCAGGGCGTCGCCCGAGCCGACGGTTTCGGTGTACGGGGTGGTGCTGCCCCACTTGTCGTGGAGGCGGGAGGAGCGGACGGTCACGTGCTGGATCACCACCGTGGAGACGGCCAGTTGGCCGGCGCTGGTGGTGCGGAAGGGTGAGCCGTCCATGGCGACCAGCCAGCGGTCCCGGCTCTCGGACCAGGTGAAGGTGAAGCGGGCCGCCGGGTAGCGGACGTCCTGCCGCGACGTCCTCGTGCCGCCTTTCGCGGGGGCCGCGCCGAAGCGGAAGCCGATGTCGGCGGGGGCGGAGGCGTCCGAGGCGGCTTTCAGGGCGCGGGACGGGCGCAGGTACAGGTTGTGCGGCGCGGCGCGGTCCGGGCTGCGGACGTATGCGTCGGGCGCCTCGCCCGGTGGGAGGGCGACGATCGGGGCCGACTCCAGCATGGGGCGCAGTTTGGACTGGGCGCCGGAGTAGGCCAGCGCCGGGTGGCCGAACTGGCGGAGCAGTTCGAGGTCGGACTCGCGGGCGCTGCGGACCGGGCCGACGCGGTCGGGAAGGTGGGAGGCGAAGACGGCCAGTATCCGGGACAGGCCCGCCTCGACCTCCTCGGTATAGAGGATGTCGGCGTCCTCCAGGCCGGTCTGCGGGCGGGCGGCCGCGATGTTGTCGATCTTGACGGCCAGTACCTTGTCGCCTGCGCCGTCCTTGCCGGTGAACGGCGACTTGCCGTCGCCGTCGCCCGTCTGACAGCCCGCCACCAGCGGTGACAGGCCCGCGGCCAGGCCCGCCGCCAGCACGGTCCGTCGCGATCCGGTCCAGCCCGTGCCACCCGTCCACGCCATGGGGGTACCGCCTCTCTCTCGCCGGTTCCCCCACAGCTTTCCCGGTGGACGGGGCGGGCGCACGGATTCCGTCAGGCGGGGCGCAGAAACCGCTCCAACGCCTCGACGACGAGCGCGTGGTCGTCGGCCTGGGCGAGGCCGGAGACGGCCACCGCGCCGATGACGCCGGTACCGCGGAGGCGGAGGGGGAAGGCCCCGCCGTGCGCGGCATACGTGTCCGGGTCCAGCCGGGAGGAGTCCTCGAAGGTCCGGCCCTTGGCGCGGAAGCGGGCGCCGACCAGGAAGGACGCCTCGCCGTACCGCTCCACGACCCGGCACTTGCGGTCCAGCCAGGCGTCGTTGTCGGCGCTGGTGCCGGGCAGCGCGCAGTGGAAGAGGCGCTGGGCGCCGCGGCGGATGCTGATCGTCACGGCGAGGTTCCGCTCCCGGGCCAGGTCGGTCAGGAGGGAGCCCAGTGCCCAGGCGTCGTCGTTGTCGAAGTGGTCGAGGACGAGGCGGTGTTCCTGGGACTCAAGGGTGGTGATGTCGTCGGCGGCGGTGGTCATCGGGTGGGCTCCTCGATCCGGACCGTGCGGCCCTCGGCGGCCGAGCGCTTGGCGGCCTCCAGGACGCGCAGCGCGCCGACCGCCTCCAGGGCGGTGACCGGCGGCTCGCCGCCCGTACGCAGCGCTTCGGCGATGGCGGCGTAGTACGCGGGGTAGTCGCCGGGCAGCGTCGGGACGGGCTCGCCGCCGCCGGTCTGCGGGGACTCGCCGGCGCCGATGCGGCCCCAGGCGGACTCCGGCTCCACGCCCCAGGCGTCGTCCCCCTGGCCGGGCCGGCGGCCCTCGCGCAGCGCCGCCTCCTGCGGGTCCAGGCCGTACTTCACGTAACCGGCCTCGCTGCCCAGCACCCGGAAGCGCGGGCCGAGCTGCGCGGTGGTGGCGCTGACCCACAGGTGGGAACGGACGCCGCTCGCGTGGGTGATCGCGATGAAGGTGTCGTCGTCGGCCTCGGCGCCGGGGCGGCGCACGTCGGACTCCGCGTACACCGAGACGGCCGGGCCGAAGAGGGTGAGGGCCTGGTCGGCGACGTGGCTGCCCAGGTCGTACAGCAGCCCGCCGATCTCGGCCGGGTCGCCGGACTCGCGCCAGCCGCCCTTGGGCTTGGGCCGCCACCGCTCGAAGCGGGATTCGAAGCGCCAGACGTTGCCGAGCGCGCCCTCGTCGAGCAGCTTGCGCAGAGTGAGGAAGTCGTTGTCCCAGCGGCGGTTCTGGAAGACGGAGAGGAGCAGCCCGCGGTCCTTCGCCAGCTCGGCCAGCTGCTCGGCCTCGGCGGCGGTCCCGGCCAGCGGCTTGTCGACGACGACCGGGAGGCCCGCCTCCAGGGCCGCGGTGGCCAGCGATACGTGGGTCTTGTTCGGCGAGGCGAGGACGATCAGGTCCAGCTCGGAGGCGCGGGCCAGTACCTCGTCGGACGTGCCGACCGTGCGCACCTGCGGGTGCTCGGCACGGGCCTGCGCCTGGCGGTCGGGGCTGGAGGTGGAGACCGTGTCGAGGACCAGACCCTCGGTCGCGGCGATCATCGGGGCGTGGAAGACGGAGCCGGCCAGGCCGTAACCGATGAGGCCGACGCGCAGGGGGCTGCCGGGGAGTGCGGTACCGGTACCGGGGGTGTCGCTCGGGCTGCTCATGTTCTCCACTTAAGCAACGCTGTTGCCAAAGTGCAAGCGATACGGACAATGGAGGGGTGACCAGCGAAAAGCCTCCCCTCTCAGACCCGGCCGAGCGCGCGCTCGGCGGCGCCAACCTGCCCCTGCTGCGCGGGCACAACGCGGCCGTGCTGCTCGGGCTGCTGCGCGCGGCGGGGGAGGGTGGCGTGAGCCGGCTGGAGCTGGCCGAGGGCAGCGGGCTCACCCCGCAGGCGGTCAGCAAGATCACGGCGCGGCTGCGGGAGGCGGGGCTCGCCACGGAAGCCGGGCGGCGCGCGTCCACGGGCGGCAAGCCCCGTACGGTCCTGCGGCTGGTCCCCGGCGCCCGGTACGCGATCGGGCTGCACCTGGACCGGGACGAGAGCGTCGCGGTCCTCGCCGACCTGGCGGGCGAGCCGGTCGCGGTCCGTCGCGCGCCGCTGGACCTGGGCGCGGACGCGGAGGAGGTACTGGAGGCGGCCGCGGCTCAGGTCGCCGAGGTGCGCGCCGCGGCCCCCGGGGCGCAGGTGATCGGCGCCGGGGTGGCCTGCCCCGGACCGCTGGATCACCGTACGGGCGTACTGCACCGGGTCACCGGCCTCCCGCAGTGGGACGGCTATCCGCTGCGCGCCGCGCTCGCCGAGCGGTTCGGCCTGCCCGTGGTCCTGGACAAGGACACCAACGCGGCGGCGCACGGACTGGCCCAGCAGGCGGACGGCGCCGAGTCGTTCGGGTATCTGCACCTGGGGACGGGGCTGGGCGCCGGGCTGGTGCTCGGCGGGGCCGTGCACCGGGGGGCGCGCACCGGCGCGGGGGAGTTCGGGCACCAGGTCGTACAGCTGGACGGGCCGCGGTGCGGCTGCGGGAAGCGGGGGTGCGTCGAGGCGCTGTGTCTGGCCGCGGTGGCCGCCGGGGATGCCCCCACGGCGGCCCGGGTGCTCGGCGTGGGCGCCGCCAACCTTGTCGAGTTGCTCGACGTGGACCGGGTTCTGCTGGGTGGCCGTACGGTACTGGCCGATTCCGAGGCATACGTACGGGGAGTCGCCGACTCGCTCGACGGTCAGCTGCGTGCGCATGGCGCGGGGGCCTCCCGTACGGTCCCGGTCGCGCTCGCCCCCGGGGGTGAGCAGGCGGTGGCGCTCGGCGCGGCCCATCTGGTCCTGGCCTCGCTCTTCGCCCCGCCGCGCGGGCCGTTCACGGGTCGGGCGGGCTGAGGTACGAGCCCGGCGGGCGTGCGAGGATCGGTCGGTGGACTACCCGAAGGACCAGGCGCCCGGTGCGCCGATCAGAGCCGGCATCCCCGAGCATGGGCGCATTCCCAAGTACTACGCCGCCAAGGTGCGGATCGCCGAGCTGCTGGACCAGCTCGGCGAGGGGGAGGCGCTGCCGACCGAGCGGGACCTGGCGCTGCGGTTCGAGGTCTCGCGGGAGACGCTGCGGCAGGCGCTGCGGGAGCTGGTCCTCGAAGGGCGTATCCGGCGCCTCGGCCGTGGCACGGTCGTGGCGGGGCCCAAGCTCGAACAGCCGTTGGCGCTGGCGAGTTATACGGAAGGGGTACGGAAGCAGGGGCGGCGCCCGGGGCGTCATCTGATCGGGCTGGACCGCTTTCCGTGTCCCGACCTGCTCGCCGCCGAGCTGGGGCTGCCGGTCGGTGAGCCGGTGTGGCACATGGAGCGGGTGCTGCTCGCGGATGACGAGCGGGTGGGGCTGGAGAGTACGTATGTGGCGGTGGAGCGGGCGCCTCGGCTGGATACCGACTTCGAGCCGGACTCCTCCTTCTACGCGTATCTGCATGATCGGCTCGGCATAGGGTTCGGCGATGCGGATGAGCGGCTGGAGACGGTGCTTGCTACGCCGCGGGAGGCGTTGCTGATCGGGACGCCGGGGGCGTTGCCGATGTTGCTGATTCATCGGGTCAGCCGCGATACGGCGGGGGCGCCGTTGGAGCGGGTGCGGACGCTGTTCCGGGGTGACCGTTTCTCGTTCACGGCACGGCTCGGCGGCGCGCCGTAGAGGTACCGACCTCTGCCGAGTGCCGCCACGTCGTGGCTGGTCGCGCAGTTCCCCGCGCCCCTTACGGGGCGCTGACCCTCACCCCCCCCGTATGTCACGAGAAGATAACGGGTCTAGGCCAAGTTTGACGGCCCGTTAACCGGCTCGTTGCCGCGCGGCCCGCGGTCGGTCATCCGGCGCGACGAGCGTCACCGGCATGCGAGTCATAGTTGTCGGAGCCGGCGTGCTGGGGACCATGCACGCCTGGCATGCAGTCGAACGCGGCCACGAGGTCGTTCACATCGAGCGGGAGGCCGAGGCCCGCGGCGCCTCCGTGCGCAATTTCGGCCAGATCTGGGTCAGCGGCCGCGCGGGCGGCGAGGAACTGGACACCGCGCTGCGCGCCCGCGAGCTGTGGGAGGGGATCGGCGCCCGGGTACCGGGCCTCGGCTTCCGCGCCATCGGCTCGCTGACGATCGTGAAGAACGAGGCCGAGCGGGCCGTCGCCGAGGCCGCTACCCGCCGCCCGGACGCCGCGGCCCGCGGCTACAAGCTGCTGACCGCCGACGAGGCCCGCGAGATCAACCCCGCGCTGCGCGGCGACTTCCTCGGCGCCCTGTGGTGCGAGCGGGATGCCGCCGTCGAACCCCGCGTCGCCCAGCGGGAGTTGAAGCAGGCGCTGCTCGCCTCCGGCCGCTACACCTACCTCGGCGGGCGCGAGGTCCGCGACGTGGTGGGCGAGGCCGCCGTACGGGACGACCACGGCGACATCCACCGTGGCGACGCCGTCGTGCTGTGCACCGGCGCCTGGCTGAGCGGCCTGGTCCGCGAGCTGGTACCGGAGCTGCCCGTCCGCCGCGTACGGCTGCAGATGATGCAGACCGACCCGCTCGGCGAGCCGCTGACCACCTCGATCGCCGACGCGGACAGCTTCCGCTACTACCCGGCGTACGGCAGCGACGCGCTGGACGCGCTGAACGCCACGCAGGCGCAGGCGCCCACCGCCGCCGCGCACAAGATGCAGCTCCTGATGGTCCAGCGCGCGGACGGCGGGCTGACCATCGGCGACACGCACGAGTACGAGACGCCGTTCGCCTTCGACACCGTCGAGGAGCCGTACGAGCACCTCACCGGCGTCGTCGAATCGATCCTCGGCCGCCCGCTGCCGCGCATCCGGCACCGCTGGGCCGGGGTGTACGCGCAGTGCACGGACACGAGCCGGGTCGTGCACCGGGAGCAGGCGAGCGACGGCGTGTGGCTGGTCACCGGGCCCGGCGGGCGCGGCATGACCTGCTCCCCGGCGATCGCCGAAAAGACCGCGAACGAACTGGGATGGTGAGTCAGTTGACGATCACGAACGCCACGGATAACAACAGCATTGAGCTGGTTGTGCTCGACATGGCAGGGACCACCGTTGCCGATGGTGGGCTGGTCGAGCAGGCATTTGATGCCGCGGCGCGGCACCTCGGTGTCGAGCCGGGCACGCCCGACCACGCCGAGAAGCTCGCCTACGTGCGGGCCACCATGGGCGAGTCGAAGATCTCCGTCTTCCGGCATCTCTTCGGTGACGAGGACAAGGCCCGGGTCGCCAACGCCCGCTTCGAGGAGGCGTACGGCGAGCTGGTCGACGGCGGGCTGATCGCGCCCGTGCCCGGCGCCCGCGAGGCGATCGAGGCGCTGCAGGCCGCGGGCCGCACGGTCGTCCTGAGTACGGGCTTCGCGCGGGTCACCCAGGACGCGATCCTCGCCGCGCTCGGCTGGCAGGACCTCGTCCCGCTCACCCTCTGCCCGGCCGACGCGGGCGGCCGCGGGCGCCCCTACCCCGACATGGTGCTCGCCGCGCTGCTGCGCACCGGCGCCACCGACTCCGTACAGAAGATCGCGGTCGCCGGCGACACCTCGTACGACATGCTGTCCGGCCGCCGGGCCGGTGCCTCGGTCGTGGCGGGTGTGCTGACCGGTGCGCACGACAAGGATCAGCTGACCGCGGCCGGCGCCACGCATGTCCTCGGTTCGGTCGCCGAACTGCCCGCGCTGCTGGGAGTGGTACGCGATGACCGCCCTGCCTGACACGGCCGTGGCCCCCGTCGCCGAGCGGACCGCCTCCGGCATCCGCTTCGAGAACGTCTCCGTCGCCTACGGCACGCACACCGTGCTGGACGGGCTCGACCTGACCGTCGAGCCGGGCGAGGTGATGGCCCTGCTCGGGCCCTCCGGGTCCGGCAAGACCACCGCGCTGCGGGCCGTCGCCGGGTTCGTGACACCGGCCTCCGGGCGGGTGCTGATCGGCGGCCGGGACGTCACCGGACTCCCGCCCTACAAGCGCGGCATCGGCATGGTCGTACAGAGCTACGCGCTCTTCCCGCACATGCGCGTCGCCGACAACGTCGCCTTCGGACTGAAGGCCCAGAAGGTGCCGCGCGGCGAGATCGCCGACCGGGTCACCGAGGCGCTGGAGCTCACCGGCATGGCCGGGTACGCCCGGCGCTACCCGCGCGAGCTCTCCGGCGGCCAGCAGCAGCGCGTCGCCATCGCCCGCGCGCTCGCCATCCGGCCCGGCGTGCTCCTGCTGGACGAGCCGCTGTCCGCGCTGGACGCCCAGCTGCGCTCCGGGATGCTCGCCGAGCTGGCGCGGCTCCACCGTGAACTGCCCGACGTGTCGATCCTGTACGTCACCCACGACCAGGTCGAGGCGCTCACCCTCGCCGACCGCATCGCGGTCATGGACCGGGCGCGGCTGCAGGACGTCGGTACGCCGCGCGAGCTGTACCGGGCGCCGCGCACCGAGTTCACCGCCTCGTTCGTCGGCAACGCCAACCTGCTGCCGGTGACGGCCGGTGCGGGGGACGGGACCGTGACCTTCGCCGGTACCGAGCTGACGGTGCGCGGTACGGAGGGCGCGGTGCCCGGCGCGGAGGCCACCCTCTGCGTACGGCCGCACCTGGTCGGCCTCGGCGCGGGGCCCAACGCGCTGCGCGGCCGGCTCGCCGAGCTCCAGTGGCGCGGTGCCACGCACCGGCTGTACGTCGAGGTGGCGGGCCACCGCCTGATGGCCGATGTGCGCGAGCTCCGCGACACCCCGGCCGTGGGCGACGAGGTGACGCTGCACTTCGCACCCGAGGACGCGGTCCTGATACCGGTGGGGGCGGGTACCGATGGCTAGCCTCACCCAGCGGGCGCGCCTCGCCGCCCCGGCCCGGACGCGGGTCCGCGCCCTGCCGCGCGGCCTGTGGGCCCTGCCGGCCGTCGCCGCCCTCGCGCTGGTCTTCCTCTATCCGCTCTTCCTGCTGGTGCGGCAGTCGTTCACACCGGACGAGGGCGGGGCCGCGACGGCCGCGTACGGCGAGGTGCTGGCCGAGGCGTCGTTTCAGGACGCGCTGGTCAACACCGTGCTGATCGCGGGCGGGGCCACCGCCGGCTGTCTGGTGCTCGGCTTCGCCCTCGCCCTGGTCGTCGCCTTCGTGCCGTTCCCCGGCGCCCGCGCGCTCGGCCGGTTCATCGACATCTTCCTGGCCTTCCCGTCCTTCCTGATCACCCTCGCGCTGCTCTTCGTCTACGGCACGACGGGCGTGGCCAACGGGCTGTGGACCTCGACGACCGGCGCGGGCAGCGGCCCGTTCGACTTCCTGCAGACGCCCTGGGGCGTGCTGCTGGCGGAGATCACGTACTTCACGCCGTTCGTGATGCGGCCGCTGCTCGCCGCGTTCTCGCAGGTGGAGACCGGACAGCTGGAGGCCGCCGCGTCGCTCGGCGCCCGGCCCTGGCGGATCGTACGGACGGTGATCCTGCCCGAGGCGCTGCCCTCGCTCGCGGCGGGCGGCGCGCTCGTCCTGGTCATGTGCCTGAACGAGTTCGGGATCGTGCTCTTCACCGGCGCCAAGGACGTGGTCACGCTGCCGGTCCTCGTCTACACCAAGGCCATCCTCGACGGCGACTACACCGGCGCGTGCGTCGTCGCGGTCGTCAACATCGCGCTGTCCGTGGCGCTGTACGCCGGTTACCGCGCGCTGGTGGCGCGCACCGGACGCGAAGGAGGTGCCCGCCGTGCTCGTGCATAGCAAGAAGGCCCGGTGGACCGTCTGGACCGGCTTTCTCCTCCTCTTCCTGCCCCTCTTCGCGCTGCCGTTCGCCGTCATCCTGGCCGCGTCCTTCGCCACCACCTGGAGCGGCGCGCTGCCCTCCGGACCGACGCTGACGCACTACCAGGACATGACCAAGGGCGACTCGCTGAACGCACTGGTCACCAGCCTGCTGACCGCGCTCGCCGCGAGCCTGCTGGCGCTGGCCGCCGGTACCTGGGCGGCGCTCGCCGCGCAGCGCCTCGGCGGCCGGGGCAAGAAGGTCATCGACACCCTTTTCATGCTGCCGGTCGCGGTGCCCTCCGTGGCCGTCGGCCTCTCCCTGCTGGTCGCCTTCTCGCAGCCGCCGCTGCTGCTCAACGGCACCCGGCAGATCGTGATCATCGCCCATACGGTGCTGGTCACCGCGTTCGCCCACCAGTCGGTGAGCGCGGCACTGGACCGGCTGGACCCGGCGTACGAACAGAGCGCGGCGGCGCTCGGCGCCCGCCCGGCGTACGTCCTGTGGCGCGTCAAGCTGCCCCTGCTGCTGCCCTCGCTGACGGCAGCGACCGGGCTGTGCTTCGCGCTCTCCATGGGCGAGCTGAGCGCCACGATGATGATCTACCCGCCGAACTGGCTGCCGCTGCCGGTCCAGATCTTCGCCACCACCGACCGGGGCGCCCTCTTCAGCGGCGCGGCCCTCGCGGTGGCCCTGATGGCCGCGACGCTGCTCGTCCTCTTCGGCGTCTCCCGCATCCGTACCAGAGCCTCGTACCGCTGACCCGCGCTTTCCAAGGAGTCGGACACCCATGCGCAGCCACCTCAAGCCGATCACCGCCCTCTGTACCGCCCTCGCCCTCGGATCCGTCCTCACCGCCTGCGGCGGCACGGCGGCCGACCCGAACGCCAAGGAGGTCACCGTCTACAGCGCCGACGGCCTCAAGGGCGAGAAGGGCGACGGTTTCTACGACAAGGTCTTCAAGGACTTCCAGAAGAAGACCGGCATCAAGGTCAACTACGTGGAGGCCGGCTCCGGCGCGACCGTCCAGCGGCTCGCCCGCGAGAAGATGAACACCCAGGCCGACGTGGTCGTCACCCTCCCGCCGTTCATCCAGCAGGCCGACGGCAAGGGCCTGCTCCAGAAGTACGAGCCCAAGGGGTACGACCAGGTCGCCGCCGCCGACCGGGACCCGGGCGGCAAGTGGACCTCGATCGTCAACAACTACTTCTGCTTCATCTACAACAAGAAGCAGGTCAAGACGCCCCCGGAGAGCTGGCAGGACCTGCTGGACCCCAAGTACAAGAACAAGCTCCAGTACTCCACGCCGGGCGTCGCCGGGGACGGCACCGCGGTCCTCATCAAGGCCATGCACGACCTCGGCGGCACCGACCGGGCCATGGACTACCTCAAGAAGCTCCAGGCCAACAACGTCGGCCCGTCCTCCTCCACCGGCCAGCTCGCGCCCAAGACCGCCAAGGGCGAGCTGCTGATCGCCAACGGCGACGTCCAGATGAATTTCGCCAACATGAAGTCCATGCCGGACCAGGGCATCTTCTTCCCGGCCGCCAAGAAGGGCGGCAAGCCCTCCACCTTCGCGCTGCCGTACGCCGCCGGCCTGGTGAAGGGCGCCCCGCACTCCGAGAACGGCAAGAAGTTCCTGGACTACCTGCTGAGCCCGGAGGTCCAGAAGGAGGTCTCCTCGGTGGGCGGCGGCTTCGCCTCCCGCAAGGACATCAAGGCGACCGACGAGAACGCCACCGAGCTCGAAGAGATCATGAAGGGCGTCGAGATCTTCGAGCCGGACTGGCAGGACATCGACAAGAACCTCGACACCTACATCGACGCCTGGAAGTCGGCCACCGGCAGCTGACCGCTCACCGCGTAGGGCAGGCGGGTCAGATGCGGTCGACCAGGTCCGCGATCGAGTCGACGACGCTGGTCGGCCGGAACGGGTAGCGGTCCAGGTCGGCCTTGCCCGTCAGCCCGGTGAGCACCAGGAACGTCTCCATGCCGGCTTCGAGCCCCGCCAGCACATCGGTGTCCATCCGGTCACCGATCATGGCGGAGGTCTCGGAGTGCGCCCCGATGGTGTTCAGCGCCGTACGCATCATCAAGGGGTTCGGCTTGCCGATGAAGTACGGGTCCTTGCCGGTCGCCTTCGTGATCAGCGCGGCGACCGAACCGGTGGCCGGCAAGGCACCCTCGGGGGAGGGCCCGGTGTTGTCCGGGTTGGTCGCGATGAACCGCGCGCCGTCATTGATCAACCGGATCGCCTTGGTCAGCGCCTCGAACGAATACGTACGGGTCTCACCCAGGATGACGAAATCCGGGTCATGGTCGGACAGAACATAACCGGCATCGTGCAGAGCGGTGGTCAGCCCGGCCTCGCCGATCACATAGGCGGTGCCGCCGGGGTGCTGGGTGTCCAGGAACTTGGCGGTGGCCAGCGCCGAGGTCCAGATGTTCTCGACCGGCACCTCCAGCCCGATCCGGCTCAGCCGGACGTGCAGGTCCCGGGCCGTGTAGATCGAATTGTTGGTGAGCACCAGGAAGGGGCGACCGGCGTCGCGCAGCTTCTTGATGAAGGCGTCGGCTCCGGGGACGGGGATGCCCTCGTGCATCAGCACGCCATCCATGTCGGTGAGCCAGGATTCGATCGGCTTGCGCTCTGTCATGGGCGCCATGCTATGCACTCCCGTACGTGTGCATCAGGGGTGACGGCAGAGCTTCCCGTCACCCCGGCGGCGCAAGCGACGGCCCGCTCAGGATGCGGACAGCGACCGCGGGGCGGACCTTCGTAGTACCGGAGGTTCACCATGCGTCCACCGCGTTTCACCGTCTGCACCTGCACGGCCTTCACCGCCTGCGTGGTCCTCGCCGGCACCGCGCACCCGGCGGTCCGGCTCGACGGGCAGCCCGGGCCGGTCGCCGCCACCGCGGGGGTGACGGCGCGGGCCACCACGCCGCCGCCCGCCGAGTACCGCGCCGTCACCGAGGAACGGCGGCCGGTGGGCGGGATGAATTCGGGCCGGTCGGCGGGGCTGGTGGTGGCCGGCGGCGTGGCCCTCGTCGTGATCGGCCGCATCGTGCACGTGCTGCGGAAGCGGGGTGGCGGTGATGCCGAATGAGGGCCTGTCCGTACTGGGCGGCCACGGCCGGCTGCTGGCCGGCGTGGCGTGGGCACTGCTGCTCCTCGGGCTGTGGGTGTGGGGCCGCGGCCCGGCCGACGGGCAGCTGCCGGGTGCCGCCACCACCGGCGACGTCGCCGCCGTGGGCCGCCCCCTCCTCCAGGAACTCCCGCGGGCACACGCCCCATTGCCGGCCGCTCGCCCCACCGCGGTCGGCATCGGCGCGCTGGGCACGGCCCACGCGGACGTGGTGCCGGCCGCCGCCGACGTACGAAGCGGCGTCCTCGCGCCACCGGCCCGTACGCCGGGCGCCGTGGCCTGGGACGCGGCCGGGCCGCAGCCGGGACGGCCGGGCGTGGCGGTGCTGGCCGGGCACGGTGCGGCGGGCCCGGGGCGCGGCGTCTTCGCCGGGCTGGGCGAGGTCCGCGCCGGGGAGACCGTGCGGGTGGCCCGGACCGACGGCTCCATCGCGGAGTTCACCGTGGAGGACGTACAGGCGTACGCGCCGAAGCGGTTCGACGCCGGGCGGATCACCGGCGCACACGAGCGCGGCCGCGCCGAGCTGCGCCTCGTCAGCGACGACCGGATCGTCGTCTCGGCCTACTTGAGCGCGGTCAGCGGTCCCTGAGGAGGTGAGCGGAGTGCGGCACGGACACGGCAGGCGATCGCCCGGCCTGGCCGGCGGCTCGCTCCCCCCTGAACCGCCGGCCGACCGGTCCTCGACCGCCGCGATTCAGGACTGCGGGAGTTGCCCTGCCGTCGGCGGGAGGCGCCATGAAGTGCGCGTTCCAGGCCGGGGGCCAGGGCCAGACCCACACTTTAGAACGCCTGCGCGCCGCCCGCATAGAGGGCGTTGGCAGCGGGCTGTAACAGGTTGCCCACGGGCCGTCGCCGGTGCACACGGGTGTGCCAGGATTGCTGCGACCGGCCAAGTTCCGTGCTCCGAGGGGGGAGTGGATGTACGGCGAAGTACCGGGGTCCGGGGGGACTTCGAGTGGACGGCGCGCTGACCGCCGCCGATCAAGGGCTGCCGTACCGGCGCTGGCAGCGCTGCTGCTGGCGGCGGGCGCGCTCGCGGGATGTTCCTCGTCCGACGGCCCGGACCGGGGCGGCGGCCCGCCGCAGCAGCGGCCCAGGGCCACGGTGCCGTACTGGGTCAACCCCGACGGCAACGCGGCCCGGCAGGCGGCCGCGTACCGCAAGGGCGACAAGCAGGACGACGCCGCGCTCATCGACCGCATCGCGACCCAGCCCGTCGCGGAGTGGATCGGCATAGAGGACCCGCAGGGCGAGGCCCGCGGCTACACCGAAGCGGCCGCGAAGGCGGACCGCGACGCGCTGCTGGTGCTCTACAACATCCCGCACCGCGACTGCGGCAGTTACTCGAAGGGCGGCGCCGCCGACGGCAACGCGTACCGCGCATGGCTGGACGGCGTGGTCAAGGGCATCGGCGACCGTGCCACGACGGTGATCCTGGAGCCGGACGCGCTGCCGCACATCGAGGACAAGTGCACGCCGGAGGAGTTCCACGAGGAGCGGTACGCGCTGCTGACCGAGGCCGTCGGCAAGCTCAAGGCGCTGCCGCGCACCAAGGTCTACCTCGACGCGGGCAATCCGCACTGGATCAAGGACCCGGGGCGGATGGTGGAGCCGCTGAAGCGGGCCGGCATCGAGCAGGCCGACGGCTTCGCGCTGAACATCTCCAACTACCAGACCACCGAGGAGAACGAGAAGTACGGCAAGCGGCTCTCCGCGATGGTGGGCGGCAAGCACTTCGTCATCGACACCAGCCGGAACGGCAACGGTCCGGCGCCGGGCGGCGACGACCCGGAGAACTGGTGCAACCCGCGGGGCCGGGCGCTGGGCGAGCCGCCGACCGTCAAGACCGACGACGGGCTGGTGGACGCGTACCTCTGGATCAAGCGGCCGGGGGAGTCGGACGGCCCGTGCAAGGGCGGCCCACAGGCGGGCAAGTGGTGGCCGTCGTACGCGCTGGAACTGGCCCGCAACAGCAAGCAGTGACGCGGTGCGAGCCGTGACGCGGTGAGGGGGCGCCCCGAGCAGGGGCGCCCCCTCCGTCCTTACTCGTCCGCGTCGCTAGGGCTGGTCGGCCGCGGGCACCTTCACCCACACCGCCTTCGACGGCGTCCCCGCGTCGTCGACGGCCATGACCATGTACCAGCCCGGCGGGACCAGGGCCGGGTCCTTGGGCAGGGTCACGGTCACCGAGTCGTCCTTCGTGGTGAAGTCCAGCGCGATGGAGCGCTGTTCGACGTTGGTGACATGGGTGAACGAGCCGGGCCTGATCAGCCGCAGCTTCTTGAGGGAGGAGCTGTGCGACGTCCCGAACGTCGCCCTGCCGCCCAGCTGCACGGTCGTGGGGCCCTTGGCCGTCAGCTCGGGGCGGGAGCCCTGGAAGAGGTACGGCGGGGTGTAGAGGTCGATCTGCTGCTCGAAGACGCCCGGCCTGGTGTTGTCCTTGTCGGCGAAGAGCGAGTCCGAGCCGAAGGTCATCACCCGCCCGTCGGGGAGCAGCAGCGCGCCGGAGTGGTAGTTCCGGCCGACCAGGGGGTCGGCGACGCGGCGGGAGGTGTTCTTCGCCGGGTCGTACAGCTCGGCCGCCAGGATGTTGGAGTCGCTGCGGCCGCGGTAGTCGCCGGAGCCGTTGGTGGTCAGCACGGTGTCGTCCGGCATGATCACACTGCTCGGGTACCGGGTCTTCGCGTACAGGTCGGGGCCGTCGCGGAAGCGCGGCTTCGGGTCGGTCAGATCCACGATCCGGGTCCTGGCCGTGGCGCGCGGGTCCTCGCCGACCCCGCCGCCGCCGAGGACCATGTACCGCTCGTCCTGTGCGGGCGGCAGCAGCACGGACATGGACGTCTCCAGGATGTCCGGATCGCTCATCCCGGGCACCACCTGGAACTTGTTGCTCTTCAGGTCCCAGATGCCGGGCGTGCGGCCCTTGTTGTCGGGGCCGTACCCGGCGTTGGAGCCGGTGTAGAAGACCTGGCCCTTGCCGGAGAGGAAGAGCGCCGGGTAGGTCGGGAAGAACCGCTGCTTGGGCAGGTAGGTCCACTTCTTGGTCTTCGGGTCGTAGAGCTCGTTCTTGCCGGGGACGACCTGGCCGATCTCGTCGAGGCCGGAGACCGAGAGGACCTTGCCGTCCTCCATGGAGGTCAGCGTCGGATACCAGCGGGCCTCGTTCATCGGGTCGACGCGGATATACCGCTCGGCGACCGGGTCGAACTCGAAGGTGTCCTTGATCCCCTGGAAGTCCTTCTTGTCGAAGGACAGCTTCTGCGCGATGCCGTAGAAGTTCCGGGCGTCCGCGCCGGTCAGGCCGTGGATGCGGTAGTTGTCCTGGGCGCCCGTGGCGTACTGGCGGCCCTTCCTGCGCGCCTCGACGTAGACCCGGGCCTCGCTGTGCTCGACCCGCACCTTCCCGGTCGCCTTGTCCTTGATCTTCTTCGCCCGCGGCACCACGACCGGGTCCTTGGAGACGAACGTCTTGCCGTTCTCCTTGCCGGTGAAGAGCGTGCCGGCGGGGAAGGTCTTCGGACCGTCCGGGTCCTCGTTGTAGATGATCATCAGGCCGCCGGCCTTCTTCACATCGCCCTTGAGGGTCTCGTAGCGCTGCGTACCGCCGGCCACCAGCAGCTTGCCGTCCGGGAGCTGGGTGTGGCCGGAGCAGAACAGGTCGGTGGGCGTGGGGATGTTCTTGAAGGTGTTCTTCGCCGGGTCCCACAGGACCGTGCGAAAGGACTTGGCCTTGAAGTTCGCCGCGTTGTTGCCGGAGCCGGCGACCAGCAGGACCTTGCCGGTGTGCAGCAGGGCCGCGTGGATCGTGTTGATGCGGTACTTGTCGGGGACGTCCACCACGTCCCAGTGGCCGTTGCGCTGCTTGTACTCCGGCCGGTTGATCTTGTACGCGTGGTACTGCTCCGAGGCGAAGCCGTACACGGCCGGGCCGTTCATCCCGGCCAGCGCGATCACCACCACCGCACCTATCCCCAGACGACGGGTGCGGCGGCTCGGTCGGTATTTCATCGGTTGCTTCCCCCCACGGGAATCTGCACGGTCTGCGCGATCTGCTCTTCGGCGGCCCCGGCCTCGACCTCTCCGGCCACGGTGGCTCCGGCGTCGGCTGCTCCAGGGGCCCCGGCGTCCCCGGCGGGCCGCGCCTCCCGGCGCATCGACCAGCGCCAGAGGGCGATCGGCACGCAGCAGATCAGCAGGGCCAGCACGGCCCAGACGATCATCGCCGGGTGGGCGTGGCCGAAGAAGAAGGAGGCGATCAGCGAGGAGCCGAAGACCAGGAGGAAGAAGAGGTGCACCCGGAAGGTCCCGAAGAGGGTGTCGGGGCTGGAGGAGTCGCCCTTCGGGGTCACCACGAACTTGCTCTTGCGGCGCAGTGCCGCATCGAAGAGGGAGCGCGCGTAGATCGGCGCGGAGAGGGCCGACATCAGCATGCCGGCCACGCCACCGGAGCCCTCGGGCTCATGGGGGGAGACATTGTGCCGGCGGTTCCACACGTACAGGCCGATCTGCAGCGCCGAGGCGTTGCCGTACAGCATCATCCACACGGCCGGATCGATCTGGACGCCGGAGGCGCCGAGGCCGAGGAAGAGCGCGCAGCTGAGGGCCGCGAGTATCCAGTTCAGTGCGGACATCGGGTAGAAGATGACCATCATGGTGTAGTTGAAGAGGCGGCCCGGGGACAGCGTGAAGGGCGCCTTCCAGAACTGCTTGAGCAGCGTTTCGTACGTACCGCGCGACCAGCGCAGCTGCTGGGTGAAGAAGTCCGTCCAGGCGGTCGGGCCCTCGCCTACGGCGAGCACGTCGGGGGTGTAGACCGAGCGCCACTTCTTCCCCGTCGCGGGGTTGCGATGGCGGTGCATCTCGAAGCCCGTGGCCATGTCCTCGGTGATCGAGTCGTACAGCCCGCCGATCTGCTTCAGGGCCGAGATGCGCACCGCGTTCGAGGTGCCGACGAACATGGGCGCGCCATAGCGGTTCCCGGCCCGCTGGATCAGCGCGTGGAAGAGGAACTGCTGCGACTCGGCGGCCTTGGTCACGAACGTGTCGTAGTTGCCGTAGACCTGCGGCCCGATGACGAAGCCGACGTTCTCGTCGCGGAAGTAACCGAGCATCCGCTCCAGGTAGTTGGGCAGCGGCACGTGGTCGGTGTCGACCGAGGCGAAGAAGTCGTAGTCGTCGCCGTGGGCCTGCAGCCAGGCGTTGTAGTTGCCGTGCTTCGTTCTCGCGCGGTGCGGGCCCTTGGCGCGGTTCCACTCCGGTATGCCGTGCCGGGTGAAGTGGCGCACCCCGAGTCTCGCGCAGACCTCTCTGACGGCCGGGTCGTCGCCCTCGTCCAGCAGCCAGACGTGCACCACGCCGCGGTGCCGCACCCGGACGGCGGCCTCCAGAGTCTTCGTCACCATCTCCAGCGGCTCCTTGCCGGGCACGAAGGAGGTGAGGAAGGCGACGCGGGTGCCGTTCTCCGGGACGACCGGGACGGGGTCGCGGGCGACGAGCGTGGCGTGCGCGTTGGAGAGGACGTTCAGACAGCGGAAGAACTCGATCAGGCCGATCGAGACGAGCATGACGACGTCGAGGACGGGGAGGAAGGCGAACTGCGGATAGTCCCGGTGGGTCCAGTGGGCGGGCTGCAGCAGCCAGGCGAGGAGCCCGAGGGAGACCAGCGGGGCCGCGCCGAGCAGCAGGGCCGCGCGCAAGCGGTGCGGCTCGTCGGCGAGCAGGCTGCGGTACCGGACCTTGTACGGCTTGCCGGGCTCGGGCTGCGTCAGCGGGCCGGCGAGCCGGCTGTAATGCTCGTAGTCGTACCGCGGCAGCGGCTTCTTCGGCACCGGTCGCCGGCGCTGGTGGCCGGGCAGGCGTAAGCGCGTCGTCGCGGACGGGTCGTACTGGTGTTCCTGCCGGGCGCCAGTAGGCGTCGACGTCATGACTCCATCCCCCCGCACGCAGTACTGGCTGCGTGTCCGTGTGCTCGCTTCCCGAGTCTTCGGTCCCCCTCGACCGGCTCGGCCCTGTGGTCTCGGCCGCCCACGTCCTCAGACGCGTGCCGTCCGCGTTCCGGTTGCCCGGTCGTGCTCCGCCGGCATGTCAGCGCCCAGAGGTCCCCAACCCCTCGTCCGGCGCAACCGGGCGTTCCTCCCCTTGTGCTCGTCAAGGCCATGTTCGACCCATCCGTCACGTCAGGGTCCCTAACCGGCCTTCATGATCGCAAGGGAGGAATGAGCGCTTACGGGAGGTGTGGGCGTATCGGCGGACTCTGGGTAGTGCGTGGCGGTCCGTGCGCCCT
Source organism: Streptomyces sp. NPDC050315 (assembly GCF_040655775.1). Classification (NCBI taxonomy): domain Bacteria; kingdom Bacillati; phylum Actinomycetota; class Actinomycetes; order Kitasatosporales; family Streptomycetaceae; genus Streptomyces; species Streptomyces sp. NPDC050315. The sequence continues at coordinate 26,843 of NZ_JBFAKN010000011.1, forward strand.
CTCCTTCAGGTGAAGCGCCGGTCACCGCTCGCCGGAACTGCGCAGCCTGTCGCGGATGTTGTCGAAGTGGTCGCGGACCGCCCGCTCCGCGCGGGGCCCGTCGCCGTCCCGCACCGCCGCCAGGATCTCCTCGTGCTGGCGCACCGTGGTCTCCGGGTCGGTGTGCGCCGCGACGAGATCGGTGCGCACCCGGTGGAAGGCGTCCCAGAACGCCTCCAGTACCTCGCTGAGCAGGAGGTTCTCCAGCCCGCGATGGAGTGTGGCGTGGAATGCCCGGTCGGTCTCGGCCCGGACGCCGCCGGCCGCCGCCTCCGTCCGCATCCGCGCCACGATCGCGTCCAGCTCGGCCAGGTCGGCGGCGGGCACCCGCCCCGCCAGCCGCGCGATCAGTCCGGTCTCCACCGCCTCGCGCAGCTCCAGCAGCTGCAGCAGGCTGTCCTCGCCCCGGTAGTGCCCGGCCACCGTGCGGAAGGTCAGGCCCTCGATCATCGGGGCCATCGACATCGGCCCGACGTACGTGCCGAAGCCGTGCCGGATCTCCACGATGCCCATCGCCTGCAACGCCTTCAGCGCCTCACGTACGGAGTTCCGGCTGACCCCGAGCAGCTCCATCAGCTCCGGCTCCGTCGGCAGGGACGCCCCGGACGGCAGCCGCCCATCGATGATCAGCCTCTTGATGCGCTCCTGGATGTCCCTCGCCATCCCGTGACTCTGCACCCCGGCGCACCGTTTTGACCAGCACTTCCGCGCGGTCCCGCGCAAGGAAGCCGTAAAAAATGACCGAGGCCCCCTCGTCGTGACGAGGGGGCCTCGGTCCTACGTGCGCCGCCAGGGACTCGAACCCCGGACCCGCTGATTAAGAGTCAGCTGCTCTAACCAACTGAGCTAGCGGCGCGCGCTGACCTGGAAAACTCTACACGAACTCCAGGGGTGCTCCGGACCGCGGAAGGCCGTCCGGCGACCCGCCGAATGTGTGAGGTGTAACACTCCTGCCGGTATGGGCGTCGACCGGCTTTTCTCCCGCGTGTCGCATTCCCCGCCGCGACCGATTGACGCAATTTCGCCCGACGGTTCGCCGGTTTTGCTCCGGGGAAGAGGGGTTCCGTGTGCAAGGTCATCAGTTGCCCCGTCAGCATGCGATATGTACCGGTAGTTGAGAAGCTGTGCCCGTGTGAGGCCAATGAGGACACAGTGGCCGAAAGGGGAACGGGAATGACGGTGCCGGTGTTCATCGAATTCGAGCCCGCGGTCGACTGCCCCTGCGCGGGTTGCGCGCAGCAGCGGCGCGCCCTCGCGCAGGCGGCGCGGCTCCGGGACGGTGGCCACCCCGCCGCGCACGGCGCCCGCCGCGCGCTGGTGCTGGCGGCCGCCGCCGGCACGGTCCTGGCCACCCCGGCCGCCGGTGCCCTCCCGACGGCGGAGGGCGGCCGCCCCGCGGCGGGCCCGGCCGGCGGCGCGGCGGCGGGCACGGGACCGGCCCCGGCCCCGGATGCGACGCCGGGTACGCAGGGCCAGGTCAGCGGCTTGTACGGCAGCGCGGGCAGTGGACGCGCGCGCCCCGCCGAGGAGCCGCGCGCCACCACGCGCGCGGCGATCATCGCCCGGGCGAAGGCGTGGATCGCGGCCCGGGTGCCGTACAACATGAACGGCTACTGGTCCGACGGCTACCGCGAGGACTGCTCGGGCTTCGTCTCGATGGCCTGGGGGCTGGGCAGCAACCAGTGGACCGGATCGCTCAGCCGGTACGCCGTGCGGATAACAAAGGACGAACTGCGGCCCGGCGACATCCTGCTCTACCACAACGCGGGGAACCCGTCGGCGGGCTCGCACGTGACGGTCTTCGGCGGCTGGGCGGACGCCTCCCGGAAGAAGTACGTCGCGTACGAACTGGCGCCGCGACACGCCCGGAAGAAGGTCACCCCGTACGCGTATTGGAGCAACGCCGACAAATACGTGCCCTATCGCTACCGGAACCTGATCGACGACGGGGCTCCTGACGGCGGTCTCCCGGACAGCGGGCTTCCCGAGAGCGGGCTCCCGGACGGCTTCTCGTCCGCTTTCCCGGGCCTGGGGCACTTCGGGCCCGGCGCCGACAACCGGTGGGTGACCGAGCTCGGGCGGCTGCTGGTGGCCCGCGGCGCCGGCGCGTACTACCGCTCGGGGCCCGGGCCGCGCTGGAGCTCGGCCGACCGCGACGCCACCCGGGCCTTCCAGCGCGCCCAGGGGTGGCGCGGCGCGGAGGCCGACGGCCTGCCCGGGCCGGACACCTGGGCGTACCTGACCGGCGGCAAGGGCCGGAACGTCGGCGGCCACGCGGCCGCCGAGAAGGCGGGCGGCTTCCCCGGCGTCCGGCACTTCCGGCCCGGGGAGAGCGGCGACCACATCACCCGGCTCGGCCGGCAGCTCGTGAAGAAGGGCTACGGCAAGTACTACACCTCGGGCCCCGGACCGCGCTGGTCGGAGGCGGACCGCAGGAACGTCGAGGCGTTCCAGCGCGCGCAGGGCTGGCGCGGCGCCGAAGCGGACGGCCGTCCGGGCCCCGAGACCTGGCGGCGACTCTTCCTATGACGGAGCACTACATGGCAGGCAGAACGGACAGCGGACAGCCGGAGACGGTGTTCCCGGCGGGCGCCGAGGCACAGGGGTACGGACCGGCGCCGCGAATGGTCCCCTTGATGGACCCGGACACGGGACTCCCCTTCGTGGACGAATTCGGCGTCCCGGCCGGGCCGCCGCCCACGGGCTCGGCGGGGTCCGCGCCCACCGGCTCGCCGGGGTCCGCGCCCACGGGCTCCGAGCCGATGCCCGACCCGGCGCCCGTACCGAAGCCCGAACCCGAACCGGTGCCGGAGCCCCAGCCGGACCCGGGGCCGCAGGACCTGCCGCCGACGGCCGGCATCGAGGCCGCCGAGGAGCTGCTCGACACCGCCGAGCGCGCGGTACTGACCGACGCCCTCGGTGTGGTCGACGCCGGCAGCCGGGTGACCTCCCCGGCCGCCACCGGGGAGACCGGCCCGGGCCGCCCCGCGTCCGTACGGCCCGGCAGCCGGCGCGTTCCCGACGAGGACCCGGACCTCACCGAGCGGCGCGGCCCCTCGCTCCCCGGCGCGCCCGTGCTGTGCGCCGGGCTGCTCGCCGCCGCGTGCTGCGGGGCGCTGCTGTGGTGGCACGGGATGCTGCCCGACCAGGCCGTACGCCTGCTGCGGCTGCCCGCCCGGGCCGCCGCGCCGCTGTCCCCGCGCGACCTGGCGCTGCTCGTACTGGGCTGCGCGGCCACGCTCTTCGCGCTCGGCGGGCTGACCCGCGGCCGGGTCGGCGGCGCCTGCGTACTCAGCCTCTTCGGGCGCTACCGCGGCACCGTCCGGCGCACCGGCCTGGTGTGGATCAACCCGGTGCTGCGCCGCCGCCGGGTGGACGTGCGGCTGCGCCACTGGCGCAGCGAACCGATGCCGGCGGTGGACGCGGCCGGGGTGCAGCTGCGGGCCGTGGTGCTGGTGGTCTGGCGGGTCGTGGACGCCGCGCGGGCCCGCTTCGCGGTCGACGATCACGTCACCTACCTGCGCGAACAGGTCGAGGCGGGGACCGCGCGGGTGCTCGGCCGGCTGCCCGCCGACGCCTTTCACGACGAGTCCCCGAGCCTGCGGGACGCCGACGCGGTGGGCGACGCGCTGACCGCGCAGCTCGCCGCCGACTGCCGCCCGGTGGGCATCGAGGTGTTCTCCGCGCAGCCCACGCGCATCGAGTACGCGCCGGAGGTGGCGGCCGCCATGCATCGCCGGCAGATCGCCGCGATCGACGCCCGGCACCGCAACACGGTGCTGACCTCGGTGGTGGACGCGGTGGACGACACGGTACGGCGGCTCACCACCCGGGGGCTGGTGGAGTTGGACGACTACGAACGCAAGGCGCTGGTCAAGGACCTGACCGTGGCGTTCTACACCGCCCGCGGCAGCGCGGCGGCGCAGGAGTGAGGCGCCGTGGTGGCCGCCACGACGCGCACCCTTGAACTGCAGCTGCTGCTCGGCCCGGACACCGTCGTCCCGGTGGCGGGCCGGTTCGGCTACCGCAGCGACCGCCCGTACGAGGTGCGGGTGGCCTTCGTCAGCCAGGGCCGTACGGTCACGACCTGGGTGTTCTCGCGGGAGCTGCTGCTCGCCGGGCTGCGCGGCCCGGCGGGCGAGGGGGACGTACGGATGCGGCCGTTCCGGGACGCGGTCGGGCTCCGCCGGGTCCACATCGAGCTGCGGACCGCCGGGAGCGCGTGCGCGCTGACGGCCGAGGCGACGGACCTGGCGGCCTGGGTGCGGGCGACGGCCGAGGTGGTGCCGCCGGGGGAGGAGGGCCGCTTCCTCGACCTGGACGCACACCTCGCGCGGCTCTTCGCTGAGCGGAACTGAACTGAGCGGAACTGAGCACCTTGCGCCGGCCTGAACGGGCGGCGGGGAGCGGGTGACAACCGGTCGGCAATTGGTCTGGACAAGTGCAACGCCCGTCATTACGCTGCGACTTGGTCTAGACCGCAATGCACGGCTCTCACGGAACCTCCCCCACGTTCAGGAGCGAAGCATGCGCAAGAAGGTCAGCGTCGCCATGATCACCCTCGGTATAGCCGGTGCCTCCCTGCTCGCCACCGGCAGCGCCTCCAGCCATGGATACGGCACCCAGCCCCCGAGCCGGCAGTCGCTCTGCGCCGCCGGCACCGTCAAGGACTGCGGCGCCATCCAATGGGAGCCGCAGAGCGTCGAGGGCCCGAAGGGCTTCCCGGCCGCGGGCCCCGCCGACGGCAAGATCTGCTCCGCCGGCAACTCCTCGTTCGCCCCGCTCGACGACCCGCGCGGCGGCAACTGGCCCGCCACCGCCCTCAAGGCGGGCCAGGGCTTCACCTTCACCTGGAAGATGACCGCGCGGCACGCCACGACGGACTTCCGGTACTACATCACCAAGCAGGGCTGGGACCCGAGCAAGCCGCTCACCCGGGCGGCACTCGAATCGGAGCCCTTCATGACCGTGCCGCTGGGCGGCAAGCAGCCGCCGGAGGTCTGGTCCCAGCAGGGCACCATTCCGACCGGCCACACCGGTCGCCATCTCATCCTCGGCGTGTGGAACATCGCCGACACCGGCAACGCCTTCTACTCCTGCGCCGACGTGAACCTGTCGTAACCGGCGGGCGGTGCCGCGTACGACTAAGGCCCTGCACGACCAAGGCCCTGCATGACGAAGGCCCTCACCGGAGTGAGGGCCTTCGCTGTCTGTGCGCCGCCAGGGACTCGAACCCCGGACCCGCTGATTAAGAGTCAGCTGCTCTAACCAACTGAGCTAGCGGCGCCTGCTGACGAAGTAAATACTACCTGGTCCGCAGGGGTGCTTCCGACCATGTGGCCCCGGCCACACCGCCGGGGCCCTTCCGCTCGGATTCCGCTCAGAGCGCCAGCGACAGCAGGACCGGAGCCGCCCTGCGGTTCAGCGTGTCCGCCGCCTTGCGCAGCCGGTGGGCGTGCTCCAGCGGCATCGACAGTGCGAGGCAGCCCACCGTCGCGCCGGCGGTGATCGGGACGGCCGCGCAGACCGTGCCGACGGCGTACTCCTGGAGGTCCAGGACGGGGACGGAGGCCGGCTGGCTGTCGAGCTTGTGGAAGAGCACCTTCTCGTTGGTGATCGTCCGGGAGGTGAGCCGGGCGGTCTTGTGCCGCGAGAGGTGGTCCCGCCGGCCGTCGTGGTCGAGCTGGGCGAGCAGGCACTTGCCCATCGCGCTCGCGTGCGCCGTGCGGTGGAACTCCGCCCATTCGTTGACCTTGGGGGTCTGCGGGCCGTCGGCGTAGTGCAGGATGCGCACCTCGCCGTCGATGTAGCGGCTGATGTAGACCGCGGCGCCGACGGAGTCGCGCAGCTCGTCGAGCGAGGTCTGCAGCTTGTCGTTGAGCGCCTGGGCGCGGTCGACGCCGCCGCCGAGCAGCGACAGGGAGTCCCCGACCACGTATGCGCCGTCGGAGAGCTGGTCGAGATAGCCCTCGCGGCGCAGCATCGCCAGCATGTGCGTGAGATGGGCGGCGGGCAGACCGGTCTCCCGCGCTATCTGCGCATCGGTCGTGCCGGTGGGGTGCCGGGAAACCGTTTCGAGCACACGGAGTGCATAGCGCACCGAGTGGTAAGGCGCGGTGGGCTCGTACGTCGGCGCCACGGTGTCCCCCTAGCAGGTTGTGACCGTTTGCATCGTCACCGTCGCCAACCGTCACGGACACCATGCGTCGCGTGGCCTTACCGGGTGGCGGGGCTCGTACCACGATAGCGGCCAACCGGGCTTACAGGAGGGGGGCTTGAGTGAAAATCGTCGTTCAGCACGCTCCTGTTCAGCGATTCACCACCATGGCATATGCCAAAGGCACGATTTCGGAGCGCAAAACGGCCCGCCGCCCTACGTATAGGGCGGCGGGCCGAGGGCCGTTGAGAGTCAGAGCACCGCGCTCAGGAACTCCCGCGTCCGCTCGTGCTCCGGCTCCGTGAAGATCTTCTCCGGCGGCCCGGATTCGATGACCCGGCCCGAGTCGAACATCAGGACGTCATCGGAGATGTCCCGCGCGAAGTTCATCTCGTGCGTCACGCAGAGCATGGTGATGTCGGTCGTGTGCGCGATGTCCCGCAGTACGTCCAGGACGCCGGCCACCAGCTCCGGGTCGAGCGCGGAGGTGACCTCGTCCAGGAGCAGCACCTGCGGCCGCATGGCCAGGGCGCGCGCGATGGCGACCCGCTGCTGCTGGCCGCCGGAGAGCTGGGTGGGGTACTTGTCCACGTGCTCGGTCAGGCCGACCAGGTCCAGCAGTTCGTGGGCGCGCTCCTCGGCCGCCTCCTTGGGCATGCCCAGCACGTGCACCGGCGCCTCGGTGACGTTGCGCAGCACCTTCATGTTGGGGAAGAGGTTGAACTGCTGGAAGACCATGCCGATGTTCTTGCGCACCTCGCGGGTGTGCTTCTCGCCGGCCGGGACGAGCTTGTCGCCCTTCTTCTCGTGGGTGAGGTACTCCCCGCCCACCCGGATCGTGCCCTCGTCCGGCTTCAGCAGCGTCATCAGCAGCCGCAGGATCGTGGTCTTGCCGGACCCGGACGGGCCGATGAGGGTGACGTGCTTGCCCGAGGAGACCGTGAAGTCCAGCGAGTCCAGGACCGTGTTGGTCCCGAAGCGCTTGGTGACGTGGTCGAAGCGGATCAGCTCGCTGCCGTCCACCGCCGGGTTGGCCGTTTCTTTCGAGGTGTTGCTGTCAGCGGACAAGACGACGCTCCAGGGCTCGCAGGAGAAGGGAAGCCGGGTAGGCGATGACGATGAAGGCGAGGCCGACGACCGTGTAGGGCTCGATGGTCTGGAAGGTCTGCGAGGAGAACTGGCGGGCCTCGCCCAGCATCTCCAGCACGCCGATCACGAAGATCATCGGCGTGTCCTTCAGCATCGCGACGACGTAGTTGCCCAGTGCCGGGACGACGCGGCGGATCGCCTGCGGCAGGATCACCGCGCCCCAGGTCCGCATGCGCGGCAGGCTGAGCGCGGTCGCCGCCTCCCACTGGCCCACCGGGACGCCGTCGATGCCGGCGCGGTAGACCTCGGCGGTGTACGTCGAGTAGTGCAGGCCGAGGCCGATCACGCCGGTGGTCAGTGCCGAGAGCGTGATCCCCCACTCGGGCAGCACGTAGTAGAGGAAGAAGAGCTGGACGAGAAGAGGGGTGTTACGGATGAACTCGGTGACTCCCACCACCGGCCAGCGCACCACGGCGTGCTCGGAGCGCTGCGCCATGGCCCAGAACAGCCCGAGGACGAAGGCGATCAGCGAGCCGAGCGCCAGGGCCTCCAGGGTGACCAGGAGGCCGTGCAAGAACATCGGCATGAAGTCGCCGACCGCGTTCCAGTTCCAGTTCACTGGCCGGCACCTCCCGCCGGGGCCGCGCCGGAGCGCGTGATGTCGCCGACCTGGCCGGCGCTCAGCTTGCTGCGCAGGCCCTCACGCTTCGTGGGGGTCTGGCCGATCCCGGCCTTGGCCTGCCGCTCCACGACCCGCATCCCGCGCGTCAGCAGGAAGGCGAGGATGAAGTACATGACCAGGATGATCGTGTAGACGGGGGCGCTCTGGCCGGTGGCGTTGCGGACCAGCGAGGCGCCGAAGGCGATGTCGGCCACGCCCATGATCGAGACCAGGGCCGTGCCCTTGAGCAGCTCGATCAGCAGGTTGTTGAACGGCGGGACCATCTCCGGCCAGGCCTGCGGCAGGATGATCTTCCGCAGCTGCTGGGCGGGGCTGAAGCTGAGCGCGATGCCCGCCTCGCGCTGGGCGGGAGCGACGGCGTTCACGGCGCCGCGGACGACCTCCGAGCCGTACGCGCCGTAGCTCAGACCGAGGGCGAGGGTGGCGGCCCACATGGGGACCAGCTGCCAGCCGAAGCCGATCGGCAGGACGAAGAAGATCCAGAACATCAGGATCAGCGCGGACGTGCCGCGGAAGACCTCGAAGTACGCGCCGGAGAGGAAGCGCACGATCCACAGCCGGTGGGTACGGGCCAGCCCGATGACGAAGGCGACCACGGCGGCGAGTGCGGCGCTGAAGACCGTCAGCTGAACGGTGATCCAGACGCCGTAGAGGAGGAGTTCCCACAAACCCCAGCTGATTTCGCTCATGGCTTGCACTTCTCCTTAGCGGTGATGGTCGTCATCTGCTCCTTCGTGAAGCCGAAGGGCCGCATGACGTCCAGGAGTTCGCCGCTCTTCTTCATCTTGTGCAGCTCGCGGTTGAAAGCGTCCCGGAGATGCGTCTCCGGGCTGCGGAAGGCGAAGCCGCCGACGTCGATGACCGGCTTTCCGTCCATGTACGGCGTGACTTCCCCGGTGGCCTCCGCCTTCGTCGTCTCGGTCTCGCGCACGACGTTCCGCACGGTCACCGCGGTGCCGGCGAACACGTCGATGCGGCCCTGCTCGACCGCGAGCAGCCCGGCGAGCGCGTCCGGCAGGGTCGTGATGTGCTTGACCCCGGCCTCCTTGGCGTAATCGATCTCCGCGAAGCCGACGCCGGTGGCCATGTGGGCGCCGGTCCTGGCGATGTCCTTGTAGTTGCGCAGGTTCTTCGGATTCCCCTTCGGCACGATGAAGGCATCGAGCATCTGGTATTCGGGATCGGCGAAAATCACCTGCTCGCAGCGTTCCGGATTGATGTACATTCCGGCCGCCACGACATCGAACTGGAGGGAATTCAGCCCGGTGATCAGCGAGCCGAATTCCGTGGCGAACGGCTGGACGCTCGGCACGCCCAGCCGCTTGAAGATCCGCTCGGCGATGGCCGGCGCCGAGCCGGTCATCTTCCCGTCCTTCCCGATGTAGCTGTACGGCTGCTCGCCCGCCAGGCCCAGCCGTACGGCGCCCTTGGCGCGCAGCTGCTCCAGCAGGTGCCCGCCGTCTCCGGTGTCGGCCGTCGAGACCCGGCTGCAGGCGCTCGTCGCGCCCATCGCGCCCGCCGCGCCGAGCGCCGCCACCCCCGCGAGCAGCGTGCGGCGTCGGAGGCCGTTTCCGGAACTTCGCCTGATTTCTTTGGTGTTCCCCATTGGTGGAGCCATGGGCGCGCGACTACCCGAAGGCCGCGTACCTATGCCGATCGTTTCCGGCCCTTGATGCTTCCGGTACCGAAGGGAAGGTACACGGAGTTGCGCGGGAGACATACGCGTAACAACAGCTATGTATGGGGCGGTTGGGGCGGGAGGGAAATGACTTCTCCCGCGTCGCCCGGGGAAGTCTCCGGGGACGCCCTACGCTCGGGGTGCCGGGTGATACATCACCAATGACCGGCAATGACCGGTAAGCATGGTAATCAACCAAGAGGGGTCATCATGGCCGACCGCTTCATCGAGGTCTCCCTGGACAAGCGCGGCGTGCGCTGCACGGCCAAGCTGCTCGACGACCGCGCGCCCGTCACCTGCGCCGCCGTCTGGGACGCGCTCCCGCTCGGCGGCGACGTCTACCACGCCAAGTACGCCCGCAACGAGATCTACGCCCTGGTGCCGCCCTTCGCCCCCGAGGAGCCGCCGCTGGAGAACCCCACGATCACCCCTATCCCCGGCGACCTGTGCTACTTCACCTTCACCGACACCCAGCTGGCCACCTCCTCGTACGGATACGAGGCGGCGGCCGAGCGGCAGGGCGCGAAGGCCGCGCACGCCGAGCGCGCCACCGTCGTCGACCTCGCGCTCTTCTACGAGCGCAACAACCTGCTGATCAACGGTGACGCGGGCTGGGTCCCGGGCATCGTCTGGGGCTCCGTCGTGGACGGCCTGGACCGGATGGCCGACGCCTGCCAGGACCTCTGGCGGGCCGGCGCGATCGGCGAGACGCTCAGCTTCCGCCGGGCGTAGTGCTCAGCTCCCGTCGGGCGCGGCGATGAGCGCCGGGGCCGGGATGTCCGCCACCCCGGTCCCGTACAGGGCGTGCGCGGCGCGCAGTACCAGCGCGTCCGCGTGCCGCGCGCCGACCAGCTGCACCCCGATCGGCAGCCCGTCGCCGTCCACGCCGCACGGCAGCGACGCGGCGGGCTGCTGCGTCATGTTGAAGGGGTACGTGAACGGCGTCCAGCCGGTCCAGCGCTCGTGCCCCGACCCCTTCGGCACCTCCACGCCCGCCTCGAAGGCCGTGATCGGCTCGGTCGGCGTGACGAGCAGGTCGTACGTCTCGTGGAACCGCCCCATCTGCCGTCCGAGCGCCATCCGTACGTCCATCGCCGCCAGATAGTCCAGCGCGCTGTAGCGCGCGCCCTGCTCGCAGACCGTGCGCAGCGCCGGCTCCAGCAGCTCGCGCGCCTCCTCCCCGAGCGGCTGCACGACCCGGGCGATCCCGCTGAACCACAGGGTGTGGAACGCCTCCACGGGGTCCTCGATCTTCGGGTCGACCTCCTCCACGTGCGCGCCCAGCTCCGCCAGCTTGTCCACGGCCCGCCGGACCGCCGCGGCGACCTCGGGACGTACGGGCACGTCCCAGCCGAGCGTCGGGCTGTACGCCACCCGCAGCCCGGCCACCGGACCCGAGAGCTGCTCCACGAACGAGCCGGACACCGGGCCGAGCTGCGACCAGTCCCGCCAGTCCGGGCCGGAGATCGCGTCCATCAGCAGCGCCGCGTCCGCCGCATCCTTCGTCATCGGCCCGACGTGGGCCAGCGTCCCGAACGGGCTGGAGGGATACATCGGCACCCGCCCGTACGTCGGCTTCAGCGCGAAGACGCCGCAGAAGGAGGCGGGGATGCGGACCGAGCCGCCGCCGTCCGTCCCCAGGCTCAGCGGCCCGGCGCCCAGCGCCACCGCCGCCGCGCCGCCCCCGCTGGAGCCGCCCGCGGTGCGCTGCGGGTCGTACGGATTGCCGGTGATCCCGTGGAGCGGGCTGTCGGTGACGCCCTTCCAGGCGAACTCGGGCGTGGTGGTCTTCCCGATGAAGACCGCGCCCTGCTCCCGCAGCCGGGCGACCGAGGGCGCGTCCTCGTCCCACGCCTGGTTCGCGCGCACGGTCCGCGAGCCGCGCAGCGTCGGGCCGCCGCGCATCAGGATGATGTCCTTCACGGTGACCGGTACGCCGTCCAGCGGCCCGGCCGGGGTGCCGGCGCGCAGGCGTTCCTCGGACTCCTTCGCGGCGGCCAGCGCCTCGTCGGCCTCCAGCCGGGTGAAGGCGTTGACGTGCGGCTGCACCCGCTCCGCCCGTTCCAGCGCGGCCCGCACCGCCTCGACCGGAGAGAACTCGCCGGCCGCGTAACCGGCCGAGAGCCGCAGTGCTGTGAGATCCGCCAGTTGAGTCATCAAACCCTCCATCGGGGGAGTGGAGCGTGCGGAATTCCCGTCCCCGGCGGGTGGCCGGGCGCGGGCGGCGGGGCGCGCTGCAGTACGGACGGGCTACTGCACCGGCACGTACCCCAGCCGCTTGTCGACGACGTTCAGCAGCGGCTCGCCGGCCGCCCAGCGGTCGTAGTTGTCCACGAACTGCTCGGCGAGCGCGTCCCGCCAGCCGAGGGTGTCCCCGCACATGTGCGGCGAGATGATCAGGTGCGGGACGTCCCAGAGCGGGCTGTCGGTGTCCAGCGGCTCCTGCTGGAAGACGTCCAGCGCGGCGGCCGCGATTCCCCAGCCCCGGAGCGCCTCGACCAGATCCTTTTCGATCACCATCGGCCCGCGTCCGACATTGATGAATCGGGCCGATTCCTTCATCCGGCCGAACGCCCGCCGGTCGAAAAGGCCGCGGGTCTCCTCGGTGAGCGGCGCGGCGCACACCACCCAGTCGGCGGTCGGCAGCAGTCCGTCCAGCGCGTCGCTGGCATGCACCAGTCCGAACTGTGGATCATCCGGCCGCTCCCGGCGTCCGACCAGGTCGACCTTGATTCCGAGCGCCTTCAGGGTCTGCCCGATGGCCCGCCCGATCGGCCCGGAACCGACGACGACGGCCCGCGATCCGGCCACCCGCAGCGTTTCCCTGTGCTGCCACCGGCGCTGCCGCTGGAGTTCCCAACTGCCATAAAAATCCTTGGCCATCGCGATCACCAAACCGGCGACGTACTCCGCGATCGGTTGCTCGAATACGCCCCGCGCATTGGTCACAACGGTCTCGTCCTCGATCAGCCCGGGGCACAGCAGCCGGTCCACGCCGGCGCTCGCGGTGTGCACCCAGGCGGGCCGCGGGCCGCCGGCGGCCCAGGCGTCGCGGATGGCGTCGGAGGTGAAATCCCAGGCCAAGAGCACATCGGCGGTGGGAAGTTGACCGGCCAGCGTGGTCTCGTCCGCGAAGATCACTTTGGCGCGGCCGGACAGTCTGTCGAGCTTCGGCGGTGGGTCGGAGCCAAGGACAAGGACGGTGTTTTCGGTCATGGGCCAGAAACCGTTCTGAAACGAGTGCCCCTTTAAATGAAGGAGGCGCCGACAGATGCCTGAGATGCGAGGATTGACCACGCTAAGAAGTCGTATCTACCGTGTCAACAACGGCTCTGTCCCGACGTCCCGGCTTGTGCCGGCAGTTTCATTATCCCTGGCCAATGGCCTAGCCCTTCGTTCTTCTAGGGGCCATTCATGGACGTCTCTTTTCTCGGGGGCCCGCAGCCCCAGTGTGGCGTGGGCGTCGTCGCGCCCTTCGACTTCGCGCTCGACCGTGAGCTGTGGCGCTGGGTACCCGACGACGTGTCCCTGCACCTCACCCGCACCCCTTTCGTACCGGTCGAGGTCTCGCTCGACCTCGCCCGGATGGTCAGTGAGCACGAAACGCTCCGGGAGGCGGTCCAGGCGCTGTCCGCGGTCTCGCCGCGGGTGGTCTCCTATGCCTGCACCTCGGGCAGTTTCGTCGGCGGCGTGGCGGGCGAGCGCGCCATGTGCGCCGCCATGCAGCAGGCCGGTGAGGTGCCCTCGATGACCACCTCGGGGGCGCTGCTGGACGCGCTGTGCGAGATCGGCGCGCGGCGGGTCGCCCTGGTCACGCCGTACACCAAATCCGTCACCGACTCCCTGGAGGAGTATCTGGCAGAAGCCGGCATCACGGTCACGGGCCGCGCCTACCTGGGCCTGACCCGGCACATCTGGAAGGTGCCCTACCGCGACGTGGTCGACATGGCGCGGCAGGCGGTGGTGGGCGCGACCGACGCGCTCTTCATCAGCTGCACCAACCTCCCGACGTACGACGTGATCCCGCAGCTGGAGGCCGAGCTGCGGATGCCCGTCCTGTCGGCCAACCAGGTCACCATGTGGGGCGCGCTGCGTGCCATCGGCAGCCACGCGGTAGGCCCGTACCAGGCGCTGCTCGACCCCGTCGCGAGACGCGGCCCCGCGGCGCTGTCCGGATCGCCGGACGCCGTGCCGCACCACCGGCAGGAGCCCGAGGCGGCCTTCGCCGGGCCGCCCGCGGCGCCGGAGGCCGAGGCGGTCGAGGGGCTCGACGCCCCGCCCTTTCCGGACGATACGTACGACGCCTGACGGCCTCTCGGCCGCAGGCGCGTACGCCGGCTGAACAGCACGTCGCTCCGTACCCCCGCACCCGCACCACGGATGGGAGATCTGCATGGCCACGGTCGGCTTCCTCTACCCCGGCTACTCCGCCGAGGACGACTACCCCCGTATCGAGTCCCTCCTGGGCGCCGGCGTCCGGCTGCCGCTCGTCCATACCGACATCGGTGAGGACGCGCACCGAGTGGACGCCCTGCTCGAAATGGGATCGGCGGCGAGGCTGGCCGCCGGGGTCGCCGACCTGAAGGACCAGGGTGCGGAGGCCGTCGTGTGGTCCTGCACGAGCGCCAGCTTCGTCTTCGGCTGGGAGGGCGCGCAGGAGCAGGTCCGGGAGCTGTCGGCCACCGCCGGGCTGCCCGCCTCCAGTACCTCCTTCGCCTTCGCGCGGGCCATCCAGGCGCTGGGTGCCGAGCGGGTGGCGATCGCGGCGACCTATCCGGAGGACGTGGCCGAGTACTTCCACGCCTTCCTGAAGTCCGCCGGTACGGAGGTCGTCTCGACCTGCGGCAGCGGCATCATTACCGCCGCCGAGGTGGGGACGTGGGGGCTGGACGAGGTACTGCACCTCGCCCGTACGGGCGACCATCCGGACGCCGAGGTGGTCCTGCTGCCCGACACCGCGCTGCACACCGCGGCGTACCTCCCCGCTGTGGAGGAGGCGCTGCGCAAGCCGGTACTCACCGCCAACCAGGTCACCGTGTGGGAGGGCCTGCGACTGCTGGACCGCGAGATCGTCCGGCCGGAGCTGGGCACCCTCTTCGCGGGGCCGCGGCGGGAGGGCTGACCGGAGACCGGCGGGGCCTACCGGGCCCCGCGAACCGGCCGCCGGGAATAACCGGAGTTCTACTCCGGTTGGTCGCGGGGAAGACCCGCAACCTAGGAGGACCCGCACCGTGAGCGGCCACCACGACGACAGCCGGGGCCCGGCCCCTGAGCCCGACCGGGCCTCCGGCACGCCCGCCACCGACGACGAGATCCGGGGCACGGCGCACGGCACCGCACCCGTACCGCTGTCCGTACTGGACCTGCTCACCGTCGGCGCCGGCAACACCGCCACCGATGCGCTGCGCACCGCCGCCGCCATCGCACAGACCGCCGAGCGCCGCGGCTACCACCGTTACTGGGTCGCCGAGCACCACTCCATGCCCGGCGTCGCCTCCTCTTCACCGGCCGTCATCCTGGCCCACCTGGCCGCGCAGACCGAGTCCATCCGGCTCGGCTCCGGCGGCGTGATGCTGCCCAACCACGCTCCGCTGGTGATCGCCGAGCAGTTCGGCACCCTCGAAGCGATGGCCCCCGGCCGCGTCGACCTCGGCCTCGGCCGCGCGCCCGGCACGGACGGCGCCACCGCCGCCGCGCTGCGTCGCACCGAACGGCTCAACGAAGGCGCCGACGATTTCCCGCAGCAGCTCGCCGAGCTGCTCCGCTTCCTGGACGACGACTTCCCCGACGGGCACCCCTATGCCCGGATTCACGCCGTACCGGGTCCCGTCCAGGCCACCTCGCCCGGCGGCGTGCAGTCCGCGCACCGCCCGCCGGTCTGGCTGCTCGGCTCCTCCGGCTTCAGCGCCCGGCTCGCCGCCCAGCTCGGCCTGCCGTTCGCCTTCGCGCACCACTTCTCCGCGCAGAACACCATCCCCGCGCTGGACCTGTACCGCGAGACCTTCCGCCCGTCGGCCGTGCTGGACGAGCCGTACGCGCTGATCGGCGTCGGGGCGCTGGCGAGCGAGACCGAGGCGGAGGCCCGGCGCCAGGTGCTGGCCGGGGCGCTGTCCATGATCCGGCTGCGCACCGGCCGGCCCGGTCTGGTGCCCACGCCGGAGGAGGCGGAGAGCCACCCGTACAGCATGGTCGAGGAGGACTTCGTCGAGAGCTGGCTCGGCAACGTCGTGTACGGCACGCCCGACGCGGTCCGCCAGGGCCTGGACGACCTCGCCAAGCGCACCGGCGCCAACGAGCTGATGATCACCGCCAACGCCCACGGCGGCGCGGCCCGCCTCCGCTCGTACGAGCTGATCGCGGACGCGTACGGGCTGCCGGGCGCGTCGGCCTAGACGGGGGACGGGGCTGCCGGGGCGGTGACGGGCCCCGTCAGCCCCGGTTCCCCTCTTCGGGGTGTGCCGGGGCCCCTGCCAGCAGTGCCGGGACCCGGTCGGCCGGCAGCGGGCGGGAGTACAGCCAGCCCTGGCCGGTGTCGCAGCCGATGCGGCGCAGCCGTGCGGCCTGCTCGGCGTTCTCCACGCACTCCGCCGTGACCGTCAGACCCAGCCGGTGCGCCAGCGCGACCAGCGCCTCCACGATCGTCTCGTCCGCCGGGTTCGGATGCTCCTCGGAGCGGAAGCCGCGGACGAAGGAGCCGTCCAGTTTCAGTACGGAGACCGGCAGCCGGCTGAGGTACGCGAGGTTGGAGTAGCCCGTGCCGAAGTCGTCGATGGCGATGCGGACGCCCATGTCGCTGAGCGCCTGCAGTGCTTGGAGGGGGCGGCCCGCCGAGCCCATCACGGCTGACTCGGTCAGTTCGAGTTGGAGGAGGTCGGGCGCCAGTCCGGTCTCGGCCAGGATGCCCGCCACGTCCGCGACCAGGTCGGAGTCCCAGACCTGACGGACGGCCACGTTCACGCTCACGAAGAGCGGCGGCTCCTCGGGGCGCGCGAGCTGCCAGGCGCGCGCCTGGTGGCAGGCGCGCTCCAGGACCCAGCGGCCCAGCTCGACGATCGCGCCGTTCTCCTCGGCCAATCCGATGAACCGATTCGGCGGAAGTGTCCCGAACTGTGGATGCCGCCACCGTACGAGCGCCTCCACGCCCTGCGCCCGGCCGTCGCCGAGCCCCACCAGCGGCTGGTACTCCAGCGTGAACTCGCCGCGGTCGACGGCCGGGCGCAGCGTGCTGGAGAGCGCCTGCCGGGTCATCCGGTGCGCGTTGCGCTCCGGGTCGAAGAGCGTCCAGCGGGCCTTGCCGTCCGCCTTCGCCCAGTACAGCGTTGTGTCGGCGGCCTGCATCAGGCCCGTCGCCGTCGTGCCGGCCGCGGCCCGCTCGACCACTCCGATGCTCGCCGACACCGACAGCCGCTGGCCCGCCAGGTCGAACGGGCGCTGCAGCGCGTCCAGTACGGACTGCGCCAGGTCGGCCAGCTGTTCGGTACCGGTGGAGTCCTCGACCAGCAGCGCGAACTCGTCGCCGCCCAGCCGGGCCACGAGCTGCCCGCCGCGCCCGGCCCGGCCGGAGGGGCGCTCGCCGCAGCGGGTCAGCCGCTGTGCCACGGCGCCCAGCAGCCGGTCGCCGACGCGGTGCCCGAGCGTGTCATTGACCGCCTTGAAGCCGTCCAGGTCGAGGTAGCACAGGCCGATCCGGCCCGTGCCGCCCCGGTCGTACGTCGCCGACTCCAGGGCCGCGGCCAGCCGCTCGAAGAACAGGGCGCGGTTGGGCAGTCGGGTCACCGGGTCGTGCATCTGGAGGTGGCGCAGCCGGGCCTGCAGGTCGTGCCGGTCGCTGACGTCCGTGACCGAGAGCAGGACCCGGTCCCCGCCGGGCAGCGGCTCGACGCTCACCTCGGCCCAGAGGGAGTGGCCCTCGGGGTGCTTCAGGCGGCGGGTGCAGCGCAGCCGGTCGCTGCGGCCCGCGAGCACATCGCGGTACGCGGTCCAGATGTGCGGGTCGCCCCCCAGGTCGGTGAGGTCGGCGGCGGAGGCGGTGATGAGCTCGCGCGGATCCTTGCCCAGCAGCTCGCCGAAGGCGGGGTTGGCGGCGGTCACCAGCCCGTCGCGGCCGAGGACGGCCATCGGCAGCCGGGCGGCCTCGAAGGCGGCGCGGTAGCCGCCGGGGGAGACGCGGAGGGGAGCGGGGGCGGTGCCGGAGGGCGTTCCCGGGGCGTCGTCCGGGGCGGCGGTGTGCTCGGCGCCCGTAGGCGCGTCCCCTTCGCATTCGTTGGCCGCTTCGTCACCCTCCGTGACCGAGGGCAGTGTCGCTCCGGGCGCGCGGCTCGTGCCGTCGGAGTGTCCGCTCACTGCTCGCTCCCGCTGGCGCTGGTCCGGTCGGTCGATCTCGGGGAAGGGGAATCCGCGGTGTAAGTGTGGCGATCATAGAGGTTTCCCGGACGGCCTAGCCAGCAACACCACCGTGATGATCGGCATCGATGACAGATGTTTGGTGGTTTCTGTGCGCGCCTGTTCGACGCTCGTTTCCGACCGATCGATTGTGACGTTCCGTGATCACGGAGCGGTGCGCGGCTGTCACTCAACTGGCCCCATGGAACAGGACGAACCCCAACGAACCGCCACAGGGTGGATGGGGTGTTCCGAATCCGTTCCGGGAGGTCGATGTGCCGCACTCCCAGACACTCCAGGGGGTGGACCGCGGACGGCTGCGGCGGTTCGCCGCGATCGCCACCTCGCTGGTCGCCCTGGTCGCCACCTCCCTCGTCGCCGCCCCCGCCACCGCCTCCGAAGCCACCCTCTCCTGCGCCCTGCCGCGCGCCGACGTCCACCACTCCGAGGGCCTGGACTCCTGGAACGGCACCTACGCGCGCCCCGTGCGCACCCTCGACGCCGTCATGGTCTTCCTGTCCTTCCCCGACGCGCGGCCGCACGTCGCCCCCCGCCGGCTCGCCACGGAGTACTTCCCCGCCACCACCCGCTTCTTCGACACGGCCTCGTACGGCAGGTTCCGGCTGCGCCCGCACGTCCAGCGGCACTGGGTGAAGATGCCGCGCACGTCCACCGCGTACGGGATACAGCGCGACTGGGACGCCGCGGGGCGCAGCGCGTACCTCGACGACGCGGTGGCGGCGGCCGACGCGGAGATCGACTTCGGCCGGTACGACATGGTCTACCTGGTCGCCGACCCGGACGCGCCCGGCGTCGACTCGGATGCGACCAAGGTCGTCAACCTCGACCAGCCGCTGACGGCGGACGGCGCCCCGCTGCACCGTTTCGTCACGGTCTTCGAGAACAACCCGCCCGACCACAACGTCCTCGCCCACGAGACCGGCCACGTCTTCGACCTGCCGGACCTCTACCACCGGCCGGCCGACGGCATGGGCGACTGGGACACGTACGTGGGGGACTGGGACCTCATGGGCAGCCAGTTCGGGATGGCTCCCGAGCCCTTCGCCTGGCACAAGTGGAAGCTCGGCTGGCTCTCCGACCGCCACGTCGACTGCATCCCCACGACCGGGAGCGCGGTGCGCACGCTGCATCCCCTCTCCGCGCCCATGCGCCCCGGCGACCGGCAGCGGTCACGACTGCTCGTGGCCCGGACAGGGGAGGAGGGCGCGATCGCCGTGGAAGTACGGAACGCGGCCGGCAACGACCGCGGCATCTGCCGCGAGGGCGTGCTCGTCTACCGCATCCGCAGCGCCACGCCCTCCAGCGAGGGTCCGGTGCAGGTGGTCGACGGCCACCCGCACACCTCGGCCTGCTGGGGCGCCTCGGTCCACCCGCCGCTCGCGGACGCGCCGCTGAGCGTCGGCGAGAGCGTGGACGCGGGGGACGGCGTACGAGTGGCGGTCACGGGCCGGACATCGGCGGGCGACTGGACGGTCAAGGTCACGCGCGAGTGAGCGGATGGCGGGCTGTTCCGCATACGACTCCGCATACGACGAAGGCCCTCACCGGAGTGAGGGCCTTCGTCTTGTCTGTGCGCCGCCAGGGACTCGAACCCCGGACCCGCTGATTAAGAGTCAGCTGCTCTAACCAACTGAGCTAGCGGCGCCTGCTGACGTGGAAACCTTAGCACCCTGATCGGGGAGGGCAAAAATCGATTCGCCGCTGGTGATCGACTCGGCTCCGGGGGCGCAACGGGGCCGCTCGGGGGCGTGCGCTCAGGGGCGGGCGCCGGCGCCCGTCGCGGCCGGGCGTACGGCGTCGGGTGCGGCGGGACTCTCCGAGGGGGCCGTGCGGGCCGCTCGTACGCACGCCCACAGCAGCACGTCCGGGCCGGGCAGCCAGGGATCCCGTACGTCGGGCGCGACCAGCCAGCGGGAGGACGGCGGCGGGGCGTCCGGCGCGGTCCGCCCGGGGTGCAGCGGCGGGATGCTCACCGCGTCCCCCGCGCCGTGGCACAGCAGCGGCGGCATCGACCGCGCCCACTCCTCCCAGGAGAGCAGCGCCGGCAGCCGCTGGGCGGTGCCGCGCGCGGCGAACAGCAGCAGCCGCCCGCGGTGTATCGCGACGGGCCCGGAGCCGGGGCCCGCGGCCCATAAGCAGTCGGCCATCCGGCGGCCGAAGAGGGCGGGGACATTGATCACGTCGAAGACGGTGCCGCAGGGCAGCACGCTCGGTGCCGTGGGACGGGTGGCCCACAGGTGGTGCATCCGGCGGGGGTGCGGACTCGCCGAGGCGAGCCAGTCGGCGCCGGCGAGCGTGACGAAGGACGCGGGGTGGCGGTCGGGGGCCGGGGGCTGGGGCCAGTCGCTCATGACGTCAGGTCTACCGGTAGAGGAGGTTCCGTTTCTGTGAATTGCCGGAAAACGGGACACGGGAGAGTGAGACGGAGTATCTTCCGACCCGCATATGCCAACGGCCCATGGTCACCGGTGGGCCGGGCTAGCCGATCTCGTCCGGGTGGGTGCCGCCGTCCCGCAGCAGCGAGCGGCCGAACTCCACCATCTTGCGGGCGTAGTCCTCGGTCCAGCCGGCCCGCTCCGCGAGCACCGCCAGCGGCAGCCGGTCGAACCGCCGCGGATCGGCGAGCTGCGCCGCCGCCACCGCCTGGTACTCCGTCGCCCGGTCGGCCGCCGCGCGGAAGGCGAGCGCCAGCTCCGTGGAGCGGGACAGCAGCTCGCGCGGATCCTCGATCGACTCCAGGTCGAAGAAGTGCTCGGGGTCCGCCGTGGCTTCGGGCGGCTCGAACAGCAGCGGCGCCGGTTTCAGACGCCGGGGCGCGGGGGCCGCACCGCGCGGATCAGGAGCCGACTGCGGCTCGGACATGTACCTACCTCCAGAATCGTCTGCCGCGTCCCATTGTCCCGCGCCGCGCAAGTACGCCCCGGACAGCCGTGACCCCCGCCGCTACGGCCGCCACGGCACCCGGTGCTCCGCCAGATGTGCCAGCACGGCGTGGTTCGCCTCCCAGCCGTCCGGGAACTTCACCGTGACGCCGAGCTGGACCGGCTCCGTGGACGGGTGCTCGTCCAGGAGCTGGGTCACGCCCTCGCGGCATACGACGATGCAGGCGTGGCGGTGCCGGGAGGCCAGTACGCACAGGCGGCCCGTCTCCAGGTGGAAGGCCGTCGCGTCCGGGCGGCCGGACAGCGGGTGCAGGACGACGGTGACGTCGAACTCGCGGCCCTGGAGGCGGTTCGCCGTGTCCACCGCGACGCCCGTGACGCCCAGCCCGGACAGCGCGGCGCGCACCGCCGCCGCCTGGTCACGGTGGGCCGTGCCGACCGCTATCCGGTCGGCCGTCAGCGGCGCCGGGTCGGGCCCGCGCTCGCTGACCGTCGCGCCGCCGCGGTCCAGCAGCCGCCGCACCACCCGGGCCACGGCCTGCACCGCCTCGGGGTCGGTGCGCGGCGTATGGCGCGCGGGCAGTTCGAGGAAGCCCCAGCCGGTCTCCGCCGCCTCGTCCACCACCCGGTCCACCGCCGAGCCGTCCGACGGTACGCCCAGCGTCAGCCGCCGGTCGCCGTAGCCGGTGCCGCTGCGGAACGGGGTGTACGGATAGAACGCGTGCGACACCAGGGGCGCCGCCGACGCGGGCAGCCGCCAGGACACCGGGAGGCGGTGCTGCGGGAGGTCCGGATTGTGCGCGAGGAGGGTCGAGACCGCGCTCGCCGACGGGTCGTACGACAGCCCCGCCCACTGGTCGGCGCCGACCACGCTGAACGGGTCCAGCTGGCCCGGATCGCCGACGAAGAGAGCCCGCTCGAACAGCCCCGCCACAGTGAGCAGCGCGTCGGAGCGCATCTGATACGCCTCGTCCACGATCGCGTGCGGCCAGGGCTCGTCCACCTTCGTGTAGGCCCACTTCGCCGCGGTCGCGACGACGATCGGGAGGCCCTTGAGGTCGGCGATCTTCGCGGCCGTACGGACGGAGGGGACGTCCTCCAGGGCCGGGTCGTAGGCGCCGGGCTCGCTGCTGTGCAGCCGGCCGACGGGCAGCTCGGGGTCCTTCTCGGCCAGCCGCAGCACCAGGTCGTCGACCTGCGCGTTCGTCTGCGCGACGATCATCAGCGGGCGTCCCGCCGCGGCCAGCTCGCGCGCGGCGCGCACCACGAGCGTGGACTTGCCCGCGCCCGGCGGCGAGTCCACGACGACGCCGCGCCGGTCGCCGTGCAGCGTGTCGCGCAGGATCGCCTCGGTCGCGGCGGTGGCCGCGGCACCCGGGTCGAACGCCGTACCGGCCGGCGCGGGAATTCCGCGGCTCACAGGAAGTCCTCCGCGGTCACGGGGTCGGGGTCGGGGAGCGGGGCGGCGGCGGGCGCGGGGGCCTGCGCGGGCGTGAGCGCGGGATCGTGCGCGGGCGCGGGATCGTGCGCGGGTGTGGATGCCGCGGCCTGCGCCGGGACAGTCGTACCGCCGTTACCGCCCTCGCCGCTGCCCGGTGGCGGCCCGCCGTGCGTCCACGGCGTGTCCTCCGGATCGGGCAGCTCGGGGCCGCCGCGCGGCGCGTGCTCGAAGAGCGTCCAGCACACCCGGTCGCCCTTCTCCGGCACCGAGCCGGGCTCCGGCGTCTTCCCCCGCCCCATGCCGCCGGTCAGCCGCACGACCAGCGTTCCCGGCTGCTCCGGTACGTACGCCACGAACTCCGCGGTCTGCGTCTTCCCGCCGTCCAGCGGGCGGTACAGCTTCGCCCGCTCCTCCAGCTGCGGCCGGTCGCCCGTGCGCAGCGTGACCAGCGGCCGGGGCATCGGCCGCTTGCCCTCGGACATCGCCATCTCCACCTCGGTCACCTCCCCCTCCAGCGCCTCGCCCCGGAGCCGCCGCCCGGCCATCGCCAGCGGGTCGTCCAGCGCCTCCTGCGCGTCCAGCTGGGCCTGCGCCGTCTCCCGGGAGGCGAGCTTCTGCGCGGCCGTGACCGCGTCGTCCAGCCGGGGCTGCGGCGGCTCGCCGGACCGCACCCGGTCCCGATGCGCGGTGTAGGACCAGCGGTCCCGCCGCCAGCGGTCGGCCACCCGCGCCCCCTCGGGCAGCGCGCGCAGCAGACCGACGCCGCGCCACACCGCGTCCCAGGTCGGCCGCAGCACGCTCGCCACCAGCGCGTCGAACTCCTCGCGCGCGCCGGGCAGTCCGGCGTCGTACCGCGCGATGGCCGGCGCGAGCAGGCCGTTGTCGAACGCCGGGTCCGTCGCGGGCCCGGCCGGCGGGCACAGCAGCTGCCCGGCCGCGTCCCGGGCGGTCTCGGCACGCAGCGCCGCGTCCTGCCCCGACTCGCCCTCCGGCGGATCGATCCAGGCGAGCAGCGCGCCCAGATGCTGGTCCTCGGCGAGGCTCTGGCCGGTCGCCCAATGCCGGGACAGCAGTCCGGTCATCGGCAGCAGCAGGCTCGCACCGGGCACCCGGGCCCGCTCCCCGAAGTGCGTGAGCCAGCGGCCCAGCAGCGGGACGTGCGGCGGCGCGGGATGCGGGGTGTCCGGGTCCTGCTCGGCCGTCCGCCGGAAGCGCATGGACCGGCCCAGCAGCCGTACGAAGTCCACGCCCGCCGCGCTCGGCACGATCACCTGCGGCGCGTCCGCGCACAGCTCCGTCTCGACCGTGACCCGCTTGCCGGTCTGCGGGTCGGTCTCCTTGCGCTCGGCGGGCTCGACCGCGTCGGCGAAGGAGTCCACGTACGGCAGGACGGCGGCGGCCAGCTCGGCGAAGAACGCGAACCGCAGGTCACGGTCGCGCGGCTGCGGCACGGTCAGCAGCAGCGGCGCCTCGGGGCCCGTGCCGACCAGCGCACCGAGCGGCGCACCGGTCTCGCCGGCGGTCGTCAGCGGGACGAACACCAGGGGGCGCGGGGAGAGATGGCGGTGCCGTACGGTCGCCAGCGGCGTGGCCCGGCCCGCCGCCACGGCCTCCATCCTGGCCAGCACGTTGATCAGCGACATTCCGCCTCCTCCCGGGGCGCCGGGGCCTGCGCCGGTACGGGAGCGGAGGCCGCGGCCAGCGCTTCGGCGCGCAGGGCAGCGGCGCGGCGCAACGCCTCGGCCGCGGGATCGTCGTCCACGGGGGCGTCGTCTGCGGCGTACGTACCGGTCGGGTCCGGGGGCGTCCGCTCGCCGTCCCCCGAGGCCGCCGCCAGTACCTCGCCGACCGTACGCAACCCGCCCAGCTCACCGCGCACGCCCCGGCCCAGCGACTCCACCAGCCCGGCCTCACGGGCCCGGCCGCGGCAGTGGAAGGCCAGCTCGCACGCGGCCAGGCACTCCGGTGCGTACGCAGCACTGACCGACTCCACGGCCTCGGTCAGCTCCTCGGCCGGGCGGGTCGCGGTCTTCCCGTCGTCCGCGAGGCGCAGGTCGAAGGTGGTGTCCTCGGGGAGCGCGGCGGCCAGCTCGTCGACCCGGGTGAGCCGGGCCAACTGGCGACGCGTCGTGGCCAACTGCTTGCGCAGGTCCACCGGGGCGGCCGCCGGGAGGTTCGAGAAGTCCTTGGGGCAGACCAGCAGGGCGCGGTCGCCGACCCGCGGCGCCCGCTCCGCGCCCTCGGGATCGTGCCGCGCCACCTGCTCGGCGATCTGCTCCAGCGCGAGGGCGTACACCGCCGACTGGCGGGCCGCCGCGCCCACCTTGGCCGTGTCGGCCGTCCCGTCGATCATCGGGAACGACTTGATCTCGATGACGCTCCACAGCCCGTCCGGGCGGACGACCACGGCGTCCGGCTCCAAGTACGCCGGCGAACCGGCCACGTCCAGCGCGAGCATCGGATGGTCCAGGAGCGTCCAGCCGCCGCGCGCGGCGGCCTCGCGCAGCGCCAGCGCCGTCCGCGCGGCGCGCCCCTGCGGACCGGCCGCCGACAGGTCGGGCGTGACCGCGGCGCCGGGCTCCGGGGCCTCCGCACCGCCCCCGAGATGCTCGGCGGCCAGCCGGATCAGCTCGGCGCCGCCGTCGGCCTTGACCCGCGCCTCGAAGGAATGGCCGCGCGCTATCGCGAACTGGGACTGCCCGAAGGGCGCCGGTGAGCCGAGCGCCCGGGCGAGCGCGGCCTTGTCCACGCCCGCGCCGTCCAGCAGCGCGCGGCGCCGGCAGCCGGGGTTGGCGGCCAGCGCGGCGAGCGCCCTGGCGTCCAGCGGACGGGGCGGTACGCCGGGGCCGCGCAGCTCGGCCAGGCGGGTGCGCAGCCCGGCCACCGGCCGCGGCCGCGCCTCGCGCGCCGCCGCCGGCCCGGGCCGACTGTCGCGGAATTCGTTCACCTGCGGAAGTCTCCCATCCACCACCGACATTCGCGCGAAGACCAGGCGCACCACCGCACGCACGGACAACGATCACGCCACACGCAGCTCGGAGTGGCGCCTCCAGGGGCCCGCGTGGCCCGTGGAACGCATGCGCGATGATGGACCGGACGGAACGAGACGTACTGCCGCCGGCCCCGTACGGCGGCACGATCGAGCAAGGCCGGCGGCGAGCGGGTTCGCGCCGGTGAGAGGTAATCCCATGGCACCGCGCATCCTGCTGGCCCGGCACGGGCAGACGGAGTGGTCCCTGTCCGGCAAGCACACCGGGCGCACGGACATCCCGCTCCTCGAAGAGGGCCGACGCGGCGCCAAGCTGCTCGGCGAGCGGCTGCACCGCGCTCCCTGGGACGGACTCCCGGACGTCGAGGTGCGCACGAGCCCCCTGGTCCGCGCCAAGGAGACCTGCGAGCTGGCCGGCTTCGGGGACCGCGCGGCGGACTGGGACGCGCTCATGGAGATCGACTACGGCGCGTACGAGGGGCTGACGCCCACCGAGATCAAGGCGGACCGGCCCGACTGGCTCATCTGGCGGGACGGCGTCCCCGACGGCGAGACGCTCGCCCAGGTGACGCAGCGCGTGGACGGCGTCATCGAGGAGGTCCGCTCGGGCGGCCGCGACGTGCTCGTCTTCGCGCACGGCCACATTCTGCGGTCGCTGTGCGCCCGCTGGCTCGGCGAGGACATCTCCTTCGGGGCCCGCATCCGCCTCGACCCGACGTCCCTCTCGGTGCTCGGCTGGGCCTACGGGGCCCCGGCCATCGAGCGCTGGAACGACACGGGCCACCTGGGCTGAGCGCCCGGGGCGCTCACGCCGGCCGGGCCGCCAGGGCATGCCGGTCCAGGAAAGCGGCGACCTCCGGGACGCGGCGCTGCGGGCGCAGCGCCTTGGCCGTACCGGCCAGCATCGTACGGATACGGGCCGAGCCGACCTCGCCCAGCAGGTCCAGCACGCGGAGCCCGGCGGCGGCCGCCTCGTCGGGCACGCCGCTGCCCGCCAGATCGCCCGCCAGCTCCGCCGTGAACAGCGCGATGTTCCGCGTGAAGTGCGGGTTCTGGAGCGCCACGGCGCGGCGCGCGTGCTCCGCAGCGCGCCCCCGTTCCCCCAGCGCCGACCAGCACTGCGCCTCCAGGCCCGCGAGTTCGGCGTCCCCGTAGAAGGACATCCACTCCGGGTCGGCGTCGGAGGGCCCGTGGGCGAAGAGCCGGCGCGCCCGCAACAGCGCCTCCTCGCAGCCCGCCCGGTCGCCGAGCCCCGCCCAGCCGCCCGCCTCGCGCAGCGCCAGCAGGGACAACAGGCGGCGCGAGGAGAGGTGCTTCGCGGCGTGCTGGGCGGCCTGCGCGGCGCGTACCGCCTCCCGCGGTCGGCCCGCGTCCCGGGCGAGGAACGCGGTGTTGCAGAACGCGTGCGCCTCCAGGGCCGGGTCGCCCGCCACCCGCGCCGTCGCCAGCGCCTCCGCGTAGTGCGAGCGGGCGTCCCCGAAGCGGCCCGAGTCATGGGCCAGCCAGCCCACCGAGATGGCCAGTTCACCGGCGCCCGCGTACAGCCGGTCGGCCACCGACTGGCGGTGCGTCCCGGCGTCCAGGAGCTCGTAGGCGGCGCGCAGCGGCTGGGCCGCGCGCTGGTAGATGCCCTCGGCGCCGTGCCGGTCGTCCAGCAGCCGGATGCGGCGCACCGCGTCCTCCACGGCCGCCGCCTCGGCTCCGCCCGCGCGTCTCCCGCCGTCCAGGAGAGGCGGTACGGACTCTGCGGTCCCGAGGGGCGCCAGGCCGGCGATCCCCAGCGCGGCGGCCGGGCCGCCGGTCATGAACGCGCGACGCAGCACGTCGCTCTCCTCGTAGCTCTGAGTGGATGTTTCGCGGTGGCGCTGAGTGGTGGTACGGGTGTGCTCGCGCGGCCCCGGGGGCGCGGCGTCCGCGTGCGCCCGCGCCCCCCGTCCGCGTACCGTCTCGCGCGGCGCGAACCCCATGTCGGCCGGTGTCAGGCCGGGGAACATGTGCCGGAACACCCGCTCGTAGGCGTAGTTGGGGCAGCGGATCTCGCCGGCCTCGACGCGGCCCACGTAGCGCGCGTCGCACGAGACCTGCTCGCCGATCTCACGGGCGGCGCGGCGCACGGCAGCCGCGAACTCGCCGGGTGACAGCCGGCCGCGCAACTGCCGGAAGGCGGTGTTCGGGCGGGCCGGCAGGTCGCGGGCCGGCGCTGCTGGACCTGTGGGCGACGTCATGGCGGACCCTCTCCATGCCATCCGTGCGGCGATGCCGCACGCTGGGCGGCGCGGCGGGACGACCGTACCGTCCGTGACACCCGCGATACGGAGAGTTTGTTTACAAAAGGGATATCTCACCCGGCATCCGCCATGAAGTGCCATCCTTTACGGCGTTCTGACGCCGTTGCTGTTGACGCGCTTTCGCGTTGCATCAGGTGTAAGGAAGCGGCGCGTCAGGAGGAGGGGTTTCCGTGCTGAAGACCGGCGGGGGCAAGGGTGTCGTCGAGACCGCTTCGGGTGTGCCGGGCGGTGCAGGGGCAGCCGTCACCGGGACCGCCGAGCCGCCCCGCGACCTCGACCTGGTCACGGTGCCGGCGCGGCAGGGTCTGGAGGCGGTGGACATCCTCCGGCTGCGCGATGGCGTCGGTCCGGTCCTGCACGACGGCGCGTGCGACACCCTCGGCTTCCTGGTGCCGCCGGGCACGGCCGACGGCTGGGACCTGCCCGGCAGCGCCTGTACGCAGACGTACGGCGGCGGGCGGGGGAGCGGCGTGCGGGGCGCGGCCGAGCCGCCGGTCGCCGGCACGGGCTGGCTGGTCCCCCCGGAGGGCGCGTTCGCCGCGGCGACCGACCCCGCGGTGCTGCGCGCCGCGCTCGGCGAGGCGGCCCGCACGATCGAGGCCGTCGACCGCTGCTGCTGAGCGGCGTCCCTGCGGCTTCCCCCCTGTGGCCTCTCTGCGGCCTCTCTGCGGGCCTCCCCTGGTGGCCCGCAGGCGGCCCGCGGCCGGTCAGGCCCCGTCGGGGATACTGGCCGGATGGCGAAGAACAGGCGGGCGCGTGCGGCGCGGGAGCCGGTGACGGCGGAGGTGACCGGCGGCCGCGCCGAGCTGCGGCCCGACCGGGACCGGCCGCGCGGCTGGACGCTGCTGATCGACGACGCCCCGCAGTCCTTCGTGGACCTCGACGACCCGGCGTACCTCGACTTCTCCTACCAGCGCCGCCTCGGTCACATCGCCGACCTCGCGGCCCCGCCCGGCAAGCCGCTGCGCGTGCTGCACCTCGGAGGCGGCGCGCTCACCCTGGCGCGTTACGTCGCGACGACCCGCCCCCGCTCCACCCAGCAGGTCGTGGAGATCGACGCGCCGCTCGTGCAGTTCGTCCGCGAACAGCTGCCCCTGGAGAGCGGGGCGCGCGTCAAGGTACGCGGCGGGGACGCCCGCGCCGGACTCGCCAAGGTCCCGGACGGCTGGGCCGACCTGATCATCGCGGACGTCTTCAGCGGCGCCCGTACACCCGCGCATCTGACCAGTACCGAGTTCGTCACCGAGGCGGCGCGGGCGCTGGCGCCCGGCGGCTGGTACGCGGCCAACCTCGCGGACGGCCCGCCGCTGGCCTTCGTACGCGCGCAGATCGCCACCGTGGGCGCGGTCTTCGGCGAGCTGTGCCTGACCGCCGCGCCCCCGGTGCTGCGCGGCAAGCGCTTCGGGAACGCCGTACTGCTCGCCGCCGACGGGCCGCTGCCGGTCGCCGAGCTGACCCGGCGGGCCGCGACCGACCCGGAGACCGGCCGCGTCGAACACGGGCGCGCGCTGCGGGACTTCGCGGGCGGCGCGGCGCCGGTCACGGACGCCACCGCGGTCGCCTCGCCCGCGCCGCCGCCCGGCACCTTCGACTGAGGCTGCTGAGGCTGCGCCTCGAAGCCCGCTGCGGACTACTGCGCGTGGTTGTCCGTCGTGACCGTCGGCGGGTGGCCGTTCCAGGTGGAGATCACCGAGGTGCGGTCGGGGCCGCGGGTGAAGTCGACGCGGAGCCAGCCGTCCTGCTTCCAGACCTGCATCTGCCAGCCGGGCCCCGGCGTGGCCGACACCAGCTCGGCGTGCGTCTCGCGCAGGTCCAGGACGACCCGGCCGCCGTCGGTGCGGTAGCCCCTGACCGTGCTCGGCGCGGCGGAGCCGGGGGCCGTGGAGGAGCGGTCCGGCGCCGGGCTGGGTGGCGGCGAGGAGGGCTTCTCCGAGGGCCGGTCGGTGCTCGCACTCGGGGAGGGGGAGGGCTTGGGGCGGTGGGTGGAGGACGCGCGGGGTGCGGCGCCGCTCGCGGAATCGGGCTGCGCGCCGGGCGCGTTGTCGGAGATCGGGAGCGCGCGCGGCGGGTCGTACGCCGTACCGGAGACCACCGTGTGCACGCCGAACCACGACAGCGTGACCGCGGCGCCCGTCGCCAGCGTCCAGGCGCCCGCATGAATCAGTCCTCGTAGCACCCGGTTCATACTGCACCACTCCGGGCGCCGCGCACGACGCTCCGCCGCGGGGCCGTGCGAAACCGACGACGGGGCCTTGCGAAACGGACGACGATCGTCAATGGCCGGTCAAGAACCGCACCCGAATGGCGTACGGTGCCGCCCATGGCTCGTGTGCTCGTGGTCGAGGACGACCAGTTCGTCCGCTCGGCTCTCATCCGGCATCTGTCCGACGCCGCACACACCGTGCGCAGCGTCGGCACCGCCCTGGAGGCGCTGCGCGAGGTGGCCCAGGTCGGCTTCGACGTGGTCGTCCTGGACCTCGGGCTGCCCGACCTGGACGGCCGCGAGGCGCTGAAGATGCTGCGCGGCATCACCGATGTCCCCGTGATCGTTGCCACAGCGCGCGACGACGAGGCGGAGATCGTTCGATTGCTCAACGACGGCGCCGACGACTACCTCACGAAGCCGTTCTCCGTGGAACACCTGTCCGCCCGGATGGCCGCCGTACTGCGCCGCGCCCACGGGTCCGGCGGGCCGCCGCCCTCCCAGGTGCTCCGGGTCGGCGGCCTGACCGTCGACCCGCTGCGCCGACAGGCCGCCCTGGACGGCGCGCCACTGGACCTGACCCGCCGCGAGTTCGACCTGCTGGCCTTCCTGGCCGGGCGCCCCGGCGTGGTCGTGGCCCGTAAGGAGCTGCTCGCCGAGGTGTGGCAGCAGTCCTACGGCGACGACCAGACCATCGACGTCCACCTGTCCTGGCTGCGCCGCAAGCTCGGCGAGACCGCCGCCAGCCCCCGCTACCTGCACACCCTGCGCGGCGTCGGCGTGAAGCTGGAGCCGCCACAGGAAGTGCCGCCGCAGGCCGGGCCCCGGCCGTGAGATGGGCGCTGGTCAAGGTCGCGCTCGCGGTCACGGCCATGGTGGTGATCGCGTTCGCCGTCCCGCTCGGCATGGTCGTCAAGGAGCTGGCCCGGGACCGCGCGTTCGCCAACGCCGAGCGGCAGGCCGCCGCGATCGGTCCGGTACTCGCCATCACCACCGACCGTGCCGCGCTGACCCGCGCGGTCGCCAGCGCCGAGACCGGGCCCGGCGGCCAGCTCGGCGTCCACGTACCGCCGAGGGGCCGGGGCGGCGCGCCCGCGGTGATCGGCGCGGGCCGGGCG
Organism: Streptomyces sp. NPDC050315; assembly: GCF_040655775.1. NCBI lineage: Bacteria > Bacillati > Actinomycetota > Actinomycetes > Kitasatosporales > Streptomycetaceae > Streptomyces > Streptomyces sp. NPDC050315. Next base: position 57,812 of record NZ_JBFAKN010000011.1, read on the forward strand.
AAGGCCGCCGAGGTGGCCCGCGCCGCACGGTACGGCCGCGCTTCCGTCGCCACCGTCCGCGGCGGCTCCTCGCTGCTCCAGCCCACCGCGGTCGCCTCCGGCACCGCCGTGGTCGAGGTCTTCGTCCCGGAGGCGGCGGTCACCAACGGCGTCACGACCTCCTGGGTGCTGCTCGCCGGCGTCGGCCTCGCGCTGATCGTCGGCTCGGTGGCGGTCGCCGACCGGCTCGGTACCCGGATGGTGCGGCCCGCCGAGCGGCTCGCGGGCGCGGCGCACGACCTGGGGGACGGCAAGCTGGGCGTACGGGTCCTGGAGGACGGCCCCAAGGAGCTGCGCTCGGCGGCCGTCGCCTTCAACTCCATGGCCGACCAGGTCGTCCAGCTGCTCGCCAATGAGCGCGAGCTGGCCGCCGACCTCAGCCACCGCCTCCGTACGCCGCTGACCGTGCTGCGCCTGAACGCGGCGTCGCTCGGCGACGGCCCGGCCGCCGAGCACACCCGTACCGCCGTCGCTCAGCTGGAGCGCGAGGTGGACCGGATCATCCGTACCGCGCGCGAGCAGCAGGCGCTGACCCAGCAGGTGGCGGCGGCCGGGTGCGACGCGGCCGAGGTGATCCGGGAGCGGATGGGCTTCTGGTCGGCGCTCGCGGAGGACGAGGGGCGCACGGTACGAGTGGCGGGCGCGGACCGTCCCGTACGCGTTCCCGTCGCGCGCCCCGAGCTGGCCGCCGCGCTGGACGCGCTCCTCGGCAACGTCTTCCGGCACACCCCCGAAGGCACCGCGTTCGCCGTGGACGTGCACCACGCCGAGGACGCGGTGATCGTGCTGGTGTCGGACGCGGGCCCCGGCATCGCCGACCCGGCCGCCGCGCTCCGGCGCGGCCACGGCCACGGCGGCGACGGCTCGACCGGGCTGGGCCTGGACATCGCCCGCCGTCTCGCGGAGTCCACCGGCGGCGACGTACGGATCGGCCGCTCGGTCCTGGGCGGTACCGAGGTACGCATCTGGCTCGCCCTGCACGACCGGCGTGGCCGGGGCCCGTCCGGGCGCCGCCACCGGGCCCGCCGCCTGGGCCGGCTCCGCCGGCGGGCCCTCGGAGCGCGCGTTCCCCGGCCGCGCTGAACGCCGCCGCTTAACCCCTCCCTTTCCGTTCCTTAAGCGGTCCATAAGTCCGCTGCCCGGCGCACGGAACCTGCCGATTGTCCGTTTTCCGCTCGCTAGCGTGCGGGGCGTCACCCCCCACGACACGACAGGCAGGCACCAGATGACTTCTCCGGCACACCGCCGCCGTACGAGCTGCACGGCCAAGCTGATCGGCGCGGGCGCCGCCGCGGCGCTCGCCGTGGGCGGCGCGTTCGCCGTCGCCGGCGCGGCACAGGCGAGCAAGGCCACGCCGGCCGAACGGGCCGCTGCGGGCGGCGCGTTCGCCCCGTACGTCGACACCTCGCTCAGCCCCGCGTACGACCTGCTGGACACGGCCAAGAAGACCGGAGTGAAGACCTTCAACCTCGCCTTCATCACCTCCGGCGGCGGCTGCGACCCCAAGTGGGGCGGCAGCGGCGCGCTGGACGGCGACCCGGTCGCGCAGCAGATACCGAAGCTGCGCGCCGAAGGCGGCGACGTACGCGTCTCGTTCGGCGGCGCGGCCGGCTCCGAGCTCGGGCTCGCCTGCGGCTCGGCGGACGAACTGGCCGCCGCGTACGGCAAGGTCGTCGACGCGTACGACCTGAAGAAGGCCGACTTCGACATCGAGGGCGGCGCGCTGCCCAACACGGAGGCCAACACCCGCCGCGCGCAGGCCATCGCGCAGCTCCAGAAGGACCACCCGGACCTGGAGGTCTCCTTCACCCTGCCCGTCATGCCCGAGGGGCTGACCCAGGACGGCGTGGGCCTCCTTGCCGACGCCAAGAAGAACGGGGTGAAGATCTCCGCCGTCAACATCATGGCGATGGACTACGGGGCCTCGTACGACGGCGACATGGGGAAGTACGCGATCCAGGCCGCCACCGCCACCCAGAAGCAGGTGAAGGACGCCCTCGGGCTGAGCGAAACGGACGCCTGGAAGACGGTCGCCGTGACCCCGATGATCGGCGTCAACGACGTGGCGACCGAGATCTTCACGCAGGCCGACGCCAAGGAGCTCGCGGACTTCGCCGCCACCAAGCACCTCGGCTGGCTGTCGATGTGGTCCGCCACCCGCGACAAGGCGTGCGACGGCGGCTCCTCCGGCACCGCCCAGCCGACCTGCAGCTCCATCGATCAGCAGCCACTGGACTTCACCAAGGCCCTCGGCGCCTACCAGGGCTGACCCGCCCCGGTACCAGAACCGACCCGGACCACCCCCCAACGGCGGGGCGCAGCGGACCCCCACCCCCACAGCCGCTGCGCCCCGCGCTTCCGTTTGTTCCGCACCGCACCGATCTGGCGCCGCTTTCCGCCGTTCCGCCGCGTTCCGCTGTGTAATGGCCGCATACATTCACGGCCGGGAGGTACGGCCGGGAGTCCGGAGGCAGCCATGGCAGCGGCAGGGCGCGGTGGTCGGCGCGGCGGACGCCCCACGCTCGAGGAGGTGGCGGCGCGGGCCGGCGTCGGCCGGGGCACCGTCTCCCGGGTCGTCAACGGCTCGCCCCGGGTGAGCCCCCGCACGCGCGCCGCCGTCGAGCGGGCCATCGCCGAGCTGCAGTACGTACCGCACGGCGCGGCCCGCGCGCTGGCCGCCGACCGCACCGACGCCGTCGCGCTCGTGATCCCGGAGCCGGAGACCCGGCTGTTCGCCGAGCCGTACTTCTCCGGGATCATCCGCGGGGTCGGCGCCGGGCTCGCCGACACCGACCTCCAGCTGCTGCTGATCCTCGTCCGCACGCCCAAGGAGCGGGAGCGGCTGGGCCAGTACCTCGCCGCGCACCGTGTGGACGGCGTGCTGCTGGTCTCCGTGCACGTGGACGACCCGCTGCCCGACCTGCTGTCCCGGCTGGAGCTGCCCGCCGTGCTCAGCGGCCGCCGCTCCGCCCGCGAGACCGTGCCGTACGTCGACTCCGACAACACCGGCGGGGCCCGGGCCGCCGCCCGGCACCTCCTGGAGCGCGGCCGGCGGACGATCGCCACGATCGCCGGGCCGCCGGACATGTACGCGGCGCAGTGCCGCCTGGACGGTTACCGGCAGGCGCTGGAGGACACCGGGTACGACCCGGACGAGGCACTGATCGTCCCGGCGGACTTCACCGAGGACGGCGGACGGCGGGCGATGGCCGCGCTGCTGGACCGCCGCCCGGACGTGGACGCGGTCTTCGCGGCCTCGGACGTGATGGCGGCCGGAGCGCTGACAGTACTGAGAGAACGCGGCCGCCGGGTCCCGGAGGACGTGGCGCTGGTCGGCTTCGACGACTCGGCCGTCGCCCGCCACCTGGACCCGCCCCTGAGCAGCGTGCGCCAGCCGATCGAGGAAATGGGCCGGGCAATGGCCCGCGTCCTGATCGAAGAAATCGCCGAACGCTCCCGCGAACGCCCCCAACTGGTCCTGCCGACGGAACTGGTCGTACGCGAGTCCTCCTGACGGCCGCGACCTGACAGGCCGTCACGCCCCGCCGCGCACACTCTCCCGGAAGGCGATCGGCGTGACGCCCGCGCGGTGCAGGAAGTACTTGCTGAAGTTCGTCGCGTCCTCGAAGCCGAGGCGGCGGGCGACCCGGGCGGCCGGCAGATCGCCGTGCGCGAGCAGCCGCTTGGCCTCCAGCACCACCCTGCGGTCGATGAACTCCTTCGCGCCGACCCCGGCGGCGGCCTCCGTGGCGCGGGAGAGCGTACGCGGCGAATAGCCCAGCGCCCGGGCGTAGTCGGCGACCCGGCGGCTGACCGCGAAGTCCCGCTCGACGGCGTCCCGGAAGCGCAGGAACGTCGTCGTCGCCGCACAGTCACCGGCGTACTCCGCCGCATCCCGCACCAAATGTGCGGCGCGCAGCACCAGTACCGACAGCAGATGCCGCAGCACCTCCAGGTGCGCCTCCAGCGGCAGCCCGCACAGCGCGCCGAACTCGCGGTACAGATGGTCCAGCGCCGCCCGCGCGGCTTCCCCTGCCGCGTCCTCCGGATGCCGTACGGCCGGGCCGTACCAGTCCTCCAGGCGGGCCGCGGTGGCCGTCGCCGGGTCGAGGAAGCCGGACTCGAAGAGCACGAGGACGCCCTCCGCCTCCGCCAGGTCCCCGAAGTGCTGCACCTGACCGGGCCGTACCCACAGCCAGTCGCCCGGCGCCACGTCGTACCGGCGGAAGTCGACGGTGTGGGAGAGCCGGCCCGCGTCCAGCGAGAGGAGGTGGTGGAAGCCGGGGCGGTGCGGGACGGCCAGCGCGCAGGCGTCGGCCCGCGCGCGCAGCTCGGCGAGCGTCATGACCTCCACGCCCGCGGGCCGCCCGGCAGGCGCCGAGAACGCCACCTCCGGAATGCTCTCCGCACGCTCACTGCCCTGCATGTCGCTTTTTCACCATCGCTAGTCGTGCTCATACCCCGGAATGCCTGGATACCACCCCTAGCGTAGAAGACGTCACCGCGAAGGTTGACGGAAACCGGAAACCCCTCACCGAACCCCTCACCTGGAGTACCCATGTCCAAGATCGCCCTGTTCGGCGCCAACGGCACCATCGGCAGCCGCGTCCTCGACGAGGCCCTGGCGCGCGGCCACGAGGTCACCGCGGTGGTCCGCGACCCCGCGAAGATCACCAAGACCCACCCGAAGCTCACCGTGACCACCGGAGACGTCCTGGACCCGGCCGCCGTGGCCGCGGCCGCCGAAGGCCAGGACGTACTGATCAGCGCGGTCGGCGGTGGCGATGGACCCGGCCACCTCGCCACGATCAAGCCCTCGGCCGAGTCGCTGGTGGCCGGCCTGCGGAAGCTGGGTGACGGAGCGCCGCGGCTGATCGCGGTCGGCGGCGCGGGGTCGCTCCGTACCCCCGACGGCAAGCAGGTCTGGGACGCGGAGGGGCTGCCGGAGTTCCTGCTGCAGATCATGCACGCGCACGGCGACGCGCTGGAGTACTTGCGCACCATCACAGACGTGCGCTGGACCAGCCTCAGCCCGGCGGCCCTGATCGAGCCCGGCACCCGTACGGGCAGCTACCGCACCGCCTCCGACGACCTGGTCGCCGCGGCGGACGGCAGCAGCCGGATATCCACCGAGGACTACGCGGCCGCCCTCCTCGACGAGGCCGAGCAGCCCCGCCACATCGGCGAGCGCTTCACCGTCGGCTACTGAGAGCCCGCGCCCTCACACCGGACACGATGAAGGCCCGGTCCGCTTTCGCGGACCGGGCCTTCATCGTTGGGGTGAGTAACGGGACTTGAACCCGCGACATCCTGGACCACAACCAGGTGCTCTACCAGCTGAGCTATACCCACCATGACCGGTGCTGTGTGGTGTCTTGTTCCCCACCGGCTGAAGAAAAGTGTACAGGGTCCGAAGGGGTGCTCGCTCCCGGCTTTCCCCCGAGCCGGGAGCGAGCTGCGTCACTCTCCTGCCGGCTGCTGTTCCGCAGGCAGGACGTGCTTGGCCGCGATCGCCTTCGCGGTGTCGGAGTCGGGCCCCGGCTGCGGCACGAAGACCGCCTCCCGGTAGTACCGCAACTCCGCGATCGACTCACGGATGTCCGCGAGCGCCCGGTGGTTCCCGTTCTTCTCCGGGCTGTTGAAGTACGCCCTCGGGTACCAGCGCCGCGCCAGCTCCTTGACCGACGAGACATCGACGATCCGGTAGTGGAGATAGTCCTCCAGCTCCGGCATGTCGCGCAGCAGGAAGCCGCGGTCGGTGCCGACGGAGTTGCCGCACAGCGGGGCCTTGCCCGGCTCCGGTACATGACTCTTGATGTAGTCCATGACCTGCCGCTCGGCGTCGGCGAGGGTCGTCCCGCCGTCCAGCTCCGCCAGCAGACCCGAGGCGGTGTGCATCTCACGCACCACCTCGGGCATGGTCTCCAGGGCCTCGGCGGGGGGACGGATGACGATGTCCACCCCCTCGCCGAGGATGTTCAGCTCCGAGTCGGTGACCAGTGCGGCCACCTCGATGAGCGCGTCGTTCGCCAGCGAGAGCCCCGTCATCTCGCAGTCGATCCACACCATGCGATCGTTCATGCGTCTCACCCTACGGGGCGCTCCCGCTGGCTGGGCAGCACCGGGCGTCCGGTGGAGCGGCCGACGGCGGGCTCACCGAGCCGGGACGCATACGCGTCCGACTCCGGTTTGCCCGGTTCGTGCGCACCGAACGGAGCGCCCTGACCCGGTACCGGGGCGTGGGCCCCGAAGCGCTCGGCCGCCGGGGTTCCCGTGCGGTCCAGGCGCTCCGGCCGTTCGGACGGACGGACCGCGGGCCCTGGTGGCTCCCCGGTGCCGTTCTGTGGCCGCCGGGCGCGGTAGGCCGCCCGGTAGGCCGCCGGGGAGGACCCCAGCTGCCGCCGGAAATGACCACGCAGCGCGACGGGGGAGCGGAAGCCGCAGCGGCCCGCCACCTCGTCCACCGAGTAGTCCGACGTCTCCAGCAGCCGCTGAGCCTGCAGTACGCGCTGAGTGATCAGCCACTGCAGGGGAGCGCTCCCAGTGAGTGAGCGGAACCGGCGGTCGAACGTCCGGCGGCTCATGTAAGCGCGCGCGGCGAGCGTCTCCACGTCGAACTGCTCGTGGAGATGCTCCAGCGCCCAGGCGACGACCTCGGCCAGCGGGTCGGCACCGATCTCCTCTGGTAATGACCTGTCGAGATAGCGCTGGTGCCCCAACTCCGACGCGGTGCGCCGGGGCGGTACGACCAGGCGGCGGGCGAGCGCGTTGGCCGCGTCGGCGCCGTGGTCGGTCCGCACGATGTGGAGGCACAGGTCGATGCCCGCAGCCGTGCCCGCCGACGTCAGCACATCGCCGTCGTCGACGAACAGTTCGCGTGGATCGACATGGACGGACGGGTAACGCTTCGCGAGCGTCGGTGCGTACATCCAGTGTGTGGTCGCCGGTCGGCCGTCCAGCAGCCCTGCGGCCGCCAGCACGAACGCGCCCGTGCAGAGCCCGACGATGCGGGCCCCTTCTTCATGCGCGCGCCGGAGTGCGTCCAGCGCGGCAGGTGGTGGCGCCTGGGTGATCGAACGCCAGGCCGGTACCACGACGGTACCTGCCCGGGAGATCGCTTCCAGGCCGTATGGAGCGGAAAGCTCCAGTCCGCCAGTCGTGCGCAAAGGCGCATCTTCGCCCGCGCACACAAGCAACCGGTACCTCGGCACGCCCGCGTCCTGGCGGTCGATGCCAAATACCGAGAGCGGAATGGAGCTCTCGAAAATGGGGCCGCCACTGAAGAGGAGCACCGCGACTACTTCGCGGCGTCGTCGGGCGGCGAGCTTGCGTGCGGCATCTGGTACGGCAGCGGAGTCCTGGCTCATGGCACTAAGCCCCCCTCGGTCGTCTCGCCCTCTCGGTCCTGCACTGTTCCCCCGCCGTGATTGCCAAGATCGAATCTACTGTGTCCCGTGAGGATGGAGTGCCAAGTTCACCACCTGCTGGTAAGTCGATATGGCAACTTGGCGCGAAGCATTCGATCACGAAGCGTTCCACTCGTGGGCCCCGGTGGGAAGTACGCGTCCCGTCCCTGCGCCTCCGTCGTAGGGCACAGCCACGCCGCGCGGTCCTTTCCGGCCTGTTCAAAGGCCGGTTGCGGGTCGCTTTTGCCAAGGGATGTGCCGGGGGTCGAACTTGGCTGAAAAGGTTCGCGGGCACTCGTGCGAGCACCGCCGGAGTCGCGCGGAAGCGCCTCAATCCCCCGGCGTGCGCCCCCCTCCATGACGTCCGCCCCGGTGCGCCCCCAGGCCCGTTCTGCCGTGCCGTCCGCGGTGCACGGAAGCCCGCTCGACGGCCAGCCGGGCGGCGGTCCGCTCGGACTGCCGCAGCAGCGCCCGGCAGGCGCACGTGACCGCCGCGAGGCCGAGGGCGGTGCCGATGGCGCCGACGGGCGACGAGCCGCACACAAGGAGGACAAGCGGAACCAGCGCGCAGCTGAACGCGCCCCAGCGGACCACGTCGCTCACAGGGTCCGTCGGCGGGTGCGGCGTACCGGGCAAGGGGGTCTCCTTCCGAGTGCTCCACGCCGACCGCGCGGACCACTGGAACAACGCGGCCGGCCACGGGGAGTCACCGCGAGGGGTACGGACGGAGCAGAGGCGGCGGTACCGGAACAGAGGAGTCCGTATCGGATCCGGGGCGTCCGTATGTAAGGGCGGCGGGCCATTGCCAACGGCGCGACGCTCCGGCATGCTCCGGGGAACGTTCGGGGGCGCTGTCCGGTCAAAAGGGACAACCGCCGTTTACGGAGGGCCTGGGCAGGGGAGGAGTGGCGCCGTACTCTTGGGGTAAGGGGTTGGGAAGATGATTCCCGGCCGTATTGTTCGGCATTGAACCATCGCCGTCGCCCCGCTCTCCGCCCAGCTCAGTCAACTGCCCGAACAAGTCAATCGCCGTTCCCCTCCGCCTCTGGGCACGAGGGCTCCCCTTCGCCGAGACACTCATGGCCGGTCACGAATTCCCCGAACCCGCGGACCGCAAGCAGGTCGCCGATCCGATGGCGGACCTCGAAGCGGCGGAACAGTCACGCCACTCCTGCGACCCCGCCTTCCAGCACGGTGTGGTGGTGGGCTTCGACGGCTCGGTGTCCAGTGAACGGGCCCTGGCCTACGCCATCGGCATGGCCCGGCGCTCCGGCTCCGGTCTGATCATCGTGCATGTCGCCAACCGGCTCCCGACGACGGTGTGGGCGGGCTGCGAGCCGCCGGTCTTCGTCGACGTCCCCGATCACCGCACGGAGGTCCTGGGGCTGGAGCTGGCCTGCGCCGACCATCTCTCCGAGCTCTCCTGGATCCTGGTCGAGCGGGGCGGCGACATCTGCCACGAACTGGAGGAGGTCGGCCGGGAGTACGCGGCCGACGCGATCGTGGTCGGCTCCACGCACGGCATCGTCGGACGGATCTTCGGCTCGGTCGCCGGGCGGCTGGCGCGGCGCGCGCAGCGACCGGTGATCGTCGTGCCGTGAGGGCCGGCGCCTGAGGGCCGGCTTGCCCTCCTCTTCTGTACGGCTCTCCCCTTCCGTACGTATTCGGCCTCAGCCGCACGTCTACTGCATCAGGTCACCTCGACGTGACGAAGCGTCATACTCCGTTTGTAGTCGACAAATCTACTGACTCGTAGAGGTGGGTTCTGCGCTGGTGAGGGGTACAAACCTTCACACGACGTGCTGCCGCCCGGGTGTGACGGTTCCCGGGAAGGCGGCATCACTGCCGGCGTTAGGGCGACGCCGGCACCGGGAGGCGGGACCTCGCACGTATGGTGGCGCGCGCGAGGCCCCGCCTCTTTTTTGCGGCTAAACCGCCGCCGCTCTCGCGGACCGGGTGCTCACCGTCGTGGTTCCTCAATTGATGGTTGCGGTGCCCGGTCGCTCTTTTTGGTTACTCCACCGTCACCGACTTCGCCAGGTTGCGGGGCTTGTCGATGTCGCGGCCGAGGGACAGGGCCGTGTGGTACGCGAGGAGTTGGAGCGGGATGCCCATGAGGATGGGGTCGAGCTCGGGCTCGTTCTTCGGTACCACGATCGTGTGGTCCGCCTTCTCCTGCTCCGCGTGCGCGACGGCGAGGATGCGGCCGCTGCGGGCCTTGATCTCCTCCAGCGCCGCGCGGTTCTTCTCCAGCAGGTCGTCGTCCGGGACGATCGCCACGGTCGGCATCGCCGGCTCGATGAGCGCCAGCGGGCCGTGCTTCAGCTCGGAGGCCGGGTACGCCTCGGCGTGGATGTAGGAGACCTCCTTGAGCTTCAAGGACGCCTCGCGCGCCACCGGGTAGCCGCGGACCCGCCCGATGAACATCATCGACTTCGCATCCGCATACAGTTCGGCGAGCTTCTTGATCTCCGCTTCGCCGGCCAGGATCTCGGTGATCTGCTCCGGCAGCCGGCGCAGGCCGTCGATGATCCGCTTGCCGTCCGCCACGGACAGGTCCCGGATGCGGCCCAGGTGCAGCGCGAGCAGCGCGAAGGAGACCACCATGTTGGTGAAGCACTTGGTGGAGACCACGCAGACCTCCGGGCCCGCGTGCACGTAGATGCCGCCGTCGGTCTCCCGCGCGATCGCCGAACCGACGACGTTCACCAGGCCCAGCACCCGCGCGCCCTTGCGCTTGAGCTCCTGTACGGCCGCGAGTACGTCGTACGTCTCACCGGACTGCGAGACGGCGACGTAGAGGGTGTCGGGGTCCACGACCGGGTTGCGGTACCGGAATTCGGAGGCGGGCTCGGCGTCCGAGGGAATGCGCGCCAGCTCCTCGATCATCTGCGCGCCGATCTGGCCCGCGTGGTACGAGGTGCCGCAGCCCAGGATCTTGACCCGGCGGACGCCGCGTGCCTCGCGCGCGTCCAGGTTGAGGCCGCCCAGGTGCACGGTGGAGAAGCGGTCGTCGATCCGCCCGCGCAGCGCGCGGTCCACCGCGTCCGCCTGCTCGGAGATCTCCTTGTGCATGTACGTGTCGTGCGCGCCCATGTCATACGACTCGGCGGCGTACTCGACGGTCTCCGGGGAGGACGTCGTGCGCGAGCCCTCAGTGGTGTACGTGCGGTAGTCGTCGGCCTTCAGTGTGGCCATCTCGCCGTCGTCGAGGGTGACGACCTGGCGGGTGTGCGAGACCAGCGCGGCCACGTCGGAGGAGACGAACATCTCCTTCTCGCCGATGCCCAGCACGACCGGGGAGCCGTTGCGCGCGACCACGATGCGGTCGGCGAAGTCGGAGTGCAGTACGGCGATCCCGTACGTGCCCTCGATGTGCCGCAGCGCCTCGCGGACCTTCTCCTCCAGCGTGGTGGCCTCGGAGCGGCCGATGAGGTGCGCGAGGACCTCGGTGTCGGTCTCGGAGGCGAACTCCACGCCGTCGGCGGTCAGCTTCGCGCGCAGCTCGGCGGCGTTGTCGATGATGCCGTTGTGGACGACGGCGACCTTGCCCTCGGCGTCCACGTGCGGGTGGGCGTTCTCGTCGTTCGGCGCGCCGTGGGTGGCCCAGCGGGTGTGGGCGATGCCGGTGGTACCGGCGAAACGCTTCGGCAGGCGCGACTCCAGCTCCCGGACCCGGCCCTTGGCCTTGGCGGTCTTCAGCCCGCCGGTCTTGCCGGAGGCGTGGATGGCGATGCCGGCGGAGTCGTAACCGCGGTACTCCAGGCGCTGCAGGCCCTCGAGGAGCAGCGGCGCGACATCGCGTTTGCCGATATAACCGACGATTCCACACATGTGGGTTGACCCTCTCGGATTGACGGTGCGTAGGTGCTCGGCGTCTCAGCCGTAGACGAGGCGGCGCAACTGGCGTATCGAGAGCTCGGGCGGGGCCACGGCGCGGTGCGGCAGCTCGTGGGCGATCCGCTCGAAGATGGCGTCGTTGCGCAGGCCCTGCGCCTGCAGTTCGCGGTGTCTGCGGCGCACGAACGTCTCGGCCGTCTCATCGAAGTACGCGAGCACGTCCTGGATCACCCGGACGGCCTCGCCGCGCTGCAGCGGCGTACTGCGTACCAGGTGTTCTACGAGGTCCTCGTGGGACGGACGGCGATCGAGCACCCGTCGATACTGCGGTCTCCGGCGCGCTTTCGCAAGAAATCTGCCCGATATCGGGCAGGGGGGTGGGGAGCGAGGCGGGGCGGGGGCGGGTTCTCCCGCGCCCCGCCCGCGTTCCTGGGCAGGGCCCCTCCCTCTCCCCGAAGGGAGAGCCCCCGCGGCAAGGCCCCTCCCCCACCTCCACCGCACTCCCAGTAACGCTACCGTCACCCACCGACAGCACCCCGGTTGTCCACAGGGCGAAGGCCGAGGCTCACAACAAGGCGAAGGCCGAGGCTCACAACCAGGTGAAGGCCGAGGCTCACACCCGGAGACTCACAACCAGAGGGTCACACCCCAGAAGCTCACCCCCCGAAGCTCACAGCCCCATCTCCCGAGCAATCAGCATCCGCTGCACCTCACTCGTCCCCTCCCCGATCTCCAAAATCTTGGAGTCGCGCCACATACGGGCGACCGGGTACTCGTTCATGAAGCCGTAGCCGCCGTGGATCTGGGTGGCCTCGCGGGCGTTGGTGACCGCGATCTCCGAGGAGTACAGCTTCGCCAGCGCGGCCTCCTTCTTGAAGCGCTCGCCGTGCACCAGGCGGGAGGCCGCGTCGCGCCAGGCCAGCCGGGAGGTGTGGGCGCGCATCTCCATGTCCGCGAGCTTGAACTGTATGGCCTGGTTCTCCCCGATCGGCTTCCCGAAGGACTTCCGTTCCTTGGCGTACTTCACCGACTCGTCCACACAGCCCTGCGCGAGGCCCGTGGCCAGCGCCGCGATGGCGATCCGGCCCTCGTCCAGGATGCGCAGGAACTGGGCGTAGCCGCGGCCCTCCTCGCCCAGCAGGTTGGCCGCCGGGACGCGGACGTCGGTGAAGGACAGCTCGCGGGTGTCCGAGGCGTTCCAGCCGACCTTGGAGTACGGTGCCGCGACCGTGAAGCCGGGAGTGCCGGACGGCACGATGATCGCGGAGATCAGCGGGCGGCCGTCCTCCTTGTGGCCGGTGACGGCCGTGACCGTCACCAGGCCCGTGATGTCCGTGCCCGAGTTGGTGATGAAGCACTTGCTGCCGTTGATCACCCACTCGTCGGTCGCCGCGTCGAGCCGGGCCGTGGTCTTCGTACCGCCCGCGTCGGAGCCGGCCTCCGGCTCGGTCAGCCCGAACGCGCCCAGCATCTCGCCCGAGCAGAGCTTCGGCAGCCAGGTCTGCTTCTGCTCCTCCGTGCCGAAGTGGTACAGCGGCATCGCGCCGAGTGAGACGCCGGCCTCCAGCGTGATCGCCACCGAGGAGTCGACCCGCGCCAGCTCCTCCAGGGCGATGCCGAGCGCCAGGTAGTCGCCGCCCATCCCGCCGTACTCCTCGGGGAACGGCAGCCCGAACAGGCCCATCCGGCCCATCTCGCGCACGATGTCGTACGGGAACTGGTGGCTCTCGTAGTACTCGCCGATCTTCGGGGCGACGACGTCGTGCGCGAACGCCTCGACCGTGGAGCGCAGTTCCTCCAGTTCGGAGGGGAGACGGTGGTCCAGGGACATGGGGGTCACTCCTTGTGGGAGAGGGCTCGTACGGTGCGGGACGGGCTCGGTCGGCCCAGCTGCTCGGCCATCCACGCGCTTGTGGCGGTGAGGCGGCCGAGGTCGACCCCGGTCTCGATACCGAGGCCGTGCAGCATCCAGAGGAGGTCCTCGGTGGCGAGGTTGCCGGTGGCGCTCTTGGCATACGGGCAGCCGCCCAGCCCGCCCGCCGACGCGTCGACGGTGGTGACACCGTGCTGCAGCGCGGCCAGGGTGTTGGCCAGCGCCTGGCCGTAGGTGTCGTGGAAGTGGACGCCGAGCACGTCGGTGCCGACGCCCGCTTCGTTCAGCGCCGTGAGCAGGGTGGTGACATGGCCGGGCGTGGCGACGCCGATCGTGTCGCCCAGGCTCAGCTCGTCGCAGCCCTGGTCCAGCAGCGCGCGGCAGACCCGTACGACCTGGGGGATGGGCACCGGGCCCTCCCAGGGGTCGCCGAAGCACATGGAGAGGTAGCCGCGGACGTGCGCGCCCGCGTCCTTGGCGCGGGCGACGACCGGCGCGAACATCGCCAGTGCGGCGTCGACCGTGCGGTTGAGGTTGGCCTGGGCGAAGGACTCGGTGGCGCTGCCGAAGACCGCGATCCGGTCGGCGCCCAGGGCCAGCGCCCGGTCCAGGCCGCGCTCGTTCGGTACGAGGACCGGGAGCCGGGCACCGAGATCGCTCACCAGCGGGAACAGCCGCTCCGCGTCCGCCAGTTGGGGTACCCACTTGGGGTGTACGAAGCTGGTCGCCTCGATGGTGTCGAGCCCCGCGTCCGCGAGGCGGCGGATGAACTCCGCCTTGACCTCGGTCGGGATCACGGTCTGCTCGTTCTGCAGCCCGTCCCGCGCGCCGACCTCGTGGATGCGGACCCGCGCCGGCAGGCCGGGGGCCGGTACGGACATGGGCAGTCCCGGTGTCATCGCTGGTCGTCCTCCGGCTCGTCGGGGGTGATCACGGCCAGCACCTGGTCCATGGCGACCGTGCTGCCCGGTGTCACGTCGAGTTCGGCGACGGTGCCCGCGTGCGGCGCGGAGATGACGTGCTCCATCTTCATCGCCTCGACCACCAGCAGGCCCTGGCCCGCGGTGACGTGGTCGCCGACCGCGGCCTTGACGACCGTGACCGTGCCGGGCATGGGGGCGGTGAGGGAGTCGGCGCCGTGTGCACCGGCCGCGCCCCGCAGGGTCTCCTCGACCGGGTCGTGAGCGCGTACGTGCCAGGCGTCGCCGTCCCGGCCGAGCCAGTCCCCGGCGCGTACGAAGGTGTGCCGTACGCCGTCGACGGTGACGGCCACCCGGTCGGCGGTGACCTGGCCGCTGCCGGACACTTGTACGGGGTCGTGGCCGGGCACGCGCAGCCAGAAGGCGGGTGGGGTCGGCTCGCCGCCCAGCCGCCAGCCGTCCGGGACGGAGAACGGATCGGTCCAGTCCCCGCCCGACGGCTCCAGCGCGGCCCGGCGCACCGCGGCGGCGGCCGCGTACACCTCCTCGGGCACCTCCTGGCTCACCAGCCCGTCCGCCTCGCGCTCCACCAGGCCCGTGTCCAGCTCGCCCGCGACGACCGCCGGGTGGGCCAGCAGCCGGCGCAGGAAGCCGGTGTTCGTGGGCACGCCGAGGATCACCGTTTCCGCGAGCGCGGCCCGCAGCTTGCGGAGCGCGGTGGCCCGGTCGGGCCCGTACGCGATGACCTTCGACAGCATCGGGTCGTAGAGCGAGCCGACCTCGGTGCCTTCGGAGAGGCCGGAGTCGGTCCGTGTGCCGTCGCCCTGCGGCTCGTGCAGCGCCAGGACCGTGCCGCCGGACGGCAGGAAGCCGCGGGAGGGGTCTTCCGCACAGATGCGGGCCTCGACCGCGTGCCCGGTGAGGGTGATGTCGTCCTGTACGTACGGGAGTTCCTCGCCCGCGGCGACCCGCAGCTGCCACTCGACCAGGTCGATGCCCGTCACGAGCTCGGTGACCGGGTGCTCGACCTGGAGGCGGGTGTTCATCTCCATGAAGTAGTACGAGGCGGGGTCGTCGCCGGGGACGATGAACTCGACCGTGCCCGCGCCCACGTATCCGCACGAGCGGGCCGCTTCCACGGCGGCGGCACCCATGGCCGCGCGCGTCGCCTCGTCCAGCAGGACGCTCGGCGCCTCCTCGATGATCTTCTGGTGGCGGCGCTGGAGGGAGCACTCGCGCTCCCCGAGGTGGACGACGTTGCCGTGGCCGTCGGCGAGCACCTGGATCTCGATGTGCCGCGGACGGTCGACCCAGCGCTCGACCAGGAGTGTGTCGTCGCCGAAGGAGCCGCGGGCCTCGCGCCGCGCCGCCGCGATCTCGTCCGCGAGCAGCGCCTCGTCCCGTACGAGCCGCATGCCCTTGCCGCCGCCGCCCGCCGACGGCTTCAGCAGCACCGGCATGCCGATCTGCCGTGCCGCTGCGGCCAGTTCGGCGTCGCTCAGGCCGCTGCCCGACGAGCCCGGCACGACCGGCACACCCGCGGCCCGCACCGTCTCCTTCGCCCGGATCTTGTCGCCCATCAGGTCGATGGCCTCGGCGGAGGGTCCGATGAAGACCAGGCCCGCGTCCGTCACCGCGCGCGCGAAGGCGGCGTTCTCGGCGAGGAAGCCGTAGCCGGGGTGGATCGCCTCCGCGCCGCTGCGCCGGGCGGCGTCCAGCAGCGCGTCGATCCGCAGATAGCTGTCGGCGGCGGCCGGCGGGCCGATACGGACGGCCGTGTCGGCCTCCCGTACGTGCTGGGCGTCGGCGTCCGCGTCGCTGAAGACGGCGACCGAGCGGATGCCCAGGGAGCGGAGGGTGCGGAGGACGCGGACGGCGATCTCGCCGCGGTTGGCGACCAGAACAGTACTGAACATGGTGGAGGTCCTCACATCCGGAAGACGCCGAAGGCGGGGTCGGTCAGCGGGGCGTTGGCGCAGGCGGTGAGGGCCAGACCCAGCACCTGCCGGGTCTCCATCGGGTCGATCACGCCGTCGTCCCAGAGCCGCGCCGTCGCGTAGTAGGCGTTGCCCTGCGTCTCGTACTGCTCGCGAATGGGGGCCTTGAAGGCGTCCTCCTCCTCGGCGGACCATTCCTCGCCGCGCGCTTCGAGCTGGTCGCGCTTGACGGTCGCCAGGACCGACGCCGCCTGCTCGCCGCCCATGACGGAGATCTTGGCGTTCGGCCACATCCACAGGAAGCGGGGGCTGTACGCCCGGCCGCACATGGAGTAGTTGCCCGCGCCGTACGAACCGCCGATCACGACGGTCAGCTTCGGCACGCGTGTGCAGGCCACCGCCGTGACCATCTTGGCGCCGTGCTTGGCGATGCCGCCCGCTTCGTAGTCCCGGCCGACCATGAAGCCGGAGATGTTCTGCAGGAAGACCAGCGGGATGCCGCGCTGGTCGCACAGCTCGATGAAGTGCGCGCCCTTCTGCGCCGACTCGGAGAAGAGGATGCCGTTGTTGGCGACGATGCCGATCGGGTGGCCGTGCAGGTGCGCGAAGCCGGTGACCAGCGTCTGGCCGTACTCCGCCTTGAACTCCGCGAAGCGCGAGCCGTCGACGATCCGGGCGATGACCTCGCGGACGTCGTAGGGGGTGCGGGAGTCGGTGGGGACCATGCCGTACAGCCCGGCCGGGTCCGCCTTGGGCTCCTCCACCGTCCGTACGGTCCAGGGGAGCGGCGCGCGCTCGCCGAGCGTGGAGACGATGGTGCGGACGATCCGCAGGGCGTGTGCGTCGTCCTCGGCGAGGTGGTCGGTGACGCCGGACGTACGGGAGTGCACCTCGCCGCCGCCCAGCTCCTCGGCCGTGACGACCTCGCCGGTCGCCGCCTTCACCAGCGGGGGGCCGCCGAGGAAGATCGTGCCCTGGTTGCGGACGATCACGGCCTCGTCGCTCATGGCCGGTACGTAGGCACCGCCCGCCGTGCAGGACCCGAGGACGGCCGCGATCTGCGGAATCCCGGCGCCGGACATCCGGGCCTGGTTGTAGAAGATCCGCCCGAAGTGCTCCCGGTCGGGGAAGACCTCGTCCTGCATGGGGAGGAAGGCGCCGCCCGAGTCCACCAGGTAGACGCAGGGGAGGCGGTTCTCCAGGGCGACCTCCTGGGCGCGGAGGTGCTTCTTGACCGTCATCGGGTAGTACGTGCCGCCCTTGACCGTGGCGTCATTGGCGACGATCACCACCTCGCGGCCCGAGACCCGGCCGATGCCCGCGATCACGCCGGCGGCCGGGGCCGCCCCGTCGTACATCCCGTCCGCCGCCAGCGGGGCCAGCTCCAGGAAGGGCGAGCCGGGGTCCAGCAGGGTGTCCACCCGGTCCCGGGGCAGCAGCTTGCCGCGCGCGGTGTGCCGCGCCCTGGCCTTCTCGCCGCCGCCCAGCCGGGCCGCCGCGAGCTTCTCGCGCAGCTGCCCGACGAGCTCGCGGTGCGCGGCCTCGTTGGCCCGCCAGGAGTCTGCCGCGGGGTCTGCGGCGCTCCCCAGTACGGGTGCCTGCTCCATCGTCGTACCCGCCCCTTGTTAGTGGTCGTTAACACGATTGCCTCCAGGTTAACGACCACTAACCCGCCTGTCTACAATTGGAGCCATGAGCAGCACCAAGGCCCCCGCCACCGTCAGCCGCCGCGAGCAGATCCTCAAAGAGGCCGCGCGGCTCTTCGCCGAGCGCGGCTTCCACGGCGTCGGGGTGGACGAGATCGGAGCCGCGGTCGGGATCTCCGGTCCCGGCCTGTACCGCCACTTCGCCGGCAAGGACGCGATGCTCGCCGAGCTGCTGGTCGGCATCAGTGAGCGGCTGCTGGACGGCGGGCGGCTGCGGGTCGCCGACGGCGGTGAGAGCGCCGAGGAGGTGCTGCACGCGCTCATCGAGGGGCACATCGACTTCGCGCTGGACGACCGCCCGCTGATCACCGTCCACGACCGGGAGCTGGACCGGCTGCGCGAGGCGGACCGCAAGCGGGTGCGCCAGCTGCAGCGCCAGTACGTCGAGCTGTGGGTCGAGGTCGTCCGCGAGGTCTACCCGGCCTGCACGGAGGCCGAGACGCGCGCCGCCGTGCACGCCGTCTTCGGCCTGCTGAACTCCACGCCGCACCTGAGCCCGCGCGCCAGCCTGCCGCCCCGCTCGGCCACGGAAGCGCTGCTCAAGCGGCTGGCGCTGGGTGCCTTCGCGGCGGCCGCGGACCGGGGCGTCTGAGCCTCCGGGGGCGTACGCGTTCATTGAACCCTGGACAGGAAAGGTAACCGCCCGGTAGCTTCTGCTGAGCAAGCGCTTAGCCAGCGTTGTTGTTCATGTTGCTCCAGGGAGGCACAGGGTGAAGCGGACGGTATTCAACGAGGACCACGAGGCGTTCCGGGACACCATCCGCGCCTTCATCGAGGGCGAGGTCGTCCCGGTGTACGACGAGTGGTTCGCCGCGGGCCAGGTGCCCCGCGAGTTCTACTCCAAGCTCGCCGACCTGGGCCTCTTCGGCATCAACGTCCCCGAGGAGTTCGGCGGCGCGGGCCTGGAGTCGCACAAGTTCGAGGCGATCCAGTACGAGGAGACCGCCCGCGCCGGCGTCACCTTCGGCGGCTCCGGCGTGCACGTGCTGCTCGCCCTGCCGTACATCAAGATGCTCGCCACCGACGAGCAGAAGAAGCGCTACCTGCCGAAGTTCGTCTCCGCCGAGGAGATGTGGGCGCTGGCGATGACCGAGCCGGGCACCGGCTCCGACCTCGCGGGCATGAAGACCACCGCCAAGCTCTCCGAGGACGGCACGCACTACGTCCTCAACGGCGCCAAGACCTTCATCACCGGCGGCGTGCACGCCGACCGCGTCATCGTCTGCGCCCGTACGTCCGCCCCGAAGGAGGACGACCGCCGCTTCGGCATCTCCCTCTTCGCCGTCGACACCAAGTCCGAGGGCTACTCCGTCGGCCGCAAGCTGGACAAGCTGGGCCTGCGCACCTCCGACACCGCCGAGCTGGCCTTCGTCGATGTGAAGGTGCCGGCCGAGGACCTGCTCGGCGAGGAGAACAAGGGCTTCTCCTACCTCGGCAAGAACCTGCCGTCCGAGCGCTGGGGCATCGCCTACGGCGCGTACGCGCAGGCCAAGGCCGCGGTCCGGTTCGCGCAGCAGTACGTGCAGGAGCGCACCGTCTTCGGCAAGACCGTCGCGTCCTTCCAGAACACCAAGTTCGAGCTGGCCGCCTGCCAGGCCGAGGTGGACGCCGCCGAGGCCGTCGCCGACCGCGCTCTGGAGGCCCTGGACGCGGGCGAGCTGACCGCGGCCGAGGCCGCCTCCGCCAAGCTGTTCTGCACCGAGGTCGCGCACCGCGTCATCGACAAGTGCCTCCAGCTGCACGGCGGCTACGGCTACATGAACGAGTACCCGATCGCCCGCCTGTACGCCGACAACCGCGTCAACCGCATCTACGGCGGCACCAACGAGGTCATGAAGTCGATCATCGCGAAGTCGATGGGCCTCTAGGCCGGCCGGGTGAACGACGCACTGCAGTCCCTCCTCGATCTGCTCACCCTGGAGCAGATCGAGGAGGACATCTACCGCGGGCAGAGCCGTGCGGCGGTCGTGCCCCGGGTCTTCGGCGGCCAGGTCGCCGCGCAGGCCCTGGTCGCGGCCGGGCGCACGGTCCCGCCCGACCGGCCGCCGCACTCCCTGCACGCGTACTTCCTGCGGCCCGGGGACCCCGGCGCACCGATCGTCTACACCGTCGACCGCATCCGCGACGGCCGGTCCTTCACCACCCGCCGGGTCGTCGCCGTCCAGCACGGCCAGCAGATCTTCCACCTCACCGCGTCCTTCCACGCGCACGAGGAGGGCCTGGAGCACCAGGAGCCGATGCCCCGGGTGCCGGATCCGCTGACCCTGCCGACCGCCGCCGAGACGCTGCCCCGGTACGCCGACCGGTTCGTGGCCGAGGGCGTGGCCGAGCGGCTGCTGGAGGCCCGGGCCGCGGTCGACCTGCGGTACGTGGACGCGCCGCCGTTCGCCACCGCCGGCGAGGTGCGCGAGCCCCGCTCGCAGGTCTGGTTCCGTACCCAGGGCAAGCTCGACGGCGACACCGGCATCCCCCGGCCGCTGCTCGACATCTGCCTGGTCACCTACGTCTCCGACATGACGCTGCTGGACTCCGTGCTGCTCGCCCACGGGCGCGGCGGCTGGGCGGTCGGCGACGTGGTCGGCGCGAGCCTGGACCACGCGATGTGGTTCCACCGGCCGGTACGGGCCGACGAGTGGCTGCTGTACGACCAGGAGTCGCCGACCGCGCAGGGCGGCCGGGGCCTGGGCAAGGGCCGGATCTTCACGGCCGAGGGGCAGCTCGCGGTCTCGGTGATCCAGGAGGGCGTGATCCGCGTACCCCGGTGATGAATCGGGCGTACTGCCGCTTCATGGGCAGTGCGGCGGGAGCTGGGGACACGGCGGAGGACGCTGGGCGAGAGCACCGCGACCGTCCTCGTCGCCGCCATCCTGATCGGGCTGCTGCTGGTGTACGTGGCGTGGGTGGCCACCGCCGCGGAGATCGAGTGGGCCTGTGAGGAGGCCGAACGCGACCTCCGCGCTCGCTTCCCGGCGGTCCGCCGGGGTGTTCCTGGATCCGACGCCGGGGCGCGGGGAACCGGCCCCTTGCGGCGGCTGTCGCGGGGTCAGTCGGTCAGGCCCGCCGCGTTCAGCAGGTATGCCGTCAGCGGGTCGTAGTAGCGCGGGCTGCGGACGTGGTCGTCGAGCGGGACCGTGACCTGGACGGTGCCCTCCGCCTCGGCCAGGAAGAGCGCCGGGTCGTTGGAGTCCGCGTAGCCGACGGCGTCGATGCCGCGCTGCCCCGCGCAGCCCGCCCAGCCGTGGTCCGCGACGACCAGGTCCGGCAGTGCCTCGCCCGCCGCCTCCAGGCCGTCCAGGATCGCCGCCATCGGGGCCGGCGAGTGCGTGTGCCACAGGGTCGCGCCCCGCTCCACCATCGCGACCTGGCCGAACTGGAAGACCACGCCGTCGTCGGCGGTCAGCCCGTCCGGGACGACCACGATGTCGCAGCCCGCAGCGCGCAGCGCGGCGGCCGTGGCGATGTGCACGTCCAGCAGCCCGCCCGGGTGACCGGTCGCGAGGAGCACCCGCCGCCGGCCGGCGGCCGCCTTGCGCAGCACCGCCGCCATCCGCTCCAGCGCGTCCACCGTCAGCTCGGGGTCGATGGTGTCCTGGCCGTGCCGGTGGTCCGGGTCGTCGATGACGCCGCAGCGCTCGGCCATCACGGCGAGCACGTCCTGCTCGTCCCTCCAGCGGTCGCCCAGCTCCAGGCCGAACCAGTAGTGGCGGTCGCCGTTGGCGAGCTTGCGGTAGTGGTCGAGGTTGTTCTCGCGGGGCGTGGCGACGTCACCGGCGATGCGGGTGCGTACGAGGTGCTCGACCAGTTCGGCGCGGCTGGGGGCGGGGGCGGAGGTTATCGGCATGAGGCCATTGTGCCGGTGCGGATCAGGGCGGGGCGGGGGA
This sequence comes from Streptomyces sp. NPDC050315, assembly GCF_040655775.1. Taxonomy (NCBI): domain Bacteria; kingdom Bacillati; phylum Actinomycetota; class Actinomycetes; order Kitasatosporales; family Streptomycetaceae; genus Streptomyces; species Streptomyces sp. NPDC050315. The sequence continues at coordinate 79,414 of NZ_JBFAKN010000011.1, forward strand.
GTTCGCCGCGTGGACATCTCGCGCGGCCCCGGACGCTGCGTGAGCGTTTCCACCGATACGGCCGCCGACTGGACGCCGTGTCGAATGAGACCCCACGTACCTCACAGAAATGTCCATGGGGCGAACGCCGCGCCGACTCTACGCTCAGCGCCATGACCACCGCATCTGCCGCATCCCCCGAGCCCGTCGGCCCCGTCGACTCCTCCCGCATTCCGCGCTACGCAGGCCCGGCGACCTTCGCCCGGCTGCCGCGCATCGACGAGGTCGGCGGCCGCGCCGATGTGGCCGTCGTGGGCGTCCCGTTCGACACCGGTGTCTCCTACCGCCCCGGCGCCCGCTTCGGCGGCAACGCCATCCGCGAGGCGTCCCGCCTGCTGCGCCCGTACAACCCGGCGCAGGACGCTTCCCCCTTCGCGCTGGCCCAGGTCGCCGACGCGGGCGACATCGCCGCCAACCCGTTCAACATCAACGAGGCGGTCGAGACGGTCGAGGCCGCGGCGGACGACCTGCTCGGCACCGGCGCCCGCATGATGACCCTCGGCGGCGACCACACCATCGCGCTGCCGCTGCTCCGCTCGGTCGCCAAGAAGCACGGCCCGGTGGCGCTGCTGCACTTCGACGCGCACCTGGACACCTGGGACACGTACTTCGGCGCGGAGTACACCCACGGCACGCCGTTCCGCCGCGCGGTCGAGGAGGGCATCCTCGACACCTCGGCGCTCTCGCACGTCGGCACGCGTGGCCCGCTGTACGGCAAGAAGGACCTCACCGACGACGAGAAGATGGGCTTCGGCATCGTCACCTCGGCGGACGTCATGCGCCGCGGCGTGGACGAGGTCGCCGACCAGCTGCGCCAGCGCATCGGTGACCGCCCGCTGTACATCTCCATCGACATCGACGTGCTGGACCCGGCGCACGCGCCCGGCACCGGCACCCCCGAGGCCGGCGGCCTGACCTCGCGCGAGCTGCTGGAGATCCTGCGCGGCCTGGCCTCCTGCAACCTGGTCTCCGCCGACCTGGTCGAGGTGTCCCCGGCCTACGACCACGCGGAGATGACCTCGGTCGCCGCCTCGCACACCGCGTACGAGCTGACCACGATCATGTCCCGGCAGATCGCGGCCGCGCGCGGCTGACGCCCGGCACGCACAACACCAGGGCCCCGGAATCGAGAGGTTCCGGGGCCCTGGTGTTTTTCAGGCTTGTGCTCAGACGCCGGTGGCGGCGGCCAGGCCGGAGACCTTGGCGATGCCGTCGGTGGCGAGGCCCTCGACGGCCTGCACGGCGGTGCCGTCGACGGTCACACCGGCGCTGTAGCCGGCGACGCTGCCGCCGAGGCTGGCGACACCAGCGGCGATGTTGTCCAGCTCGCTGTCGGCGATCTCGGCGGTCTCGATGAAGTCACGCATGACTTTTTCTTCCCTTCAAAGCACGGGGACGCGGAAGAGTAGGGGGTGACGCTGGGAATAGTGCCGGGGTGGCGGCGGTAAGGCAAGTCGCCCCCGAAGGCCTGTGCAATACGTCGGAAATGGCCTACCGCATGCGCTGTGAAGTGCCGTTTTGGATGCCGAATCCGACGATGTCGGACGTGGGCCGGTGGAATTCATGAAGGGTTCGGCAAAGGGAGTCGAGGACCGATGAAAAGGACATGTCGGTAAAGGTTTCCGAGGATCCGGGAATCCGGTGATCCGGGAATTCAGGAAAGCGCGCCGAGCGCGAACCACAGCTCCATCCGGATATCCGGGTCGTCCGGGTCGGTGTCGAGCAGGGCGGCGGCACGGGCGATGCGCTGCCGGACCGTGTTGCGGTGGATGCCGAGCGCCGTCGCCGTGCGGTCCCAACTGCCGTGCAGCGAGAGCCAGGTGCGCAGCGTCTCGCGGAGCGCCGGGGCGCCGTCGAGCGGCGCCAGTACGGCCGCCGCGTGCGCGCGGGCCTCGGCCGGCGGGACCAGCGCGGCGACACCGCCGGTGCCGCCGACGCCGGGGGAGCGGTGGTGGACGAGCGGGGTACGGGCGGCCACCGCGCGGCGCAGCGCGGCCGCGGCGTGCGCGTCCCCGGCGGGCAGCGCGGACACCGGTACGGGCTCGCTCACGCCGAGGGTCCAGCCCGGCTGCGGCGCGACGTCCTGTTCGGCGGGTACGAGGGCGCGTACGGCGTCGTCGCCCGGCGCGACCAGGGAAGTGCCCAGCCCGGCGGCGAGGACGGCGGCCGGGGCGTCACCGCCACGCCGGGGCCGGGCGTGCACGACTCTCCACTCCGCGTGCTTCAGCAGCGGCGCCACGTCGGCGGGGCCGTCCCCCAGCAGCAGCCGGACCAGCGCGGCGGAGTGCCCGCCGTCGGCCGCCTCCGCGTACGGGCCGGTGAGCAGCGACAGCAGTACCGCGGCGACGCCGACGACGGCGCGGGCCACCGGGTCGGGCGGCGGGGCGGCGACGAGGAGCGCGCGCGTACGGTCCGGGGCGCGGCCGCCTAGCGCGTAGGCGGCGAGGTGCGTACCGGGTGCTTCGGCGGGGGTGTCGCTCGCGCCTGCCGCCACTGGGGTGTCACCTGCGGCCGCCGGGCCGTCCGGGACCGCTGCCACCACTGTGTCGCTCGCTGCCGTCGGCCCGCCCGGGACCGTCACGCGCCGCGCGAGCCGGGTCGCCGCCGTTCGGGCGGGAGCGGGCGGTCGTGGTCCCGCGGCGGCCAGTTCGCCGTCGCCGCCCGGGCCCGACACCGCGGCCCAGCCGTCCACTTGGCGGGCGAGCGTGCGCAGTACGGCCGGTACCGGGTCGGGCCCGGCGGCCGCCGTGGCCAGGGCGCGCTGGCCGTCGCCGATGCGGGTCAGCTCGCGGTGCCGGGCCTCGGTCATGGCCTGCCACACCGCGCTCTCCACCGCCGTGAACGGGGTCCCCGCCGGCACCTCCAGCAGCCGCAGCCCGTACCGGTCGCAGGCCGCGACCAGCGCCCGCGGCACCGCGGCGTGCACGGGCGCGATGCCGAAGCCGAGCGCCACCGCACCCGCCGCGACCGTGCGCTCCGCGTACCCGTCGAGGTAGGCCCCCGCCCCCGCGGCCTCGTCGAGGTGCATCCCGGCCGTCAGCAGCAGCTCACCGCCCAGCAGATACGGCTCCGGGTCGGCCATCTCCGAGGTGTGCACCCAGTGGATGTCGGCGTCGGCGCGCGGCCCGGCCAGCTGCCGCAGCCCCAGGTCGGCACGGGCGAGCAGCGCGGACAGCGGGACGCCCGGAGTGGGCGGCGGCGAGTGCGGCGACGCGTCAGCCATGTGCGGATCCTCCATTTCCGAGCGGCACGGTGGAGGAAACGTACACTTCAGCGCCGCCACGCCGTTCCCTATGGTCAACCCACGAAATCCCGCCCCTCCCGCCCCGCCCTGCCGAAGGGATGGCCCATGGCTGTCGACTACGCGGTGATCGTCCTCTATCTGGCCGGCATGCTCGCCATGGGCTGGTGGGGCATGCGCCGCGCCCGCTCGAAAAGCGAATTCCTGGTCGCCGGGCGGCGCCTGGGCCCGTTCATGTACTCCGGGACCATGGCCGCGATCGTCCTCGGCGGCGCCTCCACGATCGGCGGCGTCGGCCTCGGCTACCAGTACGGCCTCTCCGGCGCCTGGATGGTCTTCACCATCGGCCTCGGCCTGCTCGCGCTGAGCCTCTTCTTCTCCGCCCGGATCGCCCGGCTGAAGGTCTACACCGTCTCCGAGATGCTCGACCTGCGCTACGGCGGCTCGGCCGGTGTCATCTCCGGCGTCGTGATGTGGGCGTACACCCTGATGCTCGCGGTCACGTCCACGATCGCGTACGCCACGATCTTCGATGTCCTCTTCGGCCTGGACCGCACGGTGTCGATCATCCTCGGCGGGGCCATCGTCGTCGCGTACTCCACGCTCGGCGGCATGTGGTCGATCACGCTGACCGACATGGTGCAGTTCGTGGTCAAGACGATCGGCGTACTGCTCCTCCTGCTGCCCATCGCCGTCGTCAAGGCGGGCGGCTTCGGCGAACTGCGGGCCGAACTCCCGGACTCCTACTTCACCCCGCTCGGCATCGGCGCCCAGACCGTCTTCACCTACGTCCTCATCTACTCCTTCGGCATGCTGATCGGCCAGGACATCTGGCAGCGGGTGTTCACGGCGCGCAGCGACCGCGTCGCGCGGCTGGGCGGCACCGCGGCCGGCACGTACTGCCTGGTGTACGCGCTGGCCGGAGCGGTGATCGGTACGGCGGCCAAGGTGCTCTACCCCCATCTCGGCAGCCCCGACGACGCGTTCGCCACGATCGTCAAGGACGCCCTGCCGATGGGCGCACGCGGACTGGTACTGGCGGCAGCGCTCTCCGCGGTGATGTCCACGTCCTCGGGAGCGCTGATCGCCTGCGCGACGGTGGCCAACAACGACATCTGGTCGCGGCTCCGGGGCGCGGTGGGCGGCGCCCCGGCCGCCGGGGAACGCGACGAGGTACGCGGCAACCGCGCGTTCATCCTCGTCATGGGCGTCGCCGTCATCTGCATCGCCATCGCCATCGACGACGTCGTCCAGGCCCTGACCGTCGCCTACAACCTCCTCGTCGGCGGCCTCCTGGTACCGATCCTCGGCGGCCTGCTCTGGAAGCGCGGCACGGGCACCGGCGCGCTGGCCGCCGTCGCGACGGGCGGTGCAACGGTGATCGCCCTGATGACCTGGCGCGGCGTCCTCGCCAACGAGCCCATTTACTACGGGCTGCTGGTGTCACTGGTCGCGTACGTGACGGCGAGCCTCCTCACGAAGCCGACGGACCCGGCGGTACTGGCGGAGTGGCGTTCTCGCTTGACCACGCCTACTCAGCCGCAGTCCGGCAATTCCAGCCCGTCCGGCGTTTGAGGCCGGAGCGGCCAATTCCAGCCCGTCCGGCGTTTGAGGACGAGCGGCCGCCAGGCCGCGATCCGCGCGCACCCCCACACACCCGCAGAGAGGCCCCCGTGAGCACCCCGAACACAGCGGAAAGCGCCGCACGGCGAACCGGCGGCGACCTCGTAGCCGAAGCGCTGCAAGCGCTGGGCGCGCAGACCGTCTTCGGCCTACCCGGCCAACACGCCCTGGGCCTCTTCGACGCCCTGAGCCGCAGCCCCCTGCGATACGTCGGACTGCGCGTCGAGAACAACGCCGGCTTCGCCGCAGACGCCTACGCCCGCCGCACCCGCGGCATCGCACCGCTCATGGTCTCCACCGGCCCCGGCGCCCTCATGACGCTCGCCGCGCTGCAGGAGTCCGCCGCCGCCTCGGCCGCCGTGCTCGCGATCGGCAGCCAGGTGCCGAGCGCCGGGCTCGGCGGCGGCCGCCACGGCTATCTGCACGAACTCCCCGACCAGAGCGCCTCGTTCCGCGGCGTGGTGAAGTCCGTGCACACCGCCCGCACGCACTCGCAGATCCCCTCCGCCATCGCCGCCGCCCGGCGCTCCGCGCTGACTGCCCCGCACGGCCCGGTCTGGGTGGAGATCCCGCAGGACGTACTGCTCGCGCCGACGACGATCCCCGTGGTCACGGGTCTGGCCGCCGACCCGGAGGAGCTGCCGCCGCGCCCCGAGCTGACCGCCGTGGCCGCCGACCTGCTGACGAGGGCCGAGCGCCCGGTGATCCTCGCGGGCGGCGGCACCGTACGGGCCGGGGCCGAACCCGAGCTGCGGGCGCTGGCCGAGCGGCTCCGGGCGCCGGTCGCGACGACGTTCGGCGGCAAGGGCGCCTTCCCCTGGACCCACCCCCTCTCCCTCCAGTCCTGGCTGGAGGACCGCCACACCACGGACTTCCTGGAGGACGCGGACGTCCTGCTGGTGGTGGGCTCGGGCCTGGGCGAACTCTCCTCGAATTACCACACGTTCAGGCCCCGCGGCCGGGTCGTCCAGATCGAGGCCGACGCGGGCAAGCTGGAGTCCAACCACCCCGCGCTCGGCATCCACGCGGACGCGCGCCTCGCGCTCCGGGCGCTGCTGGAGACGGTCGGCGTGCGCGAGGACGACACGGCGCCCGCGCGCGTACGGGCGCTGCTGGACCGGGTGGGGGAGCGGCTCGCGTCCCAGGAACTCGCCCTGGAACAGGACGTGCTGGCCGCCGTCCGCGAGGCGCTGCCGTCCCGGGCGCCCTCCTTCTGGGACATGACGATCCTGGCGTACTGGGCCTGGTCGGCCTTCGACGCCCGGCACCCCAACACCATGCACTCGGCACAGGGCGCGGGCGGCCTCGGCTATGCCTTCCCGGCGGCGCTGGGCGCGGCGGCGGCCGACCCGGCGCGGCCGGTCCTCGCGGTCTCCGGCGACGGCGGCGCCATGTATTCGCTCGCCGAGCTGGCCACGGCCCGCCAGTACGACCTGCCGGTCACCTGGCTGATCGTGGACGACGGCGGCTACGGCATCCTCCGCGAGTACATGGAGGACGCGTTCGGGCGGGCGACCGGCACCGAGCTGGCGCGGCCCGACTTCGCGGCGCTCGCCGAGTCCTTCGGAGTGCCGGCGGTGACGAGCGCCCCGGAGCGGCTGCGCGCCGACCTGGCGGCCGCGCTGGCCGCGCCCGGCCCCTCCGTGGTCGTCCTCCCGGCGCGGCTGCGGATGTTCGCGCCGACGCACCTGAGTGATCCTGTCGCTTCTCCGGCTTCGGAAAGTTAACAAAGCGCGTGGACCGTTGACGCGAACCGTTCATAACTTTAGGTTCGCTGCGGGCAGCGCCCCCTCTTGCTGTCCCGCCCCTCCCGTGCCCGACGATCCGTCGACGGAGAACAATGACGTACCTCCCACGTCCGCTGCCGCGTGCCGGCCGGCGGCTGCTCGTCCCCCTGCTCGCGGGCGCGCTCATCGCGGCCGTACCCCCGGTGTCCTCCGCCGCGGCGCCGGACGGCGACCGCGCCACGGGCCCGGCGACGGGCGCCACCCCGGCCGCCGACGGCTCCTGCGCCGCCGACGGCCCCGGCTGGACCTCCACCGCCACCCGCATCGACCCCGACGACAGCCACCACCCGTACGTCGGCAACGGCTACCTCGGGCAGCGCGTGCCGCCCAACGGCACCGGATACGCGGCACCCGGTGAGAAGACCGGTTGGCCCCTCTACGCCCCGCGCTACGACGGCGCGTTCGCCGCCGGTCTGTACGCCGAGGGGCCCAAGTCCGTGAAGAAGCGGCAGGCCATCGCCGCGCTGCCCACCTGGTCCACGCTGAACGTGGCCACCGGCGGCCCCGACGGCGAGACCTTCGATTCCGCCACGAAGTCGGGCCGGATCTCGCACTACCGGCAGTCCCTCCTGATGCGCTGCGGCCTGGTCCGTACGTCGCTGACCTGGACCGCCGCCGACGGCCGCGCCACCGACCTGGTCTTCGACGTGCTCGCGGACCGCACGCACGCGCACACCGGTGCCGTACGGCTGCGGATGACCCCGCACTGGAGCGGCCCGGCGACCGTCACCGACACCCTCGACGGGCGCGGTGCGCGCCGGATCGCGCAGACCGGCGGCGGTGCACGCGACGGCGACCGCACGCAGGACGTCACCTTCCGCACCGACGGGACGAAGACGGCGGGCGCGATGGCGTCCACGCTCCGCACGGGGCCGGGCATTCGTTCGGAAAGTGAACAGAAGGCCAAGGCGCCCGAGAAGCTGACGGCGCGTCAGGGTGTCAGCTTCCCGGTGCACAAGGGCCGGACGTACGAGGTCTCCAAGTACGTCGGCGTGGACACCGCGCTCACCTCCGACGACCCCAGAGCCGCCGCCACCCGTGCCTCCCAGCAGGCCGCGGAGCAGGGCTGGGACCGCCTCTACCACTCGCACGCCACCGCCTGGCAGCAGCTGTGGCGCTCCGACATCGAGGTGCGCGGCCGCGAACAGCGCGACCTCCAGGCGTGGGTGCGCTCGGCGCAGTACGGGCTGCTCGCCAACTCCCGGGAAGGCTCCGCGGACAGCATCGCCCCGGCCGGTCTGACCAGCGACAACTACGCGGGCGAGATCTTCTGGGACGCCGAGACCTGGATGTACCCGGGGCTGCTGGCCGCCCATCCGGAGCTCGCCCGGTCGATCGTCGAGTACCGCTACAAGACCCGGGCCGGGGCCCGCGCCAACGCGAAGAAGCTCGGCTACGACGGCCTGTTCTACCCGTGGACCAGCGGCGGCAAGGGCGATCTGTGGAAGGAGTGCCACAGCTGGGACCCGCCGCACTGCAAGACCCAGAACCACCTGATGGGCGATGTCTCGCTGGCCGCCTGGCAGTACTACCTCGCCACCAAGGACACCGGCTGGCTGCGGGAGCGCGGCTGGCCCCTCATGCAGGGCATCGCGCAGTTCTGGGCCTCCCGGGTCACCAAGAACGGTGACGGCAGCTACTCCATCAAGAACGTCGCGGGCCCGGACGAGTACAGCAACGGCGTGAACGACGGCGTGTTCACCAACGCGGGCGCCGCCACCGCGCTCCGCCACGCCACCCGCGCCGCCGCCGTCCTCGGCGAGAAGGCCCCCGCGTCTTGGAAGACCATCGCGGACAAGCTGCGCATCCCGTACGACAAGAAGCAGCAGGTCTTCCAGCAGTACGACGGCTACAAGGGCACCACCATCAAGCAGGCCGACACCGTGCTGCTGCAGTACCCGCTGCAGTGGCCGATGTCCGACGCGGCCCAGCAGAAGACGCTGGACTACTACGCCGCGCACACCGACCCCGACGGCCCGGCGATGACCGACTCGGTGCACGCCATCGACGCCGCCGAGATCGGCGAGCCCGGCTGCGCGACGTACACCTACCTCCAGCGGTCCGTGCGGCCCTTCATGCGCGGCCCGTTCCACCTCTTCTCCGAGGCGCGCGGCGAGAAGGCCGGTGCCCACGACCCGCTCGCCGGCTCGCCCACGCAGGACTTCCTGACCGGCAAGGGCGGCTTCCTGCAGGTCTTCACCCACGGCCTGACCGGCCTGCGGCTGGGCGAGGACAAGATCACCCTGGACCCGACGCTGCCGCCGCAGCTCGCCGACGGCGTCACCCTGCGCGGCCTGCGCTGGCAGGGCCGGACGTACGACGTGGCGCTGGGCGCGCACCACACCCAGGTGCGGCTGACCGACGGTGCGCCGATGACGGTCGCGACGCCGGAGGGCGAGCGGATCGTGAGCCAGGGCGCGCCGCTGACGCTGAAGACCCGCCGCCCCGACCAGGAGCCGACCACCAATGTGGCCCGCTGCGCGTCGGCGAAGGCCACGTCGGAGGAGCCAGGGATGTACGCGGGCGCCGCGCTGGACGGCAACACCACCACCGCGTGGGTGCCCGACGCCGCCACCGGCACGCTCACCGCCGACCTGGGCAGCGTCCGCCGCATCGGCACGGTCACCCCGCGCTGGACGGCCACGAAGCCCGAGTCGTACCAGGTCCAGGTCTCGCGCGACGGACGGCACTGGACCGGCACCGGCTACGACGGAAAGTCGCCCGCCCGATACGTCCGGGTCACCGTGCGCGGCAAGGCGGACGCCAAGACCCACCCGGGCATCGCGGAGCTGAGGGTGACGAAGGCCGAGGACTGACGGCCGGCGTTCCGCCGGACGGTACGCATGGTGCGGGCGGGGCGCCCGGGGGAAGGAACCCCCGGGCGCCCCGCCCCTTTGCCTGCAGGAAGGATCCCCGTGCGTCTCGCCACCGCCATACCCGCGGCCCTCGCCGCCGTACTGCTCGCCGCCGGAACGCTCCCGGCGGCCGCCGCCGCGGCCCCACCGAGCCCGGCCTGTTCCCCGCGCGTCTCCATCGACCGCTACTCCGACGCCCTGGACAAGCGGTCCGTCGACGGCCTCTACGTCGGGAACTTCTCCGCGCTCGCCCACGACACGGACGGCGACCTGCTCGCCCTCTCCGACCGGTCCGCGCTGGTCACCCTCGACGGCCGGACGCGCGAGCCGGTGCGCGGCATCCCGCTCGCCGACGAGGACGGCAAGCCGCTGGACTCCGAGGGGCTGGTGGTCGAGAAGAACGGCGACCGGCTGATCACCTCCGAGACCGAGCCGTCCGTCCGTCGCTACGACCGGGCCGGGAAGCCGGCCGGACGGCTGCCCGTACCGGACGGGCTGCGGGTCGCCCCGGCCGGGCGGGCCACCGCCAACCAGACCTTCGAGGGCCTCACCGCAAGCCCCGGCGGCCGTACGCTCACCGCGTCCATGGAGGGCCCGCTCGCCGGCGACGGCACCGACGCGCAGGGCCGCCCGCTGCACCGCTTCCAGACGTGGCAGCGGCAGCCGGACGGCGGCTATGCCCTCGGCAGGCAGTACGCCTACCCGGCCGGGCAGGGCATGACGATCCCCGAGATCACCGCGCTCAGCGACGGCCGCCTGCTCGTACTCGAACGTAAATTCGAACCCCAGGGCAACACCATCCGCCTCTACCTCGCCGACCCGCGCCACGCGGACGACACCCGGGACACCGAGAAGCTGGGCGCCGCCACCCGCCCCGCCACCAAGACCCTGCTCGCCGACCTCACCCAGTGCCCCTCCCTCGGCGCGCCCGCCCGGCAGCCCCAGATCAACCCCCTCCTGGACAACATCGAGGGCATGACCGTCCTGGGACGCGCGCACGGGCGGCTGCACCTGCTCCTGGTCAGCGACGACAACCAGCGGGAGCAGCAGATCACCCGGCTGTACGACATGACCGTCCGCCTCTGAGGTCAATGACCGCCGGAATTGTTGCGATGGGATGAAAACACCGGCCGCCGCTGTTGGTGCCTTGCGGTAAGGAATCGACCGGCGGGAGGCGTCGCGTGGCAGGGGCGGACACGGATACGGCGGAAGAGGGCTGGGCGCGGCGCCTGACGCGCACCTGCTGGCGGTACAAACAGGATGTACTGCTCGCGCTCGGCTCCTCCCTCGCCGGGATGGCCGTCATGGCACTCGTCCCGCTCGTACCGAAGCTGATCATCGACGATGTGATCGTCAAGCACGAGCGGTCCCTCGCACCGTGGGCCACCCTGCTGATCGTCGCCGCGCTCGCCGTGTACGTACTGACGTACATCCGCCGCTTCTACGGCGGCCGGCTCGCCCTGGACGTCCAGCACGACCTGCGCACCCGGATGTACCGGGCCATCACCAGGCTGGACGGCAGGCGGCAGGACGAGCTCAGTACGGGGCAGGTCGTCGGGCGCGGCACCAGCGACCTCCAGCTCGTGCAGTCGCTGCTGTTCATGGTGCCGATGATGCTGGGCAACGTCCTGCTGTTCGCCATCTCCCTGGTGATCATGCTGGTGCTCTCGCCGCTGCTCACCGTCGTCGCCCTCGCCGTCGCCCCCGCCCTGTGGTGGATCGCCAAGCGCAGCCGCCTCCGGCTCTTCCCCGCGACCTGGTACGCGCAGGGCCAGGCGGCGGCCGTGGCGGGCGTGGTGGACGGCTCGGTCTCCGGCGTCCGCGTCGTGAAGGGCTTCGGCCAGGAGGAGCAGGAGACCGGCAAGCTCCGCGAGGTCAGCCGGCGGCTCTTCGCCGGGCGACTGCGCACCGTACGCCTCAACGCCCGCTACACCCCGGCCCTGCAGACCGTCCCCTCCCTCGGCCAGGTCGCGATGCTCGCGCTCGGCGGCTGGATGGCCACCCGCGGCCAGGTCTCGCTGGGCACCTTCGTCGCCTTCTCCACCTACCTCGCGCAGCTCGTCGGCCCGGTCCGGATGCTCGCCATGATGCTGACCGTGGGCCAGCAGGCCCGCGCGGGCGTGGAGCGGGTCTTCGAGCTGATCGACACCGAGCCGGTCATCGAGGAGCGCCCGGACGCGGTGCCGCTGCCCGCCGACGCGCCCGCCACGGTCGAGTTCGAGCACGTCACCTTCGGATACGGCGACGAAGGTGACACGCACCCGGTCCTGGACGACTTCTCGCTGCGCATCGAGCCCGGCGAGACCGTCGCCGTGGTCGGCACCTCCGGCAGCGGCAAGTCCACCGTGTCCCTGCTGCTGCCGCGCTTCTACGACGTGAGCGCCGGGCGGGTGCTCGTCGGCGGCCGGGACGTGCGCGACCTGACCGCCGATTCGCTGCGCGGCGCCATCGGCCTGGTCCCCGAGACCAGCTTCCTCTTCTCCGACTCGATCCGGGACAACATCGCCTACGGCGCCCCGGACGCCACCGACGAGCAGATCCGCGCCGCGGCCCGCGCCGCCCAGGCCGACGGCTTCATCTCCGCGCTCCCCGACGGGTACGACACCGAGGTCGGCGAGCAGGGCCTGAGCCTCTCCGGCGGCCAGCGGCAGCGCGTGGCGCTGGCCCGCGCGATCCTCACCGACCCGCGCGTCCTGGTCCTGGACGACGCGACCTCCGCGGTCGACGCCCGGGTCGAGCACGAGATCCACGAAGCGCTGCGCGGCGTGATGGCGGGCCGCACGACCCTGCTGATCGCGCACCGCGCCTCCACCCTGGCGCTGGCCGACCGGGTCGCGGTCCTCGACGGTGGCCGGCTGCTGGACATCGGTACCCGCGAGGAGCTGGAGGAGCGCTGCGAGCTGTACCGCAGGCTGCTCACCGACCCGGACGAGCTGGGCGGCGTGGAGCGGGACCCGGCGGGGCAGGTGGCGACGGCCGGGGCCTTCTCCGGGGAGGCGGCGGCCACCGGTCTCCTGGAGCCGGAGACGGCGACCGGCACGCGGCCTCGCCGCGTCATCGACGGCGTGACGCCGGAGCTGTGGGTCCGCACCGAGGAAAAGGCGGACGACACCGGCTCCCGGGAGGGCGGCAGCGCCTCCGCCGCCGCGCTCGCCGGCCGCCCCGGCGGCATGGCCGGCGCGCTGGCCGGGATGCCGGCCACCCCCGAGCTGCTCGCAAAGGTCGCGGCCCTGCCCCCGGCCACCGACACCCCCGACATCGACGAGGAGCAGGCCGCCCGGCCCGAGAGCTCCTACGGGCTGCGCCGCCTGCTGCGCGGCTTCGGCCGCCCGCTGCTGATCGCCCTGCTGCTGGTCGCCGTGGACGCGGTCGCCGGACTGCTGCTGCCCGTACTGATCCGGCACGGCATCGACGACGGCGTGCAGCGCGCCGCGCTCAACGGCGTATGGGCCGCGTCCGCCGCGGCGCTGCTCGTCGTGCTCGCCCAGTGGGCCGCCCAGATCGGCTCCAACCGGATGACGGGCCGTACCGGCGAACGCGTCCTGTACTCCCTCCGCGTCAAGATCTTCGCCCAGCTGCAGCGCCTCGGCCTGGACTACTACGAGCGCGAGCTGACCGGCCGGATCATGACCCGGATGACCACCGACGTCGACGCGCTCTCCACCTTCCTGCAGACCGGCCTGGTCACCGCCGTCGTCTCCGTCCTCACCTTCTTCGGCATCCTGGTCGCCCTGCTGGCCATCGACGTCCAGCTGGCCCTGGTCGTCTTCGCCACGCTGCCGCCGCTGATCATCGGCACGTACTTCTTCCGCAAGCAGAGCGTCAAGGCGTACGAGCTGGCGCGCGAGCGGATCAGCGTCGTCAACGGCGACCTCCAGGAGAGCGTCGCGGGGCTGCGCATCGTGCAGGCGTTCCGTCGCGAGAGCACCGGCGTCGCGCGCTTCACCGAGCGCAGCGCCGCCTACCGACAGGCCCGCACCCGCGGCCAGTTCCTGATCTCGGTCTACTTCCCGTTCGTGCAGCTTCTGTCGTCCGTGGCAGCCGCGCTGGTGCTGATCGTCGGCGCGGACCGGGTGAGCGCCGGGACGCTGACCGCGGGCGCGCTGGTCGCCTACCTCCTCTACATCGACCTCTTCTTCGCCCCCGTCCAGCAGCTCTCCCAGGTCTTCGACGGCTACCAGCAGGCGTCCGTGTCGCTGGGCCGCATCCAGGAGCTGCTGCGCGAGCCGACGACCACCCCGCAGGCCGCCGATCCCCGCCCGGTCCGCGCGCTGAAGGGCGAGATCACCTTCGACGACGTCCACTTCCGCTACGCGACCGCCGACGGCGAGCAGGCCGAGGCCCTCTCCGGCATCGCCCTGACCATCCCCGCGGGCCAGACCGTCGCGTTCGTCGGCGAGACCGGAGCCGGCAAGTCCACGCTGGTCAAGCTGGTCGCCCGGTTCTACGACCCGACGACAGGGGCCGTCCGCATCGACGGCACCGACCTGCGCGACCTGGACCTGACCGGCTACCGCCACCGCCTGGGCGTCGTCCCGCAGGAGTCGTACCTCTTCCCCGGCACGGTCCGCGACGCCATCGCGTACGGCCGCCCGGACGCCACCGACGCCGAAGTGGAGGCGGCGGCCCGGGCGGTGGGCGCGCACGACATGATCGCCACGCTCGACGGCGGCTACCTCCACGAGGTCGCCGAGCGCGGCCGCAACCTCTCCGCCGGCCAGCGCCAGCTCCTCGCGCTCGCCCGCGCCGAACTGGTCGACCCCGACGTGCTGCTGCTCGACGAGGCCACCGCGGCGCTCGACCTGGCCACCGAGTCCGTCGTCAACCACGCCACGGACCGGCTGGTCGGCCGCCGCACGACTCTGGTCGTGGCCCACCGCCTCACCACGGCCGCGCGCGCGGACCGCGTCGTCGTACTGGACCGCGGCCGCGTCGCCGAGGACGGCACCCACGCCGAACTGCTCGCCCGGGGCGGCCGGTACGCGGAACTGTGGCGCTCCTTCACCGGTGAGACGAAGGAGGTCAGGGTGTAGCGCCGCCCGCCCCGCCGGCCGACTCCCGCCCGCTACCGCCGGTCGGGGGGTGGTCGGCGGGGAGCCGCCCCGATAGGTTCAGCGCGACCTTTGCGAACCCCAGGGGAGGGCGCATGCGCAAAACGCTCAGATGGCTGATGTCGCTCACCGTGCTCATAGGCACGGTCGGCGCGGGCTCGGCCACGGCAACGGCGGCCACCGCCGCCACGCCGGCCGGAGCCGCCGGAACGGCCACCACCACCGCGGACAGCCGAGCAGAAGCGGACATCAAGGACCGCCTGCTCGCCATACCGGGAATGAGCCTCATCCAGGAGAAGCCGGTCGACGGCTACCGCTTCTTCGTCCTGAACTACACCCAGCCGGTCGACCACCGGCACCCGGGCAAGGGCACCTTCCAGCAGCGCATCACCGTGCTGCACAAGGCGGTCGACCGCCCCACCGTCTTCTTCACCTCCGGCTACAACGTCAACACCGAGCCGACGCGCAGCGAGCCCACCAAGCTCATCGACGGCAACCAGGTCTCGATGGAGTACCGCTACTTCACCCCGTCCCGGCCCGAGCCCGCGGACTGGAAGAAGCTGGACATCCAGCAGGCCGCCGCCGACCAGCACCGCATCTTCAAGGCGCTGAAGGGCATCTACGCCAAGAACTGGATCGCCACCGGCGGCAGCAAGGGCGGCATGACGGCGACGTACTACCGCCGCTTCTACCCCGACGACATGAACGGCACGGTCGCCTACGTCGCGCCCAACGACGTCGTCAACGACGAGGACTCGGCCTACGACCGCTTCTTCGCCACCGTCGGCACCGCCGAGTGCCGCAAGGACCTCGCCGCGATCGAGCGCGAGGCGCTGAAGCGCCGCGGCGAGATGGTCGACCGATTCCAGAAGAAGGCCGACGCCGAGGGCTGGACCTTCAAGCTCCCCGGGAACGCCGACCGCGCGTACGAAATCATGGTCACCGACCTGGTCTTCGGCTTCTGGCAGTACCAGCCCGCCGCCACCGCCTGCGCCGAGGTCCCGGAGCCCACCGTGTCCACCGACACCCTCTGGACCTGGATGGACAAGGTCGGCGGCTTCGACAGCTACACCGACCAGGGCATGCAGCCCTACCTGCCGTACTACTACCAGGCCGGCACCCAGCTCGGTGAGCCCGGCTACGCGTACCCGAACGTCGCGGACCTGCTCCGCTACCCGGGCATCAACAACTCCCGCACCTTCGTCCCGCGCGACATCCCCATGTCCTTCGACAAGAAGGCCATGCCGGACATCGACCGCTGGGTGCGTCACCACGCCGAGCGGATGATGTTCGTCAACGGCCAGTGGGACCCGTGGAATTCGGAGCACTTCCGGGTCGGCAAGGGCGCGAAGGACTCCTACGTCTTCACCGTCCCCGGCGGCAACCACGGCTCCAACATCACCAAGCTGAAGGAAGCCGACCGCACCAAGGCCACGGCCCGCCTCCTGAAGTGGGCCGGCGTGACCCCGGCCGCGGGCGAGTCGGCCCCGGCGGCCCCGTACGACAAGAAGCTGGACAAGCAGCAGTCGCAGCGGATGCCGCTGCTGCGCCCGTAAGGGGCGGTTGGTCGTTTGCGTGGTGGGCCCGGGCGGTGGACGGCCGTCCCGGGCCCATCGCTGTGTTACTTGGTGAGCAACAGGGCGTCGCCCACGGCCCGTTCACCCGTCGCGTCCGACGGGGTGGTGATCAGACGGCCGTTCACGGCCATGCCCACGGAGCCGCCGCCGTCGAGGTTCATGGCCTGCGTGGCGCCGAGGGACTTGATGAGGGCCGCGGCCTCGTTCAGGCCGAGGCCATCGCTGTAGCCGGGCTGCCGGCCCGCGCTGGTGAGCAGGATGATCCGGCCCGCCCGGTCGGTGCCGAGGACCATCCGCGGATTGCGCCGGATGCCCCAGGTGTACGCGAACGAACGGTCACCGGCGTGCTCGATGCCGTCGGCCGCGTAGTCGACGGCCACCTTGCCGTCGCGCACCAGCTCCGGGCCGCCGTTGACGATGTCGTCGTGTGCGGTGAGGCGGACGGGGCGGCCGTCGGTGTCGGTGATCTTCTCGTCCAGCCGTACCGCCGAGCCGGGCGCGGCATGGTCCCGCAGCCACCGCTCGCCCGCGCCGATACCGGCCAGCACCGTGCCGCCCTCGGGCACCGGGCCGCCGCGCGGCCGCAGCTGCTGGACGCGGCCCGCGCTGTTCAGTACTGCCTCCACGCCGGGCCCGGCGGGCGTTCCGGCCCCCAGCTCCGGCGTGAAGCGCACGATCTCGTCCGGATCGGTGCAGGTCACATCGTGCTGCGGCCGCTCGGTGGGCACGTCGCCGCCGGTCCCGCCGCAGTTGCGCACCTTCCCCGGTACGCGGTTGATGCCGTCCACGCGCTCGCGCGCGCCGCCCGCCGCGACGGTCAACTCGGTCCGCAGATGGCGGAATTCGGGGCGCAGACCGTCGCCGCGCAGCACGGCGGCGATCCGGCCGTTCGTCGCGGCGCTCTGCAGCCGCCCGTCGTACGCGGCGATGCCCGCGGCGGCACCCGGTACGCCGTCCTTCTCCTCCATCACGAAGAACCCGGCGTTCACCGCGAGCAGCGAGTTCGCGCGGGCCGCCAGGTCCGTGACCTTCTCCCGCCCGGCGACCGCGGTCCCGTAACCGGCGTCCAGCCGACCCCGGTACGCCCGGGGATCGATGACGGCGACCTTGACGCGAGCCAGTCCCGTACCGGGCGCGCCGTCGCCGCCGGTCCACTCGCTGACGGCGTCGAAGCCCGCGGCGGCCAGTTCCTTGCGGGCGTTATCGGCCTGTTCCCGGCCGCCGTACGTGCCGGTGCGGACGCGTATCCCGACCGTGCCCCGCCGGTCGGAGCCGGCCGGCCAGCGGACCTCCTCGGTACGCGGCGCGAACCCGGCCGCGCGCACCCCGTCCGCCAGCCCGTCGGCCGTCTCGCCGCTGTGCAGCACCGCGCCGTCCTTCCGCACGGTGACCGTCCAGTGGTCGGCACCGGGCCGCCCGGAGAGCGTGCCCTGGTACAGGTCGACACCGGGCGCGAGCCGGTCGTGCTGCCAGTCGGAGAGCTGCTCGGGGAGTGTCTTCGGCAGCGAGAAGGCGGCCGGGGCCGCGGCATCCGCCCGGTGGGTGGCGGATCCGGGGATCACGAAGGTCGCGGCGAGGGTGACGGTGAGGACGGTGGTCAGCGCGGGGGAGGGGGAGAGGGAGGCGCGGGGGTGCGGCACCGGTGCTCCTTCGGGGACACGGGCGAGGGGGGCACGGAACACCGGGGATGGCATCACGGAATGCCGTCATGCGGAAGGAAGACGGGCGGAACGGAGGTGACCGGAGGGTGAAGCCTTCTCAGCCCGTCGTGAGGCGGCGGGCGCAGCCCGTGGAGTGATCGGGGAGGCGCAGATACAGGGTCGTGCCGAACGGGCAGGACGGCCGGTCGCCGACCGTCGCCGTCACCTCGTACTCGGGCCGGTGCTTCGCCTTCGCGCCGGCCGGGGCGCAGGGCGTCTCGCGGGCCTGGAGTCCGGCGGCGAGGTAGACGCAGTCGCCGGGCACGGTGCGGGGGCCGCCGCCCTGCCCCGGGTCGCCGGGGTGCGGCGCGCGCAGGTTGCGCATGCAGGCGTACCCCTGCGGGACCGCGCCGTCGCCGTCCTCGTCGGCGTCCGGCCGGTGCTGGCTGATGTGCAGAACGAAGTCGGTACGGGCCGGGCAGAGCGGCCCCCGGGACTGCCGCCCGGCATGCCGCGCCAGCACCCAGGCCGCGGCCGCCCCGCTCGCACAGGCCACCTCCCGGAAGGCCGCCGCCCGCCCCCGGCTGCTGCACTCGCCACGGTCCAGGAAGACCGTGCCGTATCCCGTCGGCGACGCGGCACCGGCGTCACGGGCCTCCGCACTGGTGGACGGCCGGCACCCCGTCAGCAACAGGCCCGCCGCCAACAGGGCGCCCAGCAGCGCCCCCACGCCCCGTGCCCCGCGCACCCCCACCGTCCCCCCTGCGTCCCACTTGCGCGATGCCAGTCCCTGCCGGCCCAGCGTGACCCGCCGTGACGGGCCCACGCCAGACGCGAACGGCGTATTGCGCATGAGGTACGAGGGTTGCGGTACGGGCCGTGCGGTACCTGCCGTACGGAGGGGCCGGTATGAGCACCCGGTACGGGCGCCCCAGTGGGGTCAGTACGACAGGTACAGGTACAGGTACATGTACAGGCGCAGGCGCAGGCGCAGGCGCAGGTCGTGTCCGGTGCGGTCGGTACGACAGGTGCAGCTGCGTCCGGGTGTGGTCAGTAGGACAAACCGTGGCCGATCGGGAAGAGTTCCGTGCCGGGGGCGTCGGCGCGCATGACCGGGACCGGCAGCTTCCCCTTCGGCTCCCGGCGGCCGGCGATCACCCGCGCGGCGGCGCGCAGTTCGACATCGGTCCACGAGTAGCTGGCCAGCGCCGCCTTGACGCCGTCGAGCTGGGCGATGTCGTACGGGTTCCGGATCGCCAGCTGCACCACCGGCTTCCCGGAATCCAGCAGCGCCCGCACCAGCCCCCGCTGCGAGGACCCCGCCGTGACGTTGTACGTGGCCACGACCACCGCGTCGTGGTCCGCCAGCGCCGCCACCGCCGCATCGGTCTGCGCCTGGGTGGGCGCCGTGCCCGTGGAGTGCGCGGTGGCGGTGAAGCCCAGCTCGCCGAGGGTGCGCGCGAGCACTCCGGTGGGCGGGCCGCCGGTGCCGGACGGCGCGGCCGGGTCGGCGCCGACCACCAGGACGCGGCGGGCGCTGCGCCGGGAGAGCGGCAGCAGCCCGCCCTCGTTGACCAGCAGCGTCGTGGTGCGGTCGGCGATCTTGTCGGCGGTCCTGAGGTGCCGCCGCGTGCCGACCGTACGGTCCACCGCACGCCGCGACGTGTACGGACCGGCGAACAGCCCGCGCCGCTCCTTCAGCACCAGGATGCGCAGCAGCTTCTCGTCGATCTCCCGCTCGCTCAGCTCCCCGTTGCCCACGGCCGCGAGCACGCCCTTGTACGCGGCCTCCAGGTCCGGCGGGTTCAGCAGCTGATCGACGCCGGCCTTCAGGGCGAGCACCGGGACGCGGTCGTCCCCGTACTTCTTGCGCACGCCCTCCATGCCGAGCGAGTCGGTGACCACCACACCGTCGTAACCGAGGCGTTCGCGCAGGATGCCGGTGAGGATCGGGCGGGAGAGCGTGGCGGGGTCCTCGCTCTTGTCGAACGCGGGCACGACGATATGCGCCGTCATGATCGAATCTATCCCCGCCGCGATGGCCGCCTTGAACGGCGGCGCGTCCAGCCGCTCCCACTCCTCGGCGGTGTGGTGAATGGTCGGCAGCCCGACGTGGCTGTCGGTGTCGGTGTCGCCGTGCCCGGGGAAGTGCTTGGCGGTCGCGGCCACGCCGGCCCCCTGATACCCCTTCACTTCAGCGGCGACGAACCGGGCCACCGCCTTGGGGTCGGCCCCGAACGACCGCACGCCGATCACCGGATTCGCCGGGTTGACGTTCACGTCGGCGGTGGGCGCGTAGTCCTGACGGATGCCCATGGCGTACAGCTCGGCACCGGCAATCCGGCCGACCGTCTCCACGTCCTCCCGCGAGCCGCCCGCGGCCAGGGCCATCGCCCCGGGGAAGAGCGTGGCGGGCGCGCCGATCCTGGCCACTATCCCGTGTTCCTGGTCCGTGGCGATGATCAGCGGAACGGGAACGCGCTGAGCGGCGCCCGCCTTCTGGATGCCATTCGAGAGGTCGGCGATCTGGCGCGGGTCGCGGGTGTTGTGCGCCCAGGAGAAGTAAATGATGCCGCCGATGTGGTACTTGGCGATCAGCTCGGCGGCGTTGGAGACGCCGATCTCCTTGCGATTGGCCTCGACGTCGGCGGGATCGGGCGCGGTGGCGGAGTGCCCGTACACCCGCATCACAAAGAGCTGCCCCACCTTCTCCTCAAGACTCATCCGCCCAATGAGCCCCCGCAACCGGTCCCTAACGTCCCGCCCCGGCGTCCCGGACGCGGCATACGCGGTATCACCGGTGACCCGCCCCGCAGCCGCGACCGTCGCCGCAGCAGCGGCAGCGGTGAGGACGGCCCGCCTGGAGCGGTCGGCGGGGGCGGGGGGATCGGTGGGGGTGGTGGGCACGGAGGGTGCGGCGGGGGCGGACCGATCGGCGCGGCCGGAGGGGGTGGCGGGGCTGGGCCGATCGGAGGGTGCGGTCGGGTCGGATCGATCGGCGCGGCCGGAGGGTGCGGACGGTGCGGCGGGGCCGGGCCGATCGGCGCAGCCGGAGGGGGCGGCGGGGTCCGGCCTATCGGCGCGGCCGGACGGATCGGCGGGGGCGGAGCGGTCGGTGGCTCTGGGGCGATCGGATCGGCTGGGGCGGTCGGCAGGGCTGGGGCGAGCGGTACGTCTGGAGTGCATGTGCGCTCCTTCCGGAGGGCTCCTAGGAGGCTTCCTCGATGACTCCTCGGCGACTTCCTCAGCGCCGGTGGCACCGCACGGCCGGAGCGGCGTGGCACAACCGCTCCCACCCGCCCAGTCCCTGTCATATAGGCGTATTGAAGGAAACTGCCAAGGAGACACGGATATCCGGAAAACAATCACCGGTCAATGCCCCAGCCCCAACCGGGTGATCAGGCGACTGGGGGTAGGGGGAAGGCCGCGCGGGGGCGGCGAGGCGCGGGCGCGGCGGTGGGCCTGGGCGGAGGTGACCCCGAACGGCGGTCGGTCCGGGAGGAGATCCGCCACCGGCGCGTGAGGAGGGGGGTGCGCCGGTGGCGGTGTGCTGCCGGCCGCAGGCGGTGGAGAGGGTGGTCAGCGACGCAGCCAGCAGCGAGGCCGACACCGCTTTGCGGAGACTCACCGGCAGTACGTCGATGTGACGGACCGACAACGCCCTGGGTTCCCCGGAACCGCCCCACCCCGCAAGGTTGGTACAGATTGGTACTACTGGCACACGGTGGACCACCCAACGACCACCCGAGGCCCGCGTAACGGCCGCCCGAGCTCCGCGCAACGGCCGCCCGAGTACCGCCTAACGCCGCCCGGGGACCGCCCGAGGCCCCCGAGGGTCTTCAGGGGGCCGCCCCGACGCCCTTGGGCACAGCTCTTACCGCTACTTCCCCGGCCTCGTCCTCCGTCTTCCGCCCCCGCCCTCCCTCCTCCGTCCTCCCTCTTCCGTCCTCACCTCCCCAAGGTGGTCAGGAGCTGCTCCAGATGTTCGCGGCCGGGGCGGAGCAGGTCGGGGAGCCCGGGTGCGTCCCGGTACCACCGCTTCTCGTACTCCCAGCACAGCCAGCCGTCCCAACCGTCCCCGACGAGCGCGCCGAGGCAGTCGGCCAGCGGGAGCACCCCGGCGCCGAGCGGCAGCGGCGTCGTGTCCTCGGCCGAGGCAACGTCCTTGACCTGGACATAGCCCAGCTGAGGAGCGAGCACGGCCTGTGTGGCGGCCGGATCCTCACCGCCGAGCCAGGTGTGCAACACGTCCCACAGCGCCCCGACCGACCCGTGCCCCACCGGACCGACCACGCGCGCCGCCGCGGCCCCCGTACGGTGCGAGTCGTGCGTCTCCAGCAGCACGGACACCCCGCGGTCCGCGGCAAGCGGCGCGATGGCCCCGAGCCGCCGGGCGGCGTCCGCGTCGGCCTCCGCGGCCGGCCGATCACCCGCACCGGGGAACACCCGTACGTACGACGCGCCCACATCCGCCGCGAGGCCGACCAGCCCCGCCAACTCGTCCGCGAGCGCCGCCTCGCCCGCCGAGTCCTGCGCCTCGGCGACCTTCGCGTACCCCGCGATGGTGAGGACCTCCACCCCGGCGTCCGCGAACACCCGGGCGACCTCGGCACGTTCGCCGGGACCGAGGCCCGTATGCACCGGTTCCTCCGGATGGGCGCGCAGCTCCACCCCGTGGTATCCGGCACCGGCAGCAAGCCCGGCCACGTCCCGTACCGTCATCCCGGGCACGCCCAACGTCGAGAAGGCGAATCGCATAGCCCTACAGCCCTACCTTTCCCAGCCCGTCACGAAGAACCGAACCTCCAACCGCCCCCACCGCACCGCCGGCCAACGACCCGCAACCGAAGCCACGACCCACAGCCCCAGCCGACAACTCACGACCGCAGCCATGGCCCACAGCCCCAGCCTGCGCCTCACCGCCGTGGCCAAGGCTCACAGCCCCAGCCGGTGGTTCACCGTCTCAGTCGACGACTCACCGCCGCAGCCACGGCCCACAATCTCAGCCGGTGGTTCACCGTCTCGGCCGACGACTCACAGCCGCAGTCGCCAGTCCTGCCCGACCAGGTCCTGTCCGAAACTGTGGTGCGGCCGCTCGGCGACCAGCTCGAACCCGGCCCGCTCGTAGATCCGTCGGGCGGACGTCAGGACGCTGTTGGTCCACAGCACCAGCTCCTCGTACCCGGCGTCCCGGGCAAAGTCCGCGCAGGCCGCCACCAGCCGCCCACCGATGCCGTGACCGCGGGCCTCGGGCTCCACGAGCAGCAACCGCAGCCGAGCCCTGCGTATCCGCTCCCGCCGACCGCTCCGCTCACCCCCGTCCCCAGTTTCGCCTCCGCTTTCCGTCTTCGTCCCGCCTCCGCTCTCGTCCTCGCCATCGGCCCGTGCCCCCTCGTCCGCCCGGTCGCGGACGCACATCACCTGGCCCGCCGGTTTGCCGTTCAGTTCGGCGATCCAGGCGCGGTCCCAGCGTGGGTCGAAGTGGTCGGCGAACTCGGCGACGATGTGGGCCACCAGCGCTTCGTAGGAGAGGTCGAAGCCGTACTCGCGGGCGTAGAGCTCGGCGTTGCGCTGCACCATCCAGCCGAGGTCGCCGGGGCGCGTGGTCCGCAGGGTCACCTGGTCCGACGCCGGCCCGGGACGGGCGGTGGGCGGGGGCTCCGGACCGGTGTCCGATGGGGCCGCGTCGCCGAGCAGCTCGCGGATTGTCGTCATGGACTCCACCAGCCGGGCACGGTCGGGCCCGGGCAGCTGTTCCAGGAGTCGGCCGGCGCTGTCCTGCGACCGCTCCTCCAGGGTGGACGCCGTTTCCCGGCCATGCGGGGTGAGCGTGACGCGCCGGCGTCGGGAGTCCTCCTCCGACCGGCCGGTGGTGATCAGCTCCCTCTCCTCGAACTTCCCGAGGAGACGGCTGAGATACCCGGCGTCCAGGGAGAGCGTGACGCGCAGGTCCGCGGCGTCCACCTGACCAGGGCTGTTGGCGAGCTCGTACAGCAGCCGGGCCTCGGTGAGCGTGTACGGACTGTAGAGATGGCGGCCGTAATCGAGCGCGCCGATGAAGTTGGTGTAGAAGCGGTTGAAGCGGCGGAATTCCTGGACGGTCATGGCATCCCCCAAAAACCTTGACTGAGTCAAGAATAGGGCGGAGCCGTCGACTTGCGTATCACCAATTCGGATGAAAGCAGCACCACGCCGTCCGCCGGCGCCGGCTCCCGGCCCATCGCCAGCCGGCCGGCCCGTGCGCCGGCCTCGGCCAGCGGCAGCCGGACGGTCGTCAGCGCCGGCACCGCGTCCATGCTGAAGGGCAGGTCGTCGAAGCCGACGACCGAGACGTCCTCGGGGACCCGCCGCCCGTGCTCGCGCAACGCGGCGCAGACGCCGAGCGCGACCGTGTCATTGGCCGCGACGACGGCGGTCAGACCCTCGTCCCGCCGGAGGAGTTCGTGGGCCGCCGCGTAGCCGGAGGCCCGGTCGTAGGCGCCGTGGACCGTGCGGCCGGGCATGTCCTCGATGCCGTGCGCCGCGAGGGCGGCGCGGTGGCCCTCCAGCCGGTGCCGGGTGGTGGTGAGCCCCTCGGGGCCCGCGACGCATCCGATGCGGCGGTGGCCGAGGGCGACCAGGTGCTCGGTCAGCGACCGCGCACCGCCCCGGTTGTCGAACGCGACGGTCAGCGGAGCAGGCCCGGCGTCGGCACCGGAAGCCGAGGAAGCAGCGGGAGTCGAGGCAGCCCGGCCCTCCACCGAGCCCAGGCCCCCCGCCGACCCCGCCACCGGCGCCCCGTCACCCGACCCCACCACCCCCACCGCCAGGGGCGGACGCCCGCACAGCACCACCTGAGTCCCCGCCGCGGACAGCCGCGCCACACGGGCCGCCAACGCGGCCGTATGCGCGGGGTCCTCGGTCGCGCCGCCGGTCAGTACCACGGCACCGGCCCGCTGGCGGTGCAGCAGCGTGAGGTAGGTCAGCTCGCGCTCCGGGGAGCCGCCGGTGTTGCAGACCACGGCGAGCTTCTCGCCACCGGAGGTGCCGTCGCCGCTCATCTCCGACTGCACCGCGCTCGCGAGGATGCCGAAGAACGGGTCGGCGACATCGTTGACGAGGATGCCCACCAGGTCGGAGGTGGCCGCGGCGAGCGCGCTGGCCGGTCCGTTCGCGACGTACTCCAGTTCCGCGACCGCCCGCAGCACCCGGTCGCGGGTGGCCTTGGCCACCGGATAGTTGCTGTTCAGCACGCGTGAGACGGTCGCCGCCGAGACTCCCGCCCGCGCGGCGACGTCCGCCAGTGTCACGGCCATATCGCTCCCCGTCCCCCTTCCTGCGGCGCCACGTACGGCGTCGCCCCTCTTGTGGCGCCTCGCGTCGCAGGCTAGCTTCTCTCGCGATGGAAAGCGCTTTCTATGCGTGACCGGGTGACCAACTCCGGGCGCTGGGCGCCGCGCGCCTTCGTCGGTGCTTTCCGTGCGCTTGTCCGTTCGCGGACCACGTGGGCCGCGACCGATACCACCGGTTGATGTGAGGGGTCGGGTTGTGACACGCAAGACCGTACGGATCGCCATGAACGGCGTGACCGGGCGCATGGGCTACCGCCAGCACCTGCTCCGCTCGATCCTCGCCCTGCGCGAGCAGGGCGGCCTGGACGTGGGCGGGGGCACGGTGATCTGGCCCGAACCGGTCCTGGTCGGCCGCGCGGAGCACAAGCTCGCGGCGATGGCCGACCGGCACGGCCTCACGGAGTGGTCCACCGATCTGGACGCGGTGCTGGCCGACGACAGCATCGACATCTACTTCGACGCGCAGGTCACCGCGGCCCGCGAGGAGGCCGTCAAGAAGGCGATCGCCGCGGGCAAGCACCTCTACGTGGAGAAGCCCACCGCCACCGGGCTTGCCGGTGCGCTCGAACTGGCGCGGCTGGCCCACGCCGCCGGCATCAAGCACGGCGTCGTCCAGGACAAGATCTTCCTGCCGGGCCTGCTGAAGCTGAAGCGGCTCATCGAGGGCGGCTTCTTCGGACGCATCCTGTCCATACGGGGCGAGTTCGGCTACTGGGTCTTCGAGGGCGACTGGCAGGAGGCGCAGCGCCCGTCGTGGAACTACCGGGCCGAGGACGGCGGCGGCATCGCGACGGACATGTTCCCGCACTGGGAGTACGTACTGCACGAGCTGTTCGGGCCGGTACGCACCGTCCAGGCCCAGCTGGCCACCCACATCCCGCGCCGCTGGGACGAGGCCGGGAAGCCGTACGAGGCGACCGCCGACGATGCCGCGTACGGGATCTTCGAGCTGGCGGGCGGCGCCGTCGCGCAGATCAACTCCTCCTGGGCGGTGCGCGTCAACCGGGACGAGCTGGTCGAGTTCCAGGTGGACGGCACGGAGGGGTCGGCCGTCGCGGGCCTGCGCCGCTGCCGGGTCCAGCACCGCTCCGCGACCCCCAAGCCGGTCTGGAATCCGGACCTGCCGGCCACGGAGGACTTCAGGGCGCAGTGGCAGGAGGTGCCCGACAACGAGACGTTCGACAACGGCTTCAAGGAGCAGTGGGCGCTCTTCCTGCGCCACGTGGTGCTCGACGAGCCGTGGCGGTGGGACCTCATGGCGGGCGCGCGTGGCGTGCACCTCGCCGAACTGGGCATCCGCTCGGCGCAAGAAGGACGCCGCCTGGACGTACCGGAGCTGAGCCTGTGAGCGCCGCGTCCGAAGCCGCGCCGGCGACGTCCGGAACCACGCCTGTGAGCGCTGCGCCCGTAGGCGCGGAGGTCCCCTTCACCTCCCGTACCGTCTTCGCCGCCGCGCACGTCGTCGCCGACCCGTATGCCGACACCACCCCGGACGGCCCGGCCGTACTGGACTGGGACGCCACCCTCGCCTTCCGGCGCCACCTGTGGTCGCACGGTCTGGGCGTCGCGGAGGCCATGGACACCGCGCAGCGCGGCATGGGCCTGGACTGGGCGACCGCCGCCGAGCTGATCCGGCGGTCGGCCGCCGAGGCCAGGGCGGTGGGCGGCCGGATCGCCTGCGGCGTGGGCACCGACCAGCTCCCGCCGAGGGAGGCGGGGCTGGCGGAGGTGCGCGCCGCCTATGAGGAGCAGCTCGCCCTCGTGGAGGAGGCCGGCGGACAGCCGATCCTGATGGCGTCGCGGCAGCTGGCGGCGGTCGCGGCCGGGCCCGAGGCGTACGCGGAGGTGTACGGGCACCTGCTCCGGCAGAGCAGCGAGCCGGTCATCCTGCACTGGCTCGGCCCGATGTTCGACCCGGCGCTGGAGGGCTACTGGGGCAGCGACGGTCTCGACGCGGCCACCGAGACGTTCCTGCAGATCATCGCCGAGCACCCGGACAAGGTCGACGGCGTGAAGGTCTCGCTGCTCGACGCGGACCGAGAGGTGGCGCTGCGCCGCCGGCTGCCGAACGGCGTGCGCTGCTACACGGGCGACGACTTCCACTACCCCGAACTGATCGCGGGCGACCAACGCGGCTTCAGCCACGCCCTGCTGGGCGTCTTCGACCCGCTCGCCCCGCTGGCCGCCGAGGCCGTGCGCCTGCTGGACACCGGGAACACCGCCGCGTTCCACAAGGTCCTGGACCCCACTGTGGAGCTGGCCCGGCACCTCTTCGAAGCGCCGACCCGCTACTACAAGACGGGCGTCGTCTTCCTGGCCTGGCTCTCGGGCCACCAGTCGCACTTCACGATGGCCGGTGGCCTGCAGTCGGTCCGCTCGCTGCGGCACCTGCGCCGGGCGTACGAACTGGCGGGCGGGCTCGGCCTGTTCCCGGACCCCGACCTGGCCCGGCACCGGATGGCGCAGCTGACCGCCGTACTCGGAGGAGACGCATGACCGGTCGCGGTACGAAGGACGACGACCGCACGCACCCCAATCACAGCGACGACCTCGCGCGACTGAGCCTCAACCAGGAGACGGTCAAGCAGTGGTCGCTGCCCGAGCTGGCGGACGGCTGCGCGGCGGCCGGGCTGCGCCACGTGGGACTGTGGCGCGAGCCCGTACAGAAGTACGGCGTCGACGCGGCCGCCAAGCTCATGCGGGAAGCGGGACTGACCGTCACCAGCCTGTGCCGCGGCGGCTTCTTCACCGCGGCCGACCCCCAGGAGCGCGCCGTCGCGCTCGACGACAACCGGGCGGCGCTCGACGAGGCCGCGACCCTCGGGACGGACACCCTCGTCCTGGTGTCCGGTGGCCTGCCGCCCGGCAGCCGGGACCTGCACGGGACCCGGGAGCGGGTCGCCGAGGCGCTGGCCGAGCTGGGGCCGTACGCCGCCGAGCGGGGCGTACGGCTGGCGATCGAGCCGCTGCACCCGATGTACGCATCGGACCGCTGCGTCGTCTCCACGCTCGCCCAGGCGCTGGACCTCGCCGAGCGGTTCCCCGCGGAGCAGGTGGGGGTGGTCGTGGACACGTACCACCTGTGGTGGGACGACACGGTTGGAGAGGGGATCGAACGGGCGGGGCGCGGCGGGCGGCTCGCGGCATTCCAGCTCGCCGACTGGGTGACCCCGCTGCCCGAAGGGGTACTGCTCGGCCGGGGGCAGCTCGGGGACGGGGCGGTGGACCTGAGGTGGTTCCGCGAACGGACCGAAGCTGCGGGACACGACGGGCCCATCGAGGTCGAGATCTTCAACCCGGGCCTGTGGGAGCGGGACGGGGCCGAGGTACTGGCCGAGGTGATCGCCCGTTACCGGAAGCACGTACTGAGCCCAGAGTGAGGCAGGCGCGCGCAAGGGAGCCCGGGGGCTCGGCTGAACGCGCCGTGTGCGCCGTGCGTACGGGCGCGGGCCGCGATGCGAACTGCGCCGAAAGAGGGGCGGAACCACGCAACCGTTCCGGCCCTTTGGAGGTCGTACTGGACATCGGTGCCTGACAGCGGGGGAGATCCGGGGGAAGGTCGGGCGGCGATGAAAAGGGGGGAACCCGAGGGGGGACCGAGGGGCCCGGCAATACGCCGGGCCCCTCGAAATGTCCAGTCGACACATCCGGCCTGTGGACAACCCACAGGCCCGGCCGCCGGGTTGTCCACAGGCCCCCGGCGATGTCCGACCCCGGCGGTACCTTCGGTTCCATGCAGCGAACGCGCGGGGGAGGCCCGAACAACCCACCCGGCCAGGCCGTCGTCGAAGGCGTCCTGGAGCGGATCACGTACGCCAACGAGGACAACGGCTACACCGTCGCGCGCGTCGACACCGGCCGCGGCGGCAATGATCTGCTCACGGTGGTCGGGGCGCTGCTCGGTGCCCAGCCGGGGGAGTCGCTGCGCATGGAGGGACGCTGGGGCTCCCATCCCCAGTACGGCCGCCAGTTCACGGTCGAGAACTACCGCACGGTCCTGCCCGCCACCGTGCAGGGCATCCGCCGCTATCTCGGCTCCGGCCTGATCAAGGGCATCGGCCCGCGGATCGCCGACCGGATCACCGAGCACTTCGGCACGGACACCCTCGATGTCATCGAGAAGGAGCCGAAGCGCCTCATCGAAGTGCCGGGCCTCGGTCCGAAGCGGACGAAAATGATCGGCGCGGCCTGGGAGGAGCAGAAGGCCATCAAGGAGGTCATGGTCTTCCTCCAGGGCGTCGGCGTGTCCACCTCCATCGCGGTGCGGATCTACAAGAAGTACGGCGACGCGTCCATCTCCGTCGTACGGAATCAGTCGTACCGCCTCGCCGCCGACGTCTGGGGCATCGGCTTCCTGACCGCCGACCGCATCGCCCAGTCGGTGGGCATCCCGCACGACAGTCCCGAGCGGGTGAAGGCCGGCCTGCAGTACGCGCTGTCCCAGTCCACCGACCAGGGGCACTGCTTCCTGCCCCAGGAGCAGCTGATCGCCGACTCCGTGAAGCTGCTCCAGGTGGACACGGGGCTGGTCATCGACTGCCTGGCGGAGCTGGCCGAGGACCCGGAGGGCGTCGTACGGGAGACCGTCCCCGCCCCGGACGGCGGCGAGCCCGTCACGGCCGTGTACCTCGTCCCCTTCCACCGCGCCGAGCTGTCCCTGGCCGGGCGGCTGCGGCGGCTGCTGCGGGCCGCGGAGGATCGGATGCCGGCCTTCCACGACGTGCCCTGGGACAAGGCGCTGGCGTGGCTCGCGGACCGTACGGGAGCGAAGCTGGCGCCCGAGCAGGAGGCGGCGGTGAAGCTGGCGCTGACCGAGAAGGTCGCGGTGCTCACCGGCGGCCCGGGCTGCGGCAAGTCCTTCACGGTCCGCTCGGTGGTGGAGCTGGCGCGCGCCAAGAAGGCGAAGGTCCTGCTCGCGGCGCCGACGGGGCGGGCCGCCAAGCGGCTGGCCGAGCTGACCGGCGCGGAGGCCGCCACGGTGCACCGGCTGCTGGAGCTGAAGCCCGGTGGGGACGCCGCGTACGACCAGGACCGTCCGCTGGACGCCGACCTCGTGGTGGTCGACGAGGCGTCGATGCTGGACCTGCTGCTCGCCAACAAGCTCATCAAGGCCGTGCCGCCGGGCGCCCATCTGCTCCTCGTGGGCGATGTGGACCAGCTGCCGTCCGTAGGGGCCGGGGAGGTACTGCGCGACCTGCTCACGGACGGCAGCCCGGTGCCGGCCGTACGGCTGACCCGGATCTTCCGGCAGGCGCAGCATTCGGGCGTGGTGACCAACGCGCACCGGATCAACGCCGGGACGCTGCCGATCACGACCGGGATGCCCGACTTCTTCCTCTTCCCGCAGGAGGACACCGAGGAGGCCGGGCGGCTGACGGTCGATGTTGCGGCCCACCGGATCCCGGCGAAGTTCGGCCTCGATCCCCGGAGGGACGTACAGGTGCTGGCTCCGATGCACCGCGGCCCGGCCGGAGCGGGGGCCCTGAACGGTCTGCTGCAGCAGGCGGTCACCCCGGCCCGCCCCGACCTCCCCGAGCGCCGCTTCGGCGGCCGGGTTTTCCGCGTCGGCGACAAGGTCACCCAGATCCGTAACAACTACGAGAAGGGCGCCAATGGCGTCTTCAACGGCACGGTGGGAGTGGTCACGGCCCTGAACGTCGAGGACCAGCGGCTGACCGTGCTGACCGACGAGGACGAGGAGGTTCCGTACGACTTCGACGAGCTGGACGAGCTGGCGCACGCGTACGCCGTGACGATCCACCGTTCGCAGGGAAGTGAGTACCCGGCAGTGGTGATTCCCGTCACGACAGGGGCGTGGATGATGCTGCAGCGCAATCTGCTCTATACGGCGGTTACCCGGGCAAAGCGATTGGTGGTGCTGGTGGGGTCGCGCAAGGCCCTGGGCCAGGCCGTGCGGACGATATCGGCGGGTCGCAGGCATACCGCGCTGGATCACCGGCTTGGCGGCACGATGTGAGGTGTCACCCCTTTCCCCATTGGGGCGAAGGGGCGCAAGATGGGCAGCTGGGCGGCACTGAGTGCCGCCTTAGGGCCCTATGGCCGACCCCGAGTGCACATCCAAGGTCCAAATGGGGGAAGGTATAGGCAGTCAGGGCACCTCGAAGAAGAGGCACAACGTCGGTGAGGGATGACGTGAGCGACAACTCTGTAGTACTGCGTTACGGGGACGGCGAATACACCTACCCGGTCGTCGACAGCAGCGTCGGCGACAAGGGCTTCGACATCTCGAAGCTGCGCGCACAGACCGGTCTGGTGACCCTGGATTCCGGTTACGGCAACACTGCTGCGTATAAATCCGCGGTCACCTATCTCGACGGTGAGGCGGGCATTCTCCGGTACCGCGGCTACCCGATCGAGCAGCTCGCAGAGCGCAGCACGTTCATCGAGACCGCGTACCTGCTCATCAATGGCGAGCTGCCGACCGTCGACGAGCTGTCCTCCTTCAAGGAGGACATCACTTACCACACGCTGCTCCACGAGGACGTCAAGCGCTTCTACGACGGCTTCCCGCGGGACGCCCACCCGATGGCGATGCTGTCCTCGGTCGTCAGCGCGCTGTCCACCTTCTACCAGGACAGCCACAACCCGTTCGACGAGCAGCAGCGCTACCTCTCCAGCATCCGGCTGCTGGCCAAGCTGCCGACGATCGCGGCGTACGCGTACAAGAAGTCGGTCGGCCACCCGGTCGTCTACCCGCGCAACGACCTCGGCTACGTCGAGAACTTCCTGCGCATGACCTTCTCGGTGCCCGCCGCCGAGTACGACCTGGACCCGGTCGTCACCAGCGCCCTGGACAAGCTGCTGATCCTGCACGCCGACCACGAGCAGAACTGCTCGACCTCGACCGTGCGCCTGGTCGGCTCCTCGCAGGCGAACCTCTTCGCCTCGATCTCGGCCGGCATCAACGCGCTGTGGGGCCCCCTGCACGGCGGTGCGAACCAGTCCGTGCTGGAGATGCTGGAAGGCATCCAGCGCGACGGCGGTGACGTCGACACCTTCATCCGCAAGGTGAAGAACAAGGAAGACGGCGTGAAGCTCATGGGCTTCGGGCACCGCGTCTACAAGAACTTCGACCCCCGGGCGAAGATCATCAAGGCGGCGGCGCACGACGTCCTCTCGGCGCTCGGCAAGTCCGACCAGCTGCTGGACATCGCCCTGAAGCTGGAAGAGCACGCGCTGGCCGACGACTACTTCGTCGAGCGCAAGCTCTACCCGAACGTGGACTTCTACACCGGTCTGATCTACCGGGCCATGGGCTTCCCGACCGAGATGTTCACCGTGCTCTTCGCGCTCGGCCGGCTCCCCGGCTGGATCGCCCAGTGGCACGAGATGATCAAGGAGCCCGGCTCCCGGATCGGCCGTCCGCGCCAGATCTACACCGGCGTGGTCGAGCGCGACTTCATCCCGGTCGAGCAGCGCTGACACGAGGCTTACTGTCCACCGGCCCGCAGGTGCGGGCCGGCCAGGACCCGCCGCGCGGGCCGCGAAAGCCGGCCGTGAGCCGACTCGCGGGCCGCGCAGGCCAGCCGTGAAAGCCGACTCGCAGGCCGCGAAGGCCGCCCGCGAAACCGGCGTACAAAGCGGAAAGCGCCCCTCGCTCCAGATCCCCCCACGGGTCCGGAGCGGGGGGCGCTTCCCTTTCCCGGGTCGGATTCCCCCCACGGGATCCGTCCGGGCGTCCATTGAGGGCACCCTGCTCTACTGCGTTGCGCGAGCTGCCGGGACGCGCACGTACGGGAGGGCCGCTCAAAGCTCCCCGGGCACGTCGCCCCGGCCACGCGTACCGGACGAAGTCCCCCAAGACCGGTCCGGTTGCCTAGTACAAGCCCCGCCGGGGTGCTTGTACTGCACGGTTAGACTCACGACCCCCTCGAATGGTTACGTCCGAACCTCTGTGATCTGGGTCTCTTGCCATATCGGGCGAATACGGTCAAGGAGCCCTGTCAGGAGATCGGGGCCCCAGTGTATGGGTACGGTGCTGGTTGTGAGAACTGTGTGAAGGTCCCCAATCAGGTGAAGAACCCCACCCAGTTACTGGCGGAGAACGGGAACTCCCGGGGCCCTGTGCGCATCCCGGGAGCTCCGTTGCAGAACGTGGGCCCGCCGCCCCGCAGAGTCTCCTACGTGAAGGACCGCAGCCGCAGGCTGTTCGTCACCACGAAGACCGACGAGAACGCCATCGCCGCCCCCGCGATCATCGGGTCGAGCAGCCCGGCCACCGCGAGCGGGATGGCCGCGACGTTGTAGCCGAACGCCCAGAACAGATTGCCCTTGATCGTTCCCAGGGTGCGCCGGGCGAGCCGGATGGCGTCGGCCGCGACCCGGAGGTCCCCGCGGACGAGGGTGAGATCGGCGGCCTCGATGGCCGCGTCGGTACCCGTACCGATGGCCAGGCCCAGATCGGCGCGGGCGAGCGCGGCGGCGTCGTTCACGCCGTCCCCGACCATCGCGACCGACCGGCCCCGCTCCTGCAGCCGCTGTACCACCGCGACCTTGTCCTCCGGCATGACCTCGGCGAACACCTGGTCCGGATCGATGCCGACCGCGCGGGCGACGCTCGCCGCGACGGCCTTGTTGTCGCCGGTGAGCAGTACCGGGGCCAGCCCGAGCGCCCGCAGCCGCGCGACCGCCTCCGTACTGCCGTCCTTCACGGTGTCGGCGACGGACAGTACACCGCGTACTCGTCCGTCCCAGGCGGCCAGGACGGCTGTACGGCCCGCGGCCTCGGCCCGGTCCCGGGCGTCGGCGAGCTCGGCGGGGAGCGCGTAACCCTCCGCGGCGGCCAGCAGGCGCTCGCGGCCCACGACGACCTCGTGGCCGTCCACCGTGCCGCGTACGCCCAGGCCCGCGACGTTATCGAAGCGTTCGACCGCCGGAAGCTCCCCCACGCGCTTCTGTGCGCCCTCCGCGATCGCCCGGGCCACCGGATGCTCCGAGGCATGCTCCAGGGCCCCGGCGAGCCGCAGCAGGGCCTCCTCGTCCGTGTCCGCCGCCGGGACCGCCTCGTACAAACTCATCCGCCCGGTGGTGACCGTGCCGGTCTTGTCCAGGACGACCGTGTCGACCCGGCGCGTGGACTCCAGTACCTCCGGGCCCTTGATCAGAATGCCGAGCTGGGCGCCCCGGCCCGTACCGACCATCAGCGCGGTCGGCGTGGCCAGCCCCAGCGCGCACGGGCAGGCGATGATCAGGACCGCGACCGCCGCCGTGAACGAGGCGGTGGCATCGCCCGTCACCAGCAGCCGCACGACGAGCGTCGCGAGAGCGATCACCAGTACCACCGGCACGAAGACGGCCGAGATCCGGTCCGCGAGCCGCTGCGCTTCCGCCTTGCCGCTCTGCGCGTCCTCCACGAGCCGCGCCATCCGCGCGAGCCGGGTGTCCGCGCCGATGCGGGTGGCCTCGACGACGAGCCGCCCCGCGGTGTTCACGGTCGCGCCGGTCACCGCGTCGCCCGGCGCCACGTCGACCGGTACGGACTCGCCGGTGAGCATCGAGGCGTCCACGGCCGAGGTGCCGTCCACCACCGTCCCATCGGTGGCGATCTTCTCCCCGGGCCGTACGACGAACCGGTCGCCGACGGCCAGCCGGTCCACGGGGACGCGCGTCTCGCGCCCGTCCCGGAGGACGGCCACGTCCTTGGCGCCCAGGTCCATCAGCGCGCGCAGCGCCGCGCCCGCCTTCCGCTTGGAACGGGCCTCCAGATAGCGCCCGAGCAGCAGGAACGCGGTGACCCCGGCCGCCGCCTCCAGGTAGATCGCGGACGAGCCGTCCCCGTGCCGGGCCGTCAGATCGAAGCCGTGCCGCATCCCCGGCATCCCGGCGTGCCCGAAGAACAGCGCCCACAGCGACCAGCCGAACGCGGCCAGCGTCCCGAGGGAGACCAGCGTGTCCATCGTGGCGGCGCCGTGCCGCAGGTTCGTCCAGGCGGCGCGGTGGAAGGGGTACCCGCCCCACACGACGACCGGCGCGGCCAGCGTCAGACACAGCCACTGCCAGTTGTCGAACTGCAGTACAGGAATCATCGACAACGCGATCACCGGCGCGGCGAGCACGGCCGAGACGAGCAGCCGCTGGCGCAGCGCCGCCAGGGCACTGTCGGGCCCCTCCTGGGCTCCGGCTTCCTTCTCCTCGTGTGCGCCCGGCGCGGGGGCGGCCGGCTCCGGCTCGGGCTCCGGCTCGCGCGCCGTGTACCCGGTCCGCTCCACCGTGGCGATCAGATCGGCGATCTCGACGCCCGGCTCATACGCGACCCGCGCCTTCTCCGTTGCGTAATTGACGGTGGCGGTCACGCCCTCCATACGGTTGAGCTTCTTCTCCACGCGCGCGGCGCACGAGGCGCAGGTCATGCCGCCGATGGCCAGCTCGACCTGCGCCTGTACGGCTGTGTCCGGCATGGGGGTCAGGCCTGGCCCACGAGCTCGTAGCCGGCCTCGTCGACGGCGGCGCGCACGGCCTCCTCGTCGAGCGGGGCCTGCGAGACGACGGTGACGAGGCCGGTCGCGGCGGCCGCCGCGACCGAGCTGACACCGGCGATCTCGGAGATCTCCTGCTTCACGGCGCCCTCACAGTGACCGCAGGTCATGCCGGTGACCTTGTAGGTGGTGGTGACGGACTGGTCGGCCGGTGCGGACATGGGATTCTCCTAGTGCCGGGGTGACGGTTGGTGTTCCACGTTCCACTTTATACCCCTAGGGGGTATGAATGCACGGGTATCCCGCTCCGCCGACGAAAAACCCACCCGAACCCTACGGAATTGGCCATGCCGCCGGGATGGAGTCAGCCTGGAAGGACACAGGAACGCCGGACCGAAGAACCGGGGCCACCGTGAACGCCCTCGCCATCTACGCACTGCTGGCCTTGACCACCGCCCCACCACTGCTGCCCAACGCCGCCCTCCTCGCCTGGTCCGGCACCCTCTCCGCCCGCGGAACCCTCCACCTCCCCGTCGTCCTCCTGGTCGTCGCCGGGAGCGCGGTGGTGGGAGATCTGGTGCTGCATTTGGTGGCACGGAGATTCGGGGGGCCGGCGCGGCGGTGGATGGGCCGCAGCGCGCGGCGCCGGTTGTTCCTGGAGCGTACGACCCTGCTGATCGACCGGTACGGCGTGCCCTTCGTGGCGGGCGTCCGCTTCCTCCCGGCGGGGCGGGTCGCCGGGGCGCTCGCCACCGGAGTGGTCCGGTATCCCGTACGGCGTTATTTCCTCGGCTGCGCGATTGCCGAGACGCTCTGGGCCTCGTACTCGGTCGGCCTCGGCTACCTCGGCGTCACGGCCACCAGCTCCCTCGTCCCCGCCCTCGCCCTGAGCCTCGGCCTCTCCACCGCGGTCTGCGGCGCGACGGCCCTGGCCCAGCACCTGGTTTTGCGGCGTCTCGCCGCCCGCTCAACGCAGCAGATTCAGTGCCGCAGCCGTGGTCAGGAGGAGGGTGAGGCGGGTGAAGAGGGGTTGGTTGAGGTGGGGGATGGTGCGGCGGCCGAGGTGGGCGCCGAGGAGGAGGGCGGGGAGGAGGGCCGCGTCGAGCAGGAGGGTGTGCGGGGTGAGCAGGCCGAGGCCGGCGCTGAAGGGCAGCTTGAAGGCGTTCACCAGGAAGAAGAACCAGGCCGCCGTGCCGAGGAAGCCGAGCATGCCGAGTCCTGAGGCGAGCAGGTAGAGGGACATCGCCGGGCCGCCCGCGTTGGCGACCATGGTGGCGAAGCCGGCCATGAGGCCGTAGAGCGGGGTGCGGAGGGCGGTACGGGCGCGGGGGCCGTCTTCCGGCTCGGTGGTTCGTACGTGGCCGTCCCGGCGCCTCCAGCGTTGCCACAGGTGGTGGGCCGTGATGGTCAGCAGGAGGGCGCCGATGGTGCGGCGTATGAGGGTGTCGTCGGCGAGGGCGGTGAACGCGACGCCCACGAGGACGCCCGCGGCGACGGAGGGGAAGAGGCGGCGCAGGGTCGGGCGGTCGGCGTGCCGGCGGTAGGCCCGTACGGCGATGACGTCGCCGACCAGGAGGAGGGGCAGCAGAGCGCCGGTGGACTCCTTGGCGGGTAGTACGGCGGCGAACAGGGCCACGCTGACGGCGGCCACGCCGCTGAGGGCGGTCTTGGAGAAGCCCGCCAGCAGCGCGGCCACCGCCAGGGTGAGCAGGGGGAGGAGTCCCAGGTCGAGCACGGTGGGGCGGGACTCAGGCGCGCATGTCGGCGATCCGGACCGGCTCGCCCGTGCGGCGGGAGCGCTCGCATGCCTCGGCGATGTAGAGCGCTTCGAGGGCGTCGGCGGCCGGGCAGGGGTTCTCCGCGCGGCCCGCGGCGACCTCCGTGAAGGCGGTCAGTTCGGTGACGTACGCGTCGTGGAAACGTTCCATGAACGTCGCGTACGGGGCGGCCTGCTGCCAGGAGAGCCGGGCCTCGGCGGTGGGCATCGGGGCGCGGTCGTCCAGGCCGACGAAGCGGGCACCCTTGGAACCGCAGACCTCCAGACGGACGTCGTGGCCCGCGCCGTTGTAGCGGGTGGCGGTGACGGTGGCGAGGGTGTCGTCGTCGAAGCGGAGCAGCGCGGCGCAGGTGTCCACGTCGTCGCCGTCGGCGAAGAAGGACTCGCCCTTGTTGGCGCCCTGGGCGTAGACGGAGACGACCTCGCGGCCGGTCAGCCAGCGCAGGATGTCGAAGTCGTGGATGGAGCAGTCGCGGAAGAGGCCGCCGGAGGTGGGGATGTACGCGGCCGGGGGCGGCGTCTGGTCGGAAGTGCAGGCTCGGAGGGTGTGCAGCCAGCCCAGCTCGCCGGAGCGCAGCGCCTCGCGGGTGGCGTGGTAGCCGGCGTCGAAGCGGCGCTGGAAGCCGATCTGTACGGGGACGGGGCTGTGGGCCGCACGCTCGACGACGGTGACGGTGCCGGGGACGTCCAGGGCCACCGGCTTCTCGCAGAAGACCGGGACTCCATGGTCCAGCGCCTGGTGGATGAGGGCGGCATGGGCGCTGGTGGCGGCGGTGATCACCACGCCGTCCAGGCCGCTCGCGTACATGTCCTCGAGGGTGGCGGCGGCCTGGAGGCCGAGCTTGTCCGCGAGCGCGCGGGCGCGGGCGGCGTCCACGTCCGCGACGACGATCTCGTGCACGCCGGCGACGCTCTTCAGGGTCTCGGCGTGGAACGCGCCGATGCGGCCGGTGCCGATGAGGCCGAGCTTCATTGCTGCCACTCCTTGGAACGGTCCAATCGTTGTCCAGGAACCCTGCATGTCCTTACATAGTGGTGTCAACCCTTGGGGGAGGGCGATTACGGCCGTGCGTTGACGGGTTCGTGCGGTGAATGGAAGGATTTCGCGCCATGGAACGGTCCAAAGAGCCTGCGGAGCGGCCGGAAGGCGTGACTGCCCCGCCCCCGACGATCCGCAGCGTCGCCGAGCGCGCGGGCGTCTCCAAGTCGCTGGTCTCCCTTGTGCTGCGAGGCTCGCCGCAGGTCAGTGACGCCAAGCGGGCCGCCGTACTGGAAGCGGTACGGGAGCTGGACTACCGGCCCAACGCCGCGGCACGCAGCCTCGTGGCGAGGCGTACGCACACCGTGGGTGTACTCCTCAACGACATGCGCAACCCCTGGTTCGTCGAGCTGCTGGACGGCCTGAACTCCGTATTGCACGCGCACGGCCTGCGGATGCTGATGGCCGACGGCCGGCTCAACCGGCACACCGGGGAGGACTTCACCCGTACGTTCGCCGAGCTGCGCGTGGACGGCATGGTCGCGGTGGGCACGCTGCCGGACACCGGCGCGCTCGCGGAGGCCGCCGGGCGGCTGCCCACCGTCGTCGCCGGCACCCAC
The DNA here is from genome assembly GCF_040655775.1 of Streptomyces sp. NPDC050315. NCBI lineage: Bacteria > Bacillati > Actinomycetota > Actinomycetes > Kitasatosporales > Streptomycetaceae > Streptomyces > Streptomyces sp. NPDC050315. The sequence goes on from NZ_JBFAKN010000011.1 coordinate 118,370, forward strand.
GACCCGCGGCTGCCCCGCGTGGACACCGTCGCCAACGACGACGAGCGCGGCGCGAGGCTCGCCACCGAGCACCTCATCGGCCTCGGCCACCGCCGGATCGCCCACATCATGGGCCAGGGCAGCGTCGGCGAGCTGCGCCGGCGTGGCTACGAAGCGGCGATGCGCGCACACGGGCTCGACGACGGGGTGATGATGGCGCCCAGTGACGCGACCGAAGAGGGCGGTTACCGGGCGGCCGTGCGGCTGCTCGGCAGTACGGACCGCCGCACGCGTGGCGTCGAACGCCCCACCGCCGTCTTCGCGTTCAACGACATCACGGCCGTCGGCGTGCTCTCGGCGGCGCAGGAGCTGGGCCTCGAAGTGCCCCGCGACCTCTCCCTGATCGGCTGCGACAACACCTATCTCGCGCGGCTCCGGCACCTGTGGCTGACGACCGTGAACAACGCCAGTTACGAGGTGGGGCGGCGGGCCGCGCGGTGCCTGCTGGACCGCATGGACCGCCCGGACCGCCCCGCCGAACGGCAGCTGGTGGAGCCGTCGCTGGAGGTACGGGGGACCGCGGAGGCCCCGTACTGAGGCGCGCGTACCGAGGCGCCCGTACGGTGCGGCGCGCCCGTACGGAAACGGCCCCGCACCGGGGCGGTGCGGGGCCTTGAACGGACAACGGACGACGACTGGCGGCGCGCTCAGTCCTCCCGGTCGCGCCGCCCCCGGTGGCCCGGACGCCGGGTCACCCACTCCCGTACGGTGTCGGCGAACCAGTACGGCTTACCGCCCTCCACAAGGTCGGGTGGTGGCAGCAGGCCGTGCTTCCGGTAGGAGCGCACGGTGTCCGGCTGGACCCGGATGTGTGCGGCGATCTCCTTGTACGACCAGAGCCTCCGGTCGGTCATGTTCTGCGCACCTCCCTCAGCCGCACGCAGGGCGGCTCCAAGAGAGCCCGCGGGGGAACTGCGTACGGCGTGGCGATCACTCACCCTGTGCCCGGTGCAACGACGTCCTTGAGCAGCGGGGTCAGGCTGTTGAGGGGCTGTGACCGAAGACCCGCGTAACGGTGACGACGGTGACCGGGCCCGGACGGCCGTTGCCGTACGGAGAAGGGCGGTGCGCCTTAACAGGGCCTACGGAGGTGCCTACGGAGCGCCTAAGGGGCCACGAAGAGGCTCTACGGCCCTGCGGGAGGGGCGGGCTGGGCCGCCTTCCGCAGCTCGGTCTCCAGGTCCTCCAGGGCCATCCCCTTGGTCTCCGGCGCGTACCGCTTGCAGAAGACCAGCGACAGGACACACATGACGCCGAAGAGCCAGAACGTGGTGGCGGCGCCGGCCGCGTCCAGCAGCACCGGGAAGAGCAGCGCCACCCCGAAATTGACCAGCCACATCACGAACACCGCCGCACCCATGGCCAGCCCCCGCACCTTCAGGGGGAACATCTCGGCGAGCAGCAGCCACACCCCGGTGTTCAGCGTGGCCTGCATGAAGGCCATGTAGAGCACCATCAGGCCGAGCACCAGGTAACTGACGCCCGTGGACTGCGGCAGGTGGAAGGACGCGCCGAGCAGCGCCAGGGAGACGGTCATCCCCGCCAGGCCCCAGATGAGCATCGGGCGGCGGCCGACCTTGTCGATCAGCGACATGCCGACCGCGGTGGCGATCACGGAGATCGCGCCGACCGCAATGGTTGCGGTGATCGCGGCATTCGTGCCCAGCCCCGTGGTCAGCAGGATCTTCGGGGCGAAGTAGATCACCGCGTTGACGCCGGTGATCTGCTGGACGATCGACAGGCCGATGCCCACCAGGAGGATGCGGCGCACCCAAGGGGTACGCAGCTCCTGCCAGGCGCCGCGCTGGGCGTCGGCCTCCAGAGTGCGGGCCTGCTCAATACGGGCCAGCTCGTCGTCCACTTCGCCGGCCGGCAGAGTGCGCCGCAGCACGGCGCCCGCCTCTTCCGTACGCCCCTTGCTCATGTACCAGCGAGGAGTGTCCGGCAGGAAGAACAGGCCGACGAAGAGGGCGACGGCGGGCAGCGCGGCGAGGCCGAGCATCCAGCGCCACGCCTCCCAGTGCGCGAGCACCGCGTTGATGAGGTACGCCAGCAGCTGGCCGCTGACGATCATCAGGGAGTTGAAGGAGACCAGCCGCCCCCGTATGTGCGGCGGGGCTATCTCCGAGAGGTACAGCGGAGTGATGACGGAGGCGCTGCCCACGGCGAGCCCGAGGACGAAGCGCGCCACCACCATGAAGGCGACCGAGGGCGCGAGCGCCACGGCTATCGCGCCCCCGATGAACACCGCACCCGCCCACAGCAGGGAGTTGCGGCGGCCGAGCCGGTCCGACATGCGGCCGCCGGCCAGCGAGCCGAAGGCCGCGCCGATCAGCAGGGCGCTGGTGATGACGCCCTCCCCGAGGGAGGTGAGGCCGAAGTGCTCCTCCATGAAGGGCAGTGCGCCGGAGACGACTCCGGTGTCGTAGCCGAACAGGGCGCCGCCGATGGCGGCAATGGCAGCGATGCCGACGATGAAGCGCTGGGCCTTCTTGCCGGCCGTGCGCGGGGACTCCTCGCGCACGGCGGTGCCCGTACTGGTCGGGGCGGCCACGGGATCAGCTCCAGTACCGGGTGACGTACTCGTCGATCTTCGCCCGCATGAAGTGCGAGGACTCCTTGGCCCGCTCCTCCCAGGCGAAGACCGAGGAGACCAGCGTGCCGTCGAAGCCGTTCGCGGCCAGCTCCCGGAAGAGCTCGTCGAAGTCGACCTCGCCCTGCCCCATGTCCAGGTGCTGGTGGATCCGTACGGCCGAGCCCGGCGGGTTGACGATGTAGCGCAGCCCGGAGGAGCCGGTGTGGTCGAAGGAGTCGGCCAGATGGACGGCGGTGGTCAGATCGCCCGCGTGCTTCAGGATGCCCGGCGCGTCGTTGCCCTGATGGAAGGTGTGCGGCGCGCAGTACAAGAAGGACACCAGCGGGTTGTTGATGCCGCGGATCATGTCGACGGCGGCGTGGCCGTCCTCGATGAAGTCGTCCGGATGCGGCTCCAGGGCGAGCGTGATGCCCTCCCGCTCGAAGACGGGCAGCAACTCCTCAAGGGAGCGCCAGAACTGGCCCTCACTCGTGTCGGCCTTCTCCGGGCGGCCGTTGAACTCCGAGTTCATCGCGGAGACGCCGAGGTCGGCGGTGATCTGGATGGCCCGCTTCCAGTACCGGACGGCGGCCTGGCGCTCGTCCTCGTCCGGCGAGGACCACTTGTAGAGCGGGAGTACGGAGGAGATGCCGACGCCCGCCGCGCTCAGCTCCTTGCGGAACTTCTGCACAGTGCCGTCGTCCACGCGCGGGTGCAGGAAGAACGGGTTGAAGTCCGCGCGCGGCGACAACTCGATCCACTCGAAGCCCAGCTCGGCGACGACGCCGGGGAGTTCGAGCAGTGGGACGTTCCGGAACATGTACGGGTCAAGGGCGATCTTCACGGGAGGGGCAGCCTTTCGAAGTACGACGTACTGGGAGGAGTCCGGGGCCGGGAGCCGGGCCGAAGCCCCGCGGTGGCGGGCCGGGCGCCGACGGCTCAGCGGCGCTGAGCGGGGCTCTCAGCGGTACAGAGCAGGGCGCTCGGCCAGCTCGACCGTGACGCGCTCGCCGGTCTCCTGAGCGCGCACACCGGCCTCGCAGACGGCCGCCGCGGCGTAGCCGTCCCACACGCTCGGGCCCTCGACCTCGCCGCGGCGGGTGGCGTCCACCCAGCGCTGCACCTGGAGGTCGTAGGCGTCGGCGAAACGGTCCTCGAAGCCGGGGTCGATGGCGCCGCCCCAGCCGTTGGCGGTGTTGGCGAAGACGCCGTGGTTGTCGCCGATGCGGGCGGTGCCGTCGGTGCAGACCGCCTCGCACATCACCTGGTAGCCGAAGCCGCAGTTGACGAACAGCTCGGTGTCGACAAGCTGGCCGGAAGCGGTCTCGAAGAGGATGAGCTGCGGGTCGCTCAGCCCCTCGGGGGCCTTGCCGGTGGGCTTCGGGAACAGCACGCGGACGGCGGTGATCTCCTCGTCCAGCAGCCAGCGGGTGACGTCGATCTCGTGCACGGCCGAGTCGTTGATCATCATCGCGTTGGTGAAGCCGGGCGGGCAGCTGGGGTTGCGGTGCTTGTTGTGCAGCATCAGCGGCCGCCCGTAGGCGCCCTGGTCCAGCTGCGCCTTGAGCTTCATGTAGTCGGCGTCGTAGCGACGCATGAAGCCGACCTGTACGCGACGGTGGCCCAGCTTCTCCTCGGCCCTCAGGACGCGGAGCGCGGACTCGGCATCCGGGGTGAGCGGCTTCTCGCACAGCACCGGCAGGTCCCGCTCGAACGCGGCGAGCAGCGTGGCCTCGTGGGCCGGGCCGGGGGAGGCGATCAGTACCGCGTCGACCGCCGGGTCGTCCATCGCGGCGGCCGGGTCGGTGTAGGGCGTACACCCCTCGATGCCGTCGGCGATGGCCTTCACCCGGGCGGCGTCGATGTCCACCACGGCGGCGACCCGCGCGCCACTGATGACGTCATTGATGCGGCGCACGTGGTCCGAGCCCATCCGGCCGGTGCCGATGACGGCCACGCCGAGCGTTCCGTACGAAGTCATGTCGTCCCTCATCCTTATGGGTTAAAGCTACGGACTGTGATGGACCCCGGGGGTAGAATCACTTTAAGTAATCGTTGCCGGGGAAAGGGGAGGCGGCGCGGCGGACACGTGCACTGGGCACAGTCAGGTGCACAAGGCGCAGTGAACGGGTGCACAGGCACACGGATGCACGGGTGCACAGGCGCACAGAGCGCAGTAGACGGGTGCGCAGGGCACACGCCGTGGACGGTGCGCAAGGCACACGCCGTGGGCGGTGCGCAGGGCACCCGCCATGGACGAGTGCCGCAAAGCACACGCGGCGCGCCGAACATGGAACGGCTCCGCTGCGGCTAGGCGTATCCGGTCCGCAGGGCGTATTCGGTGCGGGGCGAGGTCATGGTCGCGGTCACGGGTGAGGCCACCGGTGCGGTCACGGGCGCGGTCATGGGCGCGGGACGGGCGCCGCTCAGGCGCCGCAGGAGCGCAGGAAGCGGCGGGTGCGCTCGGCGATCGGGTACGGCTGGGTGGGCGGGCAGGGGTACATGTCCTGCTCGACGATGGCGAAGAGGTCCACGTCCAGGGCCTGCGCGGCCTCCAGGACGGGCGGCAGGGCGGGCACGCCGAGCGGCGGCTCGCACATCACGCCCTGCTTCACGGCGGGCCCGAAGGGAGTGCCGTTGGACTGCACGTCGGCGAGGATGTCGGGGTCGACCTGCTTGAGGTGGAGGTAGCCGATCCGCTCGCCGTAGGTCTTGATCAGCTTGACGCTGTCGCCGCCGCAGTAGGCGTAGTGGCCGGTGTCCAGGCACAGGTTGACCAGCGAGGAGTCGGTGCCGTCGAGGAAGCGCTCAACGTGCTCCTCGGTGTCGATGTGGGTGTCGGCGTGCGGGTGCACGACGATGTCCAGGCCGAACTCGTCGCGTACCTGCTTCGCCAGCCGCTCCATGCCGCCGGTGAGGTGCTTCCACTGCTCGGTGGTCAGCTCGCTCGGCTCGATGAGCTCGGCGGTCTTGTCGTCGCGCCAGAACGACGGGATGACGACAAGGTGCTTGGCGTCCATCGCCTTGGTCAGCGTGGCGACCTCGGTGACGTGCTGCCAGGTCGCGTCCCAGTTCTCGGGGCCGCGGTGCATCGAGGTGAAGATCGTGCCGGCCGACACCTTCAGGTCACGCTTGGCGATCTCGCCGTGGAGTACGGCAGGGTCGGTGGGGAGGTAGCCGTAAGGCCCCAGTTCGATCCATTCGTAACCGGCCTCGCTGACCTCGTCCAGGAAGCGTTCCCAAGGGACCTGCTGGTCGTCCTCGGGGAACCAGACGCCCCAGGAATCGGGTGCCGATCCGACGCGGAGCCGGTCCAGACGGGGTGCATCTGCGCTGGGTACGGGCATGGTGCGGCTCTCCTCTCGCCGGTCGGCGGTGACCGGGAAGGGACGGGGTGGGGTTGTGGTGGCACAGCCTTCATCGGCCTGCCGAGCCTGTCAAGACTTCGTCCTGACATAAGGACTTAAGGACTTTGTAACCCGTGGTGGCTCGGCCACCGCCGTGCCATCATCGCATCGTCGACGTCAGAATGTAAGGACAAACTGTTGACAGGGTGTGAGTCGCCCCGTTAGACCTGTGGTCGGAGCCGACCTGGCCGGAGCCGACAGCAGGTACCGGCGGAATCGAAGGGGCGCACATGACCGAGCCGACCGACACCGGCAGCTTTGACCTGATCACCATGGGCCGCATCGGGGTGGACATCTACCCGCTGCAGACCGGCGTTTCGCTGGCCGACGTGGAGACGTTCGGGAAGTTCCTGGGCGGCTCGGCCACCAACGTCGCGGTCGCCGCCGCCCGCCAGGGCCGCCGCACCGCCGTGATCAGCCGCACCGGTGCCGACCCCTTCGGCACGTACATCCACAAGGCGCTGCGCGACTTCGGCGTGGACGACCGCTGGGTGACCCCTGTCGCGCAGTACCCGACCCCGGTCACCTTCTGCGAGATCTTCCCGCCGGACGACTTCCCGCTGTACTTCTACCGCCGTCCCAAGGCCCCTGACCTGGTCATCCGCCCCGACGAGCTGGACCAGGAGGCGATCCGGGCCGCCAAGGTCTTCTGGATCACCGGTACCGGCCTGTGCGAGGAGCCCAGCCGCTCCGCGACGCTCGCGGCCCTGGAGGCGCGCGGCAAGTCCGGCACCACCGTCTTCGACCTGGACTGGCGGCCGATGTTCTGGGGCGGCCAGGGCGGCGCCTCCGGGGACGGCGGCGAGACCGGCCCGCAGGCGATGGCCAATGCCCGGCCGTACTACGAAGCCGCGCTGGCCCACGCCACCGTGGCCGTCGGCAACGTCGACGAGGCGGAGGTCGCCACCGGCCTGCGCGACCCGAAGGCGTGCGCCCAGGCGCTGCTGGACATGGGTGTCGAGCTGGCCGTCATCAAACAGGGCCCCAAGGGCGTGCTCGCCGTGCACCGCGACGGCCGCATCGCCGAGGTCCCGCCCACCCCGGTCGAGGTCGTCAACGGCCTCGGCGCGGGCGACTCCTTCGGCGGCGCTCTCGTGCACGGCCTGCTCTCCGGCTGGGAGCTGGAGCCGATGATGCGGTACGCCAACGCCGCCGGCGCCATCGTCGCCGCCCGCCTGGCCTGCTCCTCGGCCATGCCGACCGCCACCGAGGTCGAAGCGTTCCTCGCGGAGCGCTGAGAAGACGTTCCTCGCGGAGCGCCGAGAAAGGGCTCCCCAGGGAGCGCCGAGACCACCGCCGCACACCGCACACCGCCCGCGTGGACATCGCGGGCGCTCAAGAAGGTGAGTTACGCCTTGACCACACCGCTCTCCGACCTCGTGCGGCTGCGGGCCCAGCACCCCGAAGCCGTCGCGGAAGCCGCGGCCCGCCGCACCCGCCGCCCCCTCATCGGCGACAGCGGCCGGCTGATGATCGTCGCCGCCGACCACCCCGCGCGCGGCGCGCTGGCCGTCGGCGACCACAAGCTGGCCATGGCGGACCGCTTCGACCTGCTGGAACGGCTCTCGCTCGCGTTGTCCCGGCCCGGCGTGGACGGCGTGCTCGGCACTGCCGACATCCTGGAGGACCTGCTCCTCATGGGGGCGCTGGAGAACAAGGTCGTGATGGGCTCGATGAACCGCGGCGGCATCGCCGGCGCGTCCTTCGAGATGGACGACCGCTTCACGGGCCACCGCCCGCAGGACATCGCCCGGCTCCGCTTCGACTGCGGCAAGCTGCTGCTGCGCATCGACTACGACGACGCCGGGTCGCTGGACACCATGGAGTCCACGGCGCGCGCCATCGACGCCATGGCCGAGCGGGAACTTCCGCTCTTCGTCGAGCCGTTCATTTCCCGTCGGGTCGACGGCAAGGTGAAGAACGACCTGAGCGCCGAGGCGGTGACCAAGTCCGTCGCCATCGCCTCCGGGCTCGGCGGCACCTCCGCGTACACCTGGCTCAAGCTGCCGGTCACCGAGGACCCCGAGGACATGGCGCAGGTCTGCGAGACCTCCACGCTGCCGACGGTGCTGCTCGGCGGCGACATCTCGGCCGCCGACCAGGACGCGACGTACGAGAAGTGGCGCAAGGCCCTGCACCTGCCGACCGTGCAGGGACTGGTCGCCGGTCGCTCGCTGCTCTACCCCGTGGACGGGGACGTGGCGGGGGCTGTGGATACCGCCGTCAGCCTCTTGTAGCCGCTTTGGCGCGGAAGTTATCCACAGGGTCCTGTCACCGTCAGTGTTCAGTAGGAGACTTGACGTCATGAACGCCGAATCCACCTTCCACCGCCCGGCCGGCACCGCCGCCGACGGCCCGTACGCCCTCGACATCCATCCCAAGAACGCCGGCTGGGGCTACTCCTCCCTCCGCGTGCTGGAGCTCCCGCCCGGCGGTCACCACTCCTTCGCCACCGGCGAGAGCGAGTGGATCGTGCTGCCGCTCTCCGGCGGCTGCACGGTGGCGGTCGACTCCGGCGAGGAGTTCGCGCTGACCGGCCGGGACAGCGTGTTCAGCGGCGTCACGGACTTCGCGTACGTCCCGCGCGACGCGCATGTGGGCATTGCCAGCGAGTCCGGCGGCCGCTTCGCGCTCACCGGCGCCCGCTGCTCCAAGCGCCTGCCCGCGCGGTACGGCCCCGCCTCGTCCGTCCCCGTCGAGCTGCGCGGTACGGGCAACTGCTCGCGCCAGGTCAACAACTTCGGTGCCGCAGGCGTCTTTGAATGCGACAAGCTCATCGCCGTCGAGGTGATCACGCCGGGCGGCAACTGGTCCTCGTATCCGCCGCACAAGCACGACGAGTGCCGGCCGGGCGAGGAGTCCGAGCTGGAGGAGATCTACTACTTCGAGATCGCCGAGGCGAACGGCAAGCCCGGCCTCGGGTACCAGCGCGTGAGCCCGTCCGGACACGGACAGAACACCGACGTGCTCGCCGAGGTCCGCGGCGGCGACGTCGTCCTCATCCCCGACGGCTGGCACGGCCCGTCCATCGCCGCCCCCGGCCACGACATGTACTACCTCAACGTCATGGCGGGCCCCGGCGAGGCCCGCGAATGGCTGATCTGCGACCACCCGGACCACGGCTGGATCCGCGGTACGTGGCCCGAGCAGCCCGTCGACCCCCGCCTCCCCCTTTACAGCGCACCCGCAGGAGAAGCCCGATGACCGCCCCGACGACGCGCCGCCTCACGGTCGCGCAGGCCCTGGTCGAATTCCTCGCGCACCAGTACACCGAGCGGGACGGCGTACGGCACCGTCTCATCGCAGCGACCTGGGGCATCTTCGGCCACGGCAATGTCGCCGGACTCGGCCAGGCGCTGCTGGAGTCGCAGCCCGCGGCGTACGAGCGCGGAGTCGCCCCCGAGTCGCCGGGGATGCCGTACCTCCAGGGCCGCAACGAGCAGGCCATGGTGCACGCCGCCGTGGGGTACGCCCGTCAGTCCGACCGGCTCTCCGCGCAGGCCGTCACGACCTCCATCGGCCCCGGCGCCACCAACCTCGTCACCGGCGCCGCCCTGGCCACGGTCAACCGCCTCCCGGTCCTGCTGCTGCCCGGCGACACCTTCGCCACCCGCCCGGCCGAGCCGGTGCTCCAGCAGCTCGAAGTCCCGTACGCGGGCGACGTCTCCGTCAATGACGCGCTGCGCCCGGTCTCCCGGTACTTCGACCGGGTCACCCGCCCCGAGGCGCTGATCCCGGCTGCCCTGCAGGCCATGCGGGTGCTGGCCGACCCGGTCGAGACCGGCGCGGTCACCCTGGCGCTGCCGCAGGACGTGCAGGCCGAGGCGTTCGACTGGCCCGAGGAGTTCTTCGCCGACCGGGTCTGGCATGTCACCCGGCCGCAGCCGGACGCGGGCGCGCTGGCCGAGGCCGTGCACGCGATCCGCTCCGCCGAGCGGCCGCTGCTGATCGCGGGCGGTGGCATCCACCACTCCGAGGCGGAGGAGAGCCTGCGCGCCTTCGCCGAGGCCACCGGCGTCCCGGTCGCCTCGACCCAGGCCGGCAAGGGCTCGCTGCGGTACGACCACCCCGCGGACGTGGGCGGCATCGGGCACACCGGCACCGCGACGGCGGACGCGCTGGCCCGCGAGGCGGACCTGATCATCGGCGTCGGCACCCGCTACACGGACTTCACCACCGCCTCCGCGACGCTCTTCGCCCGCCCCGGCGTGCGCTTCGTCAACCTCAACATCGCCTCGTTCGACTCCCACAAGCTCGGCGCGCTCTCCCTGATCGCCGATGCCCGCGCGGGCCTGGAGGCGCTGACCCGCGAGCTCGGCGGGCACCGGGTGGAGAAGGCGTACGAGGAGGCGTACGGCGCGGCCAAGGCCGAGTGGGAAGTCCTGGTCGACGCCGCGTATCAGACCGGGGCGGAGGATGCGCGGCCCAGCCAGACGCAGCTGCTCGGGCTGTTGGACGCGGCCGTCGGCGACGACGACGTGATCATCAATGCGGCCGGCTCGCTCCCCGGCGACCTGCACAAACTGTGGCGCGCCCGGTCCCGTCGCCAGTACCACCTGGAGTACGGCTACTCCTGCATGGGGTACGAGATCCCGGCCGCGATCGGCGTCCGGATGGCCGCCCCGGACCGCCCGGTGTGGTCGCTGGTCGGCGACGGCACGTATCTGATGATGCCCACCGAGATCGTCACGGCGGTCCAGGAAGGCATCAACATCAACATCGTCCTCATCCAGAACCACGGCTATGCCTCCATCGGCGGCCTCTCGGAGGAGACCGGCGCCGAGCGCTTCGGCACGGCGTACCGCTTCCGCGCCAAGGACGGCACGTACACCGGCGAGCCGCTGCCGGTGGACCTGGCCGCGAACGCGGCGTCGCTGGGCATGGACGTGATCCGCGCCGCCACCGTCGCCGAGCTGCGCTCCGCGTTCGCCGAGGCCCGCGCCTCGGATCGCCCCACATGTGTCTATGTCGAGACCGAAACGGCTGACACTGTGCCGGGCGCGCCCGCGGCCCAGGCCTGGTGGGATGTCCCTGTTGCCGAGACCGCGACGCGCGAGGCGGCGCTGCTCGCCCGCGAGGAGTACGACCGCCAGGCGGCCGGACGCCGCCGCCACCTCTGACCCGCCCTGCTTTCGTCCCCAGAAAGGCCCCGCACATGAAGACCCTCAGCCACTGGATCGGCGGCAAGCCCGTCGAGGGCACCTCCGGCAACTTCGGTCCGGTCTACAACCCCGCCACCGGCGCCCAGGAGAAGCAGGTCCCCTTCGCCTCCGTCGACGAGGTCGACACCGCGGTAGCCACCGCGAAGGAGGCGTTCCGCACCTGGGGTACCAGCTCGCTCGCCAAGCGCACGGCGGTCCTGTTCAAGTACCGCGAGCTGGTCGACGCGCACCGCGAGGAGATCGCGCGGCTGATCACCGCCGAGCACGGCAAGGTGCACTCCGACGCGCTCGGTGAGGTGGCCCGCGGCCTGGAGATCGTCGAGCTGGCCTGCGGCATCTCCGAGAAGCTCAAGGGCGAGCTGTCCACCCAGGTCTCCACCCGCGTGGACGTCTCCTCCATCCGCCAGTCGCTCGGCGTGGTCGCCGGCATCACGCCGTTCAACTTCCCGGCCATGGTGCCGATGTGGATGTTCCCCATCGCCATCGCCTGCGGCAACACCTTCGTCCTCAAGCCCAGCGAGAAGGTGCCCTCGGCGGCCTTCAAGCTGGCCGAGCTGGCGGCCGAGGCGGGCCTGCCCGACGGCGTGCTGAACGTCGTCAACGGTGACAAGACCGCGGTGGACCGCATCCTGGAGCACCCCGACATCGCCGCGGTCTCCTTCGTCGGCTCGACCCCGATCGCGAAGTACATCCACACCACCGGCACCGCCAACGGCAAGCGGGTGCAGGCGCTGGGCGGCGCGAAGAACCACATGCTGGTCCTGCCGGACGCCGACCTGGAGCTGGCCGCGGACTCCGCGATCAACGCCGCGTACGGCTCGGCCGGTGAGCGCTGCATGGCCATCTCCGTGGTCGTCGCGGTCGGCGACACCGCCGACCCGCTGATCGAAAAGATCAAGGAGCGGGCCGCCGCGCTGACCATCGGCCCCGGCGACGACCCGGCCTCCGAGATGGGCCCGCTGATCACCAAGGTGCACCGCGACAAGGTCGCCTCGTACGTGACCGGCGCGGCCGCCCAGGGCGCGACCGTCGCGATCGACGGCACCGGCTTCACGGTCGAGGGCCACGAGGACGGCCACTGGATCGGCGTCTCGCTGCTGGACAACGTCACGCCCGAGATGGACTGCTACCGCGACGAGATCTTCGGCCCGGTGCTCTCCGTCGTCCGTGTCGACACGTACGACGAGGCCATCGCCCTGATGAACAACTCCCCGTGGGGCAACGGCACGGCCATCTTCACCCGGGACGGCGGCGCGGCCCGCCGCTTCCAGCTGGAGGTCGAGGCCGGCATGGTCGGCGTGAACGTGCCGATCCCGGTCCCGGTGGGCTACCACTCCTTCGGCGGCTGGAAGGACTCGCTCTTCGGCGACCACCACATCTACGGCAACGACGGCGTGCACTTCTACACCCGCGGCAAGGTCGTCACCACCCGCTGGCCCGACCCCTCCGACGGCGGCATCAACCTGGGCTTCCCGAGCAACAGCTGAGGCCCGGGAGTCGGCCTTCACGACCCGGTCGTCGTGAAGGCCGACCGAAGGCCGACGTTGTCACACGGTGCGGCTGCGTCCTGCTGCGTAGCGTCCGGGTGGCACGCCCAGGTGGCGTTTGAAGTGCCGGTTCAGATGTGCCTGGTCGTGGAAGCCGACGCCTGTGGCGACGTCGGCAAGCCGTTGTCCGGCGAGCAGCAGCCGCCGTGCCCGTTCCACGCGTCGTCCGGTGAGGTAGGTGTGCGGCGGTAGCCCGTACGCCTGCCGGAAGCAGCGGATCAGATGGGTGGGATGGGCGTGCAGGACCGCGGCCGCCTCGTCCAGGGTCACCCCTGTATGGAGACAGGAGTCCAGGAGCTCGCGCAGGGCGGCGGCGAGCCGCCCCGCCTCACGGCCCGGCGTCCTGGCCCGTGGCGATGCGCCGAGGTGGGACAGGAGGCGTTCGCGGACGAACGCCAGCCGGGACTCCGCTTCGAACACATCGCCCGCGGTATCGAGTGCGTCGTGCAATTGGCGGAGGCGCCGGTGCAGCGCCGCGTCCGCGTGGACCGGGACGTCGACCGCGGCCCCGGCGAGCCGGCCGGGCAGCACTTGCGCGTCGAGATACAGCACGCGCTTGCGGAACCCCGAGGCGTTCACCGTCCGGCCGTCGTGGGGCACTCCGGGCGGCAGCAGGACGACCTTGCCGGACCCGGCGGCGCCGTGCCGCCGGCGCTCCACGGCGAAGTCCACGCAGCCGTCGTCGAGGATCATCAAGTCCCAGGTGTCGTGGGTGTGCACCGGGTAGGCGTGGTCGGTGAAGTGCGCGTGAAAGACCTCGGCGATCCCGGCGACCGCGGGGCGCCAGGCGTTGATCCGGGTCCTGGGCCGCTGGTTCGCCGTGCCGCTGCTCATGCCAGGAACGTACAAGACCGACCGCGTCCGGCGCGGGCACGCTGATGCCATGAGCAACACGACCAGGCCGACTGAGGCCATCAACCTGACGCACAAGCTCTCGCTGTTCAGCGAGTTGTGGACGCAGAAGAAGATCGCCGACCTGAACGACTACGAGGTCAAGCTCGCCAAGCTGAAGGGCGAGTTCGTCTGGCACAGCCACGAGAACACCGACGAGCTCTTCCTCGTCCTCAGCGGGCGCCTCACCATCCAGCTCAGGGAGACCGACGACGTCGTACTGGGGCCGGGCGAGCTGTTCGTAGTGCCGCGCGGGGTCGAACACTGCCCGGTGGCCGAGGAGGAAACAGCCATCCTGCTGCTCGAACCGGCAGGGACTCTGAACACCGGCGACGCAGGCGGGTCGATGACGAAACCGGCCGAACTCCTGGAATGAACCGCCACGGCGCCGACCGGAATCCCATGGCCCGGCGGGGGCCGTACGCGTACTCATTCAGGCGGCTGTGAATAACGCTCCATCGTCGCCTTCGACGTCGACGCGTCCTTGAACACCAGCTCCCACGGGCCGGTGTTCACGTCGAAGTCCTTGCCGAATCCGACCCACTTGCCGGCCATGCGCCGCCCTGTGGGCTCCACGAGCAACTGGACGGCGCCGTGGTACCGGGCGCCCTGGTAGTAGCCCGTGGCTGCTGTCTGTTCGGTCCACACTCCCGTCACGACGTTCCGATCCACGGTCAGGTCCAGGCTCAGCGGAGAGTCGGGGTTGGCGGACGCGCCCGGCAGCGACTGGCCCGTGAGGCGGTTGCCGCGCTGGATCAGTACGAGGTGGTGAGCACCGGTGAACGTCTGCTCGCGCCCGGAGGAGAAGTACTCGTACCGGCTCAGCCAGATGCCCGAATAGCAGTCCGGGGGTTTCGCGGCCGATGCCGCGGTGGGCCGGGCGGCCGGCTCCGGGGCGGCGACACCCTCCGGGGCGGGTTCCATGTCATGGCCACCCGCACCGTCGTCGCGCACGCGGGCCATCGGTACGGGCAGGCTGAACCCCAGTGCCTCGACAGGGCGACCAGTGACCCTTTCCAGGGCTCTCGCGTACACCGGGCGGGGCGTGCGGCTCACGCCTGATTCCCACCGCTGTACGAGGCGTTTCGTCGCGTCGTTCGGCTCGTCCGCGTCAACGCCCGCCTTACGGAGTGCTTTCGCCAACTCGTCCTGGCTCATCCGCAAGCCGAGGCGCACGGCCCGCAGGATGTCGTTCGGTACCTGCTGAGTGATCACGTGGCCGCGCCTCCTCGGTTGTCGCCATGGTTCGTCCTGAAACCAAGCTAGACCTGACCGGCTATCAATGACACCGGTTTGACGCCTTTGAGCGACACCCCACCGACACCTTCCATGCCGTCGCAGCGGTCCCCCGCAGCCGGGAGCGATGAGGTTCTCCGCACAGGAAAGGTGGACAACATGGACGGCCTGAGTACGGACGAACTGCCCGGCGAGCTGAACCTGAAGAAGTGCCCCAAGTGCACATGCCTGGTCATCTGGGACGACGAGACGGGCGTCTGCGTGCATTGCGAAGCGGACCTGGAGTCGGGTGAACGCGGCGGGACTGCCTACTCCGTGACCGGCCGGGCCGCACACCGGTCGGTCACGGCCCCCGGATCTCCGCCAGATATGCCGCCGCTGCTTCCGGGTCGGTGAGCCAGTGGCGGAAGTCGGCCGGGTCGGCGTAGCCGTTGACGAAGCGGTGGGCTATGGCGGGGGTGTGGGCGGCGGCCGACAGGAGGCGTTGGATGTGCTCCGGGGGCGGCTGGAGCATGGTGTTGGTGAACTCCGTGGCGTACTGGGCGTGGTCCCAGAAGGTGTCGAAGGTGCGCTGCATCCAGGGGCGGTCGAAGGGGGCCGTGCCGCGTTCCTTGATGGCGCGGAGGTAGCGGGCGGCGCAGCGGGCCGCGTTGTTCGAACCCTGGCCGGTGACCGGGTCGTTGACGACGACGGTGTCCGCCATGCCGAGGACGTACCGGCCGGGCGCGACCTCGGCCACCGGGCGCCGCACGGTCGGTGTGACCGCGCCGTACAGCGTGCAGCGGGCGTCCGTCGGCTCGGCGTTCCGGCACAGCTCGTACTCCGCGGGCGCGTACCGTCGCAGCAGGTCCAGCGTGCGCGCGAGGCAGGCGGCCGGCGCGGGCCGGTCCTGCCAGCAGTCGTACGGGCCGCCCGGTACCCCTTCGAGGAACACGATGTCGCACAGGCCGCCCGTGGTGAGCGCGGGGATCACGAACACCTCACCGGCCTCGGGCGAGAGGTGGGAGCGGGTGTGCGGCGCCGGGTACTCCGGGCGGTGCCCGACGCCGTGCAGGTAGATGCAGGCCAGGGAGCGCTGCGGCCGGTCGTACGGGGAGCGCGCGCGGTCCCGGGGGAAGAGCCGGGTGAGGTCGCCGCGGCCCGCGGCCACCAGGGTCAGATCGTGCGAGGCGGCCAGCGCGGCCAGCCGTCTGCCGTCGGCGGCGCCGTACTCCACCCGGCCGCCCCGCGCTTCGTACAGGTCGAGCCAGTCGGCCATCTTCACCCGCTGGTCGACGGATTGGGCCTCCTCGTCGAAGCGGCCGGTGAACCGCAGCGCGGGCCTGCCCGGCGGGTCCCAGACCGTGGCCTGCAGCGCGGTGATGCCGGGGGCCTTGCCGTCCCAGGCGTTCAGGCCCGCCGCGCGTTCGAGGCCGAGCGCCGGGCCGAACATGATCTGGGTGGACATCACCCGCCCGGCGCGGATCTGCTCCGGCGTGCGGTCCGAAACCACGGTCACGTCGTACCCGTTGGCGAGCAGTCCGTGGGCCAGCTGCAGTCCGGCCTGCCCTGCGCCGACGATCGCGATGGCACGCATAGCCGCCTCCCCCGCGGCCCGGGTGCGGCGCCGGGCCCCTCCTTCAGTTGTACTTGCGGGGCGCGCGCGGTGTACAGATCCGTTACGGTGCGGGCGCTGCCCGCGCACACGCGAAACCGCAGTACAGCCGCAGTACAGCAGTACAACTAGAGAAAGACGGGGGCGAAATGCCACACACAACGGTCCTCAGCAAGGGGGCGCGGATCACCGCGGGGGTGTTCTGCACGCTCTTCTTGCTGAACAGCGCCACATGGCTGGCGATGGACATGGCGGAGTACGGGTTCGGGGCGCTGTGGGAGTCCTGGACGGGGCTCGGGCCGCACGTCGACGGCGCGATCACCGATGCGTACGCCGTCGGCCTGCTGGCCGTGCAGGTGGGGGCCGTGTGGGCGGCGTTCACGGGGGCGCGGGCGGCCGGCGGTCTGCTGGCCGTGGCGACGACACTGACGTTCACCGCCGCGATTCAGGTGTTCGTCAGCACGGGCCAGCACACGAGCGACAACCGCTGGTTCCTCGGTGAGGTGAACACCGACACGGACACGTTCCTGAGTGTCTTCATCACCAGCGGGCTGCTGGTGCTGCTCGGCCTCGTCTCCTGCATCGTGGTGCTGTCCGGGCTGCGGGTCTGGCCGACGCGGCGGCCGAGCGACCCGCCGATGCGGCCGCTGCCCGCCGCCGCGGTGGCCGGTGCGGTGGTGTTCGGGCTGATCGCGCTGTGCGCCGCGGTGTGGAACGTTTCCGTACTGCTGCAGGACGGCATCGGCTCGCTCGATGTGATCTACCTGGGCCACGGCATCCTCTCCGCGCTGACGAGCCTGGGCCCCGGCTGGTACTCCGTCACGTTCCTGCTGATGTCCGCGGTCGCCGGACTGCTCTGCGCCGCACGCGGGGTGTCGGCGCGCGGCTTCACCACCGGGCTCGCGCTGGTCCTGCTGCCGATCTCGCTCATCGGCATGATCGGGCTGCTCGCCGGGGGGCACTTCTTCGAGCTGGGGCAGGCTCCCGCGTTCCAGACCGTGCTGTCCCGTGTGCAGGTGGTCGTCGAGCTCCTCGGCTCGATCGCCGTCCTGGCCCTGATGGGCCGCCCGGGCATGCCCGTCGCCGCGGAGTGGTCGCCGCCCGCGCAGCCGGGGATGCCGGGGGCACCGGGCGCGGCGCCGTACGGAATGCCGGGCATGCCGGCGTACGGAGCGCCCGGCCAGCCGCAGCCGCAGGCCGGCCAGCCGCAGCCCGGCTACGCGCCGCAGCCTCAGCCCGGTTACGCACAGCCCCAGCCCCAGCCCCAGCCCGGCTTCGGCCCGCCCGCCGCCCCGGCACCCGGGTACGGCCCGCCCGCCATGCCCCAGCAGGCTCCGCAGGCCGCCCCTCCGGTACCCCCGCAGACCCCGCAGGCGCCGTACGGCGCACCGCCGGCACCGCCCGCCGGCGGCTTCGGCCCGCCGCCGCAGGACTGAGAGCCGGAACGGCCGCCCCGGAACGGCCGCCCCGGAACGGCCGCCCCGGAACGGCCACCCCGGGACGGCCACCCCGGGACTGACGAGGACGGCCTCCGGGACCGGCCGTGGCGGCCACCCCCGGGACCGGCCGTGACGGCCCCCCGGCACCGGCCGTGACGGCCCCCCGGCACCGGCCGTCGCAGCCACCCCGGCCCTGACCCGGAGTTGACACCCCGCCCCCGTAGGGTGACCGCATGGCTGTAAAGGTTCCCCGGCCGAGTGGCCGGCGACTGGTCGCGCTCGTGGCCGTGCTCGCCGTCCTGCTCGGCGGCGGCTCATGGGCGGCGGTCGCCGCACCCGACGGCGAGGCCGCGTCGGTGCAGCGTCAGGACCAGGTCCTGACGCTGCCCGAGAAGCCCGGCAGCAAGGCCACCGTCCGGATCGACACCTCCTACTTCACCAGTACGGCGGTGCACGGCCGCCGTCCCGCCGTGCTGCTCGGCCACGGCTTCGGCGCGAGCAAGGAGGCGGCCAAGGGCCAGGCCCAGCAGCTGGCGCGGGCCGGATACGCCGTACTGACCTGGTCGGCACGCGGGTTCGGGCGTTCCACCGGCAAGATCGGGCTGAACGACCCGGAGGGCGAGGTCGCCGACGCCGGCGGGCTCATCGACTGGCTGGCGAAACGTCCCGACGTGCAGCTGGACAAGCCCGGCGACCCGCGCGTCGGGATGACCGGCGCCTCGTACGGCGGTGCCATCGCGCTGCTCACGGCGGGCCACGACCGCCGGGTGGACGCGATCGCGCCGCAGATCACGTACTGGAACCTCGCCGACGCGCTGTTCCCCGACGGGGTGTTCAAGAAACTGTGGGCCGGTTACTTCTTCACCACCGGCTCGGCCCCCGTTACCACCTCCGTGCCCAATCCGGCGCGCGGCGTGGCCTGTCACCGCTTCGAGGCGCAGCTGTGCCGGATGTACGAGCGGGTGGCGGTCTCCGGGAAGCCGGATGAGGCCGCCCGGAAGATGCTGGAGAGCCGCAGCCCGCAGGCCGTCGCCGACCGCATCAAGGTCCCCACGCTGATCACCGAGGGCCAGTCCGACTCGCTCTTCCCGCTCGGCCAGGCCGACGCGATGGCGAAGGCGCTGAAGAAGAACGGCGCGCCGGTCAAGGTGGACTGGATCGAGGGCGGCCACGACGGCGGTGCCCGCGAGGAGGCCCGCGTACTGGCCCGTACGGAAGCCTGGTTCGCGCGCTATCTGAAGGGCGAGCGCGGCACCGACACCGGACCGGCGTTCCGGATCAGCCGGTCCGGGGGCCTGGACGCCCGTGACGGCGCCACGCGGCTGCGCGAAGCGAGCGGGGACAGCTACCCGGGCTTGCGCGGCGACCCGCGGTCCGTGCCGCTCGCCGGCCGCGAGCAGACGCTCGCCAACCCCGCGGGCGGCGACCCGCCCGCGATCTCCTCCGTCCCCGGCATCGGCGCCGCGCTCGGCGGCCTGAGCGCGCTGGGCAACGGCCCGTCGCTGGACTTCCCCGGCCAGTACGCCCGGTTCGAGTCGCGCCCGCTGAAGAGTCCCGTGCAGGTCACCGGCTCGCCGACGGCGAAGCTGCGCGTCGCGAGCGACAGCGGCGAGGCCGTGCTGTTCGCGAAGGTGTACGACGTCGGGCCGGACGGGCGGAGCCAGTTGCTGCCGCATCAGCTCGTGACGCCGCTGCGGGTCACGGATGCGAAGGACGGCCGTACGGTCTCCGTCCGGCTCCCGGCCATCGACCACGAGTTCGCCGCCGGGCACAGTATGCGGCTGGTGGTGGCCGCCACCGACATGGCGTACGCCTCGCCCGCCGAGCCCGCCGTGTACAAGGTCGCGCTCGCCGGAAAGCACGCCCTCAGCGTGCCGACCGCGCCCGGCGTGCACACCGCCGCCACCCCGCTGCCCTGGTGGGTCTGGGGCCTGCCGCTCGCCGCCGCGCTGATCGCCGCCGCGCTGCTGCTCACCGGGCGGCGCCGCACCACGCCGCCCGCGCCCGCCCCGGACCTGGCCGACGTGCCGCTGCGGATCACGGGCCTGACGAAGAAGTACCACGGTGCCGTCGACCGGTACGCCGTCCAGGACCTGACCTTCGGTGTCGACCGCGGGCAGGTGCTCGGGCTGCTCGGGCCCAACGGCGCGGGCAAGACCACCACGCTGCGGATGCTGATGGGGCTGATCACGCCGGACGACGGCGAGATCCGGGTCTTCGGGCACGCGGTGCGGCCGGGCGCGCCGGTGCTCTCCCGGGTCGGCGCGTTCGTCGAGGGCGCGGGCTTCCTGCCGCACCTGACGGGCCGGGAGAACCTGGACCTGTACTGGCGGGCCACCGGCCGTCCGGCCGAGGACGCGCACATCGACGAGGCGCTGGAGATCGCCGGGCTGGGGGAGGCGCTGCAGCGCGCCGTCCGTACGTACTCCCAGGGCATGCGGCAGCGTCTCGCCATCGCACAGGCCATGCTCGGCCTGCCGGACCTGCTCATCCTGGACGAGCCGACCAACGGCCTGGACCCGCCGCAGATCCGCGAGATGCGGGATGTGATGACCCGTTACGCGGCCGGGGGCCGGACCGTGATCGTGTCCAGCCATCTGCTGGCGGAGGTCGAGCAGACCTGTACGCATCTGGTCGTCATGGACCACGGTCTGCTGGTGCAGTCCGGGCCGGTCGGCGAGATCGTCGGGTCCGGCGACACGCTGCTGGTCGGCACGGCGGAGCCGGTGCCGGAGGGGGTGGTGGAGAAGGTGGCCGCGCTGCCGTTCGTCACCTCCGCCGTCCGCGCCGACGACGGGCTGCTCGTCCGCCTCGACGGCACGGCCGGCACGCCGAAGCTGCTTGCCGAACTCCTCCGCCTCCACGTACCGGTGGACCGCGTCGGGCCGCACCGCCGCCTGGAGGACGCCTTCCTCACCCTGATCGGAGGGGACCGATGAGTACCGCAGCACGCCCGGCCGGGCCCGCGGCCGGCTACCGCGCGGGGCACACCCTGCCGCTGCGCGTCGAAGCGCTGCGGCAGCTGAAGCGGCGCCGCACGCTGGTGGTCGGCGTGGTGCTGGCCGCGCTGCCGTTCGTACTGGTCGCCGCCTTCGCGATCGGCGGCGACCCGGCCGGGCGCAACAACCGGATCACCCTGATGGACACCGCGACCGCATCCGGCGCCAACTTCGCGGCCACCGCGCTGTTCGTCTCGGCCGGCTTCCTGCTGGTGGTGCCGGTGGCGCTGTTCTGCGGTGACACGGTCGCCTCGGAGGCGAGCTGGTCCTCGCTGCGGTACTTGCTGGCCGCGCCCGTGCCGCGCACCCGGCTGCTGCTGAGCAAGCTGACCGTGGCGCTGGTGTTCAGCGCGGCCGCGATGGTGCTGCTGCCGCTGGTCGCGCTGGCCGTGGGCACGTACGCGTACGGCTGGGACGCGCTGCGGCTGCCCGGCGGCGGGGTGCTGCCGGCCGGGGACGCGGTGCCGCGGCTGGCGCTGGTCGTCGCGTACCTCTTCGTGTCGCAGCTGGTGACCGCGGCGCTGGCGTTCTGGCTGTCGACGGTGACGGACGCGCCGCTGGGCGCGGTCGGCGGCGCGGTCGGCCTCACCATCGTCGGCAACGTCCTGGACCAGGTCACCGCGCTCGGCAACTGGCGCGACGTCCTCCCGGCCCACTGGCAGTTCGCCTGGGTGGACGCGCTCCAGCCGAAGCTGGACTGGACCGCCATGACCCAGGGCACCGCGGTCTCCGTCTCGTACGCACTGATCCTCTTCGCCCTGGCCTTCCGCGGCTTCCGGACGAAGGACGTGGTGTCGTAAGGGCTCCTCTTCTGCTCCTGTGCGGGCGCCCGGTTGGGCCGGGCGGGTGTACGCGCCGCGGGTCGTGCAACCCTCGCGCGGTGTGGCGTGTCTGCTCGGGTGAGGTCCGCATAATGCGGATGAATTCCGGAAGAAGAGGACATTCGATGATCCGTAAGGCTTCGCGAGCTGTCACCGTCTCCGCTGTCTGTGCCGCCCTGCTCGGTGGCGGCCTGACCCTCGCGGCGTCCGCGCCCGCCGCGCCCGCGCCCGCGACGGCGGCCTCCGAGGAGAAGGCGCCGGCCCGTTACAACGCCGAGCAGGTCCACCACTTCCTGCAGGGTTTTTACGGCAACCACGGGCCCCGCCAGTGGGAGCGGGACAACATGGTCGGCGACGAGCTGAAGAAGCGCGCCGAGAAGAACAAGAAGTACGACGTCCTGCTCTGCGCGCAGAACAACCCGCGCGACATCGCCATCGGAAAGGTGACCACCGCGCAGTCCGCGGGCGTGGGCTGGGCGACGGTGACCACCAAGTGGAACCGCGGCCCGAACCAGCACTTCATCGCGTACGTCGCCCTGGACGCGAGCAAGCCGATCAAGCTCACCCAGATCGACTGCAGCCCGGGCAGCTGACCCGGCGGCGGCAGCGGTACCGGCCGCCATACGGACGGGCGGCCGGTACCGGTGCGCCGTGTGCGAGCTGCCGCCCGATTTCACGGCATTCGCACCGTATTCTCTCGCTATGACCTGGACGAGCGCGCTGAAGCAGACCGCCCGCTCCGGGCTGAGCGTCGAACGGGCCAAGCTCACGCCGCTCATCGCGATCCGCGGCGCGATGGGCGTCGGGATCGTCGTCGGGGGCTGTCTGTGGCTGGGCTCCCCGGTGCTCGCGGTCTCCGCCGCCTTCGGTGCCTTCTCCGCCGCCATCGCCACCTTCCAGCGCAGCTGGCGGCCGCGCCCGCTGCTGGCGCTGGCCGTCGCGGGCGGCCTCTCGGTCTCCACCTTCCTCGGCTATCTGGCCGCCGCCCACACGGTGCTGTTCGTGCTGCTGCTTGCCGCCTGGACCCTGCTCGCGGGGCTGTGCTGGGCCGTCGGGCCGGTCTCCGGGCTGATCGGCACGCAGACCGTCGCGGTGATGCTGGTGACCGTCACCCTGCCGACCTCCGTACTGGGCGCGCTGGAGCACGCCGCGCTGATCGCCCTCGGCGGCTGCGTACAGGCCGCGCTCATCCTGCTCTTCCCCGTCCGCCGGTGGGGGCGGCAGCGGGACGCGCTGGCCGACGCGCTCGCCGCCGAGGCCGACTACGCGCGCCGGCTGCGCCACGATCCGGTGGCGCCCTTCGACCCGCAGCCCCTGATGGACGCCCGGCTCGCCTCCCGGGTGACGCCCCGCCAGGCCCGGCGCCGCCCCGCCCAGCTGCACGGCCCCCGCACCCTCGCCGAACAGGTCCGCCCCGCGCTCGCCTCGCTCGCCGACCCCGTCGTCGGCGCCCCGCTGGAGGGCCCCGAGCGGGACCGCGCCCGCGAACTGCTCGGCGCCGCCGCGACCGTACTGGACGCGGTGGCCGCCGCCATCCGGCACGCCCGGCCGGTCCGGCTGCCCGCCGACGCCCTGGACGCGCTGGAAGTACCGGAGTCCGGCGACATGCTGACCGGCCCGGCGCGCCGTTCGGCGGCCCGGCTGCTGAGCCTGCTGGCCGACGCCGTGGAGGCCGCCGAGGAGCCGGTCGAGCCCACCGGCCCGGTCTCCGACGGCGACCGGCCGCACCTGCTGCGCCCCGCCGTCCAGCACCAGGTCCCGGTCGTCATGCGGGCCGTCCGCCGGGAGCTGCGCTGGTCCTCGTTCGTCCTGCGGCACGCGCTGCGGGTGGCCGCGGTGGCCGCGGCCGGCTACCTCATCGGCACCGCGCTGCCCTTCGGGCACGGTTACTGGGCGCCGCTCACCTCCGTGATGGTCATGCGGCCCGACTTCGCGCAGACGTACCAGCGCGGCATCGCCCGCTTCATCGGCACCCTCTTCGGCGTCGCGGTCGGCGGCGGGGTGATCGCCCTGTTCCACCCGGGGCGGTACGTCGACGCAGGCCTGGCCATCGTGTGCGCCTTCCTGATGTACCTGCTGCTGCGCACCGGCGTCGCGGTCACCTCGGCCTGCGTCGCCGCGTACGTCGTCTTCCTGCTCGGCATCGCGGGCGCCGGCTGGGAGCAGACCGTGCAGGAGCGGGTGGTCCTCACCCTGCTGGGCGGCCTGCTGGCGACGCTCTCGTACGCGCTCTTCCCGGCCTGGGAGACGTCCCGGCTGCGCGAGCGGCTGGCGGAGTGGCTGGAGACGGGCGGGCGGTACGCCGTCGCCGTCCTGGAGATCTACGCCCGGCCCGCCGAGCGCCGGCCGCGCAAGGTCCGCGAGGCGCTGCTCAACCTGCGCGCGGCACGGGTCGCGTGGGTGAAGAGCGGGGAGCGCGCCGGGCAGGAGCCGGTGCGGCACCGCGGGCTCTCGCAGGGCGCCACGCAGGCGGCGGAGGCGGCCCTCAACGCCATGGGCCGCGTCACGATGCTGATGGAGGCTCATCTGCCGGGCCCGGACGCGGAACCCTCACCGGGCGCCGACGCGTTCGCCGCCGAACTCGGGCCCGCGGTGCGCAGCGCGGCTCAGGCCATCAGGGAGGGCGGCGACCTGGACTGGTCGGGGCCGCACAGGTGGCTGGCCGTCTGGGAGGCGGAGACGGAGGGCCGGGGCGTGGCGCTGCGCGCGGCGGGCCTGCTGGTGGACTCGCTGGACGACCTCGCGAACGCGCTGAACCGGACCAGGCTCTGAGCCGTGGGCCGAGTGCGGCCCGGGCCGGGCGGCGCGCAAGTATGCGACGCCAGTAGAGTAGGTAATTGCCCGTTATTGACGTCAATGCTGTCGTCTGGGGCGCGATGTCGGGGGGTTCCGTGCGCCGCGCCGCGGGCGTGTCCGCAGTCCGAGCCGAAAGCGAGCGAGCGAACTCCTCATGGCGTCCAGCACTTCCTCCGGCGGTAGTTACGACATAGGCATCGACCTGGGGACGGCCAACACCCTGGTCTACGCCCGCGGCAAGGGCGTGGTGCTCAACGAGCCGTCCGTGGTCGCCGTGAACGCGGCGGGCGACGTTGTCGCGGTCGGCACGGAGGCCAAGCGCACGATCGGCCGCACCCCGTCCGGCATCACCGCCATGCGGCCGCTCCAGGAAGGCGTGATCGCCGACTTCGACGCCGCCGAGCGGATGCTGCGCGGACTGATGAAGAAGGCGCTGCCGGGCCGCCGGCTGTCCCGGCCGCGGGTGGTGATCTGCGTACCGTCGGGCATCACCGGTGTGGAGCGGCGCGCGGTCATCGACTCCGCCAAGCGCGCGGGCGCCCGCGAGGTGCAGCTGATCGAGGAGCCGATGGCGGCCGCGATCGGGGCCGGGCTGCCGGTCGCCGAGCCGGTGGGCTGCATGGTGGTGGACATCGGCGGCGGCACGACGGAGGTCGCGGTGGTCTCCATGGGCGGCCTCGTCACGGCGCAGTCCGTGCGGGTCGCGGGCGACGCGATGGACGCGGCGATCACCGCGTACGTGAAGAAGAAGCATGCGCTGGCCATCGGGGAGCGCACCGCCGAGGACATCAAAATCGCGGTGGGCTCGGCGCTGTGGGTGCCGGAGGAGGACCTGGTGCCGGAGCCGGCGGGCGAGGACGCGGAGGAGGAGACGGAGCGCGCGCGGCCCGTACGCCGTGACGCCTGCACCGTCCGCGGCCGCGACCAGGTCAACGGCCTGCCGCGGTCCCAGGAGATCACCGCAGAGGAGATCCGGCAGGCGCTCGCCGAGCCCGTCGACGCGATCGTCCAGGCGGTCCGGCGCACCCTGGACGCCTGCCCGCCCGAGCTGGCGGGCGACGTCATCGAGCACGGCATCGCGCTCACCGGCGGCGGGGCGCTGCTGCGCGGCCTGGACCGGCTGCTGAGCGAGGAGACCGGCGTGCCCGTGGTGATCGCCGACGACCCGCTGCACTGCGTCGTGGCGGGCACCGGCA
Source organism: Streptomyces sp. NPDC050315 (assembly GCF_040655775.1). NCBI lineage: Bacteria > Bacillati > Actinomycetota > Actinomycetes > Kitasatosporales > Streptomycetaceae > Streptomyces > Streptomyces sp. NPDC050315. The sequence continues at coordinate 144,072 of NZ_JBFAKN010000011.1, forward strand.
AGTGCGTCGAGGAGTTCGCCGCCCTGCACGGCCTGCTGGCGGACGCCAGGACGCAGCCGCGGCGGACCGTACGCCTGTGAAATCCGTACGCCTTTGAAATCCGTCAAGAAAGATCCGCCGCACGGTCAACTCCGTTGATCGTGCGGCAAACTGGCGCACCGGGTCGCTGTCCGTGAGGTGTCATCGCGGCCCCCGCAAGGTGTGCGCCAGGCGGACAACGATGTCCGTTCAGCGGGTCTAAAGCCGTTCACCTGCGGCGACATGACCCGGCGTCAAGGAGTGATCAAGTCCGGTTATGCTGAAGGCGGCTCAGCGTACTGGCAGTTACTCATGGTTACCTGTGTGTCGACGCTGCCCTCACCGCTGCGCCCGTGGACTTCCCCGTATCTTTCGATTGGTTGAGGGTGCTGATGGTTCGAGAAGGATCGTCGCCCGGAGGGCTGCGACCCGCTTCGGCGCTCGGGTGGATACTGCCGGCGGCACTCACCGTGATCGCCGCCGTCGTCGCCGCCGTACTGGTCCCCTCCGCCGCGCTGACGCCGGTCCTGTGGACGGGAGGCGTCGCCACCGTCGCGGTGGCGCTCCTCTCCGCCGAGGCCGCCCGCCGCGGCCGCGCGCTGACGGCCCTGCGCCGCAGCTCCGAGGCGCAGGCCGCGGTGCTGGCCCGCCAGGAGGCCGCGACCGTACGGCTCGCCGAAGGGCTGCTGCCCGAGGTCGTCACCCGGCTCGGGCAGGGCGAGTTCCCCGAGGACGTGCTCGCCTCGATGACGGAGCGGCTGGACGGGGAGGCCCGCGAGTCCGGCCTGACCCCCGAATTCGCCGCGGCCCACGAGGCCGTACTGCGCTCCGTCCTGGAGGCGGTCGTCGCCGAGGAGGACTCGCGCGAGTCCGCCCAGCGCGCGTTCGTGAACATCGCCCGCCGCGTTCAGGCCATCGTCCACCAGCAGGCGCAGGAGCTGCGCGGCATGGAGGACCGGCACGGCCAGAACCACGAGGTCTTCGGCGACCTGCTCCGGCTGGACCACGGCACCGCGCTGATCGGCCGGCTCGCCGACTCCATCGCCGTACTGGGCGGCGCCCGCCCCGGCCGCCAGTGGAGCCGCGCCGTTCCGCTGTTCAGCGTGCTGCGCGGCGCGATGTCCCGGATCATCGACTACCAGCGCGTCGAGCTGCACTCCGTCTCGGAGGTCGCGGTCGTCGGCACCGCCGTCGAGCCGCTCATTCACGCGCTCGCCGAGCTGCTGGACAACGCCACCCGCTACTCCCCGCCGCAGACCCGCGTCCACCTCACCGCTGTCGAGGTGCAGTCCGGCATCGCCGTCGAGATCGAGGACGGCGGCGTCAGCATGAGCGAGGAGGCCCGCAAGCGGGCCGAGCGGATGCTCCAGCAGGCCCAGGAGGGCATCGACGTCAACGACCTGGGGGAGACCCCGCGGCTCGGCCTCGCGGTCGTCGGCCGGCTGGCCCAGGCGTACGACTTCCAGGTGTCGCTGCGCACCTCGGCGTACGGCGGCGTGCGCGCCGTCCTCATCGTGCCGCAGGATCTGATCACCACCGCGCCCGCCACCGGCCGGGCGCACGGCATCGGCGCCTCCTCCGGGCCGCTGAGCGAGCGCACCGAGCCCAAGGCGGTCGAGCGCCCGGCCACCGGACCCGTGCCCTCGACGCCCGCGGCGCTGCCCCGGCCCGAGGACACCCAGGAGGACGTGCCGATGGTGACCGGGCGGACCGCCAACGGGCTCCCGCAGCGGCGCCGCAAGTCCCGCGCCACCGCGCCCGCGGCCCCGGCCGCGCCGCAGGCGTCCACCGCCCCCGACACCGCAGACCACCGGTCCTCCGCGCCGGAGGCAGCTCCCGAGGTGCAGCCCGGCATGTGGCTGGCCGCCTTCCAGAGCGGCCTCTCCGGAGAATCGGGCGGGACCGCCGGGCCGAAGAGTGACAAGTCGTCGGAAAAGAGTGAGTTGCCATGATTCAGCACCGGGCCAACATGGACTGGATGCTCAAGGACCTGGCGGAGAGCGTCCCGCAGACCCGCAACGTCGTCGTGCTGTCCTCGGACGGCTTGCGGATGGCCCAGTACGGCACGGACACCGACACCGCGGACCGGCTGGCCGCCGCCTGCGCGGGGCTGCAGTCCCTGGCCGGCGCGGTGTCCGCCGAATTCCCGCACAGCGACGGCAAGATGCGCATGGTCGTCATCGAACTGGACGGCGGCTTCTTCTACTTGATGGCGGCGGGCGCGGGCGCGTACCTCGCGGTGCTGGCCGACGAGGGTGTGGACGCCGGGCTGATCGGCATGAAGATGCGTGACCTGGTGGCCCGTATCGGCGAGCACCTCAGCAGCCCGCCGCGCGGCGAGGGATCGGCCGCGTGAGCGGAGCGGGCCAGGATTGGGAGGACGAGAGCCCCGAACGGCTCTATGTGATCACCGGCGGGCGCTCCGGCGCCGCCGCGCAGACTTTCTCCCTCGACCTGGTCACGCTGATCGTGGCCAAGGCCGCCCCGCGACCGGGCATCCAGCCCGAGCACGCCGCGATCATGCGGCTGTGCCACTCCCCGCTGTCGGTGGCGGAGCTCTCCGCCTACCTGAAGCTACCGGTCAGCGTGGTCACCGTGCTCCTGGGTGACCTGCTGGCCGACGGGCGGGTCGTGGCGCGCGCGCCCGTACCGCCCGCAGAACTTCCGGACCGTTCCCTTATCGAGGCGGTGATCCATGGACTTCAACAGCTCTGACCCGGCCGCCGGGCAGGCGCTCATAGACCAGCCCGTGGCAGGGCAGGCGTCCGCCGCGGAACCGGTCGCCGGGCCGCGGAGCGAGGACGCGCTGCCGGACTCGGCCACCGCGGCGGTAAAGGTGGTGATCGTGGGCGGTTTCGGGGTCGGCAAGACGACCCTGGTGGGCGCGGTCAGCGAGATCCGCCCGCTGACCACCGAGGAGACGATGACCCAGGCCGGCGTCGGCGTCGACGACACCCTGGGCATCGAGCGCAAGACCTCCACGACCGTCGCGATGGACTTCGGGCGCATCAGCCTCAACGAGGAGCTGGTGCTCTATCTCTTCGGCACGCCCGGCCAGCAGCGCTTCTGGTTCCTGTGGAACGGCCTGTTCGACGGCGCGCTGGGCGCGGTCGTACTGGTCGACACCCGCCGCCTGGAGGTCAGCTTCGACGTCATCGGCCGCCTGGAGGAGCGCGGCGTGCCCTTCGTCGTCGCGATCAACTCCTTCCCGGAGGCCCCCAGGCACGACGTCGAGGAGCTCCGCGAAGCACTCGACCTCCCCCCGGAGGTCCCGATCGTGGACTGCGACGCCCGGCTGCGCACCTCCAGCCGCGACGTCCTGATGACGCTCATGCACTACCTGCACAACCTCGCCGTCAGCGCCGAGGCATCGTGATACGGCGGGGGCGGCGCATTCCGCGCCGCCCCCGCCGTGTCCAACTGTCCGACCGCCCGGCGGCGTTCAGCCCGCCCGGGGCACCACCGTCATGGGGACATGGTCGGGATGGACCATGGCCGAGGTGGCCTTGCGGGGGGTGTGCCCGGGGACCGGACGCAGGGTGTACCGCTGGAGGATGGTCGCCACGGCGATGGTCGCCTCCGTCCAGCTGAAGGCGTCGCCGATGCACATCCGGTTGCCCGCCCCGAAGGGGAAGAAGGACGTGCGCGGGATGTCGTCGCGCAGCCACCGGTCCGGGTCGAAGTCGTCGGGGTTCTTGTACAGCTCCGGGTGCCGGTGCACGGCATAGAGACTGAAGGCGACCTCGGCTTCCGCGGGGATTTTGTACGTGACCTCCTGGCCGTCGGGCCGGGTGTCCGTCAGCTCCACCGGCTCGGTCGTACGCCGCATCAGCATCGTGACACCGTAGAGCCGGATCACCTCGTCCAGCACCCGCTTGACCGTGCCGAGCCGCGGGACGTGCTCGATGGTGACCGGGCCGTCGCCCACCACCTCGTCGATCTCCTCCAGCAGCTGCCGCTCGACCTCCGGGTGGCGCCCCACCTCGTGGAAGAACCAGCTCAGCGTGGAGGCGGTGGTCTCGGTGCCGGCGAACAGAATGGTCACCAGCTCGTCCCTGACCTCCTCGTCCGTCAGTGCCTCGTCGGTGTCCGCGTCCCGCGCGGACAACAGCAGGGCCACCAGGTCGTCCCGGTCGGTCCGCTCCGAGAGCCGGGTGTCCGCGACCACCTTGTCGATCACCGCGCGCATCTCCCGCGCCGCCGCGTCGAACTTCCGGTTCGCCGGGATCGGCAGCCCGTCCAGGAACGTCGGGAACGCGGCCCGCAGCAGCATGTACTTGAGGATGACCGGCAGGTTCTTGCGGACCGACTCCACTGCCGGCTGACCGAGGTCGGCGGAGAACATCACCTCCGCGAGCGTGCGGATGGTGTATTCGCCCATCTCCTGTTCCAGGGCCAGTTGCTGCCCCGGCTCCCAGGAGTCGACCAGGTCCTGGGCGCGTTCGCTCATCGTGGCCGCGTAACCGGCGATGCGCTCCTTGTGGAACATCGGCTGCATCAGCCGCCGGTTGCGGCGGTGCACCTGGCCGCTGGAGGTCGCGAGGCCCTTGCCCACCAGCGGTTCGACGCGGGTGTACAGCCGCCCCTTGACGAACTTGGGGGCGTGCTTGACCATCACGTCGCGGATCAGATCGGCGTCGGTCGGTACGTAGACGGGCATCGTGCCCAGGTCCACCCGCACCAGCGGTCCGGTCTCCGGCAGCGACTGGAGGAAGTCCAGCGGCCGGCGTGCCATGTTCAGGGCGTGCCCGACGAGGGGCATCCGTCCCGGCGCGCGGGGGATGTCCTGCGCGTCAACGATCACCATGAAGAGCCTTTCGTCGCGCCGACGCGCGCGCCGACCAGGGGGAGCTCGGCGCCCTGCGGCGACCGGTGCGGTGCGGGGCCGGTGAGCGCGTCCAGCACGTCCCACCACCAGGCGATGGAAGGAATGTTCACCGGTCCGGTGCCGGTGGGCGTCGCGCTGAACCGCGCCGGCAGGGCCGCCGGATCGTCGGGCGTGGTGTAGCGCACGGACGTGATGCCCCAGTCCATCGAGCCGCGGACGAAGTGGCCCAGGTCGGTGAGGTACTGCCGCAGCTGCGGGCTCCCCTGCTCGGCGAGCGCCTCGCACAGCTGCTGGAAGAGGACCATCACGCGGTCCCGCTGGCCGATGGCCTCGGTCAGGGCCTGAGAGGTCGTCAGGCCCCGGTGGTGCTCCAGTACCCGGATGACGTTGAGGTAGTAGCCGCCCGTCTGGCCCCGCTCCCTGACCTCCTTGTGGTACGAGAACAGGTCGTTGTCCCAGCAGATCACGAAGGACGCCGCCTGGGCCGCGGCCCGTACGCCCGGCAGGGCGCGCTCCTCCGGCCGGAGTTCATAGCCGTGCGCCATTTCCAGCATCGGCAGGACGACGGTGGTCGCGCCGTCGTAGAGACGCATCAGCGTGTAGTCGTCGAGCTCGGGCACGCTGCCCGCGGTGCGGTGGGACGCCTCCCAGATCACGGACAGGAAGTACTCTCGCAGCGCGTCGATCCACGCCTTCGTCTGCCCGGCGGTGCCGTACTCCGCCACTCTGGCCCGCAGGTCGCGCAGTCCGCGCGCGAGCGGGTCGTCGGTGAGGACGGCCGCCTCGGGATGCTCGGCGACCCACAGCAGGTGCTGCAGCGCCGCGTTGAGGGCGCCCGGCGCAAGGCCGAGGTCCCCCTCTTCGCACAGGCCGTCGTCCACGCCGAACAGCCACAGGACGAAGTCACCGAGGACCTGGACGACCTCCGTACGGCCCGAGGGCAGGATGCGCGAGGCGAACGAGCCGATCTCCTGCGTCACCAGCCGCTCGCGCAGCCCCGGCGATCCGATGCCGAACGCGTGCGCCCATGCGGCGGTCCGTGCGTCGATGTCGGCGTGGAGCGGGTGAATGGCCGGTGGTATGGGGGCGTAGGTAGGGGGGACTATGAGCGCGGTACTCACTCCGGCCGCCTTCCTGTCGGATGCGCTACATAGCGCGCACCCACCGTGATCAACAGCCCGCATGGTACGCATGGCCCAAAAATGATCAATAGGGCCAACATCACGTGTGCGCGCGGAGCTTAAAGGGAAGGCAGCCCAGATACCTTAACCGGTGGTCGACCGGCGGTTTCCGGGACAAACGGAATGGCCCGGGCGGCGGCGGACGGCCGCGCGCCGCGGGCCTCATGAGGTCTACGCAGTGGCCGAAGCGGCACCCGTGACCGGGCAGCCGCCTGCCGCGCGCCGGCTGTGACCGGAGAGCGTACCGGAGCTGAGCGCCACCTTCGGACGCGGCTGGAACCGTACGGGCAGCGCCGACAGGCGCTTGGAGAGCAGCACGTACTGCCACTCCACCTCGTCCTCGGGCACGGCGAGCCGCATGTCGGGCAGCAGCGTCAGCAGGGTGTCGATGCCGGTGTCGGCGATGGCCCGGCCGATGTCCTCACCGGGGCAGCGGTGCGGTCCTGCGCTGAAGGCGAGGTGCGAGCGGTTGCCGTGCACGGGGACGGTCAGATCGGGCCGGATCTCCGGGTCGATGTTCGCGGCGCCGGGACTGAGCAGCAGCATGTCGCCGGCCTCGATCCGCCAGCCGTCGAGCGTGGTGTCGGCCGTCGTCCAGCGGCCGGGGAGCACGGAGAGGGGCGGCTCGTCCCAGAGCATGCCGTCCAGCGCGTCGGTCAGCGTCATGTGACCACCCGACAGATTCGCCCGGAAGCGCCGGTCGGTCAGATTCATGTGCAGGGTGTTCGCGATGAGATTCGCCGTGGTCTCGTACGCGGCGATCATCAGCAGCCGCAGGTGCCCGTGGACCTCCTCCTGGGAGAGCCCGGACTCGTGCGTGCCCAGCCAGCTGGCCAGGTCGTTGCCCGGCCGCTGCTGCTTGGTCCGCTGCAGCGCGACCAGGGCGGTCTTGATGACCTCGTTGCTGGCGGCGGCCGTGTCGCTGCCGGTCATCAGGTCACGGGCGGCGTCCGCCAGCCGCGGGCCGTCCGCCTCGTCCATGCCCAGCAGCCGGGTCATCACGAGCATCGGCAGCCGCTCGGCGTACTGGCGGACCAGGTCGGCCTCGCCGGCCTGGATGAACTCGTTGACGAGCATCTTGGTGTACCGGACCACGTAACGGCGTATCCCGTGCCGGTCGAGGTCCTCCAGGCTGTCGGTGACGGCTGCCCGCGTCCGTGCGTGCGCCGTACCGTCGGTGAACACGCACGTCGGCTCCCAGTCGACCGTGGGGCCCAGCGGCCAGGCGTCGGGCACCTGGTCGTCGAGGTTCCACAGCCGTGAGTCACGGCTGTACGGGTACGGCGTGCGGGCGACATCGAGGTTGGCCTGGTAGCCCAGCACCAGCCAGACCGGCAGGTCCCCCGGCAGCAGCACCGGCGCCACCTGGCCGTACGTGGCGCGGAGCCGGGCGAACAGCGCGGCCGGCTCCGCGGCCTCCGGTCCGTACAGCCGGAGCAGTCCGCCCGGATCCTCGTCGCTCAGGGGCCGGCCCACATGCGCCTTCAACTCGAACCGGGCGCGGACGTGTTCGGGAATCGGGATGGTCACGGTCTCTCCGGCGTACTGAGGGGGGCAGGATGAGGGAGCGGCATCACGTATGGCGCCGTGGCCTTCTTCGCCCACGCCGCATCTCGCAGGCCGGTACGACCGCTGTCGTGCACATCCGGATGACAGGATCCTGCGTCGAAGGCGTACCAGGCGTGATCCACTGCGTCAGGCTAACAGCCCGCTGCTGCCGCCCAGTTTGGTGCTGCGCCCCGACGGAGCGCGGCGGGCCGGGGCAGCTTCGATGCGCCGCCCCGGCCCGTCACCGATCAGGCTCTCAGTCCGTCTGCCGCAGCCAGGCAGTGGTGTCCGGCGGCAGCAGCCCGTCGGTCAACGGGCCGCTGCTCAGCAGCAGTTCGCCCACAGGCAGCGGCACGGGCCGGTCCGACACGTTCGTCAGACACGTCCAGCCCGTCGACCGCCCGAAGTGCACGACCCCCGCCGCACCGCCCTCCGCCGCCTCGTCCGGCGCCGACAGCCACTCCAGCGACTCGTCGCCCTGCAGCTCCCGGCGGAGGTGCAGCGCCGACCGGTACAGCTCCAGCGTCGAGTCCTTCGCGCCGTCCTGGGCCGCGACCGACAGGTCCCCGAAGGAGGGCGGCTGCGGCAGCCAGGCGCCGCCGGGGCCGAAGCCGTACGAGGGGCCGTCCGCGGTCCACGGCAGCGGCACCCGGCAGCCGTCCCGCCCCTTGCGGGTGTGCCCGGTCTGCTCCCACACCGGGTCCTGCAGCGCCTCCGTCGGCAGGTCGGCGACCTCCGGCAGGCCCAGCTCCTCGCCCTGGTAGAGGTAGGAGGAGCCGGGCAGCGCCAGCATCAGCAGCGTCGCGGCGCGCGCCCGGCGCAGCCCCAGCGCCCGGTCCTCGGCCGGCCGGGTGCCGCCGGACAGCAGCCAGGCGTCGGTGTCGGTGCCCGGCGGCAGCGCGAGCCGGGAGGCGTGCCGGATCACATCGTGGTTGGAGAGCACCCAGGTCGCCGAGGCGCCGGCGGCGGCCGCGGTGGCCAGCGACTCGGTGATCACCTTGCGCAGCGCGGCGGCCGACCAATCGGCCTGCAGGTACTCGAAGTTGAACGCCTGCCCCAGCTCGTCGGGCCGGGTGTACAGCACCCGCCGGGAGTTCTTCACCCACGCCTCGGCGACCGCCATCCGCGGCGGCGTGTAGGAGTCCAGCACGATCCGCCAGTCCCGGTAGATCTCGTGCACCTCGTCCCGGTCCCAGTGCGGATGGGTGCCGTCCGGCAGCAGGTCGTGGTCGCCCCTGAACTGGTTCTCGCCCATGTCCCGCAGCGGCTCGGCGAGGTCCTTGGCCAGCCCGTGCGCCACGTCGATGCGGAAGCCGTCCGTCCCGCGGTCGGACCAGAAGCGCAGCGTGCGCCGGAAGTCCTCGCGCACCTCTTCGTTGGTCCAGTCGAGGTCCGGCTGCTCGGGCGCGAAGAGGTGCAGATACCACTGGCCGTCCGGCACCCGCTTCCAGGCGCTGCCGCCGAACCGGGAGACCCAGTCCGAGGGCGGCAGTTCGCCGTTCTCGCCGCGCCCGTCCCGGAAGACGTACCGTGCGCGGGCGGCCGAGCCGGGCGGCGACGCCAGCGCCTCCTGGAACCAGACGTGCTGGTCGGAGGTGTGGTTGGGTACCAGGTCCACCAGGATCTTCAGGCCCAGCCGGTGCGCCTCGGCGACCATCGCGTCGAAGTCGGCGAGCGTGCCCAGCCGCGGGTCGACGTCCCGGAAGTCGGCCACGTCGTACCCGCCGTCGACCAGCTCCGAGGGGTAGAAGGGGCTCAGCCACAGCGCGTCCACGCCGAGCGAGGCCAGATGGGCCAGCCGGCTCGTGATGCCGGGCAGATCGCCGATGCCGTCGCCGTCGCTGTCGGCGAAGCTGCGCGGATAGACCTGGTAGATGACGGCCTGCCGCCACCAGTCGGGGTCCTGCGAGGACAGATCGGGGAAGGCGGGGACGGTCACGGATGCTCCTTCGGGAAGCGGATCGGACACATCAGGAGTTGAGTCGGTCATCCCTTGACCGCGCCGTCGGTCAGGCCGGACAGCACGGCGCGCCGGAAGACGAGGACGAGGAGGGCGATCGGCACGGTCGCGGCCATCGCTCCGGCGAAGATCGTTCCGTACGGGATCTCGTACTGGCTGCTGAAGAGTGCGATGCCCACCGGCACGGTCCGGTAGGCGTCCTCGCTGTTGAACGTGAGCGCCATCAGGAACTCCGTCCAGGTCGCGGTGAAGGTGAACACCCCGGCCGTGAACAGCGCGGGCCGGGCCTGCGGCAGGATCACCGACAGCAGCGCCCGGGTCGGCCCCGCGCCGTCCACCGTCGCCGCCTCCTCCAGCTCGTACGGGATGGACAGCAGCGAATTCCGCAGGATCCAGATCGCGAACGGCAGGTGGAAGGCGGTGTACGGGATGATCAGGCCCCAGTAGCTGTTGAGCAGGCCCAGCTCGCGTTCGACCAGGTACAGCGGGGTGACCACGGCGATCGTCGGGAAGACGGAGATCATCAGCAGGCCCGTCATCACCGGGCCGCGGCCGCGCATCGGCGTGCGGGCCAGCGCGTACCCGGCGAACAGCCCGAGCCCCAGGACGATCGCGGTGGCGCTGACGGCGACCACCGCGCTGTTGAGCAGATAGCGGTCGAAGCCCGCGAAGCCCAGCGCCTGCCGGTAGTTGGCGAGGGTGGGAGCGAGGGGTACGGGCGTCGGCGGCAGCGTGCCGTTCTCCCGCGCCGTCTTGAAGGACGTGACCGCCATCCACAGCAGCGGCAGCGCGGTCACCGCCACCAGGACCAGCGCGCCCAGGTTCACCACGTTCACATAGCGGCGCACTCCCGTACGCCGGCGGCCGCGCCTCATGCCGCGCCCCCTTCGTCGACCTGGCTGCGGAACATCCGCAGGAACAGCAGACAGCCCACGATGACCAGCACGCCCGTACTGGTGGCGATCGCCGCCCCCATCCCGATGTCGAGGTTCTGGAACAGCGTCTTGTAGCCGAGCACGGCGAGCGACTGGGTGGCCGTGCCGGGGCCGCCCTGCGTGAGCACGAACGGCAGGTCGAAGATCCCGAACGCCTGGAGCACCCGGAAGAGGACCGCCACCGACACCACGGGGCGCAGGGCGGGCAGCACGACGTTCCAGAAGGTGGCCCAGGCACCGGCGCCGTCCATCTCGGCCGCCTCGTACCGCTCCCGCGGGATGCGGACCAGCCCCGCCAGGATGATCACCGCGACGAACGGCGTGGTCTTCCAGATGTCCGCCACCGCCATGCCGGTGATCGCCGGTACGGGCGTCCCGAGGATCACCGGCGGCTCGGCCAGTACCAGCCCGAACAGCCAGGTCACCGCGCCGAACGTGGCGTCGTACAGGAAGTCCCACAGCTGCGCCGAGACCACCGTGATCAGCGACCAGGGGATCAGCAGCAGCGCGAGGATCCAGCCCCGCCCGGCCTCCAGCCGGTCCAGCAGCACCGCGGCCGCGATGCCGAGGGCGATCTCCACGGCCACCGTCACCAGCGTGTACCCGACCGTGAAGGCCAGCGCCTCCAGCCACACCGGACTCGCCAGCATCGTCGTGTAGTTGCCGAGCGTCCACTCCTCGATACGCACGCCACCGAAGGTGAAGCGCACGTCGGAGAAGCTCAGCACGACCGAGTAGACCACCGGGAAGAGCGTCACCAGCGCGATCACGGTGAGCGCCGGGGCGGTGTAGAGCCAGCCGGTACGAGCCCGGCGGCGCGCGATGCCGGCCGGCGGACGGGGTTTCCGAGGGGCGGGGGAGCGGGGCGCGGGCCGGGTGTCCGGGGCGGCCGTCGAAGAGACCGTCACAGCGCCTCCCCTCGCAGCGCCGCGCGCAGATCGCCGCGGGCGCGGGCCAGCGCGCGCGGCACGCTCGTACCGCCGCTGAGCACCTCATTGACCCGCGTGAACACTGCTTTGCTGACCATCGGGTACTCCGGGGTCCGGGTCGGCCGGGCGACCAGCCGCACCTCACGGGCCAGCGCGAACGCCGGATTGGACGACCGGGCCACGGCCTTGCCGCGCAGCTGGGACAGCAGCGGCGGCAGTACGGCGGCCTCGCGGGCCAGGATCGACTGGCCCTCCTCCTCGGCGAGGAAGCGGGCGAACGCCAGCGCCGCGCCGAGGTTCCGGGAGTGCGGATTGAGGTAGTTGCACCAGCCGCCCAGACAGCTGCGGCCGCCCGTGCCGCCCTCGAAGCCGGGCCGCCGCATCACCCCGATCCTCCCCGCCACCCGCGAGGACGCCGGGTTGTCCGCGACGCCCCAGGCGTACAGCCAGTTGCGCAGGAACACCGACCGGCCGCTGGTGAAGGCGTCCAGGCTGTCCTGCTCCACGAAGGTCGTCACCGAGGACGGCGAGACACCGCGCGCGATCAGCTCCCGGAGGTAGGACACGGCCCGCACGCCCGCCGGGCTGTCGAAGGTGACCGTGCGCGCGTCGGGGGAGAGGATGCTGCCGCCCGCGTCGGCGACCAACTCCGCGACGTTCGCGGTGAGCCCCTCGTACACCGTGCCCTGCCAGACGAAACCGAGGTCCGCGTCGCCCGCCCGCTGGATCTTCGCGGCGGTGGTCGCCAGCTCCTCCCATGAACCGGGCGGCCGCAGCCCGTGTTTGTGCAGCAGATCCTTCCGGTAGTAGAGGAACGCCTCGTCCAGATAGAGCGGGAAGGCGTACACCGAACCCTGGTACGTCAGCGCCCGCACCAGCTCCTCGGGATAGCGCTGCCAGTACCCCTTCGGCAGCAGCGGATCGAGCGGCAGCGTCAGCGAGTTGTACGCGAACTGGGCGGGCCAGGCGATGTCGCCCATGTAGACATCGGGGGATGGGCTGCCGCTCGTCACCTGCGTGGTGAGGGTCGCGCGGGCCACGTCCGTGGTCGGCGGCGCGGCGATCAACTGCACCGAGACGTTGGGGTACTTCCGGCGGAACGCCGTGACCAGCACGGGTCGCAGGTCGCTGCCGTCGCGGGCCGCCACCCGCCCGGCCCACCAGCGGATGGTGACCGGGCCGCGCGGTATCTCGGCGGCCCCCGAGAGATCCGGGCCGCGCGCGACGGCCCGGCCGCAGCCGGTCGCGGCGGCCAGCCCGGCGGCGGCACCGGTGGTGTTCCGAAGGAGGGATCTGCGGCTCAACGGCATGACGATGCGCTCCTGATGGAGGGGTGGAATCGCTGCTGCCTGACAACGCTTGCACGCTAGAAGTGGCCCCACAGGCTGTCAATGGACCGCGCAGCATCGAAATGGCCGCTGTCCGGCGCGTATCTCGCCCGAAGGTTGGGGTTGATTGGTGTTGTTGGCGCGAATTGCTGGATATCTCCTGGTGGTAACGCTGTCATCGACCGGGTTCATGTCCCCTACACCTGTGCTACGTTCCGGACCATGCCTCCAGCGCAGCGCCACCCCACCATGGCCGACGTGGCCGAACGGGCGGGGGTCTCGGTCTCCACGGTCTCGCGGACCCTGCGCGGGCTGTCCACGGTCTCGGAGGAGGCCAGGGAGAAGGTCGAGGCAGCCGCCCGCGAGCTGTCCTTCGTCATATCCCGCCAGGCGTCCAGCCTGGTCACCGGCAAGACCGGCACGGTCGCCGTGCTCGCGCCCACCCTCGGCTCGTGGTTCGTCGGACAGGTGCTGCGCGGCCTCAGTGAAGTGCTGCGCGACGCGGGCCTGGACCTCATGGTCTACAGCGTCGCCGACCTCGCCGAACGCGCCGCCTTCTTCGACCGGCTCCCCGCCCGCCGGAACGCCGACGCGCTCCTGGTCGTCTCCTTCGACCTGACGGAAGCGGAGTTCGCCCGGCTGGACGGCCTGGGCGTACCGGTCGTGTACGTCAGCCAGCACGCGCCGGGCCGGGCGAGCGTGTACGTCGAGGACGTCGCGGCCGCCCGCGCCGGCACCCGCTACCTGCGCGGCCTCGGCCACCGCCGGATCGCCTTCGTCCGCGCGTCCCCCGACACCGGCTTCACCTGCAGCTCGCGCACCCGCCTGTTCGGCTACCGCGAGGCGCTGGCCGAGGCTCAACTCCCGTACGACGAGGACCTGGTGGTCGCCACCTCGCGCGGCCGGCGCGACACCTCCGAGGCGGTCGGGCGGCTGCTCTGCCTGGCCGACCCGCCCACCGCGGTCTTCGCCGAGACCGACGAGATCGCCATGGAGGTGCTGTGGGTCCTCCGGGCTTCCGGCATCGACGTGCCCGGCCGGATCTCCGTCCTCGGCTTCGACGACCACGACCACGCCGAGTGGCTGGACCTCACCACGATCGCCCAGCCCGCCGTCGAGGTCGGCCGCGCGGCGGGCACGCTGGCCCACACCCTCATCGACGATCCGGCCACGGATCCGGCGCGCCATGTCGTACTGCCGACGTGTCTGATTCCGCGGGGGACCACGGGGCCGGTTGCCGGTCCGGGTCCGTTGGGGGAGGTGGACGCGGGGGAGGCGTAGGGAAACGTACGAAGGCGTACGGAGGCTTCACGCAGACGTACGGAGACGTACTGAGGCGTACTAGGCCCCTGCCGCAACTCGTCCGAACCGAGCACGGTGAAGACGCCGTCCCGGGGAACCGGAGATGACACACCGGGTCGAATACAACCCTTCCCAGGCATATGAGTGTCCTATCCAGTGGGCCCCGGACTCAGGGCCCGCCGTTCATCCTGGGGGAAGGACTCACCATGCGAAGCTCCCGTCCCGCGCGCCGCCGCACCACCGTCATCGGTACGGCCGTCGCCGCGCTCCTCACCGCCTCCGCGGCCATCCCGGCCTTCGGCGCCACCACCGCGTCGCCGCCCGTCCGGCCGGCGGCCCAGACGGCGGTCGAGCCGGTACGCGGCGGCAGCCCCGAATCGACCGTGGACCGGGTCGCGAACTTCTACGGCGCGTACATCGACGCCGTCTACGACGAGGACGGCCGGCTCGCCCACGAGCTGCGGAACCACTACCTCCGCAGCGACCTGCGCAAGCGCCTCGCCGACTGGGAGGCCAAGAACCACGCCGACGGCGTCCTGCGCGCGCAGAACGTCCCGGTCAAGTGGTCCGTGAAGTACGACGGTTCCGGCACCGGCAGCTCGTACACGATCGTCACCCTCACCTGGGACTCGGGCAGCCGCCCGAGCACCTCGCGGCTGGCGGTCCGCAGCTCTCTGGAGACCCGCCAGATCACGGACATCAAGGCGGCGCCGGGCAAGTGACGCGAGGGCGCGCGCAGGCGGAGACGCAGGCGCGGGCGCTCAGGGAAGGTGCGGGGGCTCGTCGGGGGGCGGGTCCCCGTCCCGTGTGTGCCGCGGTGCGCGGTGGTGGACGTGGTGGACGTAGTGGATCACATGGCGCTCCGGGTGGTCGTGGAAATGTCTCCCCAGCAACGCGCCGCCGAAGACCACGAAACCGACCCCGACCAGCCAGCTCTCCACCATCAGTACGGTGCCCACGGCCCCGTAACTGACCGCGTTGGTGACGATGAGCGGCGCGAAGAACAGGTACGAGAAGGCGCGCAGACCGACCAGGCCCGCCATGGTCGCGACGGCGCCCGGCAGCAGCGCCCGCCACGCGACCTGCTCGCCGAGCAGGAACCGCTGCCCCCACCAGAAGAAGAGCACGCCGGCCACGAGGTTCAACCCGATCCGCAGCGGTTCCGGCACGGCGCCCCGGGACTGCACCTCGGCATAGAGGTACGCCATCAGGACGGCCAGCCAGACGATCTGCCGCCAGGCCCGGTGCCAGGGGCCGATCGACAGGCTCCAGGTCTTCTCGTACCCGGTCTGCACGCTGCCGGCGAAGGTCAGGCCGAAGACGGCGAGCGCGACGAGGCTGAACGCACTGGTCGTGGCGACCGCCTGGCGCGGCGCGCTGAAGACGCTCTGCACGGCGTGCGCCGAACGCCCCGACAGCGCCATACCGTCGACCAGCCACATGGCGAAGCCGCGCTGCTGGACCGGGACGGCCGCCGCCACCACGATCAGCAGCGGCACGAGCGTGACCAGCCCGAGCGCCCCGAACGCCATCGAGCGGTGCAGCAGCTCCAGCTCGACCCCACGCTGCCGGAACCGCCGCACGCGCAACCGTCTCCGCAGCCGGCGCAGGGGATGGCGGCGCACGGGATGGCGCCGCCGCCCGGAGTCCTCATGCAACGTGCTCACCCGTCGTGCTCACTGGTCGCGCTCACCCGTCGTACTCATCCATCACGCTCATCCATCACGCTCATTCGTCGTGATCGTCCATCGTGATGATGACCTTGATGTCGTCGTCCCGGGCGGTGAACGCCTCCGGCGCGCGGGAGAGCGGCACCCGACGGGTGATCAGGCGCTCCAGCCAGCCCGGGTCGGCGGCGGCCAGCGCCTCCGCGGCCTGCCGGTAGTGCCGCAGATTCGCGTTGACCGAGCCGACCACCGCGTCGTTCTCCAGCACCAGGTCCCGGTTGACGGTGCCCGCGTCGATCGTGAGCTGCCGCCCGGTCGGCGAGACGCCGGTCAGGCAGACGATCCCGTACGCGGCCGTCCCCGCCATCGCGTCGAAGACCAGCCGCCCGGCCCCGGTCGCCTCGATGACGACGTCCGGCCGGAGCGCCTCCGTGACCCGGTCGATGTCCTCGCTGTGGTACGTCGCGCCCAGGTCGCGCACCAGCCCGGGCTTCGGGCCGCCGGTGACCCGGTCCAGTACGTGCACGTCGAGACCCCGCTGTACTCCCAGGAGCGCGGCCAGCAACCCGATCGGGCCCGCGCCGGTCACCAGCACCCGCCGGGGCTCGAACCATGCCCGGGCCCCGACCCGTTCCACCTGCTCCCACGCCTTGGCCACCACGGTGGTCGGCTCCATGAGCACCCCGACCTGCCGCAGCCCGGCATCGAGCCGCACGGCGTACTCGGGCTCCACCGTCCACGCCTGGCTCGCGTAACCGTCCCGCTCCTTGATGCCCCGCTCGGTGTAACGGCCGTTCCGGCACATGTCGAACTCGCCGCGCGCACACGCCCCGCACGGCTCCGGATCGGGCCGCCGGACCACGCCCACGACCAGGTCACCGCGGCGGAACCCACTCCCGGACGGCGCCTCGCGCACGCACCCGAGCGACTCGTGCCCGAGCACAAGCCGCTCCCGCCCCGGCGGTGCCGCGCCATATTCCCCGGCCACGATCTCCTTATCGGTACCGCACACCCCCACAGCAAGCCCCTCCACCAACAGCTCCCCCTCCCCGATCACCGGCCCGTCCACTTCCCGCACCTCCAACGAACCGGGCTGCAGGGGCTGGACGGTCAACGCACGCATGGTCGTGAGCCTTTCGTCGGTGGGTCACCGCGGGGGCGGCCGGCGGATGTTCGGGTACCGCCAGGCCGGCCGGTGGCTGCCGGTCACCGTCGGGGGCGGTGGCCGGAGACGGCGAGTACCCGGGGGTGCCTCGCTCCAGACCGACGACCGGTCGAAGCACCCGCCCGACCCCCCATTCACCCCCACACCGGGCCGTCCGTCACTCGCACACGCCGCTGTCCTCACGGGACGCCACCCACGGACGTACTCCCTCTTCCTCCGGAACAACAGAAAGGCCCTCCGAGGCGGAGGGCCTTTCTGTCTTTGTCGTCAGCCCCCATAAGCGTGTCGGCGGCGCTCAAGGCGGGGGGGGGTGCGGGCCCTGTCCCCGTCCTAGGCCTTGTCCCCGCGACTCACCCGTACGCAGCCCAACGTGCCTGCCACGACGGTCAGCGCTGCCAGGCCGCCGATGGTCCCCTTGTACGCGCCGGGGTCCAGGTCCACTTCCGTGTCCGCGTTCTCCAACGGAGCGGCTGCGCCCTCGGGGTCGTACAGCACACGCAGCTTGTCGCCCGGCTCGATCGAGCGCGGGTCGCAACCGTCCGACAACTCGGGCGAGATCTCCCGGCCGTCGCGGGTACGGAGCGTGCACTCATCGGTCTTGCCCCCGTCGACCTCGACCACAACGGCCTCGGTCCACCGCCCCCGCTTCTCCAGCCCCCGCTCATCCCCGGCCTCTTGGGTAACGATCGCCAGCACGATTGCTGCAGGGATGGCAACGGCGAGCGCCCCGACGGCCAGTTTCGGCGTCTTCTTGTGAGTAACGCGGCGAAGCAGAACGGCCGGCACCGCGAGGAGCGCCAGAGGAATCAGCATCGCGGAGGCGACGAAGGCCGGGCCGCGCAGCAGGCCCGGAAGCGGCACCACCGGCTGGGCCCACATCAGCCCCACCGAAGCCGCAACGCACACGCTGGGAAACAGCAACCAGAAGATGAGGCCCGTGCGGCGCCGGGAAAGGGCGTTCTCCGCCGCCTGCACCGCCCGCCCGGCCCCTGCCACGAGCCCCCGTATGCCCTGGTCCCCCGCCATGCGCTCCCTCTCCCTCTCCGTCTACGTCGACCTGCTGCCGGACGAGCCTACGAGGCGCGGAAATCCGCCTGATCGGCGAGGTCTCGTCAGCCCTGACCGGTACGCCGCCGCGCTGCGCGCCGCCGGTGCTGCCAACACCGCAGCGAGCTACGTGCGGTTCAACTCCCGCGTGCGCGCCCGGGTACGGATCGCCCGTTCCCGCGCGGACCAGCTGTAGCGCCCCGCGTACTTCTTGACCGGGGCCCAGGCGAACAGTCCCGCGACGACCAGGAGCGGCAGCAGCCCGAGGGCGTCCGGATCGGAGAAGTTGGCGAGGAGGGCCACCGCGAGGATGAGGGTCAGGACCAGGACGACGGCCCCGTAGATGAAGCGGCCGTGCGGGTACCCCTGTGTGCCGTAGCGCAGCGGGAACTCCGCGTCGTGCCCGCGGTCGACGGCCGCCCACTGCCGCATCAGCTCGAAGCGCTGAACGGACCTCTTGCGCAGCGCCCGCAGAACGAGGAGCGCCGGCACGGCGAGAACGGCGAGCATCAGCACAGCCGGCACCACCGCCACCGCGACGTCGGTGGAGTCACCCGTCCCGGATCCGGCGGCATCGATCACCATCGCGGGGACCAGGCCGGCGGCGAGCGTTACCACCCCCGCACACGCCAAGAACGCGAACGCCCGACCGCGCGACAGATCCTCCCGAATCAGCGCCCCGAGGGCGTCCCCCTGATCCCGCAACCGGGACGCCCGATCCGGCCAGCTGTCCGGTGCGCCGGGGGACGCCGGTAGCGGATCAGCCCGGAAGGGAGACGTGCGGGCGGGTGCTGGAGGGTGATCATTGGTGGGGTACGTCATATCCGTTCCTGTGTCCACCGAGGGAGTGGCCGACGTCTCCCTGCGGGTTCTCGCAGGCACCCTAACCAGCAAAAAGGCCCTCCCGTAGGGAAGACCTTGAAGAGCGCCCCCGGCAGGACTCGAACCTGCGGCCAAGTGCTTAGAAGGCACCTGCTCTATCCACTGAGCTACGGGGGCCGGGTGTGGACGTGGATCACGGACCGCGGACCAGGATAGGGGGCCGCGTGCCTCGTCCCGGTTGCTTCACCTCCGTGGCACGTTGTGGAGGTTCAGTGAAGCGGTCCCGATAATCGCAGGCAGGTACGAATTCTGCATCGGTTTTGGCGCCTCGTGGGACGGGTGTTGTGCACTCGTTATGCCTGAGCCCCTCCTGTCGCGGGCGCCACACGCGCCACACATCCCATTTTGTGCGGGTTCGTACGGCGCGCACATAGGGCTATACACTTCAAAAAGCCGTCGAAATTGGGCATTCTTCACATGTGGCGACCTTGGACGTAGGACCCCGGATCATCGACGCGCTCTCCGTGCTGCGTGACCGCGTCGCCGCCGCACGCTTCCCACTGCCGCTCCCAGGGGTCGCGCGCGCCCGCCGCGACCGTGCCGAGTTGCTCGCTCACCTCGACGACTATGTGATGCCCCGTTTGCGCGCTCCTCAGGCACCGCTGCTCGCCGTCGTCGGCGGGTCCACCGGCGCCGGCAAGTCCACGCTGGTCAATTCCCTCGTGGGGCGGCACGTCACGGAGGCGGGCGTGCTGCGGCCCACGACCCGTACGCCCGTCCTGGTGTGCCATCCGGACGACCGGCACTGGTTCACCGGGCCCCGCGTCCTCCCCGATCTCGTACGCGTGTGGATGCCCGAGCAGGGGAGTGGCCAGGGCCACGAGTACAGGAGCGCCTTTTACGGGGGGGAGGGCGAAGAGGGCGCGGAGGTTTACGAGGACGAAGGAGACGGCGGTGAGGGGGGCGACGGGCCGGCGCCGCTGCGTATCGAGACGGACAGCGGCGTCACCAGGGGGCTCGCCCTCCTGGACGCTCCGGACATCGACTCCCTCGTGGCACGCAACCGGGAACTCGCCGCGGAGCTGATCTGCGCGGCGGACGTATGGGTGCTGGTCACCACGGCCTCGCGGTACGCCGACGCCGTCCCCTGGCACCTGTTGCGCACCGCCAAGGAGTACGACGTCACGCTCGTCACCGTGCTCGACCGGGTGCCGCACCAGATCGCGCCCGACATCGCGGGCCGGTACGCGGCGCTGCTCAACCGTGCCGGCCTCGGGCACGTACCGCGCTTCACCATCCCCGAGCTGCCGGAATCGGCGGGTGGCGGCAGCGGCCTGCTGCCCGCCACCGCGGTCGCCGCGCTCCGCGCCTGGCTGGAGCGGCACGCCGAGGAACCCGCGGCGCGCGAGGCGGCCGTGGCCCGTTCCGTGGCCGGAGCGGTCGCCTCGTTGCGCAGCCGGCTGCCGGCGCTGGCCGGGGCGTCCGCCGCCCAGCATGCCGCCGCGGTCCGGCTGGCCGACCGGGTCGACGACGCGTACGAGAAAGCGTCCGTACGGGTACGGAGCGCCGTGGCCGCCGGCGAGGTCCTCTCGGGGGACGCGCGCGCCCACTGGCGCGACCACGCACTCGGGGGCCGCCCCGACGAACTGCTGGACGCTCTCACCCGCGGGCTCACCTCCCTCTTGTGCTGCGCGGTGGAGGAGGCGGACGAGCGGACGGCGGAGGCGTGGCGGCGGGACCCGGCGGCGGGCGGGCTCGGCCCATTGGGGGGCGCGGAGGACGCCAGTACCAGGGCCGGCGTCAGGGGCAGTACCAGTGCCGGTACCGCCGCCCCCGAAGGGGCCGGTATCGCTGCCCCCGGGGAGCCCGGAAGCGCTGTGCACGAAGAGGCCGGTACCGCCGCCGGGCGGCTCGGCATTCTTGTGCGGCGCTGGCGGCGCTGCCTGGAGGATCTCGCCGAGGACGAAGTGCGCGAGGTCCGGGCGACGCGGGAGGCGTCCGGGGACGTGCGCGGCGTGTTCGGCGGCGTACGGGCGTTGACACGTGAGGCGCGTGGCGTACCGGGGGAAGCGCGCGGGCCGGAACGGACGGGGGCCGCCGTACCGGAGGAAGCGGCGGCGCTGCTCGCCACCATGTTGCTGGGCGGCCGCCGGGCCCGTACGGCGGGCGAGAACCTCGCCGAGCTGCTCGGCGCACACGGAGCGCTGCGGCTGCGGGACCGGGGCGGCGCGCTGCTGGACACCTACCTGGACCGCGCGCTGGCCGGCGAGCGGGAACGCAGGCTCGCCCCACTGGACGAGCTGACCGTGCCCCCCGAACAGCAGGCGGGGCTGATCGCCGCCCTGTCGGCGCTGCGCAGGGAGCCGGTACCGGGACCAGTGCCGAGGCCGGCATCGGGACCGGCCCCGGAGGGGGCGATGACGAGATGACGGAGACGCGCCCGTGGCGGCGGCGCTACCGGCGGAGTGCGAGTGGCACCTGCAGAGAGGGCTCAGGACTTCATGGTGAGCGGTGAGGACCAGGACGCGGCCGGCTATGGATGCGTACCACGGGGGCGGCGCACCGTGGAGGACGAACTTCAGCCGCGGATCGACGCGCTGCGGGAGCTGATCGGGCTGTCCCGGACGCGGCTGGACGGGCGGACGCTGGACGAGGCCGGGCAGGTACTGGACGCGGCGGACGAGCGGTACCGGCTCTCGGGCGAGCACACGGTCGTGGCGGTCGCCGGAGCGACCGGCAGCGGCAAGTCGTCGCTCTTCAACGCGCTCGCCGGCGCACCGTGCTCGCAAGTGGCGGCGCGCCGCCCGACCACCTCGCAGCCCGTGGCGTGCGTCTGGCCGGGCGACCGGGTCGGCGCCGAGGGGCTGCTGCACCGGCTGGAGATCCCGGTAGCGCAGCGCTTCGTACCCGCTCCGGGGCCCGCGGACGACGGGGACCTGCGCGGACTCGTCCTGCTCGACCTGCCGGACCACGACTCGGCGGCGGCAGGGCATCGCGCTCAGGTGGACCGGGTGCTGAAGGCGGTCGACGCCGTCATCTGGGTCGTGGACCCGGAGAAGTACGCGGACGCGGTGCTGCACGAGCGGTATCTGCGCCCCTTGGCGGGCTATGCCGAGGTGACCTTCGTCGTGCTCAATCAGGTGGACCGGCTGCCCGGTGACGCCGCTGATCAGGTGGTCGACGATCTGCGGCGGCTGCTCGACGAGGACGGGCTGGCGCTCAGCGAACACGACGAGCCGGGCGCCACGGTACTCGCGCTGTCCGCGGCCACCGGGGAGGGCGTGGACGAACTACGGGACGCACTCCGGCAGTTCGTCGCGGAGCAGGGCGCTGCGGGGCGCCGCCTGGCCGCGGACGTGGATGCCGCGGCGGAACGCCTGCAACCCGTGTACGTGGCGGAGGGGCACGCCGGGCTGACCGAACGGGCGCGGGAGGACTTCGAGGAACGGCTCGCCGAGGCCGTGGGCGCCACGGCGGCCGGGCGCGCGGCCGAACGCGACTGGCTGCGCCACGCGGACCGCGCCTGTGCCACTCCATGGGTACGACTGCGGAGTTCGAGGCGTGGGGGGACGGCGCGCGGGAGCGTGACGTACGGGGCGCGGGAGTGGGACGGGGGGCCCGCCTCGGGCCGGAGCCCCGGGCAGGCGTCGCGTGCCGTGACCGAGCAGGCGGTGCGGGCCGTGGCCGGTGAGGCGGCGCGGGGACTGCCCGTGCCGTGGGCGCAGGCCGTGCGCGAGGCGGCGGACAAGGGGGCGCGGGGGCTGGCGGAGGCGCTGGACGGGGCGGCGGACGCGGCCGAGAGGGCGCTGCGGGCCGGGCCGCCGGCGAGACCGCGGTGGTGGACCGTGGCGGCGGCGGGCCAGGGGCTGCTGGTCGGGCTGCAGGCGCTGGGTGTGCTGTGGATGGTGGGCCTGCTGTGCGGAGTGGAGTGGGCGGCGAGGGGGCCGGGTTGGCTCCCGGCGCTGGTACTGATCACGGCCGGTACGGTCGGCGGACCCGCGCTGTCCTGGCTGTGCGGCGTGGCGGCACGCGGTCCCGCGCGGCGGTACGGGCAGGACGCCGAGCGGGAGTTGCGGGCCGCGGCGGCCGGCTGCGGCCGGGCCCGGGTGCTGGAGCCGGTTGCGGCGGAACTCCTGCGGTACCGGGAGGTGCGTGAGCAGTATGCGGTGGCGGCGGGGGTGTGAGCGGGCCCCGCGCGGAGATCGCCGGTCACGAGATCACAGACCACTGGCGGATCACTAGCGGATCACTCGTAAGGGTGGCCGACTTTTCCCCATTCCTTCCTGCCCGTCGATTGCCCCGGCGGTTGTCCACAGCCCCCGACGAGCTTTTGCGAACTCGTGCAGCATGAGTTCCAGGCACGGTCGGGGGCGTGATCCACGACCGGGCCGACGGAGATCAGGAAGAGCGGGAACGGGGGAGAAGACGATGACCGACACGATGGTGACGCTGACGGGGAACGCGGCGACGGCGGTGGAGCACCGCTATACAAAGGACGGCGCGGCAGCGGCGAGGTTCCGGATGGCCTGCACGCCACGCCGCTTCGACAGGGAGCAGGGCCGCTGGACGGACGGCGCCACGAGTTTCTACACCGTGCGGGCGTGGCGCACGCTCGCGGACAACCTCGCCGCTTCGGTGGCGGTGGGCGAACCACTGGTCGTACGGGGCCGGTTGACGGTACGCGAAGGGGAGCACCCGCCGGAGCGGGGCGGCGGCCGCTGGTTCGCGGCCGAGATCGATGCCGTGACGATCGGGCACGACCTGACCCGCGGCACGGCCGCCTTTCGCCGCGCGGCGCGAGCCCGCACGGAGACGCTGCCGCAGTCCGCTCTGCCGCCGTTCGGCGCGGCACAGTCCGGCCCGCCCGCAGCCGAACGACCCGGCACTCCCGACGCAGCCCACGCAACTAGCGGGAGCAGCACGGAAACTGACGATTTCGCGGGTGGAACTCAGCGCTCCGGCGCCGAAAGTGGCGATTCGATGCCTGTGATTGCCGCGCACGCGACCGGAATTGATGATTCCATGACGGCAAGTGATTCGCCGGAGAAGGTGCCAGTGTCCTGAATTGCCCCCGGGGATTTGTCGATAATCCCAGGTCAGCGGGGCTTCCTTCGGTAACGATTGCGATTCGGATCGCTGGTCCGACGGTTACGGGCGGGGACGCTGTTGCGCTTGCTCTCTAGGATCCACGAGTACTCACGGGGGCTGATCATCACGAGTACTCACGGGGACTGATCGTTCCGTTCGGCGACCGTTCCGAGCGGCTGTTGAGTTCTTGCGTTCTTTACGGCGGGGCCACTTCCCAATGACCTGCCCCGCCCAGAGGGGAATTCCATGATTTCTGTGAAGAGGCGCGGCGCGGCCCGCCTTGCCGCCGCTGTCCTGGCCTCCGGCCTGGTCGCGGCGGGTGCGATAGCCACCGCGGGGCCTGCCGCCGCGGACGAGGCGCCCCCGGGGCACAGCGGAGTGACCGCCACGCTCGGCGGTCTGACGACGTACGACCAGGCCGTCATTCATGACAACGGCCGGAACGAGGAGATCGGCGCCGGTCTCTTCGAGATGGCCGTCGACGGGGGCGGCTCGCTCCAGACGTACTGCATCGACATCCACAACCCGACGCAGGACCAGGCCAAGTACCAGGAAGTGCCCTGGAGCCAGTCGTCGCTGCACAACAACGCGGACGCCGGAAAGATCCGCTGGATCCTGCAGAACTCCTACCCGCAGGTGAACGACCTGGCCGCGCTCGCGGGCAAGGCCGAGTCGGGGACGCTCACCGCGAAGACCGCGGCGGCCGGTACGCAGGTCGCGATCTGGCGCTTCTCCGACCACGCCGACGTCGACGCGGTCGACCCCGCGGCGGAGAAGCTGGCGGACTACCTCGAGAAGAGTGCGCAGGACCTCGCGGAGCCGACGGCGTCCCTGTCGCTCGACCCGCCCGCGGTCTCCGGAAAGCCCGGCAGCCGCATAGGCCCGGTCACGGTGCACACCAACGCCCAGAGCGCGACGGTCACCCCGGCGTCGGACGCCCCGGCCGGCGTCTCGATCGTCGACAAGAACGGCAAGGTGGTCGCCGAGGACGGCAAGCCGCTCGGCACGGTGTCCAACGGCTTGCAGCTGTTCTTCGACGTGCCGGCGGGTGCGGAGGACGGTGCCACCTCGATGACCGTCCAGGCCGCCACGAAGGTGCCGGTCGGCCGGGCCTTCACCGGTGTCGGCGAGCACGCCAAGAGCCAGACGCAGATCCTCGCGGGCTCCAGCGAGTCCACCGTCTCCGCGGAGGCCACCGCCTCCTGGGCGAAGCAGGGCGCGGTTCCGGCGGTCACCGCCGAGAAGAACTGTGCCAAGGGTGGTGTCGACGTCACCGTCAGCAATAAGGGTGACGAGGCGTTCGGCTTCCAGCTGTCCGGCAAGGACCACGAGGTCGCGCCCGGCAAGTCCGAGACGGTGACCGTGCCGGTCGGCGAGGACCAGTCGTACGAGATAACGGTGAAGGGCGCGGGCGGCTTCTCGAAGACGTTCTCCGGCGTCCTGGACTGCAAGACCGCCGGCAGCGACGGTGGCAGCAGCCCGTCCCCGGCCCCGTCCGCGCACCCGAGCCCGGCCTCGGCCGGTGGTACGGGCGGTGACTCGGCCGGTGACCTGGCCGAGACCGGTTCCAGCAGCGCCACGCCGGTGATCGCGGGCGTCGCGGTCGTGCTGGTCGTGATCGGCGGCGCGGCGGTCTTCTTCCTCCGCAAGAAGAAGACGGTGTGACGCAGTAAGCAGTGAGTAGTAGTGGGTCGACGGTCCCGGAGTGCGTTTTGTGCTCCGAGGCCGTCGGCCCGGAGCGGGCCGCCCCGTGCGGACTCCCGTAGGTCCCCCATGTGCGAAGCGTCACTGCATGTAGCTCCGCGGAGCTACCCGTTTCCATCGGAGGACCGGCGTACGGCAAGATGGGTAGTACTGCCCACTTCCAGATCCAGACTGCCGGACGGTTTCTCTTGGCTGAGTTCATTTACACCATGCGCAAGGCGCGCAAGGCGCACGGCGACAAGGTGATCCTCGACGACGTCACCCTGAACTTCCTGCCGGGGGCGAAGATCGGTGTCGTGGGCCCGAACGGTGCCGGTAAGTCCACGGTGCTGAAGATCATGGCGGGCCTGGAGCAGCCGTCGAACGGCGACGCGTTCCTGTCGCCCGGTTACAGCGTCGGCATGCTGCTGCAGGAGCCGCCGCTGGACGAGTCCAAGACGGTCCTGGAGAACGTCCAGGACGGCGCCCGCGAGGTCATCGACAAGCTCAAGCGCTTCAACGAGGTCGCCGAGCTCATGGCGACCGACTACAGCGACGCGCTGATGGAGGAGATGGGCAAGCTCCAGGAGGACCTCGACCACGCCAACGCGTGGGACCTGGACACGCAGCTGGAGCAGGCCATGGACGCGCTGGGCTGCCCGCCCGGCGACTGGGGGGTCACCAAGCTCTCCGGTGGTGAGAAGCGCCGCGTCGCGCTCTGCAAGCTCCTCCTGGAGGCCCCCGACCTGCTGCTCCTCGACGAGCCCACCAACCACCTGGACGCCGAGTCCGTGCAGTGGCTGGAGCAGCACCTCGCCAAGTACGCCGGCACCGTCGTCGCCGTCACCCACGACCGGTACTTCCTCGACAACGTGGCCGAGTGGATCCTGGAGCTGGACCGCGGCCGGGCGCACCCGTACGAGGGCAACTACTCCACCTACCTGGACAAGAAGGCCACGCGCCTGAAGGTCGAGGGGCAGAAGGACGCCAAGCGCGCGAAGCGTCTGAAGGAAGAGCTGGACTGGGTCCGCTCCAACGCCAAGGGCCGGCAGGCCAAGTCCAAGGCGCGTCTGACCCGGTACGAGGAGATGGCGGCCGAGGCCGAGAAGACCCGGAAGCTGGACTTCGAGGAGATCCAGATCCCGCCGGGCCCGCGCCTGGGCAACGTCGTCGTCGAGGTCGAGAACCTCAGCAAGGCGTTCGGGGACAAGGTCCTGATCGACGACCTGTCGTTCAGCCTGCCCCGTAACGGCATCGTGGGTGTCATCGGCCCGAACGGCGCCGGTAAGACGACGCTGTTCAAGATGATCCAGGGCCTGGAGTCCGCGGACTCCGGTTCGATCAAGGTCGGCGACACGGTCAAGATCTCGTACGTGGACCAGAACCGCGCCAACATCGACCCCAAGAAGACCCTGTGGGCCGTGGTGTCGGACGAGCTGGACTACATCAACGTGGGCCAGGTCGAGATGCCGTCGCGCGCGTACGTGAGCGCCTTCGGCTTCAAGGGCCCGGACCAGCAGAAGCCGGCCGGCGTGCTCTCCGGTGGTGAGCGGAACCGCCTCAACCTGGCGCTCACGCTCAAGCAGGGCGGCAACCTGCTGCTCCTCGACGAGCCGACCAACGACCTCGACGTCGAGACCCTGTCCTCGCTGGAGAACGCGCTGCTGGAGTTCCCGGGCTGTGCCGTGGTCGTCTCCCACGACCGCTGGTTCCTGGACCGCGTCGCCACGCACATCCTGGCGTACGAGGGCGAGTCCAAGTGGTTCTGGTTCGAGGGCAACTTCGAGTCGTACGAGAAGAACAAGATCGAGCGGCTCGGTCCGGACGCCGCCCGTCCGCACCGCGCCACGTACAAGAAGCTGACCCGAGGCTGAGGCTGATCGCGTGCGACACGTCTACTCCTGCCCGCTGCGCTGGGCGGACATGGATGCGTTCGGCCACGTCAACAACGTGGTCTTCCTGCGCTACCTCGAAGAGGCGCGGATCGACTTCATGTTCCGGCTGGCGCCGGGGGACGGCAGCCCGTCGTTCTCCGGCGGGTCCGTCGTGGCCCGCCACGAGATCGACTACGTCCGCCCGCTGGTCCACCGGCACGCGCCGGTGACCATCGAGTCCTGGGTGACCCGGATCACCGCGGCGTCCCTGACGATCAAGTACGAGGTCAAGGACGAGGACACGCTCTACGTGCGCGCCTCGACCGTCGTGGTGCCCTACGACCTCGAAGCGGGACGTCCCCGGCGCATCTCGGCCGAGGAGAAGGCGTTCCTGCAGGAGTACATGGACGACGCCGACAGCGCGGGCGAGCAGCAGTCGGAGGCCGTCGCCGCATGACGGTCCTGCGCCTCGCCGACGACGGGGAGGCGGCGGATCTCGCCGCCTTCCTGTCCCGGCTGCTGCATTACGACCGTGCGGCGGCGGTGCGCCTCCAGGCGGCTCCGGCCGGCGGTGCCGGTGAGAGCGGTGCCGGTGAGAGCGGTGCCGGGGACGGCGGCGTGCTCGCCGTCTTCGGCCGGCCGCCGTCCTTCGAGGTACTGGCCATCCGTACGGCGCGGCTCGCCGAGCCGGTACGGCTGGACGTGACCGTCTCGGCGGGCGAACTGCTCGACGGCATCGGCGGCATGGAGGGCACCGAGGGCGTCGACGGCATTGACGGCGTTGCGGGGGCGGCCGGTACGGTCACCGTTCCCGCCGAGGTCACCGGCCCGCCGTGGGCCGGGGTGCTGCCGCCGCAGGGCGGCTGGCGCCGGGTGCCGGGGCTGCCCCCGCCCGAGGCGCTGGGCCGCATGCTCGCGGTCTCGGTCGCCGAGTTCCGGGCCCGTGACGGGGCGCTGCCGCCCGAGCAGCGGACCCGCGCGGAACGGGACCGGATCGGCCGGGAGATCTGGTCGCGCACGGTCGGCGACACGCACCTCCCGCTGCGCGCCGTGCACGCCGCGCAGTCCCTGGGCTTCCTGCGCCCGGTCCGCACCCCGGCCGGGGCCGCGGGCGCCGGCCCGCTCCCCGAGCCGTACACGCTGCTCGCGGCGGGCGGCTGGCTCCGCCTCCGTACGCCGCTCGGCTCGATCGCGGTCCGTACGGGCGGGCTCCAAGGGCTGTCGGTCACACCCGCCTGACGAGCACAAACAGAGCAAAGGCCGGGCTGCCCTCGGGGCGGCCCGGCCTTTGCGTGCGCCCGTCGTACTCAGCCCTCGCTGTTGACCATCGAAGCGGCCGCATACGTCAGGTAGTTCCACAGCTGCGTCTCGTGTTCGGGCGCCAGCTCCAGGGAGTCCACGGCGTCCCGCATGTGCCGCAGCCAGGCGTCGTGCGCCGCACGGTCGACGGTGAAGGGCATGTGCCGCATCCGCAGCCGGGGGTGGCCGCGGCTGTCGCTGTACGTCCGGGGACCGCCCCAGTACTGCATGAGGAACAGGGCAAGGCGCTCCTCGGCCGGGCCGAGGTCCTCCTCCGGGTACATGGGCCGCAGCAGCGGGTCCTCCGCGACGCCCTGGTAGAAGCGGTGCACCAGACGCCGGAAGGTCTCCTCGCCACCGACCTGCTCGTAGAAGGTCTGCTCAAGCGTGCCGCGCGGAATCTCGTTCACGCTTCCATGGTCTCAGACGTACCGGCCGAGTACGGGAGACGTAGGACCTGGCGCACAGTGGAGGTATGAGCGGTACGGGAGCACGGAGCGATCCGTACGCCGTCGAGGCCGCGGTGGCCCGGGCCGGGCTGGTGCGGCTGATCACGCTGGACGGCGGGCTGACGGATCCGCGCTGGCGGGCGGCGTTCGCCGAGGTGCCCCGGCATCTGTTCGTGCCGGTGTACTACGTGGGCGTGGCCGGCGGGTACGAGCGGCGCGCGGCGGACCACCCCGATCCGGAGCGCCGGGCGGAGTGGCTGCGCGGGGCGTACACCGACAGCGCGCTGGCCACGTACGTGCGCCATGGCGAGCTGGTCTCCTCCAGCAGCCAGCCGTCGCTGATGGCCGAGATGCTGGACGCGCTGCGAGTGGAGGACGGCGACGAGGTGCTGGAGATCGGCGCGGGCACGGGCTACAACGCGGCGCTGCTCTCGCACCGGCTCGGGGACGAGCGGGTCACCACCATCGATCTGGACGAGGAGATCACCGGGCCGGCGCGGGAGCATCTGGCGGCGGCCGGGTACCGGCCCCTGGTGATCACCGGGGACGGGGCGCTGGGCTGCCCGGAGCGGGCGCCGTTCGACCGGATCATGGCGACCTGCCAGCTGTCGTCCGTGCCGGCGGCGTGGGTGGCGCAGTGCAGGACCGGCGGGCTGATCCTGACGCCGCTGGCCACGGGGCTGGTGCTGCTGCGGGTGACGGGGGAGGGGCGCGCGGAGGGACGGTTCCTGTCCACCCCGGCGTACTTCGTACGGCTGCGCAGCGCGGCCCCCGAAGGCGAGCACGGGGACGAGCCCGACGGTACTGACGCGGCGCGCGCGGAGGCGTGGGCCGCCACCGCGTCGCTGCCGCGCGAGGCGCTGCGCGACGAGCGGTTCCACTTCCTGCGCGCGCTGAGCGCCGGGGCGCTGGGCCCGCGCGGCGCCTACGAGCTGTGGCGCGCGGCGCGGCGGCCGCACCGGTCGCGGTTCGGCGTGACGGTGGACGGGGACCGTCAGTGGGCGTGGCTGGACACCCCCGACGGCCCCCACCGGTGGCCGCTCCCCGGCCGCGGCTGACCGCGGCCGGGCGCGCGGGCTCTCAGCCCCGGCGGACCGTGATCGTCGTCCAGGCGCCGACGTGTACGCGGTCGCCCTCCTGGAGCGGGACCGGGACGTACGGCTGGATCGGATCCTCGCCGCCGTTGACGGTCGTGCCGTTGGTGGAGTTCTGGTCCACCACCGCCCAGCCGCCGCCCGGCTGCTGCACCAGCATCGCGTGCTGGTGCGAGACGCCCGGGTCCTCCGGCGGGCGGCCCAGGTCGATGTCCGGCGACTCGCCCGTGCTGTGCCGGCGGCGGCCGATCGTGACCTGCTGGCCGTTGAGCGGCAGCTGCTGCTCGGGGGAGTAGGCGGGGAGGTTCAGGCCGGCCGCCTCGGGGCCGCTGCGGCCCATCATCGCCATGAAGTACTCACGGTCCGGAGCGATCACCGCGACCCAGCCGGCACCGGGCTGCGCGTGCCCCGGAGCCTCGCCGCCCTGGTTCCACGGCTGCTCACCGGTCTGCCCGTGCTGCGGCTGCTGCTGCGGCTGCTCGTACCCGCCGGGCGCTGCCGGGGGCGCGGACTGCTCGTACGGCGGGGGCGGCGGCCCGGGCTGCTCGAAGGGACCCTGCGGCCCGGGGCCCTGCGGCGCGGGCGGCGCGTACGGCCCCTGCTGGCCGGGCGGAACCGGCTGACCGGGCGGGAACTGCTGACCCGGCGGGGTCGGCGCCGGAGGTGCCTGCTGGCCGCCCGGCGGCGGCAGCAGCCAGTCGTCGCCGCCCTGGGACGGGGCCGGCGGCTGCTGCTGCGGGCCCGTTTCGCCGTAGGGCGGGGCGCCGAAGGGCTGCTGTCCGGGGCCCAGCGGCTCGGCGGGCCGGTTCATCTGCGAGGGCCGCGAGCTCTGGTACTCGTACTGGTCCGGCGGGCCGGGCTGGGACGGGAAGCCGGGCGGCTGCGCGGACTGCGGCGCGGGCGCCCCGTACGACGCGGAGGTCGAGGAGTGCGTCAGGAAGTTGTACCGGCACCCCTCGCAGAACGGCGCCATGGCCTCGCGCGGCGTGCCGCACTGCGGACACAGCTCGGCCTGGCCGGTGCCGGGACCGGGGGCGTGGCCCGCACCGGGGCCGTGGCCCGGACCAGGCGGCGGCGGGAAGCCGTAGCCCCCTTGCTGCGGGGGCTGCTCGGCCGGGGCGCCGGGGAAGCCGGCCGGCGGGGGAGGCGGCGGAGCGACAGTGCCCGCCATGCGGTGGCCGCACACCTCGCACCAGTCTTCGGCCACTGACTGGTGGCCGTTCGGGCAGGTCGGCATGTCGGTATGTCCCCCTCCGTACCGTCTTTCAACGGTTTTACGTCTAGCTCGTCACTCGTTTGTCACTTTTTGACGCGAACAGTCTTGGTAGAGCGCGTTTCGAGCGTCATCTCGTCCGCTTCCGCGACCTTCGCCTTCAGCCGCACAGTACCGGTCACCGCGTCCACGACGTCCACCACCTTCGCAAGCAGTTTCGCAGTGTCCTCGTTCCCGGAGGCGCTCGCCAGCTGTACCGCCCGGCCCAGCCGGGCGGTCGCCCCGTCGACATCTCCGGACTTGCGCGCATCCAGCCCCGACTGGATGGCCCGGGCCAGTTCCGCCTGTCCCGTGTAGTGCGCCACCTGTGGGTTGATCTGCGTCGATGCGGCCATGTCGGTCGTCCACACGGCCCGTACCAGGCCCTGCGCGAGCGTCCGGGGCGCGCCGCCGCCGGGCGCAGGGAGCACCAGTGCCACCCGCGCGGCCAGCATCTCCCGGCCGACGCCGGCGTCCGGGACGCGTACGCACACGTGGTAGTCGCGGGACTCGTCGCCCCACGAGCCGGTCGGGTAGTCGCCGGCCCGCGGCCCGGCCTCCGTGCGCCGCCCGGTCAGGTCCTCGACCGTCGGCGCGACCTGCTTCACGTACTGGATCTCGGCGCCCTGCGGGGTCCACACGCGCAGGGCCACGTCCGCGACCTCCTTGCCCATCGCGGTCTCCATCATCCGTGTGAAGTCCGCGGTCAGCCCGGCCGGATCGGCGACGATGTCGGCGCTGCCCAGCAGGGCCGAGGCAATGCCGGTGACCTCCTTGACCTCCCAGTCCGTGCCCACCCCGCGCGCGTCGCAGGTGAACCGCCCGGCGCAGGCGTCCAGGGCGGCCCGCAGCTCCTCGGGCGACTCGTGTTCATTGCGGCCGTCGGTGAGCAGGATGCCGTGCCGGATGGCCACGTCCGCGGAGTACAGCAGCCGGTCGGCCAGTCGCAGCCAGGTGCCGATAGCCGTGCCGCCGCCCGAACGCAGCCCCCGCAGCGCCTCCTTGGCCCGGGCGCGGGTGGCGGGCGATGCCTGCGCGAGGCGGCCGCCGCCCGGGTAGACCTCGGCGGCCTGATGGGTGCCGGCGACCACCGCGAAGGCCACCCCGTCGCGCAGCGTGTCGATCGCCGCGGCGGTGGCGTCGCGGGCGCCGCGCATCTTGGTGGGCGGGTACTCCATCGAGCCGGAGGCGTCGACCATGATGACCACCGCGGCGTCCGGGGCGCCGCCGTGCGCGTCCACGGACTTCCCGGCGGCGTCGGCGAGCGGC
Organism: Streptomyces sp. NPDC050315; assembly: GCF_040655775.1. Taxonomy (NCBI): domain Bacteria; kingdom Bacillati; phylum Actinomycetota; class Actinomycetes; order Kitasatosporales; family Streptomycetaceae; genus Streptomyces; species Streptomyces sp. NPDC050315. The sequence goes on from NZ_JBFAKN010000011.1 coordinate 176,810, forward strand.
CGGCCGCCGGAGGTGCCGCCGCCGGTGGCGGTGACCGTGGTGATGGCGTGCACCTCGCGCCCGCCCTCGGGGAGGTACTCGTTCTGGTACACCTCCACGGAGAACCGCGGGACCGTGGACTTCGAGAAGTTGGCCATCTCTTCCGCTCCTTGACGCTCCGTCGTGCTCGTCGGCAGGCGGGCGGGCGGAAGTACCCCAGGCCGTCCCCCCGTCGGCACCTCCCCAGGTGCCGGACCGTTCCACCGTGCTTGCCGCGCGGTGGTGTTGCTGTCGTGACTTACGCCGATACTGCCCCGGGCGCGGGGACCGGGAACGGCACCACGGCCACTGTTACGTTGTCGTGGCCCCCGCTGTCCAGAGCGTGGCGGACAAGCGTTTGTGCGCTGTGCAGCGGGCGTTCACCCGCGTCCGGGGGCAGCAGCGCCGCCAGTTCGGCCGCCGCCTCGGTGTAGTTCCACAGGCCGTCGGTGCACACCACGACCACGCCCGGGCGGTCCGGCCGGAACGCGGCGGTGTGCGGCTGCAGTTCGTACGCGTCGGCGCCCAGCCAGCCGGTGATGGCGTGGGCCCGTTCGTCGGAGTACGCCTCGGCCTCCGACATCAGGTTGTTCGCCACCATCTGTGCGGCCCAGGAGTCGTCCTCGGTGAGCCGGGCACCGGGCGCGGTGCGGTCGTCGGGGATCCAGTACGCGCGGCTGTCGCCGACCCAGCCGACGGTCAGTACCCCGGCGGCCGCGACGGCCGCGACGAGCGTGCAGGCCGGGGCGTTCTGCCTGCCGTACGGGTCGCGCGGGTGGTCGGGTTCCTCGGCGAGCGCGTCGACGGACTTGGCGGCGGCCAGGATCGCGTCGTGCATGGCCTGCTGCGGGTGCGCCTCCCGGGGCAGTGCCGTCAGCAGCGACTCGGCGGCGGTCTCGGCGGCGGCCTGCGATGCCTCGTCGGGCCGGGTCGCGGAGGAGACGCCGTCGCAGACCACGGCGAGCACCGCGGGGGAGCCGTCGGCCAGCGCGGTGCCGGCGACGGTGAAGAAGTCCTCGTTGCGGTGGTGGCGGTGGCCGCGGTCGCTGACGGCGGCGACCCGGTCCAGCTCGCGCTCGAAGTGGTCGCGCTCGCGGGGCTGGGCGTGGCCGCAGTGCTCGCAGTAGCCGTCCTGGTCGACGGTGCCGGTCCGGCACGCCGCACAGGTCTTGGCGGCGAAGGATTCTCGGGGGTCGGCGGGGCCGTCCGCTTCGGCTTTGCCGTCCGAGTCGCCCGAGCCGTCCGAGCCGCCCAAGCCGCCCGAGTCGCCCGAGTCGTTCCGGGCGCGCGAGCCGTCCGCGCCGTCCGGGAGCCGGTTCTCGGGAACGGGCGGCGGGGCCGCACCGTACGCCCCCGCCGCACCGTACGCCCCGGCCGCCGCGGAGACCTCCGCCGCCGCGTCGTCCGGCGCCGCCGCGGAGGCCTCCGCACCGCACACACCGCAGAAGTTGTCCCCCGGCTCCATCGGCTCGGTGCACACCGGGCACCGGGAAGGACCTGTCACTGCCATCTCACACCCACGTCCTGGGGCGGAAGCGGTTGGCCCGCTCCACCAGTTCGATCCTCTCATCACCGCGCTGAGCCAGCCTGGCGAGCAGCCGGCAGGACCGCTCCAGGCCGAAGCGCAGCCCGCGCTCGTCCACCTCGCAGCCGAGCAGTACGGGGACGGCCCCGGGCGTCGGCCGTTCCCCGGCGCGCCCGGACAGTACCCAGTCCAGCGCGCAGCCCAGTACTTCCGTCGTCAGTGTCCCGCGGCGCTGCGCGTCCAGCCCGAAGTCCGCCAGCCGCTCGATCTGCCGGGCCGCGGCCTGCAGGTCGGGCAGCAGCGGGTCGCTCGGCGGGCGCTGCCGGAGCCGGGCCCGTACCGCGGCGATGCGGGCCGCGGTGAAGTGGATCGAGGACTCCGGTACGGCCTCCAGGGCACGCACCGCGCCGCTGCGGTCACCGGCCGCGAGCCGCACCCGGGCCAGCCCGAACGCCGCGCTCACATAGCTGTGGTCGGTGGTCCACACCAGGTGGTAGTACTCGGCGGCGTTGTCCAGCTGGCCCAGTACCTCGGCGCAGACGCCCAGCGCGAGCTTGGGCGCGGGCTCGCCGGGGAACGCGTCGTACACCGCGTCGAAGGACAGCGCGGCGGTCTCCTTGTCGCCCGTGGCCAGCGCCACCAGGCCGCGGTACCAGACCACCCGCCAGTCCGTCGCCCAGTCGGCCAGCGGATCGGTCTCGATCTCCCGCAGCACGCGCTGCGCCACCGGTCCTTCGGCCATCTCCAGCCGGGCCCGCAGGTCGCGCAGCCGCAGCTCCAGGGAGTCGGCGGGCGCGGAGCGCAGCGCGACGAGCAGCTCGGCGGGGGCCGCGGCCAGCAGACCGGCCAGGAAACCGGCGTTCGGGTCGCCGGGGTCCACCCGCGGCACGGGCAGCGCGAGCACGGCGGCCGCGGTGTCCACGGGGCGCAGCACGGGCCCCGGGCTGCCGTATCCGGGAAGCGGCGAGATCTCGTACGACACCTGCGCCGGGATCGACGGCGTGGCCGGTGCGGCGCCCACCAGGCCCGCCGCCGGTGCCGTGCCGGCCAGCGCGGGCGGCGCCGCCTTCCTGTCGCGGCGGCCGCGTGGCCGGGCCGTACGCGCGCCCAGCAGCGAGGTGTCCCCCTCCACCGCCGGCATCAGTTCGGTGTCGACCACCCGCAGTTCGGGCCCGAACAGCTGCGACAGCGCGGGCCGCTGCTCGCCCGTCTGCAGCGCCACGACCTCGCGCAGCACGCCGGTCAGCTGCTCGGCCATCTCCTCCGCGGAGGCGAACCGGCGCGCCGGGTCGGGGTCGGTGGCCCGTACCAGCAGCCGGTAGAAGGACTCGTAGCGGCGGAACACCTCGATGTGCTCGGGGTCGGGCAGGGAGTCCGCGAAGACGTTGGTGTAGCCCTGGAAGTCGAAGGTGAGGACGGCGAGGGTGCGCGCGACCGTGTACAGGTCGGAGGCGACGGACGGGCCGACCTCGGCGACCTCGGGGGCCTGGTACCCGACCGTGCCGTAGATCGGGCTCTGGTGGTCGTCCATCCTGCGGACCGCGCCCATGTCGATCAGCTTGAGCTGGTCGTTCTGCTGGATGGCGTTGTCGACCTTGAAGTCGCAGTAGAGCAGGTTGCGGCTGTGCAGATGGCCGAGGGCCTCCAGCGCTTCGATGGCGTACGCGCACGCCTGCTCGACCGGGAGCGGGTCGCGCCGACCCTGGGGCGTGCGCCGCTCGTTGGCGATCTCCTTGAGGGACTTGCCGCCGACGTACTCCATGACGATGTAGCCGTCGAGGCTGCCGGTCGCCTGGTCGAGGTGCTCGACGAAGTTGTAGATCCGGACGATGTTGGAGTGCTCGATCTCGGCGAGGAAGCGGCGCTCGGAGACCGCGACCGCGAGCGCCTCCTCGTCGCCGGTGTCCAGCAGGCCCTTGAGCACCACCCACCGGTCGGAGACCGCGCGGTCGACGGCCAGATAGATCCAGCCCAGGCCGCCGTGCGCCAGACACCCCGCGACCTCGTACTGGCCGTGCACCACGTCACCGGCCCGCAGCTTCGGCACGAAGCTGTACGGGTGGCCGCACTTGGTGCAGAAACCTTCCGTGCGGCCGGGGCGCCCGCTGCGCGCCCGGCCCACCGGCGCCCCGCAGTCGCTGCGGCTGCAGAATCGCTTGCGCTCGGGGACCTCCGGGTTCGCCAGCACGACCGTGCGCGGATCGGGCCGCGGCACGTCCGGTACCGCCACCAGCCCGGCCCCCAGCCGCCCGCGCCCCGGGCCCGAGCTCGACCCGGAACCCTGCCCCGAACTGCCGCTGCGCACCGACACCGAGCGGGTCGACGGGCCGGACAGGGAGCGCGAGAGGCGCCCGGAGACCGAGCGGCGGGAGCCGGAGGAGCGGGAGGAGGACGACGTACGGGCGCTGCCGGAGTTCTGCGAGCCCTGCGATCCTTGCGAACCCGGAGAGCCCGAGGAGCCGTTGGCCGCGCGGGCCGCGGCCGCGACGCCGGTCGGCGGCGAGGCCACCATGCCGGTCGCCGAGACGACCGGCGCCAGGCCGCAGGTGTCGCAGTACAGTTCGCCGCCGCCGACGTCCTCGTAGCGCCCTGCGCACTCCGGCCGCTGGCAGGCGGCGTCCTGCTCGCCGCTCATGACTCCCCCTCGCGGTCCGGCGCCGCCAGTGCCTCGGCCGCCGCCTGCTGGTAGCGCAGTACGGCGTGCTCGGCGGCGCGCAGATCGCACGGCGCGCTCCACAGCATCCGGCGGGCGATGTCGTACCGCTCGATCAGGAACGGGTCCTCGGCCAGGCCGTGCCGCGCCGTCTTCGCCTTGTACGCGTCGAGGCGGCCGCGCAGCTCGGCGCGGACGGCCAGCGGCGCGGTCACCGCGGTCAGCGACTCGCGGGCGCGCAGCAGCTCCTCCTCGGCGCGCTCCTCCAGGCTCTCCAGCAGCGGCGACAGCAGGTGCCACTGGGCGCGTCTGCGGTACTCGGCGGCGGTGGCGAGCTGCTCGTGCAGGGCGGCCGACGGGCCCGAGACGGCCGGTACTTCGGACGCGGCGATCTTCGCCAGCACCTCGCCGCGCGCCTCCCGCGCCTCGGTGAGCGTGCGGTCCGCGCGCGAGAGCAGGTCGCGCACCTGCATCAGCCGCCGCTCGGCGTCCTGCCGCACCGTGAGGACCGCCTCGATCTCGCGCCGCACGTCCTCCAGGGCGCGCGCCGCGCGGTCGTACCGCTCGGTGTCCGGGCGGCCGCCGCCGGGCGCGGCGCTGGCGTCGGCGGCGGGCACCCAGAAGGCGAGCGGGTCGGCGAGCACCTCGGCGCGCAGCCGGGTCAGCTCGTCGGTGATCTGCTCCAGGTCGTCGCCGGAGGGGTGCTCGCCGGGGCGGACGCCGACGGAGTGCGCAAGGGAGCGGGTACGGCGCAGCTCGGCGGCGAGCAGGTCGATCCGGGCGGGCAGCGCGGTCCATACGGAGTCGGCGCTGACGATGACGTCCAGCGCCCGCGCGTACAGCCCGTTCATCCGCTCGACCAGCGCCTCCAGGCTGAGCTGTTCGCTGAGCTTGGTGAGGCTGCCGACGGCCGCGCCGCCGGAGACCGTGACGCCGTTGCCGCGCAGCATGTCGGTGAGGGTGGCCAGGTCCTCCGGGGAGAGCCAGCGGCGGCGGGCGCGCAGCTCACGGGCGGCCTCCAGCGCCGCGCTGTACGCCTCGAAGTGCGCCCACAGCACCGTGATCCACTGCTCGGCCGTCGCCCAGCGGTCCTTGGTGACGCCGGTCAGCTCGGCGCCCTCCAGGAGGCGGCGCCCTGCGTGGTCCTGCAGCGCCAGCAGCGAGGTCTCGATCGCTTCGTGCTCGGCGCCGAGCCTCGCGAGGGCGCGGTCCACCTCGTCGCGGCTCATGGCCGGGGCGGGTCCAGGGACCCCCATCGATCACCTCTCCAAAGTGCGTGCGGTGCGCTGCGGGCGGCCGGGCGCCGGGGCGCCGGCCGGTCTGTCAGTCGCTGTACTGGGGCGCCGGCGGCCCGGAGACGCCCGGCAGGTCGGCCTTGAGCCACTTGTCGTACGCGGTCGTCCAGGGGCTGTCGGCACCGCCCGCGCGGTAGTCCTCCAGCACCTTGTTCACCCGCCGCACCAGGTCCTCGTCCTCCTTGTTCATCGCGACGCCGTACAGGTCCGTGCTGAACGGCTCGCCCTTGAGCTCCACGGCCGGGTCCTGTGCGGCCTGGCCGGCGGCCAGCGCGCTGTCGGTCACGACGGCGTCGGCCTCGCCCAGCTGCAGCCGCACCAGGCAGTCGAGCTGGTTCGGCACGGTCATGACCGTCGCGCCGTGATCCTCACCGTCCAGTTCCTGCTCGCCCGTTGATCCCTTCGCCGTGCAGATCTTCTTTCCCCGCAGCGAGTCGTCGAACGCGTCGATCGACGACCTCTTGGGCGCGAGCACCTGCTGGCCGGCCTTGAAGTACGCGGTGGAGAAGGCGACGTCCTTCTTGCGCTCGCAGTTGATCGTCATGGTCCGCACGACCATGTCCACCTTGCGCTGCTGCACGGCGTCGATGCGCTGGTTGGTGGGGATCGCGCGGTACACGATGTGCGGGTCGGGGCCGAGGATGTCCCGGGCGATGGCCTTCGCCAGGTCGATGTCGAAGCCGATGAGGTTCTTCGGGTTGTCCGGGTCCCGGTAGCCCCAGCGGTAGCTGTTCTGGTCGACGCCGACGACCAGTACGCCCGCCTTCTTGATCCGCTTCACCGCGTCGCCGTCGGCCGAGGAGGGCCGCAGGCTCTCCGCCGCGTTCTCCTCCGTGCAGCCCGCGGCGGCGGGCGCTGCCGTCGTGGCGCGCGGCTGCGCGGGGACGTGCGGGTCGTGCGGCACGGCGGGGCCGCTGCTGAGCACCGGCACCAGCACCGCGGCGGCCGCGGCCATCACACCCATCCCGGCGGCCACCGGAGCCAGCGCCGACCCGAGGTCCGCCATTCGCGCGCGCATGCTCATCCCCGCCCTCGTCGCCCTCGTCACCGGTACTCCGACAGCCTGCGGCCGATGCCCAGCACCGCGCCGGCGGCCGCCAGCACGGCCAGTACGGCCGCTCCCACGGCGAGCCCGTCCAGCGCGTGCCGGCCGCCCCGCGCCGCGTCGTGGAACTCGGTCTGCTCGTGCCGGAGCGCCTGCTTCAGCGCCGCGTCCACCTTGTCGAAGGACTCCTTCGTGGGCCGGTCCGTCCCGATCACCTTCGCCAGCGCGCCTTCGTAGTCGCCCCGGTCGTTCTCCGCACGCGCTTCGGCGTGCCGCGTGCGCCACTCCCGTACGTTCGCCAGCGCCTCCTGCACCGGCGCGCGGCCCGCCGCGTCGTCCGCCAGGGCCAGCGCCTCCCGCAGCTTGCCGCCCGCCCGGGCGTCCGCGCCCTTCCCGTCACCCGCCAGCGTCCTCATCCCGGCGGCGTACTCGACCTCGTAGAAGTCCCGCTGGTCAGCGGTCACCTTGCCGCCGCGCGCCACCAGCGTGAGGTTCTCGTCGCCGCGCGCCTGCAGCGTCGCGATCCGCGCCTCGTTGAGCACCCGCAGGGACTTCGCGCCGTTCTCGATGGAGTCGTCGAGCCCCGCACGCGCGAACGCGTGCCCGGCCGTCATCCACAGCAGGACGCCCACGGAGGCGGCGGTGGCGACCAGCAGTCCCTGGTTGAACACCCGGTTCGTACGTCGGTAGTTGCGGCGCTGCGCCCAGCCGAGCGCGCCGATCGACAGCACACCGGCGGCCAGCGCGACCCAGGGCCAGGCCCGGGCGTCCTCGTAATCGGCGTCGAGCCGGGCGGTCTCGGCGTCGTACAGCTGCTGGGCGGCGGGCAGCAGTTGGGTGCGCATCAGGCTGTTGGCGTACTGGAGGTACGCGCCGCCCACCGGCAGGCCCTGCCGGTTGTACATCCGCGCCGTCTCCACCAGGCCCGTGTAGCGCGGCAGGCCGTCGTTGAGCCGCTCGATGCGGTCCCGGGCCGTCGCCGAGCCCCGGGAGTTGGCGGCGGCGCGGACCAGCAGCCGGGCGGCGGTGGAGATGTCCTCCTTGTAGCGCCGCCGGCTGTCCGCGCTCTCCCGCTCGCCGGCCAGGAAGCCGCCGGCCGCCGTGGTGTCGGCGTCCGCCAGCGAGCGGTAGATGTCCGCCGCGTCCCGGCTCAGTGGCTGGCTGCTCCCCAATACGTCGTCGGCGGCGGCCGACCGGTCCGCCACCTGCCAGGCGGCCAGCGCGCCGAACAGTACGACCAGCGCGGCCAGTACGGCACCGATGAAGCGCAGCCGGCCCGGCTCGGTGAGCATGGCGGCACGCAGCCGGCGCAGCCCCTCGGCCCATACGGCGCGCTCGCCGGATGACGGTGGCGGAGCGGACGGTTCCGGTACGGCCGTGTCCGGTCCGGGAGGCGCTGCGGGCGCGGGTGGTGCCGCGCTGCCGCTCGGCGGGTATGACACGGAACCTCCCCCTCGTTCGCCGGCCGTGCCCCGTGGCCCGCGCCGCGGGCAGGGGGCACCGCCAGCAGTATGGCTGCAGGGGCCGACGACCACACCGGTATTGCCTGGATCTTGTTCGTATCGGGATCCCGTTCGAGCCCCGTCGGCCCGGCGCCCCGCACCTCGCGCCCCCGTTGCCTCCCTTCACGCAGTCGTACGGTGTTCGGTTCCCCGGCTTCCCCAAGGGGCAGCCGGGCGCCGGCCGGGCTGGCTAGAGTTGCCTGACATCAGGTGACCTGGGAAATGGAGCGGTGCGGTGCGGACGATACGCAGGGTGTCGCTGGTGGAGACCGCGACCGACGAGATCCGGGAACAGATCCTCAAGGGGGTCTGGCCGGTGGGCAGCCGCATCCCGCCCGAGAGTGCCCTGTCCGAGACGCTGCAGGTGAGCCGGGCCTCCGTACGGGAGGCCATCCGCGCCCTCGTGCACTCCGGGCTGCTGGAGACCCGGCAGGGCGACGGCACGTTCGTCCTCTCGGACGACGACAGTGCGGTGGCGCTCCGCCGCCGCCTGGAGCGCGCCGAGCTGACCCATGTCACGCAGGTCCGGCAGGGCCTGGACGTGATCGCGGCGCGGCAGGCGGCACGGCACCGCACGGACGCCCAGCTCGCCGCCATAGAGGCGGCGCTGGCCCGGCGCCGGGCGGCGCTCGCGGCGCACGAGGACGAGGCGTTCACCGCCGCCGACGCCGACTTCCACGTCCTGGTCGCCGAGGCGAGCGCCAACCCCGTACTGGCCGACATCTACCGCTCCCTGAGCACCGCCCTCCGCGCGGAACTGCACCGCGCCGCCTGCCTGGACACCGCGACGGCCGCCCCCACCGACCCGCACCACCTCCTCGTCGAGGCGATCCGGGAACGGGACCGGGCGGCCGCGGTGGACGCCGCGGTGGAGCTGCTCGCCGGGCACGTACGGGATCTGGCACTGCCGCTGGACGACTGAAAAGCCGCTGGGGCCCGGCGGCTTTCAGTCGGCCGACCGCAGGTGCGTGCGCTGCCCGTCGTGGTCGAAGATGCCGAGGATCTCCGCCGGGCCGCCCTGCGCCCCGAAGGCGTGCGGCACCATGGTGGAGAACTCGGCCGCCTGCCCTTCCTCGACGACGATCCTGCGGTCCCCGAGCAGCAGGACGACGGTCCCGGACAGTACGGTGAACCAGTCCTGCCCCGGATGGGCCTTGAGCGCGCCGCTGCCGGTCGGCGCCGGCTCCGTGAGGCGCAGCCGGGCGACCGTGACGCCGGGGTCCCGCTTCAGCATCCAGGTGGTCAGCCCGCGCGCCGCGTGGTGCTGCGGCCTGATGATCACGTCGTCGGTGGCGGACTCCACGAGCTGGTCCAGTGTGGCGCCCAGCGCCCGGGCGATCGCGGTCAGCTGGTCCAGGCTGATCCGCCGGTGGCCCGTCTCGATACGGCTCAGCGTGGAGGGGCTCAGGTAACAACGAGCGGCCAGATCGTCGAGCGACCAGCCCATGGCGACCCGCAGGCCGCGGATGCGCTTGCGCACGAGGACATCGAGGTCTTCGTCTTCTTGCGTCATAGGCAATATGGTATGACGCTGCGGCAAGGCGGCCTTACGGTCGAGACATGGCATCCCACTCGCACCAGCCCCACGACAATGCGCACGACGAGCCGTTCGTCGCCGAGCTGCTCGACCTCGAGGCGGAGGTCCTGCACGCGCACCTGACCGAGCTGACCGGCTGGCTCGCGGAGCTCACCGCGGACCGGCCCGTGCGCCGCGTACTCGACCTCGGCAGCGGGACCGGAACCGGCACCTTCGCGCTGCTCCGACGCTTCGAGGACGCCGAGGCGATCGCCGTCGACGCCTCTCCGCGGCTCCTGCACCACCTCCAGGGCCGGGCCCGCGAGCTCGGCGTGGCGGACCGGGTGCGCACCGTCGAGGCCGATCTGGACGCGGCATGGCCGGACTTCGGCGGCGTGGACCTGGTGTGGGCGTCGGGGGCCCTGCACCACATGAGCGACCCCGACCGCGCGCTGCGCGAGGCGCACGCCGCGCTCGCCCCGGGCGGCCTGCTGGCCGCGATCGAGATGGCCGACGTCCCGTACTTCCTGCCCGACGATCTCGGTATCGGACGCCCGGGACTGGAGGCCCGCTGCCGCGCCGCGCTGGCCGACCGGCACGCCGAGGCGCTGCCGCACCGGGGCGCCGACTGGGGGCCGCTGCTGTCCCGGGCCGGATTCGCCATCGAGGCCGAGCGCCCGTTCACCATCGAACTGCCCCGGCCGCTGCCCGAGGCCACCGGCCGGTACGCACGGGCGATGCTGGGCCGCATGCGTACCGCGCTCGACGGCCGGCTCAGTGCCGAGGACATGTCCGTACTCGACGCCCTCCTCGACGGCGACGGACCGCACAGCGTGCTGCACCGCGACGACCTGGTCGTCCGCACCGAGCGAACCGTATGGGCGGCCCGCTCTCAGGCGTAATGGGCGCGCAGGCGGGCGTACGCGGAGGCAGGCGCGCCCGTCTCGTCCAGTGCCAGCAGGGCGGCGCCGAGGACCGGGGGAGCGGTGACCACCTCCGGTACCGCCTTCGGGGCGCGCTCGGCGAGCAGCGCGAGTACCGCCTCGTGCAGGACCGGGTGGCGTGCCGCCAGTACTCCGCCGCCGAGGACCACCGGCACGGGCTCGTCCAGCAGGTCCAGGCGGCGCAGCGCGACCGTGGCCATGAGGACGATCTCCTCGGCCTGGCGCGCCACGAGGGCCCGCGCCACCTCGTCGCCCTCGGCGGCCACCGCGAAGAGCACCGGTACGAGTTCGTGGCGGCGCTCGGCCGGTACGTCCCCCAGGTGCAGCGCCTCGATCAGCTGCGGCATCCCGGACAGCCCGAAGTGCGCGGGCAGCCGGTCCGCGAGGGCGGTGGGCGCGCCCCGGCCGTCCTCGGCCCGCGCCGCCCACCACAGCGCCTCCTCGGCGAGGTGCCCGCCGCCGCCCCAGTCGCCGGAGATGCGCCCGATGGCGGGGAAGCGCGCGGCACGGCCGTCGGGGCCGAGCCCCGAGCAGTTGATCCCGGCCCCGCAGACCACCGCGACGCCGGTGTGCGGGCCGCCGTCCGGCAGCCCGGCGCGCAGCAGGGCGAAGGTGTCGTTGGCGACGGTCACCGTGTCCGCCCGGCCGTGCGCCACGATGAGCTCGGTGAGCTGCGTCTCCTCCACGGGGAGGTCGGCGTTGGCGAGGCAGGCGGTGAGATGTGCGACGTGGTGGACACCGGCCTGCGCCAGCGCGCGGTCGACGGTCACGTCCAACTCGGCGACGGCCCGGCCCGCGCCGACCGCGGGCGGCCGGAACCCGCCGCCGCGGGCCGCGCCGAGCACCGCCCCGTCGGCACCGACCACGGCCACATCCGTCTTACTGTTCCCCGCGTCCACGGCGAGCAGCGGGGTCCGCCCGTACGGGAGGTTCTCGCGCCGCCTCCCTTGGGTAACCCCCCGGTGGGGGCACGAGTTCGTTCGATTCGCCCCGTAGGCGCGCGCCCCGCCCCCGCCCCCATCCCCCCTCAAGCCCACCCCAGATACCCCCGGTTGTGCGTGAGCAGTTCGTCGGTCAGGCGGTCCGCGTACTGGAGCTGTCCGATCAGGGGGTGCGCGAGGAGCGCCTCGAAGACCCGGTGCCGGCCGCCCTTCAGGGCCGCCTCCAGCGCCAGTTGCTCGTACGCCGTGACGCTGGCGATCAAACCGGCGTACAGCGGCTCCAGCGGGCGTACCGGTGCCGGCACCGCGCCCCGGGCGCTCACCGTGGCCGGCACCTCGATCACCGCGTCGTCCGGCAGGAACGGTAGCGTCCCGTTGTTCAGCGCGTTCACCACCTGCACGTCACCCCCCTCTTCGGAATGACGCGTGCGCAGCAGCGAGGAGGTGAGCGCGACCGCCGCCTCCGAGTAGTACGCGCCGCCCCGCTTGCCCAGCAGCTCCGGCTTCTCGTCCAGCGCCGGATCGCCGTACATCCGCAGCAGTTCCCGCTCCAGCGCCGCGACCTCGGCGGCGCGCGACGGCTTGGTGCGCAGCTCCCGTACGACCTCGTCGTGCTGGTAGTAGTACCGCAGGTAGTACGAGGGGACCACGCCCAGCCGCTCGACCAGGGTGCGCGGCATGTGCAGATCGGCGGCGATCGCGTCGCCGTGCTCGGCGATCAGCTTCGGCAGCACGTCCTCGCCGCCGACGCGTACCGCCCGCTCCCACGTCAGATGGTTCAGCCCGACGTGTTCGAGCTGTACGTCCTGCGGCGCCACGTCCAGCAGCCGGGCGAACTTCCGCTGGAAGCCGATGGCCACGTTGCACAGCCCGACCGCCTTGTGCCCGGCGGTGAGCAGCGCCCGCGTCACGATCCCGACCGGGTTGGTGAAGTCCACGATCCACGCGTCTGGGTTGCGGCGGCGGACCCGCTCGGCGATGTCCAGCACCACCGGGACCGTACGCAGCGCCTTGGCCAGCCCGCCCGCGCCCGTCGTCTCCTGGCCCACGCAGCCGCACTCCAGCGGCCAGGTCTCGTCCTCGTTGCGCGCCGCCTGCCCGCCGACGCGCAGCTGGAGCAGTACCGCGTCCGCGCCGTCCACCCCGGCGTCCAGGTCGCCCGTCCAGCCGATCCGGCCCGGGTGGCCCTGCCGGGCGAAGATCCGCCGGGCCAGCCCGCCCACCAACTCCAGCCGGTCGGCGGCCGGATCGACCAGCACCAGCTCGTCCACCGGCAGCACGTCCCGCAACCGCGCGAAACCGTCGATGAGTTCGGGGGTGTAGGTAGATCCCCCGCCGACCACTGCGAGTTTCATCCGTGCCTCGTCCCTTGGCCTCTGTGAGAGTGACGCGTGACGCCCTTGAGTGCTCAGCCCGTGTCGAATCAGCCCGTGTCGAAAACGGTGTTCCGCGCTTGTACGAGGGCGGTGCGCAGGGCGCCCGTCAGGATCGGGTCGCCCTCGATGTCGCTGATCCGCAGTTGCGGGCGGGGGAGCGCGAGCCCGGTCAGCTCCTCCTCGACCCGTACGCGCAGCCGCTCGCCGCCCGCCTGCGCGATGCTCCCCGACAGCACCACCAGCTCGGGGTCGACCACCGCGACGACGGCGGCCAGGCCCGTCGCCAGCCGGCGCGCCACCTCGTCCACGACGTGCGGGTCCGCGAGCGCCTCGGCGACATCGGCCGGGTCCAGCCCCAGGCCGCGGGCGATCCCCAGTACGGCGGGCCGCCCCACCAGGCTCTGGAACCCGCCGCCCGCGTCCGGCGCGGCCGTCGCCTCCGGCCCGCCACGCGCGAGCGGCGCCCCGGGCAGCGGCATGTACCCGATCTCCCCGGCCCCGCCGGTCGCCCCGCGCAGCAGTGTCCCGCCGAGCACGATCGCCGCGCCGACCCCCTCGTCCACCCACACCAGCACGAAGTCGTCGTGGTCCTGCGCCGACCCGTCGTACTGCTCGGCCAGCGCCGCGAGATTGACGTCGTTCTCGATGACGACCGGCGCGCCCAGCGCGTCCCCCAACTCGCCCAGCAGCGACCGCGCGTGCCAGCCGGGCAGGTGCGGTGCGTACCGCAGCTCTCCGGTGCGCGGGTCCAGCGCGCCCGGCGTCCCGATGACGACCCCGTGCAGCTCCTCCCGGCTCAGCCCGGCCTTCCCCAGCGCCCCGTCCACGGCGGCGACCACCACCCGCGCGGCGACGCTTCCGGCCGCGACCCGCTCTTCCCCCACCACGGCACCGGTGATGTCCGCGACGACGGCGGTCACCCAGCCCGGAGCCACCGACAGCGCGGCCACGTACGCCGCCGCCGGATTCACCTCGTACAGCTGCGCGCTGGGCCCGGGCCGCCCGGTCACGTTCCCGGTCGCCCGCACCAGCCCGGCCGCCGCCAGCCGTCCCAGCAGCTGCGAAGCGGTGGGCTTGGACAGCCCGGTCAGCTCCCCGATCTGCGTACGCGTCAACGGCCCGTGCGACACGAGCAGTTCCAGCGCGGCCCGGTCGTTCATCGCCCGCAGCACCCGAGGCGTCCCCGCCATGCCTGCCATGCCCGCCACCATCTGTTAGGAAAGTTTCCCACCAACTCCCGGAAGGTAAGCCGCCGCTCGTGGGCCGTCAATGGGCGGCACGCAAGAGGCCCGCTCCCCGGCGGGGCGGGGAGCGGGCCAACGGTGTGCGTACGGGGAGTTACTTGCTCAGGTTCGGCGGGGGCGTGACCGGGTTGCTGGCGACCGACTGGGGGGAGAGGGGGTTCGCGAAGGCGGACGGCGCGGCGACGGAGGCCGTGGGGTCGGCGGCGTCCGCGGCGCCCTCCGGGAGCGGCTGGTGGCCGACGATGCGGATGCCCGCCGCGTCCAGGGCCTTCTTGATGCGCCAGCGGAGCTCGCGTTCGACGGCGAAGGACTTGCCCGGCATCGTCTTGGCGGCGACCGTGATCGTCATCGTGTCGAGGAGGACCTCGCTCAGGCCGAGGACCTCGACCGGCTCCCACAGCCGCTCGTTCCAGGGCTCGGACTTCGCCATCTCCTCGCCCGCCTCCGTGATGACCTCCCGGACCCGGTCCAGGTCCTCGGTCGCGCGCACCTGCACGTCGACGCTGGCCGTGGCCCAGCCCTGGCTGAGGTTGCCGATGCGCTTGACCTCGCCGTTGCGTACGTACCAGATCTCGCCGTCGGCCCCGCGCAGCTTCGTGACCCGCAGCCCGACCTCGATGACCTCGCCGGAGGCGACGCCCGCGTCGATGGTGTCGCCGACGCCGTACTGGTCCTCCAGGATCATGAAGACGCCGGAGAGGAAGTCCGTGACGAGGTTGCGGGCGCCGAAGCCGATCGCGACGCCGGCCACACCGGCGCTCGCGAGCAACGGGGCGAGATTGATGTTCAGCACGGCGAGCACCGTCAGCGCCGCTGTGCCGAGAATCACGAAGGACGCGACGCTGCGCAGCACCGAACCGATGGCCTCGGAGCGCTGGCGACGGCGCTCGGCGTTCACGAGCAGGCCGCCGAGCGGACCGTTGCGGCTGGTCGCCGCGTTGCGGTTCATCCGCTCGACGAACTTCGTGATCGCGCGGCGCACCAGCCACCGCAGGACCACCGCGATGGCGATGATCAGGATGATGCGCAGCCCGGCGTTGAGCCAGCTCTGCCAGTTCGCCTGCACCCAGCCGGCGGCGTCGGTGGCCTTCTCCGTGGCCTCGGATATGGAGGACGGGTCCGGCGCCGCGGCGGCGACCGGAGAAGCGGACCAGTACACAGCAAGGGACCTTCCGTGTGGGACAGCAGACCCGGGCGGTACGTACCGCACGACGGGCAGACCAACCACACTAACGGGGCAACGCGGGCAGTCCGTGCCGCTGTTCGAGTAGCGCGGGCCGAAATGCTGGGCAGAAAAGAAGTGTGGTCGAAAACACCTCCGACCCGTTACCTGGTCATGGTGGCGCTCCGACCAGGCACCGGGGGACACTGTGGGGAGATCGTCCCGGCGCGAGCCACGCGCCGCCGGCGTACAAGGAGGCACCCGTGCCGCATGTCCTGGTCCTCAACGCGTCGTACGAGCCGCTCGGCGTCGTACCGCTCCGCCGCGCGCTCATCCTCGTCCTCAATGAGAAGGCCGTCAGCCTGGAGGATTCCGGCGCCCTGATGCACAGTGCGACCCGCGCGATGCCCGCGCCCAGTGTGGTCCGTCTCAAGCGTTTCGTCCGGGTGCCCTTTCGCGGCCCCGTCCCCCTGACCCGCCGTGCGCTCTTCGCGCGCGACGGCGGCCGGTGCATGTACTGCGGTGGCGTCGCAACCAGCGTCGACCACGTGATTCCGCGCAGCCGTGGCGGACAGCACACCTGGGAGAACGTCGTCGCGGCGTGCCGCCGCTGCAACCACGTCAAGGCCGACCGGCACGTCGCCGAGATCGGCTGGCGGCTGCGGCATCAGCCGGCGCCGCCGTCCGGGCTCGCCTGGCGGATCATCGGCACGGGGCATAGGGATCCGCGCTGGCTGCCATATCTGCAGCCGTACGGTGCGGATGATGCGATGGCCCGGATCGACGCGGTTTCCGCGTAGATCTCGGGCCATTCGCGTTCCCGGGAACGCCGGCCTCCCGCCGTGGGGCTCCGGTCGTCGGCCGAGTGCCGCGCCGCGTCGGTTGCTCGCGCAGTTCCCCGCGCCCCTTCAGGGGCGCGGG
>NZ_JBFAKN010000012.1:0-186312 GCF_040655775.1 Streptomyces sp. NPDC050315
CTCCCGGTACCGGTCAAGGACATCGAGCAGGCGGCACAGGGACCTCACGCCAGGTACCCAAGCGACCCCTGCAGGAGAGCCGCCTGACTCCGCACGCCCCGAACCCGGACCCGCACGCGTGCCGCAGTCCACGCAGCGACGCGGCATCGAGCGGGCCGCGCCCGGCATGGTCAACCGACGCACGAGGCGCTGGAACGGTTCGCCTTGCGCGAGGCGGATCCGTCCGGCGAGTTGTGGCGGTCGCACTCGATGATCGGCGACCGACCACAACAGCCACTCCCGGGCGGTCGACCTGAACGGGGCCTTGAAGGAGAGCGCCCCTGGGATGCGGTGCCGGCCGTTGCGGGATGGCCAGATCGTACTTGACGGCCGATACGGCATCCGTGCCCACGCCGTAGCAGCGCTCAAGGCAGAAAGACTGCTGGAACTTGAGTTTCGCCTTGGTGATCAGCGAAAGGGCGGTGACCAGGTTCTGGATCCCTGAGGAACGGCTCACCGTGCCTCAAAGACAGAACACTTGCGGCCGGTAGCGATTATTCACCTGCCAAGTGGGTCCTCAACAACACTGAGCCGAAGCACAAGAGATGCCACCCTCAGCGTCCGCTGACTCCGGCTTCGATCGAGCGAAGCATAGTGGCTGTCACCAGATCGGCGCGTTACCTGTCGCCAGCAAGGCGCAAAGCACAGTTGTTGTCACTGGCCCCGCGGCTTCCTCAGACATCTGAGCTGCACTGCGATGCGTTCCTCCCACGGCAGTCGGCGACCATACGATCTGCCGCTTCCTGACATCGCACCCCGCACCAACCCGCCGTCAGTCAACGCCACCGATCGAGCCTGCCACCAGCCACAACGAACACACCTGACACAGCTCACCGACACAAGACCGGCGCACCGCAGCCGGCGGCCGAGCGCTGGGCGGCGGCGCGTTTGCCGGTGTTGAAGCCGGAGCAGGGGTAGACCGGTATGCCGTAGGGGACGGCGATCGCGACCAACTGCGGCACCAGCCCGGCTGTCTGCGACACAGCCCCTGTTGTTGGACAGGCGAGCGGCCCGGCTGTTGCCGGGCCGCTCTTTGCGTCTCAGTGCACGTCACAAGGACGGCAGACATCGTCAAGAAACGCGGCCACCGGAAGCCATGGGGCACGGACAGGAAAACCTCATGCGCCGCGCAGATCAGTGTGGCAGTTGCGCAACCGTCGGGCCCGCTCGAACGAGCGACGCCGCGTCTCCCCGACGGAAGGCGGCCAGGTCCATGGCCGACGGAGCGTCAGAAGTCGTACGGCTTTTCGGTGCTCCAGTTCAGCACGTCGGCCTCGTTCCAGCTGAACTGCGGCTCCTCGCCCCGCATGACGACCGAGTAGAAGGGGCCGGCCTGGCCGTCCGCGCCGCGCAGCGCGAGGGCGAAGGACTGCTCCGTGTGGTGCCCCGAGCCGTAGTCGAAGAGGTTCACCGCGCTGTAGGCCTTGGCCCCGGGCTGGAGCGTGAGGTGCTCCTTCCCGCCCGGCTTGTCCTTCTTGGAGTGCGGCAGTGCGGCCACATCGACGTCGCCGCCGAGCTTCACGGCCGGGTAGGAGGTGACCCAGCACGGCGTGGTGCCCTCGTTCGAGGCGGTGATCAGCAGGTGGTCGCCCTGCTGACCGGCGAACCGGTGCACCGCGGTGAGCAGCATCTCATCCCCGCGGCACTGCCCGGCGCCGGCCGCCTGGCCCGTGTTCGCGGCCTCCTCCGTCCCGCCCGAGGCGGACCTCGAGCGCACGTCTTTCGTGGTGCCGCCGCCGCTGGCCTGCTCCGCGCTGCCCTTGGCGTCTGTGCCCGATGCGGACCGGCTCTGCGTCGTACCGGCGGTATTGTCGCCGCCGGCTGCCTTCGAACCGGCGTCGGTGCCGCCGCAGGCGGTCAGGCCCAGCGCCAGCGCGGCGGTGACGCCGGCCAGAGTGACGGCACGAATCCGGGAAGTACGCATGATCAAGATCCCCTGCTCTTTGTGCGGGAGCCTTCTGTGATCGTTCCCGCAGTGTGCACACCACCCTTCCCGCAGCCCCTGACGTCCCGGAAACGCCTCACTCACGTCCCGCCAACACACCATGCGCGAACCGGCGCGGCCCAGCCGCGGACAGCCAGCGGTGGTGCCGATGCTGCCCGCCGCCGGTCACCTGGGAGGGGCACGCTTAGATGGTGGCAACGGCCTCACACCGGCTGAGGCCGGCATACGCATACTCGAAAGGATGTCACTCATGGCCAGGGCTTCTGCACGTCACATTCTCGTGCCCTCCGAAGACACGGCGAATGAGCTGAAGGCGCAGCTTGCAGCGGGAGCGGAGTTCGCCGAGGTCGCCAAGGCGAACTCCACCTGCCCCTCCGGCCGCCAGGGCGGCGAACTCGGCTCGTTCGGCCCGGGGCAGATGGTTCCCGAATTCGACACCGTCGTCTTCTCCGCCCCCCTCAACACCATCCAGGGACCGGTGAAAACCCAGTTCGGGTTTCACCTCATCGAGGTGACCAACCGCCAGGACTAACGCAACTCGCTGCCCGCGCAGCGCATTGCGGGCGACGCGTGCGACGCCTCCCCCCCCCGTCCGAGACGAGGGGTTCTGCGTGATCTGCCAGGCGCACACGCCACGCCCGCCTGCGCCGCCGGGCGCGGCGGGCCGTGGCGTGTGTTGCTGAGCGTCCCCCGGTCTCGGGGCATGGGTGATCAGCCAGCCGCCGGTTCGTTGGCATGCCCGAACCGCGGCACAGCGGCAGAATCACGCCGCGTGCTCTACGTAGGAGCCTCCCGCGCCCAACGTCTGCTGATGCTCCTCAGCCCCGAAAGCCGAACCCAGCAAGTCACCTCCCTGCTGACCCGGGACGCAGTGCCTTTCGAACTCCACCACTGCACAGGACACCGCAGCTGATGCTGCGCTCTTGCCGCGCCGTCGCCGCCACGTCTCCAGGAGTGGCGGCAGGCCGCACGGGGGAAGCGCAACAAGTATGCCCCGGGCAGACGGCCAGACCCTCTCAGCCCTAACGGCGCCTGCGGTGACCGAACGTTTCCGCTACAGGTCTCCGGGGCGCTGCAGCCGCTCCGGTACCCGCTGCCCGCATGAACGACTACTTGTGCTGTCAGGAGTTCTCACAACAAGCCGACACTTTTGAAAGCCGTGACCGATTGTGGGCCGTCGTCTTCGAGGATGTGTCCGTGCTCGAGGCTCTTCAAGGTCACTGCAGTGCTCCCTGGGACTTTGTCGACGTGGAAGGTCGACCAGGTGCGGCACGTGGGACAGTCCCGTCCGATCAGGAAGGGGCGCAGCGGATGGAGATTGTGTTCGGAGTCTCGCAGGTAGAGGCTGTCGGTCTCCAGGTCGTTGCTGCCGGAAGTCATGGTCTTGGTCGGGACGACGGGGTGGTCACCCATCAGTTCGCGGTACTCGATGGCGGCGGTCCGCGACAGCGAGTTCCATCGGACATCGGTGATCTGTAGGAGGGGCGAGTCGGCGAGGAACCGGGCCTTCGTCACGAGGCAGGTGAGGTCGGCGAATGCCGTGTCGGTGGCGTGCGGCAGGTCGATGGCGTCGATGCGCCGCAGGTGGGCCTCGTCGTTACGGCGGTCGCTGAGTCGCTGCCGCGCATCGGCAGCGTACTGGTCGGCGAGCAGGCCACGGATATCGTTCAACGGGTGATCGGCGGGTAGATCGCGGAGCTTGCGGCTGGTGGCAACCTCCTGAAGTACCGCTGTCCAGTCGCCGAAGCCGGGAGCCGCAAACCCGTGGGGCGGGAGAGTCAACGGCTGGAACGCCAGGGGTACTCACGCACGCCGCGCGATGGTGTCCCGGGGACGCCGGCAAAACGCTCAGCTGTTGCGGCACGGCGGGTAGCTGCAGGGAACCGCACCGCGCTTGCCATCGAGCAGGGTCGGGCGGCGGTGCGGTCGATGACGACCTGCCTACGCTGCCTGACGACTGTCGCCTAGGCGGGGCGAAAGTGAGCACGCCAAGCGCCGAGCGGGGGCTCGTTACGACCGTCCCCGTACGAGCCCCCCGCTCCCCTCCCCCGCAGGGGAACCCGAGTCCCGGGCCCACCGAAGGATTTTCCAGCGACAGGTCGGCAACCTCAACGGCCCCCTGCGACGACCAGGGCATGCAGGAGCACCCAGCATTCGACGACAAATGGAGAGACGAGCATGAGACGACCAGTCGCAGTGTGGCTCTATGCGGCGACGGCCATGGTGGCCCTCGCGGCCGCGACCGGTGTGGGGCCGGCCTTACCCGAGGCATCGGCGGCGACCGCCGGCGCCACCGGCTACGCGACCCAGAACGGCGGGACCACCGGCGGTGCGGGCGGCCAGACGGTACGCGCCACCACAGGGACCGCGATCCACACGGCCCTGTGCAACCGGGCCAGCAGCAGCACCCCGATCACCATCGAGGTCGAGGGCACCGTCAATCACGGCAACACCGCCAAGGTGTCGGGCGACAGCTGCAACACCGCCGCCGGCGTGATCGAACTCAAGCAGATCAGCAACGTCACGATCGTCGGAGTCGGCAGCGGAGCCGTCTTCGACCAGTTGGGCATCCACATCCGGGAATCCAGCAACATCATCATCCAGAACGTAACCGTCAAGAACGTCAAGAAGTCCGGCTCCCCCACGTCCAACGGCGGCGACGCCATCGGCATGGAGAGCGACGTCCGCAACGTCTGGGTCGATCACACCACGCTGGAAGCATCGGGCGGCGAGTCGGAGGGGTACGACGGCCTCTTCGACATGAAGGACAACACCCAGTACGTGACCCTCTCCTACAGCATCCTGCGCAACTCCGGCCGCGGTGGCCTCGTCGGGTCCAGCGAGAGCGACGTCTCCAACGGCTACATCACGTACCACCACAACCTGTACGAGAACATCGACTCACGGGCTCCCCTGCTGCGGGGCGGTACGGCCCACATGTACAACAACCACTACGTGAGCCTCAACGAGTCAGGCATCAACTCCCGGGCAGGGGCCCGCGCCAAGGTGGACAACAACTACTTCGAGGACTCCAAGGACGTCCTGGGCACCTTCTACACCGACGCGGCCGGTTACTGGCAGGTCAGCGGCAACACCTTCGACAACGTGACCTGGTCCAGCCCCGGCGAGGAAAACAACCCCGCGGGCCCCAATCCTCAGTCCAACACCTCGGTCAGCATCCCCTACTCCTACCCCCTCGACGAGGCCGCCTGCGTGCCGGACATCGTGGGCCGGACCGCAGGAGCCGGCAAGGGACTGCAGGTGTCGGACGGCGACTGCTAGGGTCCGTGTGTGGTTGTGACCTGCAGGAATTGGGAACTCGATCCCGCTGCCCTCGACGCCGTGGCCGCCATGGTGCGCACCGAGGATGAGCGGGAGCAGAAAACTCGCGGAGTACGCCCAACACCTTGCGCACAATGAACATATGACAGGTGATCAGGAAGGTGGCGGGCGCGCCGAGTCGGCTGCGCTCCGGGTGTGGCGGCGGCAGAGTGTGTGGTCCCAGTCGGCCGACGCGGTCAAGGCGACCATCCAGCGGTCCCGCGCGGCGGGCCTGGCGCTGGGGATCTGCGCGGCGGTCGGCGGCGCGGCCTCCGCGCAGACCATGGGCGCCAGCCCGGCCGTCGGGAAGGCGCTGGCCTTCGCGGCCGCGCTCGCCGCCAGGTGCGCACCGCTGGCCGCCCAGCGGGCGACTCCGGGCCTGGTGCGCGACTGACACGACTGAGGTCGGTCTCCGAGGCGCTGAAGTCCGAGCTGTATCGCCACCTCGCGGGCGCGGGTCCGTACCACACGGACGCTCCCGACGCCGTCCTGCTGGACCGGGCAGCCACCCTGGAAGAGGACGCCAGCGATCTCATACGTCACACTGCCGGCATCGCACCGGCCGAGCGCGCCCTGCCGCAGGTCCACGACACGGCGACCTACGTCGAGCTGCGCCTGCGCCGCCAGATCACCGAGTACTACCGGCCGCGCGCCCAGCTCATGCGCCGCCGCCTGGCCGCGGCGCGCCGCGTCGAAATGACCCTGGGGGCTGCCGCGGCGGCGCTGGCCGCGGCGGGCGGCGCACTCGGCGTGGCGGCCACGGGTACCTGGACGGCGGTGGTCACCACGGTCACCGTGGCCGTGGTGACCACGCCGCGGCAGCCAAATATGACTACCAGGAGCTGGAGTTCAGCCGCACGGCCTTGGAGCTGGAGCGACTGGTGGAGCGATGGGAGCGGAGGGCGGACGCGCCTGACGGGGGCGGCGGCCAGGAGGACAGCGGTTTCATACAGCGCTGCGAGGACGTGATATCCATCCAGAACGAGGCATGGATGGTGAGGTGGCAGGCGGAATAGGCGGTTGCTGGTCGCGCCGTGTGAGTGGTCACTCCTGCCGGCCGCACACCGACGGATAGCGCTGCTGGGGCGCGACCGCGCGCCACTCGTCCTTGCCGAGCGGACGGGTGGTGAGCGCGCACAGCTGTTGGTGCCAGGCGCGGGGTGATACCGCCACGGAGAGGATTTTCCCTTGCGCGGCGAAGACGGCGCGGGTGCCGTCGGGGGTCAGCTCCGGCACCGCCGAGCCGGTGGTCTTCGCCAGTACCGGGCCGATGGGCTCCTGGCGGGTGAGGTCCCACAGACGTACGTCGCCGCCGACGTTGTCCAACCACAGGGTGTCCCGGTCGGCGGAGACCAGGACAGCATGTCTGCCGTCGGGCGCGATGCGCATGCTGCGGATGTACTGATTGCGCCCCACCGCGAGCGGGGGCGTTTCTTCCCGGTAGTCCGACAACCTCCATCGTCGGATGCCCTCTTGCCCGGCGCTGAACAGCCATTGGCTGTCGGGAGTGAAGGCCAGCGCGCCCTCGGCGGGCTTCGGGAGCGCGGTGTGCGTGCCGGAGGCGGTGTCCCAGAGGTGTATCACCTGCTGGCGGTCCACCGCCGCCAGCCTCCGGCCGTCCGGGCTCATCACCATCTGGTCGAGGAAGCCGGCCTCGCGCGAGGTGAAGGTCCGGGCCACGCGCTGCCGCCTGAGGTCCCACTCCAGGATGCGGCTCGAACGCGTCTCGGCAATGAACAGCCGGCGGCCGTCGGTGGAGAAGGCCATCCCTCCGACATAGGCCATGGCGGTCTGGTGCGGGCTGCGCAGCACGGCCGTCCGCCGGCCGCTGGGCATCTCGAAGATCTCCGTGATGAGCCGGCCGGGCGGCCCCTGGGCTCCCTGGGCCGTTTTCTCGCCCCTGTCCAACACCACGTGCGTCACCGCGAGGCGGCGGCCGTCGTGAGAGAAGGCGAGCGCATCGCCTCTGCCGCCGAGGCGGACTCGGCCACGCTGCGATCCGTCGGCGGTGTTCAGCAGTCGGACCTCGGAGCCCTTCGCCACGGCCAGGGTGCGGCGGTCGGGGCTCAGCACGGTGCGGTTGAAGAGCTGATCCGGGGCGAGCCCCGGCACGGGGATGTCCGCGGCGAGCCGACCGCCCGAGCGGGTGTCCCACGCCAGGAGGGTGCCGTCCTCGGTCAGGGTGACGGCCTTGCTGCCGTCCGGGCTGTGGATGATTCTGGTGGTGGCGTCCAAGCCCAGAAAGGGGGTAACGGGGTCGGCGGATGGCACCACCCCGTACCTGGATGCCGCCAGCCACATGCCATGGACCGGATCGGTGACCAGTGCCGAGAGCCCTGAGTCGTCGATGGCGGTCCCGATCCTCAGCCCCCGCTCCTGCAGCTGATCGATGTCCACCTCTCCCAGCTTGCGGCGCTTGTCCACGTCCCAGACTTCGGCCCGTTCGCGCTCGACCCAACCGGGTTGCCGTTCGCGCTCCGCCCCCTCAATGCCTACCAGGGCGCGGTGGCCGTCCTCCGAGAGGGCGGCCACGTACTTGCCCTCGCCCGGATCCCACCCCGCCTCCTCAAGCCGCTCCTCTCTGCCGTCCTGGCACGTGAGCGAGTCGCCGGACGGACTCAGTTGAGGTAATTCGCAAGGCCCTTCTTCGTCTCGGGGCAGGACGCCCGGGATGGTCGTGCGCTGCCGCCACCGGCCGGTGTCCCAGATTTGGGTGCGCTCGGGGTCGGACAGGGCGAAGGCGAACGACTCTCCGTCCCGGCTGAAGGCCGCGTCGTTGACCTCGTCAACCCCGGTCGCCAGTACCCTCGCCACGTGGTTGAACCGTAAGAGCCGCTCGGCCATCCGGCTTCGCGCCGCGTTGGTCCCCGCCGTCTCGTATGCCGCCGCGCTCAGCAGCAGCGACCGCTGCATACCGGGGTACGGGGCCGCCCCCGAGGCCGACGCCAGGGTGCGCGACAGCGCCAGGCGGCGATCCTCGGCGGTGTCCGTCTGGACCGAGACCACCAGGGAGCCGAGCGCGAGCAGGGCGCCCAGCACCGCTCCCCCGCCGACGCGCCCGCGCCGCGCCCGGCGCCGTACCGCCGCACCGCTCGCCGCGATGAAATCCTTCTGGAGGGTGGTGAGTTCGGCCTTGAAGGCCGGGTCGGTGGGGGTGTTGCGCCGCCAGGACTCGGCGAGGCGCACCTCGTGCGGGCGCAGCAGCAGGCCGTCGCTGCTGCCGTTGGCCTTCCAGGCGTGCGCTTGAAGGCCCAGGCGGGTATGGAACGCCACCCATTCGTGCTCCTGGGAGACGAAGCGGGCGATGGCGTCGATTCCGGCCTCGAACGCCTGCGGGGCCGACATGTCCAGGCGCTGATATGCGGTGAGTTCATCCCACTGCGCGTCGCGCAGCGCCACCGTGACCCCCTGCGTGAGGTCCGGCGAAACGATCACGGGCAGTATGCGTTTCCCCAGGGCGATGGCCTGCTTGCACTCGTCCCAGCAATACGGGGAGCGAAGCGAGTGCGGACTGACCAGGACCACCAGCGCGTCCGAGGAGCGGATGGCCTCGCTCAGCTCCTCGCGCCATTGAGTGGAAGGCTTGATGTCCTGCCAGTCGACCCAGACTTCCCCGACCCGTCCCTGCAGACGGTCGACCAGTCGGCGTGCGAGGGCGGTGTCCTTGCGGGAATAGCTGAGGAAGACCCTCTCGGTGCGGGTCACCGGCTCCGGCGCCTCGGAGGTGCGCAGCCGCTCGTCGAACGGGTCGCGCGAGGCGGCCAGCCGCGCCGACCACTCACGCAGCGCCACACTCCCCCCGCCGGCCAGCAGCCCCGCGCCCGCCACCAGCAGCGGCCAGTACCACTGCGCGTACGAGGGGCCGAAGAGCGCCCCGTACGCCTGCCCGTCCAGCCACTCCAGCAACATCCGCGCCGGCTCCGGGTAGGCACCGGAGGCGGCTTCCCCGTAGGCGACGGGCAGCGCCTTCGACCGCAGCCCCCAGGCGCCGCCGCCCTGCAGCAGCCCGGTCGTGAGCGCGCAGACCAGCACTCGACGCTCGGGGTACCGGGAGGGAAGGCAGAGGCGACCGAGGAGAGCGCGGCAGAAGACCGCGCCCGCGACGGCAAGACCGGTCACAGCCGCGTAGGGGCCGAAGAACGGCAGGCACAACAACCAGGACAGGGCGGCCGCCGCCAACCACGCCACACGCCAGTGCGCCATCGCCCGCCGTAACCGAATCATTCCGCCGCCCCCAAGTCCCCCGTGTGATCGCGAGCTTGGTCATGGTAAGGGTGCGGGTACGTTCGTTGACAGGTTCACAGCGTTGCCATCGCTGTCGGCGACGTGTTCGGAGGCCGGCACCGGACCGCGCCTGGCGGCGCGCCGGCACTGACGTGGAACGCCGGCGTTCCACGCTCCACGAGCCGACGGAAAGACCAACCGGTGCCACTTCTGCGGCCTGGTGATCACCACCACTCTGCTGGTGGTCGCTCGCCTCAGCCCAGCGTGTCCATGAGGGCGGTGACATAGGCATCCAGCCGCTCCTCCACAGCTCGCGTCGTCAGCTCCGCCCTCCCTGCCTCCCGCCATGGCTGCGCCACCGACTGCACTTCTTCCGAGCACGCCAGAGCATCCCGCGCCCACCAGTACAGCCGCTCACTCGCGGCCTCGGCCAGCACCCCGCCAGCCTCCCCGTACGCCTCAGCGAACCGCAGACCCCACGCCGGGCCGTGCAGCAGCGCGAGATTGGTGCAGCAGTGCGCCACATCGAGATCCGCTGGGCCCCAGGAGGCCGCTGCCCAGTCGACGACGCCGGAGACCCGGGCACCGGCCGGATGTGAGGGCGGCACGTCGAACAGCACGTTGCTGGGTTGGAAGTCCCGGTGCAGGAAGCTCCCGTCATAGGACGGCGCGGGCTTGCGGATCACGTCGGTCGCCGCGGCCCATGCCGCCGCGTCGGCACCCGTCGGAACCACGACGGTGTCGGCGGTCGTCAACGCCGCATACTGCCGGGGCCGCTCGGCGGGACGCAACGCGTGGATCGCCACAAGCTGACGGGCCAACAGAGGGAGGCGTATCTCCAACCCCTCGTCGTCGAGGACCGCCCGCCCCGCCAGGTGTGTCATGAGGAGCGAGGGATACTCGCAATGCGCGGCGATCGGATCAGCCGCGACCAGTCCAGGAGCCGGCACGCCGGTCCCCGCCAGCAGTATCAGGGCGCTGGCCTCCCTGTTCAGCCAGTCCTCGGCATGCCCCAGGTAGAACGGGTCGACGAAAGACCGCAGCACCAGGTGACGGGTGCCTCCGTCCCGCGTGCCGATGGTCAGCTTCCGCATGTCGGCAGTGATGCCGCCATGCAGCACCTCGGTTCTGACGATCCGCTCGCCGACCTCCAGGTGCCGACTCACCCAAGCCAGTGTCGACGGTCGGACAGCCGCCGCCTCATCGTGGTTGGCCACCGTGCCACCTCATCATCCGGACGGCAGCACGTGCAAAAGGTTTCAGCGGCATGCCCAGCACCTTCCCCTGGGCCGTCTCGATGCTCAGCAGTCAAGCACGCAGGCGCTGCCAAAGCTCGGTTCTGGCATAGATCTTGGGGAGTCGTCGCGGAGCGTTACCCCGATGTTCGATTGCGAGGAGTCGGTTGGCGTGAGACCGAGTACGCCTTGTCGTCCGTCGATCACAATTGACGCTCCCTCAAGTGTCTGCCGGCCACTGCGGCGGTCGGTTGTGGGCGGTGATGATGCTGGTCATGCAGACCAATGCACCGTTCTGGGACTCGGTGATGTTCGAGGGGATCAGCGATGTGGATCTCGAGGCGGTTACGGCCGCGTTCGGCACGGTCGAGGTGGTGGCGAGAGGCCGGGCGGCCGCCTCTGCATGTCCGGCCTGCGGCCGCTTCTCGGACCGAGTTCACGACCGATACCAACGCAGGCTGAGGGACCTACGGCCACGACCGTGTAGTACCGGCCGGCGCCATGACCCTGTACAAGGAGGAGCGGGCGGGCTGCCGGGCGATGCGCGAGCGCGCACCACCCTCAGGTCGGGCTGCCGGCGGGGGGTCGTTGATCCAGGACAGGCCGCCCAGGTCCAGGTGATGGCGGGCGCGGGTGACGGCGACGTAGGCCAGCCGTGCTTCGCCGACGTCGATGGGGCCGGGCACGGGGCGGCCGGCCTCGTCGTGCTCGTCGCTGTCTTCGGGTGGGGTGAAGTCCTCGGCAATGCGCACAGTGGTCCATTCACGGCCCTTGGCCTTGTGGGCGGTGGAGACGGTCACCTCCGCCTGGCCCTCGGGCACGATGCGGGCCATGGCGGTCAGCAGGGCGTCAGTGCCGTGGGTATCGACCAGATCGACCAGGGGCTGTAGATCGCGGCCGGCCGGGTCGTGGGCAGCGTAGTCCTGGACCTCGCCCCAGCAGGTGGCCACGGCCAGAGCTTGGAGACTGTCTCCTCCCCCAACCAGGCCGACGCGGCGGCCGGCGGCAAGGAGGTCCATGACGGTGGCCATGGCGCCGACGTTGGTGCGGCACAGCTCCACATCCGGCCGCTGGACCGGCCCCACCTCGGTCGGCACCGTCTCGAAGCCGGTGAGGCGGATGGGAGCGTCGGCAACCGCGAGCCACCGGTTGGCCTCCTCCGCCAGGCGGGGACCGAAGCGGAAGGACTGGGACAGGGACAGGGCGGTGCCGGCGAAGCCGGTCATGACATCCCGGGCGCCGCGCCAGTGGTAGATGGCCTGGGCGGAGTCGCCGACCATGACCAGCTGGGCGCGGTCGCGCTGGGCGGTGAAGATCTGCTCCACCACCGGGTTGGCGGCCCGGCGGCCTACTGCGCGGCATGCGACTGGCCGGGTATGCGGCTCCTTGGCACGAACTGGTGCACGCCGGCTGGCTGCACTGCTCCTTCTCCAGCGTCCAGAGGGTACACAGCGGCGTGGCGGCGCAGCTGCTGGATGCCGCTACCCTCGCCCAGTCCCCCACCCACAGTGACCGGGTCCGTGCCGCCCACTGGGCACTGCACCCGGCCCCGCTCGGCGTCACGCAGGAGGCACCACCCGCGCTGCAGCTCACCCCCCTGGTACTGGCCACCCACACCGCGGGGCAGCCGGGCAGCGCCGAGACAGACCTGCTCACCCGTCTGTGCGGGCTTTCCCTGGCGCAGGTGGAGGATCTGCTCGACTGTCTCCTGCACGCGTCCACGTTGGCCAAGGGCTGTCCCGTAAATGATCTCTGAGTCGGTGCGGATGTGGCTGGTCGGTAGGCGGTCCGCGATCTATCCGGCGATGGCGAGGTTGTGCAGCCGGGCGATGCCAAGCATCGCGTGGTGGACGCCGTCCTCCTTGAGGCGGCAGTCGCGGAGGATATTCCAGGTCTTCATTCGGGCGAAGACGAGCTCGACTCGGGCGCGGACTTGCTTGTGGGACTTGTTGTGGGCTTCCTTCCAGTCGAGTAGGCCCTCGCCCTTCCGGCGGCGGTGCGGCATGACGAGTCCGGTAACTGAGTAGCCGCCGTCGGCGATCGTGATGGTCTTGCCGACGGCGGCTTTGGCGCCGGATTCCTCCCATGCCTTGCAGTCGTTGCGGTTTCCGGCGAGCGGCTGGCCGATCACGACGACCGGGGGGTGTCGGCGTCGATGACGACCTGGTGGTTGGTGGAGTACCGGTAGTTCTTCGACTGTGCGGCGATGGTGTGGTCACGGGTGGGCACCAGCGTGCCGTCCACGATGAGGACAGTGCCCTTGGCGAATCGCTTACGGGGCCGGAGTGCGAGCATCGGCCCGAGGTGGTCGATGATCCGGTCGGCTGCGGACTTCGAGACTCCGAAGAGCGGCGCGATCTGCCGCATCGTCAAGTTTGTGCGCCAGTAAGCGGCGACCAGCAGGGCCCGATCCTCCAGCGGAAGGCTCCACGGCCGCCCCTTGCGGGCCGCGTCCGCGCCCTCACGCCGCAGAACCGTGACCAGCTTCCCGAAGGCGCGCGGGCTCAGTCCGGAGAACGGGGCTACCCAAGACGGCTCCGACGCCGTGATCACACCAGCCATCACAAGATCATGCCACCTGTGACTGATCTTCTCGGGCGGCTCAGATATGACCACCCCTCACAGATCCGTATCATGATCAAGTCGTAGCATCCCCGCCATGACCGTCGATGTCCTCGCCGAAGACCTCAAGCCCGGCGACCTCCTTGAGCTTTCGACCGAGCGCGGCAGCAAGATTCTCCGGCTGACCCTTGTTGAGCGGCGTACCCACGGCATCAAGTTCACGGGTCGCACCCACGACGGACAGCTCTACTCCAGCGGTATGAAGTACGGCCATCTGGCGCGGTGCGTTCGGCCGTAGGCTCGAGCCGGCGGCCGATAGCAGTTACGGGACAGCCCTCAGCTGGCAGCGCGCTGCGGAGGCCACTGAACTGCGCTGGCAAATGCCCGACGCGGGGCGAAAGATCTCGTGACGGTCTCCCGCCCAGGTGAGGATCATGTGTTTGGCCGGGCGCCGTACGACCGACTTCCCCCCACCGCCTGCGTCCGGCGTGTGTCTGCCGCCTGGCTCCAGCAGGTCCACGCCGGAGCCGCCTCCTCACCGCTCTCCGCGTCTCTGAATATCAACGCACTCCTCAGCCTCACCACCGACGGCACCGGTGGCACCGCCGTCAGCCGTGCACGGAAATGAAGGCCAGCCTGCTGTCGTGGTGGTGTTGAGACGTGCACGTCGCGCTTGTACCTCGTTCGCATTGCAACTCCGACGCCTGGAAGGCCAACCGGCCGCGCAGGGAACAGCCGGCCCGGCCGGCACTGTTGCATCGACCGAGGCGCCGGCACCGCACGGGCGGGGAACACGAAGACCACAAGGTCCTCCGCCTGCCAGGATCCGGGCCCCAGGGTGATCGCGGTACGCCCGCCGCGCACTGGCACTAAGACGGATTTCTGCAGGAGGACTGTTTCATGACTGACCGGCCCTTGACGCTCATGGCCGTGCACGCCCACCCCGACGACGAGGCCACCTCAACCGGAGGGATCCTCGCGCAGTACGCGGCGGAGGGCATCCGCACGGTTCTCGTGACGTGTACCGACGGCAGCTGCGGTGACGGACCGGGAGGCATCAAGCCGGGCACCCCCGGGCACGATCCGGCGGCCGTCGCCCTGATGCGCCGCCAAGAACTTCAGGAGAGCTGTGACGTCCTGAAGATCAGCGATCTGGAGATGCTGGACTACGCCGACTCCGGGATGATCGGCTGGCCGAGCAACGAGGCCCCCGGATCCTTCTGGCAGACCCCCGTGGAGGAAGGCGCCGCCCGACTCGCGGAACTCATGCGGCACTACCGACCCGATGTAGTCGTCACCTATGACGAGAACGGCTTCTACGGCCACCCCGACCACATCCAGGCCCACCGCATCACGATGGCGGCGCTGGAGATGACCCCGCTGACACCGAAGGTCTACTGGACGACGATGCCCCACTCGGGAATGCGGCGCTTCGGTGAAATCATGCGCGAGCTTCATCCGGACATGCCGGAGCCGGATCCCGCCGAGGCCGCCGCGATGGCCGAGATCGGCCTCCCCGACGACGAGATCACCACCTGGGTGGACACCACCGCATTCAGCAGTCAGAAATTCGATGCGCTGGCCGCGCACGCCAGCCAGGGCGAGAACATCTTCTTCCTCAAGATGGGCAAGGAGCGGTTCGGCGAGTTGATGGGCATGGAGACCTTCGTACGCGTCAAGGACACCACCGGCGCGCCCGTCCCCGAGAACGACCTCTTCGCCGGACTGCGCTGACCCGCCCGTCCCACCGGGGGGCGTCGGCGATCGCGGCCCGGCGTACGGGAAGGGAGGCCTCCATGGCATCTGTCATGCACCAAAACGTTCCGCACAGCTGGTCGGTTGGCAACGTCCCCGGATCGTGCAGATGCCTCGGCGAATTCGGGAGCCCTGTCCGGGCGTCCTGTCCGCTCTCCGTCAGCGGGGCCGCCAGGTGCGGATCTCCAGGTGTGTGATGTGCGCGGCGGGTCGATACGGCCGGACCAGCCATTGCACCGCACACCATGCCAATCCTGCGTACTCTGGACGGTCTTAAGCGTCGTGGAAGACGGTCATCCACGGCGCCCGCAACTTGTGGCGTTCCCGTTTGTTCAGGTCAGAAGGAAACGTCGATGTAGTCGATGTCGCTGAATTCCACTTCGAGGTCATTGGCCCGGCGGCCGCCGTCCTTGAAATAGATTTCCTGGAGTCCTTCGGCGACGATTCCGCGCATGTGCTGGTCGCTTGCGCCCTGTTGCTGGGCGTCGAAGAGGCGGGCGGCGTAGGCCGGCGGGAGGTGGACGGTCAGCCGGCGGACCCGGCCGTCGTCGGTGGTGCCGATGGGTGCGGTGTAGCCGAAGCGGGCGCGGGTTTCGATGGTGATGCCGGCGGTGGTGGCGGCCTGCTTGCGGCGGCGCTGGCGGACCCGGGGCTGCCATACCTTGGGCACCTCTCGGCGCAGCGCGTCTGCGAGGCGCTTCTGGGGCGTTTTGCGTTGCCCGGCGAGGTAGCGCTCCACGGTGCGCTGGGAGACGCCCAGACGGGCCGCTACGGCCCGGGTGGAGCCCTTCTCCGCGCGGACCAGGAGGCGGATCTGGGCGAGCGGGGTTTTCGGTGGCCGGCGGGTGAAGGCTTCTTGGTCGGCGCGGTCCAGGGCGTCCTCGATGTCCCCCACGGCCTACTCTCCTCCGTCCAGGACGGCGTCGCCGCCCTTGATGTGGCGGGCCGGGTTGAAGCCCTGTTCCATCAGGTCCACCGCCCAGGCCATGGTCTGGACGCCTTCGACCTTGGCCAGGCCCGGTGTGGGGCCGAGGCGGAAGGAGCCGGGGTAGGGCTTGCCGTCGGCGTCACGCGGCAGGAAGTCCAGCGGGGACGGGCCGGGGCTGGGGTAGACCACGCAGTCGGAGAGGACCGCGAGGGGGTACAGGCCGACGGCTTCGGCGGTCTTGCGCATCTTGCGGTGCATGTTCACCCGGGCCTTGGAGATCACCGCAGCCCGGATGTCGGGGCGCCAGGTGGGGCGTTCCAGGGCGGGCCAGCGTTCGCCGTCGCGGTAGTGGCGGCCCTGGGGGCGCTCGCGGAGCTTGCCGATGCCGCCCTTGACGGTGGACTTGATGGCCGCGAGGACGGCTGCCAGGCCCGGGTCGGTCTGCTTGTGGTGTTCCATGGCGGCGAGGAAAGCGCGGTCGTCCAGGTCCCCTGCGACGCCGAGGTCGGCGAGGGTCTCGACGTAGGCGGTCTTCAGACGGTCGTGCCAGGGGTCCAGGTACGGGCCGGCCTCGCGCCGCAGGTACGCCTCGATCGGGGTGACGTCGTAGCCGAGCTCCACCGCGTACGCCACCGTCGGTGTGGCGTACCAGGCCGGGCCGCCCGGGCGCCGGCCCGACGGCGTGAACGGCGATGGGAGGCGGGGGTCGAGCTCAATGTGGGAGAGGTCCACGTACCAGCTGCCGGGGATTTTCTTGTCGAACACCGGCCGGTCGACGTGCACCGGTTCCCCCAGGCCGACCGACAGGCGGGCGGAAGCGGCGAGGAAGGCGGTGTTGATGTCGATGCCGACCGCGTGGGGCAGCAGGCACTCCTCGTCGGAGAGCGTGTCGACGTCGCGGACCCACTGGTAGGCCTCTTCGTCCAGGAAGCCGCCGTCCCAGCCCTGGGCCACGGGGTGCTCGGTGGTGGCTTCCGGCGGTGCGGGGTCGACCGGTGCGGTCAGCGCTCCGGGGTTCGGGCCGGACACCCAGCCGCCGGTCGCAGTGTCCTTGACCGGGCGGGTCGGCGGGCGCAGCGCGGTCATCAGTTCCAGGCCGGAGACGGCGGTGGAGCCGCGGGGGGTGAGCACGCGGGTGGCGTAGGTGCCCAGCACGCGGGCGAGTTCGGCCGGCGGGAGGTCGGCGGCGCCGGGCCAGGCGCGGGTATCGAGGGCGTCCCAGGGCAGGATCGCCAGCTGCACGCACTGGCGCTGACCGGCCTGCGCCGGGCGGTAGATGCGGGGCCACGGGCCGAAGCCGCGCTGGGTCAGCTTCCACTTCGCGCGGGTGAGCTGCTTGACCACGGGGTGGTCGTCGGGCAGGCGCAGGGAGCGGCGGGCTTCAGGGCCCTCCAGGCGCTCGGGCAGGCCGAGGCGCACGGCGGCCGATGCGGTCAGCGCGATCAACGGGTCGGCGTCCTTGCCGTGGCGATGCAGCCGTGGCGCCCCGAGGCCGGACTCCTTCAGCATCCAGTCAACCAGCGCCGGGATGGTCTTGGCCGGGCACTCCAGCACCAGGCCGTCGGCGCAGTACGCGGTGCCGTCGCCGTCCAGGACCGCCAGCGGGCCGTGCGGGAAGCGCGGATCGGCGGCCGGGGCGGGGGCCGGGGCGGTCTTCTTCGGCGTCGCCTTCTTGGCGGCCGACCGTCGCGGTGTCGGTGTCGGTGTCCTGGCCGTACTGGTGGCCGCGTTGTGCTGCGGGCGCGAGCCGGTGCCTGCCGCGGCGGGGGCCGGTGTCGGCACCGGCGGTTCGGGCCGGACCGTGGGTTGGGGGGCGGGGTAGCGCTGAGCGAGGCCGTCGAGGAGCCTGCGGTAGGCCTCCAGACGTTCTGCTTTGGGTTCGGCGCGGCCGGCTTCCCACGCCTGGACGCTGTGTACGCGTGCGCCGAGGGCCTGGGCGACGGCGGCCTGGGTGAGTCCGGCGGCCTCCCGCAGCCGGACCCGCTCGGGCGGGGCGGGCAGCACGGTGCCCTCATCGACGGCGGCCAGGAGGGAGTCGATGGCGGTGAAGAGTTCCTCGGGCTGGTGGTTCATCGGTGCTCCCTTTCCTACCGGACGCCCTGGCGGATCTCTTCGAGCCTCGTCATCAGCCGTTGGTAGCGCTGCGAGGCGGCCTGGGAGGACTTCATGCCCTGGTATTGGGCGATCTGCCGCCAGTCCAGGCCGCGACGCCGGGCCTCGATGATCACCTGGGTCTCCAGCCGGTCCAACTGGCTGCGCATGTCCTCGAACAGGCTGAGCGCCGCGCCGAGATCGTCCGGAGCCACTTCGGATGCCTGCTCGCCGCTGTGCTGGTGGCTGGCGGCGGCTGTCAGCAGCCGATGGAGCAGAGCGGCATCCCGCTCCAGGCGGCGCGCCTCGGTCTCCTGGACCGTGGGGTCACCTGCCAGCGCGGACAGCCGTTCGCGGGCCTCGTCCCGAGCGTCGCATGCCATGCGGTCACCCTACGCCAAGCCGCAACGAAACAACAGTTTGTTGTTTCGTTGTTCTGGGTGGTCCTTCGGGGGATGGCCATGGCGGGGTTGCCGCGGTGGCAGGCGGCCTGCAGGGGGGCGCAGCAGCCCGCGCGGGGGCGTACGGTACGGCATCCAGGGCCGCGGCCTGCGCCGGTCAGCGCGGGGTGGACGCTGCGGGCGGGTGCAGCTCCCGCCTTGCGGTGAGGGTGTCGAGGATGCGGTGACCTCCCTGGCGCAGCAGGTGGGCGAGGTCTGCGAGCAGTTCGGCGTGGTGGGGCCGATGCGACGGCCAGCGGCCAGGAGGTCCACGACGGCGGCCCTGGCACCGGCGTTGGTGCGGCGGAGTGCGTTCGAGTGCCCGGTTATCCCCGTCGCGAACCGTGTGGTCGAGCCACAGTTAAGCACTACACGCCACTCCACGAAGAGCGTTTTACTGAGATGGGTCCCGGCGGCCTGCAGTGCGTCAGCTCCCGGTGCGTGTCTTTGCCCGGCGGGGCGAGACCGCCCGAGTAGCGTCTGATCACCATCGCCCCTCGGAAGCTCGTGGCTGCCCTGCCTTCCGAGTCGCCGCCCGCAAGGAGCACCAGCCGATGAGAGTTGAGCAGCGCACCGTGTCCGCGAATGGCGCCGATCTCTATTGCGAGGTTCGCGGCGCCGGCCCCGCGGTGCTGTTCATCTCCGGAGCCACCGGGGACGCCGGACAATTCGAGCGTGTCGCGGACCTGCTCGCGGATGGGTTCACGGTGGTTACCTACGATCGACGCGGCAACTCCCGCAGCCCTCGTCCCGCGGGATGGAACTCCACCTCGGTCGCCGAGCAGGCTGACGATGCCGCAGCCCTCCTGGCCGCACTCAGAGTTGCCCCCGCCGCGGTGTACGGCAACAGCTATGGGGCGATCTGCGGTCTCGACCTGCTCATCCGCTATCCCCACCTCGTGCGTGGCGCGGTGCTGCACGAGCCGCCGCTCCTCTCCGTGGTGGACAAGCCCGAGGAGGTCCAGGCAGCCGTCGGATCTGTCGTCCAGGAGGGGATGGCGGCGGGCGGGCCTGCGAAAGCCGTGGAGTCTTTCATGCGCTTTGCGGCCGGTGATGCCGGCTGGGAGGGCATGGAGTCGAGTCTGCGCGAGCGGATGTCGGCCAATGGCGAGGCGCTCTTCGGCACCGAGATGGGAACCTTCGAGCCCTACCGTCCTGACGACGCCACCATGGCTGCCATCAATGTTCCGACTCTGGTGCTCACCAGCGAAGAATCGGCACCGTTCTTTCACGCGGTCGCCGGCTGGCTCGCCGGGCAACTCGGCGTCGAGGTGAGACGTACCCCAGGCACCCACCTCCCGCAGCTGGATCACCCAGAGGAACTCGTCCGTACCATCGGGCCGTTCCTGCGAGACCTCCCCTAGCCGCCGTTCTCGACGCCCGACATCTCGACGGCTGCCCCGCCGCGATGCCCAGTCCATGATGCGGCCGAGATAGGCAACGGGACGATCGAGCGGACTCACGTCGCGAGGTGTGGGCTGGGGCGGGGCGAAGGATCCGGCGGCGTCCAGCACTCTGTCGCAGGCGTCGAGAATGCCTGCCGGGGCCCACACAACGTCGTCTGAGTCGTAGGTTGCGGCGAGTCGCGCGGCTTGTGCTCCGGGCCTGGGACTGGCGCGCAACGCTGCCATGAGCCACTGTCCCGCTGCCGCCATGCTCGGCCGAGTGGGCCGGCCGTTGATGAGGCACAGCAACTGCTAGTACCGCTCCATGTGCCGATCGGCGGCCACTTCGAGCTGTTCCAGGAGCAGGCGTCGGGCCTCGGCACCGTCGGTGAGTACTGTCCCGTCCGTGGCGGGCTAGGTGGGAATCCACGCCGTCACGATGGCGTCGACGACCGGGTCGGCTGCCGGTGAATCGGACGTCCAGGGCGCCCAATGCCTCGCGCACCAAGACGCTGATCAGGGTGCGGCGGTCGGCGGCGGTCCTGCGCGCCGGGGTAAGGCATAGTGGTGAATCCTTCGGCGGTGGGATTGCGGCGGAGGACGGAGCGCAGCACTGCCTGCTGCGCACGCAGGGTGCGGATCTGCATCTCCAGCGCGTCGCTGTGGACCGCGGTCACCTCCGCCACGGTGTGGCCACGGTCCAGTACGTCCTTGATCGTCGACAGGCCGGGCCTCAGCTCCCGCAAGGTCCGGGCCAGCTGCAGCCGGGCCAGCGCTTCGGTGCCGTAGAGCCGGTAACCGGCAGCAGTCCGGCCGGCCGGGGTGATGACGCCGATGTCGGACCAGTGCCAAATGACTGCGTCACTCGCCTCGGGATGTCGTTTCGACGTGAGTTCGGGAGTCACTCGCGCGTGTTTTTCGTGATCAATATCGATGGGAATTGATGTCACTGGGCGGTGGCGGACCGGTGATGTCGGCTCTGCATCCGCGGGGCCGTCGGTCAGGGGGCCGGCGGGGGATCGTGGTGGTGAGTGATGCCCAGGCCAACGGTTCCAAGGATGTCCTCCACCACGAGGAACATGTTCGTGCGGGCGAAATGGCGGTTGGTCGGCCCGTGGGCTTCCGGCCTTGGGGAACATCGGTACAGCGGTTAAAAACGCCAAGCCGTTGACCTTGATCGCCCAGCACAGCGGCAGGGTGCCCCGCAGGGAGTTCGGGGAAGATCGTTGATCACCGGTGAAGGGCAGCTGCCGTCCGCCGCGTGCCGTACGGAGACGGAGCAGAGGACTGACCAGGCCGGCCGCGGCCACGAACGACGCCTGGTTCTTCCTCTCGGATCGGGGCGAGGGTCAGCCGCGGCGCTGGTCTGCGGGATCGTCTGCCTTCTGCGGGACCGCCTCGGCGTCCGCCTTCCGCGTCTGGGCCCAGGAGGCGAGCAGGACGAGGCCGTCGGCGCTCGGGCTGCCCGGCGCGGCGGTGTAGGTGACGACCGAGACGTCGGGGTCGCCGGGCAGGTCGAAGTCGGTGTACTCGAGGTCGAGGGTGCCGACCGCGGGGTGGTGGATGACCTTGCGGCCGCGGGAGTGGCGGCGCACGGCGTGCTTGGCCCACCGGGCGGCGAAGTCGACGCTGCGGGCGGAGAGCTCGCCGATCAGGTCGGTGGTCCTCCTGTCCAGCGGGTCGCGGCCGGCGGTGGCGCGGAGCACGGCGACGAGGAGGTCCTTGCTGGCGTCGAGGTCGGCGTAGAAGCCCTCGGCGCGGGGGTCGAGGAACACGAAGCGGGCGAAGTTCGGCGGCTGCTCGGCCATGTCGTCGAGCGGGGAGTAGAGGGCGCGGCCGAGGTCGTTTGCGGCCAGGAGGTCCAGCCGGCCGCTCTGGACGACGGCGGGCACGCTCATGGAGTCGAGGACCTGCTGCACCGCTGCCGTGATCGGTGAGGCGGGCTTGGGGCGTTTGCGGCGGGAGCCGGGCGCGACGTTTCGTGCCAGGTCGTAGAGGTGGGCGCGCTCGTCGTCGTCGAGCTGCAGCACGCGGGCGATCGCGTCGAGCACGCTGTCGGACGCGCTGCCGAGGCGTCCGCGCTCCAGGCGCGTGTAGTACTCGACGCTGACGCCGGCGAGCATCGCGACCTCCTCGCGGCGCAGGCCCGCGACGCGGCGGTCCCCGCCGACGTACGGCAGACCGGCCTGCTGGGGCGTGACCGCGGCACGGCGGCTCATCAGGAAGTCCCTGATCTCCTTCTGAAACTCCATGCTTCGAGGCTACGGCGGCCATTCCCGCAGTGGGGGTCCCTGAGAGTGCCTGGCAGTGCCCAACGAAGCAAAGGACGCTGGCTGTGCAATCGAGAAGCGTGTGGGAAGGAATTGCACAGATGAAGGCCATCGGCCTGAACACCTATGGAGGCCCCGAGGTACTCCAGGTGGTGGATCTGCCCGAGCCGCGTCCCGGCGCCGGCGAGGTGCGGGTGCGGGTGCGCGCGGCCGCGATCGCACCGGTCGACGCGCTCATGCGCACCGGGGCGTTCGCCGCAGCGCATGAAGGGCTCGAGCCTCCGTTCGTGCCCGGCATGGAGATCTCCGGCGTCCTCGACGAGGTCGGTCCCGACGCCGAGCTGGAGCCCGGCCTGGCCGTCGGCGATCCGGTCGTCGCGTTCGTCGACTTCGCCGGCGCGCACGGCGGCTACAGCGACTACGTCGCTGTGCCCGCGGCGTCGGTGACCCGCGCCCCGGCAGACGCGAGCTTCCCGGAGGCAGCGTCATTCATCAGCAACGCTTTGACTGCCCGCAACGGCCTGGACGCGCTGGCCCTGGAGCCGGGGCAGACCCTGCTGGTCACCGGTGCCGCCGGATCGGTCGGCGGATACCTCACCCAGCTCGGCAGGGACGAGGGCCTGCAAGTCGTCGCCATCGCCGCCGAGTCCGACGAGGACCTGGTCCGCTCCTTCGGGGCCACCGACTTCGTCGCCCGCGGCGAGGACGCGGCGCAGCACGTCCGCGATCTGTTCCCCGACGGGGTGGACGCGGTGGCCGACGGCGCCGACCTCGGCGACGGGATCGTCTCTGCGATCCGCGATGGCGGACAGATCGCCAGCTTCCGCGGCTACAACGGCGACCCGGGCCGCGGTGTCCGCATCCACGTCATGAACGTGTTCGACCGCGCCACCGACCACGCCGCGATCTCGCGGCTGCGCGAGCTCGTGGAGGAGGGCGTGCTGAGCATGCGCGTGGGCCGCGTCCTGCCCGCTGCCGAGGCGACCGAGGCGCACCTCCTGATGGAGCGCGGCGGAACCCGCGGACGGATCGTCCTGGAGTTCCCCGTGGAGCAGACCGACACGTGAGGACCGGAGGGGAGACGCCCATGACCGGATGGCCCGCGGAGACGATCGAGAAGATCGCCGCCACCGACGACCTGCACATCGCTCCGTACCGCGCCGACGGGAAGACCACCGGCACCTTGACCTGGATCTGGTCGGTCGTGGTCGACGGGCGGCTGTTCGTCCGCGCCTACAACGGCACCCGCGGACGCTGGTACCGCTCCGCGATCGTGCAGCGCGCCGGGAAGATCACCGCCGCCGGCAGCGAGCACGCGGTCGCGTTCGCCCTGGTCGACAATCCGGAGCTGAACCACAGGATCGACCGGGCCTACCAGGAGAAGTACGCGGGCAGCCCGTACCTGCCGCCCATGATCGCCGCCCGCGGGCCGCGACGGTCGGGATCGCCCCGCGCGGCGTGGCCTGAGCTGCGCCGGTCCGACGCCCGCCGATCACCGTCCCGACCCGCGCCCAGCCACCGAACCCGAGGAGCATCTGCGTGGCACCAGCACCGCAGGAGACCGTCGACCTGCTGAACGACTACTTCGGCGCGCTGGAGGCGAAGGACTTCGACCGCCTCCGCGCCTTCTACGCCGACGACGTGACCCTGACCTTCGCCAACCACCCGACCATCACCGGCGCGGACCACGTGCTCGCCCTCATGGCCGACCTCGCGGGCAAGCTCGAGCGCCTCGAGCACCGCCTGCTGCGGGTGTGGCAGGAGGACGACGGCACCGTGATCCTCGAGGTGCGGTGCGTCTACCACCTGAACGACGGCGGCATCATCGAGATCACCGCCTGCTCGATCTTCGCCATCACCGACGGCAAGCTCGCCGACATGCGCCTCTACGTCGACCAC
The DNA here is from genome assembly GCF_040655775.1 of Streptomyces sp. NPDC050315. Taxonomy (NCBI): domain Bacteria; kingdom Bacillati; phylum Actinomycetota; class Actinomycetes; order Kitasatosporales; family Streptomycetaceae; genus Streptomyces; species Streptomyces sp. NPDC050315. The sequence continues at coordinate 24,095 of NZ_JBFAKN010000012.1, forward strand.
GCCCCGGTCGACGCCGTCCTCGGCTGACGCGCCCGCACGCATCGCGCCCCCCACTCATCGACAGGAGAAACACCCTCATGCGCGCAGCGCTCATGCACTCCGCCGGCGACGTCCGGATCGAGGACGTCCCCGATTCCCGCATCAAGCACCCCACCGACGCCCTGGTGCGGATCACCGCTTCCTGCATCTGCGGATCCGACCTGCACCCCTACCACTCGATGACCACCGAGGCCGGACCGGCCCGAATGGGCCACGAGCTCCTCGGCGTCGTGGAGGAGGTCGGCGCGGACGTCGCCACCCTGAAGAAGGGCGACCTCGTCGTCTCCCCGTTCGCCGTCTCCGACGGCGTCTGCCAGTTCTGCCGAGAGAACCTGCAGACCTCCTGCAGCCATCACGAGGCGAACTTCTGGGACGGCATCGCCGACGAGGGCGGCCAGGCCGAGGCGGTCCGCGTGCCGCTGGCCGACGGCACCCTGGTGAAGCTGCCCGTGGCCGCCGACTCGGCACTGATCCCGTCGCTGCTCACCCTCGCCGACGTGTACGGCACCGGCCACCACGCCGCGAAGATGGCCGGGGTCAAGCCCGGCGACAGCGTGACCGTGATCGGCGACGGCGCGGTCGGCCTCCTGGCCGTGCTCTCGGCCAAGCGCCTCGGGGCCGAGCAGATCGTCCTCATGGGCCGCCACAAGGCCCGCACCGACCTCGGACGCGAGTTCGGGGCCACCGAGGTCGTCGCCGAGCGCGGCGAGGAGGGCATCGCGAAGGTCCGCGAGCTCACCGGCGGCCACGGCTCCCACGCCGTGCTGGAGGCCGTCGGGCACCTCCCCGCCTACGAGCAGGCCATCGGCGTCGTCCGCCCCGGCGGCGTCATCAGCCGCGTCGGCGTCCCGCAGTACGAGGACGCGCCGATCGGCTTCGCCAGCCTGTTCCGCCACAACATCCGCCTCGCAGGGGGCCCCGCCCCCGTGCGTGCCTACATCGAGGAGCTGATGCCCGCCATCCTCGACGGCACCATAGAGCCGGGCAAGGTCTTCGACGCCGTCACGGACCTCGAGGGTGTGCCCGCCGGGTATCGCGACATGGACGAGCGGAAGAGCCTCAAGGTCCTCGTCCGTCCCTGATCGCTGTCGCGCTCCTCCGGGGTGCGGCCCGCGCATCCCTCGCCGCCACGTGGCGGCCCATCGGGCAGCGACGACCTCGCTCACGTCACCCAGGCATGGCTCGCCACGACCGAGGATCCCGAGGCGCTCGTCTCCGGCCGGTACTGATTCCACCAGAAGACCGAGGACCGCACCCGGCCGTGCGCGCCGAGCGGGTCCAGGGCGAGCTGCTCGCAGCATTGGCCGAGCACACCGGGAGCGAGCTGCCCCGCGACTGACCTCAACCCTCAGCACCGAATCACAAGGAACACCACCCATGACCGTCACCTACGACTTCACTGGCAAGACCGCGTTCGTCACCGGCGGCAGCGCCGGGATGGGCGAGGCCGCCGTCCGCGCCTTCGCCGAGGCAGGGGCCGCAGTCGCGATCGCCGACCGCGACGTCGACGCGGGCCGGCGGCTCGCCGACGAGCTCGCAGCCACGGGGCAGAGGGCCATCGCGCTGGCCTGCGACGTCGCTGACGAGGACCAGGTCGCATCGGCCGTCCGCACGACCGTCGAGGCCTTCGGCAGCCTGGACATGGCATTCAACAACGCCGGAATCATGCTCCCGCCGGTCGACTCCGCCGACGAGACCGCCGAGGCGTTCAACACTCTCGTCGCGGTCAACCTCAAGGGCGTCTGGGCATCGATGAAGCACGAGCTGAAGCAGATGCGCGAGCAAGGCTCCGGAGCGATCGTGAACTGCTCGTCGCTGGGAGGCCTGGTCGGCGGCGATGGCCGCACCACCTACCACGCGACCAAGCACGGCGTGATCGGAGCGACCAAGTCCGTCGCCCTGCAGTACGGCAGGCACGGCGTCCGCTGCAACGCCGTCTGCCCCGGCACCATCGAGACCCCGATGGTCGCCCGGATGGCCGCCGGCGGCGAGCTCGACACCGAGGCAGCCGCAGCGGGAGTGCCACTGGGCCGGCTCGGCCGCCCCGACGAGATCGCCGCCGCCGTGCTGTGGCTGTGCTCAGACGCCGCCGGCTACGTCACCGGCGCGGCCCTGCCCGTCGACGCCGGCCACACCGCCCAGTAGCAGGGGCCACCGCGAGATGGAAAACCACGTCCGCGCCGTCACGCCTGGCGCGTAAGCGGTCGCCTGGAACAGCGCCCCGGTCACGACCGTACCGACCGCCACACCCCTTTCCCACACCGATCGAATATGAGGTCCACTCCATGGAACGTCGCAAAGCGCTCGGACTGATCGCCGCCACCGGCGCCGCCACCGCCGCATCCTTCACGGCTCTGCCCGCCTTCGGCGAAGGCAGCGGCCGCACCGCGGGCACCACAGCAAAGGGCAAGGCCACGGCCAAGGGCGGCTACACCTTCGCGCTGGACAAGAACGTCAAGCGGACCTCGGTGCGGTTCAAGAACCGCTACGGCATCGAACTCGCCGCGGACCTCTACGTGCCGAAGAACGCCAGGGGCAAGCTGCCCGCCCTGGCGGTCAGCGGCCCGTTCGGCGCGGTCAAGGAACAGGCCTCGGGGCTCTACGCCAACGAGTTCGCCCGGCGCGGCTACATCGCTCTCGCCTTCGACCCCTCCTTCACCGGGGAAAGCGGCGGCACGGTGCGCGACGTGGGCTCGCCCGACATCAACACCGAGGACTGGAACGCCGCCGTCGACTTCCTCGGCCTGCAGAAAATCGTCGACCGCGAGCGGATCGGCGCGCAGGCCATCTGCGGCCTGAGCGGCATGGCACTCACCGCAGCGGCCGCGGACAGCCGTATCAAGGCGGTCGCCACGGCCGCGATGTACGACATGTCGCGCGCCATGTCCCGCGGCTACCAGGACTACTACACGCGTGAGCAGCGCCAGAAGGTCGTGGACCACCTCAGCCGGCAGCGCTGGATCGACGCCGAGAACGGCACCTACGCGCGGCTCTCCGCAGAGGTCCCCTTCGACGAGAACGGCAACGTCGCCCCCACGGACCGCGGTCTGCCCGAGAGCCTCCCGGCGGACGCCGACCCGATCACGACGATGTTCTTCAACTACTACCGCACCAAGCGCGGCTACCACCCGCGCTCGATCAACTCCACCACTGCGTGGACCGCGACCACCCCGATGTCGTTCTTCGCCTTCCAGCAAATGACGAACATCGACATGCTCGCGCCCCGCAAGGCCCTTCTGGTGACCGGATCCGAGGCGCACTCCCGCTACTACTCCGAGGACGTCCAGAAGATGGCTCCCGACAGCATCGACCTCCTGGTCGTTCCCGGCGCGGACCACGTCGACCTGTACGACCGCAAGGACATCATCCCCTTCGGCAAGCTCGACGAGTTCTTCACCAAGAACCTCGCCTGACCGGAAGCGCTCCACGACAGGCCGGCACCCCCTGCCGACCTGTCGTGGAGCCCGTGACCGCGCCTGCGGCAGCCGGCAAACCGCCCAGAGGCAGCAGCCCGCCGTCGCAGTGCGATGGGCCAGGGAGGGGCCACTATGGGCGCGAACCTTGCGCCGAGCCGCCGATTCCGCACAGTGCCCGGGACGGTCTTGATGAGGGTGTGGCGGTCTTGCGTAGGGGCCCGGCATGTAGTCCGCTACCCGTCATGAGGAATGTGAGGAATACGAGGAACAGGCGCATCACCGCGCTGGCTGCCGCCCTGCTTGCGTCGTCCCTTGTCACCGCCGTACCGCATTCGCCGGCGGCGGCCGACGCCGGTGGCGGTGCCGGTGCCGGTAGGCCGTCGCCGGTCGGTGCGGCCGCGCGGCTCGGCGTCGACCTCGATACGGTGACGATCCCGGAGCTGCAGGCGCGTATGGGGGACGGTTTACTTACCTCGTCGGCGCTCACCAGGGCTTATCTGCAGCGGATCAAAACCATCGATCCCAAGATCGACGCGGTGCTGCGCACCGACCCGACGGCCATGCGTCAGGCCGCCGCCAGTGATGCCAGGCATCGGCGCGGTGCCGTTCGCGGCCTGCTCGATGGCATACCTGTCCTGATCAAGGACAACGTGAACACCCGCGGGCTGGATACGACCGCCGGATCGTTGGCGCTGGCCGGGAAACCGCCCGGCACCGACGCCGTTCTGGTGGCGCGGCTGCGGAAGGCCGGGGCAGTGATCCTCGGCAAGACCAACCTCTCCGAGTGGGCCAACTTCCGTGCTGCGAAGCCGACTTCGGGGTGGTCGGCAGCGGGCGGGCAGACCAACAATCCGTACGTACTGGACCGGAATCCGTGCGGCTCCTCCTCCGGCTCGGCCGCCGCGCTCGCCGCGTCGCTGGCGCAGGTGGCGATCGGTACCGAGACGGACGGCTCCATCGTGTGCCCGGCCGGGATGAACGGGGTGGTCGGCCACAAGCCCACCCTCGGCCTGGTCAGCCAGGACGGCGTAGTGCCGATCTCCGCCGAGCAGGACACCGCGGGCCCCATGGCCCGCAATGTGGTCGATACCGCGCTCACCCTGTCGGTGATCAGCGGCAACGGCATCGCGCTACCCCGCGGTGCCGCCGGCCTCACGGACACACTGACCCGCCCCAATGACCTGCGGGGCAAGCGGATCGGCCTGTGGCGACTGCCCTCGCTCGGGCCGAAGGTGGATGCGCTGATGACTCGTACGGCCAAGAAGCTGCGCGCAGCGGGGGCCGAGGTCGTCGAGGTGACACCGCCGTATCAGAAGCGACTCGCCGAACTCGAATTTCCGGCGTTGTTGAGCGAGTTCCACCGGGACATCGACGCCTACCTCGCCACCCGCCATGGACCACGGGATCTGGCCGGGCTCATCGATTTCAACCGCGCCCACCCCGCGGAGCGGACGTGTTTCGCCGGGCAGGAACTGTTCGAGCAGGCTCTCGTTGCGCCGTCGACCAACGACCCGAAATACCGGTCCATGCGCGCGGAGTTGACGGACCTCTCCCGGCGTTCCATCGACGAGACCATGGCCGCCCACCGGCTCGACGCCATCGCCTCGCCGACGAACCCGCCCGCCTGGACGACCGACTGCGCGCGCGGCGACAACGATGTGATCCCGTCCTCCACCCCGGCTGCCGTTGCCGGATACCCGTCCTTGTCGGTGCCCGCCGGCTTCGTGGGTGAGCTGCCCGTCGGCGTACTGCTGATGGCCGGTGACCACCAGGACGCCGAGCTGCTCTCGCTCGGAGCGGCAGTGGAACACCGGCTCGCCGCGTGGCGGGCACCGCAGTACGTACCGTCGGTGGGTACCGACGCCACCGGGTGAATCATGCGCCCAGCGGTTCCTGTGTCATGTGCTTCAGTGATGTGTTGACGTTGCGTACTGCGGGCGCCCGGCAGGCCGGTACACCTGCATCGTCACCCCCTTCGCGGTTGATTGCGAGTCGACCAGTTCCAGTGCTGTGTCCGGGCCGGTGTCGGGGAACAGCCGCGTGCCCTGGCCGACGACCACGGGGTAGGTGAGCAGGGTGATCTCATCGACCAGGTGGTTGTCGAGCAGCCGGCGGACCAGGACACCGCTGCCGTGCACCTGCAGCTCACCGGCCGGCTCGGCTTTCAGCTCGCCGATGGCCGCCGCGACGTCGCCGGAGAGGACGGTCGTGTCCGCCCATTGCGGGTCGGTGAGCGTGGTCGATGCCACGTACTTGGGCCGCGTGTTCAACGCCGCCGCGATGGGGTTGTCCGAATCTGTCATTACTCCCCAATAGCCGGCAAAGATCTCGTAAGTCCGCCGGCCGAACAGGAAGGCGTCGGCGCGCTGGAAGATCTGATTCACGATCGTCGTGGCCTCTTCATCGAACAGCGGCAGAGCCCATCCGCCGCGCTCGAATCCGCCCCTGCGGTCCTCGTCCGACCCGCCGAGTCCCTGCATGACTCCGTCGACGGAGACGTGCGTGATCGTCGTCAGTTTCATGGTCGCGGTTCCCTTCTCGTTGGGTTTTGTCGTCGTGCGATTCGACCGGACCGCGACATTCGCCGATCTCATCGGTCGCAGCCGAGTCCGTCCGCCGGACCCATTCCGCACCCTCCCCGGATAACACGGCCCCGTCGGTGGTGCCACATGAACATGCGTCGCGATGAACTTCCGATCAGCGGTCGTGCCACGGCGCCGACCGCGTGGCACAGCTGGGCACGATTCGCGTACTGCGGCGGAAGGGGTTGACCTTGACCCTACGTCAGGGTTGGAGCCTGACCGCATGACGAACAACAGCGCTTCCTCGGCTCGGCTCGCTCCGCCGATCGGAGGATTCCAGGAGATCGACGGTCGCCGCATTTTCGTGCATCGGTCGGGCAGCGGCGGGCCGACGGTGGTATTCCTGCCCGGCGCCAGTGCGGTAGGCCTGGACTATTTCGGCGTTCATCAGGCGGTTTCGCAATTCACCACCGCCGTGCTGTACGACCGCGGCGGCACAGGCTTCAGCGATCCGCTCTCCCACCACCTCCCGCTGCCGCGCACCGCCACCGCGGTTGCCACGGAACTGCGCGAGCTGCTGCGCGCCCAGAACATTGCCGCCCCATACATTCTGGTGCCGCACTCCCTCGGCGGCTTCTACGCGCATCGGTTCGCGCAGCTGTACCCGCAGGACGTGGCCGGGCTGGTCTGGATGGACGCATTCCACCGCGACTGGGACGCCTTCATGCCTACCGAGGCGGGCCTGGCCGCGCTCGAACAACTGGCACCTGATCCTGATCCGGAGCAGCTCGCACAGATGCGCCCGGCCCTGCGCGAGATGAGTACCGAGTTGTACGCGGACTACCCGGAGCGCATACGGGAGGCGCTGATCGAAGCCCGTATGAGCGAGGAATGGATCCGCGTCGGCATCGCCGAGCGCGGCACGTTGACCGCACTCGCCACCGAACTGCGGGCCGGACCGAATATCCCCGACGTCCCGGTGGTCGCTCTCACCGTGGTGGGCACCGATCCCGCCCAGCAGGCGCTGACGCCGGAGCGGACGTTGCGAGAGATGAATGCCGGTAAGACCAGAATGGACGCGGCCTTGGTGAGCACGGTCTCGTACGGGAAACAACGCATCATCTCCGACACTGGCCACCATCGCCTCTGCTTCGACCGCCGTGATGCCGTGGTTCAGGCGGTCCGCAATGTCATCGATCGAGCTCGCCTCATCGACCGAGCTCGCCTCATCGACCGAGCTCGCCTCATCGACCGAGCTCGCCTCATTGACCGAGCTCGCCCTCATTAGACTCGGCGAGATCACGTATCACGAAGATCTGAGTACGAGGAGGAGGACGGTGCTCACAATAAGCCAGCTCGCGGCAACCGCCGGCGTGACCGTGCGCACCGTTCGCCACTATCACCACGTCGGTCTATTGCCCGAGCCCGAACGCGATGCCTCCGGCTACCGCCGCTACGGCGCGCAAGCGGCGGTGGATCTCATCCGGATCAGGACCCTCGCCGATGCCGGCGTGCCACTGGCCCGTATCGACGCACTGCTGCATGCGCAGGCGACCGAATTCGCCGCGGCCATCAGCGACATCGACGCCGAATTACAGCGCAGGATCGACCAACTCACCGAATACCGCCGCCGAATCGCCGAACTGGACAGCGGCGAAAGGCTTGTCCTGCCTCCCGAGGTCGTCGCAATCCTCAATCGAATGCGCAGTCTCGGGGTCAGCGAACAGAGGGTACAACTCGAGCGCGACTCCTGGATCCTGATGCAGGCAATGGCACCGCACGCCATGCCGCAACGGATACGAGACAAGAACACCGGCTTCGACGACCCCGAGACGACGCGCCTGTTTCTCGCCTGCGACCAGGCGGTCGACTGGGACCCAAACGATCCACGCCTGGAACGGCTCATCGACGACCTGGACGCGTGGGAGATCACACACGAACGAGACAGCAACCGGGCGGGGTACGCGAAGCTGGTCTCCTCCCAGATCTCCGAGGCGTCACCGGCATGGCAACGCATCCTCGCTGCCCTCGCCCACCGCGCCAAACAGCGCCGACCCGCGGGCCCTGAGGCGGCACCACTGCCGACCCGACCCTGCTAGGAGCAGCTCTCCCCCAGCGACGCTCCGCCCGCATCTCCCGCCATCCCGCCGTCCCGCCATCCCGCCATCCCGCCATCCCGCCGTCCAAGATCGATTGTCAGTGGTGGGTGAGAAGGTAAGAGCACCGAGTGAAAGAGGGGGAGCAGTCCATGTCCGGAACCCAGAACTACATCAACCACGTTGCTCTTGTGCTGGATGCCAGTTCGTCCATGTCGCACCTGAGCCGCAAGGTCGTTGAGGTCGCCGACCAGCAGATTGCCTACCTGGCTCGCCGGTCGAAGGAGCTGGACCAGGAGACCCGCGTCACGGTGTACGTCTTCGCGGACAAGGTGGAGTGCGTCATCTACGACAAGGACGTGCTGCGGATGCCGTCCCTGAAGCAGCTGTACCGGGTCGGTGGAATGACGGCGCTGCTCGCGGCCACGCTCAAGTCGCAGCGGGAGCTGGCGCAGACGGCTCAACTGTACGGCGACCACAGCTTCCTGACGTTCGTGCTGACTGACGGTCAGGAGAACGCAAGCCACCGTTGCCCGGACGCCCCTGGCAGCAATCCGCGGGAACTGGTGCAGGCCGTGGCCACGCTGAGCGCGACGCAGGAGGACAACTGGACGCTGGCCGTCCTGGTGCCGGACCAGATGGGCAAGCGCGAGGCCATGCAGTGCGGCTTCCCGAAGGACAACATCGCCATCTGGGACGCCACGAGCACCCAGGGTCTGGAGGAGGCCGGGCAGGTCATCCAGCAGGCCACCGAAAACTTCATGGTGGGCCGGGCCCAGGGCATCCGGGGCTCGCGGGCGGTGTTCTCCACGGGTGCGGAGGTGGTCAACAAGGACACCATCAAGGCAGCCGGCCTCACCCCGGTGAAGCCGTCGGAGTACCAGCTGATTCCGGTGGCTCGCGAAGCGGCGATACGGGACTGGGTCGTCGAATGCGGACACACTTACCGCACCGGTTGTGCGTTCTACCAGCTGAGTAAGTCGGAGAAGATCCAGGCACGGAAGCAGATCGCGGTGCTGGAGAAGAAGACGGACCGGGTGTACACGGGGCCGCAGGCCCGGGCCCTGCTCGGCCTGCCGGACACGGAAGTCCGCGTCAAGCCGGACCACAACGACGACTTCACGATCTTCGTCCAGAGCACCAGCGTGAACCGAAAGCTGGTCCCCCACACCCGCCTCCTCCTGATGATCTGACCCCCTACAGCCCCGCCGGCCCACCCGGCGGGGCTCCCTCCGAACACAACACGCTGCCTACGCCGACTGCGTGGCCAGGTGCGCTGCCGCCGCGCCGCGAGCTCAGCCCGTAGTTGTGAGCGAGGGGCCGCGACTCCGAGTCCCGGGCGCGGCCCCTCCAGGGTGCGACCATGGCGAACTCGTTCATCTTCTGCGACCAGGCGCATACCCGCCGCGACATCACACGCTGAGATGCAACGTTGTCGTGGTCAGCGTCGCCCATCACGCAGACGATGCCATCGTTCGGGCGAACGCAAGGAGTACCGCAGGGCCTTGGAGGCCGCGTACCTTCGACTGCATGGCTGACGAGTGCTTCGGGCATCCACGGCTCGCCGCGATCTATGACCCGCTTGACCCTGATCGCAGCGACCTTGACGCGTACGTCCACCTAGCGGAGGAGACCGAAGCACGTCGGGTGCTGGACATCGGTTGCGGAACAGGAGTGTTCGCCCTTCTCTTGGCTGATCGCGGGATCGAGGTTGTCGGGATCGACCCCGCCGAGGCGTCGATTGAAGTAGCTCAGGGCAAGCCGGGCAGCGAACGGGTGCGGTGGATCTGCGGTGACGTGTCGGCACTTCCAGCGCTGCAGGTCGATCTGGCCACCATGACGGCGAACGTAGCTCAGGCCATCGTGGACCCGAAGGTCTGGCAGCAGACGCTGGGTAGGGCATACGAGTCACTGCGGTCAGGCGGGCGCCTGATGTTCGAGACCCGGAAGCCGGCCAGGCGTGCCTGGGAGGAGTGGAACCGGGAGGATTCGCACCATGTGACCGACATCCCAAGCGTTGGTGCGGTCGAGAGCTGGGTCGAGGTGACCGACGTGAGTTGGCCGCTGGTGACGTTTCGGTGGACCTACGTGTTCGCTGCGGACGGGCAAGTGCTGACGTCCGATTCGACGTTGCGTTTCCGTGAACGGGAGGAGGTCGAGGCGGACCTGTTGGCGCAGGGGTTTGTTGTCGACGATGTACGTGAGGCGCCTGACCGTCCGGGCCGCGAGTTCGTCTTTCTCGCGCGGCGTCCGGAGGCGGGCTGAGCGTGGACTGAAGATGCCTGAGGGGTCGGGAGGCATGCGCCCGGGTGGCTGGTACCTCACCGAAGACATCGACGAATTTTTCGAGGAGCTTTCGGCGACAACGCTCAGGTTTCGCTGTGCGAGGTCGCCTTGGCGGCGGGGCCCGGGGAGGTGTGTCGAGTGAATGCCCACAGCGCGAATCCGAGGAAGCTGAACGCCGCACCTAGTGCGCATACGGCGGCCCAGCCGGCCACTGTGTAGAGGGAGGTCGCGGCGATGGCGCCGGTGGCGCTGCCGATGGAGTAGAAGACCATGTAGCCGCCGATCAGCCGGCTGCCCGCGTCCGGGTGCAGCGCGTAGATCAGGGTCTGGTTGGTGACATGGACCGCCTGCACGGCGAGGTCGAGGAGAATCACCCCGAGGAACAGGGCCCAGAGCGAGCTGCGGGTGAAGGACAAGGGCAGCCACGAGGCGGTGAGCAAGGCCAGGGCGATGCCGGTGGTTCGCCGGGAGAGTCCGCGGTCGTTCAGGCCGCCGGCCACGGTCGCGGCCAGGGCGCCGGCGACACCGATCAGCCCCAGCGCCCCGATCGCGCTGTGGGGCAGGAAGTACGGGGCCTCGCTGAGCGGTAGCGCGACGCTGCTCCACAGGGTGCTGAAGGCGGCGAAGATCAGCAGGCCGAACAGGGCCCGGATACGCAGTAGTTGTTCCCGTGCGAAGAGGGTGATCGTGGAGCGCAGGAGGTGTCCGTACCGGAGGGGTGTCGGCGGCGTGTCACTGCGGCGCGGCAGTACTCGGTACAGGACCAGGGCGAGCAGCGCGGTGAGCGACGCCGAGGCGAGGTAGACGGAGCGCCAGCCCGCGAGATCGGCCATGAGGCCGGATACGGTGCGGGCAAGCAGGATTCCGATGACCACGCCGCTGGTGACGAGACCAACGATCCGTCCGCGCCCGGCGGGAGGGGCCAGTGCCGCCGCGAAGGCCACCAACGTCTGCGTGACGACTGCGAGGAGCCCCGTCGCGGCCATGCCCGCGAGCAGGATCGCCGCGGTGTGGGCGGTGGCCACGACAGTCAATGCCCCTACTAACAGCAGAAGTTGGACCACGATGAGTCGCCTGCGGTTGGTCACGTCGCCCAGCGGCACGAGGAAGAAGAGTCCCAGCCCGTATCCGACGTGCGTGAGGGTGACCACGCTGCCGACGAGTGCCGGGCTCATGGCGAGGTCGTGCCCCATGGTGACCAGGAGCGGCTGGGAGAAGTAGACGTTGGCCACCGCGGCCCCGCAGGCGATGGCGAAGAGTGTGACGATGCCACGGGAGAGTACGAACGCGGAGCCCTCGCCACTTCGGGCCTCGGCCCGCCCTACCTCGGCCCGCCCCACCTTGCCACGTCGCGGCTCGGTCCGTCGCGCATCGGCCCCTCGTGTCACAGCCTCGCAGTTGCCGGGCATCGGCACTCCTCCGCACATCCGGTTTCATCTTGCTACCGATGGTGAAGGTAGCCCTTCTGGTAGCATGTTGCAACCATACTGTGAGAGTGATCGTGAAAGTGAGGGACGCCATGGTGAGCAGAACGCGCTTCGATGACAGCGAGTGTCCCGTCGCCCGGTCGGTGGACGCGATCGGCGACTGGTGGTCCCTGCTGATCGTGCGGGACGCCTTCGATGGGAGCCGGCGCTTCGGGGAGTTCCAGCGCAGCCTCGGCGTGGCGAAGAACATCCTCACCGCGCGACTGCGCACCCTGGTCGCCGGCGGTGTACTCGAATCCGTCCCCGCCTCGGACGGCAGCGCCTACCGCGAGTACGTACTAACTCCCAAGGGCAAGGCGCTCTTCCCCGTAATCGTGGCACTGCGGCAGTGGGGCGAAGAGAACTTCTTCGCCCCCGACGAACCACACTCACGGTTGGTCGACCGCCGGCAGGGACATCCCCTCCGCGCGTTGGAAGTGCTGTCCGCGGATGGGCGACGGCTGAGCCCCGATGACACCACCGTCCACAAGGTTTCCGCCCAGTGATCCGAGCCGGAGAGCCGGTGATCTGAGGGCGTCGAGGTTCACCTCGCCGTACGGGTCACCCGGCTCGCGTCACACGTCCCAGGTGACCGGAAGGCTCTTCACCCCGTAGATGTCCGCGGTCTCCGGGCGCAGGCTGACCTCTTCGGCCGGTACGGCCAGGCGCAGTGTGGGGAAGCGGTTGAGCAGCGCGGAGAAGGCGACTCGCATTTCGACGCGGGCCAGTTGCTGGCCCAGGCATTGGTGGATGCCGTGGCCGAAGGCCAGGTGCCCGCCGTCCTGCCTGCGGAGGTCGAGTACGTGAGGGTCGGCGAAGCGCTCGGGGTCGCGGTTGGCGGTGTGGTACGACAGGATGACGGGCGCGCCGGCCTCGATGGTCCGGCCGCCCAACTCGACGTCCTCCAGCGCCGTCCTCATGAACGTCTTGGCAACACTCAGATACCGCAGCAGCTCTTCCACGGCCCCGTCGGTGAGCGCGGGATCGGCGCGCAGCGCGGCCAGTTGCGCCGGATTCCGCAGCAACGCGAAGGTGCCCAGCGCGAGCATGTTGGTGGTGGTGTCGAGCCCGGCTGCCAGCAGGATCAGGGCGATCCCCTTCAGCTCCTCATCGTTCAGATCGCTGTCGGTGAGGTCGCTGAGCACATCGTCGGTGGGGTTCGCGCGCTTGGCGGCCACCAGCTCCGCCAGGTAGTTCTGGACTGCGGTGTAGGCCGCTATCAGCTCCTCGTCGCTCGTCTCCCCGTTCATGAACGAGTCGACGTGGGCCTGGAAGGAGCCCCGGTCCTCGTACGGCACGCCCAGCAGCTCGCAGATGATGATGGCGGGGATGGGCTTGGCGAACGCGGTCACCAGGTCCGCCGGCGGCCCTGCCTTCTCCATCGCGTCCAGGCAGTCGGTGGTGATCTGCTCGACGCGCTCGGTGAGCAGTCGCATCCGCCGTACGGTGAACTTGCCCATCAGCGGCTTGCGATAGCGCCGGTGCTGCGGGTCGTCCATGAGGAGAAACTCGCCGGGCGCCGCCGGAGGGACCTCGATGTCGCCGTAGTCGATGGTCGGGTGGTAGCGCATCAGCTCCTTGCGCGAGCTGAACCGCGAGTCAGCCAGGACCGACCTGACCAGGTCATATCCGGTGATCAGCCAGCCGGGCTTTCCGCCGGGGAAGGTGTAGCGGCTGATGGGGCTGTGTCGGCGGGCGTCGATCAGCTCCGCCGGCGGGTCGAACGGGCAGCCGGGCTGACGCATCGTCGGCAGCGTTGTGACGGTGTGCATGGATTCCCCCATGGCCATTCCTCATCTCGCGATAGGACGTGTTTGGCGCAATTCGAAAGCTACGTTGCATTCAGAATTGCGTCAATCGACCGAATCGCATTTACGCAGGTGGACAGCGGGAAATTGATGCAATGACGCTGGACTCGAATGCAACGTCTCGTTGCAATGGATGAGGGCGAAGGCAATACTGAGGGCATGCCAGGAGGACGGTTGACCCAGCAGGACCGCCAGCGCATCGCGGCCGGACTCGCCGACGGGCTCTCGTACGCCGAGATCGCCAGGCGACTTGACCGGACGACCTCGACGATCAGCCGGGAGGTCGGACGCAACGGCGGCCCCGGCGGCTACCGGCCCCAGCAGGCGCATCACGCGACGGTCCAGCGGGCGCGGCGTGGCACACCGGCACCCGCACGCGCGGCGAGTGCGAGTGCGAGTGCGCCGAGCAGCACGATGGAAGAGGAGATCATCGAGCTGGCGGTCAGGTCGGGGCTGCCGAGGATGACGGCGCGCGTACACGTCGATCTGTTGCTGTCCGAGGACGGCAGGCGCACCGCAGCGGAGCTGACCCGCAGGCTCAAGGTGAGCCCGGCGTCTGTCTCCGTTGCCGTGAACTTCCTGGTGCAGCACGGGTATGTACGGCGCGAGCGCGATCCGCAGCGGCGTCGCGACATCTATGTGGTCGACGACGACGCCTGGTACAACTCCATCGTGATCAGCTCACAGCAGACGCTCGAGTCGGCGCGGGCCGCGATGGCGGCGGCGGAGGCGTTCGGGCTTGACAGCCCCGTGGGGCAGCGGCTCGCCAAGGGAGGAACGTTCCTGGAGCGGGTCATCCTCGACATGAGGGAGTCGGCCGACCGCTGGCGCACGCTCCTGACGTGATGGGCGTGATGGGCGTGATGGGTCCCAGCCGAACGGCCAAGTCCCGCAACGCCGCCCAGCCCGCCGTCGGCCGTGTCACACGTGCGTGAGAAGGCGCTCCAGCGGCCGCGGCACGCGCTCGAGCTCCAGGTGCGCGATCAACGCCTGCGCGTAGAGCGCCTTGCGACCGCTGTGCGTACCCATGAAGCGCCGCAGCTGGTGTTCCACGGGCCGTTCCCGCTGTGCCGGCTGCCCCTGAAAGATGCGGAAGGGGCGCATCTCGTCCTGGGCCTCGATCACTTGCTGCACGCCCTCGGCTCCCAGCGCGCGGATCAGCTCGTCCTCCAGGTCGGCGACGCACACGTGGAATCCGAGTGCCTCCAGTCCGGCGTACGTGAGACCGGACCCGAGCCCGACCCGTTCCAGATGACGCCGGAAATGCCGCTCCTCGCCGATGTCACAGAGACCGGCCAGCGGGAGGCCGAGCCCCGGAGGACCGCACACGTCCAGGAAACGCCCGATGTTCGTTGCGCCTCCCAGCGGTACTAGCGCAACGCCCTCCGCAACGAGGTCGCGGCCATGGCGCGTGGCCAGCGCTTCGAGCGCGACCTGATCACTGCTGCCCTCGACGAGCACGACCGTCCGCACGCCGCCGGCCAGCTCCCGGGCCACCGCGGCCGCCGCACCCGCCCCCGCTCCGCCGGCCGCCCACGCAACCACCGCCAGGCGAAATCGCCCCAACTCGTCCACGAGACCTCGCTTCCCGCCCCCATCCTGGCACGGCCGAGATCCCCTACGCACGCACGTTTCCCGCGCCCGATGACTCGAAGACCGGAGGAAGTCCGGCTGCGGGTGAGCGGTCAGCTACCGACATACCTGCAACATGGCCGCGACTACGCCAGCCACCACCGACATCGACGACGGCGGCCCGGCGTGGGGCCCCGGGCGCAGGGCCCCACCGTCCCCGCGTGCAGTGGGTTGGGTTGCACGGTTGGGTTGCACACAGAGGCCGTTGCCGCGCTGTGCGCTCTCAACCCTCCCTGTTCGCAACTCGGTTGCCCTTGACGGTAGAGGTTCGGCCGTTGTTCCAGGTGATGGTGAACTCGACAGTGCCACCGGAGAGGAGGTCCAGGCAGGCCATCTCGCGGACGAATCGAGCCTCGCGGCTGCCGGAGGTCAAGCCGGGGATTGTGGAGACGCAGGGGCCGTACTGAGTGCTGACGACGGCGGTCGTCCTCATTGGGGTGCTGGTCAGAGGCGGGTCAAAGGTGTTGGTCTGGCTGCTGGGTGGAGTGCATGTGACGGTGTCTGGGCAGAGGCGCGGGCGAGTGCGGCGAGCGCTGCTGGAGCGCCGCAGGTGGCGCTTGTCCAGGGCCCGCGCCTGATACCTAAGCGGCGAGGGAGAAACCGAACAACATGGGCAGCAGAGTCTTGACGTGAACCGGACACGGCCGACGGGCACTTCGACGCATCACGCGTACCAACGGCCTGGTCAGCACTTCTCCTGTCGGGTCGCGCCCGGCCGTCAAGCGACCGATCTTGCATCACTCCAACCGGTGAACGGCCGCGTTGAAACGCCCCACGCTCTGTCAGGCGGCCTGTACGAGTTCAGCGCGGCCGAAGAGGATGGCGTAGCCGGAGGGGAGTTGGGTGAGGATTCGGTCCAGGAGGGTGGGGCCGGCGAGGTGGGCGACTACGCCGAGGACGGAGCCGGCGTCCCAGCGTGTGGTGGCCAGGGTGCCGCCGGTGCGGGCGGCCAGGTCCTTGATGAAGTGCCAGCCGGTCAGGGTGTCGGTTTCGGGTATCTGCGCGGTGAAGATCTGCGCGGCCTGGCGGGGCAGGCGGGCGGCGAGTTCGACGCGTTCCTCGCCGGTGAGCCGTCGGCCGAGGGCCGCCAGTACGGCGCGGGTGACTTCTTCGGCTCGTTCGCGGGTGGGGTAGGCGCCGTCGTAGCGGACGCGTTCCAGCATCTGTGTGTAGGACAGGGCCGGCGTGTTCGCGGTCTGCTGCGAGAGGGGCTGCATCGGTGGGTGGGTGCCTTTCTCGGTATGGGGATTGTGGGGATTGTTCTGACGGCGGGCGGGCTGCTCACCGGTTTGGTGTGCTGTGTTCGGGGGCGGTGGTTTCCTGGGGGCGGCCGAAGAGCAGGTCGTAGCCCGGCGGGAGCTGGAACAGGATGCGGCGGGTGAGTTCCTCGCCGGCCGCGTCCGCGGCGACGCTGAGTACGGCACCGACGTCCCAGGCGGCGGTCTGCTCGGTGGCGCCCTCGATCCACGCCGCGGTGGCGCGCACGAAACGCTCCGGGGAGAGGGGCTCGGACGCCTGCAACGGGTTCAGCAGGATCAGGGCGAAGGTCTCCGGGAGCCGGGCAGCCAGCTCGGCCCGCACGTCGCCCACCAGGTGCGCGCCCATCAGCGCCAGGACGATGCGCGCCGCCCGGTCGGCTTCCGTACGGGTCGGGTACTCGCCGCGTTCTTGTACCTGGTCCAGGAACGCTTCTCGCTGCATGACCACCGCGATCCCCTCTTCCGTTCATCGGTCCGTACGGCGTACGTCGTATGTGGGTACGGGTGCGTGGGTTGCGGGGTGGCGGAGGGCCTGGGTTGAGGGGGAGGGATCAGCCCGCCCTCCGCCACCGCGGGGTGAGGTGTCCTCTTGTTCTCTTGGCCCCTTGGCCTCATGGCCTCATGGCCTCATGGCCTCATGGCCTCATGGCCTCATGGCCTCATGGCCTCATGGTCGGCCTCAGCCGCGGATCTCCTTGCGCCCCGAGCCCGCGCTGATGGAGATCTTGCGCGGCTTGGCGCGCTCGGCGATCGGGATGCGTACGGTGAGGACGCCCGCGTCGTAGTCGGCGTTGATGTGCTCGGTGTCCAGGGAGTCGGCGAGCATCACCTGGCGCGAGAAGACGCCCAGGGGCCGCTCGGAGAGTTCCACCTGGACCTTGTCGCTCTTGGTGACGGGCCGGCGCTCGGCCTTGACCGTGAGCATGTTCCGCTCGACGTCGATGTCGATCGCCTCGGGGTCGACGCCCGGCAGGTCGAGGGCGATCACGTACTCGTCGCCTTCGCGGTAGGCATCCATCGGCATCGCCGAGGGCCGCGACCAGGTGCCGGACGGGTTGGTGCCGAGGAGCTGCTGGGTGAGCCGGTCCAGCTCACGGAAAGGATCGGTGCGCATCAGCATCGGGAAAACACCTCCGTTTTCGCTCGGGCTGTACATGCCCATGCGCTGCTACCTGCTTCTCTTGTAGCATGTCATCCAGACGATGACAAGCGAGCACGTCGCCTGAAGGGTGACGCTCTGAGCGGAGGTGACTCATGGCCGCAGACGACCAGAAACCTGTGTCCCCGCCCGCCTCGTTCCCCGCCGCCGAAGCGGCGCTGGCGGCGATCGAGGAGGCCGTACGCATCGCGCAGCTACCGCATCCTGGGCAGGCCGACCAGCGGCCCGAGCCCGGAACCGGTACAGAGCAGGCCGGCCGGCAGCCCGAGCCCGGCGCCGGCGCAGAGCAGGCCGGCGCCAGCGCGGAGCAGGCGCTGGCCGCGCTGTTGCTGCTGCGCCAGCTGCGGGACCAGCTGGCCGGCTGGGAGACGGGGCTGATCGAAGCCGCCCGCGCGGCCGGCGCCAGCTGGTCCGATCTCGCCCACCCCCTCG
Organism: Streptomyces sp. NPDC050315; assembly: GCF_040655775.1. Lineage (NCBI taxonomy): Bacteria > Bacillati > Actinomycetota > Actinomycetes > Kitasatosporales > Streptomycetaceae > Streptomyces > Streptomyces sp. NPDC050315. The sequence goes on from NZ_JBFAKN010000012.1 coordinate 42,210, forward strand.
GGGTCGCGAATCGGCAGTCCGCCGAGCGCCGCTACCTGCGCCTGCGCCCCGGAGCGCCGGGCACCACCGGCGAAGAGCGCATCCAGGCCACCCGCGATCAGCGCGCCGCCGACCGCACCGTCACCACCTGGGCCCGCAGCAACGCCGCCGACCTGCGCCGGCTCGCCGGAGAGATCACCGCGGTGACCGACCTGCCCGCTGAGGCCCGCACGCCTCTCCTTCAGGCGCTGGGCCGCCATGACGTCGCAGCGCTCCTCGGCCCGCTGACCGGCGCCCGCGACCACCTCGCTGCCGGCCGCCCCGATCTCGCGGCTCGCGTGGATGCCCTCACCCGTCACACCGACGACCTGCGCCAGGCCAGCAGCGACCGGCGGCGCCCTACGCTCTGAGGAGCGGCGGCGCGGTCGGCGGTGTGCAGGCGTGGCGGCGTCACCAGGGGCAGAAGCTGTTGGCTCAGGTCGGCTTTGCCTCGGGCTGTGAGGCGGCGTGGCGCAGTTCCTCGTTGATGCGCTGGGCCTCTTCGAGCTGGTCTTCAAGGATGACGATGCGGCAGGCAGCCTCGATGGGGGTGCCCTGGTCGACGATTTCGCGGGCGCGGGCAGCGATGCGCAACTGGTAACGGGAGTACCGGCGGTGGCCGCCCTCGGAGCGAAGCGGGGTGATCAAGCGGGCTTTCCCTATCGCCCGCAGGAAGGCGGGTGTGGTGCCAAGGAGTTCGGCGGCGCGGCCCATGGTGTAAGCGGGGTAGTCGTCGTCCTCGAGACGGTCGATCGGATTGTCTGCTGCCATCTGCACCTCGTTGCGGTCATGCGTCGAGGGGCCTTGGTGCCGTACGGCACCAAGGCCCCGAGGGATTGCAACACCATCTGCCGGCTTACAGCTGCGCCGGCCTTCTCATTCCGCGTCTCCACCTGACAGGCCGGAGGCGCGGGATCGCGGATGCGTGACCGGGGACCACCTTCCAATCCGGGGTCTTGCTGTACCCGGGCGGTACTGCTTCCTCGCCCGGGCGATCCTGATGGCGTCTGCCTCCTTCTTTCCGGACTTCCGTTTCGTACTGCTGGAACGTGCGGTACTGCTTCGCGGCCCCTGCTGGGCCGCCGGCCCGGCAGCCAGTGACGGAACCCTTCCAGCCTTCCGGCTCCCTCACTCCGCTGCCGTGCCGTTGTTCTTCGGACCTGCGTGCGCGGCAGTTCGTCCTCTGCCGCGCCTCACTCGACCTCGTGGCTACGGGTAAAACAGTAACCCCGTCGCCCGCCCATGTCTATGCTCGCCACGACAGATTTCCTGCATTTGAGTGACGCCAATTTCTGCCATCGGTCGGGCCGGAAGTCATGCACGCCAGGCACGCAGCCTCGCTCGCGGCACCAGCGCAGCGTGCTCCCTCAGCCGGCTTGGAGGATCCGGAAGCGATCCGGTGCCGTCGGGTCTCGATCCACTACTTGGATCGGCGTCCCAGCCCATTGCCACACGCTGATGCCCGGCGTGCGGGAGAACCGGATCCGTCCGCGGGTGCCTTCGACTGCCACGCGCGGCCAGGATGCGGCCGTGCGCGCCCGGTCCGTGCCGTGCGAGCGCAGCGCCTCGGCGAGGACGGCGATCGTGTCGTAGCCCTCGAAGGCGACGAAGGAGGGCGCTGCCGCAAGCTGCTCGCGGAGGGCCGTATCGACGCGTGTACCGAGTGGGGTGAGGCGCTCGGGCAGGTAGCGCAGGAACGGGATCGCCGCGCCGTCGTCGCCCAGCAACGCTGCCCATTCGGCGAACTCCGGTTGTCCGGCCGGCGCACCCAGCATGATGTCGGCGAGGCGCTGGTCGCGGCGGACGGACTTGACGATCGGCACGGCCGGCTCCGGGTGGCCGACCAGGAGAAGGAGGGCTGTCGCGCCATGGTCGACGAGTGCGTCGCACACAGCCGTGGGGGTGAGCGCGCTCATGTCGAGTTCGATGACGGTGCCACCGCGTGGAGCGAGGTGGTCCCGCAGGATGCGCGTTCCGGATGTCCAGTAGACACTCGGCTGGGCCGCTACGGCGATGCGACGGTGGCCCGCGCCGAGGAGGAAGTCCGCGTAGCGCTGCCAGCCGCGGGACTGCGGCGGGGCGAGGCGCGCGACGTGTTGCGTTGGCTGCTCGGTGAGCGCGTCGAGTACCGCTGAGGAGCACAGGAATGGCAGGCCGAGGGCGTCGGCGCGGGCGGCAGCGGCGCGGGCGACGACGCTGTGGTACTCCCCCGCCACGGCAGCCACGCCCAGGCCGGCCAATTCCTCCACTGCCGCCGCGGCCCTCTCGGGATCCGCCGCGGTGTCTCGTACCACCAACTCCAGTGGTCTTCCGCCGATCCCGCCGGGTCAGCGGCGCCGAGAGCAGCCGAGCGCCAAACCGTTATTCACATACCGACCAGTCGGGTTGACAGTTGACCCGTGGGCCGATGAGATGCGTCGCACCATCACGCTGTTCCCCTCTGGAGGGCCCATGTGGAGTCCCGCGCGAAAAGCGTTGACAGTGCTCGGTACCACGGCCACGGTGACCATGCTGGTCACGGGATCCGGCGCTGCTGTTACTGAGCAGCCGCAACGCAATGGGGCAGGTGACGGGCGGCCGTTGCGGGTTCTGATCAGCAATGACGACGGCTTCCGCCACGCGTATGTCCGGCAGTTGCAGGGCGTGTTGAAGAGAGCCGGGCACGAAGCGGTGATTGTTGCCCCCGCCACGGACCAGTCCGGTCGTGGTACCGGTATGACCCTCTCCCCCAGTGCCACGATGCGCGCCGAGCAGGCCGAGCCGGGCGTCTGGTCGGTCACCGGCACGCCCGGGGACGCGGTGAACTTCGGGATCGGGCACGCCTTCGGGGGCGCGAAGCCGGATCTCGTCGTGTCCGGTGTCAACGCCGGGCCGAACTCGGGTTCCGCCGTCAACCACTCCGGTACGGTGGGCGCCACGGTCGTCGCGTCGGAAGCGGGCATACCGGCGATAGCCGTGAGTGCCGACGCGGACCTGACGAACCCTCAGGACCGTTACCCGTCCGTACCGCAGGCGGCGGCGTTCACCGAGCGGGTCGTCGAACGGCTCGTGAGGACGGCGCGCAGCGGGCCGCTGCTGCCGGCCGGCATCACACTCAACATCAACTACCCGGCGAAGCCGGACGGCCGCGTCGCCTTCACCAACGTCGGCAAGGCGCGGAACATCACCGTCTCCTATGCCCCGGACCCGGCCTCCTGCGACACCTGCTACCGGCCCAAGCTCGATTACGACCCGAGTGCGCCCGAGTCGGTACGCAACGCCGACACCACCGCGCTGGCCGCGAATGACGTCTCCGTGTCAGTGCTCACCGGCGACTGGGGCGCGGACGGCTGGGCCACCGGCTCGCGGCCGCCGTCCACGGAGGACGTCAAGCGCACCAAGACACGACTGACCGGCCTGCGCCCCTGATCCTTCGGACTACTGGTCCCTCGGACTACTGGACGGCCGGGCCGCAGGCCGCTTCACAGATCCGGATGCTTCGTTGCCACGTGGTAGTACCCCGAGTGGAACACCAGCGGGGCGCCGCCGTCGGACTCGTACTGTTCGACCTCGCCGAGGAAGATGATGTGGTCGCCGGCGTCGAGGCGTTGGACGGTGCGGCATTGGAAGCGGGCGACCGTGCCGTCCAGGAGGGGGGTGCCGGCGATGCCGGGGGTGGTGGGGATGCCGCGGAATTTGTCGTCGGCCGGGGTGGCGAACTGGCGGGAGAGATGGTGCTGGTCGGCGGCCAGTACGTGGACGGCGAAGTGCGAGGCGTCGGTGAAGTCCGGGAGGCTCGGGGCGTTCTTTCCGGGGCACCACAGGACGAGGGGCGGGTCCAGGGAGACGGAGGTAAAGGAGTTCGCGGTCATGCCGACGTTGCGGCCGTCGGGAGCGCGGGCCGTCACCACGGTCACGCCGGTCGCGTACTGGCCGAGCGCGCGGCGCAGCTCGCGGCCGTCGAAGCGGGCGGCGTGCTGGGCGCGCTTCTCGGCGAGGAAGCGGTGCGCCTCGGCCTCCTCGAACCACCAGCGGTACAGGGTGCGCGGGTCGTCGAAGCCGGTGGCGAGGGCGCCGGCGACCGCGGGTATTTCGGCCGCCGCGGTGAGGAGTTCGCGGTGGTGCGGGCCGAGGTCGCCCAGGAGGGAGTTGGTCCAACCGACGGACCATTGACCCCAGCCGCGCCAGAAGTTGTCGAAGGTGCGCTGCATCCACTGCGGGGTGAATTCGGCGGCGCCGTGGCGGAGGATGCTGTCGAGGTAGTGCGATGCGGCCTGGGCCGCGTTGTTCGAACCCTGGCCGGTGATCGGGTCGTTGAGTACGACGGCGTCGGCCATGCCGAGGGCGTGCCGGCCGGAGGCCAGGCGGGCGACGGGGTGCCGGACGGTCGGGGTGATGCCGCCACGCAACACGCCACCGCGGTCCGCGAGTTGGGCGTGCCGGCAGCGCTCGTACTCGTCGGGGAAGAAGCGGTGCAGGATTTCGAGGGAGCGGGTGAGGTGGGCTTCGGGCGTGTGGATGTCGTCCCAGCAGTCCATCGGCCCCCCGGGGACGCCCTCGAACACCATGATGTCGCAGGGCCCGGTGGTGGTGAGGGCGGGGAAGGAGAAGTATTCGCCGACGCCGGGGACCATGCGGTAGTGGACGGCGGCCTCCCCCTCCCGCGGTGCCGCTCCCGTGACGTACGTCAGCGCCAGCGCACGGCGCGGCCGGTCGTACGGGGAGAGTTCGGCGTTGCGCGGGAAGAGGCGGCTCAGCTCGCCCTTGCCGGTGGAGACCACGACGAGATCGTGCGTACGGGCGTACCACTCGAGGTCGTTGACGCCCGCCTCGTGCAGCACGATCTCGCCGCGGCCGCCCTCCGCGAACTGCTCTATCCACGCGGCGCACTTGACGCGCTGGTCGACGGAGTGGGCGGGGCCCTCCAGCGGCGCGCGCCAGGAGACTTCCGGTGTGCCGTGCGGACCGATGAGAGAGAGCGCGATGCCGGTGATGTCCGGGGCCCGGTCCTCCCAGTGGTGCAGGCCGAGTTCGCGCTCGGTCTGCAGCGCGGTGTCGAACATGCACTGACTGGACATGACCGGGCCGCGACGTATTTCGTCGGGGCCGCGGTCGGTGACCAGGGTGACGTCATAGCCGTGCGCCTGGAGTCCCAGGGCGAGTTGGGCACCCGCCTGCCCGGCGCCGATCACCGCGATCCTTCTCATGGTCCTGCTGTCCTGCTCTCGTTGCGTATGTACTGCCGCTGACGCGAAGTCAGTTGGCTGTCACTGACGGTCGCTCAGACGCTGACCTCGGCCAGATAGTTCTTCGCGGCGGCCGGGTCCATGAACCAGTGGAAGTAGTCGCGCGGGTCGTCGAAGCCATTGACGAAGCGGGCGGCGATACGGGAGTCGGCGCTCGCCGCGCCGAAGAGCTCCAGGACGTGCTGCGGCGGGGCGCCGAGCATCGCGTTGGTCCAGGCCGTGGCGGACTGCACGTTGTCCCAGAAGCGGCCGAAGGCCAGCTCCATGAACGCGGCGTCGTACGGGCGCGCGCCGTGGTCCAGGATGGTGGCGAGGTAGGAGGCCGCGCACTTCGAGGCGTTGTTGGAGCCCTGGCCGGTGATCGGGTCGTTGAGGACGACGACGTCGGCGAGGCCGAGCACCTGCGCGCCCGAGGGCAGCGTGGCGACGGGCTTGCGGACGGTCGGCGCGAAGCGGCCCGCGAGCGTGCCGTTCTGATCGGTGAGCGTGACATCGGTGCAGCGCTCGGCCTCCCACGGGACGTACGTCCGCAGCAGCTCCTGGAACTTCGCCAGCTGCTGGTCGGGGGTGAGCCCGTCGAAGCAGTCGAACGGGCCACCGGGGATGCCCTCGAAGAACATGATGTCGCAGGGGCCGCTGGTGGTGAGGCTGGGCATGGTGAAGTACTCGCCCACGCCCGGGATGACGTTGAAGCTGACGCCGAGGCGGTCGGGCAGCGGCGCCATGCCGTTGACGTACGCCAGGGCCAGCGCGCGCTGCGGAGCGTCGTACGGGGAACGCTGGGCGTCCCGCTCGAACAGCCCGGCGATCTCACCCTTGCCGGCCGCGACGATCACCAGGTCGGACTCGGCGGCGTAGCGCTCCAGGTCCTCGACGCCGGCCTCGCGGAAGTCCAGACGGCCGCCGCGGCGCGCGAACTCACCCATCCAGATCGGCATCTTGACGCGCTGGTCGACCGAGCGCGCCGTGGCGTCGAGGCGGGCGTCGAAGGAGAGCGCCCGGCCGCCCTGGCCGTCGGCGATGTTCACACCGAGCCCGGCGATGGGCGGGCAGGCGTTGCCCCAGAAGTCGAGGCCGAGGTTGCGCTCGTGGGCCAGTGCGGTGCCGAACATCGCCTGGCTGGACATGACCCGGCCCTCGCGGATCTGGTCGCCGGTGCGGTTGGACACGAGGGTGACGTCGTAACCGTGGTCGAGCAGGCCGATACCGAGCTGGAGGCCGGCCTGACCGGCTCCGACGATGGTGATTTTGCGCATGAGGGGGGCCTCCGGAGGTCGGGTTGTGCAGTTTTGAGCGGTGTCCGTGCAGTGCGGTGCTGTGCAGTGCGCTGGTACAGCAGTGCTGTGCAGTGCGCCAGTACAGCATTCCGGTGACGTGGCGGCGGCACCGAAGCGGGGATTCGGTTGTGGGGAATGCGGCTGCCCGCCGGAGGGGGGGCCGGCGGGCAGCCGCGGGAAGCCGGGTAACCGTACGACCGGGGGATGGGTCCTGGTCACCCGGCAGGCCAGAGGGATCCTGCTGACTCGGCGAGCCCGGGCAGCAGCAGGCTCCGCACGCGGTCGGGGATCCACCTTGGTATGGGAAGATCATCTTCGCTATCCGGATCACGCGGGCTACTGTCCCGATCACGCGTCTCGGCGGCGGAGATTTAGGTGGAGGTTCACTTGCGCGCTGAAGAGCTCCCTCTCGCAAACCACCAACAGTTCCATACAGCGGACATTTGGGAGGCACGAGCCGAGGTCGGCCGCGCCTTCTGCCCGCATGACCTGCGCATCACGCAGCGCTCGGCGACGCTCGACGCCCGGCTGCACGGTGCGCCCTTCGACCGGACGGGCCTGTATTACCTCGATTACGGAACAGAAGTCCGCATCACACCGGGCGATCTGGAGAGCTTTTTCCTCGTACAGATCCCGCTCGCCGGTTACGCCGAAATCACCTGCGGCCGCGAGGAGATCATTTCCTCCCCCGAACTCGCTTCCGTCCCCTCTCCGACCGGAAAGCTGGATATGCGCTGGGGTGCCGGCAATCCGCAGCTGATCGTGTGGTTCGACCGGTCCTCCCTGGAATCGCACCTGGGCAGTCTGCTCGGCCGCGCCGTGCGCCGCCCGATCCTCTTCTCGCTCGGCATGAACCTCACCACAGCGGGCTCCCGCTCCTGGCTCAACGTCGTCGACCTCATGCGCCGGGAGGCGGAGGGACCGGACGGCATGACGAGTCAGCCCATCGTGACAAAACAGCTCGAATCACTTCTCATGACCCAGCTGTTGATGGCCCAGCCCAACAACTACACACCGGCGCTGCTCGGCGAGCAGCCGCGCGTCGCACCGCCCGCGGTCCGCCGCGCCATGGAGATCATCGAGGGGCACGCCGCCGAGCCGCTCACGGTCGCGGAGATCGCGGAATGCGTCGGCGTCGGCGTACGAGCTCTCCAGGAGGGCTTCCGCCGGCACCTCGACACGACACCGCTCGCGTATCTGCGCGAGGTCCGCCTGGACCGCGTACGCAAGGAACTCCTGGCCTCCGACCCGGGCACCACGACCGTCACCACCGTGGCAACGCGCTGGGGCTTCTTCCATCCGGGCCGCTTCTCACTCGCGTACCGCCAGCAGTTCGGGGAGTCGCCTTCGGAGACGTTGCGGTCCTAGGAGACGTTGCGCCAGACGGACCGGAGGGGTACCCGAGTATCGGGTACCCCTCCGGTCCGAATGCAACAAGGTGCTTCGGGTCAGTAGATGTTGGCCTCCACGGGCGGGCCGTCGCCGCGGGTGCTGTTGATCTGGGCCCGCAGGGCTATCTCGTCGTAGACGCGGAACTCCCGTACGATCCGCCCGTTCTGGATCAGGAACTGGGAGACGCCGAGCATGGTGACCGGCTGGTCCGTCAGGGGGCCGAACGCGGGCGTACCGCGGTAGGTACCGTGCATGGTCCACAGCACGGCCACCCGCAGACCGGCGTAACGCTCGGCGTAGTTGGTCTGGATGTCCCGCACCTCGAACCTCGCGTCGGGGAACGGCCCGACGGTCGACAGGAGATCGGCCTGGTAGCGGTCGGGGCGGATGACGGTGCGGTCGCCGATGGTGTGCAGGAAGAGGTCCCGCACCATGAAGTCGTTGACCTTCTGCAGCCGGCGCTGGGTCCACACCTCGTCGATGAATTCGAGGACCATCTCGCACTCGGGCCGGAAGTCGTCCGGCCGCGGGCCGCTGACGCCTTCCAGGAGTACGTCCTTGGGCGGCGCCTCCAGCATCGAACCGGTGTAACCCTGGAAGCGCAGGGCGCGGGCCGCCTCGTCCGGGTCCGCGCCGCGCTGCAGGCAGTCGGCGAGTTCGTCGCGGACGACCCACTCCTCGACCATCCGTCCCCTGCGGTAGAGGCAGTTGGCGACCGTGCGCTTGCGGATCGGGATGATCTTGCCGTCCACCAGGTGCTCGTCGGCGGAGAAGACCAGGTGCGAGCTGAGGAAGGCGTCGTCCCCGCGCGCCTCCCACACCACGTCCTCGGCCTGGCCGATGTGCTGCGGTGTGCTGCCCATCCGCATCGTGCTGCCTTCGATCACACCGTCGCGGCCCACGACGGTGCCGAGGCTCGCGTGGACGATGGAGTCCGGCTCGTAGTTGTCAACGATGTAGGAGATATCGCGGTTGACCCAGATGTGGTCGGTGACCTCACGGATGAAGTCGTCGGGGTCCTGGTAGGGGCGGTAGGCGACGGGATCCAACGGCATGAGATTCCCTTTCTCGATTGTGCGTTAATGCGTATGCAGGAGGGTGCGGTCAGCGGGCGAACTTGTCCGCGCCGAGGTGGCTCCGGTAGGTCTCCGTCATGAAGGCGCTGACCACGACCAGGGCCAGTACCGCCGCCGCGGCGAGGTAGACCCACACGGCGTAGATCGTGTCGAAGCTGGTGACCAGCAGGGCGGCGACGAACGGGGTGATGCCCATGAAGACGGAGAATGAGCTGTTGTACGCGATGGCGCTGGCGCTGAACCGGGTGCGAGTCGCGAAGAGCTCGGCGGCGCACACCGTGACGATGCCGGTGAGGAAGAACTCCGGGATGATGTAGATGAGTTGGCTGGCGATCGCGGCGCCGAACGTGGCCTGTTCGCCGACGAAGAAGGCCAGTGGGACCAGGACGATGCAGGCGATGGCCCCCATGATCAGCATCGGCTTGCGGCCGATCCGGTCCGAGAGGATGCCCGCGAGGGGCAGCAGCGGGATGAGGACCGCGACCGAGATCGCGTTGGATGTCAGCGCCATCCAGCGGGGCAGGCCCAGCGTCCCCGTGAGGTACTCGGGGTAGAAGGTGACCCAGCTGTACGAGAGGATCGCCAGCATCACCGAGACGCCGCAGAAGACCAGTATCGGCCGCAGCTGCGAGCGGAGCGCCTCGCGGATGGGTGCCTTGACGACCTGGGTGCCGTCCTCCGTGGCGCGGATGAACTCGGGCGTCTCCTCGATGCGCTTGCGCAGCCAGACCCCGACCGCGCTCAGCGGGAGCGCGAGGAGGAACGGGATGCGCCAGCCGTACGAGTTCAGGGCCGGCCCCTCGAACACCGCGCTGGTCAGCGCGGCGGTGCCGGCTCCCGCGAGGATGCCGAAGAAGCAGCTGTTCGAGGCGTACGAGGCGTAGTAGGCGCGTCGCTTGGGCTCGGCCCATTCCACGATGAAGGCCACCGCTCCGACGTACTCGCCGCCGGAGACCATGCCCTGGACGATGCGGATGACCAGGAGGAGGAGCGGTGCGAGGACGCCGATCTGCTGGTACGTCGGCAGTGCGCCGATCATCGCCGTGGTCACGCCCATGACGACGAGGGTCCACAACAGTGCCTTCTTTCGGCCCACCCGGTCTCCCCAGCGGCCGACCAGGGTGCCGCCCAGGGGGCGGAACAGGCACGCGATCGCGATGAGCGCGTAGGTGCTCAGCACCGCGACCGCCGGGTCACTGCCGGGGAAGAAGGCGGGGGCGAGGACCGGGGCCATGTAGCCGTAGAGCCCGTAGTCGAACTGTTCCACGAAGTTGCCGATACTTCCCGCGCCGATGGCCCGGCGTATCGCCTTCCGGTTCTCGGGGTCGGCGGTGTTTCTGTCGCCGGTGGCTGTGGGTGGCGCTACAGCGGACATGGCTTCTCCGTTCGCGCGGTGGGAGGGAGTCTGGGGGCGCGTACGCGAAATGCATACGTATGAATGAGGGGGGTGTGCTGGACCCTAGAGACGGCGGTGAGCAGCGTCAATAGGTGGGACGTGAGTCAGCTGTTGTGTTTCGCGGCCTCGGCCCCGGCATGAGGTGCGGCGAGGGACCGGAAGGTGTCCATCAGGACCTGCGCCATGTTGTAGAGCACCAGCTGGGCGCCCGCCTGCTCGGCGGCCCTGGCGGCGGCCGTGTCGGGGACGATGGACATGACCGCGCGGCCGGCGTCGTGTGCTGCCCCGTGCGTCGCGGCGATGAGCTTGTCGATGGTGTCCGTCCCGGGGAAACCGCAGTCCACGGTCAGGTCGGCCGGGCCGACCAGGACCGCGTCGATGCCTTCCGTGACAACGATCTCGTCGGCCGCGGCGCAGGCCTGTGCCGTCTCGATCATCGCCACGACCAGGGTCTCCTCCGAGGCGGCGAGGTGCTCGGCGGGCGTCACCGTACCGAAGCGGCCCGCCCTGCTGTACGTGGCGAAGCCCCGCTCCCCCACCGGTGGATAGCGGTCCGCCGCCACCGCCCGCTGTGCGTCCTCGGCGCTGTCGATGTGCGGATGGATGATTCCGGCGGCACCCAGATCCAGGCAGCGCAGGGCGAGTGCGGGCTCGGCGGAACCCACGCGGACGAGTACGTCGATGCCCTGCGCGGCGGCCGCGGTGAGGTGGTGCTGGAGCGCCGTGGTGTCGGCCGGTCCGTGTTCGCAGTCGATGACCACGTAGTCGAGGCCGGCGACCCCCGCCATCTCCACCAGCGTCTCCGACGGGAGGCGGAGCAGCGCACCGTACAAACACTCCCCCGCGGCCAGCCGCTGTTTGAGGGAGCGGCGGCCCGTTGTGACAACCGTCATCGCGCCACCATCCCCGCGGACAGGTCGATGTCGGCCCCGCACAGGCCCGGCATCCGCAGCATCGCCGTCACGGCCGCCCCCACCTCTTCCTCGGTGACCATCCGGCCGAGGGCCGACCGTGACACGAAGGCTTCCTCCGCCTCCGCGTAACTGCTGCCGGTCCGCTCCGCTTCCAGGCGGAAGTTGCGCTCCATCCGCGGGCCCGAGACCGGTCCGGGAGAGAGGGAGTTCACCGTGACACCCGACGGGCCCACTTCACCTGCCAGCGTGGTGGTGAGGCCGATGACCGCCATCTTCGACGCGCAGTAGGGGGTGCGCCGCAGCAGCGGCCGCTTCCCCGACACCGAAGCGATGTTGATGACGTCGCCCGCGCCCCGTGCGGTCATGGCGGGCAGGAAGGCGCGGCACATCAGGAACACACCGCGGACGTTGATGTCGAAGACCTCGTCCCAGTCGTCCGCGGAGATGTCGGTCAGCGGGGCCACCGGCCCGGCGATCCCGGCGTTGTTGACGAGGATCGAGATCTCCTCGCCGGCGAGGCTTTCGGCGAGCGCCGCCACGTCCGAGGGGTCGGACACGTCGCAGACCCGGTGGGTGACGTCCGGTCCGAGCTGTGTTGCGGTCTCCTTGAGGGCGCGCTCGTTGCGTCCGGTGATGACCACTCGTGCGCCGTCGGCCAGCAGGGCGCGTGTGATGGCCGCGCCGAGTCCGCTGCCGCCGCCGGTGACCAGTGCGGTACGTCCTCGCAGTGGTACAGCGTCGCCCGTCATGCGTCACCACCGGCGTTCCACGGCAGGGTGCCGTCGCCGTACTTGGCCGCCCGTACATCGCCGGAGCGGGCGTGTCCCTCGAACAGCTCGACGCGTGCGGCGCGGCCGCACACCTCGCCGAGCAGCGCCGACGAGGCGGTGTCCGTGACCTCCTGGTACGTCACCGTCTTGAGGTACTTCCCCACCCACAGGCCGCCGGTGTAGCGGGCTGCGCCGCGGGTCGGCAGGACGTGGTTGGTGCCGATGACCTTGTCGCCGTACGAGACGCAGGTGCCTTCGCCGAGGAAGAGGGCGCCGTAGTCGCGCATCTGGTCCAGGGCCTGGCGCGGGTTCTCGGTGAGGATCTCGACGTGTTCGCTGGCGTAGGAGTCGGCGATCTCGAATGCCTCGTCGAGGGAGTCGGCGACGACGATCTCGCCGTGGTCGCGCCAGGCCGGCTCGGCGAAGTCCTTGGTCGGCATGCCCGGCAGCAGCCGGTCGATGTGCCGCTCCACCTCGCGGCCCAGCGCCTCGGAGGTGGTGACGAGGACGGCGGGCGAGTCCGGGCCGTGCTCGGCCTGCGAGAGCAGGTCCACCGCGACGACGAACGGGTCGGCGTGCTCGTCGGCGACGACCAGGATCTCGGTGGGCCCGGCGAACAGGTCGATGCCGACCTCGCCGAACAGCTGGCGCTTGGCCTCGGCGACGTATGCGTTGCCCGGCCCGGCGATCAGCGGCACCCGGCCGATGCTCTCGGTGCCGATCGCCAGGGCCGCGACGGCCTGGACGCCGCCCAGCAGGTAGATCTCATCGGCCCCGGCCAGATGCATGGCGGCGACGGTGGCCGCGGGGATCTCACCGCGGATCGGCGGGGTGCAGGCGGCGACCCGGGGCACGCCCGCGACCTTCGCGGTCACGATCGTCATGTGCGCGGACGCGGTCAGCGGGTAGCGGCCACCGGGTACGTACGCACCTGCGCCGGTGACCGGCACGTGCTTGTGTCCGAGGTGCACACCGGGCAGTGTTTCGATCTCGATGTCCTGCATCGAGTCGCGCTGCGCCTGGGCGAAGGTGCGCACCTGCTGCTGTACGAAGCGGATGTCCTCCAGCACCGTGTCCGGCACTCCGGAGACGATCTTCCGGATCTCGTCCGGGCCGAGCCGGAAGGACTCCGGGCTCCAGTTGTCGAACTTCTCGGAGTACTGGCGGACCGCCGCGTCACCGCGCTCGCGGATGTCGTCGAGGATGGCGGCGACGCGCTCGGTGACCTCGGCGCGGGCCGCGCGCACCTGACCGGCGGGTAGCGGGGACTTCAGATGACGGGGCATGGCGGGCTCTCCTCGGAGTGTGATGGGGGGATGCGGTGTGTACGTTCCGCCTCCGCGAGCAGGTCGCGTACCGCGGCGGAGACGGGGCGGGGGTGTTGCATCGGCAGCAGGTGACCGGCGCCGGGTACGGGCGTCAGCCGGGCACCCGGCACGGCCTGGGCGATCGAGCGGTGGAAGTCCGGCGGGCACAGCGCGTCCCGCGTGCCGTACAGGACGGTCGTGGGGCAGCGGACGGTGCGCAGCGTGTCATGTGCGTCCGAGCGCGTCGCCTGGGCGGCGAGCTGGGCGCGGGCGGAGTCCGGGCCGACCCGGTGGGCCATGCTCCGGTAACGGCCCGCCAGGTCGCCGGGCGGCTCGGTCACATCGAACATGCCCGGCAGGGTCTGCTCGATGACCTCCGCGAACCGCCCCTCGGCGATCAGCCCGTCCATGGCGCGCCAGGCGGCGTACTGCTCCGGTCGCGGGGCCCCCGCGTTGGTCGACATGGCGCAGAATCCCGCGACCCGCTCGGGCGCCCGGCGCAGCACTTCGAAGCCGACGATCGCCCCGAGGCTGAGCCCCACCAGGACGAACGGGCCGGGGACGGCGGACAGTACCTCGTCGGCCTGCCCGCCGATGTCCGGTGCCGTCAGTGCGACGTGGTGCACCTCGTGGTGCGCGGGGAACGCCACGTCGGTCCAGAGGTCGTGGTCGCACAGCATGCCGGGGACCACCACGACCGGCAGCGGTCCGGACGCACCGGCAGGAAGCGCGGCGGCCATCAGCGTCGCGCGGAGCGGGGCAGCAGTGCGTACGGGGCGACGTATCTGTTGTGGTCGATGCCCAGCCCGGCGTCGGCCGCGGCCTTGACCACTTCCTCGTCCCAGTCCAGGCGCACCCGGCCGTCGCCACCGTTGACGATCAGGAGGTCGCCCTCCGTGTCACCCACGTTCCGCAGGGTGCGCCAGGCGCCCTCGGGAACGGAGAGGATGTCGCGCGGCCCCAGGCGGACGGAGACCGGGTCGGTGCGGTTCAGTGTGACTTCCCAGAGCCCGTCCTTGACGATCAGCGCCTGGGTCTCGCGCTGGCGGTGCAGGGAGACGCCCTGGCCGGGCTCGGCGCGCAGCCAGGCGGCGTTGTGTCCGTGCGGGTTGAAGATCCGGGGCTCCTGGTGCGGGTCCTCGGTCATGCCGTACCCGATGACGCAGCTCAGGCGCGCCCCGCCGCCCGGCAGTGCGCTGTCGAGGAAGGGCCGGTCGGACCAGACCAGTTCCTCGGCCGCGGCGACCCGCCGCTTCATCTGCTCGGGGCTGTAGTGGCGCAGCCGGTCGATGTACTCCTGCGCCATCGGCTGGGTGAGTTCGGTGCCCTCGGGGATCTCGTCGCCGGCGACCGTGTCGATGAGTTTGTTGTCGGCCGTGAGGTACAGGCCGTGGCCCTCCGCCTCGCGCAGCACCGAGGGGCCCCAGATGATGCCGCCGGTGTTGTCCATGCCGAGCACGGTGAACAGCCAGCCGTCGTCCGGGCCGGTGTTGGTGAAGCCGCGGAAGATCCAGGTGGGTACGGAGACGACGTCGCCCGCCTTGACCGGCAGCTCGCCCTCCGTACCGTCGGCGCCCCAACGCAACAGGTACTCGCCCTCGGTGCAGACGAACACCTCGGCCGTGTAGTGCAGATGGAGATTGTTCGTGATGCCGTGCGGCATGGCCGCGGCGCCGACCTGGAAGCCGTGCGGCAGGCGGAGGTTGACGTGCTGGCCGGAGGACTGCGAGACGCCGGGGCCGATCATCGCGTAGTTCTCCTTCCGGTCCGAGCCCGGCGTACGGCAGTCGATGAACGCCTGGTTGCAGGAGACGAAATCGCTGCGGCGGATCGTGCGGCGATCCAGTTCCGCGGTGGACACGACGACATCGGACATGGTCGCTCCTTCGCTCGAAGTGCGTATGGAATACGTATGCATTGATCTGACAGGCACGGTTCTGACGCTGTCAAGAGGTCTGCTGGGATGAGTTGCTGATGGGTTGCAGACGTATGCTTCATCTACGACGCACCGGAGCACCGGACGAGGGGATGAGGACGACCGATGACGATCACGAGTCACGACGTGGCGAGACTGGCGGGCGTATCGCAGGCCACGGTGTCCCGCGCGCTCCGTGACGACCACCGGGTGTCGGCGGCCACCCGGGAGAAGGTCCGGCGGGCCGCGCAGGCGCTGAACTACGTTCCCAGCGAGGCCGGGCGGACCCTGTCCACCCGCTCGACGCGGCGCATCGGTGTGATCGTCACCGACCTGACGAACCCGTTCTACCCGCACGTCGTCGCCCCGCTGCACGACGAGCTCCAGGCCCTCGGCTACCGGATGATGCTGATCACGGAGCGGTCCGACGAGGCGGTGGCGGGCGAGAACCTCCTGGATCAGTCCCTGGACGGGGTGGTACTGGCCACCGCGACCACCGAGTCACGGCTGCCGGCCCAGCTGGACCGCCGCGGCATCCCGTATGTATTTCTCAATCGCGACACCGGACAGCCGGGCGACTACGCGTCCGTCGTGGACAACGAAGGCGGCGGCCGGCTGGTGGCCGGTGTCCTCGCCGAGCTGGGACACCGCCGCATCGCGGGCATCTTCGGCTCGTCCAATACGACCACCGGCCGGGACCGCGAGCTCGGCTTCCGGCTGGCGCTGGCCGAGGAGGGGATAGGGCTGCCGGACAGCCGTGTCGTCCGCGGGGCGTTCGAGTACGACACGGGGTACGCGGCACTCCCCCGGCTGCTGGCCGCCGACGAGCCGCCCACGGCGGTGTTCTGCGGCAACGACGTGGTCGCCATCGGCGTGCTCAACGCGGCCCTCGCGGCCGGGCTGCGGGTGCCGGACGACCTGACGGTGATCGGCTTCGACGACCTCCCGATGGCGGACTGGGAGGTGTTCCGGCTGACCACGGTCCGCCACGACCTGCGGGAACTGGCCCGCCAGGCGGCCCGGCTGCTGGTGCGCCGGATCACCGGCGAGGCCGACCCGGCCGGGGAGCGCCTCGTGCTGCCTACGGAATTCGTCCCGCGGGCCACGCACGCGCCCCTCTCCCCTCGGTGAGGCCGCTGCTGCCGGACCCACTCCCCTGCTTCCGTTGGAGCCGGAATCCCACCGTGACAAGCACCGCGGCGAGGCCGAACGAGAGCCACAGTTCGAGCCGGTGGCCGGGGAGGATCGCCATGAGGAGCAGCACTCCCGCGATGAAGACGATCGTCGCGACGGTGAGGTAGGGGAACAGCCACATCCGCACTTCGGCCGTCTCCTGTTGCCGGCGCCGGGTGGCGTACTGGGTGACCGCGATGACCAGGTACATCATCAGTGCGATCGCTCCGCTGGACGCCAGCAGATACGTGAAGATCTTCGGCAGGAGGTAGTTGGCGGTCACCGCGACGATGCCGACGACGGTGGATGCGGCGACCGCGTTGCGGGGCACGCCGCCGCGGGAGACGGCGGCGAAGGACGCCGGGGCGTCACCCCGCTTGGCCAGGGAGAAGGCCATGCGGGAGGCGGTGTAGATCGCCGAGTTCAGGCAGCTGCAGACCGCGATGACGACGACCACGTCCATGATCTGGCGCGCGCCCGGGATGTTCATGCGCTCCAGGACGGCCTGGTACGAGCCGGCGGCCAGCCCTTCGGCGTTCCAGGGCACCAGGCTGACCACGATGAGAATCGAGCCGAGGTAGAAAAGGCCGAGGCGCCAGACGACGGCCTTGATGGCCTTCTTGATGTTCTTCTTCGGCTCCTCCGACTCCGCGGCGGCGATGGTGACGATCTCGCTGCCCTGGAAGCTGAACATCGCGGTGAGCAGGGCGGCGAGGACGGCGATGCCGCCCTTGGGCGCGAAGCCGCCGTTGCTCCAGAGGTTCGACACCCCGCTGGTGCCGGAGCCGGGCAGCAGGCCGAGCATCGCGAGGACGCCGAGGACGAGGAAGCCCACGATCGCGATGACCTTCAGCAGGGCGAACCAGTACTCGAACTCGCCGTAGTTGCGGACGGCGAGCAGATTGGTGCCGGCCAGTACGACGATGACCGCGAACGCGGGGATCCAGCTGGGCACGCCGGCCAGTCCCCCGAGGACCTCGCCCGCGGCGATGGCTTCGATCGGGATGACGAGGACGTAGAACCACCAGTAGAGCCAGCCGATGGAGAATCCGGCCCAGCGTCCCAGGGCCCGGTCGGCGTAGGTGGAGAAGGAGCCGGTGTCGGGGTTGGCGACGGCCATCTCGCCGAGCATCTGCATGACCAGGACCACCAGGGCCGCGGCGGCGAGGAACGAGAGGAGGACGGCCGGGCCCGCGGTGGCGACGGCGGTGGACGAACCGACGAACAGTCCGGCTCCGATCACTCCCCCGATGGAGATCATGGTGATCTGGCGGCCCTTGAGACCCTGGGTGAGTTCTGCTCTGCCGGGGCCGCCGGACGGCGGCGGAACGGGTGACTCGTGTTGCATGGGTGTCCTCGGGGGAGTGTGCCGGGCCCCGCCTCCCCGGCTGCCGTGGAGGCGGGGCATTCGAGGTCAGAGCTGGTCGCGCAGGGCCGTGGGGACGGAGTCGAAAGCTTCCGAGCGCCGGCCGATTCTGTCAATGCGCAGGGTGGCGGTGGCTCCGTGGGCCGCCAGGCCCTCGAAGGCGGAGATCCGCTCGACGGCGGGGGCCAGGGCGGCCGTGCCCTCCTTGGCGGCCCGCTGGTAGGTCAGCGGCTTGAGGAAGCGGGAGACCGAGAGGCCCGCGTTGTAACGGGAGGTCTTGCCCGTCGGCAGTACGTGGTTGGTGCCCGCGATGCCCTTGTCGGAGTAGGCCACCGTGCTCCAGGGACCGAGGAACAACGAACCGTAGTTGGTCAGATTCCGCAGGTAGAAGTCGTCGTCCTCGGTCTGGATCTCCAGGTGCTCGGGGCCGATGACGTCCGCTACCGCGACGGCCTCGTCGGCGTTGCGTACGACGATGACGGAGCCGTAGTCGCGCCAGGCGGCGCCGGCGATCTCCCGGGTGGTGAGCGTTTCGAGCTGCCGGTCGACCTCGGCGATGACCTTGCGGCCCAGCT
Source organism: Streptomyces sp. NPDC050315 (assembly GCF_040655775.1). Taxonomy (NCBI): domain Bacteria; kingdom Bacillati; phylum Actinomycetota; class Actinomycetes; order Kitasatosporales; family Streptomycetaceae; genus Streptomyces; species Streptomyces sp. NPDC050315. Next base: position 60,614 of record NZ_JBFAKN010000012.1, read on the forward strand.
CCTCGGAGGTGGTGATCAGCGCGGCCGGGGAGTTGGGTCCGTGCTCGGCCTGGCCGAGCAGGTCCGCGGCGACCCACTCGGCATCGGCGGTGTCATCGGCGATGACGGCCACCTCGGACGGCCCGGCGAGCAGGTCGATGCCGACGCGGCCGAACAGCTGCCGCTTGGCCTCGGTGACGAAGGCGTTGCCGGCGCCGACCAGCATGTCGACGGGGGCCTCGCCGAGCAGCCCGAAGGCCAGGGCGCCCAGGGCCTGTACTCCGCCGACCGCGAAGACCCGGTCGGCCTGCGAGAGGTACGCGCCGTACAGCACGGCCGGGTGGGCGCCGTGCTCACCGGACGGCGGGGTGCACGCCACGACGGTGGGCACACCGGCCGCCTTGGCGACGCCGACGGTCATGAAAGCGCTGGCCAGCAGGGGGAAGCGGCCGGCCGGGAGGTAGGCGCCGACCCGGGTGACCGGTACGTAGCGCTGGCCGCCCTTCACCCCGGGGGCGAGCTCGATCTCGAAGTCGGTGAGGTGCTCGCGCTGGGCGGAGGCGAAGCGGTGCGTCCGCTCGTAGCCCATTTCGAGCGCGGTGCGGACGTCGGGCGGCAGGGCGTCGCCGGACTTCTTGAGCTCCTCGGCGCCGATCTCCAGGTCGCCGGACCAGCCGTCGAGCTCTTCGGCGTACGCGCGGACGGCGTCGAGGCCCTTGCGCTCGATGGTGGACAGCATCTCCGAGACGCGCTCGACGACCTTGGGGTCGCGCTGCGCGGGAGGGCCGTCGACGGCCGGCTTCTTGAGCCACTGGAACGGGGCGAGGGCTTCTGCTTCGTGCTGCGTGATCTGCATGTCAGGGACCGTAGACGCGGCTCAGCCACAGGACTAGGTGAGTGATTCCTGGAGCTCCTACAGGGTTTCCCTATGCATCCCGCTTGCGCCTCAGCCGTGGACTTCGGCGTTCAGCTCACGGATCGTGTCCTCCGCGAGCCGGGCGAGTTCCCGGGTGGCCCGGGAGAGCGGATGCCCCTGGCGCCGGACCAGCGCGATGGTGTCGTACAACGGCTCGGCGAAGGGCGCGGTGTGCAGTCCTGCGGGGAAGCCGGGGCTGTCGATCACCGCGCGGCTGGCGATCGTGTCGCCCACCCCGGCGGCCGCAAGCTTCAGCGCGGCCTCGACCCACTCCAGTTCCATCAGCGGTTCCACCCGCACGCCGGCCAGCTGGGCGCGCTCGGCGATCTGCCGCCGGGTCGGGTCCTGCCAGCCGTAGTGGGCGTCGTACAGCACGAGCGGTGCCGCGGCGAAGGCTTCGATGGTCACGGGGGCTGCGGCGCGTTCCGGGTCCGCGGTGACGTAGAAGACCTCGTCCCGCATGAGCGGCCGCACCACGAGTCCCTCGTCGTCGATCGGCAGTACCACCAGTCCGGCCTCGATCTTCCCGGCGGCGACCGCGTGGGCCGTCTCGGCGGAGTTCTGCCCCACGAGGCGTACGCGCACGGCGGGGTACCGGGCGTGGAAGGTCTGCGCGAGGTTGGCGAGCAGGTAGTAGTCCGCGTTGCGCAACACACCGAGCGTCGCCGTGCCACCGCCCAGCGATCCGAGGGACCGCACCGCCTTTACCCCGCCGTCCGCCGCCCGCAACGTCTCCTGTGCGTACGGCAGCAGTTCCCGCCCGGCCGCGGTGAGGGTGAGCCGGCGGCTGCCGCGGACGAACAGTACGGCGTCCAGTTCCTCTTCGAGGCGCCGTACGAGCTCCGACACGGACGCCTGCGCGATCTCCATGGCGGCGGCCGCGCCGGTGAACGAACCGAGCCGCTCGGCCTCGACAAAAGCCTTCAGCTGATTCAACGTCATGGCGTGACCCGCCCGGTGCCCGGTCGGGCGGCAGCGCGGCAGGGGTGTGTTCTGAGCATGCGCGGCACTATAGGACACCCCTGTGAGTGGCGTTCCTGGACAGGCGGGAGCCCGGTTGCGGTCGTAAAATCCTTGGTATGGCTGAGCGGTCGGATGCTGCTACCGCGCCTGAGCTCGTCGTCGAAGCCGGGGGCGGCAGCCAGGTGCTGAGCCCGTTCCGCACGTACCACGTGGGGCGCGATCCCGCGAGCGAGGTGGTACTGGCGGACGCCCGGGTCTCCTGGCATCACGCGGTGCTGCGGACCACGGACGGCCACTGGGTGGTGGAGGACGAGGAGAGCACCAACGGTACGTACACCGAGGGGCGGCGGGTGCACCAGTGGGACGTGGGTCCCGGCAGTGTGATCAGGTTCGGCAACCCGGCCGATGGCCCCTGTGCGGTGCTCAGCGGTGTACCGCGACCGGAGCGGGCCGCCGAGCGGCCGTCCGCCGTCAACGCCGTCCCGTACCCCGCCGCCACCCGCACCTTCCGGCAGCCGAGCTCCGTACGCCCCTTGCCCTCGGCGCGGACCACCCGCATCGGCCGGGCGCCCGACAACGACCTGGTCGTCGAGGACCTCATCGTCTCGCGTCGGCACGCGGAGTTGCGGGCGGGTCCGGAGGGGTACGAGATCGTCGATCTCGGCAGTAACAACGGTACGTATCTCAACGGCCGGCCGGTGACCCGCGCCCCGGTCGTCCCCGGCGACATCGTCGGCATCGGCCACTCCGCGTTCGTGCTGGTGGGCGAGGAGCTGCAGGAATTCATCGACACCGGTGAGGTGTCGCTGGACGTGCAGGAGCTGGCCGTACGGGTGGACAAGGGGCGGAAGACACTGCTCGGGCGGGTGTCCTTCCCGGTGGGCGAGAAGACACTGCTGGCGGTGGTCGGGCCGAGCGGTGCGGGCAAATCGACGCTGCTCAACGCGCTGACGGGGCTGCGGCCCGCCGACGAGGGCACGGTGCTGTACGACGGCCGCGACCTGTACCGGGACTACGCCGAGCTGCGGCAGCGCATCGGGCTCGTACCGCAGGACGACATCCTGCACTCCCAGCTGACCGTGCGCCGCGCCCTCGGTTACGCCGCGAAACTGCGCTTCCCCGAGGACACCGCGAAGGCCGAGCGACAGGCACGGGTGGATGAAGTCATCCACGAACTGGGGCTGGACCAGCGGAAGAACCAACCGATCCACTCGCTCTCCGGCGGCCAGCGCAAGCGCGTGAGCGTGGCTCTGGAGCTGCTGACGAAGCCGTCGCTGCTCTTCCTCGACGAGCCGACCTCCGGCCTCGACCCGGGCATGGACCGCTCGGTGATGCACATGCTGCGCGGGCTGGCGGACGACGGCCGTACGGTCATCGTCGTCACCCACAGCGTGCTCAGCCTGGACGTCTGCGACCGGCTGCTCGTCCTCGCGCCGGGCGGCACGATCGCGTACTACGGGCCGCCGGCGGACGCCCTCGCCTTCTTCGGTTTCGAGCAGTGGCCGGAGGCGTTCGAGGCATTCGAGAACGACACGGACCGGGACTGGGCGGGGCAGTTCGCCGCCTCACCGGTCCACCGGCGCTATGTGGCGGCGGAATCCCATCAGCCCCGGCGCGCCCCCGAGGCCCCGCGCGGCCCGGTCCCCGCGCCCACCTCGCAGAGCTGGGGCGCGCAGCTGCGTACGCTCGTTCGGCGTTACACGGCGGCGCTGACCGCCGACCGTACGTTCCTGGTCATCATGGTCGCGTTGCCGTTCGTGATGGGAGCGATGGCGCACGCCCTGGCGGGCAGCGCGCTCACCCGGGACTCCGCTCTCAACGCACTGCTGATCCTGTGTGTCGGCGCGGTGCTGACGGGCGCCGCCAACGCCGTACGCGAACTGGTCAAGGAACGCACGATCTACCAACGGGAGAGAGCCGTCGGCCTGTCCAGATCGGCGTATCTGATGTCCAAGGTGCTGGTGCTGGGGACGATCACGGTCGTCCAGGCGGTGGTGCTGACCATGGTGGCGCTGTTCGGCGTCGAACTGAACGCGCCGGACGGAAAAGGGGTGTTGCTGCCACCGCTCATCGAAATCACCCTCGCCGTCGCCCTGTTGGCCTTCACCGCGATGATGCTCGGCCTGTTCGTGTCGGCGCTCGTGCGGAAGGAGGAGGTCACCATGCCGCTGCTGGTACTCCTCGCGATCGTGCAGGTCGTGTTCTGCGGTGCGCTGCTCAAACTGCAGGGTGTCATGGTCCTCGAACAGCTGGCGTGGCTGGTGCCGTCGCGGTGGGCGCTGGGCGCCATGGCGGGCACCATCGATCTGCACCGCATCGTGCCGCAGGGCATCACCGCCGACCCACTCTTCCGGCACCAGGCGGGGATCTGGCTGCTCGACATGGGCATGTTGATCGTGCTCTCGCTGATCCTCGGATTCCTGGTGGCCAAGCTGCTGCGGCGGCGCGAGCCCGAGATCATGCGCAAGTAGCCCTCTGTCGGTATGCGAGCACTCCGTGCCGTACGGAGCGCCGAGGAGCCGCCTGTGACCGTCCCCGACTTCCTCCCCAGCCATGTCGTCCCGCCGGACGGCCTGACGACGTGGTCGACGCCGGATGCCGCGTGGCCGGGTGTGCGGCTCGATCCCCTGCTGCCCGTCCAGGTCGTCGAACGGCGGGGGGACTGGGCGTTGGCGTTGTGTTCCAACGGCTGGTCGGCGTGGGTGGACGGGCGGCTGCTGCTGCCGGTGCCGCACGGCCCGCCGGCCGCCGGGCAGGCCGCCGCCAGGACCGCGGACCCGCGGCCGTTGCTGGGCGCGGTCGAGGAGGAGCTGAGCCGGTACCGACGGCTGATCGGGGAGTTGACCGCGGGGCGGCTGGACGGCGCGTCCTTCGCGGAGCGGACGCGGGGCACGCGGGTGGGGGTGGTCGTGGACGGCGAGGCGGTCTGGGTGTACGACGCGCGGCACGAGCGGTGGTGTTACTGCGACGGGGGGACGCTGGAGACGTACGCGGTGGAGCGGGAGCCTTCGCAGGATCCCGCGGCGGGGTCACCGGGGGCGGGCGCGTCGGCCGTTTCGTACCGGGAGGTTGAGCCGTGAGTGTCTCCGGGGCCGGGACCGGGCTGCGCGGGCACCGTATCGCCGGGTATCTGCTGGAGGACGAGCTCGGCCGCGGCGGCATGGCGGTCGTCTACCGGGCGCAGGACCTGCGGCTGGGCCGTACGGTCGCGGTGAAACTGCTGGCACCCGAACTGGCGCGCAACGACACCTTCCGGCAGCGCTTCGCGCACGAGTCGAGGGTGGCCGCGGCGATCGACCATCCGCACATCGTGCCGGTCTTCGAGGCGGGCGAGACCGACGGGGTGCTGTACATCGCCATGCGGTACGTCGAGGGGCGCGATCTGCGGGCCCTGCTCGACCGCGACGGCCGGCTGCCACTGGAGACCGCCTGCCGCATCGCCCTGCAAGTGGCCTCCGCGCTGGACGCCGCCCATGCGCACGACCTCGTGCACCGGGACGTCAAGCCGGGCAACATCCTGGTGGCCGACGGCACCGACAGCGACCACCCGGAGCATGTGTATCTGACCGACTTCGGGCTGACGAAGAAGTCACTGTCCCTGACGGGTTTCACGCGCGTCGGGCAGTTCGTTGGCACGTTGGACTATGTGGCGCCCGAGCAGATCTCGGGGCGCCCGGTGGACGGCCGCTGCGATGTGTACAGCCTGGCCTGCGTCGTCTTCGAGATGCTGACCGGGGCACCGCCGTTCCGGCGCGATGACGACATGGCGCTGCTCTGGGCGCACCAGTTCGATGCCGCGCCGGCGCTGACGAGCCTGCGGCCCGACCTGCCGCCGGCCGTCGACGCCGTACTGGCCGAGGCCCTGGCCAAGGCGCCCGGTGACCGCTACGACACCTGCCGCGGGTTTGTGACGGCGTTGCGTACGGCCGGGCGGACGGCGTCGCCCGCCGCGGTCCGCCCGGCACAGGGGCACGCCCCGACGCGGGTGGACGCGGGTCCGGAGGCGTACGGCGGGGTGCCGCGCTACACGGCTCCGCCACCGCCACCGGAGTGGGCTGCGCCGGTGTTTCCGGGGCGCGCCGGGTGAATTCACCGGGGCGCGCCCTCGTCCCGCGGCCGCGCGTCCCGTACGTCGCCGGGATGCCGTACGTAACGCGCCAGCAGGCTGCCGAGGAACCCGGCGACCAGGCCCCAGACGGCGCCGGCGGCGACCAGCCGGAGGAGTTCCGGCCGCAGGAGGACCTCACCGCCCAGTCCGCCGCCGAGGTCCCCGATGCCGATCACGGAGATCCCGTAATGCGCGGAGATGCGGGTGAGCAGTCCGACGACGAGCAGGGTGAGCGCCAGGGCCGCGGCCATCTCCAGCGCATGCCGCCAGGCCGGCAGCCTGGCCGGGGACCGTACCGCCGCGGTGAAGGCGGCGGCGAGCAGCACCACGACCGCCACCGCCACGAGCAGCCAGGCGCGCCCGTCGTGCTCCGCGACCGCGCCGAGGTCCAGCGTCCGTTGCCCACTGCGAGTACGCAGCACCTGGTCGAGGACGCCCGGCATGGGCAGTCCGATCGCCTTGTCGACATGCCCCACCCAGGCACCGCCGATGCCGATCCCCAACGCCATCCAGACCAGGTTCGGCAGCCCGAGGAGCAGGACGGCGAGGGTCTCGGCGGGGTGCCCGCGGGTGAAGAGCAGGACCACACCGATGACCAGCCCGATCGCCGTGTAGGCGAGCAATACCACGAGCATGGCGAAGGCGGGTGGCCGTACGGACTGCTGGAAGTGGAGCAGCCGGGAGGAGAGCGGCGCCTTGCGCGACACGATGAACGTGAGCGCGAGAACGGCCAGCACCCACAACAACCCGAAGCCGAGTGTCGCGGGGACATCGGCCCGGAACTGGACGGTGGGGAGCGCGCCGAGCTCCGCTCCGATCTCCTCGGCGAGGTCGTTGCCGGTGGAGATCCGGAAGCGGTGGCGCGCGAGCAGGGCGAGGATCAGGAGGAACAGCAGCCAGCATGCGGCCGTACGGGCGATGCGGTCGAGCAGTTCGCCGGTGGTGGCCACCGCCCGGTGGCGCAGCGGTCGCAGGAAGACGACACCCGTGACCAGCGCGCCGGCCAGCGTCACCGACAGTGGTACGGCATCGATGGCGGCGTCCGCCTGGGCGAGGACGCCCGTGTCACCGGAGAGCGCGACCGAGCCGCCGGCCGCGATGACGACAACGGCCGCGACCACTCGGGGGAACGCCCCGCCGGGCAGGTCCGCCGCGCCCGCCGCCCACAGTCCGAGCGCGGCGACCACGATCATGGCCACGATGCCCGCGCCCGCCGCGGCGAGCGCTTCTCGCATCCGGCTCACGCTGTCTCCTCACTGCTCGCCCCGCACTCCTCGTTGTGAGGAACGCGCTCACCCTCGGCTACCGCGTTCACCACGGTAAGTACGAGCGCGCCGCCCCGCTTGCGGACGGCGCCGGGCGCGAGCACACAATGGCGTAATGAGGGAATAAACGGGTGAATTCGGCTCGCCGGATGGTCCACGCGGTCGACGCCCGACATGCAGGGGAAGAAGGACCGTCCCGTGACATCGCAACCACCGCCCGACAGCCACCCCACTGGCCCACCGTCGGGTCCGCCATCCGGTCCGCCGTCGGGTCCGCTCTCCGGGCCGTCGTCGGGGCAGCCGTCGGGCCCCTCCCCGGGCCCGGCATCAGGGCCGTCCGCGGGGACGCCTTCCGAGCCGGACCATGAGCCGACACAGGTGGGCTCCGGCGCCGGCTCCGGTTCCGGGCAGTGGCCGGGCGGGACCGGTGGGTCGGGCGGATCCGGTGGATCGGGCGGTCCTGGTCCCGGTGGGGGTGGCCCCGGCGGCGGTGGCACCGGCAGTGGCTCCGGCGGTGCGGCCGGTGGGGCCGCCGGCGCGCGCCCCGGCGGTGGCAAGCCCTGGTGGCGCTCCTCGTCCCGCGTCGCGCTCATCACCGCCGTCATCGTCGCGGCCGTGGCCCTGACCGTTTTTCTCACACGCCCGGACGGCGGTACCGGCTCGGGCGAGGTCTTCCTCCAGCCGGCCGCGGCCGAGGGCAAGGACCCCTTCACCAAGTCGACGGCCAAGGACTCCAGCGCGCCCGCGTCGCCGACCGCGACGCCGACCGCACCGTCCGGTGACACCGGCGGCACGACCAGCATCGAGGGCTCGGCGCCGGGCCTGTACGGCGGCAGTCGTGCCACGCCGAGCTGTGATGTCGAGAAGCAGATCGACTTCCTGCAGGGCGAGCCGGCCAAGGCCAAGGCGTTCGCCGACACCGAGGGCATCGCCCAGCGTGACGTACCGTCCTATCTGCGGTCGTTGACCCCCGTACAGCTGCGCCAGGACACCCGGGTCACCAACCACGGCTTCAAGGACGGCAAGGCCACCGCCTACCAGTCGGTCCTGCAGGCCGGCACGGCCGTACTGATCGACTCGCGCGGAGTGCCACGCGTGCGCTGCGCCTGCGGCAACCCACTACTGCCGCCGGTGGCCGTCAAGGAAACACCGAAGCCGGTCGGCAAGCCCTGGCCGACGTACCGGCAGTCGGACGTGGTGGCCGTGCAGCAATCCACCACCGAGGTCGACAGCTTCACCCTCGTCGACATGGACACAGGCGCCTGGTTCAAGCGCACCGCAGGCGATGAAACGGGCGCGAAGGACACCCCGGTCACCCCGCCGCCCGCCAAAACTCCCTCCGACTCCCCCTCCTCGACCTGCCCGCCCACCGAGTCCCCGTCCTCGCCGTGCCCGTCCACGGAAACGACACCCCCCTCCCCAACAACCCCAACGCCCTCCCCCTCCACAGAGCCGCCGACGACTTCCGTCCCCCCGGACACACCGGCGCCCGACTCCCCCGCCCCACCCGAGGAAGAGCCCGGCACCACTCCGGAACTCCCGGCGCCCGCCACGTAAAACGGGATGGGTGAAACCCACTGCGGACCCACTCGGACGTACATTCTCCGGCCATAATTCGTCCGCTGAAAGGCCATCCAGGTCTTGCGGGATTACTCCGTACGAGTGTGTTCGGAAGCCGGTCGGGAGTGTGCCTGCGGGATGTTCGGTAACCCGGTGCTGAGGGCGGCGAGGGCTTCGTTCGATACGGATGGCATCATGACCGCAGGCCGTTTGCGGTCAGGGCGTGGTGGGCTGTCATCAACTCGATCGCGGTGTCGCCACAATTCCAGAGCGTGGGTACGTGGTTGGTAACGGTCTTGCTCAAGCCAAGTGGGACCTTATACTCAACGACTTCGGCATCATGGTGAAACGCCGTCGCCGCAGAACTGCTTCCGGCGAAGCTCCTGACCGGCATTGCCGTGGCGGGCCAGTGAGCCCAGACCCACACAAGTACATCCAGCGTCCGGCAGCACAAACAGATACCTGGCCGGCCGAAGCAGAAAGGCACCACATGACCACTACCGTCAGCACACCTGGCAGCATCGCCGCCACAACGGACCTGCTGCAGGCCGAACTTCCCCGACTGGAGGCGCAGCAGCAGACGCTGGAAAAGGAACTGGCCGCCGTCACCACGCGACTGGATTCCGTACGCACCGCCCTCAACGCACTGCAGGCGCTGTCCACTGCCGAATCCGCGCCGCAGCCCGCTGAGCAGGCCCCCGAGCCGGTCGCCGGCACCACCACCGAAGCCGAGCCCGCTCCCGCGGCCGTCGAGCCGGCGAGCGAAACCACTGCCGAGACGGTCCAGGCGCCCGAGGCGGACGTCGCCCCGGCTCCCGTTGTGCCCAAGCCCCGCAAGGCACCCGCCACTGCCGCCCGTAAGAGCCCGGCGAAGTCGGCTGCCGCTTCGGAGCGGAAGAGCCGCACCGCCGGAAAGTCCACCGCCTCGGCCAAGAACGGCAAGGCCAAGACGGAGAAGGCGGAGAAGGCCGAGAAGGGCACCGCGGCGAAGAGCACGGCGGCCAAGGGCAAGGCGGCGAAGGAGAGCACCTCTGCCGCAACGGCCAAGGATGCCAAGGACGCCAAGGACAGCAGCGGGCTCACCGACCAGGTCCTGGCGGCACTGAAGGAGATCGGCAGCAGCCCGGTCCGGGCGCGGGATGTCGCCGAGGCCGTGGGGCGTGCTCAGACCACGGCCGCCATCAACACCGTGCGCAGCACCCTGGACCGCCTGGTCGCCTCCTCCCGGGCCCAGCGGGCCGGCCGCGGCCTCTACCAGGCCGTCACCGCCTGATCGACCGTAACGGGCCGATGAGCAACGCATGGAGCGGGGCGGCGCCCCAGGTGCCGACCCGCTCCGGCGCTGCCGGCCTCCCGCATCGCGACGGCCTCGTTCTCACTCCAACCCCGTGATCTGCGTGCGCGACGTGAGGCCGAGTTTGTTCAGGATGTGTTCCACGTGGGCATCGGCCGTGCGTTTGGAGATGACCAGGCGTTCCGCGATCTGTCGGTTGGTCAGGCCCTCGGCGACCAGAGCGGCCACCTGACGTTCGCGGTGGGTGAGGCCCGGCGGGCGGGCGGTGGTGCGGTCCGCGGCAGGTAGCGCCGCAGTGCCGGGCGCGGGGTGCGACGTGGACGGGGCCGAGAGCGTGCCGGGGAGGGCATCGGTATCCCGCACCGCGTACGCCACGGATTCCGCGAGGTCGAGCGCCGCGCCCCGGGCGTGCAGCTCTCCGTATACGGATTCGCCCAGTGCGGTGCGCGCCGCGCTGACGGCCGTGTCGCGTTCCGCGTTGAGGATCGGCACGTTGAACAGTCGCACGCCGCCGATCCTGGTCCAGAACGCCTCTGCGGAGCCCAGCAGCCAGGCCGCGCGCTCGAAGCGCTGCGACCGGGCGGCGGACCAGGCCAGCAGTTCCATGGTGATCGCCGCACCGAGGCGGTCGTTCACGGCCAGCTTCAGGGCCAGTGCCTCGCGACCGAGCCGGTCGCGTTCCCCGGCCCGGGAGTCCGCGCGCGCCATCCACAACGCCAGCTGCCGGTACAGCAGACAGTAACTGCGCGTCCAGCACTCGCCGGGCGCCGACTCCAACGCCCGCAGGCCCTCCCCGGACACCTCCCACGCGCGCTCGACGTCGCCGACCAGCGCCGCGCCGAAGGTCTGGATGAAGCAGGTGATGGCCAGCCCGTCGTGGTCGCGCAGCGCGCGGAAGGCGCGGCGGGCCTCGTCGAGGTGGCTGTGCGCCTCCGCCAACTGTTCGCGGAACAGCGCCAGACAGCCGCGGAACTCGGTCGCGTACGCAACACCTCGGCGGTCGCCCGTCCGTTCGGCCATGGCCAGTGCTTCCAGGACGTACGGCTCGGACGCGTCGCACTGTCCCAGGACCATCAGGATCCAGGCGAGGCGGTGCAGTGCCTCGACGCGCTCGGGGCAGTCCTGCTGCACGTTGGCCAGGCCGCGCTCGAGCCAGCGGGCGCCCTCCTGCATCCGGCCCGTCATGATCCAGTGTGTCCACAGCCGGGTTGCCAGGTCCAGGCCGCGCAACGCCAGTTCGGGGTCGTCGGTGGCGGTGCCGTACTCCATGGCGATACGGAAGTTCTGCAGCCAGCGCGCGAGGGCCCGCAGGTGCTCCGCTTGCCGGTCACTGTGGAAGGGCCGGTCGGCGCGCCCGGCGAACGCCGCGAAGTAATCGAAGTGCGCCCGGCGGTACGCCTCCTCCTCGCCGCTCTGCGTCAGCCGCTCGGCACCGTACTCGCGCAGCGTGTCCAGCAGCCGGTAGCGCGTCTGCTCCGCTTCGATGCGCAGTACCACCGACTTGTCGACCAGCCCGATGAGCTGCTCCAGTACGTCCTCGGCGGGCAGCTCACCGCCACCGCACACGGCCTCGGCGGCTTCGGCGTCGAATTCCCCGGCGAAGACCGACAGCCGCCGCCACAGCAGCTGCTCCCGCGGGGTGCACAGGTCGTGGCTCCAGTCGATGGCGTCCTGCAGGGTCCGGTGCCGGGGCACGGCACCGCGGCGGCCGCCGGTCAGCGCCTGGAACCGGTGTTCCAGCCGGGCGGCCAGATCGCTGAGCGAGAGCACTCGCAGCCGCACCACGGCCAGCTCGATCGCCAGCGGCATCCCGTCCAGCCGGCGGCAGACTGCGGTGACGTCCTTGCGGTTGGCCTCGGTGACGGCGAAGCCCGGTACGACGGCGGCGGCCCGCTCGGCGAACAGCTGCACGGCCTCGCGGTCGGTGGGCAGCGGTGTGATCGGATAGACGAACTCGCCCGGGACGTCCAGGGGTTGACGACTGGTGGCCAGCACCGTGACGCCGGGCGCCGTCCGCAGCATCAGTTCGGCGAGCATCGCACAGGCGTCCAGCAGGTGCTCGCAGGTGTCCAGGACGAGCAGCAGCCGCTTGTGGGCGAGGTAGGAGACGAGCAGGCCCACCGGGTCACGGTCGCCCTGCTCGGACAGGCCGAGCGCCGCCGCCACGGTGTGCGGCAGCAGTACCGGGTCGTGCAGGGAGGACAGTTCGACGAAGCAGGCGCGGTCGGGGAAGGACGGCAGCGCGGTACGGGCGGTCCGCAGCGCGAGTCTCGTCTTGCCGACTCCGCCGGGGCCGATGAGCGACACCAGCCGGGCCTTGTCGAACAGCGCACCGATTTCTCGTAGTTCCTGATCCCGCCCGACGAAACCCGTGACTTCCAGGGGCAGTCCGCCGGCCTGCTGATCCCTGACATATCCCAAGGCCATGTCGTGCTCGCCCCTCTGCCTGCCGTGCGCCCGAGTGGGAGCTCCTAGGCTACGCGCGGCGGAACGGCCTTCGACGCGGTTCCGCACAGTCTCCCCGGAGCCGTCCCGGACCCACTAGCCTTACGTAGCCTTACGCCTTTACGTCGGTCCGGTCGCGATTGGCGAATCCGGTCACGATTCGCGAAGCAGCCAGGTCAGGCAGCGCTGCAGAAACTCTCTTTCCTCGCCGAGCTGGTCCAGCCACTGCCGGCCGTGCGCGCGAGTGGACCACGGCATTCTGTACGTGGTGCCGCCCGGCTCCTGGGGCAGGATCAGCGACCGTCTGTCCAGGCCGGCGAACGCCGCCACCAATGCCTCCGAAGGCAGCCGCTCGTCGACGCACACCTCCAGCGCGTCTCTGATTCCGAAGGGGCCGGGAAAGACGGTGCAGCGCGCCCAGAGCAACTGCTCTTCCCGCGTGCACAACTGATGTGTACTCAGCAGGGACTCGCGGAGGGTGCGGTGCCGCGCGGGCAGGCCGGGGACGGTGAGGTCCAGGAGGGTGTCCGCCCGGGAGACCAGGGTGAGGACCTCGTTGGGCGAGTGGTGGGCGAGCTGTCCCGCCGCGATGTGGACGGCGAGCGGGAGACCGTCCAGGAACGTGCAGATGTGTTCGACCGTCTTGGGGGCCGGTACGTCGTCGAGGCCCCACTGCTGGCCGGTTGCCTCGAACAGGTGGGCGGCTTCGTCCAGCGGCAGCGGGCGCAGCCGATAGTGGCCGGGGGTGTTCATGGGGGTGCGGCTGGTGGCCAGTACGTGCAAGCCGGTGCACATGCCCACCAGTTCGGTGAGTATCGCGGCGCAGGCCTCGGGCGCGTACTCGCAGGTGTCCACCACCAGCAGCGCCGGGGCCCCGCCGAGCGCTGCGGCCAGCGCCTCGGCGGTGCCCCGGCTGGGCAGGTCGTCCCTGCCCAGGGCGCGGGCCAGCCGCTGCGGCAGCAGTTCGGGACCGTCCAGCCGTACCAGATCCACCCTCCCCACGGCCGCCCACTGACCGGGCGCCATGCGGTGCACCAGCTCCGCGACGAGCGCGGTCTTGCCCACTCCCCCGGGCCCGCTCACCGTGACCAGCCGCTCGGCCCGCAACACCTCCGCCACTTCCGACAACGCCCGGTCCCGGCCGACCAGACCGGCCGGCCCGCGGCCCCTGTCCCCCTGCATCGAACTGCCTCCAGCCGTGCGCGTATCACGCTCGCAGGTCGCACGTCCGATCAGCGAGCGCGACCAATGTGCAGCAAGAGGCCGGGAGCAGTCATCGGTCACCGGCCGATATCGGTATACCGCAGTACACCTCAGTACACGGGGCTGCTAGGTGTACGCCCACGTGCCGGTGCCGCGAGCAGCAGTGCGGCAGCAGCGCCCACCCCGATCAGTGCGTAAAGAAAAGCACTACGGAAGCCATCGGCTCCACCGCCCCTACTACCGACCGAGACCCCCACCAACACGGCAAGCCCGAGGGAGCCGCCCAGTTGGTCGACGGAGCGCTGGATGCCTGCCGCGGTGCCGGCGTCGGCCTCGGTGACGTCATGGAGTGCGGCGTTCTGCAGGGCGAGCAGCCCCACACCCATGCCGACGGCGACGCCCACCATGCCGGGCAGTACATCGATGGCGTACGCGCCCCGGTCGGGGAGGCGGGCCAGCCAGGCGAGGCCCGCCGCCGTGGATGCCAGGCCCACCAACGCCGTGCGCGTCACGCCGAGCGCGCCGATCAGCCGGGACACCAGGGAGATGGCCAGGAACAGTGCCGCGCAGAAGGGGAGGAAGGCCAGGCCCGCCTGCAACGGGCCGAGTCCGATCACGTCCTGCATGTACAGCGTGAGCAGGAAGAACGCCGTGGAGAGTGCCGCGCTCAACAGTACGGTCGCGGCGTTGGCAACGGCTCGCGTGCGGTGGGTGAAGAAGGAGAGCGGTACGAGCGGGTGTTGCGTGCGTGCTTCGACGGCGACGAAGGCGGTCAGGAGCAGTACGCCTGCCACGATTGCCAACGGTGCCGATTCCAGCGCTCCGTACACCAGGCTGAGCGGGCCCGCCGTCAGCAGCGCGGCGCCCGGCAGGTCGAGGCGTCCGGTGCGGGGACGTGGTCCGTCGGCCGGTACCAGCTTCGGTGTGATCAGCAGTACCGCGGCCGTGAGCGGCACATTGACGGCGAAGATCCAGCGCCAGTGCAGCAGTTCGGTGAGTACTCCGGACAGCAGCCCGCCGACGACGAGGCCGCCCGCCGAGATCGCGCCCCAGACGCCGAGCGCCTTGGCCCGCTCGGCGGGTTCGGGGAAGAGCAGGGCGATGAGTGACATCGCGGCGGGCGAGGCGAGTGCCTCGCCGGCGCCCTGGGCGAAGCGGGCGCCGATCAGCGTGGGAAGGCCGGGGGCCAGTCCCGCGGCGAGCGAGGCGAGCGCGAACAGGCCGGCGCCGAGCAGGAACATCCGGCGCCTGCCGAGCAGATCGGTGACCCGGCCGCCGAGCAGCAGCAGACCGCCGCCGACCAGGGTGTAGCCGGTGACGACCCACGAGAGGGACGCGGTCGGGGCGTGGAACTGCGCACCGATGGACGGCAGCGCCACGTTGACGACGGTGACGTCGATGGCGATGAGGAACTGCAGGAGAGAAAGCAGTGCGAGGGCCGGCATCCGGCGGCCGGCGGGCGGGCATGGGCGCGCCTCGGGAAAAGCGTTCATGAAGTGGGTACTCCAGGCAGCGGGACGTTACGGCAGCTGGGCCGTAAGGACGCTTCCGTGCCGCCGGTACGGCAAGCAGGCCCCACCGGTCGGCACCGGTGCGGCTGCGGCCGTGGGACGGCACACCTGGAGTTACTTCGTGACGGCGATACCCATGGGGGAATCGTAACGACAACGACCGGCTCTCGTGCGGGGACGGCCTGATCGTTATGCTGCCGCCGAACGCTCAAACGCACACAGGGGGGCGCAGCGACATGCGGGAACCGGTGGATCTCAGGCGGCAGCGGATCTTGGGTGTGGTGCGGTCGCGCGGCGCGGTCCGCGTCGGCGATCTCGCGGCGGAGCTGGACGTTTCGGTGGTCACCGTGCGCCGGGACGTCGAGGAGCTGGCCCGCGCGGGGCAGCTGCGGCGCGGGCACGGGGTGGTGCGTTCGATCGTGCCGGTCGAGGAGGCGGGGGCGGGCGTACCGAGGGCGCGGTCCGGCGAGGACGGTGCCGCGATAGGGCTGGTGGTGCCCGAGCGGCACTCGTACCTCTTCGAGATCCTGCACGGTGCGCGTACGGTGCTGGAGGAGGCCGGCATGCGGATCGCGCTGCACATCGCGCCCGCCGTGTCCGGTGGCGAACGCCCCATGGTGGAGCAGGCGTTGGCGAGCGGCGTGCAGGGCCTGCTGATCGCGCCGCGCTGGCGCGGGCTGGGCGCGGAGGAGGCGGACTACGGCTGGCTCGGCTCGCTGGACGTACCGACCGTACTGATGGAGCGCCGCCCGCGGCCCGGCAGCGCGCTGCACGCGCTCGACTCGGTCTGCTCCGACCACTGGTACGGCGTCCATCTCGCCGTCGAGCACCTGATCTCGTTGGGGCACCGGCGGATCGTCCTGGGCGCCCGGGACGACAGCCCTACGGCGCGGGCAGTGCGGGCCGCCTTCACCGCGATCGCGGCGGAGCGGGCGGAGATCGAGGACTGGGCCGTGACGCTGAGTTCGCCGACGGCCGTGCCGGAACCGGCGGAACGGCCGCGCTCGGAGTCCGCGCGGGAACCGCAGCCCGACGTCCTGGACCTCCTTCGCACTCGCGGCGCCACCGCCGCCGTCCTGCACGGCGATGTGGACGCGCTGATGCTGGTCCAGCGGTTCCAGGAGGCCGGGATACGGGTGCCGGAGGACTTCTCGGTGGTGGCGTACGACGATGTCGTCGCGGCGCTGGGCAGTACTCCGCTGACCGCGGTGGCGCCGCCCAAGACGGAGGTGGGGCGGGCGGCGGCCGAGCTGCTGCTGCACCGGCTGCGGCGGCCCGCCGAGGAGCGCCCGGCACCCGTACGGCGTATCGAGCTGCTGCCGGATCTGCAGGTGCGCGGGTCGACCGGGCCGGTGAGCGGGTCGGCGAGCGGCGCTGGTGAGTGACCGTCAGGAGCGGGACCGCCTGGACCGCGTGAGCGTTTGACCGTTTCAATTTCTTCTGATCGGTCTATTGACCGGGTTCTGTTACGCCGATCACTATTCCCGTGTCCCGAAACGAGCCGCGGGAGGCATGCATGCCCGGTCCACCCGATCGTCGGTCCGTGCTCGCTGCACTCGCCGCCTTGTCCCTGTCCGGTGCGAGCGCCTGCACCGGCAGTGGCGGCAGACAGCCACGCACCACCGGCAAGCGCACCACCCGCATCACCTTCTGGTCCGCCCTGCGCGGCAGCCAGGAAGTGGTGACGGAGTTCAACCGTACGCACGACCACATCCAGGTGGACTTCCAGCAGGTGCCGTCCGGCGCGCTGGGCGGCTACGCCAAGCTGAGCAACGCCGCCCGCGCCGGCAACGCGCCGGACGTCGCCACCATCGAGTACCCCCAGGTCCCCGGCTTCGCCATCGACGGCGTCGCCCGCGACATCACCGACCTCGTCGACGACGGCCTGCGCGGCAAGCTGCTGCCGCAGGCCCTCGAACTGACCACCTTCGACCGCCGGGTCTTCAGCGTCCCGCTGGACATTGAGCCGATGGTGCTGCATTACCGTACGGATCTCTTCCGCAAGTACGGCATCGATGTCCCGGCCACCTGGGACGACTTCGAGGAGGCCGCGCGGCTGGTACGGAAGCGGGCGCCGGACCGTCATCTGACGCTCTTCCCCACCGACGGCATGACGCAGTTCGCCGCGTTCTCCTGGCAGGCGGGCGCCCGTTGGTTCGACACCTCCCAGGGCGCCTGGAACGTCTCCATGGCCGATGCCCCCACCCGGCGGGTGGCGCGCTACTGGCAGCGGCTGGCGGACCAGGACCTGGTCGCCCGGTTCGCCACCGACGGCAATCGCTTCCCCGCCGCGATCGGGCAGGGCCGGATCCTCAGCCGAGTCCACGGAGCGTGGGACGCGGGCGCGCAGATGAACGCCCATCCGGGGCAGGCGGGCAAGTGGGCGATCGCGCCGTTCCCCCAGTGGGACACCCGGCGGCCGGTGAACGCCACCCACGGCGGGTCCACGTTCGCCGTCACCAAGGACTGCCGCCATCCCGAAGCCGCCATGGAGTTCATCAGCTGGCAGGTCACCCACCCCGACGCGCTGCGCGCCCGCCTCTCCAGCGGCACCAGCAGCCAGTTCCCCGCCGCGCCCGGCCTGATCGAGGTGGGCCGCAAGGCATTCGACCGCCGCTACTACTCGGGCCAGGACATCTACGCGCTCTTCCGCGAGCAGGCCGAGCAGATAGACGACCGGTGGACGTGGGGGCCGCGGATGACGGCGACGCAGAAAGTCATGCAGGACGGGTTCGCCCGTGCCGCCGGCGGCACGGGCACGATCATCGACGCCGTACGCGAGGCACAGCGCGGCACCCTGCCCGACCTCAAGGCCCTCGGCCTGACCACCACCGAACGCAGCAGCTGACCAACCGTCAGAGAGGCAGGTGACACCATGACCACGACCACCACCAGTACGGACACCGTCGCGCTCCCGCCCCGGACCGCTCCCCTCTCCGCCGCCGACCGGCGGCGCGGGGCCCGCAGGCGCCGGTTCGGCGCGTGCGGCGTGCTGATGACGCCGTTCTTCGTGCTGCTCGTGACGGTCTTCCTCATTCCCGTCGGTACCGCCGTGTGGCTGAGCTTCTTCGGCGCCGACCAGCCGGGGCTCGGCTTCGGCCCGGAGCGGACCGTCTTCGTCGGACTGCGCAGTTACGCGGCGGTCCTCACCGACCCGACCTTCCTCGGCGGCCTCGGCACGGTCGCCGCGTACTGCCTCGTCTACATCCCGCTGATGGTGGTGTGCGCCCTGGCGCTCGCCCTGCTGCTGGACTCGGGCGTGGTACGGCTGCGGGCGTGGGCGCAGCTGGCGCTGTTCCTGCCGCACGCCGTGCCCGGCATCATCGCCGCGATCATCTGGCTGTACCTCTACACGCCCGGCATCAGCCCGGTGGTCGAACTGCTGGCACGCGGCGACATCACCGTCGACTTCCTGGGCGCCCACACGGTCCTGCCCTCGATCGTGAACATCGCGGTGTGGAGCAACCTCGGCTACAACACCATCATTTTCTACGCCGCGCTCCAGGCCGTCCCGCGCGAGGTGATCGAGGCCTCGGTGGTCGACGGCGCGGGGCCGGTGCGCACCGCCCTGCAGGTCAAGACCCCGTTGGTGCGCTCCTCGATCGTGATGGTCGCGATGTTCACACTGATCTGGGGCCTGCAGCTGTTCACCGAGCCGATGCTGCTCGGCCAGCAGACCCCGATGATCAACGCGCGCTTCACCCCGAGCATGTACATCTACGACGCCGCCTTCAACCGCAACAACTACAGCCTGGCGGCGGCCGCCTCGGTGATCCTGCTCCTCTTCACCATCGCCCTGTCCTACGGCGTGACCCGCTGGACGAACCGGTCCACCGAGAAGGCGGAGGCCGCCCGATGAGTACCACCTCCACCGCCCTGCGCCCCCGGCTGCTCGGCCGCACCGCCGTGAACGCCGTCGTCGGCGTGTGCGTGCTGTACACCCTGCTGCCCGTCCTGTGGCTGGTGCTGGCCGCCGCCAAGAACCGCGACGCACTGTTCAGCAGCGAGCTGCTGTCCCTCGGCGACTTCTCCTTCTTCGCCAACCTGGGCGAGCTGTTCGCCATGGACGGCGGGCTCTTCAGCCGTTGGTACGGCAACAGCCTGCTGTACGCGGTGCTGGGCGCGGCGCTCGGCGCGCTGATCAGCGTCGCCTGCGGCTACGCCTTCGACAAGTACGCCTTCCGGCACAAGGAGAAGCTCTTCGGCGTGGTACTGGCCGCGGTCATGGTGCCGCAGACCGTCCTCGCGCTGCCGCTGTATCTGATGGCGTCCGGCGTCGGGCTGGTCAACACCTTCTGGGCGGTCTTCATCCCGGTGCTCTTCAACCCCTTCGGCGTCTACCTCGGCAGGATTTTCAGCCAGGGTTATGTGCCCGACGAGGTGCTGGAGGCGGCCCGCATCGACGGCGCCGGCGAACTGGCCACGTACTTCCGGGTCGCCCTGCGGATGCTCGGTCCCGGCCTGGTGACCATCTTCCTCTTCCAGCTCACCGCGATCTGGAACAACTTCTTCCTGCCGATGGTGATGCTGTCCGACCAGCAGCTGTACCCGCTGAGCCTGGGGCTGTACACGTGGAACAGCTCGGCGACCGTCTCGCCCGAGTACTACCCCGTCGTCGTCATGGGCTCGCTGCTCGCGGTGCTGCCCCTGATCCTCGCCTTCATGCTGCTGCAGCGCTTCTGGCGGTCGGGGCTGACGGCGGGAGCGGTGAAGTAACGACGTCACCACCCGTACGACACGTCGAAGGAGTTCCATGACCGAGGCGCAACACCGGCCGCGCGCCGCGCTCGCCATGAGCCAGGACGCCGCCACGGCTGTCTTCGGCCCGGACGAGACGGCCGCCCTCGCCGCCCTCTGCGACCTGGCACCACCGCCCGTACTGGACGACCTGACCACCGAACGGGCCCGCGCGGTCCTCGCGGAGACGGAAGTACTGGTCACCGGCTGGGGCTGCCCGCCCATCGATGCGGCGGTACTGGCCGCCGCACCTCACCTGCGGGCCATCGCACACTCCGCGGGCAGCGTCCGCCACCACCTCACCGACGCCTGCTGGGACCGCGGCATCGAGGTCTCCTCGGCTGCGGCCGCCAACGCACTGCCGGTGGCCGAGTACACCGTCGCGATGATCCTGCTGGCGAACAAGCGCGTCCTGGAGCGCGCCCGCGACTACCGCGCCACCCGCAGCCGCGACGCCTGGCTGCGCACCGACCGCTCGGTGGGCAACTACCGCAACACCGTGGGCATTTGCTCCGCGTCGCTGATCGGGCGCCGGGTGATCGAGCTGCTGCGCCCGTACGACCTCCAGGTCCTGCTCTACGACCCGTACGTGTCCGAGGCGGAGGCCGCGGCGTTGGGAGTGACGGGTGTCGGCATCGAGCAGCTGTTCGCCGCGAGCGACGTGGTCAGCGTGCACACGCCGCTGCTGCCCGCCACCCGCGGCCTGGTCAGCCGCGAGCTGATCGCCCGGCTGCGCCCCGGCGCCACGCTGATCAACACCTCCCGGGGCGCGGTCGTCGATCAGGACGCGCTCACCGACGCGGTGACCTCGGGCCGCATCCACGCCGTCCTGGACGTCACCGAACCCGAACTGCTGCCCCCCGACCACCCGCTGTGGGACTGCGCCAACGCCCTGCTGACCCCGCACCTGGCGGGCTCCCAGGGCAACGAATGGCGCCGCCTCGCCGACCTGACGGTGAGTGAGGTGGCCCGGTGGTCCGCCGGCGACGGCTTCGCCCACCCCGTACACCGCGAAAGGCTGGCGTTCCTGGCATGACCGACGTCGTCACCCATGGCTTCCTTCAACTGCCCTCTAGTGACCGGTCCTTGAGCCCGCACACCGGCTACACCCGCGCCCACTGGGAGGCCGCCGCCGACGGGCTGGTGCGCGCCGCCCTGCGGTGGGCGACGCCCGGCGGGGCGCTGCTGGTTCTACCGGGGCGGCCCTCCCGGTCCGGGGTGCGCTCCGACGGTCTGGAGGGGTACGCCCGGACGTTCCTCGCCGCGGCGTTCCGCGTCGCGGGCGCGGACGGCGCCGACCCGCACGGCTTCCTGCCCCGGTACGCCGACGGGCTCGCCGCCGGCACCCGCACGCCGGGCCGCGAGGACACCGAATCCTGGCCGCTGATCCTGGACCACCACATCCAGGGCCAGCCGATGGTGGAATCCGCCTCCGTCGCGCTCGGCCTGCGGCTGACCCGCCCGTGGCTGTGGGACCACCTCGACGCCGACGTACAGGACCGCACCGAGGGCTGGCTGCGCGGCGCCCTGCGGCACACCCCCGCGCCCAACAACTGGTACCTCTTCGCCGTCACCGTCGCCGCCTTCCTGGAGTCGGTCGGCCGCGGCGATGCGGAGACCCGGCGCGCCATCGACCGGGGCCTGCATCTGCTGGAGACGTGGTACCGCGGCGACGGCTGGTACGCGGACGGCGACGGCCGCGCCTTCGACCACTACAACGGCTGGGCGCTGCACCTGTACCCGGTACTCCACGCCCATCTGGCAGGCGACAAGGGGCTGTTGGACCTCTACGGGCCTCGGCTGAGCGAGCACCTGGAGGGTTACTCGCTCCTCTTCGGCGGCGACGGCGCCCCGATCCACTTCGGTCGCTCGCTGACCTACCGTTTCGCCGCAACGGCGGCGATCGGCCTCGGCGCGCTGACCGGCCACACCCCCCTCGCACCGGGCGTCTCCCGCCGACTGCTCAGCGGCGCCCTGCGCCACTTCCTCACCCGGGGCGCGGTGGGGGCCGAGGACGGGCTGCTCAGCCTGGGCTGGTACGGGCCGCACGAGCCCACCTGCCAGACGTACTCCGGGCCCGGCTCCCCGTACTGGGCCTCCAAGGCATTCGTCGCACTCCTCGCCCCCGCCGACGACCCACTGTGGACGGCCACCGAGGAGGCGTCCCCCGCCGAGTCCGCCGACCGGGTGCTGGCGCTCCCCGCGCCCGGCCTGCTCGTCCAGACCACCGCGGCCGACGGCCTCGCCCGGCTGCACAACCACGGCAGCGACCACGTCCGCCCGCAAGAGGGCGACAACGCCGCAGCGCACGACGTGCTCTACGGCCGCTTCGCCTACTCGACCGGCACGGGCCCGACCTCCCCCGCCAACGCCCCCGACAATCACCTCGCGGTCGAGGTCGCCGGCCGCTCCTCGGTACGCTGCCGAATCCACCCCCTGGGCGCCGGTGGCGGCGACGACTGGGGCTGGGCGGCCTCTTGGCACCGCCCGGTGTTCCCCGCGGGCCCACCGATGGTGCCGGGCCTGGAGGTACGGAGCGTCACGGTGGCCCGCGGCCGCTACGAACTGAGAGTGCATCAGGTCGTGGGCATCCCGCACGGCGCCCGCATACACCTGACCGGCTGGGCAACACCCCCGGACGGGCCACTGTTCTCGCAGCTCCACGGCCTGCACGGCTGGCCGCACCACGACGAGGTACGCGCCCCTCAAGGCACAGCCTTCACCCCCTGGGCAGTACTCCCCCGCCTCACCACCGACCCCGTCGAGGACGCCGACGCAACGGTACTCGTAGCGGCCCTGGCGTCCCTGACCTGCACTGCGGAGGCAGCACCCCTGGCCGATGTCGCCACCGTGGTGTCGGCGAACGCCGAGGAGATCCGCATCCGGTGGACCGACGACGGATCGGTCACCCGGATCGCCTTCACCGTGGGGACGCGTCACGTCACGGTGGCAGCACGGGAGTGAGACGCGGCACGGCATCGCGCAGGGTGCGGGTGGCGGCGTGTTGTGGATGGTGGAGGATGTCGGTGAGGTCGCCCTCCTCCACCACGCGGCCGCGGTGCAGGACCATCACATGCGGGCAGAGCTGTGCCACCACCGCGAGGTCGTGGGAGATCAGCAGGCAGGAGAGCCGGTGCTCGGCGCGGAGCCGCCGGAGGAGGTCGAGGATGCGGGCCTGTACGGTCGTGTCCAGCGCGCTGGTGGGTTCGTCCAGGATCAGGAAGCGCGGCCGCACGGCCAGCGCGCGGGCGATCGCCGCACGCTGGCGCTGACCGCCGGAGAGCTGGTGCGGGAAGCGCGCGGCGTGCTCGGCGGTCAGGCCCACGTCGGCAAGGAGTTCGGTGACGCGCCCGGCCTCGGCGCCGCGCGGCACCATCCGGTGCGCCCGCAGCACTTCCGAGATCGCCGTGCCCACGCGCATGCGCGGATCGAGGGCGCCCTCGGTGTCCTGCACGACGATCTGTACGGCACGCCGGTACGGGCGCGGCCGCCGCATCCCGCCGATGTCGACGCCGCGGAAACGCACCGTGCCACTCGTCGGCGCCACGAGACCCAGCAGACACCGGGCCACCGTCGTCTTGCCCGAACCGCTCTCCCCGATCAGCCCCAGGCCGGACGGGCCCTCGGGCAGGGTGAGGCTCACCCGGTCCAGCACGGCCGTGCCGCCGTACACCACGGTCAGTTCGCGTGCCTCAAGCATCACCGGCCGTCCCTTCGCCGCGCCTGTCGTTGCGTCCTTCGCGGTACTCCTCCGCCGGCCCGGAAACCGCCGGCCCGCCCAGCCGCGGGGCCGCTGCCAGCAGCCGCCGGGTGTGCTCGGCCCGAGGCGCGGCGACCAGGTCGGCGGCGGGCCGGTCCTCGATCACCTGTCCCCGGTGCAGCACCGCGATCCGGTCGCAGAGCCCGGCCAGCAGCGCGAGGTCGTGGCTGATGAACAGCACGGCCGTGCCGTGCGCGGCACGCAGCTCCGCCAGCAGCGCGCAGATCCGTGCCTGGGCCGTCACGTCCAGGGAGCTGGTCGGTTCGTCGGCGACGAGCAGTCGTGTGCTGAGGGCCGATGCCAAGGCGATCGCCACGCGCTGGAGCTGTCCGCCGGAGAGCTGGTGCGGGTAGCGGGAGAGGTGCCCTTCGTGCAGTCCCACTCCCTTCAGCCCGGTGGCGGCGCGGAGTCGGGCCTCGGCGCGGGTGCAGCCGTGCAGCCGCAGTGCGCGCAGCACGGTTGTCCCGACCGGCAGTACCGGGCTGAAGGCGGCGGCCGGGTTCTGCGGGATCAGCGCCATGGTGGCACCGCGCAGCCGGCGCAGCCGCCGTTCCGGCATCCCGACCAGTTCCTCGCCGGCCAGCCGGATGCTGCCGGTCACCCGGGCGCCCGCGTGGCGGGTCAGCCCCAGCACCGTCAGTCCGGCCGTCGTCTTGCCCGCGCCGCTCTCCCCCGCGATGCCCAGGAAGTCCCCCCGGCGCAGCACCAGTTCGCCGATGTGCAGCACCGGTTCCGCCGGTTCGTGGCCGAACGAGACCCGTACGTCGCGCAGGTGCAGGAGGGGTGGGGCGGTCACGACCGGATCCGTGGGGTGTGCCGTGGGTCGAGGCGGTCGCGCAGCGCGTCGCCGAGGAGGAAGCACACCGCCGCGACCAGCATGATGGCGAGGCCGGGGAAGGTGCCGATCCACCAGTGCGTGGTGAAGTAGTTCTGCGACTGCTCCACCATCAGGCCCCAGTCGGGCGCAGGCGGCTGCGGGCCGAGGCCCAGGAAGGTCAGTCCGGAGGCGACGAGCAGCACCCCGCCGACGTCGGTCGATGCCTGGACCAGCAGGGGGGTCGAGGCGTTGGGCAGGACGTGGCGGATCAGGGTGCGACGGTGCCCGAGACCGAGCGCCCGGCACGCCTCGATGTACGGGCGCCCGGCGACCGACGCGGTCTCGCCGCGCACCAGCCGGGCGTACCACGGCCACCAGGTCACGGTGAGCGCGACGGTCAGCCCCATCGGGCCGGGCGCCAGCACCGTGGCCAGGGCCAGCGCCAGCAACAGGGCGGGCACGGCCAGGAAGACATCGGTCAGGCGCATGAGGACCTCGTCGATCCAGCCGCCGAAGTAGCCGGCCACCAGCCCTGTCGCGGTGCCCACCAGCAGCGAGACCGCGACCACGGTCACCGCGACGACCGGGCCGATGCGCGCGCCGTACAGCACCCGGGAGAACACATCGCGGCCCAGTTCGTCGGTGCCGAACCAGTGGGCCGCGGAGGGCGGGCGCAGTATCCGGGCGGTCTCGGTGGCACCGGTCGCGTCCCCGGGGTACGGGGCCAGCACCGGTGCGAGCAGCGCGACCAGCACGACGATCACCACGCCGGCGGTGGCGAGGACCAATGCCGTACGGCCGCCCCGGGGTCCGTGTGTCATCGCCGTCACCTCACCGCAGGGTGATCCGTGGGTCGAGGGCCGCCTGCGCCAGGTCGACGACCAGGTTCGCGACGAGGTAGAGCAACGCGACCAGGAGGGTCACTCCGACGACGGCCGGTACGTCGAGGGACCGCGCCGCGTCGACCGCGTACCGGCCGAGCCCCGGATAGTCGAACACCGCCTCCACCAGGAAGGTGTTGACCAGCGCGTACCCGAAGACCAGCGCGCTGAGCTGCAGTACGGGGTTCCAGGCGAGCCGCAGGGCGAAGCGCCCGAGGACGGACCGTTCGGGGAAGCCGAGGGAGCGCACCATCTGGATGTGGGGCTCGCCGACCGCGTCCAGGAGGGTGGCCCGCACCAGCCGGGCGAGGACGGCCGCCGGGTAGGAGGCCACCACGAGCGCCGGCAGCAGCAGGTGGTCGAAGAGGTCGGCGGCCGCCGCTCCGTTCCCGGTGAGGACGGCGTCCAGCAGGGGCAGGCCGGTGACGGTGGTCACCGGATGCGCGGCGAGTACCGTGCGATCGTGGCTGCCGGCGATCGGCAGCAGGCCGAGCCGGCTCGCGAAGAGCATCTGGAAGAGGAGCGCCAGCCAGAACGTCGGCATCGAGGCACTGAGCAGCGCGGCGGTCCGCACCAGCGCGTCGGGGGCCCTTCCGTACCACCGCGCGGCGACCAGTCCCGCGGGGACGCCCACGGCCAGCCCGATGACCAGTCCGGCGAGCACCATCTGCAAGGTGTTGGGCAGCAGTGTGAGCAGATCGTCCAGGACAGGGCGGTGCGTGCCTATAGACAGGCCCCAGTCACCGCGCAGCACTTCGGCCACGTACGAAACGATCTGCTCGACGACCGGGCGGTCCAACCCCAACTCGGCGCGGATCCTTGCCCGTTCAGCGGCCGAGGCCCGTGGTCCCGCCCAGACCCCGGCCGGGTCGCTGGGCACCACCCAGGCGATCAGGAAGGTCAGCACCACGACCCCGAGGGCGACCAGGGCCGCGAGCACCGAACGGCGGGCCGCGTAACGGATCACCGGCAGACCGCGGCCGTTCCGAGGGCGCTTCATGTCCAGCCCCGGGCTAGCGGTGGGTGAGATCGTGGACGAACACAACGTTGGCGTAGGCCGGGTTGTCGACGAAGCCCCGGACGTCACTGCTCAGCACCCGTTGATAGGTGTTGGTGCCGAGGAAGAGCACCGGCGCGTCCCTGATGAGGATCTCCTGCATCGTGCGGTAGGTCCGCACGGCCCCGCCCGGGTCGGTGGCCGTCTGCGCGCCGACCCGGTCGATGAGCCGGTCGAGCCGGGGATTGGAGTAGTAGGCGAGGTTGTAGGAGATCTCCTTCTCGGTGCGGAACACGTTGCGGAAGTACGACAGCGGCTCGGGATCGTCCGGCCACCACCACATGACGAAAATGTCCTGGCGCTCGTCACGGTCCTTTTTCTTGGCGCGCGGCCATTGCGCCGACGACCATTCCAGGCCCACGACCCGGAGGTTGATGCCGAACGGGCGCAGCTGTGCCTTCATCAGGTCACCGGTCATGCGGATGGTGTCGTCGCCCGCGGGATAGGTCATCTCCAGGTTGATGGTCCGGCCGCTGCCCGGGCCGTACCCGGCCTCCTTCAGCAGCTGCCGGGCGCGGTCGCGGTCGCCCGGCAGAGCGAGGGCGGTGGTGTGTCCGAGCATTCCTTCGGGGATGACGCCGTCGGAGGCCACGAGCGCGCCCCTGCTCGCGGTGACGATTTCCCGGTAGTCGAGCGCGTCCGCGACGGCTTGGCGCACCCGTACGTCGTCCAGTGGCTTCTTCTCGGTGTTCAGCAGGCCGATCAGGGTCTGCCACGAGGGCCGTTCGCGTACGGCGAGGTTCGGCCGGCCGCGCAACGTGTCCAGGAGCTGCGGCGGCAGCCCGCCGCTGTAGTGCCCCGCACCCGAGCTCATGAGCTGCGCTGCGGTGGAGGACTGCGGCACCGCCTGGAAGATCACCTTCTTGTAGCGGTTGCCCTTCCAGCCGCCCCAGTAGTCCTTGAAGGCGGTCAGCTCCAGCTCGTTCTCGCTGCCCGGATTCCAGGAGGCGACCGTGTACGGCCCGGTGCCGCGGCTGGTGGCCCGGTAGTCCTCGGCGTCGTCGGAGACCTCGTAGATGTAGGCCGCGTAGGCGGCGGAGGCCACGATGTCCAGTGGCGCCGGACGGGACAGCTCGAAGCGGACCTGCCGCGTCCCGACCGGGGTGATCTTCTTCACCGGGTCCCACACGTAGGAGGCGCTGGCCTTCAGCTTCATGGTGCGCTCGATCGACGCCTTGACCGCCTCGGCGGTCAGCGGGCGTCCGGAGTGGAACCGTACGTTGTCCCGCAGGGTGAACGTCCAGGTCCGGCGGTCCCCGGACGATGTCCACCGGGTCGCCAGCACGCCTTCGGTCCTGCCGGTTTCGGCGTTGTACCGGGTGAGCCCCTCGTACATGTTCGACAGGGCCACCAACTCATCCGAGTAGGACCGCGCCGGATCCCACTCGGTCACCAGCCCCCTGCTGGACAGATATACAAAGGTGTCATCGCTGCCCCCTCTGTCGTCCCTGCCACCCCCACCGGAGCACCCGGCCGCCAACAGCGCCAGTGCCGTCACGACGACCACTCCGGGGGCACATAACCACCGGCGGCCCGGGGGACGAGAACGCAGGAGGAGCTGCATGGCCGCCAGCATGGCACGCACCCGCCTGGACGGGCAGGCGCGATTGCGCTCTTCCCTCGTCCACAACACGCAGTTGTACCTACTAGTATGTACCGTCCCGATCACGGAAGGGGAATCTCCGCATGCCATTTGTGCGTATCGACGCGTTGGGGACCGACAGCGAGCGGCTCGGCGCGCTCGGCCGGGCCGTGCACGACGCGCTGGTCGAGACGATCGGCTTTCCGTCCGACGACCTGTTCCAGGTGCTGACCGGCCATGACGGCGTCAACAGCACACTGCGCTACGGCGGTTACCTCGGTATCCGGCGCGACGACGGCATCGTGTACATCGCGATCACGATGCGTTCGGGGCGCACCCCCGACCAGAAGCGGGCGTTGTACCGGCGAATCGCCGAGCTCGCGCACGCGTACGCAGGGACCGAGCCGCGGAACGTCTTCATCACCCTGACCGAGAACGAGTCGGCCGACTGGTCCTTCGGCCACGGGGTGGCGCAGTACGCGCCAGGGGACGCTGACACACTGTGAAGTCGAGTGGCAGCAGCGGCGGCAGGGAGTGGAGCGCGTGACTACGGCGATCACCGAGATTGAGACCCATGGCGTCGAGCGGATACCGGACGCGGATCGTTCCGCGCGGCCGGTCGATCTGTTCCGGTTGGCCTTCGGTGGTGCCAATACCTTCGCGACCTGTGTGCTCGGGGCCTTCCCCGTGCTCTTCGGGCTGTCCTTTCTGCAGGGGCTCGCGGCGACCGTGCTCGGGCTGGTCGCCGGGGCGCTGCTGCTCGCTCCCATGGCGTTGTTCGGCCCGGTCAACGGTACGAACAATGCCGTCTCCTCGTCCGCGCACCTGGGCGTGCACGGGCGGATCGTGGGCTCCTTTCTCTCGCTTCTCACCGCCGTGGCGTTTTTCTCGATTTCGGTGTGGTCGTCCGGGGACGCGCTCGTCGGGGGTGCTCATCGGCTCGCCGGCCTCCCCGAGTCGGGGGCGGCGTACGGGCTCGCGTACGCGCTGTTCGGCGGGCTCGTTCTCATCGTCTGCCTCTACGGCTTCCGCTTCATGTTGCTGGTCAACAAGGTGGCGGTGGTGGCGGCTTCGGCGATGTTCGTGCTCGGTGCGTTCGCGTTCGCGGGCGACTTCGACCCCGGTTACGCGGGCTCTTTCGCCTCGACCGGCGATCCACTGTTCTGGCCCTCGTTCGTCGGTGCCGCGCTGATCGTGCTGTCCAACCCGGTCTCCTTCGGTGCGTTTCTCGGCGACTGGTCGCGTTACATTCCCGCCACGACCTCGCGCCGCCGCGTGATGGGCGCCGCGTTTCTCGCCCAGTTGGCCACGCTGCTGCCCTTCGTCTTCGGCCTGGCCACCGCGTCGGTCATCGCGGAGAAGGCCGCACGGTACGTCGACCCGGCGGCGCCCAACTACGTCGGCGGCCTGCTCGCCGTCTCGCCCGGCTGGTACTTCCTGCCGCTCTGCCTGATCGCCCTGATCGGCGGGCTGTCGACCGGAACCACCGCGCTGTACGGGACGGGACTGGACTTCTCCAGTGTGTTCCCGCGCTTCAGCCGGGTGCAGGCCACGTTGTTCATCGGGGTGTTGTCGATCGCATTCATCTTCGCCGGGCGCTTCGCGCTGAACCTGACCCAGTCCATCTCCACGTTCTCGACGCTGATCATCACCTGCACGGCGCCCTGGATGGTCGTGATGATCCTCGGCTATGTCACCCGGCGCGGCTGGTACGACGCGGACGCCATTCAGGTCTTCAACCGCCGCCAGCGGGGCGGGCGTTACTGGTTCACGCACGGCTGGAACTGGCGCGCCATGGCCGCCTGGCTGGTGTCGGCCACCGTGGGGCTGATGTTCACCAACCTGCCCGGTCAGTTCGTCGGGCCGCTCGGCGGTCTCGCCGGCGGCGCCGACATCTCGCTGCCCGTCGGCCTCGTGCTGGCCGCGGTGAGCTATCTCCTCCTGCTGGCCGTCTTCCCCGAACCGCGTGCGGTGTACGGGCCGGACGGGCCCCGGTTCGTCCGGGCGTCGGCCGCCGACGTGCCGCCGATCGTCGGCGACCCGGACGGTACGACCTCTGCGGCCTACACTCTGCGGCCATGATCAACACAACGACCACCACGGCCAGCAACTCGGCACACCCGCAACCCCCGCTCTTCGACACCATGTCGACCATGCGGGCCATGCGCCGCCTGAAGCCCGACCCCGTGCCGGACGAGCTGCTGGAGCGGCTCATACAGGCCGCCGTCTGGGGCCCCAGCGGGGGCAACATGCAGCGGTACGAGTACGTGCTCGTCACCGACCCCGAGGTCATGGCACGGCTGGCGCCGCTGTGGCAGCGGTGTGTGGACTCCTACCTGGCCACCACGGGCAAGTACGCGCCCGAGGGGATGGACGAGGCCGCGTACGGCCGCATGGTCGCGGCCATCGAGTACCAGCGCGATCACTTCGCGGAGACGCCCGCGCTGATCATTCCCTGTTACCGGATGCCCGAGCACCAGCCGGACGAAGAGGGAGTAAAGGCTTCCGTACGAGCGCTGGGTGCCGCCGCCGCAGAGGAACTGGCGCGGATCCAGCCGCGCTTCACCGCTCTCGCGGAGGGCTCGTGCGTTTATCCGGGCGTGCAGAATCTGCTGCTCGCCGCACGCGCGCTCGGCCTGGCCGCCAACATCACCATCTGGCACCTGCTGCTGGAGCGGGAGTGGAAGCAGGTGCTGGGCATCCCGGAGGAGATGCGCACCTTCGCGGCGATCCCGGTGGGGTGGCCGGTGGGCAACTTCGGTCCGGTACGGCGGCGCCCCGTCTCCGAGGTCATTCACCGCAACGCCTGGTGACCCTCTGCTGAGGGACTGACCACGCCCCGGCGGCGGGAGTGGGTCGATTCACTCCCCTGTCGGGGCGCAGTCACTCGACCCGTACGGACTGTTAGGTGTATTCTGCATCTATATGAATGAGGTCAAGGCATGGCGCTCGGCGCTTCGGCACAGCTTCCGGGCCGCGCTGAAGGTGGAGCGCGTCATTTCGGATCCCTGGGCGATCGGCCGGGCCGTGCTCGCCGTCGTCGCCGCTTCCGTCGTCGGCTGGCTGATGGACGACCCACTGGCCTGGGCCATGATGACCGTCGGCGCCTTCATCTGCGGCATCGGCACACTCCTGGCACCGGTCCGGCACCGGGCGGTGAACGCGCTCGTCCTCGGGGTCGGCTTCACCCTCGCCACGCTGATCGGCGTGTACCTCCACCCGATGGGCTGGTGGTTCCTGATCGTGCTCGCCGTGGCGTCCTACGTCGCCGGGCTGTGGCGTGCCCTGGGCGTGGCCCCCGGCATCCGGGCCTGCCTGGTCACGATCGGGCTCATGATCACCGCGGACCTCTCCCCCGGCATATCGGCCGGGCTGACCATGGTCCAGTGGATCGCGGTCGGTTCCGCGCTGGTCTTCGTCGCCCAGCTGCTGCCCCCGTACGGCCGTCGCCACCCCGCGCAGCGCAAGGCGGTGGCCGCGCTGTACCGGAGCCTGGCGAGCACCGCGCGGGCCGCCGAGCCCGCCGGGCACCTCTCCTCCGCGCCCTTCACCGCGGCCCGCTCGGCCCTCGACCTGCTGCCCGCGTTCGCCCGCCCCGCCGCGGCCCCGCTCTTCGGGCTGCTCTCGGAGGCCGAGGGCATCCGGCGGGGCCTGCACTTCCTGCCCCGGACGGCGCGCGTGCCGCGTGCCGCGATCGCCGAGGCGCTGGACGCGGTCGCCGGTACGGTACTGACCGCCCGGCGGCAGGACGCCGACGCCGAGGCGCTGCGCCTGCTCGACACCTGGCGCGGCCCCGAGGCCGACGCGCTGCTCCCCCGTCTTCGCGAAGCGGCACGGCTGGCCGACCACTGGCTCCAGGCCCGCGGCCCCGAGGGGCTGGACCACGTACTGGACGCCTTCCCCGCCGAGAACGCGCTGCGCTCCGGATGGCGCCGGCTGTCCGCCGAGATGCGCCCGGGCGCTCCCCTCTTCCGGCACGCCATCCGCATCGCGGTCGGCACCACAGCCGGTGAGGCGGCGGGCCGCGCATTCGGCGACTTCTGGGGCCACGCCCTGCCCGACCACGGCTTCTGGGCCGCGCTCACCACGATGCTGGTGCTGTTCCCCGACTACGGGCACACCTTCGCGCGCGGCTGGAGCCGGCCGATCGGCTCGATCCTCGGCGGGCTCGTGGCGTGGGTGGTGCTGCTGCCCGGCGGATGGAGCGCCGGCGGGCTGGTGATCGGTGCGTCGGTCCTCGCGGCCTGTGTCTTCCTCACGCTCCGCGTCGGCCAGCTCGTACTGAACTTCTTCATCACCGCCTGGATCGTCTTCCTCATCAGCCGGCTCGGCTCTGCGCCCGACCTGATCGAGTGGGGCCGCCCCGCCGACACCCTCGTGGGCGCGCTGCTCGGCCTGGTCGTCTTCGTGGTGATCCCGACGTACCACCACCACCGCACGCACGAGCTGCTGGCCGACTGGCTGCGAGTGCAGCAGCGGCTGCTGCCGATGCTGGTCACCGGGTACGCCGAGGCCGGCGCCGTGGACCCGGCCGGGATCGATGTACTGCGCCGGCAGTCCCGGCAGGCCAGGGAACGGCTGGACGGCGCGATCGCCAGCCTGGGCCACGAGCCGCGCCGCCACCGGGCCCGGTGGACCGCCGAGGAACTGGCTGGCATCCAGCAGTCGGTGTACGAGATCACCCAGTGCGCCGCGCTGCTCTACGACGGGCGGCCGGGCGGGCCGACGGATGCCGTGCCGGAGACCGCCGAGTTCGCCGCGGTCCTCGATCACCACTTGGCGGAGCTGGCCGCCGTCGTCGCCGCGAAGGGCCGGCCGCACCCCGGCGTCCTGCGCGCCGCCTTCGACGACACGGCCCGTCGCAGCGGGCTCGCCGACCTGACCGACCGCACCGCGCCGGACGGCGTCGCACACGCCCGCGGCCGCGCCCTCACGCTGTGCCTGCACACCGTGACGGCGGTCGAGGAGCTGGTCGGCTGGCTGGCCGAGGAGAGCCGACGGAACGAGTCGAACCAATCGAACCAGCCGGACCAGTTGAATGTCGTAGCCCAGCACCTCACCGGACACCCCAGGGAGTTGACCCACCGATGACCACAACCACCGGGCACGCACAACACCTCACCCAGCGCATCCAGGCAGCCGTCGCCGCCCCGGCGACCGATGACGCCTTCGACGTCGAGGCCGCCTTCGCCGAGGTGCTGGCAGGCATCGGTATGCGCCCGGAGGACACCGGCGGCAAGGTCACCTTCCTCGGTGCCGACCCGGTCGTACCGAGCACACTGCGGCTGGGCGGGGCCGCCGCCATCGCGCTCGCGGCCAAGTCCGCCGCGGTCGCCAAGCTGTGGCGGCTGCGCGGCGGGGACGGGCAGGACATCACCGTGGACCTGCGGAGCGCGCCGCACCGGCTGTGCCCGTTCTACGACCGCCGCTGGGAGCTGCTGAACGGCTATCCGGCGGCCTCCACGTCCAATGTGAACCAGGCGCTCGGCTTCTCGTTCTACCCCACCGCCGACGGGCGCTGGGTGATGCCGCTCAACCCCTACCCCGGCATCAAGGTGGCCGCGCAAAAGCTGCTGGGCACTGCGGACGACGCCGACGCCGTGGCCAAGGCGATCGCCGGGTGGAACGCCGCCGACCTGGAGCAGGCCGCCGTCGAAGCCGGGGTCGTGCTGCCCGTACTGCGCTCCCCGCTGGAGATGCTCGACGAGCCGCAGTACCGCGAACACCTCGCACACATGCCGCTCGTCGAGATCGAGAAGATCGGCGACAGCCCGGCCGAGCCGCTGCCCGCCGAGGGCGATCAGCCGCTGTCGGGCATCCGGGCCCTGGGCATGGGACATGTGATCGCCGGTGCGGGCGCGGGCCGTGCGCTGGCGCTGCACGGTGCCGATGTACTCAACATCTGGCGCCCGAACGAGCACGAGCACGACACCACCTACGTGACGGCCAACGTCGGCGTCCGCTCCGCCACCCTCGACCCGCGCTCCGCCGACGGCTCGGCGCGGCTGCGCGAACTGCTGGGCGGGGCCGACGTGTTCTACGCCAATCGCCGCCCCGGCTACCTGGAGAGCATTGGGTTCGGCCCGGAACAGGCGGCGGCCGTACGCCCCGGCATCGTCCACGCGACGGCCACCCTCAACGGTCCCACCGGGCCCTGGGCGGACCGGGTCGGCTTCGACCAGACGGCCGGCAGCCTCGTCGGCATGATGAATCTGGAGGGCGACGGGGAGCGGCCGGGCCTGCCGCCGATCCTGGTGGTCAATGACTACATCGTCTCCTGGCTGATGGCCGCCGGTGTCAGCGAGGCGCTGGCCCGCCGGGCGCGGGAAGGCGGCAGTTACCGGGTGCACGTCTCGCTGACCCGTGCCGCGCTGTGGATCCTCAGCCTCGGCGTCTTCGACAAGGCGTACGCGGCGGAGGTCGCCGGCACCGGTGAGCGCCACGCCTACCTCGACCCCGAGACGTTCACGGCCGAGACCCCGCTCGGTACCTATCAGGGCGTCACCGATCAGGTACGGATGTCCGGTACTCCGGGCCGTTACCCCTTCACGCTCGTCGCGCGCGGCTCGTCCCGGCCGGAGTGGCTCGGGGCCTGACGCCCTTGGCGAGAACCGGCCCCAGCCGGAACGCACCGCGCTGCGTCCGCCTCCCTATCGGTGAGCGGGGACCGGGCCGCCCGCCGTGAAGGCGTTGCGGGCGGCCCGGCCCCGGACGTCTCGACGGGTGGGAGTGATGGGTGCATGGGGCTGACCAGCCGGGCGCTCGAATACGCGGTGGTGGTGACCGCCGTGCTCTGTGTGGTCCTCACGGTGTGGGGCTGGCCCCGGCTGGCCGGGCGCGGTCTCCGGGCCGTGCTGGGCCGGCTCGCGTCCATCGTCGTCACCCAGCTCGCGCTCGTCTGCGCGCTGGCCCTGGGCGTCAACTCCACCTTCGAGTTCTACGGTTCGTGGGACGAGCTGCTCGGACGCAACGAGCAGGCGCCGGTGTCGGTCATCCGGCACGACGGCCGGGACGTGGCCGCCGGGGTGCGGGGCGGGCTGGTGCAGGCGGCCGGGCCGCAGGGGCTGGACCGGGTGACGGGGCTGCCCGCCGGGCCGCCGGAGAAGGCCGGCAAGGTGGAGTCCGTACGGATCATGGGGCGGCGTACCAGGGTGGTGAATCCGGCCTTCGTCTATCTGCCGCCGCAGTACTTCCAACGCCAGTTCCACCGGCAGCGGTTCCCCGTCATCGTCACGATCAGCGGCTATCCCGGCGGCATCATGAATCTCGCGCAGTATCTGCGGGTGCCGCAGACCGCGGGGCGGCTGATCGCCCGGCACCGGATGCAGCCGACCGTCGTGGTGATGATCCGGCCGACCGTCGCGCCGCCGCGGGACACCCAGTGCGTGGACGTGCCCGGCGGGCCGCAGGCCGAGACGTTCTTCACCAAGGACCTGCCGGACGCACTGAAATCGGCCTATCGCGTCGGCCACGACCCCAGCGCCTGGGGCGCCCTCGGATACTCCTCCGGCGGCACCTGCGCCCTCGAACTCGCGCTGCGCAATCCCGGTGTCTATACCGCGGCCGCCGCGCTCTCCGCCGACTACCGGATCCGGGACGATCTGACCACCGGCAGCCTCTTCGGCTCCGGACCGCGGGCCGCCCAGCGGCAGCGCGAGCACGACCTCTTCTGGCGGCTGGCGCATCGGCCGGTGCCGCGGATCTCCGTACTGGTGGCCAGCAGCCGGCAGGGCGAGCCCGGGTACGCCGACACGCTGCGGTTCGTGCGCGCGGCGAAGCCGCCGATGACCGTCGACTCGATCATCCTGCCCCGGGGCAGCCACCACTTCACGACCTGGCGACAGGAGATCACCCCGGCGATGCGGTGGATGGGCGGCGAGCTGACTTTCCCGCAGGACGTGGTGCCCCGGCCGCGGAAGAGCGGACGAGCCTCGCCGTGACTCTGGACAACGGCATTGGTCTGAACCATTCTTAGCGCAGACACGGTGGCCACCGTCCCGTACGTGCCCTTGAGTCCCCCTTGTCCGCACGGAGACAGTCATGCCCCGTACCGCAGTTGACAGACCCCGCCGGCACAGACGCCGGCTCACCGCCCTCCTCGCCACCGTTGCGGCCTTCGTGTGCGCGGCGAGCGGCGCCCAGTCGGTCGCCGCCCCGCAGGCCGATGTCAATGTCGCCAAGAACTCCGGCTACGAGTCGGGGCTGAGCAACTGGACGTGTACGAACGGCAGCGGCACGACCGTCGCGAGCCCCGTGCACGGCGGCACGAGCGCCCTGAAGGCCACCCCGGCCGGCTCCGACCACGCCAAGTGCACGCAGACCGTCGCGGTCAAGCCCGGCTCGACGTACAAGCTCAGCGCCTACGTCCAGGGCTCGTACGTGTACCTCGGCGCGTCCGGCACCGGTACCACCGACGTCTCGACCTGGACGCAGGGCGGAGCCGACTGGCAGCAGCTCAGCACCAGCTTCACGACCGGGCCGAACACCACGTCCGTCACCGTCTACACCCACGGCTGGTACGGCCAGCCCGCCTACTTCGCCGATGACCTCAGCGTCTTCGGGCCCGACGGCGGTGGCGGCACCGATCCGATACCGGGCGTCCCCGCCGCCCCGACGGGCCTCGCCGTCGGCTCCGTAACGCCCTCGTCCATCGCCCTGACCTGGAACGCCGCCAAGGACGCCACCGGATACACCGTCTACCGCGACGGCGCCAAGGTGCAGTCCGCCAGCGGCACCTCCGCGACCGTCACCGGCCTGAGCCCGGCCACCGCGTACCGCTTCCAGGTCGCGGCGAGCAACGCGGCCGGTGAGTCCGCGAAGTCCGCCGAGGTCACCGGCACCACCGCCGCCGACAGCGGCTCCGGGAGCAACCCGGCGGTGCCCAAGCACGCGGTCACCGGCTACTGGCAGAACTTCAACAACGGCGCGACCGTCCAGAAGATCAGCGACGTGCCGAACCAGTACGACATCATCGCGGTCTCCTTCGCGGACGCCACCAGCACGCCCGGCGCTGTCACCTTCAACCTCGACACCGCGGGCCTGAACGGCTACACCGTCGACCAGTTCAAGGCCGACATCAAGGCCAAGCAGGCGGCCGGCAAGTCGGTGATCATCTCGGTCGGCGGCGAGAAGGGCACCGTCTCCGTCAACGACGCCACCTCGGCGGCGAACTTCGCGAACAGTGTCTACGCGCTGATGCGGGAGTACGGTTTCAACGGCGTCGACATCGACCTGGAGAACGGCCTCAACCCCACCTACATGACGCAGGCGCTGCGCTCGCTGTCGCAGAAGGCGGGTAACGGGCTCGTCCTCACGATGGCCCCGCAGACCATCGACATGCAGTCCACGTCGGGCAGCTACTTCAAGACGGCGCTGAACGTGAAGGACATCCTGACCGTCGTCAACACGCAGTACTACAACAGCGGCTCGATGCTCGGCTGTGACGGCAAGGTGTACGGCCAGGGCTCGGTGGACTTCCTGACCGCACTGGCCTGCATCCAGCTCGAAGGCGGCCTCGCCCCCTCCCAGGTGGGAATCGGTGTGCCCGCCTCCACGCGGGGCGCGGGGAGCGGGTATGTCGCGCCGAGCGTGGTCAACGCCGCCCTGGACTGCCTCACCAGGGGCACCGGCTGCGGCACCTTCAAGCCCGCGAAGACCTATCCCGGGCTGCGCGGCGCCATGACCTGGTCGACGAACTGGGACGCGACGGCGGGCAACGCCTGGTCCAACGCGGTCGGCCCGCACGTGCACGGGCTGCCGTAGCGGCGGCCGATCACGGCCGTGTTCACCTGGCCGTGATCCAGACATCACCTCCTGTTCGCCCGGGCGACACTCATCTCGTACGAAAGATCAGCGAGCATTCATGCGCAGTTCGTTGTGTTGAGATGAGTGTCGCGCCGTGAGGGGAAAAAGAGTGCAAAGCCGTCGTCGGGTCGGTGTCGGGCGTACGAGCCGATGGAGCACTCTGCTCACCGTGGCCTGCGCGAGCGCCGTGCTCGCCGGGTGCGGGGCACAGGGCACCGATGCGGCGGACCAGCATCACCGGCCCGCCGAGCCGGCGCCCACCGGGGTCGACTGCGCGGGTCAGGGCAAGGTGCGCGGCTCCGGCTCGACGGCGCAGCAGAGCGCCATGGAGCACTGGATCGACGCGTACCAACGCGCCTGCCCGGACGCGCAGATCGCCTACAACCCGTTGGGTTCGGGGGCCGGGGTCGCGCAGTTCCAGCGGGGCGCGACCGCGTTCGGCGCCACCGACGGGGTGCTGAGCAAGCAGGAGATCAAGTGGTCGCGGGAGGTCTGCCGGGGCGGCCGGGCGATCCATCTGCCGATGGCCGGCGGCCCCGTCGCCATCGGCTTCCGGCTGCCGGGCGTGGACAAACTGGTACTGGACGCGCCGACGCTGGCGAAGATCTTCGATTCGCGGATCACCACCTGGGACGCCCCGGCCATCCAGAAGCTGAACCCCGACACGAAGCTGCCGTCCCTGCCCATCCGGCCGATGCACCGCTCGGACGACTCGGGCACGACCCAGAACTTCCAGGAGTATCTGGCCGGTGCCGCGCCCGAGGACTGGCCGCACCCGGCCGGGAAGGCGTGGGAGGGCAAGGGCGGCGGCTCGGCGACCGGTTCCTCCCACGTCGCGGCGGAGGTGTCGTCCTCCAACGGAGCCATCGGCTACTTCGAGCTGGCCTCCGCCGTCTCCCGCAAGATCACGACGGTCAGTATCGACACGGGTGCGGGCGAGCCGGTGGCGCCCACGACGGAGTCCGCCTCGGCCGGCATCGGTGCCGCGGAAATCGCCGGAAAGGGCAACGACAAGACGCTCGCGTTCGACTACTCCGCGCCGAAGCCGGGTGCGTACCCGATCGTCCTGATGACCTACGAGCTCGTCTGCGACAAGGGGAATCAGGCCGCTTCCCTGCCGGTCCTCAAGTCGTTCCTGACCTACACCGCCGGCACGGAGGGCCAGAAGCATCTCGCGGCCCTCCATTACGCCCCGCTCCCCGACCCTGTCGCGGCGGAGGTCCGCCGGGCGATCCGTACCCTCTCGTGACCAGGGGCGGCCCCGACCGGGACCGCCCCTGGCAGCGCGGACGAAGGATCAGAAGCCGCAGTACACGCTGGAGCCGTAGTCGCTCAGCAGGTCGTCGCGGACCCAGCCGTAGGTGCCGGTGCTGTCGTTTCTGAGGTACGTCCAGGTGTAGTCGCCGGCCACCGTGTAGCAGTGGTAGTCGAGCCGGTGGCCGGAGTAGGCGATGCCGTTGACAGCACAGTTGGTGCTGGACCCGCTGCGCTCGTTGGCGCCATCGGCCGTGGCGTTCCAGGCGCTTCCGTCCTTGTCGGCGGCGGTCTTGCCGCAGGACGCGGCGGCCACCGCCGGAGTGGAGAGGGTGAACGGGAGGCAGACGGCCACCGCCGCGATGGCGGGCAGAACGGCTGCGAGTCGACGCTTCATAAGATCCCCCAGTTGCTTTTTTGTTGTTGGCACCGCTCCTGCCTGCCGGGTGGCTTGAGGCAAGAGCAGTGGCCACTGCATCGCCTGGGATGCGCGTGGCGTTAGTACGATCCTGTTCTGAACATGGCGAAGAAAGCATTCCGCCCCGGAGTGACCGATTTCGGGTGTCCGAGAGGCTGAAAAGCCCCTACGGGCGCACAAATTGGCACATGGCGTGAGGAGAGGCACGTTGAGCGCTCGGATACTGGTCGCCGAGGACGATGTGAAACAGGCCCGGCTGATCCGGCTCTACCTGGAGCGGGAGGGGAACGAGGTACAGGTCGTCGGCGACGGCCGCGCCGCCGTGGACCGGGCCCGGTCCTCCCGGCCCGACCTCATCGTGCTCGACGTGATGATGCCGAATGTCGACGGCCTCGACGTGTGCCGCATCCTGCGCGCCGAGTCCCAGGTGCCGATCCTGCTGCTCACCGCGCGCACCACGGAGGAGGACATGCTGCTGGGGCTGGACCTCGGGGCCGACGACTACATGACCAAGCCGTACAGCCCACGCGAACTCACCGCGCGGGTACGGGCGTTGTTACGGCGGGCGAAGGCGGCAGGGCGTACGGAGCCCACCGTGCTCACGGTCGGGGACCTGGAGGTCGACACCGCGCGTTTCGAGGTGCGGGTGGCCGGGGAGCCGGTGGTGCTGACCGGCAAGGAGTTCGCCATTCTGACCGTGCTCGCGGGCGAGCCCGGCCGGGCGTTCACCCGGGCCCAGATCATCGACCGGGTCTTCGGATTCGATCAGAACGTCCTGGAGCGCACGGTCGACGCGCATGTGATGAACCTCCGGCGGAAGCTGGAGAAGGGCGGCGGCCCGGACAGCCCGCGGTATGTGGAGACGGTCTACGGGCGGGGGTACCGGCTGGCGGCGGGGCAGGGTGAGGTCCGGTGAGTTTCCGGCTGCGGGCGCTCGCCCTGCTGATGCTTGTCGCGATGGCCGCCACGGCCGCGACCGCCTGGCTGACGTGGCGTCAGGCGACCCGGCAGGCCGCCGATTCCGTCACCGCCGGGCGGCAGGTGGTCTCCCGTATCACCGGCGAGCTGTACGCCTACGGCTTCGCGCACGGCACCTGGGAAGGCATCTCCCCCACGGTGAGCCGGCTGGCGAAGGACACCGGCCAGCGCATCTGGGTCGCCACGGAGGCCGACGAACTGCTCGCCGACTCCGACGCCCTCACCGGCCGCGAGCCGCGCGCGGTGAGCCGCCAGCCCCCGGTCCTGGTCGACCCGCGCCCCACACTGCGGCTGCCGACGGACCAGGTACCGCTGGCCTCGGTCAAGCGCACGGTGACCGCGATCGGCGAGTACCGGGCGGCCGCGGCCTACGCCGCCTGCCTGACCCGGGCCGGGGCCACGGTGACGGCCCGGCCGAACAGTGCCGGCGTCCCCCGCATCAGTACCAACGGCGAGGCACCGGCGCAGTGCAAGGAGCCGGCGGCGGCCTCCGACCCGAAGGCCGCCCAGGACCACGCGGCGGTCCAGAAGTGCACGGGCGAACGGCGGTTCGCGACATGCTTGCAGCGGGTCTTCGACGAACGGATCGGTACGGCCGCGCCACCGCGGCTCCAGGTCCGCCTCGGGGTACGCGACGAATCCCCGCCCACCCTGGCCGCCGCGCCCACGGTGGCCGTCGCGGTCGGCGTCGCCCTCGCGGCCATCCTCGGCGCGCTGCTGCTGAGCAGGGCCGTACTGCGCCCGATCCGCGCCCTGACGCTGGCCGCCCGGGGCCTGGGCGACGGCGAGCTGGGGCAGCGGGTCCCGGTCTCCGGACGGGACGAGATCGCCGAACTGGGGCGCGCCTTCAACAAGATGGCGGACTCCCTCCAAGCAGGTGAGGAACGCCAACGCCGCCTCACCGGCGACATCGCACACGAGCTGCGCACTCCCCTGGCCAACCTGCGCGGCTACCTGGAAGCACTTCAGGACGGGGTCGTGGAGCCGACGCCCGAACTCCTCGCGTCCCTCCACGAGGAAGCGATGCTGCAGCAACGCATCGTGGACGACCTGCAGGACCTGGCGCTCGCCGAGGCCGGCGCGCTCACCTACCACCGCGCCGACATCGAACTGCGCGACCTGCTGGAGACCTGCCGCACCGCCCACCGCGCCCAGGCCGAGAACGCCGGGATCGCGTTGGAGGTGGCAGCACCGGAGCGGACGTACGCGGTCGCCGACGCCGACCGACTGCGCCAGGTCATCGGCAACCTGATCGGCAACGCCATACGGGCCACGGCGCCGAGCGGCACGGTCACACTGACGCTTTCCGCCCGCGACGACCTGGCGGTCCTCCAGGTCCGCGACACCGGCACGGGCATCCCGGCCCAGGACCTGCCACACCTCTTCGACCGCTTCTGGCGCGCGGACGCGGCCCGCGGCCGCACCACCGGCGGCAGCGGCCTGGGCCTGTCCATCGCCCGCCAGATCGTGCACGACCACCGGGGGACGATCGAGGTGGAGAGTGCGGTGGGGGTGGGGACGGTGTTCACGGTGACACTGCCCGCGGGGCCGGGGCCCACCGGATGACGCCTCAGCCGCGAGTGCCTCGGTCCGCGAGTCTTGAGCGTTGCCGAGCCTGCTGATTGGCTGGCCGGCATGACTGAGCTCGGACCCGTCGCCTGGCCACCTTCCCCGATCAGGACCGAGAGGCTCGTGCTCCGTGAGCCCGAGGCCCGCGACCGTGCGGCGTTCATCGAGCTGCACGCCTCGCCGGAGGTGCACACCTACCTCGGCGGCCCCCGCCCGCGTGACGAGCTTGAGCGCGAGATGCCCGAGGTGCCCGGGCGGCGGCCCGGGAGTTTCGTTGTCGATCTCGACGGGGCGATGATCGGCCAGGTCCTGCTCAGGAGAACACCGGAGCACCGCCGCCCGGCTGCCGCGGGGAAGGTCGATCTCGGCTACCTGTTCCTGCCGCGAGCGTGGGGATTCGGGTACGCAACCGAGGCGTGCGCCGCAGCGCTCGACTGGTTCGGCAGCGTACTTCCCGGCGAGCCGGTGGTGCTCGCCACCCAGACCGCCAACGTCGGCTCGATGCGCCTCGCGGCAAAGCTGGCGTTCACCGAGGTAGAGCGCTTTCATGCCTGGGACGCCGAGCAGTGGCTCGGCATGCGGTCCCCGGGTCACGCCCCCTGATAGAGCTCGTGCTCGAGGGACAGGTTCTCAGCCCGCGAGTGCCTCGGTCGGGGAGAGTCGGCCGGCCCGGACCGCCGGGTAGAGGCCCGCTGTCGCGCCGATCAGCAGCGTGACGGCGATGCCCGCGCCGGCGGCCCATACCGGTACCTCGGTCGGCCAGTCGCGTACGTATGCGTACGCGGCGGTGATGGCCGTACCGAGTACCGTCCCGCCGAGGCCGCCCAGTGCGGAGAGCAGCAGCGACTCGGCGACGAACTGGCCGCGGATCTGGCCGCTGGTGGCGCCCAGCGCGCGGCGCAGACCGATTTCCGGGCGGCGTTCGAGCACCGAGATGACCATGGT
This sequence comes from Streptomyces sp. NPDC050315, assembly GCF_040655775.1. Classification (NCBI taxonomy): domain Bacteria; kingdom Bacillati; phylum Actinomycetota; class Actinomycetes; order Kitasatosporales; family Streptomycetaceae; genus Streptomyces; species Streptomyces sp. NPDC050315. The sequence continues at coordinate 103,660 of NZ_JBFAKN010000012.1, forward strand.
GTTGCCCACCCCGACGCCGCCCACCAGCAGCGCGACCCCGCCGAGGCCGAGCAGCAGCCCGGTCAGCGCGGACTCGGTGGCCTCCCGGGCCGCCAGCGCGTCGGAGGGCCGGGAGACCAGTACCTCGTTCGGCTGCGCCGGGTTCGCGGTGGCCGCGAGGACGTCCCGTACCGCCGTCACGCGGTCGTCCCGGGCACGTACGTACACGGTCGACGGATGGCCGTCGAAGCGCAGATACGTCCGCGCCGCCTGCCACCCGACCAGCGCCGAACTGTCGATCTCCGGGGCGAGCGGGGCCGGTTCCAGCACGCCCACGAGCGAGAACCACTTGCCGCCCAGCCACAGCCGCATCCCCGGGGTGTACGCGTCCAGCCGCCGGGCCGCCTCGGCGCCGAGTACCACCGCCGGGTACTCCTCGGTCGCCGAGGCGAGCCACCGGCCCGTACTGACCCTGCCGCCGATCGCCGGCAGCAGCCGCGGCTCGGCCGCCGCCACCTGGACGCTGCTGGTCCGCCCCACCGGGATGTGCGCGTTGCGGTAGATCGCGGCGCCGTCGAGCACCCCGACTGCCGCCACCTGCTGCACGGGCCCGATCCGCCGGATCATGGGCACCGCCTCCTGCGGGAGGCGGGTCTTGCGGCCGTCCGGGGTCTGACCAGGGGCGACGCGCAGCATGTTGGTACCCAACGCATCGAGCCTGCGGTCGACCTCGGCCCGGCTGGAGCTGGAGATGCCGACGACGGCGACCATCGCGGCGACCCCGATCGCGATACCCAACGCGGACAGGAAGACCCGCAACGGCCGGGTACGCAGCCCGGTCCCGCCGAGCCGGACGAGGTCGGCGGGGCCGAGGCGGGCGGGACGCAGCGAAGTCGTACGCGCTCGGCGGCTCATCGCTCCCCCTCAGGCCCGGTACGGCCGCTGTCGGCGATGATCCGGCCATCGCGCATCTCCACCCGGCGGTCGAAGGCCGCAGCCATCTCCCGGTCGTGCGTGATGACCACGACCGTGGTGCCCGCCGTGTGCAGGTCGCGCAGCAGCTCCAGTACCGCGGCACCGGAGGCCGAGTCGAGGTTTCCGGTGGGCTCGTCGGCGAGCAGCAGGGCCGGTTCGCCGATGACGGCACGGGCGACCGCGGCCCGCTGCCGCTCGCCGCCGGATAGCTGGTGCGGCAGGTGGTCGATCCGGTGGTCGAGACCCACCCGGGTCAGCGCGTCCGCAGCCCGGCGCCGTCGCTCCCGCAACGGGATACCCGCGTACAGCAGCCCGTCGGCGACGGTGTCCAGTACCGGTACGCCCACGGCCAGATGGAACTGCTGGAACACGAATCCGATGCGCTGCGCGCGCAGTGCGGAGACCTCCCGGTCCGACAGTTCGGCGACCGGGTGGCCGTCGACGGTGACGCGGCCGCTGGACGGCCGGTCGAGCGTGCCCATCAGATGCAGCATGGTCGACTTCCCCGAGCCGGAGTGGCCGACGACGCAGGCAAGTTCGCCGTACTCGATGGCCAGATCGACCCGGTCCACCGCTGTGACGTGGCCGGGGTAGGTCTTGGTCACGGCGGCGAACTCGACGACGTGGGGCGTCGCTTGGGAGATCACTTGGGGGGTCGCTTGGGAGGTCACTTGGGGATTCTCACCTTCATGCCCTCGTGGACCTCGGGTCCGCTCACCTCGACCCGGCCGTTGGCGAACAGCCCGGTCTTGACGGGTACGAAGCGGCTCGCCCCGTCGGTGTCTTTGCCACTGCCGTCGGCCAGTTCCAGACCGTGGCCGCCCTCGGCCAGGGCCACCAGCGCGGCGACCGGAACGTTCAGTACGCCCTTCCGCTGCTCGACCACATACCGAACGGTGACCGGGCCGCTCTCCATCCTGCCCAGCGCGTCCTGGTCGTCGAAGGTGATCACTACGGACACGGTGGCCTCCTTCACGCCCGCGTCGCCGCCGCCGTCCTCGCCTTCGGCGTTGCCCTCGCCCGCGGCGGCGGACGCGTCCTTGCCCACGCTTGCGACCTTGCCCTGCACCGAACGCCCGTCGGCGAGTTCCACGGTGACCTCGCTGCCCCGTCGCGCCCAGTCGGTGTCGGCGGCGGGCGCGGCGACGGTGACCATGCGGGAGGTACGGGTGTAACTCACCGGACTGCCGGCGGCTTCGGCCCCGACCCGCACGCTGGTGCCGGCGATCCGTACCGGACCGGACGCGTAAACGATGTCACCAGCGTCGACCCGGCCGGTCTGCGGCAGTCCGAGGTCCTTCTGCCAGCGCTTGACGGCGTCGGCGGTCAGCGTGGTGTACGTGTCGTCCACGGTGAAGCCCGAGTAGCCGAGCGCCTGGAGGTTGGTCTCGAACTGCTTGACGTCCATGCCGCGCAGGGGGGTCGGTCGGGATGGCGGCGCGGGTTGCTGCGTGGGCGGGGTGCCGCCGTCGATGTCGGTGACTCCGTCGGCGTCCTTGGCCCCGGCACCACTGCCACTGGCCTCGTCGCCGCCCGCTGTCGCCGCTTCCGGCTCCACCATCCCCAGATCGCGATACATGGGCAGGCTGCCGTACAGCAGCACCACCGGACGGTCGTCGACGCGCAGTACGGTCCCGCCACGCCGTATCGTCCGGTCCGTCTCGGGCAGCCAGGTCACCGTTCCCTTCGCCTTGACGGGGAACGGGACTTCGGGGCCGTGGCCGAGCCGGCCGTCGATCTCCGTCTGGTCGGTCAGCGTGCCACGGGTGACCGGTACCGCCTGGCTGCTCCTGCCCCGCCCCTCTTGACCGGCGTCCGCGCCGCCCCCGCCCAGCCCGAGGGCGCCGACCGTACTGACCCCGGCGACCAGGAGAATCCCGGCCCCCACGAGCACGGGGCCGCGCCTGGGCCGCCCGGCTCTCCGGCCGTCGGCGCGGCTCTCCGATTCCCGTCCCGTGTCCATGGATTACTGCCCCCGCCCCGTCGGATCCTGTTCCTGCCCGTCAGCCCTTGGGCGTGGGCGCGTTCTCCGGGATGCCGATGATCGAGGCGCACTTGCGCGCGGCCCGCTTCGCACCGGCCGACGTGGAATCCCACTGGACGTCCCGGAAGTGGCCGTCCTCACCGGTGTCGGGGAAGTCGGGAGCGCCGTGCTCCTGCATGCACTTCGCGTACTCCCGGTTCTTCCCGATCTCCTCCTTGGAGAGCTCGGGCTGCTGCTCCTTCTGGACGCTGTCGGGGACGGGCAGGCTGAGGTCCGCGCACTTCTCCTGCGCCTGGAGGGCCTTCTGGTCGCGCTTCCACTTGGCGTTGTCACCGAAGTCGACCCGGCCCTTGGCGTCCGGGTCGGGGACGTCGAGCCCCGCGTCACGCAGGCACTCGACCCACTTGCGCTGCCCCTCGACGTACTCGGCCAGCTCACCGGCGCCGCTCTTGGTCGCGCTCGCGCCGGGCTTGCCGTTACCGGCGGACGCGATGTCGTCCCCGCCGCCGTCGCTCCCGCAGCCGGTCACCGTCAGCGCCACCACCGACACCGCCCCGACCAGCAACCGTCCCCCGAACCACCGACGCGAACCCATCCTTGCGCTCCTCACCCCTCGACCACCGCCCGGCCCACCGGGACCGGACCCGCCGAATGTAGAACCGCCCTGATGAAGAACCTATGAAGAAGCCATCAAGAACTTCTCCGGGCCGCTTTCGGCTGTCTTCGCTGCTCGCCGAGGCGTCAGGAGCGGGGTGACTGTGCCGCGTGGGGCACGACCGACCGGGAGGTCGCTGGTCGAGCCGCGGCGGACGGGACCGTGGCCGGTGGCCTGATGGCTGCGACGGGTCCGTGGGGCGATTCTGAACGCTGGTTACGCTGGCGCACCCGGTCCGAGTCGCGGAACAGGAGAGTGCGTGTGACCGCTCTACTCCCCGGCGCCGGCGGGCGGCCGGCGCGAGACCTTCGCCTGCGGGCCGTCGAGGCCCTGCCCAACGCCTCCGACACTCCGGTTCCGAGGAGGACACCGTGACCGCGCCCACCAGGACCACCGCAGCCGCGCACGCCGACACCACGCGTCCGTCACGTCCGTCACGCCCGTCGTCCGCCGGGGCCGGTGCCGACACTGGTGCTGACACTGGTGCTGACATCGGCAGTGACCGTCTTTCGCCGGAGCGGCTCGATGCCCTGGCCGAGGAGCTGGACCGGCTCCGGGCCGAGGTCATCGCGGAGCGCGGCGCCGAGGACATGCGCTACATCCACACCGTGATCGCCGTACAGCGCGGCCTGGAAGCGGGCGGCCGTGCCGCCCTCGCGGTGTCTCTCCTCCCGCCCGCCTGGCTGGGTGGTACGGCCATGCTCGCCACCGCCAAGATCCTGGCGGCCGGAGAACTCGGCCACAACATCCTGCACGGCCAGTGGGACTGGATGGGCGATCCCGCCGTCCACTCCACCACCTGGGAGTGGGACTTCCTCCCGCCGGCGGATCTGTGGAAGGAAGCCCACAACCACCAGCACCACGTCTGGGCCAACGTCGTCGGACGCGACCGCGATTTCGGCTACGCGCTGATGCGCTTGAGCCCCCGGCAGCCCTGGCGCCCGGTCCACCTGGCCCAGCCGCTCCTCAACGTACTCTTCGCCCCGTTCTTCGAACCGGGGATCGCCCTGTACGACCTGGCGTTCGACGAGGTCCTCCGCGGTCGCAAGTCACCCCGGCGGCTGCTGGGCGAGCTCCGTGCCCTCGCCGGGAAATCCGTCCGCCAGCTCGCCAAGGACTATCTGCTCTTCCCCGCGCTCGCCGGGCCGTCCGCGCTGCCCTGCCTGCTGGGCAACCTGACCGCCAACACGGTGCGCAGCCTGTGGCTGCACGTGATCCTGGAATGCGGACACTTCCCGTGGGACGTACGGGACTTCACCGAGGAGGAGGTCGCCGACGAGACGCGCGGGCAGTGGTACCTGCGGCAGATCCAGGGAGCCGCCAACTTCCGTGGCAGCCCCCTCTTCCACATCCTCAGCGCCAACGTCGGCCACCAGATCGAGCACCATCTCTTCCCCGATCTGCCCAGCAACCGTTACGGACAGCTCGCGCCCCGCGTGCGGGACATCTGCCGACGGTACGGAATCCCTTACGTCACGGGCTCACTGCCCCGCCAGTACGCGTCCTGCTGGGCCCGCATCCTGCGGTACTCGTTGCCGCTGAGCCAGCGGCACCGGGCACGGCTCACGTCAGGGCGAGGCGCATGATCGTCAGGTCCAGCCAGCGGCCGAACTTGGTGCCGACCTCGCGTACGGTGCCGGCGTGCTGGAAGCCGAAGCGTTCGTGCAGGCGGATCGAGGCGGCGTTGCCCGACTCGATGTCGGCGATCATGAGGTGGTAGCCGGCTGCTCGCGCGGAGGTGATGAGAGCGTCCAGGAGCGCGGATCCGACGCCCAGGCCATGACGGTCGGTACGGACGTAGACGGAGTTCTCCGCGGAGTACCGGAAGCCCTCCAGCGGCCGCCAGGGCGCGTAGACGCCGAAGCCGACGACCTCGCCCTCGCGCTCGGCGACGAATGCCGCGCCCTTGTCCAGGAACGCGGCGAGCCAGGCGGCGCCCTCGGCGGGCGTCTGGAGCGTCTCCGTCCACAATGCGGTCGAGTTCTCGATCGCATCGTTGCGAATGGCGAGAATGGCGTCCAGGTCACCGGACCGCGCCGGGCGCACCGTCGCCGCTTCCGCCACCGCGACCGCTGCCCCCGACTCCTTCTCATATATTGGATCCATGTCCAATATGGTAGATCCTCTGGTGAGCCGCATCGGGGCACGGGTACGCGCCGAGCGGGAGCGGCGCCGGTGGACCCTGGCGCAGCTGGCCGAGGCCTCCGGCGTCTCCCGCGCCATGGTGCATCGGATCGAGCGCGGCGAGAGCAGCCCGACCGCCGTCGTCCTCGGCAAGCTCTCCGGCGCCTTCCGGATCAGCGTCTCCTCGCTGCTCGCGATGGCGGAGGGTGCCACGGACGACAGGGGCAACGAGGACGGTGGGCTCGTGGACGCCGCCGGGGAGTGGCGGGATCCGGCCACCGGGTACCGGCGCCGCCAGATCTCCGGTCCGCGGTTCCCCGCGGAGATCGCCGAGATCCGGCTGCCGGCCGGCGCGCACGTACCGTATCCGGCCGCGGCATTCGCTTTCGTACAGCAGATCGTCTGGGTACTGGACGGCCGGCTCACCTTCCACGAGGGCGACGAGATCCACGAACTGGCGGCGGGCGACACGCTCGAACTCGGCGCCCCGGCCCCGCGCGCCTTCGCCAACAACACCGCGGAAGAGTGCCGCTACGCCGTCATCCTGGTGCGCTCCGTGGCCCCCTGACGTCGCTCACCGGGCGGTGCGGGAGCGTCCGGCTTTCGCTGCTTGCCGCCCGCCGAGAGGATCACGCTGGTGAGGACGCCTGCCAGCAGGCCCCAGAAGGCGGAGCCGATGCCGAGCAGGGTCACGCCGGAGGCCGTGGCGAGGAAGGTGACGACGGCCGCTTCGCGGGACGCGGCGTCGGACAGAGCCGTGGCCAGCGAGCTGGTGACGGTGGCGAGCAGGCCGATGCCGGCGATGCCGAGGACGAGAGGGTGCGGCATGGCGTCGAGCAGGGATGCCACCGTCGCGCCGAGGACGCCGACGCACAGGTAGAAGACGGCGGCCCAGACGGCGGCGATGTAGCGCTTACGACGGTCGGGGTGGGCCGTCTCGCTGGTGCAGATGGCCGCGGTGATCGCCGCGAGGTTGAGGCCGTACGCGCCGAACGGCGCCAGCAGCAGGTTCGCGGCGCCGGTCCAGGTCATCAGCGGCGAGACCGGTACGTCGTAGCCCGCGCCCCGGAGCACCGCGACGCCGGGGAGGTTCTGGGAGGCCATGGTGACCACGAACAGCGGGACGCCGACGCTGATCAGGACCTTCCAGTCGAATTCCGGGGTGACGAACACCGGCGTGGCCACGGAGAGCCGCACCCGCTCCGCGTGCCAGCCGCCGGTGAACACCGTGGCGACGATGCCGGCGGCGAGGGCGAGCAGTACGGCGTACCGGGGCAGCAGCCGGCGCCCGAGCAGGTACGCCACGAACATCGGGAAGGCCACGGCGAAGCTGCTGTGCATGGTGGTGAAGAGGCCGGTACCGAACTGGAGCAGGACCCCCGCGAGCAGCGCGGCCGCCATCGGTACGGGGATGCGGTCCATGGCGCGGGCGAACCAGCCCGTCACCCCGCTGGCGAGGATGAGCAGCCCGGAGAACACGAAAGCGCCCACCGCCTGGGCCATCGACACGCCGTTCAGGCTCGTGATCAGGAGGGCCGCGCCCGGTGTCGACCAGGCGATCACCACGGGCGCCCGGTAGCGGACGGAGAGGCCGATGCCGGTGCAGGCCATGCCCACGCTGAGGGCGAGCATCCAGGAGGAGATCTCGCGGGAGTCCGCGCCGGCCGCCTTGGCGGCGGTGAAGATGAGGGCGGCCGAGCTGGTGACGCCCACGGTCACCGCGATCAGTCCGGCGACGACCGCCGTGGGCGGGGCGGCGGCGCGTATTCGATCCATGGCCATCAGGGACATACCGTTCGTCGTTCTCTTCGTTCCGCTGCGTTCCGTTTATAGAACGTTCCGTTTACGGAACAGTAGAGAGTAAGCTGGTCGCTCGTCAATGACGGTCGAACGACGGGAACGGACGCGCGCGGCATGGGTCTGAACGACGAGGTGGGGCGCCGGCTACGGGAACTTCGCCAGCAGCAACGCCTGTCCCTGTCCGAGCTGGCGCGGCGCTCCGGCGTGGGCAAGGGAACGCTCTCGGAGCTGGAGGGCGGACAGCGCAACCCCACGCTGGAGACGCTGTACGCGCTGACCACCGCGCTCAACAGTCCGCTCAGCGCGGTCCTCAGCGACCATCCGCGGCACGCTTTCGAGGCGCGGTCCGAAGGCGTCTCGGGCAGCGCCGTCACCGCCGTCCTCATCGAGCGCTTCGAGGAACCGCCGGCCGTCACCGACATCTTCCGCATCCGCATCGCCGCGGGCAGCGTCCAGGAGTCCGCCGCGCACATCGCGGACACCTCGGAGAGCCTGATGGTGCTGGCGGGCACCGCCGTGGTGGGCGACCCGGCGGCACTCCAGACGGCGGGCCCGGGCGAGTACGCCCACTGGCGCGCCGACGCACCGCACCTCTACAGCGCGCCGCACGGCGAGGACGTACACGGGATTCTCTTCGTGCGGTACCGGTAGCCGACGGCTGCACACCGGTCAGGGAGCCCGGCGGGTCAGCTGTTGGCGCGGGCCCACAGGTCCGTGCGGCCGCGGCGGACGGCCAGGGCGAGAGCGCCGCGGAGGGCGGCGTTTTCGCCCAGCGTGCCGGTTTCCACGCGCGGGGCCAGCGGGGCGAGGGCGTCGACGGTGGTGCGGACCGGTTCGAGCAGTGCGGGGTGGGCGCCGATGGGGCCGCCGAGGAGGACGACTTCGGGGTCGACGACCGCGCAGACGGCGGCGACGGCTTCACCGATGGTGCGGCCTTCGCGTGCCACCACGGAGAGGGCCTCGGCGTCGCCCTCGGCGGCCCGGTCCAGGATCGTACGGGCGGCCTCGACGGCGGCGGGGCCTTGGAGCCCGGCCGCCCCACCACCGGTCCCGCCCCCGACGGCGAAGCCCTCCGCCACCGCCCGCGCGAAGCCATGGCGGCCGCCCGCCCGGTCGTGGCTGCCGCCGAGGTAGCCGATCTCCCCGGCCAACCCCCGGGCGCCGCGCACCAGTTCGTCGCCGATCACCAGGCCCATGCCCATCCCGGCGCCGATGTGGACGTACGCGCAGCTGCCCGCCTCCCCCGTCGCGCCGTGCCACCGCTCGGCGAGCGCGGCGAGGTTGACGTCGTTCTCCACCAGCAGCGGCGCGTCGGTCACGCCGGCCAGCGCCTCCCGGGGCTGGAAGAGACCGGCGGGGTGCGGCGTCTCGGGCAGCGGGATCACCGCCGAGGTGGCGGGGTCGACCGGGTTGGCCACGGACAGGCCCACCGCGAGCAGGGGGCCACGCGCGCCGCGGCTGCCGGCGATCGCGTCGCGCACCATCGCGCGCAGCTGCCCGGCCGCGTCGGCGGGCTCACCCGATCCGGCGGGCGGCGCCGAGGTTTCGTGGAAGGGCGTGCCGAAGAGGTCGGCGGCGGTCAGCCGTACTTCGGTGGAGTCCAGCGAGGCCGCGAGGACGAAGCCGGCGTCCGCCGCGACCTTGTAGTACGTACCCACCCGGCCCTGCCTGCCGGTCTGGGCGCCGGCCGGCAGCAGCAGGCCCGCGCCCTCCAGGCGGCGCACCGCCTCGGAGACGGTCGTCTTGGAGATGCCGGTCACCTGGGCGACCTCGGCGCGGGTGATGGGCGCCTGCTCGAAGACCGTGTCCAGCACGATCTGGTCGGTCAGTTCACGCAGCAGCGTCATGCTCGGCAGCGCCGCGCGGCCGAGTCCGCCGAGCCCTCTGCGGATGTCCATGCCACCCCTCGTCCGCCATCGATGCGGCTGCCACTTTATCGCCCGTCCGCTGGTCAGCGGCCCGCCCCGACCCCCTGGGCCGAAACGCGTGAGGTTAGCGTTGCGTCCATGGAACTCATCGGAGAGATCACTGCCGACCGGCCGCTGCTCGTGGTCGCCGTCAAGGAAGAGGCGCAGTTCCTCGGCGCCGACTTCCCGGTCCTGCTGACGGGCATCGGCAAGGTGAACGCGGCGACCGCACTCGCCACCGTACTGGCGCGCGGCCCCCGCCCCTCCGGCATCGTCAACCTGGGCACCGCGGGCGCGCTGCGCCCCGGCTGGCGGGGCACGCATGTGATCGGCTCGGTGATCCAGCACGACCTGGACAGCGCGATGCTGGCCGCGCTGACGGGCCAGATGTACGGCGCGCCGCTGGAGCTGGCGGACGCGGGCGGACCGGTGCTGGCGACCGGCGACTCCTTCATCGCCGACGACGCGGCCCGCGACCGTCTGGCGGCGCACGCCGCGCTGGTGGACATGGAGGGGTACGCGGTCGTGGCCGCCGCGCAGCAGGCCGGTGTGCCGGTGCGCCTCGTCAAGCACGTCAGCGACGAGGCGGGCGACGACGCGGCCAGGACGTGGCAGGAGTCGGTGGCGGAGTGCGGCCGCGAGCTCGCCGCCTGGGCTTCGGAGCACCTCACCGTCGGTGCCTGAGAGCCTCTGCGGGCCTGTGCGACCCACTGTGGCGCAGGCGACAGTGAAACACGGATGACCATGCTGGCGGCGGGCGTTGCGAAACAGCGGAACGTACGCCTACCGGCGGCGTTCTCCCCTCGCACGCCGCCTTGAGGAGAACCACCCGTGACCTCCAGCGACCCCGCCGCCCGCGCGGCCCAGGTGCTCTCTCGCCCCTTCTCCCTGGGCGGGCTGACCGTGCCCAACCGCGTCGTCATGGCGCCGATGACCCGCGAGTTCTCGCCGGGCGGCGTCCCGGGCGCCGATGTCGCGGAGTACTACGCGCGCCGTGCCGCGGGCGGCGTCGGCCTGATCATCACCGAGGGTACGTACGTCGATCACCCGGCGGCCGGTACCAGCGGCGCCGTCCCCCGCTTCCACGGCGCGGACGCGCTCGACGGCTGGCGGAAGGTCGTCGAGGCGGTGCACGCGGCGGGCGGCACGATCATGCCGCAGCTGTGGCACGTGGGCATGGCCCGGCAGGCGGGCGCGCCGCCGTTCCCCGACGCCCCGCCGTCCGGCCCGTCCGGCCTCGGTCTCGACGGCACGCCGTCCGGGCACGCCATGACGCAGCAGGACCTCGACGATGTCATCGCGGCGTTCGCGGAGGCGGCCCGCGCGGCCGAGCGCATCGGCTTCGACGGCATCGAGCTGCACGGCGCGCACGGTTACCTCATCGACCAGTTCCTGTGGTCGGGCACCAACCGGCGCACCGACGCGTACGGCGGCGACCCCGTGGCCCGTACCCGCTTCGCCGCCGAGATCGCGGCCGCCTGCCGCGCGGCGGTCTCCCCCGATTTCCCGATCCTCTTCCGGATGTCGCAGTGGAAGATGGGCAATTACGAGGCCCGGCTCGCCGACACCCCGGAGGAGCTGGACGCGATCGTGGCGCCGCTCACCGCCGCGGGCGTGAGCTCCTTCCACGCCTCGACGCGCCGCTACTGGCTGCCGGAGTTCGAGGACTCGGACCTGAACCTGGCCGGGTGGGTCAAGAAGCTCTCCGGGCTGCCGACCGTCACCGTCGGCTCCGTCGGCCTCGACAACGAGTTCATTCAGGCGTTCCAGGGCAAGCAGGCCGGTGTCGCGGGCATCGACCGGCTGCTGGACCGGATGGAGCGCGACGAGTTCGATCTGGTGGCCGTGGGCCGGGCGCTGCTCGGCGACCCCGAGTGGGCCGCCAAGATCTTCGAGGGCCGCACCGACGAGCTCGTACCGTTCGACGCCTCGATGCTGCGCACGCTGAGCTGAGCGCCCCGCCCCGCCCCGCCTTCTCACTGCTTGGCGAGCGATGAGGAGGCGGGCGCCGGCAGCGAGGCGAGCAGGTGGCGGCATGCCTGATGGCCCTCGGGTATGGGCCACAGCGGGTAGACGTGGATCTGGCCCGGCGCCTCGTTGTAGTCCACGTCGACGCCCTCGGACGTCGCCAGGTCGCGGAAGCGGCGGGCGTCGGCGGTGAGGATGTCGCGAGTGCCGGCGAACACCGTCGTACGCGGCAGACCGGCCAGGCTGCCGCGCACCGGGCTCACCCAGGGATGGGCCAGGTCCAGATCCCCGGCCCACAACGCGCCGCAGTAGCGCAGTGCCGCCACCCCCAGCATGGGGTCGTGCGGCTGCAGGTCCGTGATGTTCGGGTTGTCCAGTACGGCGTCGAGCCAGGGCGAGATCAGCCCCAGCTCGGCCGGCGGGGTGCCGCCGGTGTCCCGCAGCCGCTGGGCCAGCGTCACGGCCAGCCCGCCGCCGCACGAGTCACCCATGAACACGGTGGGCAGCGGCTCGTCCGCGGTGAGCCGGGCCGCCAGTACGGTCAGTTCGGGGATGACCGCGGAGGCGGTGCCGCGCGGGGCGAGCGAATACACCGGTACGACCACCCGCGCGGCACCACTGGTCGCCAGCTTCTCGACCAGGTTCCAGTGGTTGTCGCCGACTTCCTCTATGTAGGCACCGCCGTGCAGGTACAGCACCTGCCTGCGCACGGCACCGTCCCGCGGGACCACCTCGTAACAGGGCCACCCGTGGCGGAAGTGGGCGGTGACCCGGCAGTGCCGGTCCAGCCGCTTGGGCGGCCCGAACGCGGCGGGCCGCCGCTGCTGCCGCTCGACCTTCCGCCGCACCTCGACCGGGTCGCGGTACCCCATCCGGTGTCCCAGCGCCGACGCGACGAGCAACAGGACTCGGCTGCTCAAGCTGGGCACGGCGCCACCTCCCTCGTCCACGACTGCAGTACACCCAGACGCGTTCCACGCCGTCGCGATCGAAAACTGGGGAGGTGGCGCGGCGGCCGTCAGCGGGTCTCGGCGGTCGCCTGGGCGGGAATGCCGACCGGCTCGGCGTCGGCCTCGCTCTCGGTCTCGGTCTCGGTCTCCTGGAGGCGGGTGTCCTCCGGGAGCGTCACCAGCCAGTGGGTGTCCTGGCGAGGGCGGAGGTACAGGGCCCAGTACAGCGTTGCCGCGGCCATGATGCCGCCGGTCCACAGGAGGTACTGCAGCTCCTGCTGGCTGAGGATGTAGACGAGGACGACGATCAGCAGCAGCGGAACCGCGGGCCACAGCGGCATCCGCCAGGCGGGCATCTTCTTGTGGGCGCCGCGCCGGGCCGCGAGCGCCGCGATGGCGACGAGCAGGTACATGCCACTGACGGAGACGCCGGTCACGCCGTAGAGCGTGTCGAGGTTGACGAAGCACAGGGCCGCGCCGGGGAGGCCGACGACCAGGGTCGCCACCCACGGGGAGCCGAAGCGGCCGAGGCGGGACAGCCCCTCGTTGACCGGCCGGGGCCAGGCCTTGTCGCGGGCGGAGGCGAACAGTACGCGGGAATTCTGGATGACCATGACAATTCCGGCGTTGATGATGGCCAGGGCGACGCAGAGGCTGACGAAGGTGCCGACCGCCGAGTTGCTCCAGGCGGTGACCATGGTGCTGAGGTCGCCCGAGGTGAGCGCTTCGATGCTGGGGGCGCCGAGGGTGATCGCGATGACCGGGATCAGGATGACCGCGGCGGAGATCGCCAGGGTGGCCAGCACGGTACGGGCGACGTTGCGGCGCGGGTTCTCCAGCTCCTCGGAGAGGTAGACCGCGGTGGAGAAGCCCTGGGTGACGAAGAGGGCGATGGCCAGGCCGGAGACGATGAGCAGCGCGGTGACCGGGCCGGGGGCGCCGGTGGGCCCGGCGACCTCGCCGTGCAGGAGCGCGGAGCCGCCGCGCTCGGCGTGCGCGAAGCCCAGTACCGCCACGACGCCCGCGGCGACGACCTCCAGGACCAGGAAGATGCCGGTGATCCAGGCGTTGGCGCGCAGGTCCAGCAGGCCGGCGAGGGTGGCCAGGAGCATCACCGCGGCGCCGGCGATCGGGGCCGGTATGTGGACCACGGGGGCGAGGTAGTCCGCGGTGCCCATGGCGATCACAGGCGGCACGATCATGACAACCAACAGGGAGAGGACGAACACCAGCCAGCCGGCCAGCCGCCCGGTCAGCGTCGAGACCATGGCGTACTCGCCGCCGGCGCTCGGGATCAGGGTGCCCAGCTCCGAGTAGCAGAACGCCACCGCGATGCAGAGGACGGAACCGATCGCGATGGTCAGGGCGGTGAAGGTCCCGAGGTCGGCGAAGAGGTCGGGCACCACCACGAAGAGCGTGGAGGCGGGCGTGACGCAGGACAGGGTCAGCAGGGTGCCGCCGATGACGCCGATCGAGCGCTTCAGCGTCTTCGGGCTGTCCTGGCCCGCGGCGTCGGCGGCGTCGGTGGTCACCGCGGTGCGGTCACCGGCGGGTGGCTGGCTGAGGATGTCGGTCATGGAGCGGTTCCGATCGACTGGGTGTGACATGTACTGGCGGGAGCCTTATCGCCTCCGTAGACGGCTGGGTCGTGCTTCCGAGCTGACCGGCGATCACCCGTCCGATGACGGGGCGGCCGGTGAGCTTGCTCTGCTCCCGGCGCATATAGAAGCCCGACGAGATCCGGAGCGTCAAGGCGTACATGGCTGCGGAATTCGTCGCCGGACAGGCCGATCGATGCCGTTTTCCGCAGCATCGACACGAGGGTCAGTCTTCGGTCGTCGATGCTGCGGTCGCGGTAGGACCTTGGAAAGGGAGACAGGGGGAACCGCTTCCCCTGGAATGCACAGGTCGAGAGCCGGTTCGACCAGTGAGTGTGCGACTGCCGACTACGGGCCACGAGAACCGCAGGGCGGCCGTGCCGAAGAATTTTCGCAGGTCAGGAGATGCCGTCGAGCTTGCTGCGCACCTTGTCCATGACCTTGGCGGGGAGGGTGGCGTAGCCCTGGAAGGACAGGTCCTGCTGGCCCTGCATGCCGGCGGCGTAGAGGAGGAAGTCCTTGGTGGCGGGCCAGGTCTTCGGCTTGTTGCCCTTGTCGCAGACGATCTCGTACGTGACCATGCCGATCGGGTACGCGCCGGCGGCCTTGGGCTGGTAGTCGAGGTCGAGGACCAGGTCGCCGTCCGAGCCGGCGATCTTCGCGCCGGACAGCGCCTTCGAGGCGTTGACGACGGTGGGGTCGACCGGCGCTCCGGTGCCGTTGTCGATCGAGGCCGTGGGGAGGGTCTTGCCGAGCGCGTAGGCGAGTTCGACGTAGCCGATGGCGCCCTCGGTCTCCTTCACCTTGGCGGCCAGCCCGGAGGAGCCGTCGGCGGAGTCACCTCCCTTGCCGCGCCACTTCTGGTCGTGCGGGTGCGGCCAGGCGCTCGGGGTGGCGGCGTGCAGGTACGCGGTGAAGTTGTCGGTCGTGCCGGATTCGTCGGAGCGGTGGACGGTCTTGATGGCGGCCGCGGGCAGGTCGGCCTTGGGGTTCAGCTTCTTGATCGCCGGATCGTTCCACTTGGTGATCTTCCCGTCGAAGATCCGGGCGAGGGTGGGGGCGTCCAGTACGAGCTTCTCCACGCCCGACAGGTTGAAGGCGACGGCGATCGGGCCGCCGAGCATGGGCAGGTGGATGGCGCGGCCGCCGTCCGCACACGCCTTGTCGGCCCGGTCCCGCTGTGATTCCTTCAGCGCGGAGTCGGAACCGGCGAAGGCGGTACGGCCCGCCAGGAAGTCCTTCTGACCGGCGCCGGAGCCGGACCCTTCGTACTGGATGCGGGTGCCGTCGCAGGCCTTCTGGTAGTTCCTGATCCAGAACCGCATGGCGTTCTGCTGTGCGGTCGAGCCGGAGGCCTGCAGCGTGGCCGCCTTGCCGCACTTCACCTTGCCGCCCGGGGCCGCGGTACCGGAAGCGGACGTCGCGCTGGGCGATCCGCCGGACTCCGGGGAATCGTCCGAGCCGCAGGACGCGAGGGCCAGTACGCCCGAAAGGGCCGCCAGGGCGGTGGCCAGGGCGCGCGGGCCCCGGGGACGCTGTGATGTCACGGTCGACTACTCCTTGAGCTTCGGGGGTCGGGACGGGGGTGCCAGGACGCCGTTGATCCCGCTGATCCGTACCCGGGCCCGGCGCCGGTCCGCGGGGAACGGCGGCGGCTTCACCCGCACGGCACCCCTCGACGACTCCCCGGGGGCCCCTGACATCATTGGTCCCATGGCCACCACGCGCGAACTGTTCATCGGCGGCAAGGACGTGCCCGCCGCCTCCGGACGTACCACCGAGGACATCAGCCCCTTCACCGGTGAGGTGTACGCGACCGTCGCCGCCGGCGGGCCCGAGGACATCACCCGGGCCGTGGACGCGGCGGACGCGGCCTTCCCCGCGTGGGCCGCGCTCGCCCCGTTCGCCCGCCGGGCCATCTTCCTCAAGGCCGCCGACCTGCTCGACGCCAAGGGCGAGCAGGCCGTCGAGCTGATGGCGCACGAGGTCGGCGGCACGGCGCCGTGGGCGCACTTCAATGTCGCGCTCGCCGCGAACGTGCTGCGCGAGGCGGCCGCCGCGATCACCGCGCCGCGCGGCGAGGTGCTCAGCACCCAGGAGAGCGGCGCGCTGGGCATGGCGGTACGCGAACCGCTCGGTGTGGTCGGGGCGTTCGCGCCGTGGAACGCGCCGCTGATCCTCGGTGTACGTGCCGTCGCCGCCCCGCTCGCGGCCGGCAACACCGTCGTGGTCAAGCCGAGCGAGGACGCGCCGCTGGCCTGCGGGCTGTTCGTCGCCGATGTGCTGCGCGAGGCGGGGCTCCCGGACGGCGTACTGAACGTGGTCACCAACGCCCCCGAGGACGCGGCCGCCGTCGCCGAAACGCTGATCGCCGACGCCCGCGTACGGGCCGTCAACTTCACCGGCTCGACCGGCGTCGGCCGCATCATCGGCACCCACGCGGCGAAGCACCTCAAGCCCGCCGTGCTGGAGCTCGGCGGCAAGAACGCGATCCTCGTACTGGACGACGCCGACGTGGACTACGCGGTCGACGCGGTCACCTTCGGCGTGTTCATGAACGCGGGTCAGATCTGCATGTCCGGCGACCGGATCCTGGTGCACGAGAGCCTGGCGGAGGAGTTCACTCGGAAGTTCACCGCGAAGGTCGCGGCGCTGCCGGCCGGTGACCCGCGCGAGCCGCACACGGTCGTCGGGCCGCTGGTCAGCGCGGCCGCCGCGGAGCGCGTCGCGGCGCTGGTGAAGGACGCGGTGGACAAGGGCGCCACGGTACTGACCGGGGGCGGGGCGCCGGAGGGCGCGGTGCACCCGGCGACCGTGCTGACCGGCGTCACCAAGGAAGCGGAGCTGTACTACGGCGAGGCGTTCGGGCCGGTCTGCGTGCTGGAGACGTTCGCCGACGACGATGCGGCCATCTCCCTGGCCAATGACACGGAGAACGGCCTGACCTGCGGCATCCTCACCGAGAACGCCACACACGGACTGACCGTCGCGCGCCGTATCCGTACCGGCATCGTGCACGTCAACGACCAGTCCGTCGGCGACGAGCCGCAGGCCCCGTTCGGCGGCATCAAGGACTCCGGGTACGGGCGGTTCGGCGGCCGCTGGGGCATCGAGGCGTTCTCCAGCACGCGGTGGCTGACGGTGGCGACGCAGCAGGCGCACTACCCGTTCTGAGGCGCCCGCTCAGCAGTATGAATTTCCGTCGCCTCCGGCGCGCCCTTGCGGCGCGCCAGGGGCACTAGGGCGATGGCCGCTGCGCCGAGGAGTCCGGCCAGGGCGAAGGCCGTGAAGCCCATGCTCTGGCTGCCGGTGGCGGCGAGGACGCCGATCAGCCAGGGGCCGAAGGCCGCGCCCGTCCGGCCGACGCCGGTGACCATGCCGAGCCCCGCGGCGCGCTCGCTGTCGCGGTAGACGCTGCCGGTGACGGCGTAGACCATGACCTGCGCGCTGAAGAGCACGACGCCGGTGAGGGCGATGACGGCGTAGGTGACGCCGAGCGGCAGGTGCGACTTGAGCAGCAACGCGCCGGCCGCGGTGAGGGCGAACCAGAGCGCGGAGATCTTCACGGAGCCGAAGCGGTCGGCGGCGCGGCCCGCGACGAACATGCCGACGATCCCGCCCGCGTTGATGACCATCAGGAAGGTCACCGAGGAGCTGAGGCCGTAGCCGGAGGCGCGCATCATCTGCGGCAGCCAGGTGGAGATGCCGTACACCAGCACCAGGCCGCAGAAGGAGGCCAGCCAGAGCAGGAGGGTGGCCCAGCGGGACTCGGCGCTGAAGAGGGCGCGGACGGCGGCGAGGCGGCCCCTGGCGCCGGCGGCCGGGGCCCGGACGGGGGTGGGCCGGGGCAGCCCGTACCGGTCGGCGACGGCGTCGGCCTGTGCGCGGTCGCCGCGCGCGAGGAGCACGCCGGGCGACTCGGGAAGGTACTTCAGGAGCAGCGGTACGGCGATGAGCGCGGGCAGCACACCCGCCCAGAACACGGCGCGCCAGCCCGCGGCGGGCGCCAGGCCGAGCCCGATGCCGGTCGCCGCCATGCCGCCCGCGTGGTACGAGGACATCAGCAGGCCGGTGGTGAGCGCGGCCCGGCCGGGCGGCGCGAACTCCAGCACCATCGCGAGGGCCAGCGGGGTGAGGCCGCCGAGGCCGATGCCGGCGAGGAACCGGCCGGCGCCGAACACCGTCGGGTCGCCCGCGAGGGCGCAGACCGCGGAGCCGAGCGAGAAGAGGACGACGCTGGCGACGAGGGTGGCGCGGCGGCCGAGCCAGTCGGTGACATTGCCGGCGGCGAGCGCGCCGAAGAACATGCCGAAGGCGGTCCAGCTGCCGATCGAGCCGGCGCTCGTGGGGGTGAGGCCGAGGCCGGGGTCGTCGAGCATGTGCGGCATGACGGCGCCGTAGATGTTGACGTCCATCCCGTCGAAGAAGACGCCCAGCCAGCACAGGGCCAGGACCGGGAAGACCGTGCGGAAGGTGTGCGGCGGGCGGTCCGGCCCGGGCGTACCGGTGGAAGTCATGGTGTCCCTGGATCTGTGCGGCGGCCTTGTTCGCGTGGTGAACTTGCATTCACCACGCGAGTGGCATGAGTGTGGGGCCGCGCACGGCGGCTGTCAATGGCAATCATCAGCACGCGAAGGGCAGGTGCGCTCGACAGTCTCGTCGCGGCCCTGGACGGGGCCGCGAACCCCGTGCTGGTGCTGGGCCCCGAGGCCGACGCGACGCGCCGGCGACGTGCCCGGCATCGACTTCGTCCGGCTCGCCGAGGGGTACGGGGTCGCGGCGAGGGCCGTGCGGACCGGCGAGGGCTTCGTGCGCGCCTTGAAGGACGCGCTCGGCAGCGGCCGGCCCGCCGTCATCGAGGTGGCGACCGAGCTCACGGAGCCGTAGCCACGACCTCGCCTCCCTTCTTCCGGGTCGCCAGCGCCTCCATGCGGTTGATCAGCGGCGGGAGGAAGGGCGAGCCCGCCGTCGCCGCGCCGGCCGCGCCGAGGGCGATCGTCCAGGCGACCGGCCCGAGCGGGGTGCAGCCGAAGAAGTGGCTGAGGCCCGGGGTCTGGACGACGGCCGCGAGGGCCGCCATCGAGCCGACGGCGGAGGCCACGACGGACCGGTCCCGGCCGCCGATCAGCAGGGTCTGGCCGAGCTGGCTGGCGACCAGCGCGGCGAGCGCGACCGTACGGGCACGGGCCGGGCGGCCGGTGAGGCGCGCCGCGAGCCAGCCGGCGGCGGCGCCGGCCGCCGTGGCGAGGGCCCGTTGCGCGGTCTCGTCGGTCAGCGCGGCGCCCAGCGACGCCTCCGGACCCTCGCGGAGCAGCCGGTCGGCGGCGTCCGGATGCGGCCGGCGGACGGCGAGGGCGATGGCCGGGAGCAGGTCGGTGAAGAGGTTCACCAGCAGGAGTTGACGCGCCGTCAGGGGCGAGGTGCCGGAGACGGTGGCGCCGAGCACGGTGAAGGCGATCTCCCCGAGGTTGCCGCCGACCAGCATGGCGAGCGCCTGGCGCACCGAGGCCCACATGGCGCGGCCCTCGATGAGCACGGCGAGGATGGTCTCCAGCCGGTCGTCGGTGACCACCAGGTCGGCGGCCGCGCGCGCCGCGGGGGTGCCCCGGCCGCCGAGCGCGATGCCGACATCGGCGATCCGGATGGCGGGCGCGTCATTGGCGCCGTCGCCGGTCATGGCGACCGTACGGCCCAGCCGCTGGAACGCCTGGACGACGCGTACCTTGTGCACCGGCGTGGAGCGCGCGACGACGCCGACATCCGGCAACGCCTTGTCCAGCGCGTTGTCGTCCAGGGCGTCCAGCTCGGCGCCGGTGATGACGCGGCGGCCGTTGATGAGGCCGAGTTCCTTGGCGATGGACTCGGCGGTCTGCGGGTGGTCGCCGGTGATCATGACGATGTGCACGCCGGCCGCCGCCAGTTCGCGCACGGACCCGGCGGCGGTGCCGCGTACCTGATCGGAGAAGGCGAGGAAGCCGAGGAAGCCGAGCTTGCCGACGGCCTCGTCGGTGAGCTTGTCCTCATCGGTCAGGTCCTTGCGCGTGCGGCGTTCGGCGACCGCGAGGACGCGATGTCCCTCGGCGGCCAGCTTCTCGCCCTCGGCGAGGAGTTCCTCGCGGTCGGCGGGCTCCAGTTTGCGCCCCGCCTGGCTCGTACACCGCTGGATCACTTCTTCGGGCGCGCCCTTCACCGACAGCACCCACTCCTTGCCGGTGCGGCCGAGCGCCGCGTGGAAGCCGCGGCTCGGCTCGAACGGCAGCTGGGCCGAGCGCTTCCAGCCGGGGGCCGAGCGGGTGCGGTGCACGCCGATCTCCTCGGCGCCGGTGACCACGGCATTGTCGGTGACATGGGCGAACGGCTGCTTGCGGCGTCGCCGGGGCGTGGCGCGCAGCCCGGCCGCCAGTACCTCCTGCTGATCCGGGCCGAGCCGTTCCAGGGGCAGGCTGCGGCCCGCCGCCGAGACGGCGCTGAGCGAGATCTGCCCGTGGGTGAGGGTGCCGGTCTTGTCGAAGCAGAGCACGTCGGTGCGGCCGACCGCCTCGATGGTGCGGGGGTCGCGGACGAGTACCCCTTGCACCGACAGCCGCCTCGCGGCGGCGAGTTGGGCGGCGGAGACCAGGAAGGGCAGCCCCTCGGGGACGCTGGCCACCGCGAGGCCGACGCCCGCGCCTACGGTCTCCCGGGCGGGGCGGCCGCGCAGCAGGCCGACAGTCATCAGGGTGGCGGCCGCGCCCAGCGCCACCGGCATCGTGGTACGGGTGATCTGCGCGAGGCGGCGCTCCACGCCGACCGGGGCCGCCGCGCCCCGCCCGGCCTGCGCGCCGCGGCCCGCTTCGGTGGCGGCACCGGTCGCGACGACCACGGCGCGCGCCCGGCCGGCCGCCACGGTGGTCCCCTCGTACGCCATGGACGTACGGTCGGCCACGTCCGAGGCGAGCACGGGCGCGATGTCCTTGGCCACCGGCAGCGACTCGCCGGTCAGCGCCGACTCGTCGGCCTCCAGGCCGCGGGCGGTGAGCAGCCGGCAGTCGGCCGGTACGACATCGCCGGCGGCCAGCGCGACCACGTCGCCCGCGACGAGCTCTTCGGAGGGGAGGTGGCGCTCCTCGCCGTCGCGCAACGTGCGGGCCATGACGGCCG
Source organism: Streptomyces sp. NPDC050315 (assembly GCF_040655775.1). Classification (NCBI taxonomy): domain Bacteria; kingdom Bacillati; phylum Actinomycetota; class Actinomycetes; order Kitasatosporales; family Streptomycetaceae; genus Streptomyces; species Streptomyces sp. NPDC050315. The sequence continues at coordinate 124,740 of NZ_JBFAKN010000012.1, forward strand.
AGCGACGGTGCAGTTCGGCCACGGCACGGTCGGCCAAGTACCGCTGGACGCCGCCGATGCAGCCGGACAGCAGGGTGACGCCGAGGATGATGTACGCGTCGAGCAGCGCGCCGACCCCGGCCGACAGGGCGGCGCCGCCCGCGAGCACCGGGGTGAGCGGGTTGGCGGTCTCGGTGGCGACCGCCCGGACCAGCGACGGCTGCTGCACCCCCTCCCCCGCCGTCCTGGTGCGGCTGCGGGCCTGACGGGTACTCAGACCGTCCTCGGAGCCGTCGGTCAGGTCCAGCACCGTTTCCGGAGTCATGGCGTGCCAGGGCTGCCGGGCGGCGATCGGCGCTGCGTGCGTGCGCAGCGCCTGCGCCGCCGCCCACACGCCCTGGGCCATGCCGAGCGCGGCCGCCACGTTGACGGCGAGCAGGCTGCGCGCGGCGAGACCACGCCTGCGGCGGCCCGCCAGCGTCGCCACCGCGCCGACGACGGCCGCCGCCTGGGCCAGCCGTACGCCGCGCTGCGACGCGGGCCGGGCGGCGCCGCACGCCGCGACCAGCACCGCCGCCTGCCCGAGATCGTCGCGGAGGTACAGGTCGGCGCCCCAGGGCAGTACGCCGTCCCGGCCGGTGACGCCCGCGCCGACGTCGGCGGCGGCGAGCGCGGCCCGGTCCCGGGAGATCAGCAGCACGCCCCGGCCGTCGCGTTGCGCGGCGCGGACGGCGGCGGCCAGCCGGTCGCCGCCGGGTACCTTTCCGTGCGCGTCGGAGAGGGCGACGTGGTCCGCGTGCGCGCCCGCCGCCAGGACGGTGAGCCCGGACCGGCGGCCCGCGGTGACCAACCCCTCGGCGGCTTCATGCAGTTCGGGCACCACGGCGGCCAGCGCACAGGTACGCCCCTCGTGGGTCAGCGCCAGTACATGCTGGGCACCGGCGCCGCGCAGCCGCGCCGCCGCGTCCGCCTCCTTCCCGCTCCCCGGCTCCCCCAGCGGCGCCAGCGACCAGCCGTCCTCCTCGTGCGCCGCCGTGGGATGCCGCCCGTCGAAGAGCCGGTACGCGGTCGCGGCGAGGTCGCCGGTGGAGCGCTCCGGGTCCAGCGGCGCCAGGTCGGCCAGGAGGTGACCGCCCGTCAGCAGGGCATCGGTGTCCAGTACGACGGTGCCGACGCGGTCCAGCCGGCGCAGCGCGCCGGGGTCGGCGACCAGGGTGCCGCGCAGCGACAGGCCGCGGCCCAGGGTGCCCGCGAACGCCTCGCGGGCGGCCCAGGGCGGTTTCGGCACGGTGGCCAGGGCCGCGCTCGCCGCGGGTGCCGGCCTGTGGGTGACGGCGAGAGTGCCCGCGAAGACGGTACCGGCCACCCAGCCGGCCCGGCGCGCGTACTGCTCGACGGGGCCCTCCCGCAGCGGTACCTCGCGCGGCGTGCCGGGCACCGCGGCGGCGCGGGCGTGCTCCTCGCTCTCGGCGATGCGCGGCGCGGCGGCTTCCCAGGCGTCGCGGTGGGCGACGGTCTCGGCCAGCCGCAGGGCGTGCCGGACGGCGTCCACGCCGAGCCCGGGGAGCCCGCCGGAACCGGCCTGGGCGAGCGCGCTCAGCCCGGCGAGCGCCACGTCCACGTTGGCGGCGCCCAGTACGGCCGTCGCCCTGCGGCGCAGCGCCGGCTGGGTGTCGACGACGGTGACCAGCGCGGAGAGCGCGACCGGCAGCGGGGTGCGCCGGGAGAGCCGGACGGCGGTGGCGACCGGGACGGCCGCCGCCTGCAGGGCGAGGGAGAGCGCGGCGCGCCGGATGTCGCTGGGCGCGAGGGGGTGTTCGGGCAGCGGGCCGGTCAGCTCGTGCTCCTCCTCCACCGCCTCGACCGCTTCGGTCAGCGCCTGCGCCGTCTCGACGAGCTCCGGGGAGCCGTCCAGGACGACCACCGCGTGCCCGAGCACGGCGTTGACCGCCGCCCACCGTACGGCGGGCAGGGCGGCGAGCCGCCGCTCGACGGCAGCGGTCACCGCCGCTGCCGTCGCCTCCTCGGCGTCCCGCAGTCCGCGCACCGCGATGTGCGCCTGTTCGCCGATGATGCGTGTACGTGGCCGCGCCTGCGAGCCCAGTGCGCTCGCCGCGGTCCGCGCCACCGTGTGCACGAAGCCGATCCCCGGAACATTCACCGTCCGCCACCCGCCTCCCGGCACCCGGCCCCCCGAAGCCGGTGCCCGCCCGCCTCGATCCGATGCCCCGACGCGTCGCCGGACGCGCCAGAATGGAGTACGCACAGCACACCGTACTCGGGCCAAACGAGGAGTTGGGATGCCCAGTACAGCTGAAAGCACGCGGAAAACCGCTGCGAAACGGACCGCCCCGCCGGACACCACCGAGGACACGCACGTCCACCGCAGTAAGCAGGGCCTGAGCGTGCACACCCTCGATGTCCGCGCCCCGCTGCACGTCCCCTACTTCACGCCGGGGGACGTGGTGAACAACGCGCGGACGGCCGGCGACTGGCTGCCGCCCCTGCCGCCTGCCAGGGAACTTCTGTACTACGGCGGGCTGGGCGCGTTGGCCGTCGCCGGGGCGCTGGAGTGGCCGGTGGCGCTGGCCGTCGGCGGCGCGACCGTCCTGTTGCGACGCTCGGGGCGGCAGGAACCGGCCGAACAACAGGAGTCGGAGCGCGCCAACGGCGATGAGCAGGCCACCAAGAAGAAGGACTGACCGCGCGGAAGGGGAGGAGGAGAGCCGCCGGTAGAGCGGCGCAGGGCCCGGTTCCGCGAGGGGCCGGGCCCGGCACCGCAGCACGGCGGAGGCGGTCCTCCGCCGGGTGCGTAGTCCGGGGCTCGCTCAGAGCTTCCGGGTGTCGCGCGGTTCGACGTACGGTTCCTCGTCCCGCGGATGCCCGGATTCCAGGGCGCGGCTCCGCTCCATTTCGGCGTTGAACTCCAGCCCCAGCAGGATGGCGAGATTGGAGATCCACAACCACACCAGAAACACAATGATCCCGGCCAGGCTGCCGTAAGTCTTGTTGTAGTTGCTGAAGTTGGCGACGTAGAGGGCGAACAGCGCCGAGACGACCAGCCAGAGCAGCACGGCGAGCAGGCTGCCGGGGGTGACCCAGCGGAACCGGCGCTTGACGTTGGGCGCCGCCCAGTACAGCAGCGCGAAGATGAAGCTCACCAGGATCAGCATCACGGGCCACTTGGCGATGTTCCACACCGTGATCGCGGTACTGCCGAGCCCGATGACATCCCCCGCCTTCTGCGCCAGCGTGCCGGTGAACACCACGGCCACGGAGATGACCGCGAGCAGCACAACCGTCACCACAGTGATGAGGAAGCGCGTCGGCAGGATCTTCCACGCGGGGCGCCCCTCCCCGATGTCGTACACGACATTCGAGGCGCGCATGAAGGCCGCGATGTAGCCGGAGGCCGACCACAGCGCGATGACAATGCCGATGATCAGCGCAATGCCGGCGCCTCCCTGGCTGCCCTGCATCTGTTTGAGCATGCTGGTGATGACGTCACGGGCCGCGCCCGGCGCGAACTTCCCGACGTTGTCGATCATCGGCTGGATCGTCCCACTGCCCATCAGCCCGAGGATCGACACCAGTGCCAGCGCGGCGGGGAAGATCGCGAGCACGCCGTAGTAGGTAAGGGCAGCGGCCAGATCGGTGAGGTTGTCCTTCTTGAACTCCTTCGCGGTGCGCTTCAGCACCGCCGCCCATGACGCCTTGGGCAGGTCGCCCGGGCCCTTGGGCGCACGATGGTGGCCCCCGGCACCGGTCCTGCCGTCTGCGCCCGAGCCGCCACCGGCCGCAGCGCCGGCTCCGGCGCCTGCACCGGCACTGGCCCCCCTACCGGCGCTCGTTCCTCCGCCGCCGCCACCGTTGTCGTTCTCGTCTCGCTGATGCCCTCGCATGGGTACAGCACCTTCCGAAGCGGGTGATCGGATACCCAGCCTCTCCCGCCCGCACAGCGGTCCGCCCGCCGGACTGGTCCGTATGGAGTGGCACGGACCCCGCCTGCGGTGGTCAGGGCAGAATCGAGTCGACGTAACCGCCGTCGACACGCACGGCACCACCGGTGGTCGCCGACGCCTGCTCGGAGCTGAGGTAGACGACCATATGGGCGATCTCCTCGGGCTCGATCAGCCGCTGCAACAACGACTGCGGACGGTGCTCACGCATGAAGACCCGCTGCGCCTGGTCCCACGGCAGGTCACGGTCGACCAGCCCGTACACAAAGTCCTCTACGCCGCCGGTGTGTGTCGGGCCTCGGACACCAACCAAATCCCCACGGTCTCCCGCAGACCGTGGGGATTGTTGTTCCCGGGACCGTGCGCGGCGGGCGGTCGGGGCGCGACTTCGGCCAGTACCGTCCGCTGGGCCGGGTCGTAGCGCAGCCGCAGCCCGAGGGCCTGGTAGACCTCGGCTTTGTCCCGGGCGGGCGCATTTCGTACGACGGCGACGAGATCCCCCAGGGCGCGGACAAGGCGGACGGTCTCATCCCGGTTGATGCGGGGCGATGCCCTGTGGGCGGCGTCACGGAGATCGGCTTCGGCTCTGGCGCGGGCGGCCTGGGTGTCAGCGATCCATCGGGTGACGACAACTGGGTCCGCGCCCGCTTCCAGAGCGGCACGGTGAGTGGCGAGATGCGCGTCGCACCGGGCAAGGTCGGCGCGGGCGGCCGCCGCGGCGGCTTCGTCCACCGCTGGTGGGAGGTCGGAGCCGACCATGGCGTCGATGGTGCCGTCGAGGCGGTGTGGAGCGAAGAGCTTGCCCAGCCAGCCGTCCAGGGGCGGAGTGATCCAGCTCTCGCGCAGGTAGACGTTGCGGGGGTGGCTGATCCAGTTGGCCAGGGCGTACTCCTCGGGGAAACGGCAGCGGTAGTACGCCTTGCCGTTCGCCCAGTGCGCGTCCATGCGCCGGCTGCACAGCCCGCAGATGACCCGTCCGCGGAAGAGATAGGGATTACGGGTGCGGTGCTCGGCGTGGGCAGTGCCCGCGCACGCACGCGTCCCGAGCACCTCCTGGACGGCGGCGAAGGTCTCGTCATCGACGAGCGGCGTGTGAACGACCTCACGCGAGACGATCCACTTGTCCTGGGGATTCCAGCGCATGACCGTGGTGCAGCCGAGACTGACGTCGTCGAGGTCGAGCAGGGTCTCGTGCTTGTGCTGTCGGTTCCAGACCTGGCGGCCGGTGTAGCGGGGGTTGGTCAGGATGGCGCGGACCGCGAGCTTCGCCCAGGCCCGGCCGTCCCGGTGGCGGTTGCGGGCCCGGTCGTGAGCGGACGGGCTGGGGACACCGTCCCGGGTCAGCCCCTCGGCGATGACGAAGAAGCCGCGGCCGCTGAGGAACTCGGTGAAGATCCGCACTACCACAGGGGCGGTGTCCGGATCGGGCTCCAGCCCGTGCAGACGCTTGCCGTCGGCGGCCTTGGCGGGATTGGGGTGCGGTCCGAGGTCCACGAGACGGTAGCCGTAGGGCGGACGTCCTCCCAGGTAGCGCCCTTCCATAAGGGCCTGAGAGGCCATAGCCGCATGCACGCGGACCTTGATCCGGTTGCGTTCGCCCTTGGACATGCCACCGAAGACCGACATGATCAGGTCATGGGCCTCGTTGTCCGGGTCGATGGGGCCGCCGACCTCCGGCACCCACAGCGGGATGCCGTAGTGGGTGAAGAGGGGAAAGGTGTTGCCGAACTGATTGCCGTAAAAGGCGCGCTGCGGCTCCCCGATGACCACGGCATCGAAGCCACGATGCTGATCGGCCAGGGCGGCGAGCAGGGCAGTGGCCCGCGGGCGGCGCTTCCAGGGCAGGGCCCGGGTGTGACCGACGTCGAAGTACTCGGCGACGATGCGACCGCCGGACGGGGCGATCAGAGCCTGTGCCCGGTTCAGCTGCCACAAGCGGGAGGCCTCGGGGTCCTGCTGGTCCTCGGTCGAGACACGGCCGCACAAGGCGAATGCCAGACCGCGGACCGACGAGGCGGAGGTGTGTTCGGACGGCTGTGATGTAGCGCGGAGCCACGGCAAAGCGAGATCAGGATCCATCAACGCCATGCCCTTTCTGCAGGTGATGGCCATCGGGGGCGTCCATCGATAGCTCCACCGCCCGAAGAGCGCCAGCACGCTCGGCGTACCGCTGCAGCAGGCGGAGCAGCGCCGCCGCTGCAGCGGGTGTCAGCTCCGGTTCGGGTGCAGCGAACAGCACCTGCAGGCGCCGGGGTGGCGAGCCCGCAGCGCTGGGCTCGGATGATGCCGTCACGGTGCCGGGTTCCGCCGTCCGTCACTGATGCGCTCTGCCTGGAGCAGGCGGGGCAGGGCGAGATGGTGGTAGCCCTCGACGAGTTCGATGCCGGTGTAGGTACGACCGAGTTGTCGGGCGGCAACGCCGGTGGTGGCGGTGCCGCTGAACGGGTCCAGGACGTGGCCGCCGGGGCGACAGCCCGCTGCGATCGCCCGCAGAGGGAGGTCGATGGGGTAGGCGGCGGTGTGGGGCAGGCGGCTGGGCCGGGTGGGGATCTGCCAGACGGTGCCGGGGTTCCGGCCACGGGGGTGGTCAGCGAGGTGTTGCCGCCCGGTGGGCTGGACGTGCGGGCCAAGGGCCGCCGAGCAGCGGGCGAGGCGGGGCCAGGTGCCGCGGGCGGTGTGCGGTTTGTTGGCGCTGCGGTGGACGCGGCGGGAGAGAGCGCGGTCGCCGGTGTACGGCTGGCGGATCGAGTCCAGGTCGAAGGCGTACGCCGGGCACTTGGCGAAGAGGAAGAGGTGTTCGTGGCGGCGAGCGAGGCGATCCCGGCACGATTCGGGGACCGCATTGGGCTTGTGCCAGATGATTTCGCTGCGCAGGATCCACCCGTCCGCCTGGAGGGCCAGGGCTGCTCGCCACGGGATGCCGAGGAGCTGCTTCTGACTGGCGCCCGGGGCGGGTGCTCCGTAGCGGTCGCCGAGGTTGAGCCACAGCGTGCCGTCGTCTGCGAGGACGCGGCGGGCGGCGGCAAAGACCGTGCGCAGAGCCTCGATGTAGGCGGCAGGGGTGGGCTCGTGGCCAAGCTGCCCGGCGGTGCCTTCGTAGTCGCGGGTGCGCCAGTAGGGCGGTGAGGTGACGATGCAGTCCACGGAGGCCGGCCCCAGGGAGCTGAGTACCTCGTGAGCGTCGCCGAGAAGCAGGGTGACTTTCTCGTCGGAGAACCACGGCGTCCTGGTCATTGAACGGCTCCCGCGCAGGGGCCGACTCCCGTAAAGGCCTGCGCGGGGCTCTCGGACGTAGAGAGTTCCGCGAGCGCCGGGGCGAGCGGACGGCGCACGACGAGAGCATCCTCGTGCGCGATGACCGCGAGCGGGAGGCCCGCCCGACGGGCATCACGGATGTTCTTCATCTGGAAGAACGAGGGACGGGCGATGAGCCGGCCGTCGCGAATGCCGGCGAGCAGGGCCACGCACCGCTCGACGGGCACGAGGCCGGCGGCTTCGGCAGCAGAGAGGACAGCGGAGGGCAGGTCGACGAGCTCTCCGCGCTCGCGCCACGGACGGGTGGTGATCACGGCGTGACCGCCGGGGCGGAGCAGGTGGCGGCACTGGATAAGAATCTCGGTGAAGGCTTCGAGCAGCGTCTCCAGGCCGACGTGCGCGAGGTTGGAAGGATCGCGGCTGTAGCGGTAGTCCTTCTTCACCACGCCGCGCTCTCCGGTCTCGCGGGAGGAGCGAACCTGGCCGTGGACGCTCGCTCCGTACGGCGGTGAGGTGACGACCAGGTCGACCAGGCCATGGAAGACCTCCGGGATGAGCGTCGTGAGTCGGCGCGCGTCGCTGCAGTACACGGCGCCGGCGCCGCTGGCGCCTTGGCTGTCGGCGTGGCGAAGGTTCCGTTCGGCGAGACGCGCCCATTGGGTCTCGTACTCGACGCCAAGGACATGGCGGCCGAGATGGACGGCTTCGACGAGCGTGGTGCCGATCCCGCACATCGGATCCAGGACCAGGTCACCGGGCTTGGAGTACGTGGTGATGGCGTGCGCGGCGATGGCCGGGAGCATCTTGGCCGGGTGCGCGGCCGAGCCTGCAACGTAGCGGTCCGCTCGCTGGGCGGGGGCGGAGGTCGGTGCGGTGTTCCAGACGGAGCCCGGCACATGTGTGGTCATGACTGACCTCCCGGGGAGTCAAGGACCAGGAGGTCGGAGTGGATGAGCCCGGGTGCGGATCCGTCCGGTGGTGCGGGCACGATCCGGTCGTCGGCAGCGTGGCCGTGGACGACCACGATGTGCTGCAGGTAGCGGAACCCAGCCGTAGGGGCGCAGGCGACAAGCAGGCCGAGCGGGTCCGTGAGCACGCCGACGTCGCGTCGCTGCCGGGTGGCCAGCAGCAGAAGGCCGCCGGTGTGCAGGAGGTGGTGGGCTCGGTGGAAGAAGCCGGGCCAGCCGTCGTCCATGGCGCCGTGCTGGTCGTCGGCGTAACGGCTGTGCGGTGCGGCGGTGGGAAGGGTGTCGGGGTGCAGCTCCGCGAGAATCACCGGCGTACCGGCTGCAGTGTGCGGCCCATCGCCGGAGGTGCCCTCGGTCGTGCACGGTGTGCGGGCGTCCATCCCCGGATTGGCGTCGCCGATGGCCAGGCGCCACAGTGGAGAAGGAGCATCGCCGGAGCGACGCGTGAACTCGGCACGGATCTTGTCGAGGGCCCAGTCGGGCAGAACAGCCGGGGCGTCGGGTGACGTGTCCGTGGTGTGCGAGCAGGGCAGCCAGATGGTGGTCGGCAGGTGCAACGGAGACGATGACGTCGTCGTACTCGTGTGGGGTCGGGTCACGGGTGGGCGCGCTGAGCGGGCCGTGCGCCGAGGTGTGCTGACACCCTCTAAGGAGAATTTTCGAGGTCGAACGTGCCACTTGTCGGGCTGGCCTTTGACCAAGCCTGGTACAGTCCGCTCCCCCGGAGGACGGCACGCCGATTACCCGGTCAGCGATGCGAGACAAGCCACTAGGGCCTTTTCGGCAGTGAATCAGGGTTGTGGGTTGACCATCACCGGATGTATCTGCGGATGCGGTAGCGCAGTCCGGACGTCGATGACTGCCACCCTTTATCCTCGGTGACTTTCCACGTCGGGTCTGGTGTCGGGGCATAGGTGTCGCCGTCAACCGTCGCGTCGACTTCAGTCACTGAGAGCGTCGTGGCGTATGCCAGGGCGGCACGGTAGATTTCACCGCCGCCGATCACCCATACCGCAGCGGTGGCGGGCGCTAGCGGATCGACTGCGAGCTCCAACGCCTTGGCGATGGACTCGGCACGCTCCGCACCTTCGGCCGCCCACTGTGGATCGCGAGTCACCACGATGTTGCGCCTGCCGGATAGCGGACGGAATCTCGCAGGCAGCGAATCCCATGTTTTGCGCCCCAGCACCACTGGATTACCGAGTGTGGTCGCCTTGAACAAGGTCGAGGCGTTCAACGGCTTCTCCCAGTGGATCGGCTTCGGCCAAGGCGGAGTCATCACCGTCAACGACCCCGTCGAGCAGGAGAAGACCGCGAAGTTCAATGCCCTGCTCACGAACGCGGTGATCTTCCACAACGCCCTGGACATCGCGGAGATCGTGCGCCAGCTCCAGGAGGAAGGATGGGAGATCGACCCGGAGGACCTGGCCCACATCTCGCCGTACCTGACCGAGCACATCCGCCGCTTCGGCGAGTACTCCACCCACGAACTCAGTCTTGAGCCCGAGGCGTACGACCCAAGGCTAAACGTCGACTTCACGCCGCTGCGCGGCCCGGACGCGGCCACCGCAGGCTTTGGCCGAGCCGCCTGACTCGGCTCAAGCGGCTCGGCCTACCGCGGGGGCGCTACCCCACCGTATGCACGCCTTCCGACGTACGGACGAGCCGACGCTGCGGGCGGACGCGCTGTGTCAGGCGATCTGCTGCAGTTTGAGCCCGTCCAGATGCTCAAAGTCCGGGTCTTCGCGGGGAAAGAGCACCCGGATGTCGAGGGTCAGGTCATCCCCAGGCGCGATGGTATAACCTGACGTGTTCTCAAGGGTCACCACACCGCTCGGGACGTCGTGGTCGACCTGAAGCCAGTCCCTGTGCGACTCAGCCCAGTCCGGGTCCACCTTCGTGTCCTCTGGCACGTTGAAGCTGAGCCTCCACTTGATCACGCGCAAGTGCTCTGACCTCAGGGTCAGGGAGAACAAGTAGATGTACGGTGGCTGATCCCACGTTTTGCACCAATGTGCCTTAAGTTCTTGAGTAACCGAAATCAACCTGTCGCTCCTTGCGTCAACGCGTACGCATCGGCCCGTTGACGGGTCGATCGCTCGCTGCCTACCCGGGGCCCAGCCGGGGCAAGCCGCACCAGCAACAGCTGACCGATCTTCGCCTCCACTGGCCTGTTCCCGGCGGTCTGTGTGTCATGGGCAGTCAACGTCCCTCCGCTGATCAGACCGCTAGACCCTGCCCTGTCGGCTAACGATCGAAGGACGACAGGCTCCGGCCGCGTCCAATGAACCCGGACTTTCCGGGGCCTGACGACGGCTCGGATCCAATGAGGGGTGCCGTTAACGAGGAGCGAACCAGCCGACAAGTAACCCGTCAGTAGCGTTCGGTTCGAAGCCACTCTCTCGTGCAGCTTGTTCGTCGGGGGTTTTCCGCTGTTCGGGGTGGGGCTCGCACCCTCGTTGCGACGGTGGTCGTTGGTCAGCCGGGGGCTGATCAGCAAGCTGCCGCTCGCCGCAGTCACCAGCACCGCCAACCTCAGGCCGAGACAGTCCACCACGACGCGCCTCTTCCTGCCCGGCACGTTCTTCCCGCCGTCCCAACCGGACGTGGCCCTGGGAATGTTCGCCGCGGCCCGCACCGACTGCGAGTCCACAATCGCCGCACTCGGGTCCACGTCACGGCCCTCCTTGACCCGCACCCGGTCACGGAGCCGGTCGCGCAGCTCGGCGAGCAGACCGGTCACCTGCCAGCGACGGGCGAAAGCGTGCACGCGCCGAAACGGCGGGAAGTCCGCGGGCAGGTTCGCCCACTCCACTCCGTTGTCGACGACATACCTGACAGCGTCGAGCATCTGCCGGTGGCAGTAGCCTTCCGGCCGCCCTCCCCGCCCCTGCAGCCAGGCCGGCACCGGCAACGAGCGGCGCATCTCCTGCCACTCTGCCTCCGTCAGGTCCGAGCCGTAACACAGGGCGCGGTCTGGATGGTCCGCTACGTTCCCGAACCGGTGCGCGAGGCAATCGCACAGCGACACGGGCTCATTGGACTCTGCGGGCGCGGACGCGTACAACAACGACAACAGGACCTCCGGGTGCTCAGCTGACTCGCATCGCCGAGCTACCAGGAGGTCCTGCCTCCATGCGCCGGTCCCCGCGAGATCACCCGATCCAGAACCCTGTTCGACCGGCAACTCCACTGACCGGTAAGCGGATGGCTTCTCAGTGCCAACCGCGGTACCAGTAAAGGTACCGTCCTGCTTGCCTTACATGCCTTCACGTCCCCCAGGATCTTGACCTGCATGATCGCATAAAACCCAAGATAAACACCGAGACCGCTACTGATGTCGAGGTGGTCGACCAGCCGTCCCTCGTCGTCGAGCCGGATCTTGCTGCCGCACACCCGAGCATCGCGCGGCCCGTTTACCCGATCGCTGCGCCAGGGTACGTGTGGGAATCGGGCAAGCCGGGCGGAGAGCCCAGCACCACAATCCCACCGATGGGACCGGCGTCCGTTACGAGAGGAACCCACAGACCGATGACCACCGCCGAAAGTATCAAAGAGGTCCGGGCGCGGACCGGTGCCAAACCAGTGGACTGTAGGAAGGCGCTTCTTCAGACCAACGGCAACGTCGAGCGGGCGGTTGAGTTGCTCGGGGGCAAAGTCGTCTTCAAGGCCCAGGGCCTGGTCGTCATGCACTCCGCCGGCCCTGGCGAGGGTGCGCTGTTCGAACTGAACTGCGAGACCGACTTCATCACTCATGACAAGTCGGTCGTCGACCTGGCCCAGCGCCTCGTCCGGTTCGCCGTCGACAGCGCAGTGGCCGATACCTCGGCCCTGCTCGCCGCCGAGATCGAACCCGGCACCACCGTCCGGGCCTTGATCGACCAGAACGCTGCACGCGTCGGTGAGACGCTAGAGGCCGGCCGTTATGCCCGCCTCAAGGGCACCTGCGTGAGCAGCTACCTGGGCGGCAACCGTGTCGGTGTGCTCGTCCAACTCCAACCCAGGGGCCAGGAGAAGATCGACGAGGTGACCGCCAAGAACATCGCGGCACATATCGCGGAGGCCAAGCCCGAATACATCACCCGAGACGAGGTACCGGCCGAGGAGATCGAGCAGCTGCGGGAGTTCACCGAGGGGAAGGCCCGCCTCGAGGACAAGCCTGAGACGGCCATTCCGAAGCTCGTGGAGGAGCAAGTCAACGCCCACTACCGAAACCGCGTGCTGGTCGAGCAGGAGTTCATCACGGACCCGACGAAGACGGTCGGCACGCTCCTGGACAGCGCCCAGATCACCGTCGAGCGGTTCATCCGCTTCGCGGTAGGCGAGTGACCTTATGAGAAGGCAGGCTTCAGGCATCGTGACCTGAAGTGTCGACGGTCACGCAATTACGTGACCGTCGACATGCAGGCTTCTCTTGTCGATTGTTCCGACGGGTATCACCGGCAGTTGGTCGAGGAAGTGGAACTCGGCGGGTATGTGGTCGGGGTCGTCGCGGGTGCGGATCAGTTCGCGTAGTTCGGCCGGGCCGGGGTCTGGCCAGGGCCGGGACGAGATAGGTCGTGGATGGCCTCTCCGGTGCGGTCATCTGGCACGCCGACGACCACTGCCCTCGCCCTGGAGGTCTGCGGGCAGGTCAGGGGCGGTCGGTCGCTTGTCGTCGATCTCTTCAGCGGGCCACGGCTGCGACCTGCGTTGCTGAGCTCTTGCTGCACAACGCCCCTGCCGCGTCCGCGACCCGGGCGGCACCTGAACCGTTCAGCAGATGTCGGGGGCAACCGCCTGGCCGGTCACGTAAAAGAACCCCGGCGGGCTCGTCCTGCCGTGAATGGCCGTTCCGATGCGGCGGTCAGAAGGTCTTGACGTTGACCGATTCGGGGTACACGGTCACCTCTCTGATCGTCGCCTCGTTGCTGGGACCGCCCGGCAGGTTCGGGATGGTCAGCGATATGGGGAACGCGTCGGTGAGCGTCCACTCGACGAACTTCTCGCTGCCGTCCTCGTTGATGAGCGTGATCGTGCAGTTCCTCTTCTCGAAGCGGCCCCCTTGACCGTGAAGATCCAGGCGAACAGCGGGCTCTCCCTCGGGATCAGGCAGTTTCTCAGGGCGACGGAGCTGGCGTCCGACAGTGACAAAACGTTGAGGCCGGAGCAACTACGGAAGGTCGCGTCGGTTTTGCCGTCGCCGTCAATGTCCAGCACGAACCGGTAGCTCGGGACCGGGTAGTCCGGGTAGGTGTAGGTGATGCTCTCTGCCGCTGCCGTGCTCCTGCCGGTTGGATGGGTGTCACGGACATGATCTTGCAGGGGAAGCCCACGCGTCGACCGCCACGTTCTGGGCCAAACCCCGAAACTGCTGATTCCCGAGACCACACAAGATCAATCAGAAAGAAGGATCAGTGGATGTGGTGGTGCAGGTGAGAGCATCAGGGGTGAGGGTTGGCAGGGTGGCGGCTGTTCAGCTTGATGAGGTAGGACCATGGATGACGACCACCTGATGGTGTTCCTTGGGGGGCTGCACCGGAGCGGGACCACGATGCTCGCCTCGCTCCTGGCCACCCATCCCGATATCAGCGCCTTCCACGCCACCGGGGCCCCCAAGGACGAGGGGCAGCATCTGCAGTCGGTGTGGCCGACCGACGAGCACCATGGCGGGCCGGGACGGTTCGCCCGCTGCCCCGAGGCCCACATGACCTCGATGGGCGAGGACGTCGCGACGCCACTGCGGGCCCAGTGGCGGCGGTACTGGGATCTGTCGCGGCCCGTCCTGCTGGAGAAGTCGCCGCCCAACCTGCTGCGCTTCCGCGCCCTGCAGGAGGCGTTCCCGAACTCGGCCTTCGTGCTCATCAAGCGGCATCCGATCCCGGTGTCGCTCAGCACCCGCAAGTGGACGCCCGCCCTCACCATGGAGCAGCTCGTCGAGCACTGGGTGCACGCCTACGACCTGGCCGCACAGGACCTGCCCTACCTGGACAGGGTCATGACGCTGCACTACGAGGACCTCATCGCCGACCCGGCGACCGCGCTGGCACAGGTCGCCGACCTCGTCGGGCTCGCGGCCGCGTTCGACATCGCCGGGGTCGACCCGCGGGGGAACGACCGCTACTTCCGCGGCTGGAGCGGTGACGAGGCGCTCGGACGGTTGGCGTCCTCGGTGCGGCGGCACGGCTACGACCTGACAGAGGAGGGGCCGCTGTGCCGCGTCTTTTGATCGTCCATGGGACCGGGGCCGCGCCCCGTACCGAGGAGTCGCTGCGCCTGGAATGGCTGAACTCGATCCTGGACGGGCTGGCCTTCGCGGGGGACTTCGGCACCGGGGCGGGCGACCGGTTCGTCGACACCACCCCGTTCGTGGACACCGTACGGCTGGTCGACGTCGACAGGCACGCGCCGCCGTGCGAAGCGGCTCCGGACCGGGACGGCGCCACGATCGCCGCCTGGGCCCGCACCACGCGGATCACCCTGCGGGAGAGGACCGATCTGGCCAGCCTCGGGCGCTCCCGCTATTTCTGCGGCATCCCCGAGGACGAACTGCTGCGCACCGCCCGCCTGCACCACGCGTTCGACCGGGGCCTGGCCGACGAGGCCGTCGCCCGGGTGGTCGACGCGATCACCGAGGAGTCCCCCGACGTGGTGATCGGCCACGCGTTCGGCGGTGTCGCCGCCTATGAGGCGGTGCGCGCCGTCCCGACCGTATCCACGCTCATCACGGTCGGGGCGCCGCCGGCGGGCCGGACACCGCCGCCGGACACGCACTGGGTCAGCCTGGTGGCCCGGTGGGACCCCTTGGCCGCCCCGGCAGCCGGCGACGTACCGATCGGCGCCGTGCCGGTCGAGTGCTCTCCGCGGCTGCGCGCACCCCGCAGCTACCTGGCCACCCCCGAGTTCGGCAAGATCCTGTCCGGGGCGACGGCACGAGACTGAGCGTCGCCAGCACACACCACCCGGCCCGCACCCACCAGCTGCCGACGATCATCAACGCCTGCGTCGCGCCACGGGCCCGCCCGTGTCCTCAACGCCTGCCCTCAACGCCGGAGGCCCTCATAAAAGCGCGCGTGCTCGGTCGGGAGCAGCTCACGCAGACTCTTGGTGTGACGCGGGCAGGACATGAAGTACGAGGTGACGTCCTCAACCGGCGAGTTCACGGACGGCTGCACCGCTCTGCCCCGGCCCAGACGGGCCCAGGTGTTGGTGCCATGACGCACCAGGATGTACAACTCGGGAACCGACACCCGCAGCGCGACGAGATCGGGATGATCCTCAAGGAAGAACACGTCCTCCCGGCGCGGCACGTCCCGGAACGGGTGTTGCTTCCAGGCCTCCCTGAAGAAGCAGTACGTGCCGCCGGCGAACCATCCGCTGCCCGCATCGACGAGCTCGCCGGTCGCCGTGATCAACACCAGCAGCCGCTCCACCGCGGCGATGACATCGCGACACCCGCGGTTCAACAGCGCGGACGTCATCGTCTCAAGGAACGCCGGATGGTAGTAGTCATCGTCGTCCAGCTTCTGGATGATGTGACCCGAGCTGGCTTCGATGCCCAGATTCAGCTTCGTGCCCAGCGACGTCTGGTTCGGAAGCCGAAGGTAGGTGATCTGCGACGCTCGGGGCACCAGCGACTCGCAGGACTGCGCACCATCGTCGATAATGATCAGCTCAGTGTCGGTCAGTGTCTGCTGCTGGTAGTACTGAATCGCGCGCGCGAGGAAATGCGGCCGATCCTTGGTCGCCAGAATGCACGAGACCAAAGCCAAGCTCTTCCCCCTCCTGTCGGTCCTGACGTGCTGCCTCCGGGCAGCCTAGCGCCACCGCCCCGCCCGTCGGGCAGTCTCGTGCCGCTCGACCGTGATGCTGATCGGCAAGGGGCGGCTACCGTCTCGGCCTCCGCAAGGGAGCCGACGACAGGGTGGGGTAGGGGCTGGCGTCGCGGGCGCAGCACGAGGCTCAGTCCGGGAATCGGGATCGTCCGGCCCGGGTGGACCCGGAGCAGGACGTCCGCGGTGTCCGGGGCGCCGCCACCACCAACCAGTGGCCCGAGCATCGCGCTCGGCTACTTGTCGGTTGGTTCGCTCCTCGTTAACGGCACCCCAATGAGATCCGATGGAGGTTGACGACAGGGTTAGATGACAGCCGAGGTCCGATGCGACGGCAGGGGCGAGGAACAGCGTGGCCAATCTCGCCTACAAGCGGGCCTCCGCCGACCAGCAGTCGACCGACCGCCAGAACCTCGTCCTGGCCGAGACCGGGATCGAGGACCCGGTCGTCTTCGAGGAGGAGACCGGCACCTCCAGCCGCCTCCACCCGCTCCAGCGGCCGAAGTTCGGCGACCTGCTCACCTACGCGCGGCCGGGCGACACCGTGCACATCTCCGAGATGTTCCACCTCGTACGCGGCACCGGACACATCCTCGACGTACTCCACCGCGACCGCCTCGCCCTGCGCATCCACGACGGCGCGTTCTCCGCCATGGACCTCACCGCCCGCCACCCACGCACCGGCGAGCTGCTGTCCACCATGAAATTCATGGTGCAGACCCTCGCCGCCGCCGGCGAACTCCAGCGCGACCTCCAACGGGAGCTGACCTACGACGGACTGCGCGCCGCCGAGGCCAAGGGCAGCAAGGGCGGACGCTGCCCGGCCATCACCGCCGAGAAGACCAACGACGTACGCACCGCGTACCTGGACGGCCGCTCCATCGCCGCCCTGGCCCGCGACCACGGCGTCAGCCGCGGCGCCATCCGTACCGCCGTCGCCGACCTCATGCCCGAACACACCGCCGCCGACCGCGAGGACGCCCCCGCTCCGGAGCTGCCGGTCACCCTCGACATGCCCGGCAAGGCCGCAGACTTCCTCCGCACCGCCGAGCTGGCCGACGTCGAGCGGGCCGCACTCGACCATGGCCAGGCCGTACGACGCGGCACGGGCTACACCCTCCGTCTCGCCGCCGTTACCGCGGTGCATCGCCAACTCCTCGCCCGCTGCCAGCCTCTCGACGGCACCGCGGCAATCCCCGCACAGCGCAAGGCCCGCCGCGAGTACGAGAACCGCGTCAGAACGCTCGGACCCGAAGCGCCATAGCGATCCCTCCGAACTCCAAGATCCATCCCGTGGCGGGTTTCTGGCGTATCTGGGTCATGCCCCAACAAGGTCAACCTCAAGAAGATCGCCACCCACTGGCCGGACATGCTGCGGGTGGCCGGGTCGCTCATCACCAACCAAGTGCGGGCCTACGACCTGCTGCGGATGTTCGGCCGCGAAGGGCACTCGACCCCGCTGGGGGCGGCGTTCGCCGAGTACGGGCGCATCGACAAGACCATGCACCTGCTCGCCCTGGTCGACCCCGTGGACGACACCTATCGACGCCTGATGAACCGGCAGCTCACCGTCCAGGAGTCCCGCCACCGGCTCGCCCGCGCGATTTGCCACGGCGGCCGCGGCCAGATCCGCCAGGCGTACCGCGAGGGCCAGGAGGACCAGCTTGCCGCGCTCGGCCTGGTCCTCAACGCCGTGGTGCTGTGGAACACCCGCTACCTGGACGCCGCCGTGGCGCAGCTGCACGCCGAAGGCCACGACATCAAGGACGAGGACGTCGCCCGCCTCTCCCCGCTCCAGGACCGGCACATCAACTTCCTGGGCCGCTATCTGTTCAACATCACCGCCAGCGGCCCCGGCCAGGGCCAGCGGCCCCGGCCAGGGCCTGCGGCCCTTCCGCGACCCGGACGCGCCTGAGGACGCCGCCGAACAGGAGTGATGGGGCAGTCCGTCTCAAAGGCGTTCCCCCAGGCGCGCCGGTGAGGCTTCCGGCCCGCCACAGGATGATCTTGGAGTCAGGGAAGTTCGCTACAGGGTGTCGGACCTGAGGGTTTTGACGCGGTTCTCGTACTCCGGCCTCGGGAAACATCGGTACAGCGGTTGGCGTTGAGATTGATCATGGTCGGCTAGCGCACCGGCTGGAGGCTCCGCTGGGGTTCACGGAAAGGTCGCCGGATGGGCGCCGGGGCTAGCTACGGTCCGCTCGTGCCAGTGGAGTTTCTGACTGATGAGCAGGCTGAGGCGTACGGGAAGTTCGCCGAGAAGCCGACCCGCCCCGAGCTGGAGCGGTTCTTCTTCCTGGACGATGTCGACCGCGATCTGATAGCCCGGCGACGCTCCACGCACCACCAGCTCGGCTTCGCGCTCCAGATGTGCACGGTTCGCTACATCGGCCGGTTCCTCCCGGACGACCCGCTGGAGGCGCCGTGGCCGGTGGTCGAGCATCTGGCCGCGCAGCTCGGCATCGAGGACCCGTCGGTGGTGAAGCGGTACACCGAGCGGCCGAAGACGGCGTACGAGCACGCGTGGGAGATCCGGGACGCCGGACTTCGGGGCCATGGTCGCGGCTCGCTTCTGGATTTGCACTCGTGCTCTTCGACAAGTTGTGATCATGGTCGGTGTCGTGCACAGCAAAAAGAGGAGCACTCCGTGGCAGACAGCACCGACAGCCGGCGGCTCGATGCAGTCGTTGCGGCACCGGGCCACCACCGCCGCCGCCAACCGGTCCCGCGACAGCTCTACCGGACACAGCTCGGTGGACAGCCACCCGGCCAATCGCTCCTGGTCCTCCTCGGTGTTCGCCCGGAACCCGTACGCCGCCCGGATCTCGCTCCGGTGCCGCTGGATCGCCTTGCTCTGCCAGTCGTAGGCAGCCCACGCCTCAGCCGAGACCTTCACCTGCTGAGCCACGTACTCCACCGCG
This sequence comes from Streptomyces sp. NPDC050315, assembly GCF_040655775.1. NCBI lineage: Bacteria > Bacillati > Actinomycetota > Actinomycetes > Kitasatosporales > Streptomycetaceae > Streptomyces > Streptomyces sp. NPDC050315. The sequence goes on from NZ_JBFAKN010000012.1 coordinate 143,633, forward strand.
GCGGCCGGCACCTCCTTGGCAGTCTCCGGGAACCGGGCCTCCACCTCGAAGAACTTCAGCAGCAGAGCGAAGCCGAGCCGGGTCGACCCGGACTTGTTCCGCACCCTCTTCATGTCGTCTTCGAGAAGCGTCCAGACCTCAATCAGGTCCTCCGGCTCCCAGTCCTGGCGCACTCGCACTCCTCCGCCCTCAACCGAGATCACTCGTTCAGCTCAACGAGACGCCCAGCGAGGGGAAACGAGGGCCAGGGGTAGTTACACAGCGCTACATGTCCGTTCGCCGTAGCTATACGAGAACAGGGCCGACAAGGTGTTCTCCGAGAAGATCAGCACTCGCGTCCGGGTGAGGCCCCAGTTCGAGGCCGCGCTCGCCCTCGCCCGCCAGATCAAGGCCCACGCCCCGCACTGCCGCGTCATCTTCACCGTGTACGAGATGAAACGCCTGGGCCGCGACGCCGCCGAATTCACCGCGCTCGCCGACCACCTCACCGCCCACGGCCTGGTCCTGGAGATACTCGCCGGACCCCTGCCCGGGATGTACGACCCCAGCGGGCCCGGCCGCCTGCTGTTCGCGTTCTTCGCCGCGATGGCGGAGACCGAGCGGGAGAACATCCGCGAGTCGTCCCTCGAAGGACTCGACGCGGCGGCCCGCAAGGGCAAGCACGGCGGCCGACCGCCCGTCATCACCGACGACATGCTGCACACCGTGCTGCGGCGCCGTGCGAACGGCGAGTCGGTCGAGCAGATCCAGCCCGACCTGATCATCCCCACCGGCAAACGCAAGGGCCAGGCCCCCAGCGTCGCAAGCATCTACCGCGCGCTCGCCGAGCACGAGAAGCAGCAGGCGTACCCCGAAGCCGTCGCCCAGGCGCACGCCGACTTCGCCGACCTCCAGGGCGACGACATCCCCCGACCCCGACCGGACGCCAAAACCCTCAGCTCACGACCATGATCAAGTGCTTAGCGTTAATGGCTGTCCTCCCCAGTACGGAGGAGCAGGTACGTCACGCCCGCGACCTGCTCGCCCGCCCGGATAACACCGTCACCTCGATCGCGAAGCTCCTCGGCGTCTCCAGGAACACGATCTACAACTACGTGCCCGAGCTGAAGGGCGGCCGCCTCGCACTCGCTGAGGCGACGAGCACGCCGGAACTGCCCCAACCCACCAGGTCAGAGGACTGATCACCGTCGTTTGCGGCTGGTGACAGCGTTCTTACCGGCACCCCAACTCCCGGAGCGTCTCGCCGAACGCGAGGAGAACCTGCGAGCCGCTCGGAGCACCAACCGAGAGCTGATGACTTAGCTCAACAGCACCCGCCCATGGTTGGAGCGCGAGTGGGTAACGTCATGCTTGCCGGGCGCAGTGACGGGCTCCGTAGTCGTCAATGTAGGACCACTCCACCGCGCCCTTACCGTTGGGCGCATCCAGCAATTCCTGCTGTCTGGGACGGACCATGAGCGGTCCACCAATCTTCACACCGTCCACGGTCACTTCAGCCACGGAAACGCAATAATAAGACGGATTGCGCACCCACATCTTGCCGTCTTCCGCGGAGAACTGCAGCCCCTTCGCCGCCTCGACAGGCGTGCCCGACAGCCCCTTCGGACGGTATAGGAAGTCGAGCCATGTCTGCTCAGCCGACTGGATGCCCTGCGGCGGAATGGCCAGGATGCAGAAGTAGAGCAAGGTTTCCCTGTCCGAAGGCAGTGGCGTACCTGCAAGAACCTCATAGGTGATCCTGAACGCCTGCCGGTCCCCTGGCTGGATGCTCCTATGTGCCGGTGAGACCGCGAACGGCAGCCGTTCCTTGCCCGCCGGAGCGCCTCGGTCACTTGCGAGGTAGACCTGCACCACGCGAGGCTCCTCGGAGTCCCCGTTGGACACCACCACGCTTGTGGGCAACGCTCCAGCGTCGAACACCACCCGCGCCCTATCGGCTGTCACCGTCATGCGGATCCTCCTCATGCTGGTATGCGGGACCCGTCGGGCCCTGGGCCTTCATGGTCACAGCTTGTTCTTATGCTGTCACTCACCGCATCTTAACTAGACACTGAGTGGCTGTCTTTGATCCCTGAAGTGCGGCGTTCACCCTGGTCCGTGACGAGCCCCGCGGGTCAGGCGTCGCGTCACGAGTGTGATGAACGCCCAGCAGTCCGAGCTGGACGAAGAGGCCGCGGCCCGCAGGCAACTGGCACCGCGCGCCACCGCCATTTGTCCCGCGAAGCAGTATCTTCACCCCGGATTCTTCGGCGGGCGGACAGCAGTCTGTGCGGTACACGGTTGCGGTTGACGCGCCGCTACCCCGCGCCTGGCGTGCGGCGCGGGGTAGCGGTTTTGCCTGAGGTCAGGCGGTCTCCGGGGCAACAAACTTGCGGTGGTACTCCCCGCCCAGGCAGACGGTCATGCCCTGGTAGACGGCGAGCTCGCCACCTCCCTCGCGGCACTGCTGAGCCGTGAGCCAGCCGTCGGCTGATGCGGTGGAGGCGGCACCGAGCATGGCACCGACCCCCAGTGCGGCAGCGGCTATGGAAAGAGCGAGTCGACGCATGGCGTCCTCCGTCCTCGCCGGCGCCAACCACGGTTCCATTGATCCCCGGGGCCGTACTTCGCCGACCTCCAGGACGCCGACGACATCCCCCGCCCCCGCCGAGTCCGCATCCGGCGGCCGGACGACCCGCTCACCCCGGCGCCAGCCGGGCCATGATCAATCTCAACGGCACTTCCTGTACCGCAACTACTCACACCCGTACCTGGAGGGCCGCTCGATCGCCGCCCTCGACCGCGGCATCCCCGTACGGCGCGGCCAGGGCTGCACCCTGCGCGTCACCGCCGCCCCGGCCGTGCACCACCAGCTCCTCGCCCGCTGCCACCCGCTCGACGGCGGCCCGGGCTCCCCCGCGGTCCCGGCCCAGCGCAAAGCCCACCGCGAGTACGAGAGCCGGGTCAGCGCGCTCGCACCGACCTCTTCATGATCGTTCTCACCGATAACCACGGTTCCATTGATCCCCGAGGCCGAACGCGAAGCCGCTCCAAGGTGGCGTCCTGTCCTCGCATCGGCGCACTGATCCAGTGGTTGCTGGCCCGGCCGGTCGCGTTGGCGGTCTGGTTGTTGATAAGCAGGTGAAGGTTCGCGGTGTTCGGCCACCGGTGTCGCCGGTGGTCCAGCCAGTCCGTCAGGAGTTTCAGGGTGAGGTCGTCGAGAGGCCGGGCGCGTCCGGCGATGGTCAGCCGACGGTCGCCGAGATCGACGTCGTCGAGCACGAGGGCGGCGATCTGGGCGACTCGGGCGGCGTGGACCGCTGCGAGGGCGAGGACGAGCCGCGCCGCCGGGGTCATCGCAGCCGTGACGGAGCGCTCGACCTGCTCGGGAAGAAGCGGTTGCAGCACGACGTACTCGTTCTGCCCGACCTTGATCCGGCTGGTGGGGTTGCGGAAGATCAGCCCCTGCCGTTTGGCCCAGGTGAACAGGGACCGCAGGGCGACGAGTTGGTCACGCCGCTGGTGCCCGCACAGCGTCTTGACGTGGGTGAGGACGTCATCGCGAGTCACCTCCCGCAGGTGGTCGTAGCGGTTCGACCACTCCAGCAGGGCCGGACGGGCCTGGTTGAGGGAGAGCCAGACCGTGCCCTCCTTGCGCGGGAGGCTGCGGGGGCCGCCGTCGCGCAGGACGCGGGTCCAGCGCTCGGCTTCCGAACGGATGCCGGGTGCGAGCCCTTCCAAGCGTCCGATGAGCCAGCGCTCGAAGGAAGGCTCGCTGTCGTCTTCGAAGATCCCCATCTCCTCCAGCACTGTGATGATGTGGCCGACGGGCAGGTCCAGGGCCCGCAGCGGGGAGAAGATCTCCGTGTGCCGGATGACGTCGCCCTCGACGTGACCAGTGAGGGCGACGGCCAGGCCGCGGTTGGCCGCGAAGCGGATGTTACGTCCCCAGCCGCGGGCCTCAGCGAACCGGTGGGCGAGGTACCTCGCCCAGGCCAGCCACGGGCTGGCCAGGTCGGCGTCGGACGGATCGAGCCGGTCGAAGTGCCGGGGAACCTGCTCGAACAGCAGCGGCTGCCGCCAGCCGGAGTCCGGACGCCAAGCCGGCGCCGGAGGTGGCTTGCCCGGGGACCACGCCGTCCTCCCTGCCGTCGGGCTGGAGGCGTTGGTCTTCTGCGGTAGTGCATCCCGATGAAGAACAGCTGTTGGTGCCGGACGGCGGCGAGTCGCACCCGCACGTTGTCCCTTCCGCCGCCTGGCCGTCAGCTGTCTTCGCGTCGAGGCGGGCCTGGCACCAGCACAAACGGAATAGTCCCACTTCAACGGCTGGACGCGACGGCAGCCGACGCATTCCGCCGCGTCGTGCCCGCGGCCGAACATGTAGCAGGTGTGGCAGAGCCGCCCGCGGAAGTCACCCCAGGCCAGACGGCCTGGGCAGGAGCTGGTCGGCTTGACGTAGCCCTTCGGGAAGCGTGCCACCTGCTTACTCCGGCGGCAGTGACCGGCCGTCCCGGCGCTTGGGGATCACCTTCGGTGCGGCGGTGCCCGAGCCGGCAGCGGCCCAGATCGTTTCCTCCTGGCCGGGGCGGCGCACCTTCTCCGGCTCGGGAATGAGGAGGTCGCCGATCTCGCAGCCGAGGACGACGCAGATGACGTCCAGGTCCTCCAGCTTGAGGGAGACCGGTTGGCCGGACCACAGTCCGGACATCTTCCCGGCCGAGATGACCAGGCCGTGCTCGGCCAGGCTCCGCTGAAGCTCGGAGGCTTTCCAGATCCCCTTGTTCGCGGCGGTCAGCCGCAGGTTCCACTTCATCGCAGAAGCCCTTCCAGCCGCTTCGCGGCCCGCTGCTGCCCGGCCACCCAGGCGTCCTCGACCCGGGTCTGCTGGACATGGACGTATCGCATGGTCGTGGCGATCCAGGAATGTCCGAGGACTTCCTGGATCGCGATCAGGTCGAGTCCGCCGAGATAAAGCTCGGACGCGCAGAAGTGCCGCAGGACGTGCGGGGTGAGCAGCTTGTCGCCCCAGGCTGGCAGATGTGCCGTGGCCGCGGCCTTGAGGCCGCCGCGCAGGGCGTCGTCGCCAACCCGGCCCGAGGAGCCGTCGGAGCATCTGCGCTCGGAGGGGAGCAGCGGGGCGCCGGGGCGGGTGTGGTCGTCGTCGAACTGGCCCCAGACGTCCTCGATGAACCATCGGAGCGTGCGGTCGGCACCGTTGATCAGGGGGACCATCCGCTCGCGCGGGCCCGAGCCGCGGGCTCCCTTGCCGTGGCGGACGTGGAGCTTGCCGAAGCGGCCCAGGTCCCACTTGATGTCCGACAGATCGAGCTTGCACGCTTCGCTGACCCGCAGCCCGACCTGGGACATCAGCTTGGAGGCGGTGTAGTTCCGGGCGGTCGGGGCGAACTTCCGGCAGGTCGCCAGCTCGCCGCCCCATCCGGCGAACAGCGTCTTGACCTCCGGCCCGGACGGCGGAATCCGCAGTGCCGCGTCCTTCGCTCCGCGCGGCCGGTTCATCTCGTCGATCGGGCACTCGATCACCCGACCGGTCATCCGGTGGAGCTCGACTTTGTGCCGTAGATCCAGGAACAGGAAGTACGTGCTCAGAGCCTGAGAGCGCCCGAGCCGGGTGCCGCTCGGCGAAGCCCGCAGCACCTTCCCGAAGTAGGCGTCGGCGTCGGGCGGCTCCATCTCCCACAGCGGCCGGCCGAACCAGGACCGTATCTGCTCCAGGTGCCCGACGTCCCCGCGGATCGTGCCGTCCGCCAGCCCCGCCGAGGCCCGCGCCAGCACGAACCCCGCCAGGACGTCGGTCTCGAACTGCTCCAGCTCCTCCGCCGTGGTCGGCGGCCGGACATCGCGCAGGTCCCGTACTGCAGCCAGCGCCAACCCGAGCCTCCTCACCTTCATCCCGACCGTGAACCGATCGGGCACAGTGAGAACGCTTCAGGAATCCCGAAGTTACGTCAGTCCGTGAGTCGCTTTCGGAGAGAGGACGAACCTCCTGGCCACGGGGTTGCGGGCTCGGGAAAGCTCAGAGCAACCCACGGGATGTCGCACAGCAGCACGGAGCATTTCCGTGCTCCCGCTGAAATGGAACCAGTAAAACCGCTGGTCAACAGAAGATCTGCCGTGAGGAACCAACGCCGTGCTGTCTCGACAACCTGCATGTAGAGGCATGAAGTCATCAGCGAATCTCCCGGAGATTCCTCCAGCGATTTTCTCGACGGCCGAGCAGCACAGAAGGTCCTGGTCAGCGCCTGATTCGCCAGGGCGTGGCAAGCGCGTGGCAGGGCCACGGCCATCTCGCGGTACCCCTGTGACGCATTGATGGCGAGGCCGTGGCAGAGGCGGCTGGCGCGATGGGCGGCGACCCAGATCGGTCGCATTGAGCCAAGGAGCCGCCATGCGAACCACGTCCATCTGCCCCGCCCGCTCGGCTTGCCCCGTCTATCCCGTCTCGCCCCTCGACCAGGTCGAGTCCGCGTTCCAGGCACTCGCTTCAGGAGTCAGTCCGCTCACCCTGCCGGTCGCGCCGGCCATCGGCTCGGACGGCGTTGGAGCGCTGCCCGTTACCCGGGTCCGTGCTCGGCTGGTGCATCCCAGCTGTACCGAGCAGATCCGCGCGCAGGTGTGGGAGGAGGTGCTGCGTCGGCGGGCGCTGTGCGGGGAGCCGTGGGGCACCGTCGCTGTCGGGCTCACCGTGCCCGGGCTGCGGCGGGCGCTGTCCCGCCTGCCCCGCCTGGCGGAAGTCGAGGCGTGTGAGCTGGAACAGGAGGTACTCACGGCGGTGACCGCCGAACTCACCCTGCTGCCCGTGGATGAGCCGCAGGCCGGGCTGCGGCTCGTACGGGCCGGGGATCGTGCGGCGCATCGCCTGCTGTACGCCGCTCGGCGCGACCGGCGCCGTGTGGTCGTGCCGCTGGACGAGAATACGATGTGGCAGCGGCTTCCCGTTGTGGGCGATGCGCCGGTGTTTGCGGTGCTGGAGCGTGCCGTTCAGGCCGACGTCCTCACCGAGGAGGAGGCCGAACTCATCGCTCGGACGCGGTTGGAGCGCCAGGTCATGGCCAAAGTCGCCGCGGCGGTGGGGATGAGTGTGCGCGCTGCCTTCCGTCGGCGGGCCGCAGCCGAGCAGCGCCTAGTCCAGGCACTGGCTGCTCAGTCGTTCTGATGGGTCGGAGGCTCGCGGAGGCCACGGTGGCACGGTCAGGTGCCATTTTTCTCCTTAGAGGGGTGAAGGCGGCTTCGGCACCCCTAGTGCCGTAACAGCCTCCGCGTCTCGCTCGCCCCTTGGGTTCGGGCACGGCGTCTCGTGCTGACACCCGATCCCGCCCTTCTCCCGCGTCCAGCGGCCACCTGCACCCGTGAGGGAGGTGAAGCGCTGCGCGGGCCGGCCCGCTCCCAAGGGGAGACGTCAACTCCGTTCCTCCGCGCTCTCTCGTCTCCCGCCCTGTAGGGCTTTCTCGTCAGGAGGTGTGTGTCCGTGCTCGTATACCTGCGCCCGCTGCGGGCCGGGGCCGGCCGACCGACGTGGCGCCGTCGGGGCCGCATCGCCGGGCGGGTGCTGTTCGTGACGTTCTTCGCGCTGGTGGTGCTGCTGTCGGATCCGCCGTTCTCCTGGGCGGTGGCGGACATCCCGACCGTGATCAGCAATCTGCGGAATTGGATCATCGGCATTCTCGCCGGTCTCGCCACTCTGTTTCTCACTTTCGGCGGGCTGCGTTACTTGATGGCCGGCGGCGATCCGGGCGAAGTGGAGTCGGCCAAACGGGCGTTGAAGGCCGCGGCCATCGGCTACGGCCTGGCCGTACTCGCCCCGGTCCTGGTCACCGTGCTGCAGAGCATCGTCGGCGCGGGCGGCAAGGGAGGCGGCTAGTGATCGCCTCCCGCACCGCGCATCGCATCGCGCTGTTTTTCCTGGTCACGGCTTTTCTTGCCATGACACTGGGTCCACTGGCCGCAGTGGCCGACGCCGCGCCACGCCTGCCGGCTGCCCCCATGGCCCCCGGTGATCCGGAACCGCAGCCTGCCCCTGGCCCCAGCGCTCCCCCGCCCAAGCCGGGTTCCTCGCGCCCCAGTCCTGCTCCCGGCCCGCCGCCGGCGCCAGGGCGTCCCTCTCCCGAACCCTCGCGACCATCGCGTCCCTCCCCTCCGGAGCCGTCTCCGGGCCCCACCCCGCCGGCCTGCGAGGTCACCGGCGGCGACTGCTCCGCGCTACCCGGCTTCGACTGGGGTGCTGCGTTCGACCTCCCCGGTCTGATCGTGAATGCGATCACTGGGTTCCTCGGCATGGTGATCGAGCAGATCATGGAGCCGCTCCGGCAGCTGCTGGGCGACACCCTGCTGACCACCCCCGACGTCACCAAACAGGCGGACATCAAACGACTGTGGACCGGCTCGCTGGGTATCGCAGCCAGTATCTACGTCCTGTTCATCACTGCCGGTGGCGTCACGGTCATGGGCTACGAAACCGTCCAGGCCCGCTACGCCCTCAAGCAGATCGCTCCCCGCCTGCTGATCGGGATGATCGCCGCCGCCACGTCGCTGACCGTCATGGGCAAGGCGATCTCGCTGGCGAACGCGGTCTCGTACGCCGTCATGGGCACGGATTTGAGCGACGCCGGGAAGGGCTTGGTGGAGCGGATCGTCCCGTTCGCGCTGTTCGGTGTCGCCGGGCTGAAGCTCTACCTGCTGATGATCGCCGTCATCGTGGTCGTGCTGCTGCTGGCGGTACTGATCGGCTACACGGTCCGGGTCGCGGTGATGGCACTGCTCGCCGTGGCAGCGCCGCTCGCGCTGTCCTGCCACGCCCATCCGGTCACCGACCCGCTCGCGCGCATGTGGTGGCGGGCGCTGGCCGGCTGTCTGACGATCCAGATCGCGCAGTCGATGACGTTCATCGTCGCGCTGAAGATGTTCTTCTCCCCCGGTGCCACACTGCTCGGCTTTCCCAAGCCCAACCAGCTCGGCACGCTACTGGCCGGGCTTGGCTTGTTCTGGATTCTGTTCAAGATCCCCGGCTGGTGCCTGCGGTTCGTCTTCCGCTCCACTCCGGTGAACGTGAACATCCCGGCCCCGCTGCGAATGCTGCAGTCGGTGGCCCTGTGGCGGCTGATGGGCCGCGCCGTGCCCGGTGGTGGTGCGGGAGGGCGCGGGCGTGGCGGTCCGGGCGGCGGTTTCGCCGGCCGTCGCGGGCCAGGGGGCGGGCGCCCACCAGGAGGCGGCCGCCCCGGAGGTGGGCGCCCAGGTGGCGGACATGGAGGGGGCGGGGGCCGTGGCGGTGGGGGCCTTCGTCCCGCTCCGGGCGGCCTCGCCGGGGTCGTGATTCGTCGCGGCCGGGCTCTCCTCGCCCGTGGCAGAGGAGCCCTCGGCAAGCCTCACGCGGCACCGTCCGCCCAGGGCGCCACCCCGCACCCAAAGCAACGCCCACCGAGTGCAGCTGCGAGCCCCACTCCGGCCGCCAGCGGAGGCCGCAGTACGCCTCGGCACGGTACGACCGGGGTGAGACACGGTCCGGCCGGGCTAAGAGGGGGAACCAAGCAAGGCCCCCGCACCGTGATCCACCCGTCCCAGGCCCGCCGCAGACAGCAGTTGGCGCTGCCGATCCCCGCCAAGCGTGTCCCAGCGCGCCCCGGACGCCCAACTCAGCAACGTCTGCCAATCGCCGTACAGCGGGTGCCACGTACCGCCCGCATCGTCCCCGGCGCCCAACCGCCCCCGTCCGCAGCAGCCCTCGCCCCAGCGCCAGTAGCTACCGCGCCCTCCCCACCAGCGCCACGGAGGCGCCAGCTGACGCTCCCCATCCCCGCCACCCGAGTCCGCACCCGCCCCGCCCGGCCAGTGCAGTTGCGCCTCCCCCTGGAACCACCCACCCCGCCCTCGCCGCCCCGGAGGTGAAGCCCTGTGTCCGGCCCATCCCATCTGGATGACGAGCACGTGGCCTCGGCCCGTATCCCCGCCGACGTCTCCAAGAGCGACCGGATTCTCGGCCCGCTAACCGCGCGGCAGACCGCCATCCTCGCCACCGCCGCCCTCATGCTGTACGTCGGTTACTGGCTCGCGCGCCCGTTCATGGCCCCACTCGCCTACGCCGCCCTCGTGGCGCCCCTCGCCATGGTCATCACCGTGATCGCAGTCGGGCAGCGGGACGGTATCGGCCTCGACCGGCTGCTGCTAGCCGCCCTCCGCTTCCACCACACACCGAAGCGGCACGTCCCCGCCCCCGAAGGCGTAACGGCACTGCCGTCTCCCACTCCCCGCGCCTGGCGAACACAGACCGGCCCGGCGCCGACGCCGCTGCGGCTGCCGTGCCAGGACCTCTCCGACATCGGCGTGCTGGACCTCGCCCGAGATGGTCACGCCGCCCTGGCGGTGTGCTCCACGGTCAACTTCCATCTGCGTACCGGTGGGGAACAGCAGGCGCTGACCGAGGCGTTCGCCCGCTGGCTCAACTCCCTCACCGGCCCCACCCAACTCCTGGTACGTGCCCATCGCCTCAATGTCGCCCCGCTCGTCGAAGGCCTGACCGATGAGGCGCCCCGGCTGCCGCATCCCGCGCTGGAGCGAGCCGCGCTCGCCCACGCCGACTTCCTCGACCAGCTCGCCGCCAACCGGGACCTGCTCACCCGCCAGGTCCTACTGGTGGCCCGCGAGCCGACCCCGGGCAACGGAGCACGAGCGGCACACCGTCTCACCGAGGCGGCCCGCGCCCTGGAAGCAGCCGAGATTACCGTCAGCGCCCTTGGACATGGGGACACCGCCGCCGTACTCCGCCTGGCCACCACCCCCGACGCCGCCCCCACGGGAGGTACGTAATGCCCGGCATCCTCCGCCGCGCGACCGGACCCGACCAGCAGAACGACGTGCGCAAGGAACTGGCCCAGCTCGGACCCGACGCCATCGAGGTACACGCCCGCACCCTCGCCGTCGGGGACTATCTCGCCGCCAGCCTCGTGGTGACCGGCTACCCGGCCGAAGTGGTACCGGGCTGGCTCGACCCCCTGCTCACCTACCCCGGCCGCCTGGACGTCGCCCTGCACATCGAGCCGGTCGCCAGTGCCCTGGCGGCCCAGCAGCTCAAGAAGCAGCGTGCCCGCCTGGAGTCGAGCCGCCGCACCGGCTGGGACCGCGGACACCTTGACGACCCGGATACCGAGACCGCCGCGCAGGACGCGGCCGAACTCGCCCACCGCATCGCCCGCGGCGAGGGGAAACTCTTCCGTCTCGGCTTGTACATGACCGTCTACGGCGAGAGCGAGGAACACCTCGCCGACGAGGTCGCCCAGGTCCGCTCCATCGCCGATTCCCTTCTCGTCACGACCGCGCCCGCCACCTACCGGGCGCTGCCGGGCTGGCTGGCCACCCTTCCCTTCGGCATCGACACCCTTAAGGTCCGGCGCACCTTCGACACCGAGGCCCTCGCGGCCTGCTTCCCCTTCACTTCGCCCGATCTGCCCGCAGAGGCGGCCATGGCCCCGGGCGGAGTGCTGTACGGGATCAACACCGCCAGCGGCTCGCTGGTGCTGTGGGACCGCTTCGCACAGGACAACTACAACTCCGTCCTGCTGGCCCGCTCCGGTGCCGGCAAGTCGTACCTGACCAAACTGGAGCTGCTGCGGCAGTTGTTCACCGGCACCGAGGCCTTGGTCATCGACCCGGAGGACGAGTACGTGCGCCTGGCCGAAGCGGTCGGTGGCACCGTCATCCGCCTCGGCGATCCCGACGTGCACCTCAACCCCTTCGACCTGCCGACCGGCGCAGGCGACGGCGAGGACGTGCTCACTCGCCGGGTCCTGTTCCTCCACACCTTCCTGGCTGTCCTGCTCGGCGGTGATCTGTCCGCGGCCGAACGCGCCGTCCTGGACAAGGCCGTCCTCGCGACCTACCGGCACGCCGGCATCACCGCCGAGCCCGCCACCTGGTCACGCCCGGCACCTCTCCTGGCCGATCTCGCCGCTCAGCTGACCGCCATGCCGGAGGACGCGGCCACCGAACTGTCCGCGCGCCTGGACCCGTACGTCAACGGCTCGCACCGCCAGCTGTTCTCCGAGCCGACCACCACCCGCCCCGCCGGCCACCTGGTCGTCTTCTCGCTCCGCGAGATTCCGGAGGAGCTGAAGACCGCGGGCATGCTGCTGGCCCTGGACGCGATCTGGCGGCAGGTCGCGCACACCGGCACCCGCCGCAGGCGCCTGGTCGTGGTGGACGAAGCCTGGCTGCTCATGCGCGACGGCCACGGCGCCCGCTTCCTGTTCCACATGGCCAAGGCCGCCCGCAAGTACTGGACCGGACTCGCCGTCGTCACCCAGGACGCCGACGACGTGCTGGCCTCCGAACTCGGCCGCGCCATCGTCGCCAACGCCGCCACCCAGCTGTTGATGCGCCAGGCTCCGCAAGCCATCGACCAGGTCATCGCCGCTTTCCGCCTCTCCCGCGGTGAAAGCCACCACCTGCTCGCGGCCCCGCGCGGATGCGCCCTTCTCCTGTCCGGCCGCACCAAGATCTCTTTCAGTCCGGTCGCCTCCGAGGCGGAACATGCCCTCATCACCACGGACCCGGTCGAGCTCCACGCCGCCGACCAGGTCACCGAGGCCGGCGAGACCGACAGCCCGTACGCACTCCCCGACCTGAAGGGGCTGGAGCTGTGAGCCCGCTCCCGTCGGGTGGCCTCCTCGGGACCTTCCTGACCAGCCCCGGCGACTTCTGGCACATCCTCGTGGACGGCGGTGCTGGCTACCTCGCCCAGACGTGGCCGTGGATGGCTCCGGCGGCTGCCGCCTCGGCCACCGGCGTCTTCACCCTGCGCGCTAGTCTCCGCAGGCGCCGGCAGCGCTCGCTCGCCGACGGGGCCCGGCTGGTGACGGTGCTCGCCCCACCCACCGTTCCGGAGCGCGGCGGCGAGGTGCTGTGGGCACAGCTCTCCGGTCTGCTCCGCCCGTGGTACCAGCGCCTGCTGCCCGGCCAACCGCACGTCGCCTTCGAGTACCTGTGGAACACCGACGGCCTGACCGTACGGCTGTGGCTGCCCGGCAGCGTGCCCACCGCCCTCGTCCGCCGCGCGGTCGAAGCGGCCTGGCCCGGCGCCCACACCACCGTCACCGACACCGAACCGCCCTTCCCCGAGTACCACTCGTGTGCTGCCGGCCGCCTGCGCCTGGCCCGCCCCGAAGTTCTGCCGCTGCGTACCGATCACAAGACCGATCCGCTGCGCGCGCTGCTCCAAGCAGCCACCGGCATGGCCGAGGGCGAGCACGCACTCGTCCAGGTCCTGGCCCGCCCCGCTACCGGCGGCCGGCTGCGGCGTGCCAAGCGCAGCGCGCGCCGCCTGAAGGCCGGGCGTACCAGGCCCCGCCTCAACGTGCTCTTCCGCTTGTTCTCGCACTCTCCGCAGCGCACCACGGCCGACTCCCGCGACCCGGCGCACGGGGCCGAAGTACGGCAGAGCGTCGGCAAACTCACCGGTCCGCAGTGGGACGTGCACATCCGCTACGCCGTAGCCCTTCCCCCGAAGGCCGAGAAAGCTGACGTCCGACTGCGCGGCCGGGCCCACGCCATCGCCTCCGCCTTCTCCCTCTACGCGGCCCGCAACTGGCTCGCCCGCCACCGTCTGCGCAACCCGTACGCCGTGCTCTCCGGACGCTGGTTCCCCCACCGCGGCGACCTGCTCTCCGTACCCGAACTCGCCGCCCTCGCCCACCTCCCCGCCGATCCCGATGCCCCTGGCCTGGCCCGCGCCGGTGCCCGCTCCATCACCCCGCCCCCGGCCATCCCACAGCCCGGCGCCGGCATCAAACCGCTCGGCGCTGCAGATACCGGGGCCCACCGCGGCATCGGCCTGGCCGTGCCCGACGCCCGCCACCACCTGCACCTGATGGGTGCGACGGGCTCCGGCAAGTCCACCCTGATCGGCAATCTCGTCCTTGACGACGTCCGCGAAGGCCGCGGTGCCATCGTCATCGACCCCAAGGGCGACCTCGTCGCCGGCCTCCTGCACAGGCTCCCCGCTTCCTGCGCAGACCGGCTGGTCGTCATCGACCCCGACGACGTTCACACCCCGCCCTGCCTCAACGTGTTGGACGGGGACGACATCGACGTCGTCGTCGACAACATCACGGGAATCTTCCGCCGGATCTTCACCGCCTTCTGGGGCCCGCGCACCGACGACATCATGCGCGCCGCCTGCCTCACCCTCCTCCGCCACGCCCAGACCACCAACCGCCTGGTCACCCTCGCGGACATCCCCCGCCTGCTCGGCGAGCCGGCCTACCGCCTCCGCCTGATCCCCACCGTCAAGGACCCGGTCCTCAAGGGCTTCTGGACCTGGTACGAATCCCTTTCCGAGCCCTCCCGTGCCGCGGTGGTCGGCCCGGTGATGAACAAGCTGCGCGCCTTCCTGCTGCGCTCCTTCGCCCGCCAGGCCATCGCCTCCGGCGAGTCCACCTTCCACCTCGACGACGTCCTCGACGGCGGCATCCTCCTCGCACGCCTGCCCAAGGGGGCGCTGGGCGAGGAGACCACCCGGCTCCTCGGCTCGTTCATCGTCGCCAAGACCTGGCAGGCCGCCGCCGCCCGCGCCCGCGTACCGGAGCACCGGCGCATCGATGCCGGCCTGTACGTGGACGAGGCACACAACTTCCTCACCCTCCCCTACCCACTGGAGGACATGCTCGCCGAGGCCCGCGGCTACCGCCTGTCCCTGGCACTCGCCCACCAAAACCTCGCTCAGATGCCCCGCGACCTGCGCGAAGGCATCTCCGCCAACGCCCGCAACAAGGTCTTCTTCAGCGCCTCGCCCGAGGACGCCGCCCAGCTGGAACGCCACACGCTGCCCACCCTGGCCGCGCACGACCTCGCCCACCTGGGCCCCTACCAGGCCGCCGCCCATCTCCTCGCCGACGGCGCCGAGACCGCCGCCTTCACCCTCACCACCCGCCCCATGCCACCCGCAGTCACCGGCCGGTCAGCTGACCTACGCGCCGCGGCCGCCGCCCGCGTCGGCGGCACCACCAGCCGCTCCGCCTACCTCCCCCTGTAGCCCTCCCACTCCCAGGAGGCCCGGCCATGCCCACATCCAGTACGGGCTCGAACCCCGGATACGTCCCGCGCGCAGCCGTACGCCGACGCCGCCCCGCTCAACCCACCCGCGCCCGCACCGACTTGGCCCGGCTCGCCACCCGCCTCACCGAGCGCGACGTCTGGCTGACCGAGATGCTCCACGAACACAAGGTGCTCACCTCCCACCACATCACCGCCCTCGCCTTCACCGGCCACCGCACCGCCAACCGCCGCCTGCGCGAGCTGTACTTCATGGGCGTCGTCGACTCCTTCCGCCCGCTGCGGACCGCCGGCTCCGCCCCGGAGCACTACACCCTGGGCAAGGCCGGAGCCGAACTCCTGGCCGCCCGCGCCGGCGTCGACCTGCCCGCCACCGGCTGGCGCAAGGACGCCTGCGCCCGCATCGCCTTCTCCCCCACCCTGGAACACACCCTCGGCATCAACGCCCTACTGGTACGCCTCGCCGCCAACGACCACCTGCCGCTCTGGCTCTCCGAACGCTCCGCCACCCGTCTCTGGGGCGACTGGATCCACCCCGACGCCTACGCCCACCACGGCGCAGCCGAGTCCGACCAACTCCTGCCGTTCTTCCTGGAGTACGACACCGGCTCCTACAACCTTGCCCGCCTGGAGGCCAAACTCCCCGGCTACGCCGCCCTCGCCGCCACCACCGGCACCCGCACACCCCTGCTGATCCACACCGCAACCGCCCGCCGCGAAGCCGCCCTGCGCCGCCGCCTCGCCGAACCCGCCGATCGCCTCGACCTGCCCCTCGCCACCGGCAATGCCCAACTCGCCGACCCGGCCGCGGACTCCTGGCTCCCCCTCGACTCCACCGGCCCGGCCACCGGACGCCTCACCCTCTCCCAGCTCAGCACCCACTGGACAAACGTCACTCCGGCTCTCACCCCCGACACGACCATGCCGACAACCGGACGCCCCACCACCCTGCCTTGGCGCCCGATCCCACCCCGGCCCCCGGCCGACAGGACATGAGCCCCCTGGCGAAAACGACCGCCGGCGTCGGCTGCGCGGTCGTCGCCTTGCCCCTGCTCGCCGTGCTCATCGTGATCGCGCTGCTCTCTTCGATACTGTCCGGCGGCAGCGTGTCAGCCGTACCCAGCAAGTACGCCCTGACGGACATCCCGCCGCACATGCTCGCCCTCTACCAGCGCGCAGCCCCCGAATGCCCGGGCCTGTCCTGGACCATCCTCGCGGCTATCGGAAAGGTGGAATCCGATCACGGCCGCCACCCCACCATGGTCTCCTCGGCGAACGCCGTAGGGCCGATGCAGTTCCTTCCTTCCACCTTCGCCGAGTACGCCCACCCCGTACCTCCGGGCGGAAAGAAGCCGCCCACCCCCTGGGACCCGGTCGACGCCGTCTACGCCGCCGCCCGCCTGCTCTGCGCCAACGGCGCACGCGGCGGCAAGAACATCTCCGGCGCGATCTACCAGTACAACCACTCCCACGCCTACGTCCGCCAGGTCCTCGACATCGCCGACCGCTACCAGGCCCAGGCCACCGCCCCCACCGCACAAGCCGCCACCGCAGTGGCCTTCGCCCGCGCCCAGCTGGGCACTCCCTACCGCTGGGGCGGCGACGGCCCGGCCGAGGGCGGCTTCGACTGTTCCGGCCTGACCAAGGCCGCCTACCAGGCCGCCGGCATCACCCTGCCCCGCGTCGCCGAAGCCCAGTACCACGCCACCACCAAGGTCCCCCGCGGCCAGCCCCTGCTCCCCGGCGACCTGGTCTTCTTCGGCCGCCCCGGCAACCTCCACCACGTCGGCCTGTACATCGGCCACCACCAGATGATCAACGCACCCCGCCCCGGCGCCCGCGTCCGCATCGAGGACTACCGCTGGCAGGACTACTGGGGCGCTACCAGGCCCACCGCGCGAGGAGGCGCCCGGTGAAACACCCCGCCACCCGCGAAGCCATCGGCCTCCTCAAAACCATGACCCGCGTGCTCTGCGCAGTCGGCGCCCTGACCCTGGTCTTCACCACCGTCAACGTCACCCGCTTCGCCACCAGCCGCGACGTCCCCCTGCCCATCGCCGTCCTCCTCGACCCCATGATCGGCACCGCCCTCGCCGGCGTCCTGTACGTAGACGCCCGCCTGGCCTCCTGGGGCATCCGCCCACCGGCCTGGTCCACCGCTCTGCGCTGGAGCGCCGGCTGCACCGCCGCTCTCATGAACTCATGGGAGTCACTGTGGCCAGACGGACAGATCGGCTGGCCGAGCCGTGCCGATCCGGCAGCCGTACTGCTGCACCTGACCCCGGCCTTACTCCTGATCCTGCTTACGGAAACGATCGCCGCATACCGCAGAACCGTCACCGACCTCCTCGATCGGATCGATCCGGCCGATCCGGCCGAGCCCCTCTCCCTGCCCACCGACCCCGCGCTCCGATCGGCCGACGAGTTCACCGATCCACATCCCACCACCGGCCAACCGCTCAACGCCCCAACGCCAGACGACGGGTCCGACCACGTCCTCCCGACGGTGGCGGGCGCATCACCACCCCCGCCCTGCCACGCCGGGCCCCACACCGCCGACGGCGCGCCCCGCGGCCACTCCCTCACCCCTGACCATCCACCGGCCCGAACCGGGGCGAGGTACGCCGACGTATGGCCGCGTGCCGTCGCACTGGACGACGCAGCCCGCGCCACCACCGGAAAACCGGTGAGCATCTGGCGACTACGCACGGATCTGCACATCGGCCCCGGCCGCGCCCGCCAGATCCGCGATCAGCTCCTGGATCGGCACCGCGAATCGCTCTCGCCGGCCGACTGATCGGCGACGACCCACCCCGATCTAGTGACCAGCAGTCGGCCACTCACCGATCGGGCAGCACCGACTACACCGCATCGGCCAGGCCATTACGACGCCCCTCTGACCTCGCCCAATCCGGGGACGATCCAGCCGCTTGACTTCCCGCACGGAGCGAGCGTCCATGGTCGTGGTCGATGGACCCGCGCGGGTTCCGGATACACGATCCCGCGCGCACCACCGCCCTGCTCGCCCGGGAGAAACGCGCTGCGCACGCGCCCGGCGAGCCCCTGCTGCCCACCACGGGCCGCACCCCGGCCGGGGACCTCAACCACTCTCCGCACACCGGAAACGAGGTTCCCTCATGTCCGACACCGACACCACTCCTGACGGCGCACGCACGCTACACGCCGTCCCCGACCCCGAACCGCTGGCCGGACTGACCGGAGCACCCGCCTTCATCTACACCGAACTGGTCGGCCTCACCGCCGAGAACGGTGCCACGACTGCCGAACTCGCCTTGGCCGCCGGCCTCGGCCGCTCCACCGCCGGCAAGGCCCTGGTGATCCTCGAAGAGCACGGCCTGGCCGTACGAAGCCCCGGCAGCCATGACGGCCCCCGCCGCACCCCTGACCGCTGGCATCCGGCACCGTCCCACAAGGCCGCCAACAACCAAAGCAGCCATCCAGAACCCGTCACTCCCCAGCCGGAGCTCGTCTCTGTCAGCCTCACAAAGCCGGATGCGAACTGCGCAAACAGCGGAGAGGGCCCGTCAGACACAACCGAGCCGATGGCCCCCGCGCCGGACAGCGGGAGCACGCCCGCTGCCTCCCAAGCGCCCATCGCGCAACCTGATGCGCCGACGACAGCCATCACCCTGCCGGGCGAAAGGAAGCGCCTCGCACCCGGAGCACTGCGGCAGATGGTCATCGACCACCTCCAGGCTCACCCGACTAAAGCCTTCACCGCCACCAGGATCAGCCGGGTCATCGAGAAGTCCTCGGGCGCCATCGCCAACGCCTTGGCCACGCTGGTCAAACAAGGCATCGCCGAGCCGGTGAGCGACAAGCCGCGCACCTACCGCCTGTCCGCTACTGAAACAGGCAACGAGTAGCAGCCGTAAGCTCCGGCGGCGGCCCCTCAAAGGAGGGGCCGCCGCCGAACCGCGTGCGCCCCTAAAGCACTGGGAACACACTGACCGGCAACCGCTTCCCGCGAGGGCCGGCCGGACCTTTTCACATGGGCCAGCCAGTCGACCTCGGCCGTGAACCACGACAAGGCCGACGCCTTCTCGTAGAACGCCAACGCATAAGCCCAGTGATCGAGGATGCCTTCCCGCGCCGCCGCGAAGCCGATGCCTGTGCCGCTGCCCCGCCAGGGCCCGAGGTGGGAGGGCCGCCGCGCGGGAAGGGCTTTTCACTCGTTCGCCTCGGCCGATGAGCACGCTGGTGCGTCACCCACAGCGGGCCGTACTCGTTGCCGAGGCATGGGACGACACAAACCTCGAAAGTCTCGCCGTCAGCGGGCTGCTGCGCCGTACAGCCTCCGTCAGCTGCAGCCGCCCGGCGAAGGCTATGAGGAGTGGTTCCGCGTCCGGCGCGGCATGACAGCCACCGATCTGCCGGCGGATGCACCGCTGGACGAGGAGGCCCGGGAGCTGATGGTCCGCCTGGCCGACTTGGGGCCGCTGTACGACTACGAGGTTCCCCTGGCGGCAATCTCGCTGGATATGGCCATCGACGGCGGCAAGTTGGGCCTGGCCATGGGGGAAAACGAGGCGACCCTCGTGACGCTGGATGAACTGGCGGCCCGGTTCCGTGTCCAGGGCGGGGCGGACAGGGCCGGTGAACTGCGGCAGTGTTTTCACCGGCTGCATGCTGTCGGCGCCATGCTAGTGGAGATCCACCAGGACATTCCCTTCCTTCGTGTCGTCGCGGGCAGGCCGAATCGGCCGGGCGAGGCGTGGATCTTCGATGGGACGCCGGAGAGCGGGAACGTGCCTTCCACCTGCATCCCGAACGTGGCGCAAGAGCGGCTCAGCGTCGATGAGCTCGGGGCACTGATGTACATGCGGACGTGCAAAGCGAACCTCGAGGAGCCCGATCCGGAGGAGTACGGCCTGTTCGACGGCGTCGACGGGACCGAACGTGCGCGTGCGCTCTTCGCCGAGGTGGACGCCACGGGCCTGGTGGACCACCAGGGATGCGAAGCCTGCCCGGCCGCCCACCTGTGCACCCGCGAGGACCGCACAACTGAACCGTAGCGTTCAGCACTGTCGGCTGCGCAGGGCCCGGCGCGCCGCCGCATAGGCCGCGGTGGGGAGGGTCGCCGCGCCGGCGACGGGTGCCCAGCTGGCTGACTGAGACGTCCTGGTGAAGGGATACCAGCTGCCGTCGATCAGTCGCAGTTCGATCCCGGCGCTGTCGTCGGTGACGCAGTTGTGCTCACAGCGCAGTGGCTATGTCGGTGTTTTCGGGTTCTGGCTCAGCTTCTGTGGCACCGCCGCTTGGGGTGACGTCCGGACGTCCCGTGGCATGGTTGTCGGCTGAGCAATACCCGCGCGGCCAGCGATGGGGCGAACCCGCCGCCAGCCGCGCGGCAGGCTCACTTGCCCAGGGGCAGAGAGTTCAGGGGCAGGGTGCTCAGCGGGGTGGCTCCCCCGGTCAACCCGCCTAGGCCCTGGCCGGCCATCAACTGGGATACGGTCAGCATACCGGTGAGCTGCTTGGTGAGTCCTCCCAGGCCGTCCTCGGGTGCGGCGTGAGCGGCGGGTGCCGCGACGCTTACGGCGGCCAGGGCTCCGGCGGCGATGGCCGCGGACTTCAGACACTTCATGGGTAGGTCCTCTCTCGTCATCGGTAGGCGCCGCCATGGCACAGCGGCGCCGCACCATGCGTAACGACCACGCTGCAGCCTGGAAACGATCAAGGCGGGTAGGGCCTACGTGGAGCTGGAGGCATCACCCGCACGGGCTTTGCAACGAGAGGAGATGTAAGCGGCAGGGGTAGGACGGAGAGGAGCCGACTACCGTCACTCTGCGTGGTGGACCACGGAAGTTGGACCAGAACCTGAGTTCGGGAGTCACCCGGCCTTCCTCGTGGGCCAAGCAGGGGCGTGAACTGGCGACCTCGCCCGGGACGTCAGAAACGGGCCATTAAGTGATCTTGTAGGCGGTGTTTCCTGCGCCCTGACCAGCGCGCAAGAGGAGGTGGGCAGCAGCCTGTTCAGGTTCCTGCCGTGTCCGTTCATCGGTAGCGGGGGCAGGTGAGGTGCCAGTCGTAGCTGCCGCGCATCCACGACTTCATGGCGTCGGTGAACCGCCGTACGTCTGCCTGCTCGGCGGTGGAAAGACTCTGGTAGAGGTCGGAGGCAAGGAGCCGCTGTTCGGTTTCGATATGGCGTTCCACCATGGCGTTGATGATGTTCTCCGCGCCGCGGACGGCTTCGTCCCAGGGGCAGTCGTTGTGCGCGGACAGAACGTGGACGATGTTGTCGGTGTTGCCGTCCGCCCATTCCCGGCGTGCGGAGAACAGGTCGTTGGTCATGCCGACGACGTCCACGCAGTCCTGGCGCAGGGCGAGGAGATCCTTCGATGCATGGATGTTGAGGGGGAGTTCGTAGCGGCCGGCCGCCTCCTCCCAGTCGAGGCAGATGTCCATGCCGCTGGCGCCCCGGCGAAGCGGCAGGTACTCCTCCAGGGTCGGGATGCGGCCGGCGCGGTTGTTGCGGGCCTCCTGTTGGAACCCGGCGTAGCACTCCTCCCAGTGCGCCGCGTGACGGGCCTGCCAGGTCGGGCTTGTGCGGGCGGCCAGGCGCTGCACGAGGTGACGCCAGGTGGCGACCAGCGGCGTTTCCGGCCGGCGGGCGGGACGCCCGTAGAGGGCGTCGCGGAAGGCACTGAGCTGGTCCGCAACGCGCTCGGTGTCGGCCTGCTCGGGTCCGGGCCGGTCGAGTGAGTCGTCCCAGAGCCAGCCCACCCGTGCAAGTCGTTGACCAGGTCCAGGGCCTCGCCCTGCGCCCAGGGGTAGGTGCGGGCGCAGAAGGCGGGGAAGTCCGCCGCACGGTGGGCGGCTGCGACCTCGGGGTCCCGCCACAGCCCCCGGGAATCGATCCACTCAAGGTGGCGGTCACGGGCCGGTGCGAGGTCGGCGCTGATCCGGGAGGAGAAGGGGATGGTCAAGCGGTAGGGACCGGGTAGCGCAGTGGTGGTCATGGGCGGGATGTCCCTTCGGCTGTCGCAGCCCGTAGGCGGGCGGTGCGGTGCGTACGCGATGACAGCGGCGGTCCGTACCTGCGGTCGGACCGCCATGCCGTCCGTAACAACCAATCGCATCCCTTGCACATGGCTGCGCACGACGTGCCGCCATCCTCCATATGGAAGGCTTCTTCGCCATCGCCTCGGAACACCCCGAGCCGGCGGGCGTCCTCGGCCCATGACCCGTCTGCGGTGCAACTGGATCGCGCTCGAGTACGACCGCCGCTCACCGCTTTCCTCCAGGCCATCCGCTCTCGCATCACCTGGGGCGCTCCACCTGGACCAGCGGCTTCGCCGACAGCAGGGCCCGCAGCTACGGAGGACGCCCCACCCCTGCCGGGCCGAGGGCTCAGTCGGGCAGGGCACCTCCCGTTCTCGTGAACATCGACCCCGGCATGAAAACGGGCGCCTCCCCAACTACTGCACAACCACTGTCGGAACTCGGTTCTGAGCACGCATTCCGTGAGGACGGTCGGCGCCTTTGCGGCCTTGGCCGGATCTGTCTCTGTTGCCATCTGCCGTTCGCTGCCTGGCTTCCCGTTGGTGACGGCTCTCAGGCCCCGTCTACCACTACGGATTACTCATCGAAGGAGGGGCGGCCATGACGGACGTGCTCAAGTACGGCGACCGGGTCCACATCCAAAACGGCTACAACGGCTGGAAGGGCGGGTACCTCGACACCAACGGCAGCAGCAGCGCGGGTGCCGGGGCCATGTACGGGGTTTGCACTGCCGATTCACCCACGCGCGACAAGGGCACCGGTACCTGGGAGTTACTGTCCGCCGCTGGGAAGAAGGCCGGCGATCCGGTCCGCAGCGGGGACGTCATCCACCTGCGTAATCTCTATAACGACGGCGGGTACCTGGACACCAACGGCGGAGCCGCCTCCGGGCAGACCGCGGCGGCCCAGTACGACGTGTCTACCAACAAGGAGAAGGACCGGGCTGACTCCGGCACCGCAAGCTGGCGGATCTTCGCCCAGACCTCGGCCCCCGCCGACGGTGCCGTGCGCGTCAACGATGTCGTCATCCTGTGGAACCTTTACGCCTCCACCGGCAGCTTCCTGGAGACCAACGGCGGCAATCCATCCCCGAACCAAGGCAAGTACGACGTGTGCACCAGCACCTACTGGAACCGGTCGAGTAACGTCGGCGACTGGCGGATGGTCAAGGCCCAGGCGTAGCCCCACCGCAGCACAGCAGCTTGCCTTCGCCGTGGGACGAACCGCCGTGCAGGCGGTGGCTACGCCGCTTCTCACAGAATGTGCGCCAGACCCCGGAACTCATGAACAGGACCACGCCTACGGCGAGCCAGACGCTCGCACGCCCACCAGTGCTAAGCGCCCACTCGCGCACCCAAAACCTCCCGAATCCCAGGCCGATCCTCTGCCAAACAACCGCCGTGTCCCCCGATCGCGCCGGACACCACTCCGAACGCACGTCGAACGAACTCGGAAGCGCCAAGATCCCGCCCGATCACAATGATCGAGCGGGATTTCGAGAACCATTCCTGAGCTATACCAAGAACAGTCGCATAGCCAGGTCCGGGGGTCAGGTGGTGGCCAGAGCAACGGTGGCGGCCTTACCGATCGCAGCGGCGGCCTGCGCCGGATCGGCGAGTTCGAGGACGGTGGTGCCGGGCAACGGGCGAGGGTCAGGGTCGAAGGCGAGCCACAGCACCGCGCACCCCGTAGCTCGCAGGGCGGCGATGCGCTGGGCAGCTGGGGCGGCTTCTTCGGGGCGGTAGTGGCCGTCGGAGGCGATGACCAGGAGGCGGCCCGCGCCGGGGGTGGTCAGGGCGAGGGCGGCGATGAGGGCGTCGAGGGTTTCGGCGAGGCTGTGGCCGCCGCCGTCCGCGTCGAACTCGGTCACCCGTGTCGGGGCGCGGCCGGGTGCGGTGATGGCGGTCAGGGAGCGGCGGTACGCGATGGTGGCGCTACGGGAGTCCGGGTCCGTCAGCGCGACTGCCTTGGCGACGATCCAGGCGGCTGAGGCAATAGGAGCTGCGGCGGCGCGCATCGAGCCGGACACGTCCACGGCGATGCCCACGCGGAGCGGTGGCGTGGGGAGTTGGCGGCGCTGGGTGTGGATCCAGGGCAGAGCGGTGGGGGTGGCGCCGGCCGCCCTCTGCGCGTCCCTGGCCAGCGCGCCGCGCATGTTCAGGCGCCCTGGCGGGGCTGCCGAGGCGGTGACCGTGGCGACCCGCTCCCGGTAGGCGGCGGTCCGCAGGGCTCGCGCCAGCTGCCCGGCAGCCGCCTTCTCGGCCGGGGTGGGCGGCCGGGTTCCGGTCACCGGGGAGGTGACCCGGCGGCCCCTCCCCCGCTTGGCGTCGGGGGTGAAGGGCCGTGCCCCGGGTGTGAAGACCTTCTCGGCGACCTTCGCGGCCTGGCGCTCCTGGGCCGCCTTCTCGGCCTTCGCGTGGGTCCGGGCCGGACGGGCGGCATCGACTCGGGCCTGCGCCGACCTCTGCGCGGCCTCGTTCGCGGTCACCTGGGCGGTGACCTTACCGATGGCCTCGGCCAGTTCGCCCCGCTGCCCGCCGCCCGTACCGTCCGGCGCAGGTTCGGGCTGATCCGGCTGTGCGCCGAGGGCCTGACACCATGCCTTGGCGTGTTCCAGCATCCCTGGCCCGTCATCGTCGGCGGTGGTGTGGGCGGCGGTCCAGATCCCGGCGAGGGTGCTCAGCAGGTCGGCGCCGAGGATGTGGGCGACGGCGTGTTCCAGCGCCTGGGTTTCGTCCTCGTCGAGGACTCCGGCGTCTCGGCGGGCGAGTACGAGGGCGGCGGCGTATCCGGCCTGCCACCGGTCGCTGGGGGCCTCGGCGGCGAAGTCGGTGAGGATCAGGGTGCGGGCGGCGCTGCGCAAGAACGTACGGTCGGCGGGACGGCGATCCAGGTGGGCGCCTTCAGCCCGGGACTCCTCCAGCATCTGGGCCGCCGCGTCCAGGGCTGTGCCCCGTAGCGGGGGTGGCACACTCCAGCGGCTGTGGGCGGCGTGCGCGGCCTCGTGTACGAAGGCGCCCCAGGCCACCGGGTAGCGCTCCTCGTCTCCCACCCGCGCGGGATCGATGGTGGCCGGGGCTAGCGGGGTGAAGAGGGCGGTGTCGATCTCCAGTTGGGCGATGGTGGGGTAGAAGGCGGCCGGGGCGCCGGAGCGGGTACCTGCCTCGCACGAGACGATCACGTCCTCGCGCCCGGCGATTTCGGGAAGTCGTTCGCTCAGGGCTGCGGCGATGCGCAGCCACTGCGCGGTGTGCGGGCGGGTACGGGGCTCGTAGGAGGGGCCGCCGTCGTCCTCCCAGCGGGCGAGGTCTTGCTCGATCTCGGTCACGGCGGGCGGGCAGGGCAGGAAGTGCGGGATCACGGGCATGGCTGATCGTCCTTTCAGGAGTCAGGGATGGGGCCGGCCGGGGCCGGAACCAGAAGGGGCTGCGGGTTGTGGCCAGCGGTCAGAGCTGGCGGCCCAGGGAGAGGGCGGTGACCGGGCGGCCGATGGCCTTGGTGACGATCTCGGCGACCGTGTCGCGGTCTTCCAGCGGTGCGATGCCGACCAGGTTGGCGAAGGCCGCCTCGGTCCCGAGTACGTCGGCGATTTTCTGGAAGGCGATCAGTTCGCGTAGCTGGGGCGCCCACCCAACGTCGCCCGCCTGCTGGTGGAGGGCGATGTTGCGGGCGATCCGCACCGCCGTCCGGTTGATCTTCAAGGAGGCGGCCAGGTCGTAGTCCGAGCCGACCTGGATCTGTACCGAGAACCGGGAGGCGAGCGCCTCGGTGAGGACCGCGCCGTGGACACCGGGGTTGTGCCCGGCGATCACGTAGAAGCCGTCGGCTGCGGTGATCGTCTCGCCCTTGTGCGCCTTGACCTGGATCTGCCTGCGTCCATCCATCGCCGGATACAGGGCGGCCAGGACCTTGGGGGAGATCAGGGTGGCGTCGTCGAGGAGCAGGGCGCGGCCTTCCTGCATGGCGTTCACGAGGGGGCCGTAGATGAACTCGTAGCCGCCGTTGGCGTCCTGGGTGTACTCGCCGATCAGGTCGCCGACCGTGGTGTCGCCGTCCCCGGCCACCGTGATCAGGTCCGGGAAGGCCGCCTCGATCAGCGAGGTCTTCCCCGTGCCCGGCGGCCCGTACAACAACACGGCAACCTGCGCCTCTCGCAGCTTGCGCAGGGCCTCGACGTCCGGCAGCTGCGCCAGCGCCCGGGGGTGGTACTGCAGGCCGTTGGGACGGGTGACCGGCTGCGGGCGCCCGTTCGACGGCGGAGGAGGTGCTGGTGTTTGCGGGGCGGCCTGGTGCAGCACCGGGGGCGTGGCACCCGGGCTCGGTGGAGACGGTACGGCGCGCTGTGCGGCGGTGGCCGTGGTCGAAGTCGACCTGTACATACGCGGCTTCATGCCGACGCGCTCCGCCTCGCCCCGGCAGACGAGCGTCTCGCACGCATTGCCTACCGCCCCTCCCGAGTGCCCGAGCATTCTCGCCAGCTCCGTGACGCTGAACTGCGCTGCCGCATTCGCCGCCAAAACCTGCGCGACCGCCGCGCGCAACTCCCCCGGGCGCGCCTTGCCGCCCGTGCCAGGTGGCGAACTGGGAGGCACCATCGGGGAGTTCTGTGTACTGGGGGTGGACACCTGCGTCGTTGGACTGGAGGGCGGGGGTGGAGGTGCGGCGGTACCGGTCATGGTTCGAGCCCCTTCGTCGACTCACGGAGGCGCCAATTCGAATACGGAGTCGGAGCCTTTTAGGCAAACCTCACCCGTCATCCGATATCAGGCGGACCTCATTAGCGGGATTTCCATTCCCGGTCTTTTCGGGAACAATTTAAATATAGCTCGACTCGCGCCCCGCCTGAAGTCGAATTTGGGCTTGATAATGCTGGAATTCTCGTGAATTCACGACGGAAATTCAGGGGACCTCGGGGACTCACGATCCCTTGCGTCGTGCGCACCGCGCCGCGCGACGGCTTCGAAGGCACCACAGGCACCCGACCTCAGCGGAAAAACGAGTGTGTGTACCCATAACCTCTGTCCGCCCCGGATGCCGGCTCGGCAGCGTGCCAGCAGGTAGCTGGGACCCCGCACGCCATGCAGTGGAGAAGAGCAGAGGAAATTGGCAGGAATTAAATGTCATTGACTGAGAGTGGAAAGGGATTACGCGGAAGAGCAGGCCACCAGACGTACACGTGTAGGCGGGCGGGCCGCAGGGGTGAGCAGATCGGGACAGAAACTTGTACCGATATGCAGGCTGGCCCGGCCCGCGTTGGCAGACCGGGCCCTGACCTGGGCCGATGCGGGCGGCGGGGTGCTCCCATGCAAGCAGGACGGCAGGACGGACCCCTATGGCAGGACGCCAGTTGGGACGGATCGCCGGACGTCAACGATTGACGGATGCGCCACGCCCCGACGACCGACCGGCCGCGACTCGACTCCTCGGCGGTTGGTGCCTCTCCTGCAACAGCGCCAGCGTCGCTGGCTCGGGCTCGGCGTCAATGCCGGCAAGGCGTTCGGTGAGCAGGGACAGGGTGCGCTGGGCGGCATCGTCGCGCTCAAGGGCCAGTTGGAGACGGATGATGCGCCGGTAGACGTGTTCGTTGGCGGGGTCGAGGTCGGCGGCCTGGTTGAGCAAGGCAAGGGCAGGTTCGGGGTCGGCGGAGTTTTTACTCGTGTGCTCGGCGAGCAGCATCAGTGCGTCCACTGCCCGCCGGTGCAGCTCCGCGCGCAGTCCGTGGACCCACAGGTAGTCGGCGCCATCGCACAACGGGCCCGAGTAAGTGTCGGCGGCACGCTGGAGGACCGAGGCGCGCGCATACGGGGAGTCCGCCGTGGTGACCTGCTTGAGGACGCTCACGAAGGCGGCCACGTCGGTGGAGACGTATTGCGGATCGAGGCGGTGCACCTGCCCGCTGAGTACGACGAAGGCCACCTCCTTCTTTCCGGTGGCGGTACGGAAGACGCGCCGAGCAGCGCGTCGGAGATTTTCCAATTCCGCTTTTGCCTCGACAGGGTCGTCGGACAGCTGCATCTTCTCGGCGATCTCCTCGCCGCGCAGCCCAGACGGGTGCGCCGCGAGCAACGCGATGAACTCTCGGGTTTCTTCTTTTCTCGTGTCAGCGAGCGCGCATTCCTTGCCGTGGACGAACAGCTTGAATCCTCCGAAGAGGCGGATGTGTACGGTGCGCGCCTGGCCAGGGTCCTGGTTCTGCTGGGCACCCGTGGCCGTGGGAGTTGGCCGCTCTTCGCGCTGTGGGGCCGCAGCAGGAGCAGGTTCCGGCTCGGGGTCCTCTGACTCGTCATGCGAGGAGGAAGGCGGGCTTTGGCGACCGTGCGCGGCGTGCAGGGTGTCGAGCATCTCGGTGGCTGCCTCGGGTGCGAGGAGGAACATGGTGCTCTTATCGAGAGCCGCGATGGGACCGGAGACCGCACCGTCCGCCTGGATGGTGAGCCGGTGGCGTACCAGGTCACCGCGAGAACCGACACTGACCACGGCGAGTTGACCGGGAGCAGCGCGCGCAGCAAGCGCGGACAGACGCGTCGATTCGACACCTGCGCCGTCCAACAGCAAAACCGCCAGAGCAGGTACGCCCTGGTCCAACGAGTCGGAAGTCAGGGCCTGTTCGGAGCGAGCGTGTTCCAGCAGGGCGTGTTCGGCGGCTTCCAGGGCCTCGGCGGCCGTATCAGTAACCGTCCAGGCTTGTCCCCCGGTGTACGCCTGCGCTCGTGGCAGCAGCCGGTGCAGGAACGTCTTGTCCGTGATCAGGGACACCCCGGGTGAAGCGGGGCGCAGGCGCAGGGCGGCCCCGGCGATGGCGATAGCCAGATGACGGGCCACTCCTTCGGCTCCCGGACCGGTCAACTGCACCCCACCGCCGTGGGCCAGGGCCTCGATGCGTACTTCACGGCCCGCCTTCTCGGCGATGGCGACCGTACCGGGCTGTCCGGGTTCGGCCGGCGCCAGGCGCCGCGGCACAGAGTCGGCATCGTGGTGCCGAGCAGCGCGGGCTTTGAGGTGAGCCTGGTTACTGCGGTGCAGCGCGTCACTCAGCAGCAGGTCGTCGTCCTGAAGCGGCGCAGCGAGGTCATCGATGCGCGGTGAACGGCGGCGGGCAGCACGCCAGCGGGCAAGGCCGATGGCCGCGGCAATGCCCGCAGCGGTGGTCACACCGATGACGGAGGCCGTACCGATCGGGACCGCCACCGGGCGTTGCCCTGTGCTCTGATCTTCGTCTTGCTCTTGGCTTTGCTGGTCGCTGTCAGCGTGGGACTGCGGCGGTTCCGCAGGCTCAGCGTGGTCGGCGGATGGTGACCTGTCGGGCTTCGGGGCCTCAGTCGGCGGTCGTGGAGACTGGTCAGGGGCCTCGGCCCGGGACGGAGGCGACGAGGGGCTGGTCGAGGGCGGGACGGGCAGGTGCAGTCTCCAGCCAGGTCTGATCAAGTCCGGGTCGGAGAGCAGGCTCCCGTCGCTCTGCCGGATGGTGCAGGACAGCTGGTAGATCTTCGGCCACAGCAGCGCGTCGCCGAGGCGTTGTTCAGCGATTCCCCAGAGCGTGTCGCCGCGCTGGACAACGTAGACCGTGTACTCGGGCTGAGCCTCTTGTTTCGGGGCCACGTGCCGGGGCGCAACAGCGGCGACGGTTTCCGCACCAGGGCCCGAACCGACGGCGGTGGCTTGCGCGGTGGGCAGTCGCCATATGCCGATCATGGCCAGGAGCAGCGTACCGACGAGGAGGGTCGCGGCGGCCCGGTGCACCGGCAGGCTCCGGGCGCGTTGCCGCATGAGTGCCGTGTCGAGAACGAGCGCGGGCAGGCGTCCGACCAGCCACAGAGCCTCGCGCGCCAGAGTGGCCATGAAGTATCCCCAACAGGCCCAGCCCACCAGCGCGAAGAGCTGGAGCACGAAGGGGTCGCTGACCGGCTGCCCCAGGCGGGTCAGCAGATCGTCGAGGGAGACGATCGGGTCGGGCCAGGGCGCGCCGATCGTGACGATGAGTACGTACGGGATGCCGGCTACGGCGGCGGCCAGAGCGCTGCCCGAGGCGAGGAACCGTATGGCGGCGGCCAGCCGACGGGCCGTACGACGAGATGGCGCGGTCGATGGCATCAGCTGTCTTCCTTCCCGTCCTCGTCCCAGGGGGTCGCTGCGCCGCGTTCAAGGTGCGCGGTGGCGGACGCGGTGGTCGTCAGACGGCCCAGGCCGACCAGCGAAAGAACCTGGGTCTTCTGGACGTGGGTGACGGTCACCCGTGCTTCGTCCCCGGTCACATGGATGCGGGCCGTGTCGCCGACCACAGCAACACGAGCAGAGGCCGCTGCCCTGGCCGCAGGGGCGTTCAGCCGCATGCGGTGGGTGGCGCGCAGGTGCGGCAGGTCGACCTCCTGGCAGGCGGCGCGGGCGGCCTCCTGCGCGGTGTCAGCGGCTCGTACCTTGCCGGCCAGCGCGAGTCCGCCGTCGATGACGAGCCCGGCGAACAGAAAGAGTCCGGCCGCCGACACCACGACGACCGCCGTCACCTGCCCGGAGTCGCCGCGCGGTACCCACCGCCGCTTCGTTCGTCTCATGTCTCCACCCCTCGGTACCGGTCCACTACGGAGGCGGCCGACGCCGTGACGGACACGCTCGACATCCCGGGTACGTCCAGGACGGCGCGGCAGGTCACCGTCACGCGCACCAGCCCTCCCGGGGCGAAGCCGCCCAGGGCCGGAGCGACGCGAGGACTCGTGCAGGAGGACCCTGCCCCGGCCAGGCTGCGCCGAGCCTCCCCCTCGGCTTCAGCCCGCGCCTCGCCGACGGAGCGGGCCAGGGAAGCAGCCCGAGCGGCTTGGTGGGCTGCCTCGTCGGCGTCCAGTCGTGCACCGGCGAGCTTGCCGAGGGCCACCGCGACCAGGGCCAGCAGGATCAACAGTGGGGTGACCAGGACGAGTTCAGAGGTGGCCGATCCGCGGTCCGGTGCCTCGGTCGGGCGTGTCCACAGCCGCATGCCACCTCACCCCGCCGTCCAGCGCTCGCTCGGTCCGGCCGCGTGCCCGGCCACCCGTAGGTGCAAGCCGGGTACGACTGCGAGGACCTCGCCCTGGATCCGTACTGCGACACGCTCCGCGCCACGACGAACGTCCACACTCGGACGAGTCAGTACGCGGCCGCCCAGCAGGCGCAGTGTCGCGGCAGCACGCGCGTCACCGGCCGAGGCGGTGCCATCCTGGGCGCGGGCCGCGGCCAAGGCCCGCGAGGCGGCCGTCTGTGCGATGTGCTGCGCATGCGCAGCAAGCGCGAACTGCACGATGAACAGCAGCAGGAGCATCAGCAGGGGCACCACAATCACCAGCTCGGTCGTGCCCGCACCCCGGTCCGTGCCGTCCGTACGTCGCCTGCCACGCCACCTCGGCGACCGCCTACCCGAGCCCAAGGTCGATCCCGTTGGCCTTGGCCGTCACCTTGGCGACGATGATGCCGACGACCGCAAGGCCCATGACGACGAGCAGGGCAGTGACGATGACGGTCTCCGTGGAGTACCCGCCGTCCTCCGCCATCGACTTCCTGACCTTCCGCGCCCAAGCCTGGGCCCGCCCCTTGGCTGCACGAACGTTCACGACGACTCCTCTGCGAAAAGTGATGTGGGGGTTGCTACAGCCCTGCCAGAACGTTCTGCAGGGCCGGATAGCCGATGAAGATCAGGAAGCCTCCGAAGAGGACGACCACGGGCAGCGACATCCGTTCGGTAGCGGACTGGGCCGCGCCGTCGGAGTCGGCAAGCGTGCGCGTGCGCATCGAAGCGGCCTTGGCCTCCAGCGAGGTACGAATCTTGGCGCCCTCGCTGCCGGCGAGTGAGACGGTGGCCGCGAGTTCCGCCAGTTCCCGCACCCTCGTGCGGGCACCGAGGTCGCCGAGCTCGTGCCAGACGTTCCTGCGGCCCACCTCGGCTGCGGTCAAGGCCCGGCGCAGTTGAGCCGCGCCCCATCCATGCAGGCCCCCTGCGCCGTCCGTGAGCGCCTGGTGGATGCCGGCACCGCCCGCCAGCGCGATGACCACCAGGTTGAGGAAGACGGCGAGGGTGTACCGCAGTTCCTTGCGGCGCTGCCGGGCGGCGCTCCGTACCGAGAGATCCGGGGCGAAGAACAGCACCGTGCCGACAGCCAAGGAGCTCAGCGCTGTCGCTTGCAGACCCAACCCACTCCCGGTGAGCGTCCAGCACAACAGCGAGACAGCGCTCGGCGCGAGCAGTCCGAGAAGGAAGGCGGCGGCCTTCTCCGCCAGCAGGCGCTCGACGGGCACCTCGGCGACGGCGAGGTCCCGGCGCAGGCCCTCCGTGGGAAGCCCGCACGCCTTCAGCAGGGGTACGGCGCGCCGCCCCAGCCGGGATGCCCACTCTCCACGCCCGCTGGCTCCGGCGCTGTGCGTAACTACGGGGGCCAGGGGCCTGCCGAGCTGCGCCAGGGTGTCCGCGAGGGAGGCTCGGGGCGGGTTGATGCCGTACACCGTCAACACCAGGAAGCCACCGAGGCCGAGCCCAAGGAGAATCGCCGTCACCGCGGGGTCACCTCCCCGGAGGCGAGTCGTACGTTCCTAAGGACTCGGGGTTCCTCCTCCAGAGCGGCGATCTTCATCAGCCACCAGAAAGCGAGGCCGAACAGGCCGCCCACCAGCGTCAGGACGAGCTGTCCCTCGGCGGTTCCGTAGGGCGCAAGGTAGGGGCGATTGAGGAGGACAAGGCCCACGGCCATGCCCAGGGTTGTACAGGTGATGACGCGTACCGAGGTCCGCACTCGCGCACGTCCGGCATCGATCTTCAGCCTCATCGTCACCTGCTCCCGAGTCGAGGAGGCAAGCTGCCCCAGGAGGGAGGCGAGCTGGCGAGCCTGGTGTTCGGCGGCCATGACGAGCGCGGCGGTGACCATGTCGCAGGTCGCGTCGTCCATCTCGTCGGCGAAGGCCCGCAGCGCTTCGCCCAGCGGCTGCCCGTCCTCAATGCGAGCCGCCAGGCGCGCGGTCTCCTCCCGGAGGGCAGGCGGTGCGACAGGAGCCGTGGCCAGGATCGCCTGCTCCAAACCCGCGGCAGCCGAGAGGGTGTCGCGCAGCATCTCCGCCCATACCGCGATGGCTTCGAGCTTGGCGGTACGGGCCGCGGCTCGGCGGTCTCGCCCCAAGAGCCGTGGCAGGGTCAGGACCGCCACGAGGGTGAGCAGGGCGGCCACCGGCCAGCCGGTGATGACCGCCGCCAGGCCGGCGGCGGCTCCGGCTGCCAGCCACTGGCGTCCGCTCGTCCCGAGCGGCGGCCGGAACCGTCGTCGTGTAGACGGTTCGCCGGGTGGACGCGGTAGCGCCCCGCCCACCAGGAGCCCGATCGAGAGGGCGAATCCCGCGCCCAGCAGCAGGCCGATGACCACCCCTTGGGTCATGAGGTCCTCCCCCGCCGCTCGCCACGCAGCAGCGCTGCGTCCAGTCCGGCGTCGACCAGCTCGTCGAACGTCTCGGTCCGTACCGGCGCCCCGGGAACGGCGCGCCCGTCGGGGCCGGGTTTGTAGACCTCGTTGGAGACGATCTGGGAACCGTCCGCGTCCACGACCTCGCGGATGGAGTCGATGGCGCGCCGCCCGTCCGCGTCCCAACCCAGGTGCAGCACGAAATGGACGGCGGAGGCGACCAGCAGGTTCGTCGCTTCCAGCGACAACCGCTCCGGAGACTGCGCGGCGTACGCGGCCAGCTT
The DNA here is from genome assembly GCF_040655775.1 of Streptomyces sp. NPDC050315. Taxonomy (NCBI): domain Bacteria; kingdom Bacillati; phylum Actinomycetota; class Actinomycetes; order Kitasatosporales; family Streptomycetaceae; genus Streptomyces; species Streptomyces sp. NPDC050315. The sequence goes on from NZ_JBFAKN010000012.1 coordinate 177,390, forward strand.
GGTGAACACTCCGCGCGAGGTGGAGGCGTGGATCGTCGAGAGAGAACCGTCGTTGCCCTGACTCATGGCGTTGCACATCGGCACCACCTCAGGCCCCCGGATCTCCCCGACGATCACTCGGTCCGGAGACATCCGCAGCCCCCAGCGCACCAGCTCGGCCTGGTCGACGGCGCCCTCGCCCTCCAGGTTCGCCTCGCGCGCCTGCAGGGCCATGACGTTCGGGTGCGCCACTTGGTCCTCGTGCAGTCCGAGTTCGAAGGTGTCCTCGATCGTCACCAGTCGCTCATGGGGCGGGATCACCGAGGCAAGTGCGCGGGCCAGCGTGGTCTTCCCTACGTTCGTGCCGCCCCCGATGATGATGTTCTTCCGGGCCAGCACCAGTGCCGTCAGAAAAGCCGCCAACCGCCGGTCGCACACACCGAGCCGGTCGACCAAGTCATCCATGGTCGCGCGCTTGAAGCGGTGACGGCGGATCGTCAGCCCCACCCGGTGTGAGAGCGCCATCACCGCGAACAACCGCGAGCCGTCCGGCAGGCAGATGTTCAGGCTGGGAGATCCACGGTCGAAGCGCCGCTCCTCCAGCCCCGAGCGCGCCGCGATCTGCCGTACGAGATCGACCAGCTCGGCATCGGTGGCGCCCACCGGTCCACGCTGCTCCTCGGTTCCGTCGGCATAACGTACGAAGACGTTGTCCGCACCGTTGATCTGGATGTTTTCGATTCGCTCGTCGTCCAGCAGCTCCTGCAGCGTGCCAAGCCCGAACAGCTTCTCCATCACCGCACGTTCGACGGCCTGCCGCTCCCCGTCGCTCATGGCGGGTCTGCCCAGGCGGAGCCGTCCCTGATTGTGCGAGGCGATCTCATCGGCAAGCAGCTTCTTCGCCAGCGACCGACGCTCGTTGCTGTTCTGGACCGGCAGCCCGGCCTCACTTCGGGCGTGCGCAAAACCGGTCAGGGCCTGAGTGATGTTCTCCCGGAACTTCTCGGCAACCGACTGTCCCTCGATTACTTGGCCCTTGAATGCTTGCCCATCGACCGCGTGCTCCGTCATCGAGCTCCTCCCTCCCCGGCCGGGTCCAGGGCCGGCCCGTGCAGGGCCCCCGTGGCGACCTGCGCCAGCTCTTCGGCCAGTCCGCCGCCCCGACTACCGGTCTCCACTCCTGCCAGGTGACGGGCCAAACGGGCGGCAGCTCGCGCCAAGGGTGAGCGGCGCCACCGCCGCTCGGAGAGGCGCCCCGCGCCACCCAGTGCGGCACCGGCCCGGGCGTCCCAGGGCACCAAGTGGCTCTGACCCGCTTCCATCTCCAGAGCCTTGGCGACGTCGGCCTCGGCGTAGCGGCACTCACCCACCACGACCAGCTCCGGCTCGGCTGCTGCCAGCCACTCGGGGCGCGCCGCGACATGAGCGAGCGCGTCCTTGCTGCCCCGAGTCACCAGCACCAACTGGTCCGCTGCCTGAGCCAGCTCCCGCGACGCCGCCGCGCCGAGATGCCCGAGGTCCAACAGCACGGTGCCCTCGCTGTCGCTCTCGCCGCGCAGCACCGCCGGGTGCGCCGCAATCTCCGCGACGCAGGGCGCAGCCTGATCCATTCCGGTCGGGGCCACCACCACGCGCAGGCCGCCGGGGACCTCCTGAGTACAGCCGTCGAGCCCCGCCTCCGCACCATCCTGGCGGGCGCCGGCCGCGAGCGTGAGCAGCCCCGCCATGTCCGACAGCCCGAACCGTACGGCGAGATCGCCACCGGCCGCGTCCGCCTCCACCACCACGGGGCGTGCCCCATCAGCCGGCCACGCCGCGGCGAGCGCCAGAGCGAGCGTGCTCACCCCTGGTGCCCCTTTCAGCGAGCCGATCGCCACGATCTGCCGCATCACGACACCCGCTTAACCGAGTCGCTCAGCACCGCGATCCGTGGATCGGCCAACTGCGCCGCGCGCCGCACCGCGCCTGCGTCCATGAGCACGGTCACCGCTCCCTTACCGGATGCCGACTGCGGCTGCCGTACCGCGTTCACCACGCCCAGTACCGGATCCGGCGCTTCCGCCTCTCCTTCATCAGCGGCACGCCCGTCCGGCAGCGTGCCCGGCACCACGGCAACCCGCTGACCGGCAGCCAGTCCTGCAGGCAGCATCCCCGGCTCCACACCGACGACGACCAGCGCCTGCCCGTCCGGCGGGAACTCCGCCGAGTCCCCCACGTGCCCGAGCGCGAGCAGCTCACCAGCCACCAGCGGCACGACCGCTCGCCGCCCCACGACAGCCTCCCGCTGCCCTGCCGGGACCACCTGCGTGGCGTCATCGACACCAAGACGTACGACGCCCACATCCCGCGCCTCGATCACCGCGCCCGCCGCAACCGGATGCACCACAGCCAGCACCGGCTGCCGCTCCCCGGCTCTTCCCACCATCCACGCGACACCGCCCGCGCAGGCGATCGCGCCGGCCAACCCAAGCGCGATCAGACCCGGACGCCACCGGCGACGCTCCCCCACCGGCCCACCACCGGCAGGCGGCCCGTCGACCGACTGCCGCGGTAGTCGCAGCCGCGCCCACCCACCATTCGCGCTCGCCGACCTGGAAGAAGACAAAGAGGTACCCACACTCCACCCACTCGCTCAAGAAGGAGCCGTTCACAAAGAAGTCCGCGCCGTGCCCGGCACCGGACCCACCAACTACCGCCCGGCGGTCAGGACCTGACCAGCGCCTGCGCCTCAGCCACTCGTACCGGCGCCTCCGCCTGGGACTGCAGGCCCGGGACCACGCCCTGCTCGCCCCCGCCGTGCCACGTCACATCCCAGAACACCGTCACCAAGACGGTGTACGCCTCGTCCGGCTGCCTCGCCGACGACCGCAGATAGGTGTGCCCGCAGTCCGGAGACGCAGAATCCGCCGCGTACTTCGCCGAGTACGGCGTCCCCGCGCCCTCGCACGCCACCGTCTTGCCGTCACCCATCACCCAGGTCGCACGCTGGGGTATCGCCGTCGCGGTCACCGTCAGGCCCGGCACCTTCGCGGTCTCCGTCACCGGCTGCCACATGGCCCGGTCCAGCCACATCCAGGTCGGCACCCGAACTAGCTGCGCGTGCTTCTCATCGGGGTTCATCCGGATCACCGGCTCAGAAAGCACCAGTTGCCGCACGACCTGCTTCGCTACAACAGCAGGGTCCGGCCTCTGCCCACCATCACCCTTCTGAGCTTTACCAGCCTTCGGACCATCCCCATCGAAGCGAGCCATGAGCACCCTGCCACCGCGCGGAAGGAACGCCCACCCACTGGACTCGATCACTGGAGGTCCAGCTTCCGGACGACCACCGCCGCCCATTGCGGCATTCCGCTGGGAATACTGCAGAGACGGCGCCGAACCATGCCCCGACTTCCCCGCCCCCTGCAACCGTCCTTCGCTGCGCGCACCGACCTCACACCGCTCCGCTCGGCATCTCACACCTGCGGAGAGCCCCATGTACGAGTCCCCGTCCCCACGCGCCCAAGACGGAACGACGGCGAATCCTCCGAGCGCCGTCAGAGCCATCACGAAAATTGCAGCCTCATCGGCTCGTAGCCACCGATTCAGTCCAGACACGTTCCCGCGTCCTCCCAGTACAGGTCGGACACTTTCCACTTGCCGGAGGACAGGACGACGGTCGCCTCGGTGCGGTAGCTCCCACCGGACAACCCATCCGGCGAAGCGCTCTGCTTGACCTGAACCCAGTCGGACCCGTCAACGCAGTCCCGAAGCTCGACCTTGGTCGCGCTCGCCTTCACCACATCGGGTGCAGGGACGGGCGCACCGCGCCCAGTCGTACCTGCCTTATGCGCCTGTCTCATCGTGTACTGCAACAAGGTCAGCGCCCCGCCCTTGGCGTGGTCGTCGAGCCGGGCATGCTTCGGATCCGAGGTACGGGAAGCCGCTGCCGCGTCCTCCCACATCGCCCGGTATGCGGCGATCGCCGCACTCTCCTCCGCGCCGTGCGTCGGGCTGGGTGTCGGCGACGCGGACGGCTCGACCGCTCCGGCGCTGTTCGACCCCTTGTTTTCTGTCGGGCGTGCCGCATCCTCCGCACAAGCGGCGAGGCTGAGCACCAAGATCACACTCACGGTGGCCGTGATCGCTGAGTCGTATGCCGTCTTCGCCATGCCCGCCCACCCTCCCCCGCGCGCCGCGTCGCCCGCCGCGCTCAACCCCGGCTCGATGCACCGGTTTTGCCCGACAGTCTCAGAAAACCAAACGCGATTCGGAGGCTTTGCTCCGCTTTCACTCTTACGGTGAAGTTTTCGTCATAACTAGCAGGTCAGCGGCACACCGGTTCATCCCGTCGAGTGCACCGTGCGCGGTTTCAGTGCGCCTCAGTCGGGCCAAGGGGTACCAGGTCACCTCGCCGCGAGCCATACCCGCCGTTCGGCCGCACCGCGACGGACCGAGGCCGGCGACGTACCACTGTCTGGATCATTCATAGTGATTCGCCGGGATGCTGCAGGGCAGCCCCACTCCCAACCGTTCCGTGCAGTGCCTCCGCCCAGCAGACCACCGATGCCCGGTGCTCGGGCTGCAGCCCCGCGAACGGGGCCGGCTGTACGAGAAGAGTGCGCTTGCCTTCAATGGCGCGTTCGTCGGCCCAAGCGTGGTCGAGAGCGGTGAAGTTGTCGTCGAGCCAGGCGACTGGCGTGCCGCCGAGCCAGTTGTTGACCTAGTCGCGTTTCCACAGGTAGCCGGTGGTGATCTGCGGACGCGGCAGGTCGACGTACGGGAGAGGCGAGAGGCCGAGGAGAGGCCCGATGGCGACGCCCTGCCGCCAGCTCGTACACCCTGTATGTCCGCGAAGTCGATCGCACACCGCGACCAGTCGAGGTCCTGCGAGCGCCGAGCCCGTCCAGGACCAGGCGATGGAGCTTGCCCGGTACCCGGCCCGGCTCCACTCGGTGAAGCACCGGTGCACGACCGCCCTGACGGTCCGAAGCCCGACGGCAGCTGCCGCTACGTACAGCTCATCGCGTCTACGAACAAGATCGCTGCCAGCAGCCGCCGGTCGCCGTGCCGGCGTCGGCCTCCTACCTGGAGACACACTGGGGAAGCCGGAAAAACCGCTGGACCAACTCCCACAACCCGTACGGAACCAGACGCTCCACCATGGCTGTCAGAGCAATCAGCCTAGCGATCATGCGAGTTGATACGGCCCTCAAGGCGGAAACACTCTGAAGTCGGGCCGACCCGGACGCCATGCGCGGAGCGAGATGGGTATACCGCTGCCGAAAAGTCTGAGTGGGGGCAGTCCGACCTTCCTTCAGAGGGGTGGCGTATGGAAGGCCAGACTGCGAGAAGGCTCACCAGGACATAGCTCGAGGCCGGTGGACCGGTCTATGCACCGGTGGTTGAGCACAGCGCGGATGCCGGCGCAAATCCTCGCGGGCACTGGTTGCTGCTTTTGAACCGCTCGCCTGTGATCGATGGCTGCGCGGAGGGCGGGAAGGGTGTCACAGGCCGGCATTCGCCAGCACGCGCAGTGCCGTGGCGGCCAGGTCATTCAGGCGCTGTTGCGGCAGGCGTGAGGCAGGGCCGGAGATACCCAGGGCAGCCTGTACGCGGCCCTGCCGACGGACCGGCACGGCTACGCAGCACAGGCCGGGCTGGAAGCTCTCCAGGTCCAAGGCGTACTGTCGCTCGCGAATGATCTTGAGTCGATCCTGCCACTGCTGCCACTTGGTAGGGGATTCCTTGTTGGCGGCTTGGGCTGCTGCGGGACAGAAAGCCAGCAGGACATGACCGAGGGCGGTGTCGAAGAAGGGCTCGCGCCCGCCGACGGGGACGGCGAGTTTGAGGGGCTGCGTCGACTCTACGGCGTCGAGGTAGACGTAGTCCCGCAGGGCCGGGGCGGCGAGATAACAGGTCTCCCCGCTGAGTGAGGAGAGTTCCTCCAGAACGGGCCGGGCCTGGGCGCGTAGCGCCTCGTCGTTGCCGACTGCCCCACGGGCGATTTCGGAGACACGTTCGGTGACGAAGTATCGGCCGCCGTGTGAGTGCTGGGTCAGGTAGCCACAGGACTCCAAGGTCGCCAAAAGGTTGTGTGCGGTGCTGCGGAAGAGGCCCATGGCCTCTGCGGCGTCACTGAGTCTGACGCCGTCGGGTGAGGCCCCGACCACTTCCAGGAGTCCGAGGGCGCGTACCACGGACTGGATGCGGCGGGGACCGCCACTCTCGCTCTCGTGTTCCACCATGTAGGATTCACAAGCTCTCTATGTAGATGTTCCCGCATCGTAAAATCGTGCATGCTACACTCACGCTGCCGCGTCACGGAGGACCAGTTCTGCAATGCGGAACAGCACAACCAGGTGCCTCCGTTAATTCAATATTAACTAATCGGCTGAGCGAAGTGGTTGCCACCCTCCACCGGGACACGCCCGGTACGGTCGGCAGCGTGGGGGGTGTGCCAACGTTTTCAGGGTTCTGCCAATAAAGGAAGCAGACGGGACAAGACGGGCGCCTGCCAATCCCTTCTCCCGCACTCCTCCGAGGCTGACCTGAAGACCGCGGCCTTCTGTCTTGCCGTGCAACGTCGCACGGTCAGGCTCTTCTCCTCGCGCACACCAAGTAGAGGAGCGGGTTTGATGCCTAGCGTTGCAGGAACAGATGATGCCGAAACGCTGTCTTCGGTGGAGCAGGCGACGGGGGACTTCTGGCTGGCAATGCACCAGGAGACCGTGACTCTCCCCCTGGCGTTACTGACACCGTCTGACTCACCGCGAAGCGGTGGCGTCGACGCCGAACATGTACGAGCCCTCGCCGAGGTCGAAGCCCGCCTACCTCCCATCACCGTGCACCGGCCAACGATGCGCGTCGTGGACGGGATGCACCGGCTCAAGGCCGCGCAGCTGCGCGGCGACACAGAAATCGAAGCGCGTCTCTTTGAGGGCACCCACGAGGATGCCTTCGTCCTTGCGGTTGGCAAGAACGTCCGCCACGGGCTGCCCCTGACCTTCCAGGAGCGCTCCGCCGCCGCCGTCCGCATCATGTCCTCCCACCCAGCCTGGTCCGACCGGCGCATAGCTGAAACAGCCGGACTCTCTGCAAAGACCGTCGCTGACCTCCGCCAGAGAGAATTCAGTGGCCAGGCCATGCCCGCAGCCCGCACCGGGCGGGACGGCCGCGTCCGACCGGTCAGCAGCGCGGCCGGTCGCGAACGGGCCGCGCAATTTCTAAGACAGAACCCCACAGCCTCCCTGCGCGAGGTCGCCAAGGCAGCCGGCATCTCACCCGGCACCGTCCGCAACGTGCGCGACCGGCTCACCCGCGGCCAGGACCCGGTACCACCACGGCAGCGGATGCACACGCCCGCCAGCACAGCAGACGCTCGCCCCCTACCGAGTACCTCCGGGGTATCGCTGCGCAACACACCGCAGGAGGAGCACGGCGCCGGCCAACGGGTACTGCGGGACTTTGACACCGCCCTGCAAACCCTGCGCAAGGACCCCTCCCTGAGGTTCACCGACGCCGGGCGCCTGGTGCTTCGCCTCCTGGAAACGCGGTCGGTCTTCGTCTCCCAACGCAACCAGCTTCTGAACACGATCCCGCAGCACTGCATGCCGGCTCTCTCCGCCGCGATACGGCAATGCGCTGAATCCTGGCACGAATTCGCCGAACAGCTGGACCGCAGCGACCCTTTTAAGGATTCCCGGGCAGGATAGTCGCGCCACCGGCGACGAATTAATTCCAGGTAACGGGCTCCGTGTGCAACTGAGGAAATAAACACTTGCTCACCGTGCAAGGCACTCGTTTTCGCTGACCTCAGTTGCACGCCGTTCCCCTCCTCAGGAAAAGATCCTATGGTTATCGGCATGCGCCGAACCAGTATTCAAAAAGCAGTTATTCCTGTTGCCGGCCTCGGAACCCGATTCCTCCCGGCGACAAAGGCAACTCCCAAAGAGATGCTCCCGGTCGTAGACAAGCCGGCATTGCAATACGTCGTGGAGGAGGCATGCCGGGCCGGGCTGGACGACATATTGATGGTGACCGGCCGCAACAAGCGCCCGCTGGAGGATCATTTTGACCGCAACTGGGAGCTGGAAGAGGCGCTGGAGCGCAAGGGGGACGCAACCCGGCTCTCCCGCGTCCGCGAATCAGCCAGCATGGGAGATGTGCACTACGTCCGCCAGGGCGACCCGCTCGGCCTCGGCCACGCAGTGCTGTGCGCCGCGCCCCACGTGGGGAACGAGCCGTTCGCCGTACTCCTGGGAGATGACCTCATCGACCCCCGGGACCCGCTGCTGACCCGCATGAGCGAGGTGCACCAGCGCTTCGGAGGAAGCGTAGTGGCGCTGATGGAGGTCCCCGCCGAGCAGATCGGCCTGTACGGCTGCGCTGCGACAGCCCCCACCGACGTCGAAGACATCGTCCGCGTCAGTGACCTGGTGGAAAAGCCTGACCCCCGCACCGCGCCGAGCAACTATGCCGTCATCGGCCGGTACATTCTTGACCCCGGCATCTTCGATGTCCTCCGGACCCTGCTCCCGGGCCGCGGCGGAGAAATCCAGCTCACCGACGCCCTGCAGCAGTTGGCCCAGAGCACCAGTGCAGGCCCCGTGCACGGAGTGGTGTTCACCGGACGCCGCTACGACACCGGTGACCGGGCCGACTACCTGCGCACCGTGGTGCGCCTGGCGGCCGAACACCAGGAACTGGGACAGGACTTCCGCGCCTGGCTGCGCACCTACGTCCTGGACAGCATGCCCGCCGACGACCTCGACGAGCTGTCCACGGTGCTCGTGGCATGAAGCCCCACCAGCGACCGCACTCCGCCCCACGTTTTTCAGAGAGGAACGATGAGCAAGCCACTTGAGGACATCGTGAAGGCGTACGACGTGCGCGGCGTGGTCCCCGACCAGTGGGACGAGACCTTGGCCGAGCTGTTCGGTGCGGCGTTCGCCCAGGTCACCGA
>NZ_JBFAKN010000013.1:0-151697 GCF_040655775.1 Streptomyces sp. NPDC050315
GTACTGCAGGGGGGACCCTGTGGGAGAGTAGGACGCCGCCGAACAATCATTGTGGGAAAGCCCCGCACCGTATGGTGCGGGGCTTTCCTGCGTTTCAGGGCCGTAGCCCTCTCGCTGCCCCGCTGAGCCGCCCTCTCAGAGCCGGCCGGAAGCCTTGAGGGCCAGGTAGGTGTCGGCCAGTTCCGGGGCCAGGAGGGACGGCGTGGCGTCGACGACGGTGACGCCGTGGCCGCGGAGGCGGTCGGCGGTGCGTTGCCGTTCGGCGCGGGTGCGCTCCGCGGCAGCTGCGGCATAGACATCGGCCGGCGTATGGCGGCCGGCAGTCATGGCCTCGATGCGCGGGTCGGCCACCGCGGCCACGATGATCTCGTTGTTCTGCGTGAGCCCGGGGAGGACGGGGAGCAGCCCCTCCTCGACCGGTGCGGCATCGAGGCCGGTGAACAGCACGATGAGGGAGCGGCGTGGCGCGCTGCGGCGGATTGCCGCGGCGAGGCCCCGGGCGTCGGCCTCGACGAGCTCCGGCTCGAGCGGGGTCAGCGCGTCGGTGAGCGCGGGGAGGAGATCGCGCGCGGTACGGCCGTGTACGGCGGCGCGTACGCGACGGTCGTAGGCGAGCAGATCGACGCGGTCGCCGGCGCGCGAGGCCAGCGCTGCGAGGAGAAGGGCCGCGTCCATGGAGGCGTCGAGGCGGGGAACGTCCCCGACGCGGCCGGCCGACGTACGGCCCGTTTCCAGGGCGAGGAGGATGTGGCGGTCGCGCTCCGGGCGCCAGGTGCGTACGGCGACGATCTGCTGGCGAGCGGTGGCGCGCCAGTCGATGGAGCGGGTGTCGTCTCCGGGGGTGTAGTCGCGCAGGCTGTCGAATTCGGTGCCTTCGCCGCGGGTCAGGATGCTGGTCCGGCCGTCGAGCTCGCGCAGGCGGGCGAGCTTGGCGGGGAGGTACTTGCGGCTGGTGAAGGGGGGCAGCGCGCGGACGGCCCAGGGGACCTGGTGGCTGCCCTGGCGGGCGGCCAGGCCGAGCGGGCCGTACGAGCGGACAGTGATGCGGACGGCGCGGTGTTCGCCGCGGCGGGTGGGGCGCAGGGTCGTGGTGACGCGGCGGCGCTCGGACGCGGGGATGCGGAGGCGGTGCCGGGATTCGTCGAACTCGGTGCCGGGGTGGAAGGCGCTGGGCGGCCAGGCGTCGCGGAGGTCTGCACGCAAGGGACGCCCGGTGGGATTGGTGACGGTGAGGTGTGTGGGGACAGCGTCACCGAGTCGAACTGATGTGTCACCGGTGCGGGTGAACTGCAGCTTTCGCACTGGCGCGGCGAGTGAAAGGTCGCACAGAATTGCTGCAAGCAAGGTGAGTTGGACGGTGAGGATGCCGGTCCAGCCGGGGAGAAGGAGCCCGACGAGGAGTGCGCTGATCGCCGCGAGGAGTGCGGTGCGTCCGGTAAGGGCCATGGCGCGGCTCAGCGGGGGACGGGGAGGTGGGTGAGGACCGCGGAGATGACGGAGTCGGCCGTGACTCCTTCCATCTCCGCCTCGGGACGGAGCTGGACGCGGTGGCGCAGGGTGGGCAGGGCCAGGGCCTTGACGTCGTCGGGGGTGACGTAATCGCGGCCGGTCAGCCAGGCCCAGGCGCGGGCCGTGGACAGTAGTGCGGTGGCACCCCGGGGGGAAACGCCGAGGGAGAGCGAGGGGGATTCACGCGTGGCACGGCAGATATCGACGATGTAGGCGGCGATGTCGGGGGACACCGCGGTCTTGGCCACGGCGGTCCGGGCGGCCTCGAGGTCGGCGGCGCCGGCGACGGGGCGTAGCCCGGCGGAGGCCAGATCGCGGGGGCTGAAGCCCTCGGCATGCCGGGTGAGGATGCCGATCTCGTCCTGGCGGGCGGGCAGCGGGACCGTCAGCTTGAGCAGGAAGCGGTCGAGTTGGGCTTCGGGCAGCGGATAGGTGCCCTCGTACTCCACCGGGTTCTGGGTCGCGGCGACCAGGAACGGCTCGGGGAGGGGCCGGGGTGTTCCGTCCACGGTGACCTGCCGCTCCTCCATGGCTTCGAGGAGGGACGCCTGTGTCTTGGGCGGAGTCCGGTTGATTTCGTCGGCGAGCAGGATGTTGGTGAAGACCGGGCCCGGCTGGAACGAGAACTCGGCGGTGCGCGCGTCGTAGACGAGTGAGCCGGTGACGTCGCTCGGCATCAGGTCAGGGGTGAACTGGACGCGCTTCGTGCCCAGGTCGAGCGCTGCCGCGAGGGAGCGGACGAGCAGGGTCTTGGCGACGCCGGGCACGCCTTCGAGCAGGACATGGCCTCGGCACAGCAGCGCGACGACCAGGCCGGTGACGGCGGGGTCCTGGCCGACGACGGCCTTGGCGATCTCGGTGCGCAGGGCCTCGAGGGAAGCTCGGGCGCGGTCAGCTGTCGGGGTGCTCACGAGGTGCGTGCCTCTCTTGGAGAAGGATCGAGCGTTCGAGGTCGTCGAGTTGGTCGGCCAGCTGGACCAGGGCCTTGTCGTCGTCGGGCGCGGGACCGAAAAGCAGGGTGTGCAGGGTGGTGCCGGATTCGCCGCGCGCGGTGAGGCGGGCGGTGACGGCCGGGACGAGGACGTCAGCAGTGTGGATGTCGGAGGGAGGGACGCCGACGAGGGGAGCCAGCCGGGTGCGGGTGGCGGAGCGCAGGACGGCGGCGGCCTGGTCGCGGGCGTCGGCCTGCTGGTAGAGGCGGGCGCGGCCCTCGGTCGTCTCGGCTGCGGGCACGGTGACGGGCAGCCGTTCGGGGACGAGGGGGCCGAGCCGGCGGGCTCGCCAGAGGGCGGTGAGTACGGCGGCGATGGCCAGCTGCAGCAGTCCCCAGCGCCAGCCGGAGGGGATGAGGTCGAGGAAGGAGCGCTCGCCGTTCTGGGCGGTCGCGGGGTCACTGACGGAGGGGAGGTACCAGACCAGATGACGGTGCGAACCGAGGAGTTGAAGGGCGAGCGAGGCATTGCCCCGTTCGGCAAGGCGGTGGTTGTAGAGCAGTTCGGGGGCGCCGAGCAGCACGGTGTCATGGGCGGCCGGACCGGCGTCACCCGCTGCGTTGTTCGGCAGGCGGAGCAGGGTGGGCAGGCCGTCGACGAGGTAGCAGCGGTCGGCATCGGGCGCGGAGGTGCGGTAGCGGACCCCGCCGAGGTCGGCGTCGCCGGCGCGGCGGGCGGCGGGCAGGGTGCAGTCCGGCGCGCGCACGGTGGTGTCGGTGGGCTCCGCTGCCCGAGTGCCGGGGGCCAGCATGTCGAGCGCCCCTTGGTCGGGGGCGAGGAGGACGGTGCGGCCGGTGGCGCGTTCGGTGGCCGTACGCAGGGCGCTGAGCTGCCGGTCGGTCAGCGGGTTCGGGTCGGTGATCAGCAGGGTGGTGTCCGGGCCTGCCGCGGCGGCGGCTTCGCCGGTGGTGGTCACGACGCGGGTACTGACGCCCCGTTCGGACAGCAGGGTGGCGAGGGCGCGGCTGCCGGTGGGGTCGGCGGAGCGCGGGTCGAGCCGGCCGTGCTGTTCGCCGGACTTCAGCGCGGCGATGGTGATGCCGCCCAGGGCGAGGATGAGGAGCGCGATCAGCAGGCCGCGGGAGCGCGCCCAGATCCTGGCGGCGGTGGGCGACACGGAGGTGGAGTACGCGGTCGGAGCGGTCATCCGGCGGCCTCGGAGCGGGCGGTGGTGAGGTCCGGCTTCGCCTGGCTCAGGTCGGTGTCCAGGGCGCTGAGCACGGCGTACTCCTCGGCGGTGCCGGGGCGGCGGCCGTATGTGATGCCGTCGAAGGTCCGGGCGGCGGCGCGCAGCCGGTCGGCGTGGGCCGGGAAGGCGCGGCCGGCCTCGGTGGCCGCCTCGTCAGCGGTGCGTCCAGGGGCCGGTGTGAGCAGCGCGCGTTCCTCCAGGGCGAGGACGAGCGCACGCATCCGTTCCTGGACGGCGGGCGTCCAGTCGCTGCGGGCGGCATGGGCTTCCGCGGCCGTACGGTGCTCGGCGGCGGTGCGGGGCCGGTCGGGGAAGAGCGCGGCGGCGGTGCTGGGCGTGCGGCGCAGTGCGCCGAGCCGCAGCCGGAGGGCGACGATCAGCAGCAGGACCACCAGGACGACGACGAGCAGTCCGACCCGGCCGCCGGGAGTCACTCCGGCGGCCGCGCTGAAGAGGTCGTCGATGCGCTCCCAGAGCCAATTGAGGGCTCGCTGGAGCGGGTTGGGGTCGTACTCGTGGTACCGCGGCTTGGACAGTTCGCGTTCCGCCGCCTCGCGGGCAGGGCCGCGCGGGAGCTGTACGGGCACGTCGTCGCCGGTGCCCGCGAGGTGCTGCGCGAGCACGGCGACTCTCCCCCCGACCGGCACCGCATCAGCTCCCGGGGGTGGCGCCGGGGGCTGGGGCCTCGTCGGTGCCGTAGCCGGGGAGCCCGGCCGCGCGCGCCAGTTCCAGATCGAGGGCCTCGCGCCGGATCCGCTGGTCCATGTACAGCAGCGCGGTGACGCCGGCGCTGATCGGGAAGGTGATCGTCGAGCTGATCACGGCACCGATGCCGACCACGATCAGGAAGGTCCAGCTGGTGGTGGCGTCGCCGGCCATCCAGTTCGTGACGCCCTCCCCGCCGAGCAGGAGGGCGATGACGGTGGCCGGGATCTGGACGACGAACTCCACGATCATCACGATCAGTACGGTGAGCAGCTGGATGCCCAGCACGCGCCACCAGGCGCCGCGTACGAGCTTGGCGGAGCGGCGCATGGACGTGATGACGCCCTGCTTCTCGAGCATCAGAGCCGGGGCGGCGAGGCAGTAGCGGATCCACAGCCAGACGCCGGCGACCAGGCCGGCGAGCCCGCCGAGCAGCGCGAGCGCCACACCGGCGGGGGCCGAGCCGAGCACGGCGACGAGGATGCCGGGCACCAGGCCGACCGTGATGACGGCCGCGATGAGCAGCGGAAGCAGGAGGAGCAGGCCGAAGAGGCGGGGCAGTTGGCGGCGGGAGTCGCGCCATGCCTCACCGGTGGAGACCGAGCGGCCCAGGACGGCACGGCTGACGACGATGGTGATCAGTGCGGTGACGATCACCGTGCCGAGCATGGCGATGAACCAGGTGATGCCGCTGGCGGCGAGCTGGCCGCCGGCCTGACGCATGACCTCGTCGACGTCCGCGCTCGGGTCGGTCCCGAGGGTCATGTTGTCGGCGCCGCGGAACCATACGCCCATCACGACTGTGGCGACGGTCTGCGTGATCACCGCGACGACGAGCGAGATGCCCATCATGGTGCGCCAGTGCGCTCGCATCGTGGCGACCGCGCCGTCGAGGATCTCGTTGACGCCGAGCGGGCGCAGCGGGATGACGCCGGGCTTGGCCGCCGGAGGCGGCGGGGACCATGCGCCGCCCCAACCGGGCTTGCCACCGCCCCAGTTGGTGCCGCCGGGGCTGGGCTGCCCGCCGTTCCAGCCCTGCTGGCCGCCCCAGCCGGGGCCGCCGCCGGGAGGGCCACCCTGGGGGCCGCCGCCCGGCGCGCCTTCGGTCGGCGTTCCGGTCGGTGCTCCGCCGCTCGGCGCGGACCACTGGCCGGCCGGTGGCTGCTCCTTGGCCCACTGGGTGGAGGGCGGTTGACCCGTCGTCTGCTGCGATGCGGGCGACGGCTGCTGACCATCGGTCTGCTGGGGCGTGGGCGTTGGCTGCTGATCCGCCGTCCCCTGCTCGGTTGCCGGGGCGTCCGCGGGCTGCGCGTCCGTTGGTTGCGTGTCCGTTGGTTGCGTCTCGGCGGGCTGCTCGGGCGGGGTGGGCTGCTCCTGGGGGCCGCGGTCCGGCTCGTCGGAGGGGGAGGATCCGGGCGAGGCCCAGCCCGGAGAGTTGTTCATCGTCGCTCCTTCACACTGCCCGTCCGCGGCGGCGGTCGGGTTCCGGGATCCGCGGTGCCAGTCATCGTGCCATGGCAAGTCCGGTTTCGTACCGGCCCCCTTGTCAGGAAGCGATGTTCCGGTACCGGCCGGAGATGTTCCGGTTGTCCCGGCGGCTGTCCTGGTCCCGGATACTGTCCCGTTTCCGAAGTCTGTCCGGGTCGCGAGGGGGGACCTTATGTTTGCCCTGCCGCTGACGGCAGACTGGGCGGATGGCCGATCCGTACGGAGTACGTCAGGCGGGCGCCGTGGCGCCCGCAGTCCCTGCGCTGCGCTGGGAGGAGCTGCCCGAAGGGCCGGTGGTGGTCCTGCTGGACCAGACACGATTGCCCGCGGAAGAAATCGAGTTGGTGTGCACGGACGTGCCGGCGCTGGTCGAGGCGATCCGGACGCTGGCGGTGCGGGGTGCTCCGCTGCTGGGGATCGCCGGGGCGTACGGCGTCGCGCTCGCTGCCGCTCGCGGGTTCGATGCGGCCGATGCCGCGGCGAGCCTGGCGTATGCCCGGCCGACCGCCGTCAACCTCGCGTACGGCGTGCGGCGCGCGGTGGCGGCGTACGACGGGGCACTGCTCGCCGGGCAGTCGCCGGAGGAGGCCGCGGGGGCCGCGCTGGCAGCGGCCAGGGCGGTACACGCCGAGGACGCGCGGGCCAGCGCGCGGATGGCGGAGCACGGGCTCGCGCTGCTCGGTGAGCTGCTGCCGGGCGGCGGTCACCGCATCCTCACGCACTGCAACACGGGAGCGCTGGTCTCCGGGGGCGAGGGCACCGCCTTCGCGGTGGCGCTGGCGGCGCACCGGGCGGGAGAGCTGCGACGCCTGTGGGTGGACGAGACCCGGCCCCTGCTGCAGGGGGCGCGGCTGACCGCGTACGAAGCGGCGCGGGCGGGAATGGCGTACACAGTGCTGCCCGACGGGGCGGCGGGGTCGCTCTTCGCGGCGGGCGAGGTGGATGCCGTACTGATCGGCGCGGACCGGATCGCGGCGGACGGCGCGGTCGCCAACAAGGTGGGCAGCTATCCGCTGGCCGTGCTGGCGCGCTATCACCACGTGCCGTTCGTGGTGGTCGCCCCCACCACGACGCTGGATCCGGAGACCGAGGAGGGTGCGTTGATCGAGGTGGAGCAGCGGGCCGGGCACGAAGTGACCGAAATCTCCCTGCCGCATGTACTCGCGGCGGGGACGGACGCGGGCGTCGGGGTTCCGGTGGCGCCGCTGGGCGCGCAGGCTTACAACCCGGCCTTCGACGTCACCCCGGCGGAGCTGGTGACCGCGATCGTGACCGAGGCCGGTGTGGTCTCTCCGGTCACTCGTGACAGCCTGGCGGAAGTGTGTTCCACGTCACGATTCGCTAAGTCACGATCAGGTAATGGGATGATGGCCGAATGAAGGGACGCGTCCTGGTCGTCGACGACGACACCGCACTGGCAGAGATGCTCGGCATCGTGCTGCGCGGCGAAGGCTTTGAACCGTCGTTCGTGTCGGACGGCGACAAGGCGCTCGCCGCGTTCCGCGAGGCCAAGCCCGACCTTGTACTGCTCGACCTCATGCTGCCCGGACGGGACGGCATCGAGGTGTGCCGGCTGATCCGGGCCGAGTCCGGCGTGCCGATCGTGATGCTCACGGCCAAGAGCGACACCGTGGACGTGGTGGTCGGTCTGGAGTCGGGTGCGGACGATTACATCGTCAAGCCGTTCAAGCCGAAGGAGCTGGTGGCACGGATCCGGGCACGGCTGCGCCGGTCCGAGGAGCCCGCGCCGGAGCAGCTGGCCATCGGTGACCTGGTCATCGACGTGGCGGGGCACTCCGTGAAGCGGGACGGGCAGTCGATAGCGCTGACGCCGCTGGAGTTCGACCTGCTGGTCGCGCTGGCGCGCAAGCCGTGGCAGGTCTTCACCCGCGAGGTGCTGCTGGAGCAGGTCTGGGGGTACCGCCATGCCGCGGACACCCGGCTGGTCAACGTCCACGTGCAGCGGCTGCGCTCGAAGGTCGAGAAGGACCCGGAGCGGCCGGAGATCGTGGTGACGGTGCGTGGCGTCGGCTACAAGGCCGGACCCAGCTGACATGCTCCGGGACGGTTCGGCTCCGGAGGGGACGCGGGGGCGGGCCGCCGACGCGGCGGATGACAGGTCCTTCTTCGAGCGCTTCGTGCGAGGCGGGCAGCAGCTGCTGCCCGACGGGGCGGCCACCGGGCCGGTCCACCCCATGCTGCGCCTCATCGGCCGCTGGGTGCGCCGGCCGCTGCTGCCTGCCATGCGGCTGTGGCGGCGCAACATTCAGCTGCGGGTCGTCGCGACGACCCTGCTGATGTCGCTGGGCGTGGTGCTGCTGCTCGGCCTCGTGGTCATCGGACAGGTGCGGAACGGCCTGCTGGACGCCAAGCGGCAGGCCGCGCAGAGCCAGGCCGCCGGCGGTTTCGCCGTGGCGCAGCAGATGGCCGACGGCGCCGGTGACATCCGCGGGGACGAGGCCCAGCGCCTCGGTAACCGCGGCGCGCAGGACTCCGCGACCTGGCTCACCAGCCTGGTCGAGCAGCTCGCCAGCGGCGGCCAGGGCGTGTTCTCGGTGGTCGCGCTGAGCTCGGACTCGGCTGTCGAGCAGCCGTTCGTGGACGACAGCCCAGGCGTCCGCGGCCCGCGCGCTTCGGGTGATGTGGACCCGGAGCGGAGCGTGCCGGCGGAGATGCGCCGGAAGCTGGACAAGAAGGCGGGTACGTACCGCGAGTACACCCAGATCAAGCGGGTCGGGTCGGACGAGGGCGAGCCCGCGCTGGTCATCGGCAAGCGGCTGGACGACGTCAACAGCAATCCGTACCAGCTCTACTACCTGTTCTCCTTCAGCCAGGAGGAGAAGTCGCTCAGCCTCGTGAAGGGCACCCTCGCCACGGCCGGGGTCTTCGTCGTGGTGCTGCTCGGCGCGATTGCGTGGCTGGTGGTGCGGCAGGTCGTCACCCCGGTACGGATGGCGGCGGGGATCTCCGAGCGGCTGGCCGCCGGCCTGCTGCAGGAGCGGATGAAGGTCACCGGCGAGGACGACATCGCGCGGCTGGGCGAATCGTTCAACAAGATGGCGCAGAACCTCCAGAGCAAGATCCAGCAGCTGGAGGCGCTCTCCCGGATGCAGCGCCGCTTCGTGTCCGATGTGTCGCACGAACTGCGGACGCCGCTGACGACCGTACGGATGGCCGCCGACCTCATCCACGACGCGCGCGAGGACTTCGATCCGGCGACCGCGCGCTCGGCGGAGCTGCTGCGCGGGCAGCTGGACCGGTTCGAGTCGCTGCTGGCGGACCTGCTGGAGATCAGCCGGTTCGATGCGGGGGCGGCCGCGCTGGAGGCCGAGCCGATAGACCTGCGGGACGTCGTCCACCGGGTCATCGAGGGCGCCGAGCCGCTGGCCGAGGCCAAGGGCAGCCGGATCGTCGTGCGCGGCGGCGAGTACCCGGTGGTCGCCGAGGCGGACGCCCGGCGTGTCGAGCGGGTGCTGCGCAATCTGGTGGTCAATGCGGTGGAGCACGGCGAGGGCCGGGACGTCGTCGTACGCCTGGCCTCCGCGGGCGGCCGGAGCGGCGGCGCGGTGGCCATCGCGGTACGGGACTACGGCGTCGGGCTGCGGCCCGGCGAGGCGACGCGGGTCTTCAACCGGTTCTGGCGCGCCGATCCGGCCCGGGCCCGTACGACCGGCGGCACGGGCCTCGGCCTGTCGATCGCGGTCGAGGACGCCCGGCTGCACGGCGGCTGGCTGCAGGCGTGGGGCGAGCCGGGCGGCGGTTCCCAGTTCCGGCTGACGCTGCCGCGGACGGCGGGCGAGTCGCTGCGTGGCTCGCCGATCCCACTGGAGCCGGAGGATTCGCGGCGCAACCGTGCCCGTAGCCGAGCAGCCGGACACCGCGCCATCGAGGCACGCAAGCCCGCGATCACGGTCCCGGCCCAGTCCGGGAACGGCGCCGCGGAGGCCGCGCCGCGCCCGGGCACCAACGGTGCGGCAGGCACCGGAGAGGCGTCGCACGAAGGCCCCGCGCACAACGGGTCGGGGCAGAGCGGCACCGTGCACAGCGGCACGGTGCACAGTGGCACCGTGTACGGCGGTTCCGCGCACAACGGGGCGGGGTCGAACGGGGCGGCGCCCAAGGAGACGCCTGCCGACGACACCACGGACGCGCCCCGCCATAC
Organism: Streptomyces sp. NPDC050315; assembly: GCF_040655775.1. NCBI lineage: Bacteria > Bacillati > Actinomycetota > Actinomycetes > Kitasatosporales > Streptomycetaceae > Streptomyces > Streptomyces sp. NPDC050315. The sequence continues at coordinate 10,046 of NZ_JBFAKN010000013.1, forward strand.
GGGTACGGACGCGCATGCTCGTACGGGTGAAGCCCGGGGCGGCGAGGAACGGAAGGACGAGCTACGTGATCGGCGCTGATCGCCGTCGTGGGCGCGGCCGTGCCGGAAGGCGGCACCGGGGGCGTCGCCTCCGTACCGTCGCGGTGCTCGCCGCCGGGGCGATGCTGCTGGCCGGGTGCGCGTCGATGCCGGACAACGGTGAATCGCTGCCGGTCGACCAGGCGTCCCGCGCGGACGCCGACTCGCAGGTGCGGGTCTACGGCGTGCCGCCGCAGGACGGGGCGCAGCCGACCGACATCGTGCGCGGCTTCCTCGACGCGCTGACCAGTGACGAGGCCAACCTCCGTACGGCCAAGCAGTATCTGGCGGCGCCGGCCCGTAAGACGTGGCAGCCGTTCGCGACCACCAAGGTCCTCCAGGAGCGCCCCAAGGCCACACCGGGGGGCAGCCCGGCCAACCGCGAGGACGCCAAGGGCTTCACGGTCACGCTCGAGGGCACGCAGGTCGCCACGGTGGACCGCAAGCACGCCTACACGCCCCGGGAGAAGGCGTACCGCGAGACGATGCACCTGGCCCGGGAGAACGGGCAGTGGCGCATCGACCGGCTGCCGAACGGGCTGGTGTTGGGGCTGCCGGACTTCCAGCGCATCTATCAGCCCGTCAACAAGTACTACTTCGCGTCCTACAAGTCCGAGGCCGGGGAGCCGAGGGCGGGCAAGGACGTGCTCGTCGCCGATCCCGTGTACCTCCGGCAGCGGATAGATCCCGTCACGGCCAGTGTGAACGCGCTGCTGCAAGGGCCGACCAACTGGCTGCAACAGGTGGCGGTTTCCGCGTTCCCGAAGGACACGCACGTCACGCGGCCCACTCTGACGCTGGACGACTCCAACGCGTTGCGGGTACGCCTCAGCAAGGAGGCGACCGGCGTGGACGCCAATCAGTGCAGCCGGATGGCCGCCCAGGTGCTCTTCACGGTGCAGGGCATGGCGCGCGCTTCGAAGGTCAGCGAGGTGGAGCTCCAGAAGGACAGCGGCGACTCGCTGTGCAAACTGACGCAGGAGGAAGCGGCGGACCGTTTCGGCCAGCAGGCCCGGGTGCGGCACACGGCGCTGGAGTACTACGTCGACGGTGACCACCGGGTGGTCAGCATGACGGACACCGCGACCGACGCGACCCCGGTGCCGGGGCCGCTCGGTACGGGGAAGATCGCGCTCCGTTCGGTGGGCGTGGCACACGGCGAGGAGACCGCCGCCGGCGTCTCGCTGAACGGCCGCGCGCTGTACGTCGCCGCCCTGGACGAGATGTCCAAGCGGGCCGAGGTACGGCTGCGCAGCAAGGCGAAGAACGAGACGGACGGGCTGACCGCGCCGAGCTGGGACGGCCTGGGCGATCTGTGGGTCGCGGACCGGGACGACGACGGGTCGCGGCTGCTGCGGCTGCGGTCGGGCAAGGGCGAGCCGCAGGAGGTCGCGGTTCCCGGGCTCGGAAAGCGGCGCATCAAGGCGATCAGGGTGGCGTCCGACGGCATCCGGATCGCGATGCTCATCGAGGACAAGGGGCGGACGACCCTGCAGCTGGGCCGGGTGGAACGCGGCGGTACGGCGATGCACCCCGAGCTGTCCGTACAGGCGCTGCGCCCGATCGCGCCGCAGCTGGAGGACGTGGTGGCCGCTTCCTGGGCGGGCGACAGCCGGCTGGTCGTGGTCGGCCGGGAGACCGGCGGGGTGCAGCAGATGCAGTTCATGGAGACGGACGGTTCGGCGTCCAACACGCAGACGCTGCCCGGCGTGAACGGCGTCGAGGCGGTGGCGGCCTCGGAGGACGAGACCCGGCCGCTGATCGCGGACGCGGACGAGGGCATCGTCCGGCTGCCGGTCGACGCGAACTGGAAGACGGTGGCGACCCGCGGCACGGGCCCGGTCTACCCGGGCTGATCCGGGGCGCCGACACGGCCCTTCTCTTTCAGTAGAGCGTATTTCCGCAGGTCAAATAGCCTGTGTCCACGTCGCCGCAGGGGCGTCCGCCGAAGTTATCCACAGGGGTGGTGGCCGGGCGGCGGGGGCGGGACAGTGGAGACATGCGGGGGTTGTGGCGGGAATTCGCCGGGCTGGTTCTGCCGGTCGGCTGCGCGGGGTGCGGCCGGCCGCGGACGGAGCTGTGCGAGGAGTGCAGGCGGTCGCTGTGCGCCGGGGGCGGGCAGGCGGCCGGGAGGCGGCGTGGGCCGCGGCGGGTGCGGCCGAGCCCGGCGCCACCGGGACTGCCGAGGGTGTATGCAGCGGCCGCGTACGCCGACGCGGTACGGGCGGTGCTGCTCGCGCACAAGGAGCGCGGTGCGCTGGCCCTGGCCGTGCCGCTGGGCGGGGCGCTGGCGGGTGCTGTACAGGGCCTGAGGGCCGGGCCGGGGCCGCTGCTGCTGATACCCGTGCCGTCCGCCCGGAGCGCCGTGGCGGGGCGTGGACACGACCCGGTGCGCAGGATCGCGTTGGCGGCGGCGCGGGAGCTGCGGCGCGGTGGGACCGGGGCGCGGGTGCTGGCGGCGCTGCGGCAGCGGCGGGCGGTGATCGATCAGGCGGGGCTCGGCGCGCGGCAGCGGCAGCTGAATCTCGCGGGTGCGCTGGAGATCGCCGGCGGTGGTCGGCTGCTGCGCGGCGGGCGGGTGGTGCTGGTGGATGACCTGATGACCACCGGAGCGTCGCTGGCCGAGGCGTCGCGGGCGGTCAGAGAGGCGGGAGGGAGGGTGGCGGGAGCGGCTGTCGTGGCGGCTTCGCCCGGTGCTTTCGAAATCAACTGGAACTGACCGAGAAAATTCATCGTTGCAGGTACCGAGGGCAAAAAATCACCCAAACGGAGCTGACCCCCGTGAGGGGGTGCCGACAACCCCTCAAGCGAGCTATGTTCGGTTGTGAGGACTTGGCAGACGCTTTGCCTCGTATGCCGGATAGGTGCGGTTCGCGGTGTCGGCAGAGATGCTGAAAACGGCTGGAGTGGAGTCCTGGTCCGTGGGGGAGAAGGAGGTGAAAGTCGCCAAGTCCGAGGCTTCGGCAATCACCGGGGCCTGGTGCAAGAAGGAATTGCTCCGCCCACCGAGTGGAGCGATCCGGGAACGGAGTTCTGCGTGGACATCGTCGTCAAGGGCCGCAAGACCGAGGTGCCCGACCGGTTCCGCAAGCACGTGGCCGAGAAGCTGAAGCTGGACAAGGTCCAGAAGCTCGACGCCAAGGTGATCAGCCTGGACGTCGAGGTGTCCAAGGAGCCCAACCCGCGGCAGGCCGACCGTTCCGACCGGGTGGAGATCACTCTCCGCTCCCGTGGTCCGGTGGTCCGGGCCGAGGCGGCCGCCGCCGACCCGTACGCCGCGCTCGATCTGGCCACGGCCAAGCTCGAGGCGCGACTCCGTAAGCAGCACGACAAGCGACACTCGCGGCGCGGCAGCGGACGCACCCCGGCCAGCGACGTGGCCGTCAAGGTCCCGGAAGCGGCGCGGCTCAACACCAACGGCGAATTGGCCGGCGAGGAAGCGGCCACCGAGGAGAAGGTGCCGACCACCCGGATCGGGTCGCTGGAGGTTCAGGGCGAAGGCCCCCTGATCGTCCGCGAGAAGACCCACTCCGCGGCGCCCATGGCCCTCGACCAGGCGCTTTATGAGATGGAGTTGGTCGGACACGACTTCTATCTCTTCGTCGACGTCGACACCAAGCAGCCCAGCGTGGTCTACCGGAGGCACGCATACGACTACGGCGTCATCCGTCTGAACTCCGATCCGTTCGCGGACGGAACGCCCACCGATGCCGGCGGGGCGCTCGGCGGCTGACGCCACTCCCGAGGTGCCCCCGGCGCACGCCGGGGGCGCCATTGTGGCCGCTGTGAGCAGGAGTTGAGACCGTATAGTGTCTGTGCGGCCAGGGTGTTCAGACATGGTGTTCAGGCACGAAGCGGCGACATACGGGGGAGACGAAGTGTGTATGGCGCTGATCGGGCTGGCCGTAGCGGGCTGTTGTCAACCAGCCTTATGAGGAAGCTCAGGCCCTCCGGGCCGAGTAGTTGACGGGGAGGAACGATGGGGGACAGCTTCGGGCCCGTGCGCGACGAAGCGGACGATGACGGCGTCGGCACGGCCGACGATGTCGGCTCGGACGCGGCAGCGTCCCGCAAGGAGCCGATCAGAGTCCTGGTAGTGGACGACCATGCGCTCTTCCGGCGGGGCCTGGAGATCGTGCTGGCCCAGGAAGAGGACATCCAGGTCGTCGGCGAGGCCGGGGACGGCGCGGAGGCCGTGGACAAGGCCGCGGACCTGCTGCCGGACATCGTGCTGATGGACGTCCGGATGCCCCGGCGGGGCGGTATCGAGGCGTGCACCTCCATCAAGGAAGTGGCCCCCAGCGCGAAGATCATCATGCTGACGATCAGCGATGAGGAGGCCGACCTCTACGACGCGATCAAGGCGGGTGCCACGGGGTATCTCCTCAAGGAGATCTCCACCGACGAGGTGGCCACGGCCATTCGCGCGGTCGCGGACGGGCAGTCGCAGATCAGCCCCTCCATGGCGTCCAAACTCCTCACGGAGTTCAAGTCGATGATCCAGCGGACGGACGAGCGGCGGCTCGTGCCGGCGCCGCGGCTCACGGACCGCGAGCTGGAAGTACTGAAGCTCGTCGCCACGGGGATGAACAACCGCGACATCGCCAAGGAACTGTTCATCTCCGAGAACACCGTGAAGAACCACGTCCGCAACATCCTGGAGAAGCTGCAACTGCACTCCCGGATGGAGGCGGTCGTGTACGCGATGCGCGAGAAGATCCTGGAGATCCGCTAGCCGGCGGAGGCGACCCCGGAGACCCAGGAGACCCCGGAGGCGGCCCCGCCGTGTCCCCCGTTCCCGTCTCACGTCAGCCGGGACAGCTCCGCCGTGAGTGCGGCGAGCAGTGCCGGGTCGTCGCAGCGGTCGATGCGTACGGTGTCGCAGTCGACCCAGGCGGCGGCCTCCACCAGGGCCTTAGCCATGGGGCGTACGGCCTTCGGGCCCTGCAGCGAGACCTGCCGGGCGACCAGCGTCGTGCCCTCGCGGGCCGGGTCGACCCGGCCCATCAGCCTGCCGCCGGCGAGCAGGGGCATGGCGAAGTAACCGTGTATCCGCTTGGGCTTGGGGACGTACGCCTCCAGCCGGTGCGTGAAGGCGAACATCCGCTCCGTGCGCGGGCGGTCCCAGATCAGCGAGTCGAACGGTGACAGGAGCGTGGCGCGGTGCCGGCCGCGCGGCGGCTCGGCCAGCGCGGCCGGGTCGGCCCACGCCGGCTTCCCCCACCCTTCGACCTCGACCGGCACCAGCCCGGTGTCCTCGATGACCGCGCTGACCTGCTCGCCCTTGAGGCGGTGGTAGTCCGCCAGGTCCGCCCGGGTGGCGACGCCCATGGCGGCACCGGCCTGCGCGACCAGGCGGCGGACGCACTCGGTGTCGTCCAGGTCGTCGTGCAGCAGGGCGTCGGGAACGGCGCGCTCGGCGAGGTCGTACACCCGCTTCCAGCCACGGCGCTCCGTACAGACCACCTCGCCGGTGTCGAGCAGCCACTCCACGGCGATCTTCGTCTCGGACCAGTCCCACCACTCCCCGCCGTTCCGCCCGCCGCCCAGTTGGGTCGTGGTGAGCGGGCCGTCGGCCTTGAGGCGGTCCAGGACGGCGGCGCAGGAGCGCTCGGAGTCCTGCATGACGTGCCAGCGGTGGCCGCGCGCCCGCATGGCCCGGCGGCGGAACGCGAAGTGCGGCCACTCCTCGATCGGCAGGATGCAGGCGGCGTGCGACCAGTACTCGAAGCTGTGCGGCTCGTACGGGGCGCCGTCCGCGTCCGCGCGCGGGGTCCAGTACGCCGACTCCACGGCCGGGCGGCCGACGGGGCCGAGGCGGGCATACGGAATGAGCTCGTGCGAGCGGGCCAGCACGGAGATCGTGTCGAGCTGGACGGCACCGAGCCGGCGCAGCACGCCGCGCACGCCCGCGCGGCGGTCGGGCGCGCCCAGGAACCCTTGGGCACGCAGCGCGAGGCGGCGCGCTTCATCGGCGGACAGGCTGGTCACGGGCTGCGCTGCGGGCACGGCTGTCATGCGGATCAGCGTAGGACCGGCCACTGACAACGGGCCGGAAAATCGATCAACCGTTCCCTGGCCGGGCGGCTCACTTCTTGTAGGGCAGGTACGGCGTCTCGGAGGGGAGGCCCAGGTCGGAGGGGAGGAGGGAGCCGGCCCAGGCGTCGCGCCGGATGCCCCGATGGACGAGCATCGCGCGGGCCGTGCCCTCCATCCGGAAGCCGGCCTTGAGGGCGACCCCGCGGGATGCCGCGTTGCCGGCCTCCGCGTACCACTCCATGCGCTCCACCCCGAGGTCGGTGAACGCCCAGCGCGCGATCTCCCGGGCCGCCTCGGCGGTGTATCCCTGGCCGCGTCGCTCCTTCACCGTCCAGTAGCCGAGCTCGGCCAGCCGGTGGGGCGGCGCCAGCTGGTGCAGCCGTACCAGGCCGACCGAGCCCACGAGTGTGCCGTCACCCGCCGGACGGCCGTCCTCCTTGAGCGTTACGGCGAACGTGTACGTGGTGTCCTCGCGCCAGCCTCGATCGGTGAACGGGCCGACGAAGTCCTCCGCGTGCGCGCGCGTGTACGGGGAGGGGACGGTCGTCCAGCGCGGGATGTCGGGGTCCTGGCAGGCGGCGTGCACCGCCTCGGCGTCGGCCGGGCGGAAGGGCCGCAGGACGAGCCGCTCGGTGGTGAGGGTGACGGGTTCCATGGCAGCAGTGTGCGTATTGGCCGTGGCGGGGGCGAAGGAATTACGCTGCGCTCCGGGCGCGCCCGGAAACGCTTGCGCGGCGCGTGAACCGGAACAAGTTCCGGCCGTGCAGCGGCACCTTCCGCGGGCCTCGCGCGTTGTCGTAGCGAGAGGACGAGGGAAGGTGACCGACAGTGTCCTAGCGAGCCGTGGAAAGTTGTGGAGAAGGGACAGGGGCCTTCGGGCGACGGACCTCCCTGCGTAGCGGGGTCCTCCCTTACGATGGCCGTTGCGGCGGGGCCTGCCCCTTGGAAATATGCCGCGCCCGCGCACCGACCGTGCACAGGCCCGACCGGCGAGGAGACCAGCCCAAGTGTCCGTCTTGACGAAGATCATGCGTGCAGGCGAAGGCAAGATCCTGCGCAAACTGCACCGCATCGCGGGCCAGGTCAACTCCATCGAGGAAGACTTCGTCAAGCTCTCCGACGCGGAGCTGCGTGCCCTGACCGATGAGTACAAGGAGCGGTACGCCGACGGCGAGAGCCTGGACGACCTGCTCCCCGAGGCGTTCGCGACCGTCCGCGAGGCCGCCAAGCGCGTGCTCGGCCAGCGCCACTACGACGTCCAGCTCATGGGCGGCGCCGCGCTGCACCTCGGGTACGTCGCCGAGATGAAGACCGGTGAGGGCAAGACCCTGGTCGGCACCCTGCCCGCGTATCTGAACGCGCTCTCCGGCGACGGCGTGCACCTCATCACGGTCAACGACTATCTGGCCGAGCGCGACTCCGAGATGATGGGCCGGGTCCACAAGTTCCTGGGCCTCTCGGTCGGTTGCATCCTGGCGAACATGACGCCGGCGCAGCGCCGCGAGCAGTACAACTGCGACATCACCTACGGCACGAACAACGAGTTCGGCTTCGACTACCTCCGCGACAACATGGCGTGGTCGAAGGACGAGTTGGTCCAGCGCGGCCACAACTTCGCGATCGTCGACGAGGTCGACTCCATCCTGGTCGACGAGGCCCGTACGCCGCTGATCATCTCCGGCCCGGCCGACTCCGCGACGAAGTGGTACGGCGACTTCGCCAAGCTGGTCAAGCGCCTGAAGAAGGGCGAGGCGGCCAATCCGCAGCGCGGCATCGAGGAGACCGGCGACTACGACGTCGACGAGAAGAAGCGCACGGTCGGCATCCACGAGGCCGGTGTCAGCAAGGTCGAGGACTGGCTCGGCATCGACAACCTCTACGAGTCGGTCAACACCCCGCTCGTCGGTTATCTGAACAACGCCATCAAGGCGAAGGAACTGTTCAAGAAGGACAAGGACTACGTCGTCATCGACGGCGAGGTCATGATCGTCGACGAGCACACCGGCCGTATCCTCGCCGGCCGCCGCTACAACGAGGGCATGCACCAGGCGATCGAGGCGAAGGAAGGGGTGGAGATCAAGGACGAGAACCAGACCCTCGCCACGATCACCCTCCAGAACTTCTTCCGCCTCTACGACAAGCTCTCCGGCATGACCGGTACGGCCATGACCGAGGCGGCCGAGTTCCACCAGATCTACAAGCTCGGCGTCGTCCCCATCCCGACGAACAGGCCGATGATCCGCAAGGACCAGGCGGACCTGATCTACCGCACCGAGGTCGCCAAGTTCGCCGCGGTCGTCGACGACATCGCCGAGAAGCACGAGCAGGGCCAGCCGATCCTGGTCGGCACGACCTCGGTCGAGAAGTCCGAGTACCTCTCGCAGCAGCTGAACAAGCGCGGCGTGCGGCACGAGGTGCTCAACGCCAAGCAGCACGACCGGGAGGCGTCGATCGTCGCCCAGGCCGGCCGCAAGGGCTCCGTCACGGTCGCGACGAACATGGCCGGACGTGGTACGGACATCAAGCTCGGCGGCAATCCGGACGACCTGGCCGAGACCGAGCTGCGCGGCATGGGCCTGGACCCGGTGGAGCACGTCGAGGAGTGGGCGGCCGCGCTGCCCGCCGCGCTGGAGAAGGCCGAGGCCGCGGTCAAGGCGGAGTTCGAGGAGGTCAAGGCCCTCGGCGGGCTCTACGTCCTCGGTACCGAGCGACACGAGTCGCGCCGTATCGACAACCAGCTCCGCGGCCGCTCCGGCCGACAGGGCGACCCCGGCGAGTCCCGCTTCTACCTCTCGCTCGGCGACGACCTGATGCGGCTCTTCAAGGCCCAGATGGTCGAGCGCGTGATGGCCATGGCCAACGTTCCGGACGATGTGCCGATCGAGAACAAGATGGTGACGCGCGCGATCGCTTCCGCGCAGTCCCAGGTCGAGCAGCAGAACTTCGAGACGCGGAAGAACGTCCTGAAGTACGACGAGGTGCTCAACCGGCAGCGCGAGGTCATCTACGGCGAGCGCCGCCGCGTCCTGGAGGGCGAGGACCTCCAGGAGCAGATCAAGCACTTCATGGACGACACCATCGACGCCTACATCCAGGCGGAGACGGTCGAGGGCTTCGCCGAGGAGTGGGACCTGGACCGGCTGTGGGGCGCGTTCAAGCAGCTGTACCCGGTCAAGGTCACCGTGGAGGAGCTGGAGGACGAGGTCGGCGACCGCGCCGGGATCACCGCCGAGTTCATCGCCGAGGCGATCAAGGACGACATCCACGAGCAGTACGCGGCCCGCGAGGAGCAGCTCGGCTCGGACATCATGCGCGAGCTGGAGCGCCGCGTGGTGCTGTCGGTCCTGGACCGCAAGTGGCGCGAGCACCTCTACGAGATGGACTACCTCCAGGAGGGCATCGGCCTGCGGGCGATGGCCCAGAAGGACCCGCTGGTCGAGTACCAGCGCGAGGGCTTCGACATGTTCACCGCCATGATGGAGGGCATCAAGGAGGAGTCCGTCGGCTACCTGTTCAACCTGGAGGTCCAGGTCGAGCAGCAGGTCGAGGAGGTCCCGGTCCAGGAGGCGGCGGAAGAGGCCCCGGCGGTCCAGGACGCGGTGCCGGCGCAGGCCGGAGCCGGCGGCCGGCCGGAGATCCACGCCAAGGGCCTGGACGCGCCGCAGCGCCCGGACCGGCTGCACTTCTCCGCGCCGACGGTGGACGGCGAGGGCGGGGTCGTCGAGGGCGACTTCACCAATGACGCCGTGCCGAGCGGCCAGACCCGCTCGGAGTCGGACGGCCTGACGCGCGCGGAGCGCCGCAAGGCCCAGAAGGGCGGACGGCGCCGCAAGAAGTGACCCTGCCGGCTTTGCCGGCGAGGTGGTGAGACGGGCCGGGGTGCGCAGCGGTGGCTGCGCCCCCGGCCCGTCGCATGCCGCTCGCCGCCCCTGCATGTACGGTCGGCGCGCGCTGCTTGCCGTACTCACACCGTCCGGCTCCAGACCGACACCGACGGGCCGATGTCCAGGGCCGCGCAGCGCCAGCGGGCGTCGCGGCCGCGTTCGAGGCGGAAGGCGAGGGCCCGTACGCGGTCCCCGGCGGTGATCCGGGCGAACGCCTCGATGACGCCGCTGCGCGGGCAGCACACGCCGCACTCACGGACCTCCGGGTCGGGGCCGCGGTGGTACCGGCCGGTGGGGCGGAGCGGGGCCTGCGGGGCGAGCTCCACCAGGCGGTCGTAGGCGGCGGGCAGGGCGTGGCCCAGCAGCGCGTGCACGGGGCGCCGGCCGCTCAGGGTGAGCACCAGCTGGTCGGCGAACCAGCGGTGCGGCAGCCGGGCGGCGGCGCGGCGGCGGGCGGCTGCCTGCGGGAAGGCGGCCTGCGGGAAGGTGGCCTGCGGAGCGCCCACCGCGCGCGGGCCGCCGGGGCGGCGGGTGTCGCGGCGGCCGGACACCGGCCGGGACGCGGGCCTGGACGTGCGCGTGGATGTGGTCATGGTGGAGATCCCCCGTTCTGCCGGACCCGTTGGATACCGGGCAGTAGCTCCTGTGGTGGAGCTCTTCTACCGAGTGGCCCGAGGCGCGGCAAGGCGGCCGGGGAGCGGGCCGGGGGCTCCGGAAGATTCACCTGACAGGGTGACGGGCCGTGTGCGGGAAGGGCGAGATCCGGCCACAACGGGTGTCCGGCGGGCCGTCGGTGAGGCCGTACCGGCAGCACGAAGGGGGACCCCCGCCCGTATGCTGGCTGCCTGCGCCCCAACCAGCCAGTACCCAGCAGTCCGAACGAAAGCGGCGGCCACCATGCGTGTCTACGTCCCCCTGACGCTCCCCGGTCTCGCAGAGGCGTACAAGGCGGGCGAGCTGGGTTCCGGCCCGCTGGACGCCTTCGCCGTCACGCCCGCGCTGCGCGAGTGGTACGTCTCCGACGACATCGAGGAGCTGGAGTACGCCGCGCTGAACCGTGCCGCGCAGGCGTCGCTGCGGCTGCTGGCCACCGATCCGCAGGCGCCCCGCAAGCGGGTCGTGGTGGCCGTGGACGTGGCCGACGGCGCGGCGTCCGTGGACCCCGACCGGGGGCTGGACAAGTCGGCGCTGGGCGTCGTGCGGGTGGCCGGGCCGGTGCCGATGAAGAAGGCGGCGGCGGTGCACGTCGACTCCAATGACGCGGAGCCGGACGTCACGGCAGCGGCGGCGGCGCTGGGCGCGGCGGACCAGGGGGACGACGACGCGCAGTTCACGGTGGACGGGGCCGAGGACCACGAGCTGATGTGGTTCGGCGTCCAGGAGATCCCGAACCTGATCGGCTGAGGCCGAGCCGCGCCTGCAGAAAGCCCTCGCAAGGCCATGACCTGCGGTTTCGTTGTCGAGCGGCAAGATTATCAGTGGCCGCGAGTACCTTTTTCGCATGGGGAAGCACGCGACGCACATCGTCTGGGACTGGAACGGCACGCTCTTTCACGACATCGACGCCGTGATCGGCGCGACCAATGCCGCGTTCGGTGAGATCGGCCTGCCCCCGATCACCCTGGAGCGGTACCGGGAGCTGTACTGCGTGCCGATCCCGCGCTTCTACGAGCGGCTGATGGGGCGGCTGCCGACGGACGCCGAGTGGACGGTCATGGACGAGGCGTTCCACCGGCACTACACGCTCCGGCGGGAGGCGTGCGCGCTCGCCGAGGGCGTGGAGATGCTGCTGGACGGCTGGCGGACGGCGGGGCGCAGCCAGTCGATCCTGAGCATGTACGGGCACGACGAGCTGCTGCCGCTGGTGCGCGACTTCGGCATCGAGTCGCACTTCATACGGGTGGACGGCCGGACCGGGCCGTCCGGTGGCAGCAAGAGCGCGCACATGGTGCGGCACCTCGCGGCGATGGAGGGCGCGCGCGTCGAGCCGGGCCGTACGGTCGTCATCGGCGACGCCGTGGACGACGCGGTGGCGGCCCAGGACGCGGGGGCGCACGCGGTGCTGTACACGGGCGGTTCGCACAGCCGCGCCAGCCTCTTGGAGGCCGGGGTGCCGGTCGTCGACAGCCTGGCGGAGGCCGTCGCGGCGGCGGAGCGGCTGGTGCTCTGAGGGCCGGGCCCGGACGGCGGCGGGGCGCGCCGCCGAGAGCCGAGCCCCGGGCGGGGACACAGCATGACGGTCGACTTCAGCCAGCGGCGGAGCGGCGTGCTGCCGGTCGAGGTGACCGGGTTCGTCGGGCGGGCGGCAGAGCTGGACCGGGTGGCGCGGCTGCTGAAGACGGCGCGGCTGGTCACCCTCCTCGGGCCGGGCGGCGTCGGCAAGAGCCGGGTCGCCCTGCGCGCGGCCGCCGGCCTCAAGGACGCGTTCACGGACGGGGTGTGGCTCGCGGAGCTGTCCGCGCTGCGCTCCGCCGAGTTGCTGCCGCAGACCATGGCCGCGGTGCTCGGGCTGCCGGAGCAGGCCGGGCGCAGCCCGCTGGACGCCGTGGTGGAGCACCTCCAGGACCGGCGGGCGCTCATCGTGCTGGACACCTGCGAGCATCTGGTCGACGTCTGCGCGATGCTCGCCGACATACTCCTGCGCGAGGCGCCCCGGGTGCGGATCCTGGCGACCAGCCGCGAGCCGTTGGACGTGCCGGGCGAGCACACGCTGCAGATCCCGCCGCTGCCGGTGGAGGACACGCCGGAGGCGCAGAACGGCTGTGGGGCGGTGGCGCTCTTCGCGCAGCGGGCCGCGGCCGTGGTGCCCGGCTTCACGGTCAGCGCCGCGAACCGCCCGGACGTGATCGCCCTGTGCCGCCGTCTGGACGGCATTCCGCTGGCGGTGGAGCTGGCGGCCGTACGGCTGCGCGCGATCCCTCTGACGCAGCTCGTGGCCCGTCTGGAGGGCCGTTTCGAGGTGCTCACCGGGGGCCGCCGGGCTGCGCTGTCCCGGCACCAGACGCTGCGTACGGCGATCGACTGGAGCCACGACCTGTGTACGCCCGCCGAGCGGCTGCTGTGGGCCCGGCTGTCGGTCTTCGCGGGCTCCTTCGACCTGGCCGCCGTCGAGGAGGTCTGCGCGGGCGGCGAGCTGCGGGCCGAGGAGCTGGTGGAGCACCTCATCGGGCTGGTGGACAAGTCGGTGGTGCTGCGCGGGGACGGCGCGGAGGGGGACCGGTACCGCCTGCTGGACACGATCCGTGAGTACGGCGGCCAGTGGCTGGCGGAGGCGGGGGAGGCGAAGGAGTTCCGCGGGCGGCACTTCGCGTACTACCGCGGGCTGGCCGACCGCTTTCGCGACCGCTTCCTCACGGACGAGCAGCTGCCGCTGTACGAGGCGCTGCTTCGGGAGCAGGCCAATCTGCGGGCGGCTCTGGAGTACGGCCTGTCCGCGGACGGCGACCGGACGGGCGCGCTGGGGACGGCGGCGCGGCTGTGGCCGTTCTGGCGCTCGGCCGGACTGCAGAGGGAAGGGCAGTACTGGATCGGCAGGGCGCTGGACCTGGTCCCCGAGGAGGGCCCGGAGCGGGCCCTGGGGCTGCTGGCCGGCGGCATGCTCTGCCTGTGGCAGGGCGATCCGCAGGGCATCCTGCGGGAGTGCGGGCGGGCGCGGGAGCCGGCGGAGCGGCTGGGGGACGAGTCGGTGGTGTGCTGGGCCGACGGCTTCATGGGTCTGGCGCACGGCATGCTGGGGGAGGTCGAGCAGTCGGCGGAGCAGCTGGCCGAGGTGCGCACACGGATGATCGCCTCGGGCGACCGGCTCGGCATCGTGATCCTCCACTACCACGAGGCGTTCCTGCGGGTCACGATCGGTGACTGCCCGGGGGCCCGGAAGCTGTGCGAGGTGGCGCTGAGCCATATCGACGCCGCGGAGGAGCGGCTGATGCGGTCCGTCGTGCTGGCCGTCCACGGGTTCGCGCTGTGGTGGCAGGGGGAGCGGCCGGAGGGCGCGCGGGCGATCCGGACCGCGCTGCAGTTGAAGCGCGAGATCCATGAGCGGTACGGCGTCGCGTACTGCGCCGAGGTGCTGGCCTGGGACGCCGCCGAGGACGGGCGGTACACGCGCGCGGCGTAGGTGCTGGGCGCTGCGCACGGCGTGTGGCGCAGCATCGGCGCCACGATGTTCGGCATGCGCCCTTGGGTGGCGGTGCACGACCGGATGGCGGCCGCGGCCCGCGAGGCGCTCGGCGAGGGCCCGTACGAGCGGCTCTTCGAGCAGGGCCTGCGGCTCCCGCTGGACCGGGCGGTGGAGCTGATGCTGGCGGACGCGGACGGACCCGTGGTGCCGGGCCCGCGCACGGCCGTCCGGGGGCCCGGCGGCGATGTGCTGACCCGCCGGGAGCGGGAGGTGGCCGCGCTGGTCGCCGAGGGGCTGTCGAACCGGGAGATCGCCTGGGGGCACCTCCCATGCCCGTTCAGGGCTATGGGGGAGGCTGGTGATCTCCAAGCGCACGGCGGACGCGCATGTCGAGCACATCTTCGCGAAGCTCGGCGTCAGCTCCCGCACGGAGATCGCGGACCGCTGCGCCGACGCGTGACGACAGCCTTCCTGTGGGGGCCCGGACGTGGCCCCCACAGGTGTCCGGACCTCACATCGCCGGTGCCTTCGCGCGCAGCACCTTCAGGAACTCGCGCATCCAGCCGGAGTGGTCCGGCCAGGCGCGGGAGGAGACCAGGGTGCCGTCGACGACGACCTCGGCGTCGCGGAAGCCGGCGCCCGCCGCCTGCATGTCCATCTCCAGGGCCGGATAGCAGGTGACCCGGCGGCCGTTCAGGCGGCCGATCGCGGCGGTCAGCAGGGGGCCGTGGCAGATCTGCGCGACCGGCTTGTCGGCGTCGAAGAACGCCTTGATCACCTTGCGCAGCTCGGCGTCGTTGCGCAGGTATTCGGGGGCCCGGCCGCCGGGGATCACCAGAGCGGCGTAAGCGCCGGGGTCTACTTCGGAGAAGGCCAGGTCGGCCGGCCAGGTGTAGCCGGGCTTCTCGGTGTAGGTGTCGAAGCCGGGCTCGAAGTCGTGGACGACGAAGCGGAGGGTCTTGCGGGCCGGGGCGGCGATGTGGACGTCGTAGCCCTCCTCGCGCAGGCGCTGATAGGGGTACAGGACCTCCAAGGACTCCGCCGCGTCCCCGGTCACGATCAGGATCTTGGCTGCCATGGCGTACCTCCGCGGGGCTCGCTTCCGACTCCGTCCCGCTCAAGGTCCTCCGGTTCCGAGCGGTTGCCAAGACCTCCTGCGGACGCCCGAGTGTGATCGGACGAGGTGCGTCTCTGTCCATACCGGCAAAGAAACGGGTGTGGTTTTGTACACACAAGGCCCATGACGCCACCCCCGTCAGGAGCGATAGCCTGGCAGCGTGATCAGCGCGATAACCCGCGGGGGCGTCGAGGCCCCTGCTTCGCGCCCGGGATGCCACGGCGCCCGGGCGGCCGTTGATCATTCTTGTTACGACCTGGTGCCAGGAATGCCAAATCTGGCAGATTTCGCCCCGGTCGCCCCTCATCGCGGCATAGCGTCGATTCCGACAGGACACACCCCTGGGCTCTTCCCGGGGGAGCTTTTCGCGTCGGCTCGGCGTTGTGCCGTATCCGCTTATTTCCACAACGTCACGCAACGGCGCGCGACAGGAGCCAGAGGACATGCAGACCAAGCTGGACGAAGCCAAGACCGAGCTGCTCACGAAGACCGCCAGGGTCGCTGAGAGCGGACCGGCGGGAGGGCAGTCACCGGTACCGGGTCTCGACCCGGACACCCTCAGTGGATACCTCCAGCGCTACTACCTGCACACCGCTCCGGAGGACCTCCTCGGGCGCGACCCCGAAGACGTCTTCGGCGCGGCACTCTCGCACTACCGGCTGGCGGGCGTCCGCCCGCAGGGCACGGCGAACGTCAGAGTCCACACCCCGACCGTCGAGGAGAACGGCTGGACCTGCAGCCACTCGGTCGTCGAGGTCGTCACCGACGACATGCCGTTCCTGGTCGACTCGGTCACCAATGAGCTGTCGCGGCAGAGCCGCGGCATCCACGTCGTGATCCACCCGCAGGTCGTCGTCCGGCGTGACGTCACCGGCAAGCTGATCGAGATCCTGGACGCCGAGGACGACGCGCACGGCACCCCCGGCAAGGGCAAGGACGCCGAGCTGCCGCACGACGCGCTCGTGGAGTCCTGGATCCATGTGGAGATCGACCGCGAGACCGACCGGTCGGACCTGAAGCAGATCACCGCCGATCTGCTGCGGATCCTCAACGACGTGCGCGAGGCCGTCGAGGACTGGGAGAAGATGCGCGATGCCGCGCTGCGCATCGCGGACGAGCTGCCCTCCGAGCCCACCGCCGACGACCTGCGCGACCGTGAGGTGGAGGAGGCCCGCGAGCTGCTGCGCTGGCTGTCCGCCGACCACTTCACCTTCCTCGGCTACCGCGAGTACGAGCTGGCCTCGGCGCCGAGCGAGACGGACGGCGAGGAGGACGTGCTCACCGCCGTGCCCGGCACCGGCCTCGGCATCCTCCGCTCGGACCCCAAGCACCGCGAGGACGACGAGGGCCACCCCGTCTCCCCGTCCTTCAACCGGCTCCCGAGGGACGCCCGCAAGAAGGCCCGCGAGCACAAGCTGCTGATCCTCACCAAGGCGAACAGCCGCGCGACCGTGCACCGGCCGAGCTACCTCGACTACGTCGGCGTGAAGAAGTTCGACGCGCAGGGCAACGTCATCGGTGAGCGGCGCTTCCTGGGCCTGTTCTCCTCCGCCGCGTACACCGAGTCCGTGCGCCGGGTGCCGGTCATCCGCCGCAAGGTCACCGAGGTGCTGGAGGGCGCCGGCTTCTCGCCCAACAGCCACGACGGCCGCGACCTGCTCCAGATCCTGGAGACCTACCCGCGCGACGAGCTGTTCCAGACCCCGGTCGACCAGCTGCGCGCCATCGCCACCAGCGTGCTGTACCTCCAGGAGCGCCGCCGGCTGCGGCTGTACCTGCGCCAGGACGAGTACGGGCGCTACTACTCCGCGCTGGTCTACCTCCCGCGGGACCGTTACACCACCGGCGTCCGGCTGCGGCTGATCGAGATCCTCAAGGAGGAGCTGGGCGGCACCAACGTCGACTTCACCGCCTGGAACACCGAATCGATCCTCTCCCGGCTGCACTTCGTCATCCGGGTCGAGCCGGGCGCCACGCTGCCCGACCTCACCGACGCCGACGTCGACCGCATCGAGGCGCGGCTGGTGGAGGCCGCCCGCTCCTGGGCGGACGGCTTCGCCGAGGCGCTGAACGCCGAGTGCGGCGAGGAGCGCGCGGCCGAGCTGCTGCGCCGGTACGCCCAGGCGTTCCCCGAGGGCTACAAGGCCGACAACTCCCCGCGCGCCGCGGTCGCCGACCTCCAGCACCTGGAGAAGCTGTGGACCGCCGAGGGCCGCGACTTCGAGGTCAGCCTGTACGAGCCGGTCGGCGCGGGCCCCGGCGAGCGCCGCTTCAAGATCTACCGCACCGGTGAGCCGGTCTCGCTCTCGAAGGTGCTGCCGCTGCTCAACCGCCTGGGCGTGGAGGTCGTCGACGAGCGGCCGCACGAGCTGCGCTGCGCCGACCGGTCCGCCGCGTGGATCTACGACTTCGGCCTGCGGATGCCGGAGCGGCCGAACGGCGACGACTACCGCGAGCGCTTCCAGGACGCCTTCACGGCGGTCTGGACCGGCCTCGCGGAGAGCGACAACTTCAACAAGCTGGTGCTGGGCGCGGGCCTGGACTGGCGGCAGGCGATGGTGCTCCGCGCGTACGCGAAGTACCTGCGGCAGGCCGGCTCCACCTTCAGCCAGACGTACATGGAGGACACCCTCTCCCACAACGTCCACACCACCCGGCTGCTGGTCAGCCTCTTCGAGGCGCGGATGGCCCCGCGTCGGCAGCGGGCCGGCACGGAGCTGATCGACGGGCTGCTGGAGGAGCTGGACGGCGCGCTGGACCAGGTGGCGTCGCTGGACGAGGACCGCATCCTGCGCTCGTTCCTCACCGTCATCAAGGCCACGCTGCGCACCAACCACTTCCAGAAGAACGGCAACGGCGAGCCGCACGCCTACCTGTCCCTGAAGCTGGACCCGCAGGCCATCCCCGACCTGCCGGCGCCCCGCCCGGCGTACGAGATCTGGGTGTACTCGCCGCGTGTCGAGGGCGTGCACCTGCGCTTCGGCAAGGTTGCGCGCGGCGGTCTGCGCTGGTCGGACCGGCGGGAGGACTTCCGTACGGAGATCCTCGGCCTGGTCAAGGCGCAGATGGTCAAGAACACCGTCATCGTGCCGGTCGGCGCGAAGGGCGGCTTCGTCGGCAAGCAGCTGCCGGACCCGGCGGTGGACCGCGACGCCTGGATGGCCGAGGGCATCGCCTCGTACAAGACCTTCATCTCGGGTCTGCTGGACATCACCGACAACCTCGTCGGCGGCGAGGTCGTGCACCCGGAGGACGTGGTCCGGCACGACGAGGACGACACCTACCTCGTCGTCGCGGCCGACAAGGGCACCGCGAAGTTCTCCGACATCGCCAACGAGGTCGCCGAGTCCTACGGCTTCTGGCTGGGCGACGCCTTCGCCTCCGGCGGCTCGGCGGGCTACGACCACAAGGGCATGGGCATCACGGCCCGCGGCGCGTGGGAGTCGGTCAAGCGGCACTTCCGCGAGCTGGGCGTGGACACCCAGTCCGAGGACTTCACGGTCGTCGGCGTCGGCGACATGTCCGGTGACGTGTTCGGCAACGGCATGCTGCTCTCCGAGCACATCCGGCTGGTCGCCGCCTTCGACCACCGGCACATCTTCCTCGACCCGAACCCGGACGCGGCCACCTCGTACGCCGAGCGCCGCCGCCTGTTCGAGCTGCCCCGCTCCTCCTGGGAGGACTACAACAAGGAGCTGCTGTCGCAGGGCGGCGGCATCCACCCCCGTACGGCGAAGTCGATCCCGGTCAACCAGCACGTCCGTGCGGCGCTGGGCATCGAGGCGGGCGTCACGAAGATGACCCCGAACGACCTGATGAAGGCGATCCTGCAGGCCCCGGTGGACCTGCTGTGGAACGGCGGCATCGGTACGTACGTGAAGTCCTCGGCCGAGTCGAACGCGGACGTCGGCGACAAGTCCAACGACGCCATCCGCGTCGACGGCCAGGACCTGCGGGTCAAGGTCGTCGGCGAGGGCGGCAACCTGGGCCTGACCCAGCTGGGCCGGATCGAGTTCGCCACGAACGGCGGCCGGATCAACACCGACGCGATCGACAACAGCGCCGGCGTGGACACCTCCGACCACGAGGTGAACATCAAGATCCTGCTGAACTCCGTGGTGACCGACGGGGACATGACGGTCAAGCAGCGCAACAAGCTGCTCGCCGAGATGACCGACGAGGTCGGCGCGCTGGTGCTGCGCAACAACTACGCGCAGAACACCGCCCTCTCGCTGGCCCTCGCCCAGTCCTCCAACATGCTCCACGCCCAGCAGCGGTTCATCCGCCGCCTGGTGCGCGACGGCCAGCTGGACCGGGCGCTGGAGTTCCTGCCGTCCGAGCGGCAGATCCGCGAGCGGCTGGCCAACGGCCGGGGCCTGACCCAGCCGGAGACCGCCGTCCTGCTCGCGTACACCAAGATCACGGTGGCCGACGCGCTCATCCAGACGAGCCTGCCGGACGACCCGTACTTCAAGCACCTGCTGCACGCGTACTTCCCGACCGCGCTGCGCGAGCGGTTCGCCGACCAGGTGAACAACCACGCCCTGCACCGTGAGATCACCACGACGGTGATGGTCAACGACACCGTCAACACCGGTGGTACGAGCTTCCTGCACCGCATGGTGGAGGAGACCGGCGCGTCCCTGGAAGAGGTCGTCCGGGCGCACACCGCGGCCCGCGCGATCTTCGACCTGAACCAGGTCTGGGACGACGTCGAGGCGCTGGACAACAAGGTGCCCGCCGCGGTGCAGACCCGCATCCGGCTGCACTCCCGGCGGCTGGTCGAGCGCGGCACCCGCTGGCTGCTCAACAACCGCCCGCAGCCGCTGGAGCTGTCCGGCACCATCGACTTCTTCCGCGACCGGGTCGGCACGGTCTGGGCCGAGCTGCCCAAGCTGCTGCGCGGCAGTGACATGGAGTGGTACGAGTCGATCCTTGGGCAGCTGACCGAGGCGGGCGTGCCGGAGGCGCTGGCGCACCGCGTGGCCGGCTTCTCCTCGGCCTTCCCGGCGCTGGACATCGTGGCCATCGCCGACCGCACCGGCAAGGAGCCGCTGGACGTCGCCGAGGTCTACTACGACCTGGGCGACCGGCTGCGGATCAACCAGCTCCTGGACCGCATCCTGGAGCTGCCGCGCGCCGACCGCTGGCAGTCCATGGCCCGCGCCTCGATCCGTGAGGACCTGTTCGCCGCGCACGCCGCGCTGACCGCGGACGTCCTCTCGGCGGGCAACGGCACGGCCACGCCGGAGCAGCGCTTCAAGGCGTGGGAGGAGAAGAACGCCGCGATCCTGGGCCGCGCCCGCGCCACGCTGGAGGAGATCCAGGGCTCGGACTCCTTCGACCTGGCGAACCTGTCGGTCGCGATGCGCACGATGCGGACGCTGCTGCGTCAGCACAGCTGAGCGTGAAAGGGGGCGGCCCCCGGAGCGAGTGCTCCGGGGGCCGCCCCCTTTTTTTACTGCTGTGCCTACTTCTTGGTGAACGCCTCGTACTCCTTGAGGACGTCCGCCGTGGGGCCGTCCATCAGGAGCTCGCCCTTCTCCAGCCACAGCACCCGGTCGCAGGTGTCCCGGATGGACTTGTTGTTGTGGCTGACCAGGAAGACCGTGCCGGCCTCCTTGCGCAGCTCCCGGATACGGGCCTCGGAGCGCTTCTGGAACTTCCGGTCACCGGTCGCCAGGGCCTCGTCGATCATCAGCACGTCGTGGTCCTTGGCGGCGGCGATGGAGAACCGCAGCCGGGCCGCCATGCCCGAGGAGTAGGTGCGCATCGGCAGGCTGATGAAGTCGCCCTTCTCGTTGATCCCGGAGAAGTCGACGATCTGCTGGTAGCGCTCGCGGACCTGCTCGCGGGTCATGCCCATGGCCAGCCCGCCCAGGATCACGTTGCGCTCGCCGGTGAGGTCGTTCATCAGCGCCGCGTTCACGCCCAGCAGGGACGGCTGGCCGTGCGTGTAGACATGGCCGCGCTCGGCCGGCAGCAGGCCTGCCACCGCCTTGAGCAGCGTGGACTTGCCCGAGCCGTTGGTGCCGATCAGGCCGATGGACTCGCCGCGGTAGGCGGTGAAGGACACGCCCTTGACCGCGTGCACCTCCCGCACCCCGGTGGAGGGCTTGCGGCGGATGATCCGGTTCAGCGCGGCGGTGGCGCTGCCCCGGCCCGCGCCCGAGCCGTAGACCCGGTACACGATGTGCAGATCGTCGGCGATGACGGTGGGGATGCGCTCCTCGGTGGCGGCTGCGTCCTCCACCGCGGGCTGTTCGAGTTCGGTGTTCTGCTGCTCAGCCACGGCCGTACCGCTCCTCCGCCTTCCAGAAGTACACAAAGCCCGCCAGGCCGATCACGACGGCCCAGCCCAGCGCCAGCGGCCAGACGTGGGGCGGCAGCTTGTCGGCGTGGAAGCTGTCGATGAGTGCGAAGCGCATCAGGTCGATGTAGACCGCGGCCGGGTTCACGTCCAGCAGGAAGTGGACGAAGCCGGGGATGTCCTTGCCCT
Organism: Streptomyces sp. NPDC050315; assembly: GCF_040655775.1. NCBI lineage: Bacteria > Bacillati > Actinomycetota > Actinomycetes > Kitasatosporales > Streptomycetaceae > Streptomyces > Streptomyces sp. NPDC050315. The sequence continues at coordinate 31,783 of NZ_JBFAKN010000013.1, forward strand.
TGGTCACCTGGCTGATGCTGTACATGACGCCGGAGGCGTACATCCAGGTGCGCAGGATGAACGGCATCAGCTGGGCCAGGTCCGGGGTCTTGCTGCCCAGCCTCGCCATGATCATGGCGAGGCCGGTGTTGAAGACGAACTGGAGGCACAGCGCTGGGACCGCCAGCAGCCACGACCAGCCCGGCACGATCCCGAACGCCAGCACGATGACGATCAGCACGCCCATGGAGAAGAGCAGCTGCTTGAGCTGCATCAGGCAGAACGAGATCGGCAGGGACGCGCGCGGGAAGTGCAGCGCGCGTACGAGACCCAGGTTGCCGGAGATCGCCTTGGTGCCGGCCAGCACCGAGCTCTGGGTGAAGGTGAAGATGAAGACGCCCGTCACCAGGAACGGGATGTAGTCGTCCACGCCCCGGTGGGTGCCGAGCAGCAGGCCGAAGATCAAGTAGTAGACCAGCGCGTTCAGCAGCGGGGTCACCACCTGCCACAGCTGGCCGAGCTTCGCCTGGCTGTACTGGGCGGTCAGCTTGGCGCTGGAGAAGGCGGAGATGAAGTGGCGCCGGTGCCAGAGCTGCCGGACGTACTCCGGGAGCGAGGGGCGGCGGCCGCTGACGGTGAGGCCGTACTTCGCGGCGAGCGCGCGCGGGTCGTCCGGCGGGGCGGTGGGGGCCGGGCGCGTGAGGGTCTCAGACATGGGTCCGCTTTCGTGCGTGGACGCGTCACGACGAGACGGGGCCGTATCGTCGCAAGCCGAGATTAGGCGTCCGGTACGTCGAAACGCAACCGTTGCGTCGCGACGCTATGCTCGGGGCATGGCAAAGGACCCAGCGGTTGCGCCGAAGGCGCCTCAGGATGCGACCACGCCCGCGCCGCGCCGGGCCCCGGCCGGGGCGGCCGTGCTGCGCGAGGAGAAGACCGCGGCGATTCGCGCGGCGGTGTTCGCGGAGCTGGCCGCTGTCGGGTTCGGGCGGATGTCGATCGAGGGGATTGCGCGGCGGGCGGGGGTCGGCAAGACGGCCGTGTACCGCCGCTGGCGGTCCAAGCTGCATCTGGTGCTCGACGTGGTGACCGCGCTGGCCGCGGAGGGGATGCCGGTACCGGATACGGGGTCGCTGCGCGGCGACGTGCGCATGCTGCTGGAGGTGGCGTCCCGGGCGCTGCGCCACCCTATGGCGGCGCAGATCATTCCGGATCTGTTGGCGGAGGCGGCGCGTAGTCCGGAGATCGCTGAGGCGCTGCGGGGGGCGCTTCACGACTCGCAGGAGGCGATGACGCGGGCGATGGTGAGCCGCGCGGTCGAGCGCGGTGAGCTTCCGGAGGGCGTCGATGTCCGTCTCGCCCTCGACCTGATCACGGGCCCGCTGTATTGGCGCGTGGTCGTACTCCGAGGTGACCTTCCGCCCGGGTATCTGGACGAACTCGCCGCAGCCGTGACGAGCGCGCTGGGAGCTCGGGACAGTGCGTAAGCGCTCGGCTGCCGGCCGTATGTGGCTGGTCGCGCAGTTCCCCGCGCCCCTGAGCCCCCGTCAGCCGGCCAGGTCCAGGTCCGTTGTGTCCGCCTGTACCGGGAGCGTGGTCAGGCCTGTGCTGGTCGCCGTCGCCTCGCGTGGGCTCGGTGCCACCGTGCGTTCCGCCAGCGGTACGACCTTCGGGGTCGCCTCCTGGTCCAGGAAGACTCGGCGGACGACGCGCTCCGCCGCGTGGCCGTCGTCCCACTGGCAGAAGCGGGTGCGGAAGGCGGCGCGGCGGGCCGCGGCCTCCTCGCCGTCCCAGCTGCCGTCCTTGAAGGCGGCGATCAGCTCCTCCTCGCTCGTGGCGACGATGCCCGGTGTGTCGCCCGGCTCGCCGGAGAGCAGGTCGAAGGTGACGCCGCGGGACTTCACGTACACCTCCCAGTCGTCGGCGTACGTGATGATCGGCCGGTCCAGGTTGGCGTAGTCGAACATGATCGACGAGTAGTCGGTGATCAGGGCGTCGGCGGCGAGGCACAGCTCCTCGACCGAGGGGTGGCGGGAGACGTCGATCAGCGCGCCCTGCTCCTGGAGCTCGGCCAGCCGGGGGTTGGCGCCGTAGAAGTAGTGGGTGCGGACGAGCAGTACGACATCGGGGCCCAGTTCGCGGGTGACGCGCTCCAGGTCCATCCGCGGGACGTAGCCGTTCTGGTAGTCGCGGACGGTGGGTGCGTACAGGACGGCGGTGCGGCCGGGGGCGATGCCGAGGCGGGCGCGGATGTCCAGGACGTCGGCCGCGGTGGCGCGGTAGTACACGTCGTTGCGCGGATAGCCGGTGTCCAGCGACTGGAAGGCGCAGGGGTAGACCCGCTCCCACTGCTCGGTGGTGTGCTGGTTGGACGAGACGCTGAAGTCCCAGCGGTCGGCGCGCTGGAGGAGTTTGCGCATGGACATGCCTTTGGCGGCCGCCGGGTACTGCTGTTGGTCGATGCCCATCCGCTTGAGCGGGGTGCCGTGGTGGGTCTGGAGGTGGAGCTGGCCGGGGCGCTTGACGATCGCGTCGGCGAAGTTGACGTTGTTGATCAGGTACGTGGCGCGGGCCATCACCTCCCAGTAGCGCGGCGAGTTCACGATGACGTGGTCGACGCCCTCGGGGACGGTGTCCTCCATGCCCTTCTTGATGACCCATACGCCGTGGATGTGCGGCGCGAGCTCCTTGGCCTGCTCGTAGATCGCGAGGGGATTGCAGGCGGGGGTGCGGTTCCAGTACGCGGCGTAGACGGCGAGGTGCGGGTCGAGCGGGCGGTGCAGCTGCAGCTGGTAGAGGCGCGCGTACGCCTGCTTGCCGAGGGTGTGCTTGACCTTCTTCAGCCGCCCGGCCGCCTTCTTGCGGCCCCGCGCGGCCAGCTTCAGCGCGGTGTAGGCGGGGAACGAGCCGCGCGCGAGGGCGTCGTACTGGATGCCGATGACGCCCTTGGGCCGTACGAAGTCCGTGGGCAGATAGCGGCGGTAGTGCTGCGCTGCACAGCGGAAGAACTCCGCGCGTGCCGCGGCGGGGACGCGGTCGGGGCGGGCCAGGATGAAGAGATAGTGGTCGATCATGTGCTCGAAGAGGAAGGCGCGCCAGCGGTGCAGCCCCGGCCGCTCCTCGATGAACGCGAACAGCCGCTCGTACTGGTCGAAGGCGGCGAAGTGCTCCCTGCTGGGGGTGCGCAGCGCGTTGCCCTGGCGCCGCTGCCGGTAGTGCACGCAGACCTGGTTCAGCAGCGCGATGCGCTCGGCGCTGAAGAGCGATTCGTAGACGACGACCGCGTCCTCGTAGAAGCCGTCGGGGAAGCTGAAACCGCCGGCGAGGTAGAAGTCGCGGCGGTACGCCTTGTTCCATACGACCGTGAACAGGCGCAGCAGGTCGGGGCGGTCGTCGATGGTGCCGACCTCGGGGCCGGGCGCGGCGAGCACCTCGGCGTCGCGGTTGCGCTTGGCCTCGCCCCACCAGAAGGTGCGCGCGTAGTCGTAGACCAGGACGTCGGGGTCCTCGGTCTCGGTCAGCCGGCCGGCTATGGACTCCAGCGCGTCGGGCAGCAGCGTGTCGTCGCTGTCGAGGAAGAGGAGGTAGTCGCCGCGGGCGTGCGCAACGCCCTCGTTGCGGGCGTTGCCGATGCCCTTGTTCTCGGCGAGGTGCAGCGGAACCACGCGCGGGTCCCGGGCCGCGTACTCGTCCAGGATCGCCCCGGAGCCGTCGGGCGAGCGGTCGTCCACCGCGACGACCTCGAAGTCGCCGTACGTCTGCGCCAGGACCGAGTCCAGGCAGGCGCGGAGGTAGCCCTGCACCTTGAAGACGGGGACGACGATGCTGAAGCGCGGCGCGGCGGCGGAGCTTCCGGGGGCGGGCATTACGGTAACTACTCCTCGTATCGGACCGGGCACGGACAGCGGAATGCCCGGAATGAGAGGGCTGTCCGCTACCTGTGAGACGGGCGGGACGAGGAATTGGTTGTCCGGCGATGTGGGAAAAGTACGGACTTTGTTCAGCGGCAGCGTTCAGTCGCGAGCGGCTTCCGGGTGCTGCAGCAGCCAGCCCGCCCAGGCCGAAGCGATCATGTCGCGCACGTCGTGCCGGGCCTTCCAGTCCAGCTCCGCCGCGATCCGGTCGGCGGCCGCGACCACCCGCGCCGGGTCGCCGGGCCGCCGCGCCGTGACCTCCGCCGCCCGGTCCCCGTATCCGGTGACCTCCGTGATCAGGTCGACCATCTCGCGGACGGAGACGCCCTCGCCGCGCCCGATGTTGAGCGTCAGGTCGCGGACCGGGCCGCGCTCGCCGAGCTTGCGCGCGGCCGCGACGTGCGCGTCGGCCAGGTCCTCGACGTGGATGTAGTCCCGAATGCAGGTGCCGTCGGGGGTGTCGTAGTCGGCGCCGAAGATCCGCGGCGCCGCGCCCTCGGTGAGCTTCTCGAAGACCATCGGGACGATGTTGAAGACGCCGGTGTCGGCGAGCTCCGGGGCCGCCGCGCCCGCGACGTTGAAGTAGCGCAGGCAGGCGGTGGAGATGCCGTGCGCCCGGCCCGCGGCGCGGGTCAGCCACTCGCCCGCCAGCTTGGTCTGGCCGTACGGGCTCATCGGCGCGCACGGGGTGTCCTCGGTGACCAGGTCCACGTCCGGTGTGCCGTAGACCGAGGCGGAGGAGGAGAAGACGAAGCGGCCGACGCCGCCCGCCGCCACCGCCTCCAGCAGCACGGTCAGGCCGTGCACGTTCTCGCGGTAGTACCGCAGCGGCAGCTCCACCGACTCGGCGACCTGCTTCTTCGCCGCCAGGTGCACCACCCCGGTGATCCCGTGCTCGGCGATCGTGCGGTCCAGCAGCCCGCGGTCCAGCGTCGACCCGACGATCAGCGGCACGTCCTCGGGCACCCGCTCCGCCACGCCCGTGGACAGGTCGTCCAGGACCACCGCACGCTCGCCCGCGCCGGTCATCACCCGCACCACGTGCGCGCCGATGTAGCCCGCACCACCAGTGATCAGCCAGGTCATCTCGCTCCGCGCTCCTTCTGCTCGGTCAGCCGCGCTCGTACGGCGACGGTACGGGGAAGTACGCGCCCAGGAAGGCACGCACCACCCGGTCCTGCTCGGTGGCCGGCACCTCGGCGTCGGCGGAGTCCCCGATGCAGAAGACGCTGTGGCTGCGGGTGGCGAGCAGGCGGCTGAGAACAGTGTGGTGGTCGTAGCGGCCGGCGTTCGCGAAGGAGCAGGAAATGGTCGCGGGCGTCGACTTCCCGGTCAGGTATCCGTAGTAGTGGTGCAGGGACGAAGCGATGGAGAGATCGGTACGGGCCCGGAAGCGGCTCCCCGCCGTCGCCGCCACCTCCTCGGGGAAGCGGTCGGCGAGCTCCGCGAGGACGCTGCGCCGCAGCGGGTGCGGGGCGTGCAGGAAGCCGTGCGTGGCGACCCGGCCGAACTCCCGCTTCAGCAGTGCCCGGTTGTTCTTGGCGGCGGCGAAGTAGCCCTCGTCGTCCGGGGTGACCTCGCCGGGCGGTACGGCGGTGGGCGAGCGGAAGAAGTGCGCGGTGCCGTTGCTGTGGAAGAACGCCGACGGCGGTACCGGGCGGCCGAAGAACACATCGTCGTTGATGTACAGGAACTGCTCGGACAGGCCCTCGATGCGGTGCAGTTGGCTTTCGATGGCGTGCGAGTTGAAGGTCGGCAGCAGGGACGGGTCGGCGAACAGCTCCCGGTGGTCGACGACCTTCAGGCCCGGGTGCGCGGTGTTCAGCCAGTCGGGCACCTGGTCGTCGGTGACGATGTGGACGGTGCGGACCCAGGGCGCGTACATCGCCAGTGAGCGGAGCGAGTGGCGCAGTTCGTCGCGGCTGCGGAAGCGTGCGTCGCTGCTGTCCACGTCGTCCGTGGCGAAGCCGGCCGCCCGCAGCGCCGCGTCCCGCCGCGCCCGCCAGTCGGGATCGGCGTCGTCGACCCAGGTGTAGACGACGTCGACGGGGAAGTCGATGTCCCACATCAGGGTGTCGGTGAAGGCGGCGAGCGTGGGGTGGTCCCGGTCCGCGACCCGCCACTTGGCCGTCGGTTCCAGGCCGGGCAGCCGCGGCCCGAGGAGGGTCGTGCCGCGCGGCGCCTCCCGCCAGCCGTCCTCGTCCTCGGCCCAGAACTCCACCGTGCAGCCGAACCCGGGGCCGTACCGCAGCGTGCGGCTCTCGCTGGTCACCGGCTTGAAGACGCGTACCCCCGCGACCTCGCCGGCCTCCCGCAGCCGCTCGGCCAGCAGCGCGCCCGGCGCATGGCCGCGCGGCGAGACCAGCTCCCCGTACACCGGCTCCCCTGCCAGCTCCTCGGCGAGCGCGGCCAGCGCCCGCTCCCGGTCCTCCACGGCCACCGCGACCCGGTGCGCGAGCGCGTCGTCGCGCAGCAGGACGTAGCCGATGCCGTGTGCCGTGAGCGCGTCGGTGGCCAGCTCCAGATTGCGGTCGGCGACCTGCGGCGCGGTGAGGTCGTCGCGCAGCTCGGCGAGGCGCCCGGCGGAGCGCACCAGCTTGCCCGTCCGGTCCTGGGCCTTGAGCAGTACTTCGCGGGCCTTCTGTGCGTCGGCGGAGGCGGCGAGCGGGCCGCCGTGCGGGGCCGCCACGCTGAACGCCCGGCCGCCTCCTGCCGCGATGCGCAGCGCGGTGCGGTCGGCGCGGGCCGCGAGCCGGTCGGGGCCGTCGCGGCGGTCCACCAGCTTCTCGAACAGCCGCTCCCACTCGGCGGTGACCCGCTCGCCGGAGAAGCGCTCGTACACGCCCGCGCGCGCGGCTTTCCCGTACGCCCGCAGCCGCTCCTGATCACCCATCAGTTCACCGAGCGCCGCGGCCAGCGCTTCGACGTCGGCGGGCGGCACGAGGAGCCCGTCCACGCCGTGCCGGATGATCTCGGCGGGGCCGGTGACGATGTCGTACGCGATGGCCGGCACCCCCGCCGCGAACGCTTCGACCAGCACCAGCCCGAACGCCTCGTTGCGCGACGGCAGCAGGCACAGGCTCGCCTTCGCCCACTCGGCCGCCATGTCCGGCGTCCGGCCGAGCAGTTCCACCCGGTCGTGCAGGGCGAGCCCCTCGATCAGCTGGCGCAGCCGTACTTCCTGCGGCCCGTCGCCGAAGATGCGCAGCCGCCAGCCCGGGTGGTCCTCCGCGGCCTGCGCGAAGGCCCGTACGGCGTGGTCGAGCTGCTTCTCGGGGGTCAGCCGGGCGGCGGCCACGACGAGGCGGCCCGTGAGGTCGGAGCGGGGGCGGTAGCCGTCGGGCAGCGCGTTGGGAATGGTGGCGAGCTCGGGAGCGGCCGGGCCGAGGGACTCGCGGAACCACTCCTCGGTGCGCTCGGTCAGCGTGACCAGCGCGTCGATCCGCGGTGCGTACATCAGCAGCGGCTCGCCGCTGACCCCGCGCAGCTGGGAGGCGCGGTGCTCCTGGTGCACGGTGATCACCCGGCCCTGTACGAGCTCCGCTGCGGCCGCCATGAGGGCGGGCGTGGTGGTGACCAGTACGTCGGTCTCCAGCGCGGCGATGGTGGCGCTCAGCTCGATGTCCGAGAGCCGGTTGAAGGTGTGCTCCCAGGCGGGCTTGATCAGCTCACTGGGGAGCGCGGCCAGCGTGCGGCAGGCCGCCTCGTCCAGACTGCTGGCCCGCACCGGCCGCTCGTACGGTCCGGTCCGGTCGATCAGGTAGCGGTGCCGGACGTCCCGGGCGACAGGGAAGAACGGCTCGGCGCGGGTGCGGAAGACGCTCAGCACCTCGACGTCGTGGCGCGCCGCGAGGTGGGCCGCCTGGGTGTACGCGGCCATTTCCGTGCCGCCCATCTCGTCGCCGAGGGTGAGCAGGAACGTGATCCTCATGGCCGGTCCTCCGAGGTCTCTTGGGCGCGGGCGGGTGGCGCGTACGCGGCGCAGCTGACGGCGAGGGTCCCGTTGGCGGCGAAGTGGGCGTGCACCCGCAGCAGCCGGCCGTCCGCAAGCGCTATGGACCGGTAGGGCGTACGGAAGACCCGCTTCGGGCGGCGTACGTCGGTCAGCCGGCGGCCGACCTTCAGCCGGGTCCGCCCGGACCGCAGCCGTACTTCCCAGGTGTGCTGGACGTGCCCGTCGGCGGCCATCGCGGGCAGCGGGAGGTCGGCCATGAGGTGCCCCGCGTGCTGCTCCAGCGGCATCGGCAGCACGGCTCCGCCGGCGCCCTGCCGGACGGCCTCGGCGGTCCAGAGGGCGTGCCGGGGCAGCGGGCCGACCAGCCGGACCTGCACGGTCACGCGGTCCCAGCGCAGGCCGAGCGCGACCAGTTCGGCCTGCGGCGCCGGGGCGGTGACCTTGAGCAGGGCGTGGCCGTCGGCCGAGCGCACGGGGCGAAAGAGGGCGCCGGTGCCGGGGTCGGGGGAGTGCGGGAGGGTCGGCCCGCCGGCGGTGCGGGCCGGGGCCGCGCCGAGGCCGGCCAGGATCTCCCGGCCCGCCGTGTCCGTCACGGCCAGCGACAGCCGCCAGATGCCGGGGCCGAGCGCGAGGGCGCCGGGCTCGGCGTACTCGGCGGGCTCGTCGTGCGGGGCGAAGTGCAGCGGGGCCGTGGCGGTGAGCAGCAGGGTGCCGTCGGGCTGGGGCTCGGGGGTCAGCGGGGCGGTCCGGCGGTGGCCGCGGTGGTCCAGATGGAGCAGTGCGGTGCCGATCCCGTGAGCGCGGCGGGGGTAACGCACCGCCACGTTCAGGGTGCGGCCGCCCAGGACGGAGAGGTGGACGGGGCGCAGGACGGGGCGCGGGCGCAGCCGTGCGGCGAGCACCGGGACGGTGTCGACGCGCTCGATGCGGCGGCGTACGCCGGCCGCCGCGCGGCGGGCACGGCGGCCGGCTTTCACCGCTCGCGACAGCAGGGCCTGATCCATGGCGGCCGGTGCTCCCTTCTGTGGGACGCGGGGCGGCGCCCGTTGGGCACGTGGCAGGGCATCCTTCTCGTCCCCTGGCGAGTCATCCCTTGTGTGAGCCTCCCCCGTGGGCGCGTGAACACCCCCGGGGTCCGGATGCACAGGGGATGTGTACCCGGACGTACGGCGTCATAGTTGCATCAAACGCCCATAGGGGTAAATGACCGGACCGCGGGGAGCGACGCGAAGGGGGAGACCGGAGTGAGTGCACAGATGGGACAGCGGACCGCCGAGCCACGCCGCCGGCCCGTACGGCATCCGGGTGCCCGCCGCGCCGCCGGGACGGTGCGGCGGATCAACCCGGAGGCGTCGACCCTGGTGTCGGTCTACCGCAAGGCGGTACCGGAGCACCTGCGGCGCGCCATCGCGACCCGCTCCAGCCCGGAGCTGCGCCGCCGCATCAAGCAGCAGGTCAGCTGGCTGGCGACGGCCCGGCACCTGGAAGGGCTGCGCACCCGGGGCGTGGCGCTGTGCCACCGCGCCCTCGCCGCCGGACCCGGCCGCGCCGTCACGATGGCCGACGGACACCCCCGCATCGCCCTTGTGCAGCACGACCTGTCACCCGCCCGGGCCCGTCGCGACAACCTCGTCACCGTCACCGAGACCCTGGAGCAGGCCGGCATCGGCCACTTCTGCGTACGCGGCAAGGAGCGCGGCCGGGGCGTGGTCGCGGTGGCCCAGGAGGACGGACCGCGCGCGCTCGCCGCGCTGGCCGCCCGCTGCCGCGCGCTGCCCGGCTACGTCTCCCTGCTGGCCCCGGGGCACGAGGTCCGGCACACGGTGCCCGGCTACGACTCCGGCGGCTGGCACCGGGCCGCGCGTGCCGGGCTGTTCCGGGTGACCTGGTTCCGTACCGACCCCGGCCGCTCGCTCGTGCTGGACCAGGCGTACGGCTGCGACGTGGAGTTCTGGCCGCGCGAGGGCGACCGGCTGATCGCCCCGCGGCGGAACGCCGTCACCGAATGGGTGCCGGCCGAAGGCCACCGGATCAGCGTCCCCGCCGCGCTCTTCACCTGCCCCAACGGGTCGGGCGACGACCGCGCGCCCCGAGTGGCCACCTACCGCGACTTCACCGTCCCGCTCCCCGGCGACCTCACCTTCCCCGTCGACGTCGTCTACACCTGGGTGGACGGCGCCGACCCGGCCTGGCTGGAGCGCCGCGCCAAGTACACCGGGCAGGCGTACCACGACGAGGCGGCCAACGCGGCGCGCTACGCCAACCGCGACGAGCTGCGCTACTCCCTCCGCTCCCTGGACATGTACGCGCCCTGGGTGCGCGACATCTACCTCGTCACCGACGACCAGGTACCGCCCTGGCTGAACACCGCGCACCCGCGCGTGAAGATCGTCAGCCACCGCGAGATATTCACCGACACCAGTGCGCTGCCGACGTTCAACTCCCATGCCATCGAGAGCCAGCTGCACCACATCGAGGGCCTCTCGGAGCACTTCCTCTACTTCAACGACGACGTGTTCCTCGGCCGGGAGGCGTCGCCGCACGACTTCTTCCTGGCCAACGGGCTGACGAAGTACTTCCCCTCGCCCGCGCTCGTACCGCTCGGGCCGCCCGGCGACGACGACGTCCCGGTGTCCGTCGCGGGCAAGAACAACCGCGCGCTCATCGAGGCCCGCTTCGGCACCACACCGGTGCAGAAGATGAAGCACGTCCCGCACGCCCTGCGGCGCAGCGTGCTGGCCGAGATAGAGCGGGAGTTCGGCGCCCAGCACCGGGCGACCGCCGCGCACCGCTTCCGCAGCATGGACGACATCTCCATCCCGTCCTCGCTGCACCACTACTACGCCTTCCACACCGGCCGCGCGCTGCCCGCCGACATCGCCTACTCCTACCTCGACCTCTCCCGGCCCAACGCCGCCGACCGGCTGGACCGGCTGCTCGCCCGCCGCGACCGGGACGTCTTCTGCCTCAACGACACCCAGTCGGAGGAGACCGACCTGGCGGACCAGCTGGCGCTGCTCCGGCCGTTCCTGGAGGCGTACTTCCCGCTGCCGAGCCCGTACGAGCTGCCGGAGCCATGAGCGGACCGGGTGTCGCGGACCCCGAGGAGGAGCGGCCGCCGCCGTCCGCGGTGCCGGGCCGCCGGGCGCCGCTGACCGTGCGCGGCGTCCCGTGCGCGCGCCGCCGCGCCACCCTCGTCGCCGTCCTCGTCCCCTGCGCGGTCATGTTCGCGCTGGGCCTGTGGGGGCTGGACCGCGGCACGCTGTGGCGGGACGAGGCGGCCACCGCGCAGCTCGCGGGCCGCTCGCTGCCGCAGCTGTGGCAGCTGCTCGGCACCGCCGACGCGGTGCACGGCCTGTACTACGCCCTGATGCACTGCGTCCGCGCGCTGCTGGGCGGCGGCGAGACGGCGCTGCGGCTGCCGTCCGTGCTCGGCGCGACGGCCGCGGCCGGGCTGGTGGCGCTGACCGGCAGCCGGCTGGCCGCGCCGCGCGTCGGCCTGTGGGCCGGACTGCTCTTCGCCGCCTTCCCCACGGTGAGCCACTACGCGCAGGAGGCCCGCTCCTACGCACTGGTCACGGCCGGCGCCGCGCTGTCCACGCTGCTGCTGACGACCGCCGTACGGCATGCCCGTGCGCGGGACTGGACGGCGTACGCGGCGGCCACGGCACTCACCGCGCTGCTCCACGAGTGCGCCGTGCTGGTACTCGCCGCGCACGCGCTGACGCTGCTGGTCTCGCGCGTGCCGCGCGCGGTGTGGTGGCGCTGGGCGGCCGCCGCCTGCGCGGTCGCCCTCGCGCTGCTGCCCCTCGTGGCGCTCTCCCGTGGCCAGAGCAATCAGCTGAACTGGCTCTATCCGCCGGGGCTGCGCGCCGCCTGGCTGCTGCTGCGGTCGTTCGCGGGGCCGTCCTTGTTGGTCGTCGTGGCCGTGTGCCTCCTGCTGGCGGTGGCCGCGTGGCGGCCGCTGCCGCGCCGTGGCCCACTCGGCCTGTCCGCCGTCGCGCTCCCGCTCGCCCTGCTGCCGTCGGTACTCCTCTTCGCGATCTCCCAGCTGCACCCGGTCTTCCTCGACCGCTACCTGCTCTTCTGCCTCCCGGGCGTGGCGCTGGCCGCGGCGGCCGGGGCCGAGCGGCTGGTGATCGCGGCAGCCGTACGGCGGTCCCGGCGGCTGCCGCCGCGCGCGGTGGCAGCGGCGGGCGCGGCCGCGGTCGCCGTGGCGTTCCTGTGCCAGCTCCCCGCCCAGCAGCGCGAACGGCTGCGCACCGGCCGCCCGGACGACCTCGCGGCCGTGGCGGCGATGGTCGCGCGCCACGCCGCACCCGGCGACGGCGTCTTCTTCGTCCCCACCTACGAACGCCGGGTCCGGCTCGCCTACCCGGCGCAGTTCACCGGACTGACGGACCTCACGCTCGGCACCTCGGGCGCGGAGTCGGGGACGCTGTACGGGCGGGACGCGCCGCTTCGGCAGATCCGCGCGCGGCTCGGCCGCACCGACCGGGTCTGGCTGGTCGCCGCCGACGGCGTGGACCGCACGCGGTGGTTCCGCCACAACGCCACCGAGACCGCCAAATGGCGCCTGCTGCACGACCTCTTCGCCCAGCGGTACTGGCTCGACGGCCCCGGCGGCAATGTCGCCCTCTTCGTACGCCGGACCTGAGCGCGGCGGAACTGTGCTCGGCGGAGTACTTCTTACGCGCCGAACGCCACCCGCATTCCGGAATTCCGGCCGCCCGGCGGCTAACGTCTGCCGCCGCGATTTCCGTCGTGCTTTCCGTCGAGAGGCCGGACATGACCCCACTGAACACCGAGACCATCGCCGTGCCCACCGGAGCGGCGGGCACGGGGCTGCCCCGCCCCGGCACGCTCGCGGACGTCAAGGGCTGGTTCTTCGGCCAGGACCAGCTGCTCTTCGACTGGCTGCTGACCCACCAGGCCCGCTCCGGCGCACGCGGCGACCTGCTGGAAATGGGCGCATACCTGGGAAAGAGCGCCGCCTTCCTGGGTGGTTACCGCCACCCTGGGGAGGAATTCACGGTCTGTGACCTCTTCGATTCCCCGGCCGTGGACGAGGCCAACGACGAGGAAATGCAGCGCTCCTACGCGGCCCTCACCCGCCGCGCCTTCGAGGCGAATTACCTCTCCTTCCACGACGAGCTGCCCACGATCATCCAGGGCCCCACCTCGCTCGTCCCCGAGAAAGTCGCCCCCGGCAGCTGCCGCTTCGTCCACATCGACGCCTCGCACCTCTACGACCACGTACGCGACGACATCCTGGCCGCGCGCCGCGTGCTGTCACCCGAAGGAGTGGTCGTCCTGGACGACTACCGCTCCGAGCACACGCCGGGCGTCTCGGCCGCCGCCTGGGAGGCGCTGTTCACCGAGGGGCTGCGGCCCATCTGCCTGAGCCGCTGCAAGTTCTACGGCACCTGGGGAGACCCGGCGCCCTGGCAGGAGGCCCTGATCCTGGAGATCGTCACCCGCGCCGACTGCCACGCCGACCTCCAGACCATCGCCGGCCACCGCGTCCTGCGCCTGGTCAGCGACCAGAACCTGGCCGTCCCGGAGCCCGCACGCTCCCGCCACTACGAAGCCCTGCGGGCCGAGAAGCGCGCGGCCGAGGAGATCCCTCAGCCCAGCAGGTCCGCGGCCCGCGCCGCCGCTCGTCCGTCGTCCCGGGAGCAGTACGCCTCGCGGAAGCGCGCATAAGCATCCGCGCTGCGCCGCTCGACACCGTCCAAGTCGCGCAGGGCGTCCACCAGTTCGCCGGTGTCCCGCAGCAGTGGGCCCGGGGCTTCCGCCTCGAAGTCGAAGGTGAAGCCGCGGACGGTGTCGCGGAAGTGTTCCAGGTCCGGGGTCAGGAAGAGCATCGGGCGGCCGGTGTTGGCGAAGTCCACTGCCAGCGACGAGTAGTCCGTGACCAGGACGTCGGCGGCCAGGAGGAGGTCCATGGCGTCCGGGAAGTCGGTCACGTCCCGTACGAAGCCGTCGGCCCCGCCCGGAACCCGGTCGGCCACCAGCGGGTGGCTGCGCAGCAGCAGGACGTGGTCGTTGCCGAGTGCTGCCCCGGCGTGTGCGGTGTCCAGCGGGAGGTGCAGTTGGTAGTGGTCGGCGTCGTATGCCTTGTCGTCCCGTTGTGTGGGGGCGTAGAGGACCACCTTTTTGACCGCGGGGATGCCGAGGCGCTCGCGTACGCGTAGGGCCTGCTTGTCGCGGTCTTCGGAGAGGAGGGCGTCGGTGCGGGGGAGGCCGGTTTCGTGGATGCTGCCGTCGTAGCCCAGGGAGCGGGCCAGCAGGGACGTGGTGTGGGGGTTGGGGGAGAGCAGCGCGCTCCACTGGTGGCCGCGGCGGGGCTGTGGCCACAGGTGGACCAGGTCGGCGCAGAGGGTGCCGGCCAGGTCGGTGCCGATGCGCTTGACCGGGGTGCCGTGCCAGGTCTGCAGGACCTGCTGGCCGGGGCGGCGGACGAACCACTCCGGGAGGTGGGTGTTGGTGATGATGCGGCGGGAGCGGGCCAGGGCCTCGTGCCAGTCGGTGCTGTGCAGGAGTACGGGGCGGGTGCCGGGCGGGATGTGGGTATGGGCGTCGCGGACCACCCAGAGGTGGTCGGCGTACGGCTCGCGGCGGGCCAGTTCGCGGTGGAGGGCGCGTGGTGAGTCGCCGCCGCAGCGGCCGTCGAAGCTGCTGAAGAGAACCGTGTCGCGCAGCGGGCGGGAGCGGCGCCGCGGGTAGTGCTCCTCGCGCAGCAGCCGCTGCCGGTACGGTCCGCGGTCCGCGTCCGGCACGGCGGGGCCCGCCTCGACGAAGAGCCGGTCGTGGAAGCGGCGGTCCACGGTGAGCGGCCGGGGCGCCGCGGGGCAGGCCGCGGGCAGCGTGGCGAAGAGCGTGGGGCACAGCCGTACGGGCAGGTCAGCGGCGCCGTGCCGGTGGCCGCCGTCGTCCGCCGCGCCCGAGTCGTACTCGGCGCCCGGCCCCACCGTGCCGTCCGCGTCCGCCGTCCGCAGGAACAGATACCAGCGGCCCTCGCGCAGCGGGCGTTCGCCGCCGTGGCAGGGGACGGCCGCGGGGCGCAGTACGGCCGTGAAGCGGTCGCCGTCGCGGGTGGCGGGGAAGATCGCCTCGGCGGCGTACCGGCTGTGCCGCAGTACGGCCGCGAGCGGCGCGTCGCCCTCGGCCGCGCCGGGCAGCTGCCCCGCCACCTCCAGCGATCCGTCGGGGCGCCATGCCAGCCGGTCGGCGAACGGCTCGGGGGCGCGGAGGTGCAGGACGAGGTTGCCGGCCGCGGTGGCGGTGACCACCAGCTCCCGGCCGCCGCTGTCGACCCCCCGCCCGACAGGCGCGGTGGGGTCGGCCGCGATCCGGGCCGTCCTGCCGTCCGCGTAGACCAGTACGGGGTCCCAGGTGGCGGCCGCTTCCTGTCCGGCGCCCGGGGCGGTCCCGGCCGTGGCCAGCTCGGCCGGGTCGATGCGCAGGGTGAGGCGGTGGCCACCGTCCTCGGCCGTCACGTCGCCGTCCGCGAGCGGCCGTTCGAGGCGTTCGTCCGTGCCGCGGCGGGTCAGCCGCAGCGCCACCGGCGCGTTCGCCGAGGCGTCCCGCACGGTCAGCTCGGCCGCGCCGTCGCCCACCGTGCGCTGCCCGGCCAGCCGCCGCACGGTCCGCTCCACCGACAGATGCAGCCGCCCGTCCTTGTACCAGGGCACCACCCGCATCCCGTCCGCCACCTCGTGCGGCAGCGGGGACGCGCCGGAGCCGGTGTCCAGGGCGCGCAGCGCGGCCGGCCGCACCACGCCCGCCCCGGCGACCACGATGCCCGCCTTCCACTGGCCGGGCCGGAACCGGCCGCCCTTGGCCAGCCGCTGCGGATCCACCGTGATCTCGAAGCCGGACCAGTCGTAACAGTGCTGCTCCTGACGGGAGTTGTGGGTGGCGTCCGGCGCGGGCACGGACCGCACCGGCAGCACGATCCGGCGCTTGCCCGACATCAGGACCGCCGCCTTCAGGCAGCTGAGCCGGCCGGGCGCCGCGATGTTGCGGATGTAGGCGTAGCCGCGCAGCACCAGCTTGCCGTCCCGCCACACCGCCTCCCGCAGCCGCGCCCGTACCGGCAGGTCCTGGGCGGTGAGCCGGGTGACCTCGGGCGGCAGCGGGATCGGCCGGCCGCCGCCGACGGCGAGCACCGCGCGCTTGCGCAGCGGCGGACCCGCCACATGGAAGCCGGAGTTGTTCCGCTGCTGGTACTCCAGCAGCCGCAGCAGGTCGTCGAGGCGGTCCTCCCGGATCAGCGTCCACTTCATGCGCTGCTCGACGGGGAGTTCGGCGTAGAGCGTGGGGTCGATGCGGCTGAGGAAGTCCCGGGCGCCGGTCATGAAGACCCGGTGGTACTCCTCGCCCGCCATGGGCAGCGCGTCGATGAAGTACTGCAGGTCGTCCAGGAGGACGGAGCGGTCGTAGTCGCGCTTGTGCCGGGTCCAGCGGGTGCGGTCCGGGTCCGCGAGGAAGCGGCTGACGCCGTCGACGGCGGCGAGCCGGTCCCGTACGCCCTTCACGTCGGTGCGGCGGCGGGTGATCGAGCCCTCGCGGATGCGCCAGTAGTAGACGTGCTCGTGCAGGACGTCGACGGCCTCGGCGAGGAAGTGCGCGGGGATGGTGAGCGGGGTGTCCTCGTAGAGCACGCCCTCGGGGAAGGCCAGTCGGTGCCGGTCCCAGAAGGCGCGCCGGAAGACCTTGTTCCAGGCCACCCGGTCGGCCAGCAGGGTCAGGTCCCGGCTGATGTGGGTGCCCAGGACCGTGCGGGTCATGGTCTTGTGCTGCCACGCCTGGCTGCGGCCCTCGGTGGTCAGCCGGTAGACGTTGCCGGTCGCGAAGTCCGAGCCGGACTTGTCCAGGAGGGCGACCAGGCCCTCGTACGCGCGCGGCGGCAGCACGTCGTCGCTGTCCATGAAGGTGAGGTAGGCGGTGCGCGGATCGGCGTGCCGGGCGCCGGTGTTGCGGGCGTGTCCCAGACCCCCGTTCTCCTGCGTCACCAGCCGGAATCGCGGGTCGCGGGCGGCGAACTCCCGGGCCAGCTGTGGCCCGGAGTCGGTGGAGCCGTCGTCGACCATCACCACGTCCAGCTCCCGCAGGGTCTGGGCGGCCACGGACGCGAGGCATTCGTGGAGGTACTCCTCCACGTTGTAGATCGGGATGACGACGGTGAGCCGGGGATCCATGGAGCAGACCACACCTTTTCCAGGGGACGCACGGGACACCAGTCCAACCCCGTGCGGACTCACCCGTCACATTTGCTGCGCTGATCGAGTGACCGGCCGTGGCGGAAGAGCGGGACGGAGCGTGATCGTCCGCCTACGCTGACGCTGCACCGTGCGTACCGACCCCTGGATGGCCATGCCCCGCTTCAGCGTCATCGTCCCCGCCCGCGGCGTGCAGGGTTTCCTGCGCCACTGCCTGGACTCCGTGCTCACGCAGTCCTTCGAAGGGGTGGAGCTGATCGCCGTCGACGACTGCTCGGACGGCGGCGACGGGGCGATCATCGACGCGTACGCGGCGGCCGACCCCCGGGTGGTGGCGCTGCACCTGGAGCGCCCCGGCGGCGTGGGCCCGGCCCGCAACGCCGGGGTCCGCCACGCCACCGGCGAGTACCTCCTCTTCCTCGACGGCGACGACTTCCTCGCCCCCGGCGCGCTGGCGGCCGTCGACGCGCGGCTGCGCGCTGCGGGCGAGCCCGATGTGCTGCTCTTCGACCACGACCGGATCGACGTCTGGGAGAAGCGGCACGGCAGCGCGGACCGGGAGTTCCTGGAGGCACACGCCGACACCGTCTTCACCGCCGAGGACGTGCCGGAGTGCCTGGCCGTGCTGCCCGCCTCGTGGAACCGCGCGGTCCGCCGCGACCTGTGGGAAGCGCACCGCTTCGCGTTCGCCGACGGCCCGTACGACGACGTGCCGGTGGTCTTCGGGGTACTGCTGGCCGCCGCCCGCATCGCCTGCCTGGACCAGGTGTGCGTGACCTGGCGCAAGCGCCGCCGGGGCAGCGCCTCCACCGTCCCCGGACGGCACCACTTCGCGGTCATCGGCCGTTACGACGCGCTGTTCCGCACGCTGGCCGGGACCGGGCTGGGCGGCGGCACCGAGGCGGCCCGCGGCGTCCTGTTCGCCCACGCCGCACGCCGGCTGCTGCGGATCATGGAGGACGACGGCCGGGTGCGGGCCGGGGACCGGCCCGACTTCCACCGGGAGCTGGCCCGCCTGCTGCGCCGGCATCGCCCGGCCGGCGCCGAGCTGCCCGCGCATCTGAACTCCTACGCCGTCTACCGCTCCATGCGGCATGCCGGAACGCTTCGGCACCGCACGGCAAAGAAGCTGCGCGCCCGCAAGCACAGCACCGCGCGCAGCGTCTACCGCCGCTACTACGGCCTCCAGCTGCGCCGCCCCATCGACGAGAACCTTGTCGTCTACGCCGCCTACTGGAACCGCGGCGTGCTGTGCAGCCCCGCCGCGATCCACGCGAAGGCCCGCGAGCTGGCGCCGCACCTGCGCGGCGTGTGGGTGGTGGACCGCCGGCACCGCGAGGACGTGCCGCCGGGCGTGGAGGCCGTACTGGTGAACTCGCGCCGGTACTGGGAGGTCATGGCCCGCGCCAAGTACCTCGTCAACAACGCCAACTTCTCCGGCACCGTGCACAAGCGCCCCGAGCAGATCTACGTCCAGACCCACCACGGCACCCCGCTGAAGAAGATGGGCATGGACCTGCGCCGGCACCCGGCCGCCGCCCAGGGCGTCAGCTTCCTGCGGATGCTCGACCACGCCGACCAGTGGGACTACTGCCTGTCCTCGAATCCGCACTCCACCGAGGTGTGGCAGCGCGTCTACCCCAGCGACTACGAGACGCTGCCGACCGGATACCCGCGCAACGACCGGTACTTCGCCACCACCGCGGAGGACGTGCGCAGGATCCGCGCCGGGCTGGGCATCGCGCCCGGCACCACCGCGATCCTCTACGCGCCCACCCACCGCGACTACGAACGCGGCTTCAACCCGCCGCTGGACCTGGAGCGCCTCGCCGAAGCGCTCGGCGAGGGCTACCAACTCCTGGTCCGCACGCACTACTTCTACGGCGCGGACTCGCGGCTCGCCGCGCTGGAGGAGGTGGGCCGCATCCTGGACGTCTCCCGGCACCCGTCCGTGGAGGACCTGGCGCTGGCCTCCGACGCGCTGCTCTGCGACTTCTCGTCGCTGATGTTCGACTACGCGGCGCTCGACCGGCCGATCGTCGTGCACTCCTCGGACTGGGAGGCGTACCGGCACGCCCGCGGCGTCTACTTCGACCTGCTCTCCGGCGAACCCGGCGACACCCCTGGCCACGTGGCGGGCGACGAACAGGAGATCGCCGCCCTCTTCCACTCCGGCCGCTGGTCGGACGAGCACTCGGCGCAACTGCGGACCGCATTCCGGGAACGCTTCTGCCCCTACGACGACGGCCTGGCCGCGGAGCGCGTCGTCCGCCGCGTGTTCCTCGGTGAGGAGGACCTACTCCCGGTAGTCCCGCTCACCGAACGAACCGTAGCCCCACCCCCGCACAAGGCCGAGCCCTGCGCACAGGCGTGAGGCGCGCCCCCTAAGGGGCGCGGGGAACTGCGCGACCAGCCACATACGGCCCGCAGCCGAGAAACTGCCCCCCGCGGAGCGGCTATCGCCCCCGATTACGCGCCGCGACGATCGCCTTCGTGACCACCGGCGGCAGCACATTCACAGCAACCCGCCGAAGGGCGCTACGGCCCGGCCGCCCCCCACGTCCCGCGGCAAGCGGGACCCCGGCCCGCGGCGCTCCGGGCCGCATCCGATGCCGCGACACCGGATGCACCGGCTCCTGCGCACCCTTCGCCGACAGCCGGATCAACGGTTGCCCCGCAACCTCCTGCACCTCGTGCCACAGATCATCGCGCGACCGCAGCCACTCCAGCAGCTCGGTGCGCACCGGCTCCGCGTCGCCCCACGTGCCGTAGAACTTCGTGCCGGTGATGCACAGCGGCTGCAGCCCGCCCGTGGTCACCGCCTGCCACGTGGCCGCGGCCACGCCGGGGCAGTGCTCGGCGCGGTAGTCGTCCAGGACGACGACACCGTGCGGGCGCAGCAGCTCCCGTACGGCCAGGATGTCGCCGTGTACATGCTCGTACAGATGCGAGGCGTCGATGTGCGCGAAGCGGCAGCTGTCGTCCTCGACGTGCGCGCGGATCACCGAGGACAGGCCCTGCACGAGGTGCGGCAGCTCGTCGTGGAAGGCGAGGTAGTTCGCCTCGAAGGCGCGGCGGGTGAGCGTGCTGTAGGACTTCGCCATCTCCTTGGAGTTGGAGGCGTCCTCGGCGGGGGAGTCGAAGAGGTCGCAGACCGTGAAGCGGTCACCGGCGCGCAGCCGGGCGCCCATGAAGATGGCGCTCTTCCCCATGTACGCGCCGAGCTCCAGCAGGTCACCCGGTTCCTCGAGTCGTTCCTGGCGGGCCAGGAACCAGTCGAACATGAGCTGGTCGGCGGTGAAGAACCAGCCCTTGACGTCGGACAGGCGGGTAGGTCGCGGGAGCTGTTCGGCACTCTGGTCTGCGGTGAGGGCAGTCATGTGCGGTCCGTCTCCAGACGGTCGGGGGCTTCGATGGCGACGTGCGAGGCGTGTGCTGTTGTGGGCGGCCCGGGCACCGGCTGCGGCACCGCGAGACGGCGGGCCCGCTCGGGCGAGGGCGCGGGCCGGCGCTCATGGAGGGGTACGGCATCGGGCGGCGACCCCTCGTCGCCGAGGAACACACGGCGTACCACGCGTTCCGCGGCGTGGCCGTCATCGTAGGGGCAGAAAAGTGAACGGAAAGTGGCCCGCAGAGCGGCCGAACGGGGACCGTGCCATGCGGGACTCGCAAAGATGTCGATGAGCTCCTCCTCGCTGCGCGCCACCGGGCCCGGCGGGTGCCGGCGAAGATCGAAATAAGTGCCGCGGGCCGCCCGGTACGCCTCCCAGTCGTCGGTGAGCACCACCACTGGGCGGTCGAGGTTCACGTAGTCGAACATGAGCGAGGAGTAGTCGGTGACCAGCGCGTCCGAGGCCAGGCAGAGGTCCTCCACGCACGGGTGGCCGCTCACGTCGATCACCCCGTCGCCGGGCGGCGCCGGCGGCACGTCCGCGGCGTACGGCGGACCCTCCAGCGAGGAGAAGTGCGGCCGCACCAGCACCACGAAGCCGGGGCCGAGCTTCCGCAGCAGCCGGTGCGGGTCCAGCGCGGGGCGCCGGGAGCGCCGGTAGTCGCGGTGGGTCGGCGCGTACAGGATCGCGGTGGCGGACGGCGGGATGCCCAGCTCGGTACGGATGCGCAGCACGTCCTGGGCGGTGGCGCGCAGGAACCGGTCGGTGCGCGGCTGCCCGTACTCCAGCGTCGTGTAGTCGGCCGGGTAGACCCGCTCCCAGGTCAGCGTGGCGTGGCGGTTGGCGGAGAGGCTGTAGTCCCAGCTGTCCACGCCGCGCAGCAGCCGCGCGAAGTCGGTGTCGCGGGCCGCGGCCGGGCGCTCCTGGAGGTCCAGGCCCATGTGCTTGAGCGGGGTGCCGCGGTGCGTCTGCAGCAGCACTTGGCCCGGCCGCTTGGCCAGCCGCCCGTCGAAGTGCACGTTGTTGACCAGGTACTTCGAGCGGGCCAGCGCGGTCCAGTACGCGGCGGTGCCGGGCTGCAGCCAGCGCACGCCCGGCGGCACGGTGTCCTCGTACCCGGGCGCCGCCACCCATGCCGTGCGCATCCCCGGGCACAGCTCGCGCAGCTTGGCCTCGATGGCGGCGGGGTCGCCGGCGTAGCCGCGGTGCCAGTGGGCGGTGAAGACCGCCTGGTCGGGGCGTACCGGCAGCCGCCGCTGGAGCCGGTAGTGGAGCCCGAGCGCGGCGCGCCGCGTCCGCCGCAGCAGCCACCGGGCGCGGCGCGCGACGGCCCGGCGCAGCCGCTGCGCGCCCGCCAGCAGCCGGAACGGGCGGTGCCAGCCGAGCCGTACCAGGCCGTGCCGGACCCGCACGGCGAGCCGCGGCGGGCCGTCGTCCACGGCGGCGGGGGCGGGGCAGCGGTACCGGCGGCAGTGCGCGGCGGCCCGCCGGAAGAACTCGGCGCGGCTGTCGCGCGGCAGCCGTCCGCGCGCCGTGTAGACGGCCGTGAGGTGGTCGGTCATCCGGCGGACCATCAGCGGTCGCCAACGGGCCAGCTCCGGGCGGGAGTCGAGGAAGGCGAACACCCGGTCGTACTGGTCGAAGATGTCGAAGTGGCCGCGCCCCGTGGTGCCGAGGATGTTGCCCCGGCGGCGCTGCCGGTAGTGCACGCAGACCCGGTCCAGTACCGCGATCGACTCCGCGGTCGCCAGCGCCGGGAACGTCCAGGGCAGGTCCTCGTAGTAGCCCGGCGGGAAGGTGAGCCCCTGCCGCTGCACGAAGTCCCTGCGGTACGCCTTGTTCCACACCACCATCAGCAGCCGCAGCAGGGCGGGCCGGTCGGCCAGCCGGAAGGCCGGCGGGCCGTCCTCGGCGAGCAGCTGGGCGTACTGGTTGCGGGCCGCGGTGCCGGACCAGGTGGTGCGGGCGTAGTCGTAGACCAGCACGTCCGGGTCGCCGGTCGCGGCCAGCCGGTCGGCGACGGCCCGCAGGGCGCCCGGTGTGAGGGTGTCGTCGCCGTCCAGGAAGAGCAGGTAATCGCCGCGGGCGTGGGCGATGCCCGCGTTGCGGGCCGGGCCGAGGCCGGTGTTGGCCGGCAGGT
This sequence comes from Streptomyces sp. NPDC050315, assembly GCF_040655775.1. Classification (NCBI taxonomy): domain Bacteria; kingdom Bacillati; phylum Actinomycetota; class Actinomycetes; order Kitasatosporales; family Streptomycetaceae; genus Streptomyces; species Streptomyces sp. NPDC050315. Next base: position 54,390 of record NZ_JBFAKN010000013.1, read on the forward strand.
GCACGGGCCGTACCCGGTGGTCGCGGCGGGCGAAGTCCTGGATGAGAGCCCCGCAGCCGTCCGGCGACCCGTCGTCGACCGCGATCAGCTCGAAGTCCGGCCACTCCTGGGAGAGGACGGACTCCAGGCATTCCGGCAGATACGCCTGGACCTGATAAGCGGGAACGATGACGCTGAACCGTGGCAAGGGCACTTCCATGAGTCGGCGGCCGGCTGCGCTGTCGGTCAGCGATCGTTCCCGGCCGCGCCGCGCCGCCATGCGGCGCGGCGGCCGGTTACCCCCGGCTGGCGGGCGACTCGCACCCGTAAGGGTGAGCCACCTGCTCCTACTTGACCGCGCCCGCCATCACGCCGGACACGAACTGCCGCTGGAAGGCGAAGAAGACCACCAGGGGGATGATCATCGAGACGAAGGCGCCGGGCGCCAGTACGTCGATGTTGTTGCCGAACTGGCGCACCTCCTGCTGGAGCGCCACGGTGATCGGCGGGTTGCCGCTGTCGGCGAAGATCAGCGCGATCAGCATGTCGTTCCACACCCACAGGAACTGGAAGATGCCCAGCGAGGCGATGGCCGGGCCGCCCAGCGGCATGACCACCCGTGTGAACAGCCGCAGTTCGCTCGCCCCGTCCAGCCGCGCGGCCTCCAGCAGCTCGCGCGGGATCTCCGCGAAGAAGTTCCGCAGCAGGAACACCGCGAACGGCAGGCCGAAGGCCGTATGGAAGAGCACCACGCCGGCCGTCGTCTCGAACAGCCCGACCGCGCCGAAGAGCTTCGCCACCGGGATCAGCGCGACCTGTACGGGGACCACCAGCAGCCCGACGACGACCATGAACCAGGTGTCGCGCCCTGGGAAGTCCATCCAGGCGAACGCATAGCCCGCCAGCGCCCCGATGACCACCACCAGCACCGTCGCCGGGACCGTGATCAGTGCGGTGGTCCACAGCGAGTCCATGATCTTGGCGTTGCCCAGCAGATTGCCGTACCCGGACCAGGTCAGCTGCGCCGGCTTGGCGAACACCTCCCACCAGCCGCTCTCCGCGACATCCGCCGGATCGCGCAGCGAGGAGATCAGCAGCCCGACCGTCGGCATCAGCCAGAACAGCCCGACCAGGATCAGGAAGACCCGCAGCACGCCGCCGCCGGTACGGGCCGCGAGCCGCGCGGCCAGGGACTGCCGGGCGCGTACCGCCCCGTCGGCCACCGCCGTCATCGCTGCCGCTCCTTCCGCAGCCGCCGGAGATTGACGATCATCACCGGCAGGACGAGGAGCAGCAGGAACACCGCGATCGCGGAGCCGATGCCCTGGTTCACGTCCGTGCCGAAGGACGACTGGTACAGCTGGAGGGCGAGCACATTCGCCTCGTCCTGGCTGGCGCCCGGCGCGATGATGTACACCAGGTCGAAGATCTTCAGGACGTTGATCATCAGCGTGACGAGGACGACCACCAGGACCGGCGCCAGCAGCGGCACCGTCACCCGGCGGAAGACCTGCCACTCGTTCGCGCCGTCCACCCGCGCCGCCTCCAGCAGCTCCCGCGGCACGCTCGCCAGGCCCGCCGCGATCAGCACCATCGCGAAGCCCGCCCACATCCACACATAGCTGCCGATGATCGCGGGCGTCACCAGCGCCGGGCCGAGCCAGTCGACGCCGTTGTACGCCTCGGCGAAGTTGGACGCGGGCAGCCGCAGCTGCGCCCCGTCGGCCCGGGCCGGCAGGGCGTACGTACCGTCGGCGCCGGTGGTGGCCGTGGCGACGACCTTGCCGCCCCTGACCGCCTCGACCGTCAGGCCGGCCAGCGCCTTCTCCTGCTTGTCGATCCTGTTCGGGGTGCCACCGCCGCCGCGCGTGAAGTCCAGCCACGCGGTGCCGGTGATCTGCCCCGGGCGCGGCTTCGCCGCCGCGGCCCGCTGCGCGCCCTTGAGGTCGTCCGGCTGCACCGCCACCAGCGGCAGGCTCACCGCGGTACCGGTCTTCGCCGCCGTCTTCGTGGTGAACGCGCCGCCGCCGGACGCCTTGAGGTCGGCGTTCGGCCGCGGATTGGCCCCCGGATACGGTGCCGGCTCGGCGAAGGTGTCGTGCACACCCACCCACACCGCGTTGGCGACCCCGCGCTCCGGGTCCTGCTCGTACACCAGCCGGAAGATGATGCCCGCGGCCAGCATGGAGATCGCCATCGGCATGAAGACGACCAGCTTGAACGCGGTGCCCCAGCGCACCCGCTCGGTCAGCACGGCGAAGATCAGACCCAGCGCGGTGGCCACGGTCGGCGCGACCACCACCCAGACGATGTTGTTCTTCAGCGCCGTGCGGATGCGGTCGTCGGAGAATAGCTCGGCGTAGTTGTCCAGCCCCACGAAGCCGCTGCCCGGCGCGTCGAAGAGGCTGCGCCAGACCGAGTACCCGATCGGATAGACCACCAGCGCGCCGAGCAGCAGCAGGGCGGGGAGGAGGAACGCGCCCGCGATCCACGGGCGCGTCCCCGTCACGCTCTTGGTCATGGCATCAGTTCCCGAACGACTTGGCGGCGTCCTTCTCCAGCTGCGCCTGGGTCCCCGCGACGTCCTTCGGGTTCTTCAGGAAGTCCTGCAGCGCCTTCCACTCGCCCTGCCCCGGCTTGCCGCCGAAGGACGCCGGGGCCTGGTCGGACATGTCGAAGCGGAAGTCGTCACCGGCCGCGACCAGCGCCTTGCCGATCTCCCGGAACACGGCGTTCGGATACACCGCCGGGTCCAGCTTCTTGTTCGCGGAGACGAAGCCGCCCTGCCCCGCCCAGATCCGGGCGGCGTCCGGGGACGCCAGGAAGGTCAGCAGCGCCTGCGACGCCTTGTTGTCCTTCAGCGCCACCGCCACGTCCCCGCCGGTCACCACCGGCGACTCCTTGCCGACCGCCGGGAACGGGAAGACCTTGGCGTCCGTACCGACCTTCGCCTTGGTCTGGCCGATGTTGGCGGCGGCGAAGTCGGCCGAGGAGACCATCGCGGCCTTCGGCTCCTCCTTGAACGTCTGCGTCACCGACTGCGGGAACGCCGTCTGCAGCGCACCCGCGTTGCCGCCCGCGAGCAGTCCCTTGGCACCGAAGAGCGAGCCGAGCGTGGTCAGCGCCTGCTTCACCGACGGGTCGGTCCACTTGATCTCGTGCTTGGCCAGCTGGTCGTACTTCTCCGGGCCTGCCTGCGAGAGGTAGATGTTCTCGAACCAGTCGGTGAGCGTCCAGCCGTCCGCGCCGCCCACCGAGACCGGCTCCACGCCGGAGTCCGCGAGCGTCCTGGCGGTCTTCAGGAAGCCCTTCCAGTCCTTGGGCTCGGACACCCCCGCGTTCTCGAACGCCTGGGTGTTGTACCAGACCAGCGACTTGTTGCTGGCCTTGAAGTACACGCCGTAGCTCTTGCCCTGATAACTGCCGAGCTCCTGCCAGCCCTTGGAGAAGTTCTTCGTCAGCTCCTTCTCCGCGGCCGGGCCGAGCTGCTTGAGCCAGCCCTTCTTGGCGAACTCCTGCAGCACGCCGACCTGCTGGAGCATCGCGACGTCCGGCGCGCCGCCGCCGGCGACCTTGGAGCCGATGAAGCCGGCCATGTCGTCGCCGCTGGGCACGAAATCGACCTTGGCGCCGGTCCGCTTCTCGAACTCGTCCAGCACCTTGGTGAAGTTCTCCCGCTCCGGGCCGGTCCACACGGCCGTCACCTGGAGCGTCTGCCCGTTCAGCTTCGGCAGCCGGACGGTGGGCGCGCTGTCGGTGCCGCCCTTGCCCTCGTCCTTGCCGCCGCCGTCGCCCCCGCAGCCGGTCAGTGCCAGCGCCCCCACCGCGACAAGTGCCGTTGCCGTACGAAGCGTTGCGTGACGCATCCGTCGCCCTCCCGTTCGCCGTGCGACAGTCCTACCGGCGCCGGGAGGCCCGAGCAATACCGCGTCCGACCTCAACTCCCCGTCGTGACCGGGCCGTTATCGCGGCGAGTAACCCCACTTGTCCGTACGGCGACCGATTCGTTGTACGTCACGGCGCGGTACGCGGTTCACGGCAGGGACCGGGCGGCCTTCTGCAGCGCGCTGGCCAGCAGGGCCAGGTCGGTCGGGCCGTTCCCCAGCTCGCGCAGCGGACGGCGGGCCGGCGGATCGCCCATGCGGTGCCACTCCAGCGGCACGACCGTCGGCCGCAGGGTCGACGTCCGGGGTATCCGGCCCGTCACCCGGCCCGCCTGGAAGGGCGTGGCGGAGCCGTCCGACGCGCGGTACAGCCGCCCGCGCCCGACGGGCAGCGGCTCCTCGGCCGGGTCGCCCTCCCCGCCCAGCCGCGCGCGCAGCCCGGCCCGCTCGGCGGTGGCGGTGGCCGCCGTACGGTCCGGATGGCCGGTCGAGGCGATCAGATGCACGCCGAGCGCGGCGCCCTCCCGGGCCACCGCCTCCAGCGCCCGCACGACCGACCCGGCGGCGGGCCGCCCCGTACTGCCCAGCGCCGGTGCGACCAGCGCGTCGAAGTCGTCGACGATCACGAACAGCCGGGTCATCGGCGACGCGGCCGCGAGCCCCTCGCCCGCCGCTGCCGGGCGCTCGGCCCCCTCGGCACCGGGCGGTGCCTGCGTACGCTCCCGGGGCCGCAGCCGCAGCGTGTGCGTCGCGGGGGTGTCGAGCAGGCCGGACTCCTGCATGCCGGGCGCTGCGGAGCCGGGGACCTCGGCGGCGGCGCCCGCGGCCGCTGCCGTACGGCCCTCGGTGGACCGGCGCGGGGCGACCACCCGGGGCGCCGCCACATGCTTGGCGCGCCACTCCGCGAAGCCCGTGCCGCCCAGTATCTCGGCGCGCCGCTTCAGCTCCGAGACCAGCGCCTGCGCGAACTCCCGCATCCGTACCGGGTCGGAGGCGGCCAGATGCGCGGTGACGTGCGGCAGGTCCGTGCACAGCCGCAGGCCGTCGCCGCGCTCCGTGCCCGCGCCGTCGACCAGGACCAGCGAGAGCAGGTCCGGGCGGTCGGCGGCGGCGAGCGAGGCGGCGATCGAGCGCAGCAGCTCGGTCTTGCCCGTGCCCGGGCCGCCCTCCAGCAGGAAGTGGCAGCCGTCGGCGGCCGGGTCGGCGTACACCGGGCCGTGCGGGCCCGCGCCCAGGACCGCGGCGGCCGCGGGCTCCTCGCTGTCCGCCGCGGCCGCCCAGCGGGCCATCAGGGACGCGGGCGTGGCCCGGGCCAGCCCCAGCTCGTCCAGCAGCCGGGCGCTGTCGGGCAGCGGCACGGCGGCGCTGCGCGTGCTGCGGCGCACCGTGTCGGCCTCGCGCAGCGGCGCCAGGGCGCGCGCGAACCGCTCGGCCCACGGCAGGGAGACCGCGTCCACCGTCGCGACCGTGCCGTTCGCCCCTGCGGCGTACGGCCCGGAGCCGTTCTGCGGGACGCCGTTCACGGCGATGCTGCCGGCCGGGTCCAGCGGCGCCGCGGGCTGTACGACGCGCAGTGCCGTGGCCACGTCACCGCTGAGCACCGCGACCGCGCCGCACTCCCCGAACGCCGGGGACGCGGCACGGGCCGCTTCGTACGTCGCCGTGAGCGGATACAGGGGCGAGGCGGCCGGGGTCTCGGCCAGCGCGAGCACATGGATACCGGCCGACGGGCCGCCCGCCGCCAGCCGGGCCACGGTCTCCCGCAGCCCGGACGTGCCGGGGTCGCCGTCGGCGATCACGAGGGTGTACGGGCCCTGGTGCCGGGCCGCCGCGCTCGCCACCGCCGACCGGTCGGCGCTCGCCCAGCCGGGGCCGAGCGGCCCGTCGTCCAGGCGGCGGACCAGCTCGGCCGTGCGCGCCGCCGCCTGCTCCTTGTCGTACGCCAGCAGCAGCCGGCAGTCCTGGCTGTGCGCCGGGCGGACATGCGGCAGCCAGCCGAGCCAGGACCACTCCTCCAGGCACTGCGCCGTGCCGCGGGCGCGGTCGGCGGCGAGCAGGACGATCTCCAGCGTGCCCGGCGCGTGCAGCGCGGCGAGCTGGGCGATCGCGGCCCGGGCCAGCCCGGCGAGCCGGGGGCGGGGCCCGGCCAGGCCCAGCGAACCGGCCGCGCGCAGCGCGACGGTGACCGGCACCGCGCTGCGGCCGCCGTCGCGGTCGGCGGTGCCGAGCCGGACGGCCAGCGCGTCCGGATGCCCGGCCTCCCGCTCCCACAGCCGGGGGCCGGGGCCGAGCGCGGTCAGCAGGATCGTGGCGGCGTCCGGCCAGCGGCCGTACGCGGCCGGGGTACGGGCATCACCCGGCAGGGCGCCGGGGGCCGCACCGGCCGGGGGCTGCGCATCGGGGCCGTACCCGGCCGCCTGGTGCGCGGCCACCTCGTCCTCGGCGGTGCCGCGCCCGCCGGTCAGCCGCCGCGCCCACGCGCCCCAGCCGCCGCGGCGGGTGGGCTTGCGGGACGCGGCCAGGTCGGCGTCGGGCCCGTCCGATTCGCCGGACGGTGCGTACTGATCCGCCAGCGGCTGCCCGCCGCCGTGGGTCGCCGCGGAACGGGGATCGGGCGCGGGGGTGCCCCGGACGGGAGTACCCCGGCGGCCGGAACCCGGGGCGGGGGTGGCGTCGGCGGGGTGGCTGTCGGCGGGGTGACCGTGCGCGGCGCCCGCTCCGGCGTCGTGCGGCTGGCCGTACGGCCGGTCGTGGGGCTGGTCGTGGTGTCCCACGGCGTACTGGTCCGCCGTGTACTGATCCGCCGCGGGCCCTCCCGCGGCGCGGGCATCGGGGAAGTGGGTCTCGGGGAAGTGGGCGTCGGGGGAGTGCACCTCCGCCGACCGCGCCCCGGCGGCATACGCCTCTGCCCCCGGCGTCCCGGCGGCGTACGGGCCCGTCCCGCGCCGGTCTCCGTACGCGTCCGCCGCCGGGTGCGCGGCTGCCTGTCCGGCCGGCCGGGCGGCCGCCGTTCTCTGCGGACCCGCGACCGGGCTGCTGTCGGCCGAGCCCGCGCGGTCGTGCCCGGGCGCCACCTCGTGGTCGGGCCGCCCGCTGCCGTACGAATCGGGCCGCTCGCCGCCGTACGAAGGGGACGGGCCGGCGACGAGGTCCTCGGCGCCGCCGCCCGCAGGGTGGACGCGGAGCCGGCCCTCGCCGTCCGGGGTGGCGGCGAGGACGGGGTCGGGGGCGCCGGGGGAGGGCTGCAGGCGGAGCGCCGACTCGCCGATCCGGAGCAGCGCGCCCGGCGGCAGCGGCACCGGGCGGTCGTCGAGGTCGGTGCCGTCGACGGCCGTGCCGTTCGTCGAGCGGAGGTCGGCCACGGTCACCGCGCCGTCCGCCGCCACCGTGACCGCGCAGTGCATCCGGGAGACGTCGGGGTCGTCCAGCGGCACGTCCGCATCCGTGGAGCGGCCGATACGGATCTGGCCGCCGTGCAGCAGATGGACACCGCCGGCGTCCGGGCCCGAGACGACCCGCAGCCGGGCGGGACCGGCCGGCAGGCCGTGCGCCGGGGCCGGTCCGGGGCCCTGGAGGGAGAGGACCGCACCGTCTATGAGCGGCGGCTCGCCGAGCGCCGCACGCTGGACGTCCAGCCGCTCCTGCCCGGCGTAGAGCACGACGGGGCCGCTGCCGGCGCCGCCACCGCCGACGTCCGCGCCGGCCCCCGCGACGGCCGCCGCGAGGCTGCTGGCCACCGCCGCGAGCGCCGTACCGGCAGGGGCCGTCACGAGCACGTCGCAGGCCCGAGTGGAGTGGCCGCTGCGCGGCCCGAGGACGGTCAGCCGGATCTGCATCGCCGTCAACGGTCCCTTCCGCCCGGCAATGCGGCGGGGCCCAGTACCTCCCCCCACCACGCCCGGACACGTCGGCACGTACAAGTCCAAGTCCGCGTGCATGCGCACACGTCGCACGCCGCGGCGCAGCGCCCCCGTCCCCACCGCTGCCGTGCTGGAGAGCATCCTCGCACCTGCCACCGACAAGACGCGTGGCGACTGTCGTTCAGTGATCTTGTTCGGTCACCGATGTATGCAAAAGTGGCTGCTTGCGACCCATGATCGGCCAAAGATCGCACCGTGACCGGTCAGCGATCGGCCGCAAGGGCAACCATCCGTACGCGACGGGCGTCTTCCCGGGGAGCCCCGCCGGGTCCCGACCGGACCGGCCGGCCGATCGCGCCCCGGACCACGGGATCCGCCCGGCCGCCGCCGCGAAACACGGCACTATGGTGGGGCGGAAGGGGTCGTGCGGACGACCAGCGGCCTCACATCCCCCACAGCCCGACAGACAGCGCAGATCAGGCAGCTGCTCAGTGACGACCAGGGAGCGCATGACGTGCGGCCGGTAGGCAGCAAGTACCTGCTCGAGGAGCCGCTCGGACGCGGCGCCACGGGCACCGTCTGGCGTGCCAGCCAGCGGGAGACGGCAGGCGCCGAGGCAGCGGTGGCCGGACAGCCCGGCGAGACGGTCGCGATCAAGGTCCTCAAGGAGGAGCTGGCGCACGACCCGGACGTGGTGATGCGCTTCCTGCGCGAGCGCTCCGTCCTGCTGCGGCTCACCCACCCGAACATCGTCCGGACCCGCGACCTGGTCGTCGAGGGCGACCTGCTCGCCCTGGTCATGGACCTGGTCGACGGGCCTGACCTGCACAAATACCTGCGTCAGAACGGTCCGTTCAGCCCGGTCGCGGCCGCGCTGCTGACCGCGCAGATCGCCGACGCACTGGCCGCCAGCCACGCCGACGGCGTCGTGCACCGCGACCTGAAGCCCGCGAACGTGCTGCTCGCCGGGGCCGAGGGCGCCGCCGAGATGCACCCGATGCTGACCGACTTCGGCATCGCCCGCCTCGCGGACTCCCCGGGCCTGACCCGTACGCAGGAGTTCGTCGGCACGCCCGCGTATGTCGCGCCGGAGTCCGCCGAGGGCCGCCCGCAGACCTCCGCCGTCGACATCTACGGCGCGGGCATCCTGCTGTACGAGCTGGTCACGGGCCGTCCGCCGTTCGCCGGCGCGACCGCCCTCGAAGTGCTGCACCGCCACCTCAGCGAGGACCCGCAGCGCCCCGGCAGCGTCCCCGAGCCGCTGTGGACCGTCATAGAGCGCTGCCTGCGCAAGCGCCCGGAGGAGCGGCCCAGCGCCGAGAACCTCGCCCGGGCCCTGCGCGTGGTCGCGGCCGGCATCGGCGTGCACTCTTCGCCCGCCGAGGCCGAGGCCGCGCTCGGCGTCGCCGCGCTGCTCGCGCCCGACCCGGCGCCCGCGCCGGTCCCCGAGACCGGTGCCGCCGACCCCACGCAGGTACTGCCCTCCACCGGGGCGAGCGGCGGCCAGTACGACCCGTCGGCCGCGACGAATGTCATGCCGACCACGGGAGCGGCCGCCGCGGACGGAGCGGCCGGTGCCGCGGCCGCCGGTTTCGGCGCCGACTCCGGACAGCCCCCGGGCAGCGCCGACGCGACGCGCGCCATGCCGCCCGTACCGCCGGGCCCGCCCGGCGGCGACCCGCAGCAGCCCGACGGGCCGCACCCCTGGGAGAACCAGCTCCGCGCCGCCCGGGACCGGAACGAGCAGACCCAGGTCCAGTACCTCAGCCCCGAGGACGACCCGCTGCGCCACCGCCCCCAGCGCCGGCCCGCGCAGCCCCCGCCCTACCAGCAGCAGCCGCAGCAGCCCCCGCAGCAGCAGTACGGCCGGCAGCAGCCGCCGCCGTACCAGCAGCAGCCGCAGCGTCGGCAGCCCCCGCCGCAGCGGTACGAACCGCAGCGGCCGCCGGCCCCGGAGCCGCGCCGCCGCGAGCGCGAGCCGCGCCGGCGCAGCGCCAACCCGGTGCGCATCCCGGGCCTCGGCTGTCTCAAGGGCTGTCTGATCATGATCCTGCTGATCGTGGTCGGCTGCTGGCTCATCTGGGAGCTGACCCCGCTCCAGGACTGGATCGGCCAGGGCCGCAGCTTCTGGAACCAGCTCAGCCAGTGGTGGACCGACGTCTCGGACTGGATGTCCACGATCGGCGAGGCCAAGAAGTCGGTGGGCCAGTAGCCGCCCGCCGCACTCGGACCCGCCGGCCCGCCACCCGTCCTCCGGGCGGGCGACCCTGGAGATTTGTCGACATCCCCGCAGATTTTCCGACGGAGAAGTGGCGGTTGGCGGCGTCCGGGGCGCCGAAAGCCCCGCCGTCCGCGTAGTTTTGTCGCCAGCATCGGCCCCGGGCGCCCCGCGCCCCGGGCCGCGGCCCCCGCGCATCCGCGCCGCGGGCCGTCACCTGTCGGACAAGACCCGTCGGAGCAGTCTTGGCACGGAAGATCGGCAGCCGGTACACCGCCCACCAGATCCTCGGTCGCGGCAGCGCCGGCACGGTGTGGCTGGGCGAGGGCCCCGAGGGGGCCGTGGCGATCAAGCTGCTGCGCGAGGACCTCGCCTCCGACCAGGAGCTGGTCGGCCGCTTCGTACAGGAGCGCGCAGCGCTGCTCAGCCTGGACCACCCGCGCGTGGTCGGCGTCCGCGACCTGGTCGTCGACGGCAACGACCTGGCCCTGGTGATGGACCTCGTACGGGGTACGGACCTGCGCACCCGGCTGGACGCCCAGCGCCGGCTGGCCCCGGAGGCCGCGGTCGCCATCGTGGCCGACGTCGCCGAGGGCCTGGCCGCCGCGCACGCGGCCCGCATCGTGCACCGCGACGTGAAGCCCGAGAACGTCCTGCTCGACATGGAGGGCCCGCTCGGCCCGGGCGGCGCCCACCCCGCCCTCCTCACCGACTTCGGCATCGCCCGCCTGGTCGACTCGCCGCGCCGCACCCGCTCCACCCGGGTCATCGGCACCCCCGACTACCTCGCCCCCGAGATCATCGAGGGCCTCCCGCCCCGCGCGTCCGTGGACGTGTACGCGCTGGCCACGGTCCTGTACGAGCTGCTCGCCGGCTTCACCCCCTTCGGCGGCGGGCACCCCGGCGCGGTGCTGCGCCGGCACGTCACCGAGCGGGTCGCGCCGCTGCCCGGCATCCCGGACGAGCTGTGGCAGCTGCTCGTCCAGTGCCTGGCCAAGGCCCCCGCCTCCCGGCTCCGCGCCCCCGAGCTGGCGGCCCGGCTGCGCGAGATCCTGCCGTCGCTGGCCGGCATCCCGCCGCTGGACATCGACGAGCCGGAGAGCGAGGAGGAGACGGACGAGGCGGCCGGGCAGGACGCGGTCCGCGAGGACGGCCCGTACCACCCGGCGGCGCCCGAGGACGGCGGCCGGGTCCGCGGCGCGGTCCCGCTGGTCCACGGCGCGGCCCCGGACTCCAACCGGGACACCCACACGAGCATGCGCGTACCGGGCCCGGACGAGCTGGCCGGCGGCGCCCACGGCACGGCCCGCACCCCCCGCGCGCCGGGCGAACGCCGAGCCGGCTCGGCCCGCCACCGAGTACGCAAACGCCGAGTCCGCCTGGGCGTAGCGGCAGCCGGCCTGATCGCCGTCGCGGGGCTCGGCACCTGGCTGGCCTCCGGCGACGACACCCCGGACGACGCCCGCCCCGGCACGGAGCAGACAGCTCCGGACGTGCCGTAGCCCCGTAAGGGGCGCGGGGAACTGCGCGAGCAAGCGAGACGGCGCCGCAGGGGCCCACCGACCGGGTCCGCCAGGGCATCCCGAGGCGGCCGGGTACGGCCAGGGCTCGGGTCGGCTCCCCCAGCCGTTAGGCTGGAGTCGTGGCAGTCGTCGATGTATCCGAAGAGCTGAAGTCCCTCTCCTCGACCATGGGGTCGATCGAGGCCGTCCTGGACCTCGACAAGATGAGGGCCGATATCGCTGCGCTCGAGGAGCAGGCAGCGGCCCCCGACCTCTGGGACGACGTGGAGAACGCCCAGAAGGTCACCAGCCGGCTGTCCTACCTCCAGGGGCAGCTGCGCAAGGCCGAGGAGCTGCGAGGCCGCGTCGACGACCTCGAGGTGCTGTTCGAGCTGGCCGCCGACGAGGGCGACGAGGACACCCAGGCCGAGGCCGAGGCCGAGCTGACCGCGGTCCGCAAGGCGGTCGACGAGCTGGAGGTGCGGACGCTCCTCTCCGGCGAGTACGACGCCCGTGAGGCCGTCGTCACCATCCGTGCCGAGGCCGGCGGCGTCGACGCCTCCGACTTCGCCGAGAAGCTGCAGCGCATGTACCTGCGCTGGGCCGAGCGGCACGGCTACAAGTCGGAGCTGTACGAGACGTCGTACGCCGAAGAGGCCGGCATCAAGTCGACCACCTTCGCCGTCAACGTTCCGTACGCCTACGGCACCCTCTCCGTGGAGCAGGGCACGCACCGCCTGGTCCGGATCTCCCCGTTCGACAACCAGGGCCGCCGCCAGACGTCCTTCGCCGGCGTCGAGGTGCTGCCCGTCGTCGAGCAGACCGACCACATCGAGATCGACGAGTCGGACCTGCGGGTGGACGTGTACCGCTCCTCCGGCCCCGGCGGCCAGGGCGTCAACACGACCGACTCCGCGGTCCGTCTGACGCACATCCCGACCGGCATCGTGGTCTCCTGTCAGAACGAGCGCTCGCAGATCCAGAACAAGGCCACCGCCATGAACGTCCTCCAGGCGAAGCTGCTGGAGCGGCGCCGCCAGGAGGAGCAGGCCAAGATGAACGCCCTCAAGGGCGACGGCGGCAACTCCTGGGGCAACCAGATGCGGTCGTACGTCCTGCACCCGTACCAGATGGTCAAGGACCTGCGGACGGAGTTCGAGGTCGGCAACCCGCAGGCGGTGCTGGACGGCGACATCGACGGCTTCCTGGAGGCCGGCATCCGCTGGCGCAAGCAGCAGGAGCAGGAGAAGTAAGCCGGGTACGCCCGCAGCAACCGTCGCCTCTGGGGCGGCGGTTGCTTTTTTGTTGTGGTGATTTGGTTACAGTCGTACGCCGCCGAGCCCCATAAAGCCCCGCAATACGGTCATCCGTTCTTTATTTGACCTTGACGGCCCGTTGGGATCTGGGAAGGGTAGTGCGCGGCATGCGTACGTCTGGGGCGCGTGTGAAACGGGGAAACGAGCGAACCGCCCGCGCAGCGGGCCGCGAGTCGCGTACCCCCATCGGCCGTCGCCCCGCACAGAAATGCCCCAATGACACATGAGCTACTGGGGGTAGCAACCAGATGACCAAGAAGACGCGGGTGCGCGTGGCGCGCGTTGCGGCTGGTGCGGTGATAGCGCTGGGCGCGTCGCTGACGGTGACGGGTGCCGCTTCGGCGTCCGAGTCGGACCAGTCGGCCACCTCGAACGAGGACAGCGTCGGTATCTTCGGCGGCCTCTTCGGCGGCAACGACGACGGCGGCGCCAGCGGTGGCGACACCGGTGGTGACACCGGCGGCGACTCCGGCGGTGACGAGACCGGCGGCCTCATCAGCGGCGGCGGCGACGGCGGCGAGGACGACGGCGGCGTGATCGGCGGTGAAGACGGCGGCGACACCGGTGGTGACAACGGCATCGGCGGCGGCGTCGGTGGCGACGACAACGGCGGCGTGGTCGGCGGTGACGACAACGGCGGCACGATCGGCGGCGACGACAGCACCGGTGGCGACAACGGCATCGGCGGCGGCGACGGCGGCAACGGTGGCGACAACGGCATCGGCGGTGGCAACGGCGGCGACAACGGCGCCACCGGCGGCAGCACCGGCGGCGACGCCAGCACCGGTGGCGACGCCAGCACCGGCGGTGACGTGAGCGGCGGCGGCGACGTGAGCGGCGGCGACGACGGCACCGGTACCGACAACGAGGGCACCAAGCCGATCGAGCAGCCTGGCGACTCGAAGGAAGACATCGCCAACACGCCCGGTCAGGCCCAGGACACGCCCCAGGGCGGTCAGCAGCAGGCCGGTGGCGAGCTGGCCGAAACCGGTTCGTCCGGTACGACCTTCCTGCTGATCGGTGCGGCGACGATGATCGCCGGTGGCATCGGCTTCCGCATGATGCCGCGCCTGATCAACAAGGGCGGCGCCGCCGCGGCCTGAGGCCCCGGCGCGGCACCGTAAAACGTGCCGCAGCAGCGTGACGTACAGCAAAAGGGCCCGGCGCAACCTGCGCCGGGCCCCTTTGCGTATGCGTCTCGCTCGCGTATCCGTCCAGTCCGAAAGTGATCTCTCAGGATCAGCCGGGGGTCAAGCCACCCGTCGCCAGCAGGCCCACCGCGACCAGCGCCACCAGCAGCGCAACGAGCGCCGCCGGGGTGACCTGCGCGAAGAGCCCGGTCAGGCCGCTCTGCTGCTGCAGGCGCTCCCTGCTGGCCCGGCACACCGGGCAGCGGCCCTCGCTCACGGGGGCCGCGCAGTTGGCGCACACCAGCCGGTCGTACGTCATGCGACCTCCTTATCACCAGCTCCAACGCGCGGGCCGGCGCATTGGTTCCCTCTTCTACTGTGCCAGCTCGCCGGTCCCTCGGCGCGCTTACCGGAATCCTCGCAGCGCACGGCACATTCAGGCCGTGTGCGGGCCCTCGGCCGGAGCCGGAATGTGCTCGTTTTGTCCCCGTAGGTGCCGTGAATAAACGCACCAAGACCGGACGCCGACTGCGCCGCGCCGCGTGGTTCGCGTATGGTCACGCTCACCGACGGGAACCGCAACTCGGCAACCCGTGCCCCTACCCAGGTCGACCGTGGTGCATCAGTGATCCGATTCGACAACGTCTCCAAGACCTACCCGAAGCAGAACCGCCCCGCGCTCAGGGACGTCTCGCTCGAGATCGAACGAGGCGAGTTCGTCTTCCTGGTGGGCTCCTCGGGCTCCGGTAAGTCCACCTTCCTGCGGCTGCTCCTGCGCGAGGAGCGGGCCAGCCATGGCCAGGTGCACGTCCTCGGGAAGGACCTCGGGAAGCTGTCCAACTGGAAGGTCCCGCAGATGCGGCGCCAGATCGGCACCGTCTTCCAGGACTTCCGGCTGCTCCCGAACAAGACCGTCGGGCAGAACGTCGCGTTCGCCCTGGAGGTCATCGGCAAGCCGCGCGGCCAGATCCGCAAGACCGTCCCCGAGGTGCTCGACCTCGTCGGCCTGGGCGGCAAGGACGACCGGATGCCGGGCGAGCTGTCCGGCGGTGAGCAGCAGCGCGTCGCGATCGCCCGGGCGTTCGTCAACCGCCCGATGCTGCTGATCGCCGACGAGCCGACCGGCAACCTCGACCCGCAGACCTCCGTAGGCATCATGAAGCTGCTGGACCGGATCAACCGCACCGGCACGACGGTGGTCATGGCCACCCACGATCAGCAGATCGTCGACCAGATGCGCAAGCGGGTCATGGAACTCGAAAAGGGCCGTCTCGTACGCGACCAGTCGCGCGGCGTGTACGGCTACCAGCACTAAGCGTGTACGGCCCCCAGTACTGAAAGGACGCCATGCGCGCCCAGTTCGTCCTGTCGGAGATCGGCGTCGGTCTCCGCCGAAACCTCACGATGACCTTCGCCGTCATCGTCTCCGTGGCTCTCTCGCTCGGCCTCTTCGGCGCCTCGCTGCTGATGCGCGACCAGGTCAGCACGATGAAGGGCTACTGGTACGACAAGGTCAACGTCTCCATCTTCTTCTGCAACAAGAACGACGCCGACTCGGGCGCCAATTGCGCCAAGGGCGCGGCCACCACGCAGCAGAAGAACGACATCCGCGCCGAGCTGGACCGGCTGCCGATCGTCGAGAAGGTGCAGTACGAGTCCAGCGACCAGGCGTACAAGCACTACAAGGAGCAGTTCGGCGACACGCCCGTCGCGGGCCTGGTCACCCCCGACCAGCTGCCGGAGTCCTTCCGGGTCAAGCTGAAGGACCCGACGAAGTTCGCGGTCATCAAATCGGCCTTCAGCGAGCGGCCAGGGGTCCAGGAGGTCCAGGACCAACGGGACACCGTGGAGCCGCTGTTCAACCTGCTCAACGGCATGAATATCGCCGCGCTGTGCGTGATGGGGCTGATGCTGGTCGTTGCGCTGTTGCTGATCGTCAACACCGTGCGGGTGTCGGCGTTCAGCAGGCGGCGGGAGACCGGGATCATGCGGCTGGTCGGCGCGTCCAGCTTCTACATCCAGATGCCGTTCATCCTGGAGGCCGCCATCGCCGGCCTGATCGGCGCCGCGTTCGCGTGTGTCCTGATCGTCGGCGGCAAGTTCATCCTCGTGAACAACTGGCTGGCGGAGAAGATCCAAGTGATCAACTTCATCGGGTGGGACTCCGTGGTGGCGGTGCTCCCATTGGTCCTGCTCATCGGTCTTCTGATGCCGGCGCTCGCGGCGTTTTTCGCGCTCCGCAAGTATCTGAAGGTGTGAGTTATGCCAAGAGCGCCGTACGGGCAACTGCCCGTACGGCGCTTCTTTCTGGCCTAGACTCACCGGCATGTCGGGCCGATTGCACTTTGTCCGGCCCCGCCGCATCCGCCGCGGGGCGGCCCTGACGTTGGTCTTCGCGAGCGTGCTCGGCACGGGTGCCGCAGCCGGTACCTGGAGCGGCGAAGGCCGAGAAGGGGCGGAGCGCCGGATACCGGTACGTACCGTCGCCGACGACCGCTCCGCCGCGGACGGCACGGCGGACCGCGAGGCCGTCGAGGAGGCCGCCAACGAGGCGCTCAAGGCGGGCAAGTCCGGCAGCCAGGCCGCCGCCGACGTGGTCAGCCGCAGCGGCGACCGCTGGTCCACGGTCTACACCGCGGGCGAGTACGAGGACTTCAGACAGCAGCTCGACGGCGAGTACGTCGGCGTCGGGCTGTGGCTGCGCGAGGCCGAGGGCGGCCAGGTCCGCGTCTCCCGCGTCCGCCCCGACAGCCCCGCGGCGCGGGCCGGCGTCGCGCCCGGTGACGCGCTGCTCGCCGTCGACGGCCACCCCACCCGGCACCGCCCCGTCACCGAGGTCGTGGCCCGGCTGCGC
The DNA here is from genome assembly GCF_040655775.1 of Streptomyces sp. NPDC050315. NCBI lineage: Bacteria > Bacillati > Actinomycetota > Actinomycetes > Kitasatosporales > Streptomycetaceae > Streptomyces > Streptomyces sp. NPDC050315. The sequence goes on from NZ_JBFAKN010000013.1 coordinate 71,133, forward strand.
GGCGACGCCGGTGCCGGGCCGCGCGACCGGGCCGCCGCGGCCCCCGGTACGCCCGTCGCACTCAAGATCCAGCGCGCGGACCTGCACTGGTCCATGACGCTGCACCGCGCCCGGCTGCGCACGGCGAACGTCACGGTCGAGCGGCCCGCGGCGCCCGGGGGGATGACCCGGATCAAGGTCGAGGCGTTCGCCAAGGGCACCGGCGAGGAGGTGCGCGAGGCGGTCCGCTCGGCGCCGCCCGGCGGCGTCCTGCTGGACCTGCGCGGCAACACCGGCGGCCTGGTCGGGGAGGCGGTCACCGCGGCCGCCGCGTTCCTCGACGGCGGCCTGGTCGCCACGTACGACGTGCGCGGCAGCCAGCGCGCGCTCTACGCCGACCGCGGCCTGGCCACGAAGTCGCCGCTGGTCGTGCTGGTCGACGGCGGGACGATGAGCGCGGGCGAGCTGCTGGCGGGGGCGCTGCAGGACCGCGGGCGGGCGGTGGTGATCGGCTCGCCGACCTTCGGCAAGGGGTCGGTCCAGATGCCCAGCAAGCTCCCGGGCGGCTCGGTCGCCGAGCTGACCGTCGGCCACTACCGCACGCCGTCGGGCCGCGGCGTCGACGGCCGCGGCATCACCCCCGACATCCCCGCTGACGACCGCGCGGAGAGCCGGGCCAGGACAGTAATGAGTGGCCTCGGAGGCGGGTCGTAGTGCGAAAATGGCCGCACTATGGCTAAGCAGAACGCGAAGACGAAGGCGAAGCAGCAGGCCGCGGAGGCCGGGCGCAAGCTCATCGCGCAGCACAAGAAGGCGCGGCACGACTACCTCATCATCGACACCTACGAGTGCGGCCTCGTGCTCTCGGGCACGGAGGTCAAGTCGCTGCGGCAGGGGCGGGCTTCGCTCGTGGACGGCTTCGTCCAGATCGACGGCGGCGAGGCGTGGCTGCACAACGTGCACATCCCCGAGTACGCGCAGGGCACGTGGACGAACCACGCGGCGCGCCGCAAGCGGAAGCTGCTGCTGCACCGCGAGGAGATCGACAAGCTGGCGTCGAAGTCCCAGGAGACGGGCCACACGATCGTCCCGCTCCAGCTGTACTTCCTGAAGGGCCGCGCGAAGGTCGAGATCGCGCTGGCCAAGGGCAAGAAGGAGTACGACAAGCGGCAGACCCTGCGCGAGAAGCAGGACCGTCGCGAGGCGGACCGCGCGATCTCGGCGGTGCGCCGGCGGCAGCGGGCCTGACCTGCGCGTACGGCCCGGCGAAAGCCCCCGGGAATATGCTGGCACGGTGCCACGTTGTTCCCGTACGATGGCACATGTACCCCGCAGGACGGGGTGCACGGACTCCGCGCGAGCGGGGGCCACGTTTGAAAAATCAACATGGGGATGATCGGTTTCGACAGCGGATGTCGAAGCAGGGGAAGCGAGCCGAGGAAGCGGCAATGATCTCGTTAACCATATGTCGCAACCAATAATCGCCAACACCAAGCGCGATTCCTTCGCCCTCGCTGCCTAAGTAGCGACCTGCGAAGTGTCAGCCCGGGGATGATCCCGACCCGGATCCTGGCATCAGCTAGGGGTCTTATCCACTGAGCCCGGTCACGGGGTTCTGTGGAGACATCAAACAGTGACTGAGCCCGTCGGAGACTTGTCCGCGTGATCTCCGGGGCCGAGAAAATCGCAGCGGACTGCGCTCGGAGAAGCCCTGATTCCGCACCGTTGGACGCGGGTTCGATTCCCGCCATCTCCACCGAACGGAGGCCCCGGCCTCCGGACATCCCATGTGGGCAAAAGCCCCGCCGCCGTCAGGCAGCGGGGCTTTTGTCATGCCGCGCCCCTGGCCGGTGACTCAAGAGCGTCACCGTCAGCGCGAGGGCCGCGGCGGCCGCCGGTACCGCGTATCCGGAGCCGTCCGGGCCCAGGTGGTCCGTGGCCCAGCCGCCCGCCGCCGAGCCGGTCGCGATGCCGGCCAGCAGCGCGGTCACGGCGAGCGTCAGGCCCTCGTTGACCTGGCCGGGTGGCGTCAGGGCCTGTACCCGGCCCATGCCGGTGACCATGGTCGGCGCGGTCGCCATCCCGGCCACGAGCAGGACGCCCGCCAGTACGGCCGGGCTGCCGCTCGCCGCGCCGAGGAGCGGCAGCAGCATCAGGACCGCCATGGCCGCCACGCAGCCGGTGAAGCGCGCCGCGGGCCGCCCGGCGGGCGGCAGCAGCCCGTACAGCAGGCCCGCGGCGCACGACCCGGCCGCCTGCAGCGCCAGGATGCCGCCCGCTGCCGCCCGTACGCCGTGCCCGTCGGCGAAGCCGATCGTGACGACCTCCAGGGAGCCGAAGACCGCGCCCGTGCAGAGGAAGGTCAGCAGGAGCGGCGGCAGGCCGGGGCGGCGCAACGGAGAGCGGGCGCGGTCCTTAAGGGCCGCGCGCGGCGGCTCCGTACGGCGCTGCGCGGCGAACAGCAGCACGCCGGTCAGCAGCAGTACGGCGCCGGTGAGCGTGCCCGCCTCCGGGAACAGCGCCGTGCACAGGAAGGCCGCGAGCACCGGACCGAGCATGAAGCACACCTCGTCCGCCGCCTGTTCGAAGGAGTTCGCGGTGTGCAGGGCGCGCGGATCGGTGCGGAAGAGGTGTGCCCAGCGGGCGCGGGACATGCCGCCGGTGTTGGGCGTGGTGGCCGTGCAGAGGTATGCGGCGAAGAGCGTCCAGGCGGGCGCGTCGAGCCGTACGCACAGTACGAGGGCGAGCGAGCCGGCCACCGCGAGGAGCGCGGCGGGCGGCGCGATCCTGGCCTGCCCGTACCGGTCGACCAGCCGCGCGGTCCACGGCCCGACGACGGCGGTCGCGCCGAGCCCGACGGCGGTGACGGCCCCGGCCAGCGCGTACGAGCCGCGCGACCCGGCGATCATCAGTACCGCGCTGACGCTGAACATGCCCATGGGGAGCCGCGCGAGGAGGTTGGCGGCGGTGAAGGCCCGGGTGCCGGGCACGGCGAAGATCCGGGCGTACGGGCGGAGGAACGGCAGGCGTACCGGGCGCCGGGGGCGGGCGGGAACGGGCGGGGCGGTCACGGGCCGGGAGGCGAGGAAGAGGATCACCCCTTCACGGTCGGGCCGGCGGCCCCGGACCGTCCAACACCTGTTCCCCACGCATTCACCGTTCCCCGTTGTCAATCCGTTGGGCGGACGGTCTCCATCCGGCCACTCCGTCTTTGTCACCATGGGCGCGTGCCCCACGACATAGAGCCGCGACTGCTGCGGGCCTTCACGGCCGTCGCCGACGAGCTGCACTTCACCCGTGCCGCCGCCCGTCTGTACGTCGCCCAGCAGGCCCTCAGCCGGGACATCCGCCGCCTGGAGCGGGACCTCGGCACCGTGCTGTTCCTGCGCACCACCCGTCAGGTGCGTCTCACCCCCGAAGGCGAGCGGCTGCTCCCGTATGCGCAGCGCGTGCTGGCCGCGCACGACGAGCTGTCCGCGGCGTTCCACGGAGGCGCGGAGCACGAGCACCCCCCACTGCTCGTCGACGTCGGCGCGCCCGTGGGCACGGCGCACCGGGTACTGGAGCGGGCCCGGGCGGCGGCGCCCGGCCTGGAGTTCGCCGCGCGCTTCCACAGCGGACTGACCGGCGCCGCCGAAGGGCTGCTGACGGGCTGCCTGGACGTGTCCTTCGGGCGGGTCGCGGGGCTCCCGCGCGGGGTGCGGTCTCGGCTGGCGCACCACCCGGTGCGGTACGAGCCGATGGCCGTCCTGCTGCCCGCGGAGCATCCGCTGGCCGCCCGCGCCGCCGTGCCCGTGGACGCGCTCGCGGGGGAGACGCTGTACACGGGCGCCGGCAACGCGCACACCGCGGAGTGGACCGCCCTGGCGGCGCGCCTCTTCGAAGGGCGCGGCATCCACGCGGCGGCGCCGTACCCGGAGATCGACGGCCCGGCCGAATTCCTCCGTGTCGTACGGAAGCGCGGCTGGTCCGTGCTGGCGAGCGTCGAATTCATCGAGGCGCCCGGGATGGTGCTGCGGCCCCTCGTGGACCCCGTACCGCTGTCCCCGGTGTCGGTGGTCTGGCGCCGGGGGCTGCGCCACCCGGGCCTGGACGCGCTGCTGGCCGCGGCGCGCGAGCTGGGCGCGGCCGGCGGCTGGCTGGCCCGCCCCGAGGGCGCCTGGCTGCCGCCCGAGGACGCCCGGCTGATGGCGGCCTGAGCGCCGCGCAGCGTGCCCTCCTCGGTACTCACCGAGGCACGCCGCGACGGGTGAGCGCGATATTGCGTCGGTGACACCTGGCGGCACCGTGGCGAAACGCGCCGTCCCTAGCTTCGGACCGGGAGACCCCGAGAGCTGGGAGGCGCGATGACGGCGGCACGCAAGGGCAAGCGGTGGATCGAGGAGTGGGACCCCGAGGACGAGGCGTTCTGGGAGCGCAAGGGGGAGCGGATCGCGCGGCGGAACCTGTGGTTCTCCGTGCTGTCCGAGCACATCGGGTTCTCCGTGTGGAGCCTGTGGTCGGTGATGGTGCTCTTCATGGGGCCCGAGTACGGGCTGGACCCGGCGGACAAGTTCTTCCTGGTGGCCGTGCCGACACTGGTCGGCGGCGTGCTGCGGGTGCCGTACACCTTCGCGGTGGCGAAGTTCGGGGGGCGGAACTGGACGATCATCAGCGCACTGATGCTGCTGGTGCCGACCACCGCCGCGTGGCTGGTAATGGAGCCGGGGACGTCGTACCTCACGTTCATCCTGGTGGCGTCGCTCACGGGTGTCGGCGGGGGAAACTTCGCCTCGTCGATGACCAACATCAATTCCTTCTATCCGCTCCGGAAGAAGGGCTGGGCGCTCGGGCTGAACGCCGGCGGCGGGAACATCGGTGTGCCGGTGATTCAGCTGGTGGGCCTGCTGGTCATCGGGACGGCGGGCGCCGCCTCGCCGCACATCGTGCTGGGGATCTACATCCCGCTCGCGGTGGTCTCCGCGGTGCTGTGCGCGCTGTTCATGGACAATCTCGCGCCGGTGAAGAACGACACGGGTGCCGCCAAGGACGCGGCCCGCGACCCGCACACCTGGATCATGTCGGTGCTGTACATCGGGACGTTCGGATCGTTCATCGGGTACAGCTTCGCCTTCGGGCTCGTCCTGCAGAACCAGTTCGCGCAGACGCCGCTGCAGGCGGCTTCGCTCACGTTCATCGGGCCGCTGCTCGGCTCGCTGATCCGGCCCGTGGGCGGCAAGCTCGCCGACCGCTTCGGCGGCGCGCGCATCAGCCTGTGGAACTACGCCGCGATGGGCGCCGCGACCCTCGTCGTGATCTACGCGTCGGCGCAGAAGTCGCTGCCGGTCTTCCTCGTCGGGTTCATCGCGCTGTTCGTGCTGAGCGGGCTGGGCAATGGGTCGACGTTCAAGATGATTCCGGGGATCTTTCAGGCGAAGGCGGTGGGCAAGGGGCTGACCGGTGAGGCGGCCGCTTCGTACGGGCGGCGGCTCTCGGGGGCCTCGATGGGGCTGATCGGGGCGGTCGGCGCGCTCGGCGGGCTGGGCATCAACCTCGCGTTCCGGCAGGCGTTCATGACCGGGGGCTCCGGCACCCCCGCCTTCGTGTCCTTCCTCGTCTACTACGCCCTCTGCCTGGCCGTGACCTGGGCCGTATACCTCCGGCGCCCGGCCCCGGAGCCGCACGCGCCCACCGAAGAGGCGCAGCGCCCGGCATACGCGGAGGTGTGATCCGCCGCACCAGAGGAGTGGCCCCGGCGGGAACGTCCGGGGCCTCCCGGGCGTAACACTGGGGAAATAACGGTGAACCCGGGTCGTCACGGACCCTTGGCAGCATCGGGACCCCAACCGGTCTGTCGGCGCCCAGGGACGGGCGCCCGGAGCCCGGTGCGGCCAGGCCGCCGTTGAGCCGGCGCACAACACTGCGAAGCGGGACGAGAGCCACATGCACGACGGACAGCGAAACGAGCTACAGGACGACAGCGGGGCGCGTCAGCAGGGCGGCGAGCGCGGCGGCGGGCTGCCGCTGGCCGGGTTCACGGTCGGGGTGACCGCGGCCCGCCGCGCCGCCGAGCTCGGCACGCTGCTGGAGCGCCGCGGCGCCGAGGTCGTGCACGCGCCCGCGCTGCGCATCGTGCCGCTCACCGACGACGCCGAGCTGCTGGCCGCCACCAAGCAGCTCATCGACGACGCGCCGGACATCGTCGTGGCCACCACCGCCATCGGCTTCCGCGGCTGGGTGGAGGCCGCCGAGGGCTGGGGCCTGGGCACGCCGCTGCTGGCGCGGCTGGGCGGCGTGGAGCTGCTCGCGCGCGGCCCGAAGGTGCGCGGCGCGATCCGCGCGGCCGGCCTCACCGAGGAGTGGTCGCCCGCCTCGGAGTCCATGGCCGAGGTGCTGGACCGGCTGCTGGCGGAGGGCGTGGACGGCAAACGGATCGCGGTACAGCTGCACGGCGAGCCGCTGCCCGGCTTCGTGGAGTCGCTGCGCGCCGCGGGCGCCGAGGTGGTCGGCGTCCCCGTCTACCGCTGGATGCCCCCGCAGGACATCGGCCCGGTCGACCGCCTCCTGGACGGCATCCTCGCGCGCACGGTGGACGCGGTGACGTTCACCAGCGCCCCGGCCGCCGCTTCGCTGCTGCGCCGCGCCGAGGAGCGGGGCGTCCGGGGCGAGGTGCTGGACGCGCTGCGGCACGACGTACTGCCCGCGTGCGTCGGCCCGGTGACCGCGCTGCCCCTGGAGAACGAAGAGGTCGCCACGGTCCAGCCGGAGCGCTTCCGGCTGGGCCCGCTCGTACAGCTGCTCTGCCACGAACTGCCGGGCCGGGTCCGCCCGTTGCCGGTCGCCGGGCGCCGCGTGGAGATCCGTGGGCATGCGGTCCTCATCGACGGCGAGCTGCGGCCCGTGCCGCCCGCCGGCATGTCGCTGCTGCGTGCGCTGGCCAAGCGGCCCGGCTGGGTGGTCTCGCGCGGCGAACTGCTGCGCGCGCTGCCCGGCGCGGGCCGCGACGAGCACGCGGTGGAGACCGCGATGGCCCGGCTGCGGGTCGCGCTGGGCGCGCCGAAGCTGATCCAGACGGTGGTCAAGCGCGGCTACCGACTGTCCCTGGACCCGCACGCGGAGACCAAGTACGCGGACGCGTAAGGGCGTTGACCGCACCGGCGGGCCGGGGCCGCCACGTACGAGAGCACGGTACCGAGGGTTCCGGCCGGGCGCCGGGCCGGGCACTCTGGAGGGAGACGTTGTCCCCGAAGGAGTGACAGGCACATGGCGGCCCCCTACGACCTGCGGTTCGACTGCGGGCGGATCTGCCTGGACCTGGTGGCCACGGCCGGCGAGCCGCCGGCCGAACGGCTCCTCGGCCCCGACCACTTGCGGGCCTGGCTCATCGGCGCGGGCGTCGTCCCGCGCAGCACCCCCCTCGACGCCGTCGACGGCAGCTGGGTCGCGCGCTTCCGGGCGCTGCGCGAACTGCTGCGGCGCATCGTGCACGACGAGATCCGCGGCCGGGCGGCCGACCGCGACCTGGCGCTGCTCAACGCCACCGCCGAGGCCCCGCCGCCGCCCGAGCGCGCCGTACGCGGCGTGGACGGCGTACTGGAGCGCCGCCCGGCACGCCCGCCGGACTGTGCCGGGCTGATGTCCGCGGTCGCCCGGGACGCCGTCGGGCTGCTGACCGACGCGGTGGCCCGCGGCCGGCTGCGGCAGTGCGAGGGCGAGGCGTGCTCGCGGATCTACCTGGACACCTCGCGCGGGCGCCGGCGCCGCTGGTGCTCCAGCGAGGTGTGCGGCAACCGCGAGCGAGTGGCCCGCCACCGCCGCCGCGCCACCCTCGGCCCGGCCTCCCGCGTCACGGGCTGAACACCTCTTGCGCCACCGGTTGAACACCGGAGCCGTCACCCGTTGAACACCGGAGCCCCCGCGTCCGTACTCCCCGGGACCAGCCCGTACGGAAGGCCGTGCGTCCCTATCGACCCGGGAGTGGCGTTGCGCAAGGATGCCGTCGTGGCCGACCGGACGACGCCCGACGAAGAGCTCATGCGGGCCCTGTACGAGGAGCACGCGGGACCGCTCCTCGCGTTCGTCCTGCGGCTGGTGGCCGGCGACCGGCACCGCGCCGAGGACGTCGTACAGGAGACCCTGCTGCGCGCCTGGCGCAACGCCGACCAACTGCAGCGCGCGACCGGTTCCGTACGCCCCTGGCTGGTCACCGTGGCCCGCCGGATCGTCATCGACGGGCACCGCAGCCGCCAGGCCCGCCCCCAGGAGGTGGACGCCGCGCCCCTGGAGACGCTGCCCGCCGCCGACGAGATCGACCGCGCGCTGCGCCTGATGACGATCTCCGAGGCGCTGGCCGACCTCAGCCCGGCGCACCGGGAGGCCCTGATCGAGACGTACTTCAAGGGACGTACGGTCAACGAGGCGGCGGAGGTGCTGCGGGTACCGCCCGGGACCGTACGGTCGCGGGTCTTCTACGCGCTGCGCTCCTTGAAGCTCTCGCTGGAAGAACGAGGAGTGACGGCGTGAACCGCCCCCATCCGCCCGCCGAGCCGGCGGACCACACCGACGTCGGGGCCTACGCGCTCGGCGTCCTGGACGCCGCCGACGCCGCCCGCTTCGAGGAGCACCTCGCGGGCTGCGACCGCTGCGCCGCCGAGCTGGACGGTCTGCTGGGCCTGGCGCCGATGCTGGCGGACCTCGCCGACGACGGTACGGGCGCCCCGCCGACCGAGGCCACGCTCGCCCCGACGCCTTCCCGGCGCGTCCTGAGCGGCCTGCTGGGCGAGGTGGCGGCCGTCCGGCGGCGTGGGCGCCGGCGGCGGCTCGCCCTCGTCGCGGCCGCCGCCGCGCTGATCGTCGGCGGCCCGCTCGCCACCCTGGCCGTCACCGGCGACGAGCCCCGGCCGCCGCAACAGACCGCGAGCCCGGCCGAGCAGATGTACGACAGCGGTGCCCGCAAGCACACCGCGGTCGACCCGGTCACCAAGGTCACCGCGGGCGTGACGATGACCGACCGCCCCTGGGGCACCTCCGTCGCCCTCCGCCTCGGCAACGTCAAGGGCCCGCTGAGCTGCTCCCTCATCGCGATCGGCAAGGACGGCGAGCGGCAGACCGTGACCACCTGGGCGGTGCCGTACGGCGGGTACGGCATCGAGGGCGGCAGCACGAAGTGGAGCAGGCAGCCGCTGTACACCAACGGCGGCGCCGCCATGCACCGCGCCGACATCGACCGCTTCGAAATCCGCACCCTGGACGGCGAGCGGCTGGCCGCCGTCGACGTGTGACCGGCTCCTTCGCGCACCTCACAGGTGCGCCCGCGACCTGCTTCGCGTACGGTTGACGGCTGCCCTACGCACAGCAGAAGGGGGCCTGGGTGGCCGCGCAGAACGCCACGCACGCGCCGGAGAACTCCACGCACGCGCCGGATTCCGTAGTACCCGACAGCGACGGCGACTCCGTACGCGCCCGCGAGATCGCGGGCGAGCAGTCGCACCTGGACCGGGTGTACCGGCGCCTGGAGGAGAAGATCGACGAGGCGCAGTTCCTGATGGCCGACGCCGCCAAGCGCGGCCAGGTCGGCACGCCCGGCGCGCTCGCCGAGCGGGACGCGCAGGTCTTCCAGGCCGGCGTCCATCTGCACCGCCTCAACTCCGAGTACGAGGACTTCCTCTTCGGCCGCATCGACCTGCTCCTGGGCAAGGACGGCAAGCGGGGCCCGGACGGCGCGTACACCTCCGTCGAGCCCGCCGACGGCGCGATCACCGAGGACAACCGCGCGGAGATCGCCGAGACGCTGCACATCGGCCGCCTCGGCGTGCTGGACGCGGACTACTCGCCGCTGGTCATCGACTGGCGGGCACCGGCCGCCGCGCCGTTCTACCGGGCCACGCCCGTCTCCCCGGGCCGCGTCGTGCGCCGCCGCGTCATCCGCTCCAAGGGCCGCCGCGTCCTGGGCGTCGAGGACGACCTGATGCGCCCGGAGGTCACCGCCACCCTGGACGGGCAGGAGCTGCCGGCGATCGGCGACGGCGCGCTGATGGCGGCCCTCGGCCGGGCCCGCAGCCACTCCATGCGCGACATCGTCGCCTCCATCCAGGCCGAGCAGGACATGGTGATCCGCGCGCCCGCCGCCTCCGTCACCGAGGTCGAGGGCGGCCCCGGTACGGGCAAGACCGCGGTCGCCCTGCACCGCGCCGCCTACCTGCTCTACCAGGACCGGCGGCGCTACGCGGGCGGCATCCTCATCGTCTCGCCCACCCCGCTGCTGGTCGCCTACACCGAGGGCGTGCTGCCCTCGCTCGGCGAGGAGGGCCAGGTCGCCATCCGCGCGCTGGGCGCCCTCGTGGAGGGCGCGGAGGCCACCGCCTACGACCCGCCCGAGGTGGCCCGCATCAAGGGCTCCTCGCGGATGGTGAAGGTACTCCGGAAGGCCGCCCGGGGCGCCCTGGAGCTGACCGCCGACGCCGCTCCGGCCGCGGAGCCGGACGGCCAGCTGGCCTTCGGCGCCTTCGACGACTCCGGCGACGAGGAGGACGCGGCCCCGGCCGTACGCACCGACCGCCTCCGCGTCGTCGCCTTCGGCGCCCGCATCGAGCTGGACGCCGCCGAGCTGCGCCGCATCCGGCAGGCCGTGCTCGGCGGCACCGCGCCGGTCAACCTGCTGCGCCCGCGCGCCCGCCGGCTGATCCTGGACGCGCTGTGGGCGAAGACCGGCGGGGACCGCCGCTACAGCGACCCGGAGCTGGCCGCCGAGGCGCGCTCCGGCTTCGACGAGGACATCACCACCGAGCAGGACTTCGCCGACTTCCTGGACGCCTGGTGGCCGGAGCTGACCCCGCGCCGGGTGCTGGCCGCGATGACCGACGAGAAGCTGCTGGGCCGCTGGTCGCGCCGGGTGCTGCAGCACCGCGAGGTACGGAAGCTGGCCCGCTCGCTGGGCCGGCTGGACGCGCGGGGCCAGGGCCCGCTGTCCGTCCACGACATCGCGCTCCTGGACGAGCTGCAGCTGATCCTCGGCGCCCCGGCGCGCCCCGCCCGGCCCCGCGAGGCCGACCCGCTGGACCAGCTCACCGGCCTGGAGGAGCTGACCACCTTTGCGGACCGTAATTCCTCCGGGCGCAGCCGCCGCGAGCGGCTCGCGGAGGAGCGTACGGACTACGCGCACGTCATCGTCGACGAGGCGCAGGACCTCACGCCCATGCAGTGGCGGATGGTCGGCCGCCGCGGCCGGCACGCCACCTGGACCGTGGTGGGCGACCCGGCGCAGTCCTCGTGGTCGGACCCGGACGAGGCCGGCGAGGCACGGGACGAGGCGCTCGGCACCCGACCGCGCCGCCGCTTCACTCTCACCGTGAACTACCGCAACCCCGCCGAGGTCGCCGAGCTGGCGGCCCGGGTGCTGGCGCTGGCCATGCCGGGCATGGTCGCGCCGGAGGCGGTGCGCTCCACGGGCCTGCGGCCGCGGTTCGCCGTCGCGGGGGACCGGCTGGGGGAGTCCGTACGGGAGGAGGCGCGCCGGCTGCTGGCCGAGGTGGACGGCACGGTCGGCGTGGTCGTCGCGATGGACCGCCGGGAGGAGGCCCGCGGCTGGCTCGCGGACCTGGGCGACCGCGTGGTCGCGCTGGGCTCCCTGGAGGCCAAGGGCCTGGAGTACGACGCGACGCTGGTGGTCTCGCCCGCCGAGATCGCGGACGAGTCGCCGGCCGGGCTGCGCGTGCTGTACGTGGCGCTGACCCGGGCCACGCAGCGGCTGACGGTGGTCTCCGGCGCCCGCGACGAGCCGGACGCGGACGGGGTGCCGGACCTGCTGCGGGACTGATCCCGGCGGGGCTACTGCAGACATCTCCCGCGACGGGATTCGCTTATGGGGAGGGTTTGTTAGCCTGTAGGTGGCACCGGCCCGATCCAAGCCCCCGGGCCCAACCATCGTCGCTCAGAGCGACCACTTGCCGCGAGGCGAGCATGGCGGGTCGGTGCCACCTGACACTTCAAGAGGAGGCGTCACGGGAGATCCCGTGACGCCTCCTCTGCGTTCAGCGCGTTCAGCCGATGACGCGGACCTGTTCCGCCTGCGGTCCCTTGCGGCCCTGGGCGATCTCGAACTCCACCCGCTGGGTGTCCTCCAGATTGCGGAAGCCGTCGCCACTGATCGAGCTGTAGTGGACGAAGACGTCCGGTCCTCCGTCCTCCTGCGCGATGAATCCGTAACCCTTCTCGGAGTTGAACCACTTCACGGTGCCCTGAGCCATATTGCCCGTCCTTGCGTGTCTTGGGGTGCTGCGCGGCAGATACTAAGGGCGGTACGCCAGATTTCCTCCCTATTCCAGCCGTTTTTCAAACGAAGGAGTGGGGGGTTCCGCCGAGCTGACTAACTCTCGTATGGTGGAAGTCCGTTTCCGAAACTTGTGGCTGGTTACCGTGTACCGGCTGGTAGGTGGGACGATCGGACGATGCGCAGGACATCCGAGCTCCTGGGACAGCGCATAGGGACACAAGCGAAAGCAGAGGAAGTCGGCCATGGCAACGGCGCCTAGCGTCTCGTATTCGATGACGGTGCGACTGGAAGTTCCCGCGAGCGGCACCGCCGTCAGCCAGCTCACCACGGCCGTGGAGTCCTCCGGCGGGTCGGTCACCGGCCTCGACGTGACCGCTTCCGGCCACGAGAAACTCCGGATCGACGTCACCATCGCCGCGACGTCCACCTCGCACGCGGACGAGATCGTCCAGAAGCTGCGCGAGATCGAGGGCGTATCGCTCGGCAAGGTCTCCGACCGTACGTTCCTGATGCACCTCGGCGGCAAGATCGAGATGTCGTCGAAGCACCCCATCCGCAACCGTGACGACCTGTCGATGGTCTACACGCCCGGCGTCGCCCGCGTCTGCCAGGCCATCGCCGACAACCCCGAGGACGCCCGCCGCCTGACCATCAAGCGCAACAGCGTCGCGGTGGTCACCGACGGCTCCGCCGTCCTCGGCCTCGGCAACATCGGCCCCAAGGCCGCGCTGCCCGTCATGGAGGGCAAGGCGGCCCTCTTCAAGCGCTTCGCCGGCATCGACGCCTGGCCGATCTGCCTGGACACCCAGGACTCCGACGCGATCGTGGAGATCGTCAAGGCCATCGCCCCCGGCTTCGCGGGCATCAACCTGGAGGACATCTCCGCCCCCCGCTGCTTCGAGATCGAGGCGCGGCTGCGCGAGGCCCTGGACATCCCGGTCTTCCACGACGACCAGCACGGCACCGCCATCGTCGTGCTCGCGGCCCTGACCAACGCGCTGCGCGTGGTCGGCAAGGCCATCGGCGACGTGCGCGTCGTGATGTCCGGCGCGGGCGCCGCCGGTACGGCCATCCTCAAGCTGCTGCTCGCGGCCGGCGTCAAGCACGCCGTCGTCGCCGACATCCACGGTGTCGTGCACGCGGACCGCGAGGACCTGGTCGGCGCCGACCCCGACTCGCCGCTGCGCTGGATCGCGGACAACACCAACCCCGAGGGCATCACCGGCACGCTCAAGCAGGCCGTGGTCGGCGCGGACGTGTTCGTCGGCGTCTCGGCGCCGAACGTCCTGGACGCCGACGACGTGTCCCGGATGGCCGACGGCGCGATCGTCTTCGCACTCGCCAACCCCGACCCGGAGGTCGACCCGGGTGAGGCCCGGCAGACCGCCGCCGTCGTGGCCACCGGCCGCTCGGACTTCCCGAACCAGATCAACAACGTGCTGGTCTTCCCGGGCGTCTTCCGCGGCCTGCTGGACGCGCAGTCGCGCACGGTCAACGAGGAGATGATGCTGGCCGCGGCCGGCGCGCTCGCGGACGTCGTCCTGGAGGACGAGCTGAACGCGAACTACATCATCCCCAGCGTCTTCAACGACAAGGTCGCCGGCGCCGTCGCCGGCGCCGTCCGGGACGCCGCGAACGCCGCCGGTGCGGCTGTGACGGGCGGCACGACCGCCTGAGTACGGCGCGTCGCGTGACACGAGGCCCTCAGGGCCCCCATAGGGTGGCGGGCAGCGCATGGCTGGCCGCCACTCGGTGATCGGGCCCGGGGCATGGTGCGGAGCGTCACCGTAGCGTCACCGTTTCGGAGCGATGGCGCTCTTCGTGTGACCCTCCAGGGCGCCGGATTGGCTTTACCGCCGCAGGTGGGGGCAGGATGCGTTACCGGGCGCGAGGGTCTGAACCACAGACCCGGGTCCGGGGACTGTCCGAGGGCCCTGGCAGCATCGGCTTCGCTGTGCCTGATGCGGCTCCGCCGCGTGGCACGCCCATTGGCAAGAAGAACACGGGAGTAATACATGAACCGCAGTGAGCTGGTGGCCGCTCTGGCCGACCGTGCCGAGGTGACCCGCAAGGACGCCGACGCCGTTCTGGCCGCGCTCGCCGAGACCGTCGGTGAGATCGTTGCCAAGGGCGACGAGAAGGTCACCATCCCCGGCTTCCTCACCTTCGAGCGCACCCACCGTGCCGCTCGCACCGCGCGCAACCCGCAGACCGGCGACCCGATCCAGATCCCGGCCGGCTACAGCGTGAAGGTCTCCGCGGGCTCCAAGCTCAAGGAAGCCGCCAAGGGCAAGTGATCCGGCACCGTGCTCCCGGGACGACGGAGCACGGGCCGTATCCCAGGAGAGGCAGCCATCCCGGCCGGATGGCTGCCTTTTCGCATGGGTACGGGCCGCCGCGGGCTGTGCGGGACGCTGGTACGTACCGCGGCAGGGCCCGTGTACGGCCCTGAGAACGCCGAAGGGCGGACACCCCGGCCAGGGTGCCCGCCCTTCGACGTCAGGCGCTTCAGCCGTTGCTGAGGCCGCTCCCCGCGGTCAGCCCTTCAGTGCGCCGTTCGGCAGCTCGACCTTTGCGCCGAGCTCCACGAGCTTGTCCATGAAGTTCTCGTAGCCGCGGTTGATCAGGTCGATGCCGTGGACGCGGGACGTGCCCTGGGCCGCCAGCGCCGCGATCAGGTACGAGAAGCCGCCGCGCAGGTCGGGGATGACCAGGTCGGCGCCCTGCAGCCTGGTGGGGCCGCTGACGACCGCCGAGTGCAGGAAGTTCCGCTGGCCGAAGCGGCAGGCCGAGCCGCCCAGGCACTCGCGGTACAGCTGGATGTGCGCGCCCATCTGGTTCAGCGCGGAGGTGAAACCGAGGCGCGACTCGTACACGGTCTCGTGGACGATCGACAGGCCGGACGCCTGGGTCAGCGCGACCACCAGGGGCTGCTGCCAGTCGGTCTGGAAACCGGGGTGCACGTCGGTCTCCAGAGCGATGGCGTTCAGCGGGCCGCCCGGGTGCCAGAAGCGGATGCCGTCGTCGTCGACCTCGAAGGCGCCACCCACCCGGCGGTAGGTGTTCAGGAAGGTCATCATCTCGCGCTGCGAGGCGCCGCGTACGTACACGCTGCCCTCGGTGGCCAGCGCAGCGGACGCCCAGGAGGCCGCCTCCAGGCGGTCCGGGAGCGCGCGGTGGTTGTAGCCGCCGAGCTTGTCGACACCGGTGATCCGGATGGTCCGGTCGGTGTCCATGGAGATGATCGCGCCCATTTTCTGCAGGACGCAGATCAGGTCCTCGATCTCGGGCTCCACGGCGGCGTTCGACAGCTCGGTGACGCCCTCCGCCAGTACGGCGGTCAGCAGCACCTGCTCGGTCGAGCCGACGGACGGGTACGGCAGCCGGATCTTGGTGCCGCGCAGCCGCTGCGGGGCCTCCAGGTACTGGCCGTCGGCCCGCTTCTCGATGGTCGCGCCGAACTGGCGCAGCACGTCGAAGTGGAAGTCGACCGGCCGGCCGCCGATGTCGCAGCCGCCCAGGCCCGGGATGAAGGCGTGACCGAGGCGGTGCAGCAGCGGGCCGCAGAAGAGGATCGGGATCCGCGAGGACCCCGCGTGCGCGTCGATGTCCGCGACGTTGGCGCTCTCCACGTGCGACGGGTCGAGGATCAGCTCCCCGGACTCATCGCCCGGGCGTACGGTCACGCCGTGCAGCTGCAGCAGCCCGCGCACGACGCGCACGTCGCGGATGTCGGGCACATTGCGCAGCCGGCTCGGCTCACTGCCGAGCAGCGCGGCGACCATGGCCTTGGGCACGAGGTTCTTCGCGCCGCGGACCTTGATCTCGCCCTCCAGCGGTGTGCCGCCGTGGACAAGCAAAACGTCGTCGGTCATGGATCTCGCGTTCCTGGAGACGGACAGGGACCAAGCTGAAATGGTAAAGGCGGTGCGGGGGTAGTCCGTAGGGTCGAGTGGCCCTGGTGCGTGTAATAGCTTTGTCACAACACGTACGGTTTATCGGGCGGAACGCACCGTGATGTGAGAGAGGGCCCGGATGCCGGGTCGGTCGTACTGCGTCCCGTCCGCATCCCGTCCGGCCGGAGTACGTGCATACGGGTGCGGCAATTGCCACCCCGCGCAGGCCCCAAGTGCGGGATCATGTCGCCATGACCGAGGTGTCCTCGCTCACCGGCCGGCTGCTCGTCGCGACGCCGGCGCTCTCCGACCCGAACTTCGACCGGGCCGTGGTGCTGCTCCTCGACCACGACGAGGAGGGCTCGCTCGGCGTCGTACTGAACCGCCCCACGCCCGTCGGCGTGGCGGACATCCTCCGGCCCTGGGCCGAGCTGGCCGGCGAGCCGGGCGTGGTCTTCCAGGGCGGCCCGGTCTCGCTGGACTCCGCGCTGGGCGTCGCGGTGGTCCCGGGCGAGGCGGGCGAGCACGCCGCAGCCCCCGCGGCGGACGGCGACGCGGCCGACGGGGCCGACACGGACGGCGACGGCCCCCTGGGCTGGCGCCGCGTCCACGGCGCGATCGGCCTGGTCGACCTGGAGGCCCCGCCCGAGCTGCTCTCCGCCGAGCTCGGCTCGCTGCGCATCTTCGCCGGATACGCCGGCTGGGGCCCGGGCCAGCTGGAGGAGGAGCTGGTCGAAGGCGCCTGGTACGTCGTCGAATCCGAGCCCGGCGACGTCTCCTCGCCGTCCCCCGAGCACCTCTGGCGCGCCGTCCTGCGCCGCCAGCGCAGCGAACTGGCGATGGTGGCGACGTACCCGGATGATCCTTCGCTGAACTGAGCCGGAGTGATCCGGGCGGGCCGCCGGGCCCGGTTCGGCGCGCGCGTGAGTACCCTTGGCTTCTATGAGCACTCTTGAGCCCGAGCGCGGGGCAGGTACAGGCACCCTCGTGGAGCCGACGCCGCAGGTGTCGAACGGCGACGGTGACCACGAGCGCTTCGCCCATTACGTCCAGAAGGACAAGATCATGGCGAGCGCGCTGGACGGCACGCCCGTCGTCGCGCTCTGCGGCAAGGTCTGGGTCCCGGGCCGGGACCCGAAGAAGTACCCGGTCTGCCCCATGTGCAAGGAGATCTACGAGTCCATGGGCGCCGGTGGCGACAAGGACAAGGGCGGCAAGGACGGCAAGGGCGGCGGCAAGAAGTAGCCCCCGGTCCCGCCCCTCCATACGGTCACGCCCGGCTCGCTCCCCCATGGGGGAGCGAGCCGGGCGTTCCGCATTCCGTGTCAGCCGTACGTGCGTCGGCTTCCGCGTCAGCCGTACGTGCGCCGGGAGAGGTCGAAGACGCCGCCGCTGTCGGCGACGGCCGTGCACAGGTTGGAGTAACCGCGCACGACGAACGACGCGCTGCCCCGCCAGAAGCTCTTCGCGACGACCGTCACCGGCCGGTAGACCATCGGGCACGGGCGGCGGACCGACTCCAGCGCCCCGATGTCGCCGCCCGCCCGCGCCAGGGCGCGGCAGGCCGAGTAGGGGCGCGGATGGGTGCCGCCGGTCGGGAAGCAGTACAGGGTCGCGGCGGCGATCACCCTGCCGCCGGTGCTCGTGCCCTGGTGGATGACGATTCTCGCCTCGCCGACCGGCGCCCGCTGAGGTGCGGCGGCGGCCGGCGCGGCCGCCGCCGAGAGGGGCAGCAGGCCGAGGATGGCGACGGAGAGCAGGGCAGCACGGACGCGTCTTTTGCGCATGTGCGGATTCCTTACGATGGGCTGAAAGTTGGGTGAGACGGACATCTCGCCTTATGAATAGCCCTGCCGGGGTGTCGCGCGGCTGATTGTGGGCCGCAGGTGGCGTGTCGAGCGGTCGACTCCGGGGGCGTGCCGCTGCTGCGGGTAACCGTGCCTGCGCAGCGAGGAGTTACGGGAAGGCGGCCAAGAGGTACGGAAGGTCGGCGCGCGGCGGCGCATCGGACGCCCGATCGACGGACCGCCCCCAAACGTGTGAGCCCCCCGAAAGGCGGGCGCGGCGCGGCCGGGACCCTGGCACCGTGTACCCACGCCGTGGCGCGAGCATGCCGACCCGGTACTTCGGACCGGTGCGCCGGCCCCGTTTTCCGGTACACCGACCCGGTATGTCGACCCGGCATGTCGAACACCCGCACAGAACCTGCCTGTGGGCAGTCATAAGGCGTCAAGTGACGTCAAGTGCACGGCATGTGCGGTACGTGCGGTAACGCACGGTGCTTGAGAAAGGTGGCAATACGCTCTCTTCGAAGGTCCGGGACGTGCCAGGACCAACCAGCGCCAATCCGCAGGTCGGTGACGGAACCTGCCTTCATGGACCCTCGCGTCGCGGGCCTGCGAAGATGTGCCAGAGTTGCCACGTCCGGGCCGTGAGCACGTACCGTACGGCGAGGCGGAACAGCACAGCCGGGACACCGGGGAAGGGGCAGCTGGGTTGACCACGCACGCACCGCAGGCGTCGCATTCCGTGACGTTGCCGGCCTCGCTCGACGAGGCCGTGGCGGCGCTGGCCGCCATGCCCGCCGCCGTGCCGGTGGCCGGCGGCACCGATCTGATGGCCGCCGTCAACGCCGGGCTGCTGCGCCCGGCCGCGCTGGTCGGCCTGAACCGCATCAGCGAGATCCGCGGCTGGCAGTACCAGGACGGCCACGCGCTGCTCGGCGCAGGGCTCACCCTCGCCCGCATGGGCCGCCCCGACTTCGCGGCCCTGATCCCGGGCCTCGCCGCGGCCGCCCGCGCCGCCGGGCCGCCGCAGATCCGTAACGCCGGCACGCTCGGCGGCAACATCGTCACGGCCGCGCCGACCGGCGACACCCTGCCGGTACTGGCGGCCCTCGAAGCCACCGTGATCGTCGCGGGCCCGGGCGGCGCCCGCCGCGAGGTCCCGGTCAGCCACCTGCTCGCGGGCATGGAGATGCTGCGCCCCGGCGAGATCGTCGGCTTCGTACGGGTGCCGCTGCTGCACGCGCCGCAGACGTTCCTCAAAGCCACCGGGCGGACGGGACCAGGGCGCGCGGCCGCATCGGTCGCGCTGGTCCTCGATCCAGCCCGCCGGGGCGTGCGCTGCGCGGTCGGCGCCGTCGCGATGATGCCGCTGCGCCCCCTGGACGCCGAGCAGTGGGTGGCCTCGCTCATCGACTGGGACAACGACCGCGGCCTGGCCCCCGAAGCACTGACCGCCTTCGGGGACTACGTGGCCGCCGCCTGCATCCCGGACCCCGCGCCGCCGGAGGACGGTACGGAGGCGGTCCCGCTGCCCCCCGCCGCCCTGCACCTGCGCCGTACGGTGGCAGCACTGGCGCGCCGAGCACTTGGGAGGGCGCTCTCGTGAGTGAGCGCAGCGAGCGAATCGAGCGAAGCGAGGCCGGCGCATGAGTGACGGGGACACCCCGCGTCAGCCCCAGCACGGACAGGGCTGGGAGCCGCTGCCGCAGGGCGAGTACGACCAGGAGGCCACGGCCTTCGTCCAGCTGCCCGACGACCTGGAGACGTACGGGCTGAACGGGGCGTACGGGTCGGGTGCCTACGGCGCGGGCGGCTACGCCCCCGGCGCGTACGGCGCAGCCATCTACGGGACGCAGGGCGCGCCTGCTGCCGGCGTGGCCGGTGACGCGTACGGCGCGGGCGTGGGCCCGGAGGGCGAGGCAGGCGCCGATCCGCTCGCGGCTCCTGGCCACGGCTACATTCCGCCGGACACTTCGGGTGTCGCGGGTGTGGGTACTGGTGCGGGGGCCTCGCCGTACGACGCGGCGCCGACGGCCGGCGCGAGCATGGACCCCGCGTCGACCGGCCAGTGGACCATGCCGTTCATGGACCCGGCGGCGGACGCGCCGGCGGCGATGCCGTACGGCGGCGCCGAGCACGGTGGCCCCGCGGGGCACGGCGGTGCCGCGGGCCACGGTGGTGGCGCGGAGCACGGTGGTGCCGCGGACAAGGACAGCGACGGGCCGGACACCGTGGAGTGGCCGGTCGCGGGCGCGGACGGAGCGGGCCGGTGGACGATCCCCACCGCCGGTGACGAGGTGCTGGAGGAGTCCGGCGAGTACCTGGTCGGCGACGACCGTCAGGGGCCGCACGGCGGTTACCCGGTGTACGAAGGCGATCAGGCGCAGCAGTCTCCTCCGGCTCAGCAGCCCGGGGCCGGCGTCGGCCCGGAGGCCACCGGTCACTGGAACTTCAACGCCGACGGCGGTGCCGAGGCCGGCGGCGCGGGGGAGATGCTTCCGCAGCACGTCGGTCCGTACCACGTGGGGCCGCATCCCGCCGCGCCGAGTGCGCCCGGTGCCGGTGTGCAGTGGCCGCTGCCCGGCGACCTGCACGCCCCGCACCCGGGTTCCACGGGCCACGGAGTCCCCCCGGTCCAGGGCGAGCAGTGGCCGAGCCCCGGCCAGAGCACTCAACCCCCGTCGTACCAGAGCCTGTTCAGCACGCCGGGTGGCGGTGGCATCGCGGACGGCATCGCGCTGGCCGACGCCCTGGTCTCCGGCACGAGGCCGAAGCCGTTGCCGCAGGCGGAGGCTGCGCCGGTTGCCGAGCCGGGGGCCGAGGCTGTGACCGAGGCTGCGGCTGGGTCGGCGGCTGCTGAAGAGCCGCAGGTTGCTGAGGTGGGTGATCCCGAGGAGGCGAGTGTCTCGGAGGAGACAGCACCTGCTGCCGAGGCCGAGGTCGAGGCTGCGGTCGAGACCGAGACCGAGACCGAGACCGTGGCTGAGGTCGAGGCGCCGGCGGAACCCGCCGAGCCCGTCTCCCCGGCGGAGGACGCCGAGGTCGACGCCGACGCCGACGTGCCCGCGGCTCCCGAAGCGGCGGCGGCCCCCGAGGCAGTGGCGGCCCCGGAGGCCCCCGCTTCCGAGGAGCCGGAAGAGGCGCCCACCGAGATCACCTCGTCCGAGGCCCCCGAGCAGTCCGACGGCCCCAAGGAGTCGGAGGAGCTCGAGAAGCCCGAGGAGCAGCCCGAGGAGCAGCCCGAGGAGCAGCCCGAGGAGCTCGTAACACCCGAAGAGCCCAAGGAGCCCAAGGAGCCCGAGGCCTCCTCCGAAGAGCCCGCGGAAACCGCGGAATCCGCGCCCGCTGCCGCGCCCGTCGACCCCGCCCCGCACGCCGACCTCGAACACCCCCGTGCTTCGTACGTCCTCACCGTGAACGGCGTCGACCGCCCCGTCACGGACGCCTGGATCGGCGAGTCCCTGCTCTACGTGCTGCGCGAGCGGCTCGGCCTCGCGGGGGCCAAGGACGGCTGCTCCCAGGGCGAGTGCGGGGCCTGCTCCGTACAGGTCGACGGCCGCCTCGTGGCGTCCTGCCTGGTGCCCGGCGCGACCACGGCCGGCAGCGAGGTCCGTACGGTCGAGGGCCTGGCCAAGGACGGCGCACCGTCCGATGTGCAGCGTGCGCTCGCCGCCTCCGGTGCGGTGCAGTGCGGCTTCTGCGTACCGGGCATGGCCATGACCGTGCACGACCTCCTGGAGGGCAACCACGCCCCCACCGAGCTGCAGGCCCGCCAGGCCCTGTGCGGCAACCTCTGCCGCTGCTCCGGGTACCGCGGCGTCCTGGACGCCGTGCAGGAGGTCGCCCGTTCCCGTACCGAGGCCGCCCAGGCCGCCGCCGACGACCACGATCAGGAACACGACCAGGCGCAGGGCCACGACCAGGCTCCGGACCAGGTGCAGGATCAGCACGAACCGGCCGCCCGCATCCCGCACCAGGCAGGCCCGGCGGACCCGGCGGCGTACGCGGGGGAACCGCACGCCGCCGAGCCGCCCTACGGCCACACGGACCCCGCGAGCCAGTATTCCGACGGCCAGTACTCCGACGGCCAGTACTCCGAGGGCGCCTACTCCGACGGCACGTACCCCGAGGGCGGCGCGCCCGGCCCCGAGCAGTACACCGCCCCTGAGTACGCCCCCGAGTACACCGCCGACCCCTACGGCAGCGACCCGCACACCGCCGCCCAGGACCCCTACGGCACCGCGGCCCCCGACCCGTACGCCGATCCCGCCTACAACGGTGACCCGTACGCCGGCCACGACTCGTACGGTCGCGACGCCCTCGCCTCCGAGCACGGTTCCTACGGCCAGGACGCCCTCGCCGGGCACCAGGACTCGTACGGCCATGACGACTCGTACGGCCGGGACGCCCTCGCCTCCGAGCACGACTCGTACGGCCGGGAGGCACTGATCGAGGACTTGGGGGACCCGGACCCCCACTCGCCCCACCAGCCAGACCACCCCCACCACCCGAACCCCCAGGGCCCGGGGGCCGACCCGCAATCGGGAGGCCGCGCATGACCGGCACGCACGAGGGCGCCGGCTCCGTCACCGTCAGCCCCGCCTCCGGCAGTGCCCCGGCCGCCGAGGCCGAGCCGCTGCCGCACGGCCTGGGCGTCTCGCTGCCGTCCGCCGACGCGCCCGCCAAGACCCAGGGCACCTTCCCGTACGCGGCCGACCTGTGGGCCGAGGGCCTGCTGTGGGCCGCGATCCTGCGGTCCCCGCACCCCCGCGCCCGCATCCTGTCGATCGACACCAAGCAGGCCGCCGAGATGCCCGGCGTACGGGCCGTCGTCACGCACGAGGACGTCCCCGGGGACGCCGGGCACGGGCGCGGCACCCCCGACCGGCCGGTCTTCGCCAAGGACGAGGTGCGCCACCACGGCGAGCCGATCGCCGCGATCGCCGCCGACCACCCTGACACGGCCCGGCTCGCGGCCGCCGCCATCGCCGTCGAGTACGAAGTGCTGGAGCCGGTCACCGACCCCCAACTCGCTTTCGAGGCCGAGCCGTTGCACCCGGACGGCAACCTCGTACGGCACATCCCGCTGCGCTTCGGCGACCCGGAGGCGGCCGGTGACGTCGTCGTCGAGGGGCTGTACCGGATCGGCCGCCAGGACCCGGCGCCCATCGGTGCCGAGGCCGGGCTGGCAGTGCCGCGCCCCGACGGCGGCGTGGAGATCTACACCGCCGCCACCGACCCGCACGCCGACCGCGACCTCGCCGCCGCGTGCTTCGGGCTGCCGCAGGACAAGGTCAAGGTCGTGGTGACGGGCGTGCCCGGCGCCACCGCCGACCGCGAGGACCCCGGCATCCAGCTCCCGCTGGGCCTCCTGGCGCTCCGTACCGGCTGCCCGGTCAAGCTCGCCGCCACCCGCGAGGAGTCCTTCCTCTCGCACGCCCACCGGCACCCGACCATCCTCCGTTACCGGCACCACGCCGACTCCGAGGGCACGTTGGTGAAGGTCGAGGCGCAGATCCTGATGGACGCGGGCGCGTACGCCGACACCTCGGCCGACGCGCTGGCCGCCGCGGTCTCCTTCGCCTGCGGCCCGTACGTCGTGCCGCACGCCTTCGTGGAGGGCTGGGCGGTCCGTACGAACAACCCGCCCGCAGGGCATCTGCGCGGCGAGGGCGCGATGCAGGTGTGTGCCGCGTACGAGGGCCAGATGGACAAGCTGGCGGCCAAGCTCGGCCTGGAACCGGCCGAGATCCGCCTCCGCAACGCCATGGCCACCGGCGACATCCTCCCCACGTCCCAGACGGTCACCTGCCCGGCCCCGGTCGCCGAACTGCTGCGCGCCGTACAGGAGGCGCCGCTGCCCGACCTGCCGAAGGACGCGCCGCAGGAGGAGTGGCTGCTGCCGGGCGGTCCGGAGGGCGCGGGCGACCCGTCCGCGGTGCGCCGTGGCGTCGGGTACGGCGTCGGCATGGTCCACATGCTCGGCGCGGAGGGCGCGGACGAGGTCTCCACGGCCACGGTCAAGGTCAACGGCTCGGTGGCGACCGTCATCTGTGCTGCGGTGGAGACCAGTTCGGGCTTCTCCACGCTCGCCCGTCAGATCGTCCAGGAGACCCTGGGCGTCGAAGAGGTGCACGTCGCGGCCGTCGACACCGACCAGCCCCCGGCCGGCGCGGCCTGCCACAGCCGTCATACGTGGGTCTCGGGCGGGGCCGTGGAACGCGCGGCCAAGATGGTCCGCACCCAGCTCCTCCAGCCCCTCGCTCACAAGTTCGGCATGTCCACCGAGCTGCTCCAGATCACCGACGGCAAGATCACCTCGTACGACGGCGTACTGAGCACCACCGTCGCCGAGGCGCTGAACGGCAAGGAACTGTGGGCCACGGCCCAGTGCCGCCCGCATCCGACCGAGCCGCTGGACGAGACCGGCCAGGGTGACGCGTTCGTCGGCCTCGCCTTCTGCGCGATCCGCTGCGTCGCCGACGTCGACATCGAGCTCGGCACCATCCGCGTCGTCGAGATGTCCGTCGCCCAGGACGTCGGCCGGGTACTGAACCCCGCCCAGCTCCGCGCGCGCATCGAAGCGGGCGTCACGCAGGGCCTGGGCGCGGCCCTGATGGAGAACCTCCGCACCACCCGCGGCCTGGTCCGCCACCCCGACCTGACGGGCTACCCCCTCCCGACCTCCCTCGACGCCCCCGACATCCGCATCGTCAAGCTCGTCGAGGAACGGGACGTGGTCGCCCCCTTCGGCGCCAAGCCGGTCTCCGCGGCCCCCGTGGTCGCCGCCCCGGCCGCGGTGGCCTCCGCCGTCCGCGCCGCCACCGGCCGCCCCATAGGCCGCCTCCCCATCCGCCCCCAGGCCGCAGCCCTGACCCCCCTGACCTGACCCCGCAGCCCTGGCCCCGAGGACGACGCGGAGCGCCTAACCGCCCTCAGCGTCGTCCTCGGCGTCCTCCTGTGCCGCCGGATGGTGCGGATGCCGCGGATCCTCCCCAATGGCCTCCTGCGCCACCTCCACCTCCCGCCGATCCTTCTCCGGCCTCTCCAGATCTTCTTCGTCAACACCCTCAACGGCGTCACTACTGGACCCACCAGGCCCATACGTCTCACCCATCGCACATTCCTTCCGGCCGCCCTTGATCCGTCAGCCAGTGAGTACCGTGCGGAGCCGGAAAACATGTCTGCCCGTGTCCGCTGAACAGACCAGCGGACACGGGCAGTGGGTCGGACACCGTGAATGGGCGGTCCGTCCGTACGGAGGCCGTGGCGGGAATTGAACCCGCGTAACTCGCTTTGCAGGCGAGCCCCTGAGCCACTCGGGCACACGGCCAAGGTGGAGCGATGTCTTGACTGTAGGCCGGGGGGCGGGGGAGGGGGCAAGGGTTCGGGGGCGGGTGCCATGTGGTCGTCATGGGGGGTAACGCGGGGCAATGCGAGGCAACACGGTGTTCATGTGGTGGGGGGTTCGCCGGTGCGGAGGAAGGTTTCGAGCAGGGTGCGGAAGTGGGGCGGGTCGTCGACCCAGGGGTAGTGGCCCGTCAGGTGGAGGGGGCGGAGGTGGGCGTGGGGGAAGGAGGCGGCCACCAGTTCGCCGGCGCGCATGCCGGAGAGGGCGTCGCGGTCGCCGGTGATGACCAGGACGGGGCAGGGGACGTCGTGGAGGGCCGTCAGCACGGCTTCGCGGGTGCGGTCGTCGATGGACTGCCAGAAGCCGGCGCGGGGGACCGGGTTGAGCTGGGCGGGCTCGGTGGCGGCGTGGGCGCGTTGCGGGGCGTCCCACTGGCCGTACGCCATGGGGGCGGCCCGTTGGAGGAGGCCGCGTACCTCGTCCATGTCGCCGGTCTCCGCGAGGCGCTGGACGGCGACGGAGGCGTCCGGCCACCAGTCCTCGTGGGCGCGGGACTCGAAGATCTCGCGGGCGTCGTCGGGGAGTTCGCCCTGGAGGCGGGAGCCGGGGCAGACCAGGACGAGGCGGGTCAGGCGGTCGGGGTGGGTGGCGGCGTACGCCTGCGCGGTGGCAGCGGCCGCGCTGTGCGCGAGGAGGGCGAAGCGTTCGAGGCCCAGGTGGGCGCGGAGTGCCTCCAGGTCCTCGGCGAGGCGGGGGAAGGCGTACGAGTCGGGGTCCTCGGCGGGCGGGGAGTCGCCGGTGCCGCGGCTGTCCGGGACGATCAGCTGCCGGGCGGCGTCGAGGCCGCCCAGGTCGCCGAGGTATTCGGCATCGCGGGCGGGGCCGCCGGCCAGGCAGACCAGCGGCGGGAGTCCGGACTCGGACTCCGCCGGGCCGAGCACGCGGTAGTGCAGTTCGCTGCCGTCGTACGAGCGGTAGTGAGGCATGGAAGGCAGTGTGCGGCAGCGCGCCGGATCGGGCATCCCGTACCGGCGTGGCGTGTCGTAGGTCCGGCGACGGAGCCGGAGTTCGGACGAATGACAGGGCGAACGACAGGGGTGTAGCCCGTTCGCGGGCCTTACTGTGGCGGGATGACCACCGCCGATCCGCGCGACAGTGATGTCGCCGATGTCGCCGTCCCGGATGCCGAGGGACAGCCCGTACCCGTGCCCGCACCCGTACCGGGTCCGGCGAACGTCGAGGGCGGCGTCCTCGGCCGTACCCACCGGGCCCTCACCCTCGGCATCATCTCCGTCGTCTCGCTGATCGCGTTCGAGGCGAGTGCCGTGAACACGGCGATGCCGGTGGCCGCGCGGGCGCTGGACGGGATCGGGCTGTACGCGTTCGCCTTCTCCGCGTACTTCACGGCCAGTCTGTTCTCGATGGCGTTGTCGGGGGCGTGGTGCGACCGGAACGGGCCGCTCGCGCCGCTGTTCAGCGGCATCTTCACCTTCGGGGGCGGGCTGGTGCTGGCGGGTGCCGCGCCGACGATGTGGACGTTCGTCGCGGGGCGCGCGGTGCAGGGGCTGGGCGGCGGGCTGGTGATCGTCGCGTTGTACGTGGTCGTGAGCCGGGCGTATCCGGAGCGGCTGCGGCCGGCCGTGCTCGCGTCGTTCTCGGCGGCCTGGGTGCTGCCGGTGATCGTCGGCCCTGTCGTCTCGGGGACGGTCACCGAGCACCTCGGCTGGCGCTGGGTCTTCCTCTCCATACCCGTACTGGTGCTGCTGCCGCTCGCCGTCATGCTGCCGGCGCTGCGCAAGCTGCCCCGGGACGCGAACGACCCGGCGCCGCTCGACCGTCGGCGCATCCTGCTCGCGCTCGCCGTGGCCGCCGGTGCCGGGCTGCTGCAGTACGCGGGGCAGGACCTGCGGCCGCTCGCCCTGCTGCCCGCTGCCGCCGGGCTGGCGCTGCTCGTACCGTCGGTGCTGCGGCTGCTCCCCAAAGGCACGTTCCGGGCCGCGCGCGGGCTGCCGTCCGTCGTCCTGATCCGCGGGCTCGCGGCCGGTGCGCTGCTCGCCGCGGAGAGCTTTGTGCCGCTGATGCTGGTGACCCAGCGGGGGCTGAGCCCGACGCTGGCCGGGCTCTCGCTCACCGGCGGCGGGCTGACCTGGGCGCTCGGCTCGTACACACAGAGCCGCCCGCGGCTGGAGCCGTACCGTGAGCGGCTGATGTGCCTCGGGATGCTGCTGATGGCGCTGGCGGTCGCCCTCGTACCGCTGGCGCTCGTCGAGGCCGTCCCGGCCGCCGTCGTGGCGGGCGCCTGGATCATCGCCGGGTTCGGGATGGGGCTGACGATCTCCAGCGGCAGTGTGCTGCTGCTCAAGCTGTCGCGCCCCGAGGACGCGGGCCGCAATTCCGCCTCGCTCCAGGTGTCCGACGCGCTGGGCAACATCACCTTCGTCGGCATCAGCGGCATCCTCTTCATCGCCTTCGGCGGCGGCGCGGTCGCCACCGCTCAACCCGGCGCGCACGCCGGTGCGTCCAGCGCCGCGCACCCGGCCGCCTTCGCCGCCGTCTTCGCCGCGATGTCCCTGGTCGCGCTGGTCGGCGCATACGTGGCGACCCGGCTGCGGCCCGTACCGACGGACGGGCGAGCGGGGTGAGTCGGGTGTGAGCTGGGTCGCACCCGCTCCGACCCCCGGCCGGAAATCCGTTGCCGCCCGGATCTCACCGGTACGCTGACGCGGTTGCCGATCGCCGAGCCAGCCGACGGAGACCGTGAGTACTACCACCAGCGCCATGAACAACCAGCACCTGTCCCCGGCCTTCCCGGGACGGGCCCCCTGGGGTACCGCGAACAAGCTGCGCGCCTGGCAGCAGGGTGCGATGGACAAGTACATCGAGACCCAGCCGCGGGACTTCCTCGCGGTCGCGACCCCGGGCGCGGGCAAGACCACCTTCGCGCTCACCCTCGCCTCGTGGCTGCTGCACCACCACGTCGTGCAGCAGGTGACCGTGGTGGCGCCCACCGAGCACCTGAAGAAGCAGTGGGCGGAGGCGGCCGCCCGGCTGGGCATCAAGCTGGACCCCGAGTACAGCGCCGGGCCGCTGAGCCGCGAGTACCACGGTGTCGCGGTGACGTACGCGGGTGTGGGCGTCCGGCCGATGCTGCACCGCAACCGCGTCGAGCAGCGCAAGACGCTGGTGATCCTTGACGAGATCCACCACGCCGGTGACTCCCGGTCGTGGGGCGAGGCGTGCCAGGAGGCCTTCGAGCCGGCGACCCGGCGGCTGGCCCTGACCGGTACGCCCTTCCGTTCGGACACCAACCCGATCCCCTTCGTGACCTACGAAGAGGGGAACGACGGCATCCGGCGCAGCTCGGCGGATTACACGTACGGCTACGGGAACGCGCTGGCCGACGGCGTCGTCCGGCCCGTCATCTTCATGTCCTACAGCGGCAACATGCGCTGGCGGACCAAGGCCGGTGACGAGATCGCGGCGCGGCTGGGCGAGCCGATGACCAAGGACGCCGTCTCGCAGGCCTGGCGCACCGCGCTGGACCCGCGCGGCGAGTGGATGCCGAACGTGCTGCGCGCGGCCGACCAGCGGCTGACGGAGGTACGGAAGTCCATCCCGGACGCGGGCGCGCTCGTCATCGCGTCCGACCAGGAGCAGGCGCGCGCGTACGCGAAGCTGATCCGGGAGATAACGGGGAACAAGGCGACGCTGGTCCTCTCCGACGACACCGGCGCCTCGAAGCGCATCGACGACTTCTCGCAGTCGGACGACCGGTGGATGGTCGCGGTCCGGATGGTGTCGGAGGGCGTCGACGTGCCGCGGCTCGCGGTCGGCGTGTACGCCACGACGATCTCCACGCCGCTGTTCTTCGCGCAGGCCGTGGGCCGTTTCGTACGGTCGCGGCGGCGCGGCGAGACGGCCTCGGTCTTCCTGCCGACCGTGCCCATGCTGCTCGGCTTCGCGAACGAGATGGAGGTCGAGCGCGACCACGTGCTCGACAAGCCGAAGAAGGACAGCGAGGAAGACCCGTACGCCGAGTCCGAGAAGGAGATGGACGAGGCGAACAAGGAGCAGGACGAGGACACCGGCGAGCAGGAGCAGTTCTCCTTCGAGGCGCTGGAGTCCGACGCGGTCTTCGACCGGGTGCTCTACAACAGCGCCGAATTCGGCATGCAGGCGCACGCGGGAAGTGAAGAGGAGCAGGACTACCTCGGCATCCCCGGGCTGCTGGAGCCGGACCAGGTGCAGATGCTGCTGCAGAAGCGGCAGGCCCGGCAGATCGCGCACAGCAAGAAGCGGCCCGCCGAGGAGGCGGACCTGCTGGAGCTGCCGGCCGAGCGGCGCCCCGTGGTCACCCACAAGGAGCTGCTGGAGCTGCGGAAGCAGCTGAACACGCTGGTCAGCGCGTACGTGCACCAGAGCGGCAAGCCGCACGGGGTGATCCACAACGAGCTGCGCCGGGTGTGCGGCGGACCGCCGAGCGCGGAGGCCACCGCCGGGCAGATCCGCGAGCGGATCAAGAAGGTCCAGGAGTGGGCCACGCGGATGCGGTGACGCCTCCGGTACCGGGCGCGCGGACCGGCCACGCGCCCGGCACCCCGTGCCGCCACGGCGGGACCAATCGGGATAGAGCGGTCAGCTGAGCCCGGATTCTGGACGGACTCTTCCGCTGACCGGACTGGATCGCTACTGTCCCGGTCACGAACACGCCCCGTGGCAGCGCCGCCGCGGAGCGCAGCCGGTGCCGAACCGGCGGCCTCGTCAGCGCTGCCGTGGGACCGGCAGCGCGACCTCCCCCTGGAGCCGCCACACTCACCCGAGGAGGGGGCGTCGTGACAGCGGAGACCTCCCAGACGCTCGACCGAGGACTGCGTGTCCTCAAGCTGCTCGCCGATACCGATCACGGCCTGACCGTCACCGAGCTCTCCAACAAGCTCGGCGTCAACAGGACCGTCGTCTACCGGCTGCTGGCCACCCTGGAACAGCACGCGCTGGTCCGCCGCGACATCGGCGGGCGGGCAAGGGTGGGGCTGGGCGTACTGCGCCTGGGCCGCCAGGTGCACCCCCTGGTCCGCGAGGCCGCGCTGCCCGCGCTGCGCTCGCTGGCCGAGGACCTCGGTGCCACGGCCCACCTCACGCTCGTCGACGGCATGGAGGCGCTGGCCGTCGCCGTCGTCGAGCCGACCTGGACGGATTACCACGTGGCGTACCGCGCCGGATTCCGGCACCCGCTGGACCGCGGGGCCGCGGGCCGGGCCATCCTGGCCGCCCGGCAGGGCTGCACGGAAGGCGACGGGCTCGCGCTGACCCATGGTGAGCTGGAGGCCGGCGCGAGCGGCGCCGCTGCGCCGCTGCTCGGGGTGAGCGGCATCGAGGGCAGCGTCGGCGTGGTGCTCCTCGCCGACGCCGTACCGGAGCGGGTCGGCGCCCGTGTCGTGGAGGCGGCCAAGGAGGTGGCGGAGGCACTGCGGTGACGGTGGTCATCTAGGGTGGCGGGGTGTCTCCTCGCACCCGCGCCCTGGCGGTCTGCTCCGCCCTCGTCCTCGCGCTCCTCGCCGTCGCCGCCTTCGTACCGCTGCCGTTCTCGATCGCTTACCCGGGGCCGGCCGCGAACGTGCTCGGCAAGCACAAGGGCGAGCCGGTCATCACCGTGCACGGCGCCAAGGCCCGGAAGACCAGCGGCGAGCTGCGGATGACGGCCATCGTCGCCACCGGCCCGGAGGCCTCGGCGCGCGTGACGGACGTGCTCAAGGGCTGGTTCCGGCGCGACGAGGCCGTGATGCCGCGCGACGCGGTCTACCCGGTCGGCGACAGCACCGAAGAGGTCGCCGAGCACAACGCCGCGCAGATGAAGCAGTCGCAGGACGACGCGGTCGAGGCGGCCCTGCGCTATCTGCACCGCTCCCCGAAGGACGTACGGGTCGACCTGAAGCTGGCGGACGTGGGCGGCCCCAGCGCCGGCCTGATGTTCACGCTGGGGATCATCGACACGATCGACGGGGACGGCGCGGGCCACGACCTGACCGGCGGCCGGTCCATCGCCGGTACCGGCACGATCACCGCCGACGGCAAGGTCGGCCCGGTCGGCGGCGTGGCGCTGAAGACGCAAGCCGCGCACCGCGAGGGCGCGAAGTACTTCCTCGTGCCGCGCGAGGAGTGCTCCGACGCCCGCGCCAACCTCCCGAAGGACATGCGGCTGATCCCGGTCACCACGCTGACCGGCGCGGTGGACGACCTGAAGGCGCTGAACTCCGGCGGCCGGGTCCCCAGCTGCTGACCGGGGGCCCCGGTTGCCGGGAGGCGCTCAGCCCGTCCCCTCCTTGATGAACCCTTCCTCCACCAGCCAGTCCTTGGCGACCTCGTGCGGGTCCTCGCCGGCCACGTCGACCTTGCCGTTGAGCCGCTGCGCCGTCTTGTTGTTCAGCGCCTTGGTGATCGGATTGAGCACCTCGGCGATGGCCGGGTACTTCTTCATCGTCGGCGCGTACATCTGCGGCGCCACGTTGTAGTTCGGGAAGAAGTGCTTGTCGTCCGCGAGCGTCTTCAGGCCCATCGCCTGGATGCGCCCATCGGTCGTGTAGACCTCGCCGAAGGTGCAGGTGCCGCCCTTCTTGACCTGCGTGTAGATGACCCCGGCCGACATCCGCTTCACATTCCCCGGCGGGATCTTCAGGCCGTACTTCTTGACCATGCCGGGCAGCCCGTCGTTACGGGTCGCGAACTCGTTCTCCACGCACAGCGTGACCGCGTCCGGGTCCCGCTTCAACAGCCCGGCCAGGTCCGAGAGGTTCGAGACGCCGTACTTCTTCTGGTCGGAGGGCAGCAGCGCCAGCGCGTAGGTGTTGTTCAGCTCCGAGTACGGCAGCCAGACCAGGTTCTTCTTCTTGTCGGCGGCCTTCACGGCCTCCCACTGCTTGCGCTCGTCGGGGATGGGCTCGGTGTGGCCGAGGTAGGTGATCCAGCTCGTACCGGTGTACTCGTAACTGCCGTCGGCCGTGCCGGAGGTCACCGCCTCGCGGGCGCCGATCGAGCCCTGGATGTTGGTCTTGTCCACGACCGTGGCGCCGGCCGCCTGCAGCGCCAGGCCCATGATCTGGCCGAGCACGATCTGCTCGGTGAACTCCTTCGAGGTCACCGTCAGCTGCGCGCCCTTCAGCGGCTGCCCCTGGTAGCCCGCATCCTTGCCGGGCTTGACCTCGTCCGTCATCGGGCTGCCGCTGACCAGGCCGCAGCCGCCCAGCGCGAGCGTCGCGAGGAGCGTCCCGGCCGCCGCGAGGGCGGTGCTCCGGTACGTACGCCGGTTCCCCATCAGGTCGTCCCCTCCAGGCCGCGCGGCCGCATCAGCAGTTCGGCGAGCGATGCCAGCCAGTCGACCAGCAGAGCCAGCGCAATGGTCAGTACGGAACCCAGGACCAGCACCGGCATGCGCTGGGTGACGATCCCCGCAGAGATCAGGTCGCCCAGGCCCCCGCCGCCGCCGAACGTGGCGAGGGTGGCGGTGCCGACGTTCAGTACCAGCGCGTTGCGGATGCCGGCCAGGATCAGCGGGACCGCCAGCGGCAGTTCGACCTTGGTGAGCACGCCCAGCGGCGACATGCCGACGCCCCGGGCCGCCTCGGTGAGGGTGGGGTCGATGGCCTGGAGCCCGGCGATGGTGTTGGCCAGTACGGGCAGCACGGCATAGATGATCATGCCGATGATCGCGGCCTTGGGACCGACGCCGAGCCAGATGACCAGCAGCACCAGCAGACCGAGGGCCGGGACCGCCTGGCCGAGGTTGGCCAGCGCCATCGCCGCCGGGGTCGCCCTCCGCAGCTTCGCCCGGGTCAGCGCGATGCCCAGCGGAATCGCGATGATCAGTACGAAGAAGGTGGAGACCGCGGTCAGCCAGATGTGCTGACGCAGCGCCATCCACACCTTGCCGTCGTCGACGGCCTGGTGGGCGATGGAGTCCAGATGCGCGCCGCGGAACCACAGCCAGGTGGCGAGCAGCGCGGCCAGCAGGACGAACGGCAGGAAGGTCGCCTTCTGCCAGGTGATCCGGCGCTGCTCCTGGGTCGGCGGCGCCGGCGGCTCCTCCTCGCGCTCGCCGCCGCGCACCTCGTCCCGGAAGGCCAGCCCCTGCACCTCGTGCTCGCCCGGCGGCCGGTCCTCCCGCGGCGTCCGCTCCGCGCGCGGGCTCATGCCGAGGCTCCGTGGGCGCTGTCGGTGCCCTCCTGCTCCCGGTGGGTCTGGTGGGCGCGCTGCTCCTCCAGCTGGTGCCGGTGCTCGATGGCGTCCAGCCGGTCGGCGTCCAGCAGCTCGTGCACATTGCTCATCAGCGTCTCCATGTCGACGACGCCGGTGTACTCGCCGCGCCGCCCGGTGACCGCGACCCGGCCCGCGTTGTCGGTGAGTACCGCTTCCAGCGCGTCCCGCAGCGTGGCGTCCCGGGTGACCGTGTCGTGCACCAGCGTGCCGGCCCGCGCGAGCGATCCCTTGGCCAGCGTGAGGTCGCCGCGGCGCAGCCATTTGTACGGCCGGTTGTGCCGGTCCAGCAGCAGCAGTTCGTTGCTGGCGCCGTCGCGCAGCTTGTCGAAGATGGACTGCAGCGGGTCCTCGATGGTGGCGGTGGGGAAGTCGACGATCTCCACGTCGCGGACGCGGGTGAGGTTCAGGCGCTTCAGGGCCGCGCCCGCGCCCACGAAGCCGGACACGAAGTCGTCGGTGGGGTTGGTGAGGATGGCCTCGGGGGTGTCGAACTGGGCGATGTGCGAGCGCTCGCGCAGTACGGCGATCCGGTCGCCGAGCTTGATGGCCTCGTCGAAGTCGTGGGTGACGAAGACGATCGTCTTGTGCAGCTCGTGCTGGAGCCGGATCAGCTCGTCCTGGAGATGGTCGCGGGTGATCGGGTCGACCGCGCCGAACGGCTCGTCCATCAGGAGTACGGGCGG
Source organism: Streptomyces sp. NPDC050315 (assembly GCF_040655775.1). Taxonomy (NCBI): domain Bacteria; kingdom Bacillati; phylum Actinomycetota; class Actinomycetes; order Kitasatosporales; family Streptomycetaceae; genus Streptomyces; species Streptomyces sp. NPDC050315. The sequence continues at coordinate 105,329 of NZ_JBFAKN010000013.1, forward strand.
GTCGGCGGCGAGCGCGCGGGCCACGCCGACGCGCTGCTGCTGGCCGCCGGAGAGCTGGCGCGGGTAGCGGCCGTGGAACTCGCGGGGGTCCAGGCCGACCAGGTCCAGCATCTCCTCGACCCGGTTCTTGATCTTCGCCCGGGACCAGCCGATCATCTTCGGTACGAGTGCGATGTTCTGGGCCACCGTCATGTGCGGGAAGAGGCCGGAGGACTGGATCGCGTAGCCGACCTTGCGGCGCAGCTTGACCGGGTCCATGTCGGTGACGTCCTCGTCGCCGATCTTGATGCGGCCCGAGGTGGGCTCGATCAGCCGGTTGATCATCTTCAGGGTGGTGGACTTGCCGCACCCGGACGGCCCGACGAGGATCACGATCTCGCCGGCCTTGATGTCCATGGTGACGTCGTCCACCGCCGGGACCGCGCTGCCCGGATAGCGCTTGGTGAGGTCTTCCAGCTGGATGGCGGCGCCCGTTGTGGTCTGCTCAGGCACGGATCCCCCTGGGGATGGTCAGGCGTCCGATGAGGACGTAAACGGCGTCGAAGAGGAGCGCGAGTACCACGATGCCGAGGGTCCCCGCGAGGACCTGGTTCAGCGCGTTGGCGCTGCCCAGGGAGGCGATGCCGCGGAAGATCTCGTTGCCGAGGCCGGGGCCGGAGGCGAACGCGGCGATCGCGGCGATGCCCATCAGCATCTGGGTGGCGACCCGGATGCCGGTAAGGATGGGCGGCCAGGCGAGCGGCAGTTCGACCTTGAACAGCCGGGCGGCCCGGGACATGCCGATGCCCTTCGCCGCGTCGACCAGCGTGGGGTCCACCCCGCGCAGGCCGACGACGGCGTTACGGACGATCGGCAGCAGCCCGTAGAGGGTGAGGGCGACGACCGTGGGCGCGACGCCCAGGCCGACGATGGGGATGAGCAGGCCGATCATGGCCAGCGAGGGAATGGTCAGGATCGTGGCGGTCGCGGTGGTGGCGAGGTTGCCCACCCACTCGCTGCGGTAGGTGAGGACGCCGATGAGCACCCCGATGAGGGTGGCGAGGACCATGCACTGGAACACCGCGCTGGCGTGCTGATACGTGTCGATCAGCAGCTGGGTGTGCCGGCCGGCGACGTACTCCCAGAAGCTCACTCGGCGTCTCCTCGGTCAGTCCCCCGACGCCTGTTGCACCAGGGGGATGATGCGCAGCCGGACCGGATTTTCCATAACAATCGCGGTCGAGGCACGCATGATGCCATCAAAGCCGACAACCCGGTCGATGACACGTTGCAGATCGGCGTTGGAACGTGCAACCAATCTGCAGAGCATGTCCCCATGTCCAGTCGTTGTATGCAGCTCAAGGACCTCAGGGACGGTTGCCAAATGATTACGAACGTCCGCGCCTTGGCCCTGTTTGATCTCCAAGGTGGCAAAAGCGGTCACCGGATAGCCCAGTGCCGCCGGATCCACATCGGGGCCGAAGCCGCGGATCACTCCATTGGACTGCAGCCGGTCCAGTCGCGCCTGCACCGTGCCGCGCGCGACGCCGAGCCGCCGCGATGCCTCCAGTACGCCGATCCGCGGCTCCTCCGCGAGCAGTTCGATGAGCCGGCCGTCCAGATGATCGATCGCCATAGAGCCCCTTCGAGTGGTCATGCTGTACAGATCGCCCGAGAGTACTGCCCAGTCGCTGATCAATATGCGCAGACGAAACGCAAACTGTTGCGCACCTTGTGGTTCGGAGGGAATCTGCCGCCATGACTGAGACCATCGATCATTCACCCGGTACGGCAGCGCAGGCGGACCCCTTCCCGGTGAAGGGGATGGACGCCGTCGTCTTCGCCGTCGGCAACGCCAAGCAGGCCGCGCACTACTACTCCACGGCCTTCGGCATGAAGCGCGTCGCGTACTCCGGCCCGGAGAACGGCAGCCGCGAGACCGCCTCCTACGTCCTGGAGTCCGGCGGCGCCCGCTTCGTCTTCACCTCCGTCATCAAGCCCTCGACCGAGTGGGGCCGCTTCCTCGCCGACCACGTCGCCGCGCACGGCGACGGCGTGATCGACCTGGCCATCGAGGTCCCCGACGCCCGCGCCGCGTACGCCTACGCCGTCGAGCACGGCGCGCGCGGCATCGAGGAGCCGTACGAGGCCAAGGACGAGCACGGCACGGTCGTGCGCGCGGTCATCGCGACGTACGGCAGGACCCGGCACACCCTGGTCGAGCGCTCCGGCTACGACGGCCCGTATCTCCCGGGCTTCGTCGCGGCCAACCCGATCGTCGAGCCCCCGGCGAAACGGTTCTTCCAGGCCATCGACCACTGCGTCGGCAACGTCGAGCTCGGCAAGATGAACGAGTGGGTGGCCTTCTACAACAAGGTCATGGGCTTCACGAACATGAAGGAGTTCGTCGGCGACGACATCGCCACCGAGTACTCCGCGCTGATGTCCAAGGTCGTCGCGGACGGCACCCGCAAGGTCAAGTTCCCGATCAACGAGCCCGCGATCGCGAAGAAGAAGTCGCAGATCGACGAGTACCTGGAGTTCTACGGCGGCGCCGGCGTCCAGCACATCGCGCTCGCCACGAACGACATCGTCGCCACGGTGCGCGCGATGCGCGCGGCCGGCGTGGAGTTCCTGGACACCCCCGACTCGTACTACGACACCCTCGGCGACTGGGCGGGCGAGACCCGCGTCCCCGTGGAGACGCTGCGCGAGCTGAAGATCCTCGTCGACCGCGACGAGGACGGGTACCTGCTGCAGATCTTCACCAAGCCGGTCCAGGACCGCCCGACCGTCTTCTTCGAGATGATCGAGCGGCACGGCTCGATGGGCTTCGGCAAGGGCAACTTCAAGGCGCTCTTCGAGGCGATCGAGCGCGAGCAGGAGAAGCGCGGGAATTTGTAAGCCGCGATGCCGGGCCCGGGCGTCTCGCCCGGGCCCGGAACGGCCCCCGGATTCCCGGCGAAAACCACCCTCCGCGATCTTCCGTGTAGCCCACACGAATGCCAAGGTGGCGCCATGGACCTCATCGCACAGCTGCGCGCCGGACTCCCCGAAGAGGCGGTCCTCACCGACCCCGACGTCACCGGCTCCTACGCCAACGACATGGCCAGCTTCTGCGAAGCCGGCACCCCCGCCGTCGTCGTCCTGCCGCGCACCGTCGAGCAGGTCCAGCACGTCATGCGCACCGCCACCGCGCTGCGCGTCCCCGTCGTCCCGCAGGGCTCCCGCACCGGCCTCTCCGGCGCCGCCAACGCCTCCGACGGCTGCATCGTCCTCTCCCTCACCAAGATGGACCGCATCCTGGAGATCAACCCCGTCGACCGGATCGCGGTCGTCGAGCCCGGCGTCATCAACGCCACCCTCTCCCGCGCGGTGAACGAGCACGGCCTGTACTACCCGCCGGACCCCTCCAGCTGGGAGATGTGCTCCATCGGCGGCAACATCGGCACCGCGTCCGGCGGCCTGTGCTGCGTGAAGTACGGCGTCACCGCCGAGTACGTGCTCGGCCTGGACGTCGTACTCGCCGACGGCCGGCTGCTGCAGACCGGCCGGCGTACCGCCAAGGGCGTGGCGGGCTACGACCTCACCCGGCTCTTCGTCGGCTCCGAGGGCAGCCTCGGCGTCGTCGTGCGTGCCGTCCTGTCGCTGCGGCCCGAGCCGCCGCAACAGCTCGCGCTCGCCGCCGAGTTCCCCTCCACGGACGCCGCGTGCGCGGCCGTCTGCGAGATCATGGCCCGCGGCCACGCCCCCTCGCTGCTGGAGCTGATGGACCGTACGAGCATCCGCGCGGTCAACGCGATGGCCAACATGGGCCTGCCGGACTCCACGGAGGCGCTGCTGCTCGCGGCCTTCGACAGCCCGGACCCGTCCGCCGACCTGGCCGCCGTCGGCGCGCTGTGCGAGGCCGCGGGCGCCACCGAGGTCGTCCCCGCCGAGACCGCCGCCGAGTCCGACCTGCTGCTGCAGGCCCGCCGGCTCACCCTCACCGCCCTCGAAGCGGTGAAGACGGCCACGATGATCGACGACGTCTGCGTACCCCGCTCCAAGCTCGCCGACCTGCTCAACGGCTGCGCCGCCATCGCCGAGAAGTACGACCTCATCATCGGCGTCTGCGCGCACGCGGGCGACGGCAACACCCACCCCACCGTCTGCTTCGACGCGGCCGACCCCGACGAGTCCCGGCGGGCCCGCGAGTCCTTCGACGAGATCATGGGGCTCGGCCTGGAACTGGGCGGCACGATCACCGGCGAACACGGCGTCGGCATACTGAAGAAGGACTGGCTGGCCCGCGAACTCGGGCCGGTCTCCCTGGAGTTGCACCGCGGCATCAAGCAGGTCTTCGATCCACTCGGGTTGTTGAACCCGGGGAAGGTCTTCTGAGGCGGGGGACGGCCGGGCGGGCCGCCGTTGTCAGTGGTGGCCCGTAGAGTCCTGCCATGGACAACGCATTGATGTCGGTGATGCTGGTCGTCGTGGTGCTTCTGCTGCTCAGCAGCCTCTCCGACAGCCGTACGAAGCGTCTGGAGCGCCGCCTGCGCGAGACGGAGCGCCGCCTGGACCTCCTCCTGGCGCACCACGGCATCGCCGACGACCGCCCCGAGCTGACCGAGGTCGACGAGCTGCTCCGCCGTGACCGCAAGATCGAGGCGATCAAGCGGTACCGCCAGCTGACGGGCGCGGGCCTGGCCGAGGCCAAGGAGGCGGTCGAGGCGCGAATACGCTGAGAGCCTGTGTCTAACCCCTGGCCGGGCGCCCGCCGCCTGGCACGCACTCTCGCGGCGTTGCCGAACCGCCCACGTAGCTCCGCTACGAGGACGCTCCGGCGCCTTGCGATAGCACGCACCAGACGACGTTCGCTGATCCGGCCAGGATTTAGACACAGGCTCTGACCGGCCGGTTGCCCTGTGGCTCCGGCGGGCCCGCGGGCGGAGGATGGGCCCGACGACCGTCCATCGCCGGACAGCCCGACGCAGGGAGCGAGAGCGCCGATGGCACAGACCGCAGAACCCGCAGCGAAGAGCAGGGAGTACGACGTCGTGGTGCTGGGCGCGGGCCCGGTCGGGGAGAACGTCGCCGACCGCGCGCACGCCCTGGGGCTGAGCGCCGTCATCGTGGAGAGCGAGCTGGTCGGCGGCGAATGCTCGTACTGGGCGTGCATGCCGTCCAAGGCGCTGCTGCGGCCGGTCACCGCGCGCGCCGACGCCCGCCGGGTGCCCGGCCTGAAGGACGCGGTGGCCGGGCCGCTCGACGCCCGCGCCGTGTTCGCCCACCGCGACGCCTTCACCTCGCACTGGAAGGACGACGGCCAGGTCGAGTGGCTGGACTCGGCCGGCATCGACCTGGTGCGCGGCCGGGGACGGCTGGCCGGGCCCAAACGGGTGATCGTCGACGGCGACGTCGAACTCACCGCCCGGCACGCCGTCGTGGTCTGTACGGGCAGCCGCGCGGCGCTCCCCGGCCTGCCGGGCCTGGACACCGCGAAGCCCTGGACCAGCCGCGAGGCGACCAGCGCGCAGTCGGTGCCGGAGCGGCTCGCGGTGGTCGGCGGCGGAGTGGTCGCCGTGGAGATGGCGACCGCCTTCCAGGCGCTGGGCTCCCGGGTCACGATGCTCGTACGGGGCTCCGCGCTGCTGGCCCGCATGGAGCCGTTCGCGGGCGAGCTGGTCGCCGAGGCCCTGAAGGAGGGCGGCGCCGACATCCGCTGGGACACCTCCGTCGAAGAGGTGCACCGGCCCGGCCCCGACGGCCCGGTCACCCTCACCCTCGGCGGCGGCGACCGGATCGAGGCGGACGAGGTGCTCTTCGCCACCGGGCGCGCGCCGCGCACCGACGATCTCGGCCTGGAGACGGTGGGCCTTACGCCGGGCAGCTGGCTGGAGGTGGACGACAGCTGCCGGGTGACGGCGGTCGACGGGGGCTGGCTGTACGGGGTCGGGGACGTCAACCACCGTGCCCTGCTCACCCATCAGGGCAAGTACCAGGCCCGCATCGCGGGCGCGGCCATCGCGGCGCGCGCTCAGGGCGTACCGCTCCTGGAGACCGACCCCTGGGGCGCGCACGCGGCGACCGCCGACACCGCCGCCGTCCCGCAGGTGGTCTTCACCGACCCCGAGGCGGCCTCGGTCGGACTGACCGCGGAGGAGGCCGAGCGCGCGGGCCACCGCGTCCGCAGCGTCGATGTCGACCTGGGCGGCGTGGCGGGCGCGAGCCTGTACGCGGACGGGTACCGCGGCCGCGCCCGCATGGTCGTCGACCTGGACCGCGAGGTGCTGCTCGGCGCCACCTTCGTGGGCCCGGGCATCGGCGAGCTGTTGCACTCCGCGACGGTAGCGGTGGCCGGCGAGGTCCCGATTGCCCGCCTCTGGCACGCAGTCCCGGCCTACCCAACAATCAGCGAGGCGTGGCTACGACTGCTGGAGACGTACCGGGGGTGAGGCAGTCCCGGTACTGCGGCCGATGATGCGCCCGAAGGGCGCTTCAGGGGCGCGGGGAACTGCGCGAGCAACCGAGATGGCGCCGCACCCGGGGCACCGCCGCAACCGCCAACGGCGGGAGGCCGCGCGGCTCACGCCCCGCCGCTCAGGCGATGTCCGGATCGCCGCCCGACATCGCCGCGGCAACCCGCAGATAGCGCGCGGCCTCCGCATCCCGCCCCTGCCGCTGCAGCGTGCGCCCGAGCATCAGCTGGGCGTAGCTCTCGACGGGGTCCCGCTCCAGGACCGCGCGCAGCTCCTCCTCCGCGCGCCAGAGCCGCGCGGAGTGGTAGTAGGCACGGGCGAGGAGCAGCCGCGGCGCGACCAGTTCGGGCACTTCGGCGACGAGGCCCTCGAGGATGTGCGCCGCGGTCGTGTAGTCCTTGGCGTCGAAGAAGAGGCCCGCACGGTCCCAGCGCTCGGCGGGGGAGCCGTGGGTGTAGTACGTCTCGGTCATGGTGTCGGCAACGCGCCGGAGTGGTTGAACATTCCACTACGCCGGGCGGAGTCGCTCGGACACCGGGGAGGAACCGCACGTACTACGCGCCGCTCTCCGGCGACTCGTCCGACGGCCACGGGTCGCGCAGCCACAGCTCGTCGCGCGCGGCCGGCGCCAGCAGCTCGCTCAGCCCTTTGTCGATGCCGAGATGGTCCTCCTCGGTGCCCGGCGGCACCAGCCGCAGCGTGCGCTCCAGCCAAGCCGAGACCGCGGTGGCCGGCGCCTCCAGCAGCGCGTCGCCGTCCGGCGAACTCAGCGCCATGCAGACCAGGCTGCGCCCGTCGACCTTGGTCGGCCACACCCGCACGTCCCCGTGGCCGCACGGCCGGAAGACGCCTTCCACGAGCAACTCGCGGGCGAACGTCCAGTTGACGGGGGAGTCGGAGCCGATGTGGAAGGCGACGTGGACGGCATAGGGGTCGTCGGTACGGTAGGTCAGCCGGGCCGGCACCGCGACGCTGCGCTCCGGCGACAGCACCAGACCCAGTTCCAGCTCTCGTTCCACCACGGTGTGCATGTGTCACGCCTCTCTACGTTCCGGTGCGGGCACCCCGTGAAAATCGCCCGCACAGGGATAGAGGCCGTAGCTCCCGGACCATTACGCGACTTCGTACAACTTTTTTCACAACCCCCTTCCGAGGGGTCCGACGCCCGGACATACCCGGCGATCACCCCCCGTCTGATAGATGTGGTCGCTGCGTTGCGGCAGACTGCAGTAGCCCCACCACGTCAGCCCCCTCCGGCCTGAACACAGATACGGGATTTTGGACATGAGCGCGCCTTCGTCAGGATCCGCCGGCGGCAGCCCCACGCCTGGCTACTACCCGGATCCGTCCATCCCCGGCTACATCCGGTACTGGAACGGCGCCTCCTGGGTGCCGGGCACCAGCCGGCCGGCGCCGGCCGACGGCGAGGAGATGCCCGCCCCGCCGGCGGGTGCCGCGGCCGAGCCGGGTCCGGCAGCGTCGTCCGCCGCCGGGCAGCCGTCCGCAGCCGAAGAGACCGGCCCGGTCTTCTTCGACGAGGAAGAGGACTCGGGTCAGGTCGACGGGGCGGACCCCGACGGCGGCGCCGGCCTCGCGGTGCGCGACCGCGGCGAGATGGACGTGCCGTCCGCCGCCACCGCGTGGGACGACCCGCAGCGGCTGCACGGCACGGGCCCCGACGCGGGCGCCTCCTGGCAGGCCGACGCCTCCCGGCAGGGCGGCTTCGGCGGCGAGCAGGACAAGATGGTGTCCTGGGGCGCGGTCCCGCCGCAGCGCGAGGGCGCGGCCCCGGGCGCGCCGGGCGAGGCCCAGCCGTGGGGCGACGCGCCCCGGGAGGCCGCCGCCGGAGCCGCGCAGGAAGGTTCCGGTCAGGAGGCTGCCGGTCAGGAACGTCCGCGCCCCGAAGACGCCGCCGATGCCCGCAGCGAGGGCACCATGGCCTTCCGCGCGGTCGGCCCCGCCACGCCCGTCGCCGACGGCACGATGGCGATCCGGATCGACCGCGGCGCACAGCAGGGCCGCGACCGGTCGGCCCCGGCGGCCGGCCCCGCGGCCCAGCCGCCGGCCGCCCCGCAGCAGTCCGCCCCCGCCCGCCCCGCCTACGGCTACCCGCAGAGCGGCCCGTCCGTCCCCGGCCAGGGCGGTTACGGCTACCCGCAGCAGGCCGGCGGGGACGGTTACGGCTACCCGAAGCCGGGCCCCGCGGCTCCCCAGCAGGGCGGGTACGGCTACCCGGGCCCGCAGCAGGGCGCTCCCGGAGGCTACGGCTACCCCCAGCCGTCCGGCCCCGCGGCCGCGCAGCAGGGCGGTGCGCCCGAGGGCGTCATCCCCTTCAAGCCGCCGGTCGACAACCCCTTCGCGGCCTCGCAGGCCGAGGGGCGGCCCGCGCCGCTCGGCCGCCGGCTCGCCGCCCGGCTGATCGACACGGTCGTACTGTGCGCGCTGCTCGCGGGCGTCGCCGTACCGCTGTGGAGCGCGACGGCCGACCACATCGGCGACAAGATCGAGGCCGCGAAGCAGTCCGGCGTGCAGACCACGGTCTACCTCCTGGACGGCACGACCAGCGGCTACCTGGCCATCCTGATCGCGGCACTGCTGGTCGTCGGGCTGCTCCTCGAAGCGCTGCCCACCGCCAAGTGGGGACACACGCTGGGCAAGAAGGTCTGCGGCGTGCAGGTGCTGGACATCGAGGGGCACGAAACCCCGGGCTTCGGCGCGGCGGCCAAGCGCTGGCTGGTGTACGGCGTGCTCGGCGTACTGGCCATCGGCGTGGTGAACGCCGTGTGGTGCCTGATCGACCGGCCCTGGCGGCAGTGCTGGCACGACAAGGCGGCCGGCACGTTCGTGGCCGAGAGCTGAGGGCCGACAACCGAGAGCTGAGCGCTGAACCGACAGCTGAGTGCCGACAACCAACGGCTGAGCGCTGAAAGCTGAGGGCCGAGCCCTGACAGCCGACGGCTGAGCCTGCGCGCAGACGTGCGCCCCGGACTGCCGGGGCGCGCCCGCGCACGGCGCGCGCCACGCTCCGGGGCGCCGCACTTCCTCCGAACGGCGCACGCCGGATGCGGCGCCCGGTGGTACGCGGTCGACTCGGGCCATGAGTACCGACCAGCCGAGGCCCGGATCCGGTGAGCCGCCGGAGAACGACCCGTTCCTCAAGAAGCCGCAGCACCCGCAGGAGCCGCCGCCCGGCAGCGGCGACCCGTACGGCGGCGCTCCCGGGGGCGGCCCGTACGGAGGCGGCCCGCCCGGCGGTGGCGGACCCCAGGGCCCGTACGGCGGCGCGCCCCAAGGTCCGTACGGCGCCCCCGATCCGCTCGCCGGGATGCCGCCGCTCGCCGGCCGCGGCCGGCGGCTGCTCGCACGGATCATCGACGGCATCCTCATCGGGGTACCGGTCGGCGTGATCATGTGGTTCGTCGTCGGCGGCGTGGACTATCCCGGTACCGCCGACGACAGCGGCGAGCAGACGGTGGTCTCCGGCGTCACGATGCTGGCCTATCTGATCTACGAGGGCCTGATGCTCACCACCCGGGGCCAGACCGTCGGCAAGATGGCCATGAAGATCAGGGTGGCGATGCTGGAGAACGGGGCGATCCCCACCGCCCGGGCGGGCTGGGTGCGCGCCGCCGTCTACACCCTGCCGGAGATCATCCCCTGTTGCGGCCCCATCTTCTGGCTGGTCAACGTCCTGTGGTGCACCTGGGACAAGCCGTACCAGCAGTGCCTGCACGACAAGGCGGCCCGCACGGTGGTGGTGTCGACCGGCTGACCCGAAAGCTCTTAACGGGAGTGTTCGCCGACCCGGGCCTCGGCAGGCCGGGTCGGCGACGTACGCCGTCCCACGAAGCCCTCGGGCCGTACCTGCGGGGCGGCAACGCGCGTCCGGCGGGCCCGCGCGAGGCGCGGCAGCGGCGCCGTGACCGCGACGAGGAGGCCGAGCCCGAGCCCGGCGATGGCGATGACCGCGACCCCGATGCCCGTCCTGGTCTGCGAGAGCAGCAGCATGGCGAGGGTGGAGAGCACGACGGTGGCCGAACCGTAGACGAGCTGTGCGGCAGTCGGTCGAGGCATGGCGGGTCCGTCCTCGGAAGCATCAGGGGTGTCAGTCGACTTGGCGCGCCGCCAAAAGACTCTACGGTCCTTACTGCCCGAGCGGAACGTCCGGTAAGCGTGAGTTGACCCACTGGCCCGGTGCATGGGGGGCGCACCGATTCATGTGCCCGGCGAACCGCCGCTCGCGGCGCGCCCGTTGGGCCTCCGTGCGGTCCTCCGTACGGCCCGTCCACCGTCCGATACGCGTGCATCGCGAGCCAAGTAACGTACTTCGCTGATGTGTTCAAAACAAGGTCTGTCTTTTCCCCCGGCGTTCCGGTGCAATGCCTCCAACGACCGTTCGTTTTAGGGGAGGACAGCGCGCGTGAGATCCCAGAGATTGCTGTTCAGATCGGCCGCCCTGGCCACGGCAACCGCCGCGATCGGGGCGGCCGTTTTCGCGTCCGGGGCCGCACAGGCCGACGGCCGTAACCCGGCCGCGAGCCCGTCCAACGACCCGGCGCCCGCCGAGCGGTCGGTGGACCACGACCTCAAGGGCCCCTTCAGTGAACGCCAGGAGGCGCAGCGCGAGGAAGCGCTCCGGCAGGTCATATCCGGCGACGCCGAGACCACCGAGCGCGGCGGCTCGCAGGTCGTGAAGCTGGACAAGGGCAAGTACGTCGAGCTGGGCCGGGAGAAGACCGACAAGATCTTCACGATCCTGGTGGAGTTCGGCACCAAGGTCGACGACACCACGATGTACGACCCGGACGGCGACGGCCCCAAGCCGCCGGTGAAGAAGTACGGCGGCGACCCCGGCCCGGCGCACAACGAGATAGCCGAGCCGGACCGTGCGACGGACAACAGCACGGACTGGCAGCCCGACTTCAACCAGCAGCACTACCAGGACCTCTACTTCTCGCACGACAAGAAGAAGGAGTCCCTGGCGAAGTACTACGAGAAGCAGTCCTCGGGCCGCTACTCGGTCGAGGGCGAGGTCTCCGACTGGGTCAAGGTCGACTGGAACGAGGCCCGTTACGGCTCCAACTACTGCGGCCAGACCAACTGCTCCAACGCCTGGGACCTGATCCGCGACGGCGTGAACCAGTGGGCGAAGGGCCAGAAGGCCCAGGGCCGCACGGACGCGCAGATCAAGACGGACCTGGCCAAGTACGACCTGTGGGACCGCTACGACCACGACGCCGACGGCAACTTCAACGAGCCGGACGGCTACATCGACCACTTCCAGATCGTGCACGCCGGCGAGGACGAGTCCGCGGGCGGCGGCGCGCAGGGCACCGACGCGATCTGGGCGCACCGCTGGTACGCGTACGGCACGGACGCCGGCCGGACCGGCCCGGGGGAGAACAAGGCCGGCGGCGCGCAGATCGGCGACACCGGCATCTGGGTCGGCGACTACACGATGCAGCCGGAGAACGGCGGCCTCGGCGTCTTCGCCCACGAGTACGGCCACGACCTGGGCCTGCCGGACGAGTACGACACCAGTGGCACCGGCGAGTCCTCCGTCGACTTCTGGTCGCTGATGTCCTCCGGCTCCTGGCTCGGCGAGGGCAAGGACTCCATCGGCGACCTGCCCGGCGACATGAACGCCTGGGACAAGCTGCAGCTGGGCTGGCTCAACTACGACACCGCGAAGGCGGCGACGGCGTCCACGCACAAGCTGGGCGTCGCGGAGTACAACACCAAGCACAAGCAGGCGCTCGTCGTCGAGCTGCCGAAGAAGGCCGTCACCACCACGGTCGTGAAGCCCGCCGAGGGCTCGAAGCAGTGGTGGAGCGGCATGGGTGACGACCTGAAGAACACCCTCACCCGGTCCGTCGACCTCACCGGAGCGGCCAAGGCGTCCCTGAACCTCAAGGGCTGGTGGGACATCGAGGCGGAGTACGACTACCTGTACGCCGAGGTCTCCACGGACGGCGGCGCCAACTGGACGCCGGTGGACGGCACCGCGAACGGCCGGGCCATCCCGCGCGACGCCGGCGACAAGCCCGCGCTGACCGGCACCGTCGAGGCGTACCAGGACCTCGTCTACCCGCTGGACGCCTACGCGGGCAAGAAGATCGACCTGCGGTTCCGCTACCAGACCGACGGCGGCGTGGCCCAGAAGGGCTTCGCGGCCGACGCGCTGAGCATCGTGGCCGACGGCAAGCCGCTCTTCACCGACGGCGCCGAGGGCGACGACGCGGGCTGGACCGCCAAGGGCTTCTCGCGCATTGGCGAGTCCTTCACCAGGGACTACCCGCAGTACTACCTCGCCGAGAACCGCCAGTACGTCTCGTACGACAAGACCCTGAAGACCGGCCCGTACAACTTCGGCTGGCCCTCCACCCGGCCGAACTGGGTCGAGCACTTCCCCTTCCAGAACGGCGTGCTGATCTGGCTCTGGGACACCTCGCAGGCGGACAACAACGTCGGTGAGCACCCGGGCGCCGGCCAGATCCTCCCGGTCGACGCCCATCCGAAGGCCACGAAGTGGGCGGACGGCAAGCTCATGCGCAACCGCTTCCAGACCTACGACTCGACCTTCACCCGTGCCCGGACCGACGCGCTCACCCTGCACAAGAACGGCACGGCCACGAAGATCGCATCGCAGAAGGGCGTGACCGTCTTCGACGACCGCAACGGGGTCTACTACGACAAGGCGAACCCGACCGGTGCCGTGATCGTTCCTGACACCAATACCCGGATCAAGATCGCCAAGGAGGCCCATGACGGGTCCACGGTGGTCCTCCAGGTCGGGCCCGCTACTAAGGAGTAAGTAAAGCCGCAGGTCACAGACGTATCGGCCGTCGCCCCCTAGCGGGCGGCGGCCGATCGCGTTTAGATGCCTCCTGCGGCCTTCTTGCTGACACGTAGTCTCACGAGGGGTTCCCGACGCATGCCCCGACCCGGCGTGCGCCGGCCGCACCGACCGCTGCACCGACCATGCACGGGGGAAACATGACCCTGACCGGCTCCGGCTTCACCAGGCTTCCGGGCGGAAGCGTGGTGGTGGCCCTCTCGCTGCCCAGACCGGGCGGCAGCGGCCACCGCGTACGCGTCCTCGTCCACGCCGCGAACCGCCCGCGCGCCCTGACCAGGCTGCGCAACCTCGGCCTGCGCGCCGTCTACCTGCGCGGCAACACCGAACCGCCCACGCCGGACGAGGTCACGGCCGTACTCCACCACCCCGACGGCCTGGTCTGGCGCGGCGCCCCGGAGGACGACACGGAGTCCTGGCACCCGATACGGGCCCTGCTGCGCCCGACGGTCCCGGAGCAGCTCAGCCCACGCTGAGGCGCCCGGCCGCCGGTGGCTCAGCCCGCGCTGACCACCGGCTTGCCGGTCAGCTCGGCGCCCGCCTCGCGCAGCTCCGCGACCGCCGCCTCCGTCGTGTGCGCGGCCACGCCCGCCGTCAGGTCCAGCAGGACCCGGGTGCGGAACCCCTCGCGGACCGCGTCCAGCGCCGTGGCCCGCACGCAGTGGTCCGTGGCGATGCCGACGATGTCGACCTCGGTCACGTCGTGCGCGCGCAGCCACTCCGCCGTCGAGGCGCCGTGCTCGTCCACGCCCTCGAAGCCGCTGTACGCCGCGGCGTGCTCGCCCTTGGAGAAGACCGCGTCGATCGCGCCGGAGACGATCGCGGGCGCGAAATTGGGGTGGAAGCCGCTGCCCTCGGTGCCCGCGACGCAGTGCGCGGGCCAGCTGTGCTCGTAGTCCGGCCGGACGGAGAAGTGGTCGCCCGGGTCGATGTGGTGATCGCGCGTGGCGACCACGTACTGGTATCCGCTGCCCGCCGCCTCGCCCACCAGGTCGGTGATGGCGGCGGCGATGTCCGAGCCGCCCGCTACCGCGAGGCTGCCGCCCTCACAGAAGTCGTTCTGGACGTCCACGACGATCAATGCCCGGTGCATGGTGCGTGCCTTCCGGCTGGGAAATGGGGGGAGGGGAATGGCGGCTGTGGGGGCTACGGCATGTGCCGATGTGACCGAGGGTAGCCACTCGCACGGCTTTGCGGGAGTAGGAGCCGACGGGGCGGGCACCGCGCCCCGTAAGGGGCGCGGGGAACTGCGCGCCCAGCCACACACGGCCCGCAGCCGACGAACGACATCACCCCGGAGGGAACCGCACTCCCCGCGGAGCGCTAGACGTACTCCGTCGGCAGTACGGCCTCGCCGCGCGAGAGCTGCATCGCGGACATCGGGAGCCCGGCGCGGGCCGCGATGTGCCGCTCGCGCGCCGCGTCCAGCGGCTCACGGGCGACCACCTCGCCGCCGCGCACCAGCGGCACCATCAGCTGCCGGTCGGCCAGCTCGGCCGGCACCGGCCCCGTGCCGATGACCTCGGCCTCGGCCACGCCGTGCTCGTCGGGCCGCCGCGCGGCCCACTTGCGGCCGCCGTGGGACGCCTTGCCGCCCATGGACTTCTTCGCGACCGGCCGCAGCGGCGCGTCGTCGCCGTCGCCCTCGGCGCGCGCGACCAGCTTGTAGACCATCGAGCAGGTCGGGTGTCCGCTGCCGGTGACCAGCTGCGTACCGACGCCGTACGCGTCCACGGGCGCGGCGGCCAGCGAGGCGATGGCGTACTCGTCCAGGTCGCTGGTGACCACGATCCTGGTGTCCGTCGCGCCCAGCTCGTCCAGCTGCTGGCGCACCCGGTGGGCGAGCAGCAGCAGGTCGCCGGAGTCGATGCGGACGGCGCCGAGGCCGGGCCCGGCCACCTCCACGGCGGTACGGACCGCCTCCGCGACGTCGTAGGTGTCCACCAGCAGAGTCGTTCCCGCACCGAGGCTGTCGACCTGCGCGGTGAACGCGTCCCGCTCGTTGTCGTGCAGCAGGGTGAAGGAGTGCGCGCTCGTGCCGGCGGTCGGGATGTTGTACCGGAAGCCGGCCGCGAGGTCGGAGGTGGTGTGGAAGCCGCCCACGTACGCGGCCCGGGAGGCGGCCACGGCGGCCAGCTCGTGGGTGCGCCGGGCGCCCATCTCGATCAGCGGGCGGTCGCCGGCCGCGACCGACATCCGGGAGGCCGCGGCGGCCACCGCCGAGTCGTGGTTGAGGATCGAGAGGATCACCGTCTCCAGCAGCACGGCCTCGGCGAAGGTGCCCTCGACGCGCAGGATGGGCGAGCCGGGGAAGTAGACCTCGCCCTCCGGGTAGCCCCAGATGTCGCCGCGGAAGCGGTAGTCGGCGAGCCACTTCCGGGTGGTCTCGTCGAGGATGCCGCGCTCGGTGAGGAAGTCCAGGATCGTGGCGTCGAAGCGGAAGTTCTCCACCGCGTCCAGCAGCCGCCCGGTGCCCGCGACCACGCCGTACCGGCGGCCCTCGGGCAGCCGCCGGGTGAAGACCTCGAAGACCGAGCGCCGGTCGGCGGTGCCGGACCGCAGCGCGGCCTGCACCATGGTGAGTTCGTACTGGTCGGTGAAGAGCGCAGTCGACGGCACGGCCACCGGCAGCCCCAGGTCTGCTGTGTTCATACGAGGATGCTACCTCCCTTACTCGTCACATTGACGATTTCCCCGGGTCGTTTGTGCGTGTGCCCCTCGCGGGTGGCAGCATGGGACCCGTGAGTGTCGCACCGACGGAGATCGAACGTCCTGAAACGACCGAGGCGCCTTTCGAGGTGCCCGAACCCGACGTCCCCTGGGTCACCGTCGTCCACAATGACCCCGTCAATCTCATGAGTTACGTGACCTACGTGTTCCAGGCGTACTTCGGGTACTCCAAGGAGAAGGCACGCAAGCTCATGCTCGACGTCCACCGGAAGGGCCGCGCGATCGTGTCCAGCGGCACCCGCGAAGAAATGGAGCGCGACGTGCAGGCGATGCACGGCTACGGCCTCTGGGCGACCCTCACGCAGGACCGCTGATGGCCGGCCACTTCGAAGCCCTGCCCGGCGGCGGCGCGACGGCCGCCTTCGACGAGGTCGAGATCTCCATCCTGCGCAGCCTGGCCGTCCAGCTGATGGAGCTGGTCGGCCCCGGCGACGAGCCCGCCGAGGGCGAGGACCCGCTGGACGCGCTCTTCGCCGAGGGGCCCAGCGAGCCGCCGTCCGACCCGGCGCTGGCCCGGCTCTTCCCCGACGCCTACGGCGGCCCGGACCACGTGCCGGACGACGACGCGCGCACCGCCTCGGCGGAGTTCCGCCGCTTCACGGAGAACGACCTGCGGACCCGCAAGCGCGAGGACGCCCTCGCGGTGGTCCGCTCCCTGGACGCGCTGTCCGCCGAGGGCGGCAAGGGCTCCGAGGACGCGGTGCTGCGGCTCAAGCCGGACGAGTCCCAGCAGTGGCTGGGCGCGCTGAACGACCTGCGGCTGGCGATCGGCACCCGGCTGGACGTCAGCGACGAGGACGACGGCAGCGAGCTGCTCGGCCTGCCGGACGAGGATCCGCGCAAGCCGATGGCGATGGCGTACCTGTGGCTCGGCGGACTCCAGGAGAGCCTGATCGAAACGCTGATGCCCGAGTAGCGGACCAGCGGTTTTGTGACCCGGACGGTACGCCCGATTACTTACGGAGACGCGTTCGCTCAACGGACAATCAAATCCGGATAACGATCGCATCACTGCTGCGCCCGACCTTCCTGCGCCTTTTGAATTTTGTCCGCTTTTCCCTGCCGTGCCCTACGGTGTCCCGGTAGTGCATCCCCAGTGGTCGTGGTAAAAACTCTCGACCTGCCGTAGGTGACGCCACCCTTGTCGCCGCGGGAGCGCTACGCCGGCCGACCGTTGGCGATGCAGGACTCCATCCGGGGGGATCGGGACCCGATCCGGAACAGACCGGGTCGGAATGGAGAAAGGCGCACCACAACATGAC
Source organism: Streptomyces sp. NPDC050315 (assembly GCF_040655775.1). Taxonomy (NCBI): domain Bacteria; kingdom Bacillati; phylum Actinomycetota; class Actinomycetes; order Kitasatosporales; family Streptomycetaceae; genus Streptomyces; species Streptomyces sp. NPDC050315. The sequence continues at coordinate 122,617 of NZ_JBFAKN010000013.1, forward strand.
CTCAGTGCAGGTCGACAATCAGCACGGCGTCACCGACGCCGCGGGATCTGCCCCGGAAGAGGGCTATCAGCGCGGTCTGGGAAACCGGCAGATCCAGATGATCGCCATTGGTGGCGCCATCGGAACGGGCCTGTTCCTCGGAGCGGGCAAAGCGATCTCCAAGGCCGGGCCGAGCATCATCCTCGCCTACGCCATCGTCGGGCTCGTCATCTTTTTCATCATGCGCGCCCTGGGCGAGCTGCTCATGTACCGCCCGGTGTCCGGCTCCTTCTCGGAGTACGCCCGTGAGTTCCTCGGCCCCTTCACGGGCTTTGTGACCGGCTGGACGTACTGGCTCTTCTGGGTCGTCACCGGCATCACGGAAGTCACGGCGGCCGCGACATACGTCCATTACTGGAACGACGGCATCCCGCAATGGGTGTCGGCCCTGGTCTTCACCGTCGCGCTCTTCGGTATCAATCTGATCTCCGTGAAGCTCTTCGGTGAGCTGGAGTTCTGGTTCTCCATGGTCAAGGTCACCGCCATCATCGGCATGATCCTGATCGGCCTCGGCGTGATCATCCTCGGCTTCTCCGACGCCGGCGACACCGCCTCCTTCACGCTTCTCTGGTCCGACGGCGGGTTCTTCCCCAAGGGCATCGGCGGCACGCTGATGACGCTGCAGATCGTGATGTTCGCCTTCCTCGCCGTCGAGCTCGTGGGCGTCACCGCGGGCGAGGCCACCGACCCGAAGAAGGTCCTGCCCAAGGCCATCAACACCGTGCCGTGGCGGATCGGCCTCTTCTACATCGGCTCGCTGATCATCATCCTGTCGGTCGTCCCCTGGTCCGTCTTCGAGCCGGGCGTCAGCCCCTTCGTCGCGGCTTTCGCCAAGATCGGCCTGCCGGCCGGCGCCGGCATCGTGAACTTCGTCGTGCTCACCGCGGCGCTGTCCTCCTGCAACTCCGGCATGTACTCCACCGGCCGGATGCTGCGCGACCTCTCGCTCAACGGCCAGGGCCCGAAGATCTTCACCTACCTCAGCAAGAACGGCCTGCCCACCCGCGGCACCGCGGTCTCGGTGGCCATGATGATGGTCGGCGTCTGGATCAACTACCAGTGGCCGGGCGAAGCCTTCAACTACGTCGTCTCCTTCGCCACCATCTCCGGCATGTGGGCCTGGATCGTCATCCTGCTCTCGCAGCTGCGCTACCGGGCCAAGGCCAAGCGCGGCCTGCTGCCGCAGTCGGAGTTCAAGGCCCCCGGCGCGCCGTACACCTCGATCTTCGCGCTGGCCTTCATCGCCATGGTCATCGTGATGATGGGCATCGACCCGGACACCCGGATCTCGCTGTACGCGGCGCCCATCTGGGCCGCGATACTGGGTATCGGCTACCTCGTCATCAAGCGCCGGAACCCCAATGTCTTCGCGGCGCAGAGCCCCGTCGACACCACGAAGAAGGACTGACCCAGCCGGGCGGCTACCGCCCGCTGTCCAGCATCCGGGCCCGTACGTATCACTTGGTGGTACGTACGGGCCCGATGCTTATTCTTGAGCCCATGCTGACCATCACCCGGGCTCTTTACGACCAGATCGTCGAGCACGCGCGCAAGGACCACCCCGACGAGGCGTGCGGGGTCCTGGCGGGCCCGACGCCGGCGCCCGCCGACGGCCGCCCCGAGCGGTTCATCCCGATGCTGAACGCGGCACGCTCGCCCACGTTCTACGAATTCGACTCCACCGACCTGCTCAAGCTCTACCGCGAGCTGGACGACCGGGACGAGGAGCCCGTCGTCATCTACCACTCGCACACCGCGACCGAGGCGTACCCGTCCCGTACGGACGTCTCGTACGCGAACGAGCCGAACGCGCACTATGTCCTGGTCTCCACCGCGGACACCGACGACGCGGGCCCGTTCCAGTTCCGCTCCTACCGGATCGTGGACGGTGTGATCACCGAAGAAGAGGTCGAGGTCGTCGACGCGTACGCGTGACACCCGTCACCTCTTTCCCGTGCTCGGCCCCGGCGGCGCAGGGTCCGCCGGGGCGTCCCGATTGGCCGCATCCCACATGGTGTGCACCGTCCGTCCGCATCCCGAGACCGGGTTCCAGTACCCGGACCGGGAATCGATACGATGACCGCATGGTTGACCACGACGTGAGCGAGAAGACGCCGAGCTTGCTGCTCGTTGCGCGGCTGCACGTCGACCTGTGCCGCCTCGCCAGCGCGATGTGTCCGCGCCGCGCAGCCGGCTGACCGGTTCCGCCTGCCCGCACGACAGGCGCCCGGCCGAGACGGCCGGCGGGCTGAACGTACGCCCCGCCCGCGTCCCAGGACGCCTCGCCCGACGCGCCCCGCAGCGGCGCACTCCCGACTCGCTCTCCGGCCCCTTTCCGGGAAGCGTCCCAGCCAGCCGAAACAGGAGCATCCTCATGGCCATCGAGGTCCGAATCCCGACCATCCTGCGCACCCACACCGACGGCCAGAAGGCCGTGGAAGGCAGCGGCGACACCCTCGGCGAGCTCTTCGACGACCTGGAGACCCGGCACGCCGGCATCAAGGAGCGCCTGGTCGACGGCGGGCAGCTGCGTCGCTTCGTCAACGTCTACCTGAACGACGAGGACGTCCGCTTCCTCGACGGCATCACCACGAAGGTCGCCGACGGCGACAGCGTGACGATCCTTCCCGCCGTCGCCGGCGGCATGCGCTGATGCGGTACGACAGCCCGCTCGCCGCGGTCGGCAACACCCCCCTGGTGCGCCTGCCGCGGCTGTCGCCCGCCGACGACGTACGGATCTGGGCCAAGCTGGAGGACCGCAACCCCACCGGCTCCGTCAAGGACCGCCCCGCGCTGCACATGATCGAGCAGGCGGAGAAGGACGGCCGGCTCACCCCCGGCTGCACCATCCTGGAGCCCACCAGCGGCAACACCGGCATCTCGCTCGCCATGGCGGCCAAGCTCAAGGGCTACCGCATCGTGTGCGTCATGCCGGAGAACACCTCCCGGGAGCGCCGCGAGCTGCTCGCCATGTGGGGCGCGGAGATCATCTCCAGCCCGGCGGCCGGCGGCTCCAACACCGCCGTACGCGTCGCCAAGGAACTCTCGGCCGAGCACCCCGACTGGGTGATGCTGTACCAGTACGGCAACCCGGACAACGCGGGCGCGCACTACGCCACCACCGGCCCCGAGATCCTCGCGGACCTGCCCTCCGTCACCCACTTCGTGGCGGGCCTGGGCACCACCGGCACCCTCATGGGCGTCGGCCGCTACCTGCGCGAGCACGTACCCGGCGTCAACATCGTGGCCGCCGAGCCGCGCTACGACGACGTCGTCTACGGCCTGCGCAACCTCGACGAGGGCTTCATCCCGGAGCTCTACGACGAGTCCGTGCTGACCACCCGCTACTCCGTCGGCTCGGCGGACGCGGTGCGCCGCACCCGTGAACTCCTCGCGGAGGAAGGCATTTTCGCGGGCGTCTCCACCGGCGCCGCGCTGCACGCCGCGATCGGCGTCGCGAAGAAGGCCCTCAAGGCCGGCGAGAGCGCCGACGTGGTGTTCGTCGTCGCCGACGGCGGCTGGAAGTACCTCTCCACCGGCGTCTACACCGCAGAGAGCACCGAAGCGGCCATCGAGACGCTGCACGGCCAGCTCTGGGCGTGACACCACCTGCTTCATGAAGGCGCCCGGCCACAGCGGCCGGGCGCCTTCCCGTTCACCGGGCTATCGGGCCAGATGCCGGACCTGGTCCCACAGCAGCGGGTCCGCCGTGCCCGCGCGGCGCCGGAAGTCGGCCACCGCGACCTCCCGCAGCTCGTCCGTCTCCAGGAAGCTCGGCCGGCCCTGCGCGTCGCCCACCGTCCCGGGCCGCAGCGGGATCACCCCGGGCCGCTCGTCGTGGTACCGGCTGGTGATCTTCGCGACCAGCGCGGACCGGCCCCGCACGGCCAGCACCAGGCACGGACGGTCCTTCGCGGCCGCCGTGTCCTCGTACGGCACCGCCGCCCACCAGATCTCGCCCGGCTCGGGCGCCGCAAGCCCCGTCTCCCGCCGCCTGCCGCGCCGCGGGCCCCGGTCCGAGCGGGCCCGCCCGTCGACAAGCGCCACGACCAGCGCCAGTACCACCACGGCCAGCACCGCCGGCCACCATGAGGTGTCCATGCCGCCTCCTCGCGCGTCGTCCACCGGACCGTACCCCGGACCACCCGCGCCCGCCCCAAAGGCCCACCCGGACTGGTGATTCCGCCCACAGCTCGCCCCGCTGGAGGAGCCACCGGCCCTTTCGCGCCTTACCCTCGTGGGCACTGCAACGACTGGTACGGACCGGCCGAGCACGGCCCAAGCCCCGCATGGACCCGCCGCACCGCCCCCCGCCCACGGAGGTTCACGCCCCTATGAAGCTCACTGTCGTCGGTTGCTCGGGGTCGTTCCCTTCGACGGAATCGGCCTGTTCGAGCTACCTCTTGGAGGCCGACGGCTTCAGGCTGCTCATCGACATGGGCAACGGTGCCCTCGGCGAGCTGCAGCGCCACTGCGGTCTCTACGACCTCGACGCGGTACTCCTCTCCCACCTGCACGCCGACCACTGCATCGACCTCTGCGGATACTTCGTCGTGCGCTACTACCGCCCCGACGGCGGCCGCTGCGCCCCGATGCCGGTCTACGGCCCGGCCGGTACGGAGCGCCGCCTCACCGCCGCCCACGCCGACCTGCCCACCGACGACGCCATGAGCGAGGTCTTCGACTTCCGCACGCTGGCCCCCGGCACCTTCACCGTGGGCCCCTTCACGATCCGTACGGAGCAGGTCAGCCACCCCGTGGAGGCGTACGGCTTCCGCATCGAGCACGGCGGCCGGTCGCTCACGTACTCCGGCGACACCGGCGTCTGCGACTCGCTGGACACCCTCGCCGCGGACACCGACTTCTTCCTGTGCGAGGCGTCCTTCACGCACGGCAAGGAAGACATCCCCGACCTGCACCTCAACGGCCGCGAGGCGGGCGAGCACGCGGCCCGCGCCCGGGCCGGCCGGCTGGTCCTCACCCACATCCCCCCGTGGACCGACCCCGGCATCAACCTCCGCGACGCGCAGGAGGTCTTCAACGGCCCGGTGGAGGTCGCCAAGGCGGGCGCGGTCTACGAGATCTGACGCCCTGTACAGGACGAGGCCCCCGGAACCGTACGGCTCCGGGGGCCTCGCGTCAGTACGGGCGGGATCTCACGCCTTCGTGAGGTCCTCGACCTCCTCCTCGGGCTCGCGGCCCGGGGTGGTGAGGTTGAACTTGGTGATCGCGAAGCGGAAGAGCACGTAGTAGATCACCGCGAAGACCAGACCGATCGGGATGATCAGCCACGGCTTGGTGGCGAGGTTCCAGTTCAGTACGTAGTCGATGAAGCCCGCGGAGAACGTGAAGCCGTCGTGCACGCCGAGCGCCCAGGTGACGGCCATCGACACGGCGGTCAGCACCGCGTGGATCGCGTACAGCACCGGCGCGATGAACATGAACGTGAACTCGATCGGCTCGGTGATGCCGCAGACGAACGAGGTCAGGCCGAGCGAGATCATCATGCCCAGGACGGCCTTGCGGCGCTCCGGGCGCGCGGTGTGCGCGATGGCCAGCGCGGCGGCCGGCAGGCCGAACATCATGATCGGGAAGAAGCCGGACATGAACTGCCCGGCGCTCGGGTCGCCCGCGAAGAAGCGGCCGATGTCGCCGTGCACGACCTTGCCGGCCGCGTCGGTGAAGTCACCGAGCTGGAACCACGAGACGGTGTTCACGAACTGGTGCATGCCGATCGGGATCAGCGCGCGGTTGATCAGGCCGAAGAGGCCCGCGCCGACCGCGCCGAGACCGGTCATCCACTCGCCGAAGCCGGAGATCGCTTCGCCGATCGGCTCCCAGATCAGGGTGAAGAGCACGCCGACCGCGGTGCCGACGAAGGCCATGATGATCGGGACCAGCCGGCGGCCGTTGAAGAAGCCCAGCCAGTCCACCAGCTTCGTACGGTGGAAGCGCTGCCACAGGACCGCGGCCAGCAGGCCCATGATGATGCCGCCGAGGACGCCGGGGTTGTTGACGACCGGCTCGACCCACTTGCCCTTGTCGACGTGGCCTTCCTCGACGGGGAATGCCTTGAGGACGTTGCTGTAGACCAGGAAGCCGACCAGGGCGGCCAGCGCGGTGGAGCCATCGGCCTTCTTCGCGAAGCCGATGGCCACGCCTATGCAGAACAGCAGCGGCAGGTTGTCGAAGACCGCACCGCCCGCGGCGGCGAAGACCTTCGACACGTCGATCCAGCCCAGGCCGTCCTTGCCGAAGACATCGGGCTGGCCGAGCCGGTTGAGGATGCCCGCTGCGGGCAGGACGGCGATCGGCAGCTGGAGGCTGCGACCGATCTTCTGCAGGCCCTGCAACAGACCCGCTCCCCGCTTCTTCGCGGGTGCCGCCTTGCCGGCGGTGGCCGTACTCATCGGATTCCTCCTGGTGAGGCGGGCTCGGGGAATAGGGCAGCCCGCTAGTCTGGTCTACACCACTGAGTGGTTTAGACCATACTTAGCATGTCGTCACCGCATAAAGGAATCCGTTCCTCCCGATCGTTACGGCGGCACGCGGAACGGCTCCGGAATCCATTATTCCGGAGCCGTTTTCCGACCACGCAGGGGCGTTCCCCGACCACGCAGGGCAGTCCTCTTCCCAGGCCGCTTCCCTGGACTGCTTCCCCGGGCTACTTCACGTTCTGCTCCTCCATGGCATCGCCCACTTCCTCCGGCTCGCGCCCCGGAGTCGCCAGATCCCACTTGGTGATCACGAAGCGGAAGAGCGCGTAATAGACCACCGCGAAACACAGCCCGATCACAATGATCAGCCACGGCTTGGTCGCCAGGCTCCAGTTGATGACGTAGTCGATCAGACCCGCCGAGAAACTGAACCCGTCGTGCACCCCCAGCGACCAGGTCACCGCCATCGACACACCCGTCAGCACCGCGTGCAGTACATACAGCACCGGCGCCACGAAGAGGAACGAGTACTCGATCGGCTCGGTGATCCCCGTGACGAACGACGTCAGACCGACCGACAGCATCATGCCCGCGATCTCCTTGCGGCGGTGCCGCTTCGCACAGTGCGTGATCGCCAGCGCCGCCGCCGGCAGCGCGAACATCATGATCGGGAAGAACCCGGACGTGAACTGACCCGCACTCGGATCGCCCGCCAGGAACCGGTTGATGTCACCGTGCACCACCGTCCCGTCCGGCTTCGTGAAGTCGCCGAACTGGAACCACATGAACGTATTCAGGAACTGGTGCATGCCGATCACCAGCAGCGCACGGTTCGCCACACCGAAGATCCCGGAACCCGTCGCCCCCAGATCCACCATCCACTTGCTGAAACTGGTCAGCGCGTCACCGATCGGCGGCCACACGAACAGACACACCACCGCGAAGAGCAGCGCCACGAACGACATGATGATCGGCACCAGCCGGCGGCCGTTGAAGAAGCCCAGCCAGTCCACCAGCTTCGTACGGTGGTACCGCTGCCAGAACCACGCCGACAGCAGCCCGATCACAATGCCGCCGAACACCCCCGGGTTCTGATACCCGGCCGGCGTCCCCGTCCCGTCCTTCGCCACGCACGCGCCGCCCAGCGGCCCGCCGCTCACGAACGTCGCGCCGCTCGCGCAGTCCTCCGGGAACTGGTGCAGCACGAAGTAGTACACGAGGAAACCCGCGACCGCCGCCAGCGCCGTCGACCCGTCCGCCTTCTTCGCCATGCCGATCGCAACGCCCACACAGAACAGCAGCGGCAGCCCCAGCGAGGAGTCCAGCAGCGCCTGACCGGCACCCGCGAACACCTTCGCCACGTCGTCCCAGCCCGCACCGTCCGCGCCGAACACATCCGGCTGCCCGAGCCGGTTCAGGATGCCCGCCGCCGGCAGCACCGCGATCGGCAGCTGCAGGCTGCGCCCCATCTTCTGCAGGCCCTGGAACAGCCCGCCGCCCCACTTCCTCCTCGGCGCCGCCGCCGCGTCCGAACTCATCCGCATCCTCCCGGCCGCCGGCCTTCGCGACGGCCGACTCGTGCTTGCCGCATACTGGTGGTGTAGACCATTCGTAGTGGCGCTACGGGGCCTCCCGGAGGCAACTCCGGGTGGTCGCCATCATTCGCCAGGCAACGGACATACGCCCGTCCAACAGGGCTGAACGTGCGTTACCGTGTGGAATCCTTCGGCACAACCGCCGACGGCCGAGACAAGCAGGAGTGGACATGGCCAGCAAGGCTGAGAAGATCGTCGCCGGGCTCGGCGGCCTCGACAACATCGAAGAGGTCGAAGGCTGCATCACCCGTCTCCGCACCGAGGTCGTCGACCCCTCCCTCGTCGACGAGGCCGCGCTCAAGGCCGCCGGCGCGCACGGCGTCGTGAAGATGGGCACCGCCATCCAGGTCGTCATCGGCACCGACGCCGACCCGATCGCCGCCGACATCGAAGACATGATGTGAGCATCGCGCATCGAACTGCGATGTGAGCTGAGCCCCCGGCTCCCACCCGAGGCCCCTTTCGTGCGTACCTACGCACCGGAACGGGGCCTTCGGCATTCCCGATAGGGTCGTCCCCATGTCTCGTATCGACGGCCGCACCCCCGAACAGCTCCGCCCCGTCACCATCCAGCGCGGATGGAGCAAGCACGCCGAGGGCTCCGTCCTCATCTCCTTCGGCGACACCAAGGTCTTCTGCACCGCCTCCGTCACCGAAGGCGTACCGCGCTGGCGCAAGGGCAGCGGCGAGGGCTGGGTCACCGCCGAGTACTCCATGCTCCCGCGCTCCACCAACACCCGCGGCGACCGCGAATCCGTCCGCGGCAAGATCGGCGGCCGTACCCACGAGATCTCCCGCCTCATCGGCCGCTCGCTCCGCGCCGTCATCGACTACAAGGCCCTCGGCGAGAACACCATCGTCCTGGACTGCGACGTCCTCCAGGCCGACGGCGGCACCCGCACCGCCGCGATCACCGGCGCATACGTCGCCCTCGCCGACGCCGTCACCTGGGCCCAGGGCAAGAAGCTCATCAAGGCCGGCCGCAAGCCGCTCACCGGCACCGTCTCCGCCGTCTCCGTCGGCATCGTCGACGGCACGCCGCTCCTCGACCTCTGCTACGAGGAGGACGTCCGCGCCGAGACCGACATGAACGTCGTCTGCACCGGCGACGGCCGCTTCGTCGAGGTCCAGGGCACCGCCGAGGCCGAGCCCTTCGCCCGCGACGAGCTCAACGCCCTCCTGGACCTGGCCGTCACCGGCTGCACGGACCTGGACAAGGCCCAGCGCGAGACGCTCGCCGCGACGCTGTGACGCGGGCGCGCTCTGCCGGTGATCTGTGAGGTTCCCCTCGTGGGGCGTGCATCTCTAGGAATGCACGTGCCACCGGCGCAAGGTGGGACGTGCGCCCGTACCGCTTACCGCGAGGTAGCCGGGCGCGCGTCCACCAGCACCCCACGACGAGGAACCGCACCGTCATGTCTGCTGAAGCCGCTGCCGCCGCCCTCGATGAGCCCACCGCCCGCACCGGCGGCCCCAAGGACGACTCGCCGTGGATGGAACACGTCCTCGGCTGGACCCTCGTCGTCGTCCTCGCAATGTTCCTGACCCAGACCGGCCTCATCACCGGACTTTCCTGACGATAAGCCGCAACCGCGGCGCCGTCGGCAACCAAATCCACTCGCCACGCGTTCCTCTCTTTACCTGTTCCTTTACCTGTTCATTGCAAAGAGAGGGCCCGTCCATGTCCGCACACCGCTCCGTCCGTCGCCGAACGGCTGTGACCGCCGCCTCCGCCGTGGCCGCCATCGCCCTGGCCGTTCCCGTCCTCACCGGCTGCGGAGCCGTCCAGACGGCCATGGACTGCGCACAGACCGCCACCGCCGTCGGGAAGAACGTCGACGAGCTCCAGCAGGCGTTCTCCGGCGGCGCCGAGAACCCGGCCGAGGCTCAGCAGGCCCTCGACAAGATCGACAAGAACCTCGACGAGCTCGGCGACCAGAGCGACAACGCCGACCTCGGCAAGGCCGTCGACGACCTCTCCCGCGGCGTCAAGGACGCCCAGCAGGCCCTCGACCAGGGCAGGACCCCCGACACGGCCCCCATCGAATCCGCCGCCTCGGAAATGACCAAGATCTGCACGCCGGGCTGAGAACGGGGCACGAGGGGCGGCCCGCCCGAGGGGGCGGCCGCCCCACCGGGCGGGCCGCCCGCTGAGGGGGTGTCGGCCGCCCCACCGGGCGACGGGTCGCCCGCCGACCGAGGCGGCCGCGCTCCGTCGGGCGAGCCGGCCGCCGCAGCGGGGCGTCACCCGCCCGCCGACCGAGGCGGCCGCGCCCGACCGGAGAGTACGGCCCGCCGGGCGCTGGCGGGGCCCGCTCACGTCATGCGATCCGACCGGGATAATCGCTCACCATGAAGCACCAGCGCCTGATCCTCGCCACCCGCAACGCCGGCAAAATCACCGAACTCCGCGCCATCCTCGCGGCGGCCGACCTCGACATCGAGCTGGTCGGCGCCGACGCGTACCCGGACGTCCCCGACGTGAAGGAAACCGGCGTCACCTTCGCCGAGAACGCCCTTCTGAAGGCCCACGCCCTCGCCCAGGCCACCGGCCACCCCGCCGTCGCCGACGACTCCGGCCTCTGCGTGAACGTACTCGGCGGCGCCCCCGGCATCTTCTCCGCCCGCTGGGCCGGCCGCCACGGCGACGACCAGGCCAACCTGGACCTCCTCCTCGCCCAGCTCTCCGACATCGCCGACGAACACCGCGCCGCCCACTTCGCCTGCGCCGCGGCCCTCGCCCTCCCCGACGGCACGGAACGCGTAGTCGAAGGCAAGCTGGAAGGCACCCTCCGCCACCACCCCGCCGGCACCGGCGGCTTCGGCTACGACCCGATCCTCCAGCCCCACGGCGAAACCCGAACCTGCGCCGAACTGACGGCCGACGAGAAGAACGCCATCAGCCACCGAGGCAAGGCCTTCCGAGCGCTGGCGCCGGTGGTCAGGGAACTGCTGGGCTGACCCCCAAACGGCTCGGTCGTCTCCTCGCACGAGGAGACGACCGAATGCGGTGGGCCCGGTGGGACTCGAACCCACGACACACCGGACCTAAACCGGCGTCCTCTTGCCAGCTGGGATACGGGCCCGCGCCGCCTACTGTACTGGGTCCGGTTTGGGGCGGTGGGCACCGCGGCGCCAATCACCTCCCCTGCACCAGGTGCTGGTGATCGCATGGCAGTTGGGGCAGAGCAGCCGCAGGTTCTCGGCCCGGTCGTCGCTCCAATCGCCGTTGATGTGGTCGACCTCCAGCGTCATGGGGCGCCCGTGCCACGAAGGGGGCGTGCCGCACCGGTCGCACAGTTCCGCCACCTCGATCTGCCGCAGAGCCCGGCGAAGCATCGCCGATTTCGTTCGCCGTCGGCCGTCATGCTTCACCAGGATCTGCTCGGCCGTCTTAATGGGTGTCGTGCCTGGCTTGCCTCGCTGATGGCTTTGTCCGAGGAAGTGCGACGTATCGAGTGCTCCTTCGGAGATCCAGCGGTGGAGCAACCTCCGGGTGACAGTGTTGTCGGCCATGTCGAGCCTGCGCAGAACCTCCGCCAGGGAGACCGACGCAGATATGACCTGCGGCAGCGTGTCGGGAGGTTCGGTGGCATATCTCGTGTACTTGCGACGGGGGAAGTGCGACACGTCGATGCCGAAATGGTCGAAGCGCTGCAGCAGGTAGCGGCGCAGCCGTTCGTAGGGGCGAGTGCCGAAATGGGCGATGACTTCGTCGATGTCTGCGCAGGACTCGGCCGCTTCGGTCAGCCGCTCTCGCGTGTATTTGATTCCGCCGCTCATGCCGAGCCCCTCCGGCCCTTGTTCCGGCCTCGGTAGGTGTCGGTGGCCGAGTGGCAGTTCGGGCAGAGGAAGCGCAGGTTCTCCGGGCGGTTGTCGCGCCAGTCGCTGTTGACGTGGTCGACCTCCAGCGGTAGCGGCTCGCCCTGCCAGGTCGGGCCGATTCCGCACAGGGTGCAGCGTTCGTCCGCGCCGTGGGCCAGGAGGGCGCGCCTCAGCCGTTGCGCGGGCACTCGGCGCGCGTTGGCCGGGTCCTGCTTCCTCAGCAGTTCGCCCCGCGCGCGGCGCCGGCGTGCGTCTGACCCGGTGTGCGGCTTTTCGCTGAAGTGCGACGTGTCGATCCCCAACGCCCGTATCCGGCGGCTGATGTGGGTGTGGTGGCCGCCGACGACGTCGAGGCCCAGTTGGCGGAGGACCTCGCACATGTTGGTCGAGGAAGCCACGGCCGCTTGGAGGGCTTCTTTCGTCCAGCGGGTGCCCTCCGGTTCGAAATGGGAGGTGTCTACGCCCAGGGCTTTCATGCGGGTGTGCAGGTAGCGGCGCGATGGGCCCTTCGGGTCCACGCCGAGTTTGCGTAAGGCTTCCGAGAGAGTGTGGGAGGCGGCCGCGGCTTCGGAGAGGCGGGCGTGGGTGTACGGGCTGGTGGGCATGGAGTCCCCCGTTCAGCGGCCACCGTTGTGAGCGGCCGAATGTTCTGGTGTCGAACGGGACAACGAGCGTCGCCGGGCGGGGGTTACGCAGGGTGATGGACAGGAATGAAGAATCCCCCGATCGGGTGATCGGGGGATTCAGGGCGGGGCTCAGCGCCTGGTCAGAAGCGCGGCTCCGAGGTTTGGGCGGAGACCAGTTCGACGGCTTCTTCGTGGGTGGCTACTGAGGGTGGGGAGCCTTCCAGGGGCTGTTGGGCGGTTTCCTTCATGAAGAGGACGGCGATGACGCCGATGAGGGCCGCGCCCATGGCGTAGTACGCCGGGACCATCTCGTTGCCGTTGAAGGCGCCCATCAGGGCGGTGATGACCAGGGGGGTCGTGCCGCCGAAGAGGGACGTGGAGAGGTTGTAGCCGATGGAGAGGGAGCCGTAGCGGACGTTGGTCGGGAAGAGGGCCGGGAGGGCCGCCGACATCGTGCCGAGGAGGCAGACCAGGGAGAAGCCCATCAGCAGCATGCCGACGGAGACGAACAGCAGGCTGCCGTTCTTGACCAGCAGGAAGGACGGGATGGAGAGGACGAAGAAGCCGAGCATGCCGGTCATCAGCAGCGGCTTGCGGCCGAAGCGGTCGTTGAGGCGGCCGACGTAGTTGATGACCAGCATCAGGACGACCATGGTGCCGAGCAGCACCAGCAGGCCGTGCGACTCCTTGTAGTGGAGGGTGTCGGTCAGGTACGTCGGCATGTAGGAGAGGAGCATGTAGTCGGTGATGTTGTAGGCACCGACCAGGCAGATGCAGAGGATGAGCGCGGGCCACTGCTGGGAGAAGATCTCGCCGAGCTTCTTCTTGGGGGCGTTCTCGGAGAGGTGGGAGAACTCGGCCTCTTCGTCGGCGAGGGAGCCGGTGGGGCTGTGCGTCTCGGCGGCCTCCAGCTTCTGGAAGGCCGGGGTCTCGTCGAGCTTCATTCGCAGGTAGAGACCGACGATGCCGAGGGGGCCCGCGACGAGGAAGGGCAGCCGCCAGCCCCAGTCGCTCATGGCCTCGGAGCCCAGGAGAGTGTTCAGGAGCAGGACCAGGCCGGCCGCGCCGGTGTACCCGGCGAGGGTGCCGAACTCCAGGAAGCTGCCGAAGTAGCCGCGCTTCTTGTCGGGCGCGTACTCGGCGATGAAGGTCGAGGCGCCGCCGTACTCGCCGCCCGTCGAGAAGCCCTGGACCAGCCGGAAGAGGATCAGCAGGACCGGCGCCCAGACGCCGATGGTGGCGTACGACGGGATGAGACCGATGGCGAAGGTGCCGACGGCCATCATGATCATGGTGAAGGCGAGGACCTTCTTGCGGCCGATGCGGTCGCCGAGCGGGCCGAAGTACGCGCCGCCGATGGGCCGTACGAGGAAGGCCACGGCGAAGGTCGCGAACGAGGACAGCAGGCTCGCGGTGTCGCTGCCGCTGGGGAAGAAGACGTGGCCGATCGTGACCGCGAGGTAGCTGTAGATGCCGAAGTCGAACCACTCCATCGCATTACCGACGGCGGCGGCCTTGACGGCGCGCTTCACGACCTTTTCGTCGGTGATGGTGATGTCGGTGCGGCGGAGTTTGGGATTCCGGCGGCGGGCAACGGCGCGGAAGAGCATGCGGTGGCGCCTGACTGCCTCCCGATCCAGCTCGGTCCCGGAGGCGGCATCGGTACTGCCGGTCGGCACGAGTGCGGTCCTCTCGCTCGGTCGGTCCGCGCACTGCGCGGTGGGCTCGTTTCGAAAGGGGCGCCTGCGCGGATAGGGAGCCGGTCAAACCACTTTGAAGGCAGAACGCGAGATTCGTCACTCGGTGTGGGCCGTTTAGGGCGGGTGTGTGGGGATTGAAACGCCGGAAAGGCCGGGGGAGTCGGAAAAGCCGGGGAAGCCGGAAAGGCGGATCCGGAGAAGCCGGAAAGGGCGGAAAAGGCGGAGCGGCCTGTCGCCGGGGTGCCCCCCCGGCGACAGGCCGCCGCACAGCCCTTGCAGCCCTTACAGCCCCAGGTCCTTGATGATCTTGGCGACGTGGCCGGTGGCCTTGACGTTGTACAGGGCGCGCTCGACCTTGCCCTCCTCGTCGACGATGACGGTGGAGCGGATCACGCCGGTGACCGTCTTGCCGTAGAGCTTCTTCTCGCCGAAGGCGCCGTACGCCTCTAGGACGCTCTTGTCGGGGTCACCGAGGAGGGTGACCTTCAGCTCCTCCTTCTCGCGGAACTTCGCGAGCTTCTCCGGCTTGTCGGGGGAGATGCCGATGACGTCGAAGCCGTGGCCGGCCAGGAAGTCGAGGTTGTCGGTGAAGTCGCAGGCCTGCTTCGTGCAGCCGGGGGTCAGGGCCGCGGGGTAGAAGTAGACGATGACCTTGCGGCCCTTGTGGTCGGCGAGCGAGACCTGCTTGCCGTCCGCGTCGGGGAGGGTGAAGGCGGGGGCGGTGTCGCCGGGCTGCAGTCGCTCGCTCATGGCTCTCCTCAGGAGTGGGGACGAAGAAGTGTTCTGTCCCGAGGTTACTGAGGGCCGCTGACAGGCCCTTACGCCATCGGCCGGTTCGCCTCTTTGTACGCCGCGTCGGCGGGTTGATCGGGGGTGCCGTGGAGCGGGACGGGTGGGGAGCTGACAGACTGTCCGTCAGGAACCATCGAAGAACTGTATTCACCGGCCGAAACGACGGAGGCAGCGCGGTGTCGGATGCCAGGACCCCTGCGCAGATCGAGGCGGACATTCTCCGCCGGCGGCAGGAGCTCGCCGTGACGCTCGACGAGATCGGCGTGCGGCTGCACCCCAAGACGATCGTCGGCGACGCGAAGGCGAAGGCGGCGGCGGCCGTGGACCGTACGGCCGGGCGGGCGTACGTGGTGGCGAACCGAGCGGTCTCCGACGTCCGCGCGCAGCTCGTGTCGGAGGACGGCGCGCCGCGGATGGAGCGGATCGTGCCGGTGGCGCTGGTCGCGGTGGGTCTGGTGGGGCTGATCGCGATGAGCGCGCGCAAGCGTCGGTCGTAGGCACTGGTCGTAGGCACCGGTCGCAGGCACTGTCGTAGGCGCCGGTCCCAGGCGCCGCGGGGGTTTACCTGCCGGGCCGGGGCTCGGCTCGTGGCTCGGGGCAGGTACGGTCTTGGCGTGAGCCCGAACAACACTCAGGACAGCCACGACAAGCTGCCGATCCGGATGCTGCACGACCGGGTGCTCGTCCGTACCGATATCGCCGAGGGCGAGCGGCGCTCGACCGGCGGCATCGTCATCCCCGCGACGGCGGCGGTGGGCCGCCGGCTGGCGTGGGCCGAGGTCGTCGCGGTGGGGCAGAACGTCCGTACCGTCGAGCCGGGGGACCGGGTGCTGTACGACCCGGAGGACCGTGCCGAGGTGGAGGTGCGCGGCGTCGCGTACGTACTGATGCGGGAGCGCGATCTGCACGCGGTGGCGGCGGAGCGCCTGGAGGGCGCCGAGGACTCCACCGGGCTGTACCTCTGACCCGGGACCGCTGCACCGGGACCGCTGACCCGGGACCTCTGCACCGAGACCCCCGAGACCCCCGAGACGCCCGGGACGCCCGGGACCTCTGACCCGGGCCGAGGGGCCTGACCTGTACAAATACCCCTGCGGGCGGTGACCGGCGTCACCGCCCGTTCCGCCATGGCTTGCTATGGTCGAAGACATCCCGACGAGACGCGCCGTACCGGGTCATGACAAGACGACGCACCCCCTGTAGATGCGCGCACGCGTGTGCGCTGGTCCTGGAGGTGCCTCATGGCATGGGTACTGCTGCTCGTCGCCGGTCTGCTGGAGGTCGGCTGGTCGATCGGGATGAAGTTCACCGAGGGGTTCACCCGGCTCTGGCCGAGCCTGTTCACGGGCGCGGGCATCATCGCGAGCATGGCCCTGCTGTCGTACGCGGCGAAGACGCTGCCGATCGGTACGGCGTACGGCGTGTGGGTGGGCATAGGTGCCGCCGGTGCGGCGGTGGTGGGCATGTTGGTGCTGGGTGAGCCGGCGACCGCGGCCCGGATCTTCTTCATCTGTCTGCTGCTGGTGGCCGTCGTGGGCCTGAAGGCGACCTCCGGGCACTGAGCGCACGAACAACAGCGAGACCCCGGTGGCCGCGTGGCCACCGGGGTCTCGTACGTCCTAGTGCTGTCCCGGCGGTGTGTCCGGCGCCCCGCCCGGCCCTCCGCCGTCCGGTTCCACCGTCGGGAAGTCCTCGGTGGGTGCCGTGGTGGGCGGCGGCTCGGACGGGAAGGTGGGCTCCGGCGGTTCGACGGTGGTGGGCGGCGCGGTGGTCGGCGGGAGCGTGGCCGTGGGCGGGGTCTCGGCCGGGGTGCTGGGCGCCCCGGTGTCGCCGCCCGGGGTGGTGGCAGGCGCGGTGGCCGTGGGCGCCGGTTCGGTGGCGCCGCTCTCCAGCTCCAGGTCGAAGTCCTCGACGGGCTTGCCCTCCAGCGCGGCCGCGGTGTAGTCGGCCCAGATCTCGGCGGGGAAGCCGCCGCCGTTGACGCGGGGCAGGCCGCCCGCGCCGTACAGCGGTTCCTGTGCCGCGGTCTTGGGGTTCTGGCCCAGTACGGCGATGACGGTGGCCAGGTCGGGGGTGTACCCGGCGAACCAGGCGGCCTTGTCCTCCTCGGCGGTGCCGGTCTTGCCGGCGGCGGGACGCCCTGCGGCCTGGGCCGCGGCGCCGGTGCCGCCGGGGCTCTCGACGACGCTGCGCAGGATGGAGGTGGTGGTGTCGGCGGCCTCGCGGGGCATCGCGCTCTGCTCGGGCCGGTCGGGCAGGGAGAGGTTCTCGCCGTTCTTGGTGATCTTCTGGATGAACGTGTACGGGACGCGCTTGCCGTGGTTGGCGAGGGTGGCGTACGCGCCGGTCATCTGCAGCACGCTGGGCGTGGCGGTACCGAGCGAGATCGCGCCCTGGGACTCGGCGAGCCCGGGGGTCTGCTCGGGGATGCCGAGGTCGACGGCGGTTTCCCGGACCTTGTCGGGGCCGACGTCGATGCCCATCTGGGCGTAGACGGCGTTGACGGACTTGTCGGTGGCCTCGCTGACGGTGATCTGGCCGTAGCTCTTGTCGTCCTCGTTGGCGGGGGCGAAGCCGGTGGGCTGTCCGTCGCTGATCGTCATCCGCTTGTTGGTGCCGTCGTAGACGGTCTGCGGGGTGATCGTCTGGCCGTCCTGGGTGGTGGCGTGGTTGGCGACGGCGGAGGCGAAGACGAAGGGCTTGAAGGTGGAGCCGACCTGGTAGTCGGCGCGGGTGGCGCCGTTGACGAACTGCTGGGCGTAGTCGATGCCGCCGTACATGGCGACGACCTTGCCGGTGGCGGGGTCGATGGAGGCGCCGCCGGCCCGGACGTTCTTGTCGGCGTCACGGTTCTTCTTGTCGAGCCGGTCCATCAGGCGGTCGTCGACGGCCTTTTCGAGGGCGAGCTGCTTCTTCTTGTCGATGGTGGTGGTGATGCGGTAGCCGCCGCCGGCCAGGTCGTCTTTGTCGAGGATGTCGTTCTCGGTGAGGTAGTCCTTGATGGCGTTGACGAAGTAGCCGCGGCGGCCGGCGAGGCCGGAGGGGGTCTTGGCCACGCCGGGCGGGTCGAACTTTATGGCGGCGCGCTGGGAGCCGGTGAGCCAGCCCTTCTTGACCATGCCGTCCATGACGTAGTTCCAGCGGGCCTCGGCGCGCCCCCGGTTCTCGGGGTGGACGACGACGTCGTACTCGCTGGGGGCATTCAGGAGGGTGGCCAAGTAGGCGCCCTGAGCGACGTTCAGGTCCTCGACGTCCTTGTTGTAGTACGCCTGGGCCGCGGCCTGGATGCCGTAGGCGTTGCGGCCGTAGTAGCTGGTGTTGAGGTAGCCCTCCAGGATTTCGTCCTTGCTCACCTCGCGGTCCAGCTTGATGGCGATGAAGAACTCCTTGGCCTTGCGGGTGATCGTCTGTTCCTGGCCGAGGTAGTAGTTCTTGACGTACTGCTGGGTGATGGTGGAGCCGGACTGTTTGCCCTTGCCGATGACGGTGTTCCAGGCGGCGCGGATCATGGCGACGGGGTTGACCGCGGACTCGCTGTAGAAGTTGCGGTCCTCGGCGGCGAGCACGGCGTGCTGGACCTTTTTGGGGATCTGGTCGAGCTTGACGTTCTCGCGGTTCACCTCGCCGTCGCGGGCGAGCTGGGTGCCGTCGGTGAAGAGGAAGACGTTGCTCTGGGCCTTGGCGGCCTGGTTGGCGGGCGGGATGCCGACGAGGAGGTAGCCGGCGAGGAAGCCGCCGACGATGATCAGCAGGATCACCAGGATGCCGCCGAGGGTCATGCGCCAGGTGGGCACGGCGCGGCGCCAGCCGGTGCGTCGTGGGCGGCCGTTCTGTTCGGGGGGTGGTGCGGTGCCCGGTTCGTCTCCCGGGGAACCGTTACTTCCCTGGCCGTCCTGCTGCGGATCGTCGTTCATGTCAGTACTGACTCCTCGGCCGCCGCCGATGGTTGTGCTGCGGCGGGATCGGTGTCGTCACGGGCGATTAGCGCCCTACGCCAAGAAAAGGCTTTATCTTTCGAAAAGAAACTGTCGCCCGATAAGAAACTGTCGCATCATGCGTTCCAGGCCCAGAGGGTGGCACGCACATGTGACCGGTCTGTGACCGGCCGAATGGGTTCTCTGCCTCACCGGCACGAGTGATAAACGCGTGGTGCTTCCCGTCCGTCGGCGCTAGCGTCGGGTGTTTTGGCACCGGACGGCGGGGGGCGGGGCAATGGGCGGAGCCGTGGCACTGTACGCGGCCGTCGCGCGGGGCGGTTTCCGGCGGTACGCCACGTATCGCACCGCCACCCTCGCGGGCGTCTTCACCAACACCGTCTTCGGCTGCATCATCGCCTACACCTACCAGG
The DNA here is from genome assembly GCF_040655775.1 of Streptomyces sp. NPDC050315. Classification (NCBI taxonomy): domain Bacteria; kingdom Bacillati; phylum Actinomycetota; class Actinomycetes; order Kitasatosporales; family Streptomycetaceae; genus Streptomyces; species Streptomyces sp. NPDC050315. Next base: position 141,979 of record NZ_JBFAKN010000013.1, read on the forward strand.
CACTCTGGCACGAGCGGCCGCACCTGGGCGGGTACGACCAGGCGCAGGCGCTGACCTTCGTGTGGGTCGGTCAGGCGCTGCTGGCGACCGTCGCGTTGACCATGGGCGGCGGTTTCCACGAGGAGCTGCAGGAGCGTGTCCGCAGCGGCGACATCGCGGTGGACCTGTACCGCCCGGCCGACCTGCAACTGTGGTGGCTCGCCGCCGATCTGGGCCGGGCCGGCTGTCAGCTGCTGGGCCGCGGGGTGCTGCCGATGGTGGTCGGTGCGATGGCCTTCGACCTCGCGCTGCCCGCCTCCCCGCTGCTGTGGGCCGCGTTCCTGGCGTCGGTGGCGCTGGCGGTGACGGTCAGCTTCGCGCTGCGCTACCTGGTCGCGCTGTCCGCGTTCTGGCTGCTGGACAGCTCGGGGGTGGCCGTACTGAGCGGGCTGGCCGCGATGTTCTTCTCCGGGACGCTGCTGCCGCTGCGGGTCTTCCCCGGGACGTTCGGCGAGGTCGTACGGGCGCTGCCGTGGTCCTCGGCGCACCAGGTGCCGGCCGATGTGCTGCTGGGGCGGTACCCGGGCCTCGGACTGCTGGGCGCGCTGGCGTTCCAGGCGGGCTGGGCGGCGGTGCTGCTGGCGGCGGGCCGGCTGGTGCAGGCCGCGGCCACCCGGAAGGTGGTGGTGCAGGGTGGCTGAGTCCTTCGGGCGGGCCGCGTCGGTGCGGCACGGCGTACGGGCGTACCTGCTGATCGTAGCGATGTGGGTCCGGTCCACACTCACCTACCGGGCGTCGTTTGTGATCATGGCCGTCGGCAATGCCGCGGGCAGTGGCCTGGAGTTCGTGGCGATCCTTCTGATGTTCTCGCACATCGACGAACTCGGCGGCTTCGGGCTGCCCGAAGTTGCCCTGCTGTACGGTGCGTCGGCCACCGCGCTGGGCCTGGCGGACCTGCTGCTGGGCAATGTGGAGCGGCTCGGCAGCCGGGTGCGCGACGGCACGCTGGACGTCCTGCTGGTGCGCCCGGCGCCGGTGTACGTACAGGTGGCCGCCGACCGCTTCGCGCTGCGCCGCATCGGGCGTCCCCTGCAGGCCCTGGCGGTACTGGGCTGGGCGCTGACCCGCGTTCAGGTGGACTGGTCGCCGGGCCGGGTGGTGCTGGTCGTGGCGATGCTGCTGAGCGGCGCGGCCATCTTCGGCGCGATCTTCACGCTCGGCGCGGCTTTCCAGTTCTGGGCCCAGGATGCCGCCCAGGTGCAGAACTCCTTCACATATGGCGGAAACCAGATGCTGCAGTACCCGCCCACCGTCTTCGCCAGAGAGCTGGTCCGCGGCGCCACCTTCGTCATCCCGCTGGCCTTCGTGAACTGGCTGCCGGCCCTGCGCCTCCTGGGCCGCGACGACCCGCTGGGCCTGCCGGGATGGGTGGACTTCCTGGGGCCCGTGGTGGCCGCGGTGTTGTGCGGGGGCGCGGCGCTGGCGTGGCGGGCGGGGCTGCGCGGTTACCGGAGCACGGGGAGCTGAAAGTGGCGCAATTCATTGAACTGGACGGGGTGGAGAAGGTCTTCCAGGTGCGGCGCAAGGCGGGCCGGCTGCGGCGTACCAAGCACGAGGTGCGGGCCGTGGACGGCATCTCCTTCGCCGTCGGGCGCGGCGAGATGGTGGGCTACATCGGGCCGAACGGCGCGGGGAAGTCCACCACCATCAAGATGCTGACGGGCATCCTCGTGCCCAGCGCGGGCCGCATCCGGGTGGCGGGAATCGATCCCTCCCGCGAACGCACCGGGCTGGCCCGCCGGATGGGCGTGGTCTTCGGGCAGCGCACGACCCTGTGGTGGGACCTGCCGCTGCGGGACTCCTACGAGCTGGTGCGGCGGATGTACCGGGTGCCGTACGACACGTACCGCAAGAACCTCGACCGGTGCGTGGAGCTGCTGGACCTCGGCCCGCTGCTGGCGGCGCCGGTGCGGCAGCTCTCGCTGGGGCAGCGGATGCGCGGGGACATCGCGGCGGCGCTGCTGCACGACCCGGAGGTGCTGTACCTGGACGAGCCGACGATCGGCCTCGATGTGATCAGCAAGGCGCGGGTGCGGGACTTCCTGCGCGAAGTGAACGCCTCGCTCGGCACGACCGTGCTGCTCACCACCCACGACCTCACCGACATCGAGCAGCTGTGCCGCCGGGTGATGGTGATCGACCACGGGCGTCTGGTGTACGACGGCGGGCTCGCGGGGCTGCACGAGGTGGGGGAGAGCGAGCGGATGCTCGTGGTGGACCTGGCGCGGGAGATGGCGCCGATCGAGGGCGTGCCGGGCGCGCGGACGGTGAAGGTGGAGGGGCCGCGGCAGTGGCTGGCGTTCCCGGCGGCGCAGAGCGCGGCGCCGGTGGTGGCGGCGGTCGCGGAGCGCTGGCCGCTGGTGGATCTGTCGGTACGGGAGCCGGACATCGAGGACGTGATCGCACGGATGTACACGGGCCGCGCCGAATGAGGACCGAACGGCCGGTTCGCCTCTTACGCTGTCGGTATGAATGACGAACTCCCCGAGCTGCGGGCCTCGGACGCCGACCGGGACCGGGTCGCCGAGGTGCTGCGGGACGCGCTGGCCGAGGGGCGGTTGGGGATGGAGGAATTCGACGAGCGGCTGGAGGCGGCGTACGCGGCGCGTACGTACGGCGAGTTGGTGCCGCTGACGGCGGATCTGCCGGCGGCGGCCGGGCGTGCCGAGCCGGTGCTGCCGGTGGCCGGGCGCGGGGACGGGACGTCGTGGCCGGAGCGGATCGTGGGCAGTGAGGGCAGTTCCTCGGCCGGTATCGCGATCATGAGCGGGTTCCAGCGGACCGGCCGGTGGACCATCGGTCGGCGCTTCACCGCGTTCGCGTTCTGGGGCGGCGGCGAGATCGACCTGCGGGAGGCGCGGTTCGCGGACCGCGAGGTGGTCGTCAACTGCGTCGCGATCATGGGCGGGGTGCACATCGTCGTACCGCCGGGCGTCGAGGTCGAGGTGCGCGGCATCGGCATCATGGGCGGCTTCGACCACAGCCTGTCGGGCGAGCCGGGCGAGCCCGGGGCGCCCCGGGTGATCGTGACGGGCCTGGCGTTCTGGGGCGGCGTCGGCGTGGAGCGGAAGGTCACCAGGGCGGAGAAGCAGCGCCTGAAGGCCGAGCGCCGCGAGCGCAGGGCCGTGGAGAAGGACGAGAAACGGCGGCGCAAGGAGCTGGACTAGCAGCCCCGCGCGCCGCCGTACCGGCCGCGGCTACAGCGCCGCCGGTGCCGACCCCTTGAGGTGCTTGAGGTTCACCGAGCGGGCCATCGCCTTGTAGCCCTCGTCGCTGGGGTGCAGATGGTCACCGGAGTCGTACTTCGGCAGCAGCCGGTTCGGCTGGGCGGGGTCGCGCAGCGCCTTGTCGAAGTCGACCACGTTGTCGTACACGTTCCCGGCCCGGATCTGGGCGTTGACGGCCTGCCGGACCTGGTCCATCCGGACCGAGTAGCCGCGGTGGCCGTAGAACGGCGTGAGCGTGCCGCCGGTGACCCGCAGGCCGCGCGCGTGTGCCTGCTTGACGACCTTGCGCATGCCCGCGACCAGCTTCTCGGGGTCCCACTGGCGCGGCGTCTTGAACATGTCGTTCAGCCCGATCTCGACGATCACGGCCTGCACGCCGGAGCGGGAGAGCGCGTCGCGGTCCAGCCGGGTGAGCACGCTGGGGCCGTTGTTGGGGGAGTAGCGGCTGCCGTCGATCAGCAGGCGGTTGCCGCTGATGCCCTGGTTGAGGACGCCCAGGCGGGGCGCGCCGGGCTCCTCGCGCAGCCGCTCGGCCAGGAAGTCGGTCCAGCGGTGGTTGGCGCCCATCGTGGAGGTGATGCCGTCGGTGATGGAGTCGCCGATGACCACGACCGAGCCGGTGGCCTCGCGGCTGAAGACGTCCACGCCGGTGAGGTAGCGCCAGTACGGGCTCTGCTCGGTGTACGCCGTGCCCGCGTCGTCCGCGGCCCGGTCGCCGCGCGCCAGGTAGGAGGTCTGGCGGGCGTACGGGTGGTAGGTGACGGGGCCGGAGGGGGCCGGGGAGTACGTGGTGACCAGCAGGTCCGCGTCGTGCGGCACGTCCAGCCGGACAGGGTCGCTCGTTATCGCGCCGCCCGCCGGGATGACGACGGAGGTGCGGTCGCCGAAGGTGAGGCGGCGCATCGTGCCGGCCGTCGCGGTGGGGTTGTTCGGGGCCGCGGCCAGCGCGATCGTGGCGTGGGTGATCGCCAGCGGGCGGGTGCCGTAGAGGTTGGAGAGCTGGATACGGGCGCTGGAGCCGCCGACGCTGGTGTGGATCACGTTCCGTATCGACATGCCCGCGTACCCGTCCAGGGTGCCCGGCTCGGCGGCCGCCGCGGAGGCGGACCAGGTGCCGACCCACTGGCCGGAGACGGCGGGGTCCGCGGAGTTCGGATTGTGCGGCTCGCTGCCGGTGCCGCCGCCGTTGCCGCCGACCCCGACGAAGATCGCGGTCGAGACGAGGACCACCACTGCCGCCAGGCCGGCGAGCAGGGCGTAACCCACACTTTTGTTCATGCGGGGGCGTTCTCCTGGAGAAGGCGGAGCCACTGGCTCCGGATGGGCAAGGGCAGCGTCTGATCAGCGGCGCCGTCGCAGTCCGATCGATCCGTCATGATCCCATGTCGGCCGGTCCGGATGCCCGGCGGCTCCCTCCCGCCGGGCAGGCTGAGAGGCGTTGCGCTCGACCTGTGGGACGACGGGAACTCGTGGTTCGTTCCAGGAGCGGGACCGGGACTAGGTCACAGTTGGACATACACGGGGGACGGGGTGAACGGATGGAGCGGATGGAACGGACGAAGACGGACCTGGCCACCGGCGCGGAGGGAGCTCCCGCGGCCGGCACCGCGGCCGGCCCTGTGGCCGGTTTCACATTCAACGAGGCCGACGAGGAGAAGCGGCGCGGGGTGCGCCGCATGAAGACCCTCGCCACATGCCTGTTGCTGGCCGTCGCCGTGGTGTACGCGCTGGCGAAGTGGGCGGGCGCGGCCGGGGCCGGCGGCTGGACGGGCTATGTGGCGGCGGCCGCCGAGGCGGGCATGGTCGGCGCGCTCGCCGACTGGTTCGCGGTGACCGCGCTGTTCCGGCGGCCGCTCGGGCTGCCGATCCCGCACACCGCGATCATCCCGACGAAGAAGGACCAGCTCGGGCAGTCGCTCGGCGACTTCGTCGGGGAGAACTTCCTCTCCGGCGAGGTCGTACGGCAGCGGCTGCGCAAGGTCGGCATCGGCAGCCGGCTCGGCCACTGGCTCGCCGAGCCGGAGCACGCGGACCGGGTCACCGCCGAGCTGGCGACGGCGCTGCGCGGCGCGCTGACCGTGCTGCGCGACTCCGACGTACAGGCGGTGGTCGGCGAGGCGATCACCCGCCGCGCCGACGCGCAGGAGATCGCCCCCGGGCTCGGCACGATGCTGGAGAAGGTCGTCGCGGACGGCGGCCACACGCGCATGGTGGACCTGGTGTGCGCGCGGGCGCACGACTGGCTCGTCACGCACTCGGCGCCCGTCATGGCGGCGGTGGCCGGCGGCGCGCCCGGCTGGACGCCGCGCTTCGTGGACCGCAAGGTCGGCGACCGGGTCTACAAGGAACTGCTGCGCTTCGTGACGGAGATGCGGGACATGCCGGACCACCCCGCGCGCGGCGCGCTGGACCGCTTCCTGACCGACTTCGCGGGCGATCTGCAGAGAGATACGGACACCCGGGCGCGGGTGGAGCGGCTGAAGTCGGAGGTGCTGGGCCGCGGCGAGGTGCAGGACCTGATCGCGTCGGCGTGGGGCTCGGTGCGCGCGATGATGGTCGCGGCCGCCGAGGACGAGCGGAGCGAGCTGCGGCTGCGGGTGCGCGGCGCGCTGCTGTCCCTGGGCAAGCGGCTGGCCGCCGACGGCCGGCTGCAGAGCAAGGTCGACGGCTGGCTGGAGGGTGCGGCGGTGTACGTCGTCACGACGTACCGCGACGAGATCACGCTGCTGATCACGGACACGGTCGCGAGCTGGGACGCCGAGCACACCTCGAAGAAGATCGAGGCTCACATCGGCCGGGACCTGCAGTTCATCCGGATCAACGGCACGGTCGTGGGCGCGCTGGCGGGCCTGTGCATCTACACGCTGTCGCGGGCGCTGGGCGGCTGACGTGGCCGCTGGGGCGGCTGAAGCGAGTACTGGGTCGGGGCTGACGCGGCGTCAGCGCTCTGGTGATTACTGCCGCCAGGCCCTACCGTGCCCGCGTGCGGGAGCGGATACCGGTGCTGGTGCGACTGGTGTGGACGGCGGCGGAGCTGGCGGTGACCCTCGGCGCCGTCCTGGTCCTGCTCGTCGTCCACCAGCTGTGGTGGACCAACCAGGAGGCGCAGGCGGACGCGCGGCAGCGGGTGTCCCGGCTGGAGCACGAATGGCGGCAGCCCGCGCCGCGGCCCGCTCCCTCCGGGACCCCGAGCGCCACGCCGGGCCTGGGACCGACGGAGAGGCCGACGGAGAAAGCTCCGGCCCCGGACCCGGCGTACGCCGTCCTCCGCATCCCCCGCCTCGGCGTCACCGCGCCGGTCGCGGAGGGGATAGCCAAGGCGGGCGTGCTCGACAAGGGGTATGTGGGCCACTACCCGCGGACGGCGCAGCCCGGCCGCGCGGGGAACGTCGCGCTGGCCGGGCACCGCAACACCCACGGTGAGCCGTTCCGCCGCCTCGACCGGCTGCGGCCCGGCGACACCGTACGCCTCGACACCGCCGACGCGCGCTACACCTACGTCGTGGACCGGACGCTGCCGCAGACCACGCCCGGCGACGGGACGGTGCTGGCGCCGATCCCGTACAGCTCCGTCCACCCCGGCCACCGCTACACCGAGCCCGGGTACTACCTCACCCTGACGACCTGCACGCCGGAGTACACCTCGACGTACCGGCTGGTGGTCTGGGGACGGCTGGCGAAGGCCGAGCCGCGTTAGTACGAGCTGCCTTCCGCGGCCGACTTGCTGATCTTCTCGCCGTCCGGGCCGACCGCGAACCAGGTGCCCTTGACGCCCTGGCCATTGACGTCCCCGGCCTTCTTGTCCCCCTTGAAGAGGTACATCGGCCAGCAGTCCACGGCCAGTTGCTCGGTGCCGTCGGGGCGCTTGACGGTGGTGATCAGCTTGGCCGGCACCCCCTCGATCTTGCTCTTGTCGGCAGGTTTCGCGGGTTTCCAGGTGTCCAGGCAGGCGCCGGTGCAGGCGAACTTCATCGGCCAGGGGCTGTCCTTGGTGAAGCGGTACAGGGTGCGGCCCTTGCCGTCGACAATGATTTTTCCGAGCTGCGCGTTGTCCGCGACCGAAACGTCCGCCTTCGGTGCGGCGGGGGGCTTCTCCGGGGCCGCCTCGCCGGCCTTGCCGCCGTCCGCCGCCAGCGCGTGCCAGACGCCGCCGACGTCCTGGCCCTTGGTGTCACCGGGCGCGGTGTCCTTGGCGTACCGGTACACCGGCCAGCCGCCGAGCGTGAGCTGCTTGCCGCCGTCGGCGCGGGTGACCGAGCCGAGGTCGGCCGCGTTGATGCCGGTGGCGGCCTTGGCGTCGGCCGCGGGGACCGGCGGCCAGGTCGAGGCGCAGTCGCCCGCGCAGTTGGACTTCGGCGGCTTGGCGGTGTCCTTGTCGAAGCGGTACAGGGTCAGGCCCTGGCCGTCGGTGACGACCTTGCCGATTCCCGGCGCCTCCTTGAGGGCGAGGTTCTTGGCGGCCGCGCCCAGCCCGCCGGCCGCGGCGCCGCCGGCGGCGTCCTCGCCGTAACCGCCGCTCTTGTCAGCCCCCGCCCCGTAGCCGGAGCCGTTGTCGGAGGTGCCCTGGCCGGCGGGCTGGACCCGGTCGTCGGCGGCGGACGAGGCGTAGTCCTGGCCGCCGCAGGCGGTGGTCAGGGCGAGCACGGCGAGGGCGGTGAGCGCGATGCCCGCTTGGCGGCGGTTGGCCGAGGCGGCTCGGGTGTTCATGGGGATCTCCTTGGGTGGGGGCGGCGGAGGTGCCGTCGGGACGGGGATACGGACCGGGATACGGGAGGCGGGACGGCCCCCGTTCAACGCCTGCGAAAGTTGTCACTTCACGTCAAAAGGCGGTGTATGGCGGGCAGTTAGGAGGCGGAGGCGGATCGGCGTACGTCCGTACGGGATCAGCCGGCGGCGGGCCGGACGCGCAGGGCCAGCGCCGGGCAGCGGCGGACGGCGAGCCGGGCGCGGCGGCGCATACGGGCGGGCAGCGCCATGGCCGCCTGCTGCGGATAGCCGTCCGGGCCGAGCCGGACGACGCCGGGCGCGAGGTCGGCACAGAGGCCGTGGCCCCGGCAGAGCGTCCAGTCCACGACCAACTGCTCGGAGGGTGCGGCCACGGGGCTTTCCCCGGCGGGCGGTGCGGTGCTTCCGGGCAGCGGCAGGGCGCCCAGGACCGGGCGCCCGCAGCCGCCGCCGTACGCGTGCGCGGCGAACTCCTCGGGGAACGCGGCCAGTGCGGAGGCGACGAACCGGGCCGTGCCGTCGGGATGGCCGCACGCGCCGCGCCGCGCGACGGCCCGGGACCGGTCCCGTACGGCGGCCAGGGCGCGCTCACCGCCGCCGCGCACCACCGCCTCCAGCGCGTCGGCGAGCGCGGGCAGGCCCAGCACGCACGGGCCGCACTGGCCGGCCGACTCCCCGGCCAGCCAGCGCGCCACCGCGGCGGCTTCCCCGGCCGGGCAGGTGTCCTCGGGGAGCGGGAGCACGGCGCCCGCGCCCAGGACCGCGCCGTGCGCGGCGAGCGCGGCACGGTCGAGCGTGACGGTGCGCGCCGCGGCCGGGGAGAGGAACGTGCCGTGGTAGCCGCCGATCAGGACGCCCTGACCCGGGCCGGTGCCGCAGTACTCCAGTACGCGGGCGAGCGGCACGCCGGTGGGGGCCTCCAGGACGCGGGTGCCCGCGACGGTGAGCAGGAGGGTGCCGGGCTCGTCGGGCACGCCCACCCGGCGGTACGGGAGCGCGCCCAGCCGGGCGGCGACGGCGAGCTGGGCGTACGTCTCGGTGTTGGACAGCAGGGTGGGCAGGCCGCCCAGGCCGCGCTCGCTGGTGCGGATCTTTCGCCCGGAGGGCAGGCCGGGGCCGCCGTCGAGGGCGTCGGCCAGAGCCGAGCCCTCGCCGGTGACGAACCGCTCCGGCAGGCGGGTCACGCGTAATTCCACGGACAGCGGGCCGAGTTCGTGGATCGCCCGGCGCACCGAGTCCGCCACGTCGGGCCGGGTCACACCGACGGCGACCTGCTGCGCGCCGAGCGCCCGCGCGGCCAGCAGCGCGCCGTCCAGCACGAGGTGCGGGGCGTACAGGAGCAGCGCGGTGTCCTTGAGACAGCTCGGCTCGCCTTCTGTGCCGTTGACGACGACGGCTGAGCGGCCGTCTGTGCGGTGCCGCGCGGCCAGGACGGCCGTCAGCTTCCGCGCGACGGGGAAGCCGGCGCCGCCGCGGCCACGGAGGCCGACGTTGTCGGCGAGCGCGATGAGTTCGGTGGGAGAAAGCGGGGGCGGGGTGCCGTGCGTGGTCAGGTGCGCCACGCGGTCCAGTCGGGTGGCGCCACCGTGCGGTGCGGTTACGCCTGCGAGTAGCCGGGGCGGCCACGGGGGTGGGGGTGTGGCATCGATGCCGGGTGCGCCACCGTCGTGGCCGCTCGCGCAGTTCCCCGCGCCCCTTGATGGCGCCCTCACGGGCGCCCCTCAGGGG
>NZ_JBFAKN010000014.1:0-95491 GCF_040655775.1 Streptomyces sp. NPDC050315
GAGCACGGCCTGCCGATCGCCATCAAGGCCGCCTTCGGCGGCGGCGGCCGCGGCCTGAAGGTCGCCCGCACGCTGGAGGAAGTACCGGAGCTGTACGACTCGGCGGTGCGCGAGGCCGTCGCCGCCTTCGGCCGCGGCGAGTGCTTCGTGGAGCGCTATCTGGACCGGCCGCGGCATGTGGAGACCCAGTGCCTGGCCGACAAGCACGGCAACGTGGTCGTCGTCTCGACGCGGGACTGCTCGCTGCAGCGCCGCCACCAGAAGCTGGTCGAGGAGGCCCCGGCGCCGTTCCTGTCCGAGGAGCAGAACGCCGAGCTGTACCGGGCGTCGAAGGCCATCCTGAAGGAGGCCGGCTACGAGGGCGCGGGGACGTGCGAGTTCCTGGTCGGGCAGGACGGGACGATCTCCTTCCTGGAGGTCAACACCCGCCTGCAGGTGGAGCACCCGGTCACCGAGGAGGTCACCGGCATCGACCTGGTCCGCGAGATGTTCCGCATCGCCGACGGCGAAGAGCTGGGCTACGAGGACCCGGCGGTGCGCGGGCACTCCTTCGAGTTCCGCATCAACGGCGAAGACCCGGGCCGTAACTTCCTCCCGGCCCCCGGCACCGTCACGAAGTTCGAGGGCCCCACCGGCCCCGGCGTGCGCCTGGATGCGGGTGTGGAGTCCGGCTCGGTCATCGGCCCGGCCTGGGACTCGCTGCTCGCCAAGCTGATCGTCACCGGTGCGACGCGGCAGCAGGCCCTGGAGCGGGCGCGGCGGGCGTTGGCGGAGTTCACCGTCGACGGGATGGCCACCGCGATCCCGTTCCACCGTGCCGTGGTCGAGGACGAGGCGTTCACCGCGGACCCGTTCGCCGTGCACACCCGCTGGATCGAGACCGAGTTCAAGAACGAGATCGCCCCGTTCAGCGCACCGGGTGCGGACGAGGTCGAGGCCGATGGCCGCGAGGCGGTGGTCGTCGAGGTCGGTGGCAAGCGGCTGGAGGTGTCGCTGCCTGCCTCGCTCGGCATGCCGTTGGCGCGCGCCGCGGTGGCCGGGGGTGCCAAGCCCAAGCGCAAGGCGGCCAAGAAGTCCGGCTCCGCCGCCTCCGGCGACGCGCTCGCCTCGCCCATGCAGGGCACCATCGTGAAGATCGCGGTGGAGGACGGGCAGGAGGTCAAGGAGGGCGACCTGGTCGTCGTCCTGGAGGCGATGAAGATGGAGCAGCCGCTGAACGCGCACCGCTCCGGCACCGTCAAGGGCCTGACCGCCGAGGTCGGCGCCTCGCTCACCGCCGGCGCCGTCATCTGCGAAATCAAGGACTGACCCGAAAACAAGGGCTGAACAGCCGGCCCGTCGGCGTCGCGAAGACCTGACGGAAGTTGACATTCATCTGACACGGAATGCCTTGAGTGGCACCGTTCGGGCGGCGAAAATAGTAATCGGCCGCCAGGGAAATGAAGTCGGCCGGTCGAGAAGAATTCGCCTCGTCTTTCATCCCGTCTTGCACCCCGTATTTTCCGGGGGAATCCGGAGCGAATTTCCAGCGCTTTCCACCGCCACGAGACCACCGCCCAACAGAGAGGGCAGTAAAGAATGCTGTGCCACCCGACCCTCCCGGACATACGCCACGCCGGGACCGCGGCGGTGTTCGTCAGCCACTGGTACGTGCCCGACCGCACCGCGGCCCTGAAGGACCTGGACGAGGTCACCGCCGAGTGGGAGACCACCGAGTGGCCGGCCGACATCCTCTCCTTCAGCAGCTACGTCAGCGCCGCCGGCGACACCGTACTGACCTACGCCCAGTGCGCGTCCGCCGCGGCCTACCGCCCCTTCGTCCGTTCGCTGGCCGGGGCCGCGTGCGCGGAGCCGGTGGAGTACCGGCTGCACACCGGCTTCGTACCGGACGGCGCCACCGGCGAGGCCCCCGGCTGTGTGGTCGCCGCGTCCTTCGACACCGACGGCCCGCTGCGCCAGCGCCATGTGATCGAGAAGATCACCGGCAACCTGCGGCGCGAGGGCCCGTACGCCTCGGACGGGATGCTCGGCGCGTACTTCCACACCAGCGTGGACGGCACCCGCGTCCTGAACTACGCGGAGTGGACCACGGACGAGGCGCACGAAGCGTTCCTGCGCGACGGCTGTTCCGGCCGGGCCCGCGCGTCCTACGAAGCCATCCCGGGGGTGCGGCCCATCGGCTACACCCGCTACCACCTCCACCACAGCGCGGTGCGCCCATGACCATCGACGCCACTCCCGCCAACCGCTGCCAGTTCTACCTCAACTCCCTGCACTCGCTGCTCTACTTCACCCCCGACCTCGACGAGAACCTGGCGGCGCACGGCGTCGACGACCCGATGGCCGGGTACTTCGCCGCCCGTACCGCCGCTCTGGGCCCGGTCGGCCCCGGCGCCGTCACCGCCGTCACCAACGGCTTCCACCACCGGCTGATCGCCGGGCACTTCCCCGCCCTGTGGGACCGGGTGGCCCCCGCCAAGGTGATAGCGGAACGGCTGCGCGCGGCCGATACGACGCTGCGCCGCTGCCTGGGCGAGGAGATCGCCGAGGCGCCCGAGACCGCCGAGGCCGCCGAGCTGGCCCTGCGCGCCGCGGAGGGCTGCGAGCGGGCCGGCCGCCCGATGTACGCGGCCCACACCGACCTGCCCGTACCGGACCAGCCGCATCTGGCCCTCTGGCACGCCGCGACCCTGCTGCGGGAGTACCGGGGCGACGGGCACTTCGCGGTACTGACGCACGCGGGACTGGCCGGGCTGGACGGGCTCGTCTCGCACTCCGCCGGGCCCGGGGGCATGCCCCGTGCCTTCGTGATGACCAAGCGCGGCTGGACCGACGAGGACTGGACCGCCGCCGAGGAACGGCTGCGCAACCGCGGCCTGTTGGACGCCGCGGGCGCCCTGACCGCCCGCGGCCTGGAACTGCGCGCACAGGTCGAGCGGGACACCGACCGCCTGGACGCCGCTCCGTACGCACACCTGGGCGCCGAAGGCGTCGCCCGGCTCACCACCCTGTGCCGCCGCCTGGTGACCACCGCCGCCGGCACCGGGGTCTTTCCCGCCCCGCTGCTGCCGGTCTTCGCCGACGCGTGACCGCGGCCGCCGACCGCCGTACCCCGGCGCGAACCGTCGCGAGCGACGGAACACCCCGCCCACCCAAGGAGAAAGAGGCAATGGACGCTGCAGTGATAGTTGTGGGGGCCGGCCCGGCCGGCCTCATGCTCGCAGGAGAGCTGCGGCTCGCCGGGGTCGACGTGATCGTCCTGGAGCGGCTGCCCGAGCGGACCGGTGAGTCCCGCGGGCTGGGCTTCACCGCGCGCACCATGGAGATCTTCGACCAGCGGGGGCTGCTGCCCCGCTTCGGCGACATCGAGACCAGCAACGTCGGCCACTTCGGCGGCCTGCCCGTCGACTTCGGCGTACTGGAGGGCGCACACCAGGCCGCGAAGACCATCCCGCAGTCCCAGACCGAAGCGGTCCTGGAGGCGTGGGTGGGCGAGCTGGGCACCGACCTGCGCCGCGGCCACGAACTGGTCTCCTTCCTCGACAAGGGCGACGCGGTGGAGGTCACCGTCCGTACGCCCGACGGCAGCACGCAGACGCTGCGCACCGGCTACCTGGTCGGCTGCGACGGCGGCCGCAGCACCGTCCGCAAGGCGGCGGGGTTCGACTTCCCCGGCACCGCGTCGACGCTGGAGATGTTCCTCGCCGACGTCAAGGGCCTGGACCTGGACCCGCGCATGATCGGCGAGACCTTCGACGGCGGCATGGTGATGGTCGGGCCGCTGCCCGGCGGCATCACCCGCCTCATCCTCTGCGAGCGCGGCACCCCGCCGCAGCGCCGCACCAGCGCCCCCTCCTACGAGGAGATCGTCGCCGGCTGGAAGCGCGTCACCGGCCAGGACATCTCGCACGGCGAGCCGGTCTGGGTCAGCTCCTTCGGGGACGCCACCCGCCAGGTCACCGAGTACCGCCGCGGCCGGGTCGTGCTCGCCGGCGACGCCGCCCACATCCACCTGCCGGCCGGCGGCCAGGGCATGAACACCAGCATCCAGGACGCGGTCAACCTCGGCTGGAAGCTCGCCGCCGTCGTCCAGGGACGCGCCCCCGAGACCCTGCTGGACACTTACCACGAGGAGCGGCACGCGGTGGGTCGGCGGCTGCTGATGAACACCCGGGCCCAGGGCCTGCTGTTCCTCTCCGGCGCCGAGATCCAGCCGCTGCGCGACGTCCTGAACGAGCTGATCGGCTACGAGGACGTCAGCCGCCACCTGGCCGCGATGGTCAGCGGGCTGGAGATCCGGTACGAGACCGGCGGCGGCAGCCACCCGCTGCTCGGCCGCCGGATGCCCGACCTCGAACTGACCCGCCCCGACGGCCGCACCACGGGCAGCACCGCGCTGCTCCACTCCGGCCGCGGCGTCCTGCTCGACCTGGCCGACAACGCCGTCCTGCGCGGCCGCGCGGCCGGCTGGTCGGACCGCGTCGACATCATCACCGCCACTGCCGCGCCGGCCGAGGGCAGCGAACTGGCCGGCACCACCGCCGTCCTGGTCCGCCCCGACGGCTACGTCGCCTGGGCCGCGCCCGGCACCCACGACGACCTGCCCATGTCCCTGGAGCGGTGGTTCGGCCCCGCCCGCTGAGCCCCGCCCACAGCGCCGGATTCCCACCGGCCGACAAGGAGATCCCACCAATGCACAGCACCCTCATCGTCGCGCGGATGAACCCGCAGTCCGCCGAGGACGTCGCCCGCCTCTTCGGGGAGTTCGACGGCACCGAGATGCCCCACCGCATGGGCACCCGCCGCCGCCAGCTGTTCTCGTACCGCGGCCTCTACTTCCACCTGCAGGACTTCGACACCGACAACGGCGGCGCGCTCATCGAGGAAGCCAAGACCGACCCGCGCTTCGTGCAGATCAGCGACGACCTCAAGCCCTTCATCGAGGCCTACGACCCGGCCACCTGGCGTTCGCCCAAGGACGCGATGGCGACCCGCTTCTACAACTGGGAGGCGTCCGCGTGAGCGCCCGACGCGTCGCCATCACCGGCATCGGGGTCCTCGCCCCGGGCGGTGTCGGCACCAAGAACTTCTGGTCCCTGCTGAGCGAGGGCCGCACCGCGACCCGCGCCATCACCTTCTTCGACGCCTCCTCCTTCCGTTCCCGGGTGGCGGCGGAGATCGACTTCGACCCCGAGCTGCACGGCCTGTCTCCGCAGGAGATCCGCCGGATGGACCGGGCCGCCCAGTTCGCCGTCGTCGCGGCCCGCGAGGCCCTCGGCGACAGCGGCCTGGAGTTCGCGGACCTCGACCCGTTCCGCACCGGTGTCACGGTCGGCAGCGCCGTCGGCGCCACCATGGGCCTGGACACCGAGTACCGCACCGTCAGCGACGGCGGGCGGCTGGACCTGGTCGACCACACCTACGCCGTACCGCACCTGTACGACTACCTCGTCCCCAGCTCGTTCGCGGCCGAGGTCGCCTGGGCGACCGGCGCGCAGGGCCCGGCCACCGTGGTCTCCACCGGCTGCACATCCGGCATCGACTCGGTCGGCCACGCCGTCGAGCTGATCCGCGAAGGCAGCGCCGATGTCATGATCGCGGGCTCCTCGGACGCCCCGATCTCGCCCATCACGATGGCGTGCTTCGACGCGATCAAGGCGACCACGCCCCGCCAGGACAGCCCCGAGACGGCTTCCCGGCCCTTCGACAACACCCGCAACGGCTTCGTACTGGGCGAGGGTTCGGCCTTCTTCGTCCTGGAGGAGCTCACCGCGGCCCAGGCGCGCGGCGCGCACATCTACGCCGAGATCGCCGGCTACGCCACCCGCTCCAACGCGTACCACATGACCGGCCTGCGCCCGGACGGCGCGGAGATGGCCGAGGCCATCCGCGTCGCCATGGCCGAGGCGCGGCTGAACGCGGAGGACATCGACTACATCAACGCGCACGGCTCCGGCACCAAGCAGAACGACCGCCACGAGACCGCCGCGTTCAAGAAGAGCCTGGGCGACCACGCCTACGCCACGCCGGTCAGCTCCATCAAGTCCATGGTCGGCCACTCGCTGGGCGCCATCGGCTCCATCGAGATCGCCGCCAGCGCGCTGGCCATGGAGCACCACGTCGTGCCGCCCACGGCCAACCTGCACACCCCCGACCCCGAATGCGACCTGGACTACGTCCCGGTCACCGCGCGCGAGCAGCGCACCGACGCCGTACTGACCGTGGGCAGCGGCTTCGGCGGCTTCCAGTCCGCGATGGTGCTCGCCCGGCCCGAGAGGAGCGACGCATGACCACCTCCGTGGCAGTGACCGGCCTGGGAGTCGCCTCTCCCAACGGGCTCGGCACACAGGACTTCTGGGCGGCCACCCGGATCGGCAAGAGCGGCATCGGCCCCGTCACCCGCTTCGACGCCTCGTCGTACCCGGCGACGCTGGCCGGCGAGGTGCCCGGCTTCGACGCGGCGGCCCACCTGCCCAGCCGGCTGATCCCGCAGACCGACCACATGACCCGCATGGCGCTGGTGGCGGCGGACTGGGCGCTGGCCGACGCCGGCATCACCCCCGGCGAGCAGCCCGCCTTCGACATGGGCGTGATCACCGCCAGCTCCTCCGGCGGCTTCGAGTTCGGCCAGAACGAGCTGCGGAAGCTGTGGAGCCAGGGCAGCCAGTACGTCAGCGCGTACCAGTCCTTCGCCTGGTTCTACGCCGTCAACAGCGGGCAGATCTCCATCCGCAACGGCATGAAGGGCCCCAGCGGCGTCCTCGTCAGCGACCAGGCGGGCGGCCTCGACGCGCTGGCCCAGGCCCGCCGCCAGATCCGCAAGGGCACCCCGCTGATCGTCTCCGGCGCCGTGGACGCCTCGATCTGCCCCTGGGGCTGGGCCGCCCAGCTCACCAGCGGACGGCTGTCCACCAGCGACAACCCCGACCGCGCCTATGTGCCCTTCGACGCGGCCGCGAGCGGCCATGTGCCGGGCGAGGGCGGCGCCCTCCTCGTCATGGAGGACACCGCGGCAGCGCGCGCCCGCGGCGCCCGTATCTACGGCGAACTCGTCGGGTACGCCGCGACGTTCGACCCCAAGCCGGGCACCGGCGGGGAGCCCGGGCTGCGCCGCGCCATCGAGCTGGCCCTCAGTGAGGCGGAGTGCGCCCCCGAGGACGTGGACGTGGTCTTCGCGGACGCGGCCGGGACCGTGGAGCTGGACCGGGCCGAGGCGGACGCGCTGCGCGCTGTCTTCGGCGCCCGGGGCGTACCGGTGACCGCGCCGAAGACCATGACGGGCCGGCTGTACTCCGGCGCCGCGCCGCTGGACGTGGCCGCCGCGCTGCTCGCGATGGACGAGGGCCTCATCCCGCCCACCGTGCACACCGACCCCGACCCGGCCTACGACCTCGACCTGGTCGTCGGCCAGCCCCGCACCGCCGAGGTCCGCACCGCGCTGGTGCTGGCCCGCGGCCACGGCGGCTTCAACTCCGCCGTCGTGCTCCGCGCCGACGGCTGACCTCCCGCTGTGTCCCGCAACGGCGCGGGACACCCATGATCCGAAACGAAGGAACGCACATGTCTGCTGCATTCACCCTGGACGACCTCAAGCGCATCCTCCTGGAGGGCGCCGGCGCCGACGAGGGCGTCGACCTGGACGGCGACATCCTCGACACCGACTTCGAGGAGCTGGGCTACGAGTCCCTGGCCCTGCTGGAGACCGGCGGCCGCATCGAGCGCGAGTGGGGCATCACGCTGGACGACTCGGCGCTGACCGACGCCGCCACGCCGCGCGCCCTCATCGAGACGGTCAACGCCCACCTGGCCCTCTCCGCGGCCTGACCCCGTCCCGGGGCGGCCGCGCCTCATCCGCGGCCGCCCCGGTCCCGGCCCTTCTCCCTCCCCACCCGGCACCGCCCGGGCCCAGACACAAGGAGTCCCTTCATGTCCCGTACGACCGGACGCCTCGCCCTCATCACCGGCGGCACCAGCGGCATCGGCCTGGCCGCGGCGCGCCTGCTGGGCGAGCAGGGCCACACCGTCTTCCTCGGCGCCCGCAACGCCGAGAACGTGGCAGCGACCGTCAAGCAGCTGCGCGAGGACGGCATCGAGGCCGACGGCGCCGAGCTGGACGTCCGCGACGACGCCAGCGTGCACGACTTCGTGCAGGCCGCCGTCGACCGCCACGGCAGCGTCGACGTACTGGTCAACAACGCCGGCCGCAGCGGCGGCGGCGTCACCGCCGACATCGCCACCGAGCTGTGGCACGACGTCATCGACACCAACCTCAACAGCGTCTTCCGCATGACCCGCGAGGTGCTCAACACCGGCCGGATGCGCCACAAGAGCCGCGGCCGCATCATCAACATCGCCTCCACGGCGGGCAAGCAGGGCGTCGTCCTCGGCGCCCCGTACTCGGCCTCCAAGCACGGCGTCGTCGGCTTCACCAAGGCGCTGGGCAACGAGCTGGCCCCGACCGGCATCACCGTCAACGCCGTGTGCCCCGGCTACGTCGAGACCCCGATGGCCCAGCGCGTCCGCCAGGGCTACGCCGCGGCGTACAACGCCACCGAGGACGCCATCCTCGAGAAGTTCCAGTCCAAGATCCCGCTCGGCCGCTACTCCACCCCGGAGGAGGTCGCCGGACTGGTCGGCTACCTCGCCTCCGACACCGCCGCCTCCATCACCTCGCAGGCGCTCAACGTCTGCGGCGGCCTCGGCAACTTCTGATCCATCCCCACTCTTCTTCTTTCTCAAGGAGTTCACCATGACGGTCCGTGAGGTCGAGCACGAGATCACCGTGCAGGCCCCCGCCGCCGAGGTCTACCGCCTGCTCGCCGAGGTGGAGAACTGGCCCCGCATCTTCCCGCCGACCCTCTACGTCGACCACGTCGAGCAGGGCGCCAACGAGGAGCGCATCCGGATCTGGGCCACCGCCAACGGCGAGGCCAAGAACTGGACGTCCCGCCGCACCCTGGACCCCGAGGCCCTGCGGATCACCTTCCGCCAGGAGGTCTCCGCGCCGCCGGTCGCGGCCATGGGCGGTGCCTGGATCATCGAGCCGCTCGGCGCGGACGAGTCCCGGATCCGGCTGCTGCACGACTACCGCGCGATCGACGACGACCCGGCCTCCCTGGAGTGGATCGACCAGGCCGTCGACCGCAACTCCCGCTCGGAGCTGGCCGCGCTGAAGACCAACGTCGAACTGGCCCACGCCTCGGCGGACCTGACCTTCTCCTTCGAGGACACGGTCCACATCGCGGGCTCCGCCAAGGACGCGTACGACTTCATCAACGAGGCCCACCTCTGGCAGGAGCGGCTCCCGCACGTGGCCTCCGTACGCCTGGAGGAGACCACCCCCGGGCTGCAGAGCCTGGAGATGGACACCCGCGCCAAGGACGGCTCCACGCACACCACGAAGTCGTACCGGGTCTGCTTCCCGCACCACAAGATCGCGTACAAGCAGGTCACCCTCCCGGCGCTGATGACCCTGCACACCGGCCGGTGGACGTTCGAGGAGACCGCGGACGGGGTGGCCGCGACCTCGCAGCACACGGTCGTCCTGAACACCGAGAACATCACCAAGATCCTCGGTCCGGACGCCGGCGTCGCCGAGGCCACGGAGTACGTGCGCACCGCGCTCAGCACCAACAGCCGGGCCACGCTGGGCCACGCCAAGGACCACGCCGAGGCGCGACGCTGAGATGGCCGTACTGGACACCCAGGTCATCGTCGTCGGGGCGGGCCCCGTAGGGCTGATGCTCGCCGGTGAACTGCGGCTGGGCGGTGCGGAGGTCGTCGTGCTGGAAGCGCGTACGGCCCCCACCACCGAGTCGCGGGCCTCCACCCTGCACGCCCGCACCATGGAGATCCTCGACTCCCGCGGCCTGCTGGACGAGCTGGGCACCCCGCCCCGCGAACCCCGCGGCCACTTCGGCGGCATCCCCCTGGACCTGACCCTCGACAGCAGCCACCCCGGCCAGTGGAAGGTCCTCCAGCACCGCACCGAGGAACTGCTGGAGGAGTGGGCGCGGTCGCTCGGCGCCGACATACGCCGCGGGCACGAGGTCCGCGGCCTGTCGGTCCTCGACGACCGCGTCGAGGTCGAGTCGGTGACCGGGGACGGCACCACCGTCACCGTCTCCGCGCTGTGCGTGGTCGGCTGCGACGGCGAGAACAGCACGGTACGCCGCCTGGCCGGCTCGGAATTCCCCGGCCGGGACGCCACCCGTGAGCTGCTGCGCGCGGACGTGGCGGGCCTGGACATCCCGAACCGGCGCTTCGAACGGCTGGAGAAGGGGCTGGCCATCGCCGCCCGGCGGGACGACGGCGTCACCCGCGTCATGGTGCACGAGTTCGGCCGGCCGGCCGGGACGCGCACCGGCGACCCGGACTTCGCCGAGGTCGCGGCGGTCTGGGAGCGGGTCACGGGGGAGGACATCAGCGGCGGCACCCCGCTGTGGGTCAACTCCTTCGGCGACGCCGACCGGCAGGCCACCGCCTACCGCGACGGACGCGTCCTGCTGGCCGGTGACGCCGCGCACCAGCAGATGCCCATCGGCGGGCAGGCGCTGAACCTGGGGCTCCAGGACGCGGTCAACCTCGGCTGGAAGCTGGCCATCCAGGTCCGCAGGCTCGGCAGCGAGGGCCTGCTGGACAGTTACCACGACGAACGGCACGCGGTCGGCGCCCGCGTCCGGTCCAACATCCAGGCGCAGGCGTTGCTGCTGCTGGGCGGCCCCGAGGTGGAGGCGGTGCGCTCCGTACTGGCCGAGCTGATCGAGCAGGAGCCGGTACGCGCCCACCTGGCAGGCATGATCTCCGGCCTGGACGTCCGGTACGACGTCGGCACCGGCGACCACCCGCTGCTGGGCGCCCGGCTCCCGCACACCCCGCTGCTGTGTGCCGACGGCAGCACCACCACCGCGGCGGCCCTGCTGCGCACCGGCCGCGGCCTGCTGCTGGACCTGTCCGGCGAGCAGGACGCCGAAGCGCCGCTGCACCGGGCGGCCGAGGGCCGCGAGGACCGGGTCACCGTGCTCGCCGCCCGCCTGGCCGGCGGCGCGGACGGCCACCCGCTGGCCGGGGCCGGCGCCGTCCTGGTCCGGCCCGACGGCCACCTCGTGTGGACGGGACGGACGACCGACGGCCTGGACGCCGCGCTGTACCGCTGGTTCGGCCTGACCGGGCCGGCCGCACCACTGACGAATCCGGCCGCGTCCGCGGCCGCGCAGGGAGGGAACACCATGGGCAGGCTCAACGGAAAGACGGCACTGGTCACCGGCTCCAGCCGGGGCATGGGGCGGGCCACCGCCGTGCGGCTGGCGCGCGAGGGCGCGCTGGTCGCCGTGCACTACACGAGCAACAAGGAGGCGGCCGCCGAGACCGTCGCCGCCATCGAGACGGAGGGCGGCCGGGCCTTCACGGTCCGCGCCGAGCTGGGCGTGCCCGGCGATGTGCACGAGCTGTTCCTCGCCCTGGAGGCCGGCCTGAAGGAGCGGACCGGCAGCACCGACCTGGACATCCTGGTCAACAACGCGGGGGAGATGGGTGGTGTCTCCGTGGAGGACACCACCCCCGAGAAGTTCGACCGGCTGGTCGCCGTCAACGCCAAGGCGCCGTTCTTCCTCATCAAGCGGGCGCTGAAGAACATGCCGGACGGCGGCCGGATCATCAACATCTCCTCCGGGCTGACCCACTTCGCCAACCCCGAGGAGATCGCGTACGCGATGACCAAGGGCGCGGTCGAGCAGCTCGCGCTGCACTTCGCCAAGCTCCTGGGGCCGCGCAACATCACCGTCAACAGCGTCGCGCCGGGCATCACCCGCAACGGCAACCCGGTGTTCGACATCCCCGAGGCGGTGGAGCAGATGGCCCAGCTCTCCGCGTTCAACCGGGTCGGTGAGCCCGAGGACGTCGCCGACGTCGTCACCTTCCTCGCCACCGACGACGCCCGGTGGGTCACCGGCGCCTTCCTCGACGCCAGCGGCGGCACCCTCCTGGGGTGAACCGGACGGGCCTCTACGGCCGCGGGGTCCGGACGCCCGGACGCCCGGACATCCGGACCCCCGCCCCAGGACCAGCCACCTCTCCCACCGGGAAGACCACCATGACGTCTACGACTTCTTCCGTGCCCCGCCCCGCCGCGGCCGCCGCCGGCACCCGGCGCTGGGGCCTGCTGACCGTCCTCGCCGGCAATATGCTCATCGACGCCCTGGAGGTGTCCGTACTGGTCGTGGCGGCGCCCGCCATCGGCGCCGACCTGCACCTGGCGCCGGCCGGCACGCAGTGGACCATGAGCGGTTTCGCCCTGGGCTTCGCCGGTCTGCTGCTGCTCGGGCCGCGGCTGGCCGCCCGCTGGGGCAGGCGGCGCCTGTACCTGGGCGCGCTGGCCGTCTTCGCCGTCGCGTCCCTCGTCGCGGGCGTCGCCACCGATCCGGTACTGCTGGTGGCCACCCGCTTCGTCAAGGGCGGCTGCGCCGCGCTGACGGCGCCGATGGGGCTGGCCATCATCATGTCCGTCTTCCCCGACGGCCCGGCGCGACGGCGCGCGATCTCCGTGTACACGCTCTTCGGGGCCAGCGGCTTCACCCTGGGCCTGCTGCTCTCCGGGCTGCTGACCGGCTGGGACTGGCGCTTCACCCTGGCCTTCCCGGCCCCGGTGGTGGCCGTGCTGTTCGTCGCGGGGCTGCGGCTCATCCCCGCGCAGGAACCCGCGGCCGCGCGGCAGCCGCTACCCCTGGCGCGGGTCCTGCTGCTCACCGCGGGCACCGCGGCCCTGGTCGGCGGGATCGCTCAGGTGCCCACCGACGGCTGGACCGGCCCGCGCACGGCCGGACTGCTGCTGACGGCCGCGGTCCTCTTCGCCCTGCTGGTGGTACGGGAACGCCGCTCGGCGGCCCCGATCCTGCCCGCCTCCGTACGCACCAGCGCCGCGCTGCGCAGGTCGGCGCTGGGCGCCGCCTGCCTCAACGGGTCCTACCTGGGCATGCTGTTCATCGCCACGCTCCAGCTGCAGGACGAGCTCGGCCGCAGCCCGCTGTACACCGCGCTGGCCTTCCTGCCCGCGAGCCTGCCGCTGGCCCTGACCGCCCTGCACTCCGGGGCGATGGTCGCGCGCTTCGGGGCCCGGCCGCTCATCGCCCTCGGGTCGCTGGCCGCGTTCGCCGGGTACCTCCTCCTGCTGCGCGAGAGCACCTCGTACGTCACCGGGCTGCTGCCCAGCCTCCTCCTGGTGGGCGCCGGCTTCGTGCTGGCCTTCACCGCCTTCAACACCCAGGCCGTCTCCGAGGCGGCCGACAGCGACAAGGCCGTCGCGGGCGCGGCGTACCAGACGGCCGTCCAGGCCGGTGCCGCGCTCATGCCGGCGCTGGCCGCGGCGCTGCTGACGGCCGGCACCGGAACGCCGGACCACCGCTCCGCCCATCTGCTCGTCGCCGCCGTCGGCCTGCTCGGCGTGGTCACGGCGCTGGCGGGCCTCGTAGTTCCCACCACCGTCCGCCACTCACCGAAGGAATCCGGATGACCGTCCAAGACAGCCGTACGGCCTGGGACGTCGACACCTGGGACCTCGACGCCTGGGACGTCGATGCCTGGGACGTCGACGGCTGGGAGTTCGACGACGACGCGGAAGACACGCTGCTCGGGCCGGAGGTCGCGGTGCCCGGCCGGTCCGTGATGGTGACGCTGCCTCTCGAAGAGCGCACCCGCATCATCGACGCCTACATCCGCCGAGAACTCGCCCGCGTGCTCCTCGTGGCCCCGCGTGACATCGACGTCGCCGGCCGCACGATGAACAGCCTCGGTGTCGGCTCCGTCGCCGGCCTCCAGCTGCAGAACCGCATCGAGCGCGCGCTGGAGGTGGAGGTGAACCTCCAGATGCTGCTGCTGGCCAGCAGCGCCCAGGAGCTCATCGACTGCCTCGCCGGCCAGCTCGGTCCCGAAGGTCACGACAACGGCCACCGCAACGGCCACGGCCACAGAGTCAGGCAGCACGCATGAACGGTTTTCTCGACGCCTGGCTGCTCCGCCTGCCCCGCCCCGACCAGCTCGGACCGCTGCTCGACAGCTCGGAACTGGACGCCCGCGAACAGGCCCGCGGCCGCTCCTTCACCCGGCCCCACGACGGCGTGCTGTACACCTCGGCACACATCGCGCTGCGCCGGGTCCTCGGCCACTACCTCGGACTCGCCCCGGAACGGGTGCCGTTCGTCCGCGAACCGTGTCCCGGCTGCGGCGAGCCCCACGGGCGCCCCGCCGTGGCCCACCCCGACCCGCCGCTGCACTTCTCGCTCTCGCACAGCAGCGGCATGGTGCTCGTCGCCGTCGCCTCCGAGACCGTCGGCGCCGACGTGGAGCGCCGGCCGCGTCCCGGCACCGTCGAGGTGTGCACCCCCTCGCTCCACCCGGCCGAACGGGCCGAGATCGAGGAGGTGCCGCCGCCCGGACACTGCGCCGTCTTCGGCCGCGTCTGGACGCGCAAAGAGGCGTACCTCAAGGCGCTGGGCACCGGTCTCAGCCGCTCGCCGGCCGCCGACTACCTCGGCGCCGACGTGCCGCGGCGCCCGCCGGGCTGGTCCGTCCTGGACCTCGACTGCGGCCCGCACCACGACGGTGCCGTCGCCTACCGGGGCGCGGCCGAAGCGCCCCGCGCCGTGCACCGGCTGCCCGCCGCCGTACTGCTGCCCGGCGGTGCGTCCGTGCCGGCCGCCACCGGCGCCCCGGCCCTTTCGCCCGCCGCCTGACCGGCGCGGCGCGCGGCCCGACGTACCCCACCGACCCGCAAGGAGATCTCAGTGACCGTCACCACCTTCACCCCGACCGTGCTGCCGCCCGAGGCCCACCTGGCGGAGCTGGAAACGCTCAAGGAGATGGCCCGCCAGGGACCGGACCCGGCCGCCACCGAACGCCAGCACGCCCGGGGCAAACTCACCGCGCACGAACGCATCGAACTGCTCCTGGACGAGGGCTCGTTCACGGAGGTCGAGCCGCTGCGCCGGCACCGCGCGACCGGCTTCGGCCTGGAGGACAAGAAGCCCTACACCGACGGTGTGATCACCGGCTGGGGCACCGTGCACGGCCGTACCGTCTTCGTCTACGCGCACGACTTCCGGATCTTCGGCGGCGCGCTCGGCGAGGCCCACGCGCAGAAGATCCACAAGATCATGGACATGGCCCTGCAGGCCGGTGCGCCGCTGGTGTCGCTCAACGACGGCGCCGGCGCCCGTATCCAGGAAGGCGTCTCCGCGCTCGCCGGATACGGCGGCATCTTCCAGCGCAACACCAAGGCGAGCGGCGTCATCCCGCAGATCAGCGTCATGCTGGGCCCGTGCGCGGGCGGGGCGGCGTACAGCCCGGCCCTGACCGACTTCGTCTTCATGGTCCGCGACACCTCGCAGATGTTCATCACCGGCCCGGACGTGGTCCGCGCGGTGACCGGCGAGGAGATCACCCAGAACGGGCTGGGCGGCGCCGACGTGCACGCCGAGACCTCGGGCGTCGCCCACTTCGCGTACGACGACGAGCGCACCTGCCTCGAAGAGGTCCGCTACCTGCTCTCGTTGCTGCCCTCCAACAACCGCGAACTGCCGCCCTCCGCACCGGCCACCGACCCCGTCGACCGCTCCTGCGAGGCGCTGCTGGACGTGGTCCCGGCCGAGCCGGGCCGTACGTACGACATCCGCCAGGTCATCGAGGAGATCGCCGACGACGGCGAGTACTTCGAGGTGCACCCGGGCTGGGCGGGCAACATCGTGTGCGCCCTGACCCGCTTCAACGGCGAGGTGGCCGGCATCGTCGCCAACCAGCCGGCGCACTTCGCCGGCGTGCTGGACATCGAGGCCAGCGAGAAGGCGGCGCGCTTCGTGCAGTTCTGCGACGCCTTCAACATCCCTCTGGTCACGCTCGTGGACGTGCCCGGCTTCCTGCCCGGCGTCGACCAGGAGCACAACGGCATCATCCGGCGCGGCGCCAAGCTCCTGTACGCGTACTGCAACGCCACGGTTCCGCGGATCTCCCTGGTGCTGCGCAAGGCGTACGGCGGCGCGTACATCGTCATGGACTCCCGCTCGATCGGCACCGACCTCGCGCTGGCCTGGCCGAGCAACGAGATCGCCGTGATGGGCGCGGAGGGCGCGGCCAACGTCATCTTCCGCCGGGAGATCGCCGCCTCCGCCGACCCGGAGGAGACCCGCGCCCAGAAGATCCGCGAGTACCGCGAGGAGCTGATGCACCCCTACTACGCCGCCGAACGCGGCCTCGTGGACGACGTCATCGACCCGCGCAGCACGCGCCAGGTCATCGCCCGGTCGCTGGCGATGCTCCGCAGCAAGCACGCCGGCCTGCCCTCCCGCAAGCACGGCAACCCGCCTCAGTAAGCCCCAGTAAGGAGTACCGAGTGAGCGAAGCACGCGACGTGATCCGTGTGGAGAAGGGCTTGCCCACCCCCGAGGAGCTGGCGGCCGTCACCGCCGTCCTGCTCAGGGTCATGGCCGCCGCTCCCGAAGACCCCGCGCCGGTCCGGCCCGCCACCGCGCGCTGGCGCCGCCTGGAGCGCGCCGAACGCGGCCCCGGGCCGCGCAGCTGGCAGGAACTGGCCGCGTAGCGCCGTGTCGTACGAGGAGGAAACACCGTGACCGTGACACAGGAAGCGCCCGGCACCGTCGAGGACAGCGGCCCGCCACGGGCCGGGTGGCAGCTGCCGCCCCTCGATGCCGAGGACGACTTCGACGCCGAACCGCACATCATCCGCGGTACGGACTGACCGGCCGCATCCCGGGCGGGCGCCGCTTCCCCGGCGCCCGCCCGCGCGCGTCCGCCTCCGCTCCCCCCTGTTCCCCGCCACCGCCGGGCACCCACCCGACTTGGAGTACTTCCATGCCCCAGCTGCTGCCGCCCGAGGCACCGCCCACCCCGCCGGACGATCCGGTCCGGGCCGTCGAGGTCGAAGCGGGCCCGCTGCGCCTGTCCGGCCTGCTCGCCCTGCCCGCAGGCGTCCCGCCGCGCGCCGTGCTCGTCGCGCTGCACGGCGGCGGGATGCGGGCCGGCTACTTCCACGGCCGGGCCGACCCGGCCACCTCGATGCTCGCCCTCGCGGCCTCCTGCGGGTACGCGGCGCTCGCGCTGGACCGGCCCGGGTACGGGAGTTCGGCGGCCGCGCTGCCCGACGGCCTGCCGCTGGCCGAGCAGGCCGGATACGTCCTGGCGGCCCTGGAGAGCCATGCGCGCGAGCACCCGGTGGGCGCCGGCTTCTTCCTGCTGGGGCACTCGATGGGCGGGAAGCTCGCCCTGATGACCGCGGCCCGGGACGGCGGCGACGGGCAGCGGCTGCTCGGCGTCGACGTGTCCGGCATCAGCGACCGCTGGGCCGTCGGCTCCGACCGGCTGGCGGACCCCGCCGGCCGCCGCGGCCACCGGCTGCACTGGGGCCCACTGGCCCTCTACCCGCCGGGCACCTTCCGGATGGCCGAGCCGCTGGTGGGCCCGATACCCCGCAACGAGCTGCGGGACGTGCCCTGTTGGCCGCGTACGTATCCGTCGGTCGCGCGCGATGTGCGGGTGCCGGTGCGCTTCACCTTCGCCGAGCACGAGAAGTGGTGGCGGTCCGACCGGTGGACGGTGGAGGCGATGACGGCCCGGCTGGCCGCGCCCCTCGTCCGCGTCGACCGGCTGGCCTGCGCGGGCCACAACATCAGCCTGGGGCGGACGGCACGCGGCTACCACCTGGGCGTCCTGGCGTTCCTGGAGGAGTGCGTGGCGCGCGCCGAAGGGGGCGCGCGGTGAGCGGCGGCGCCGTACTGCGCATGACCGCGTCGCTGCGGGTGCGCAACTTCCGGCTGTTCACGCTGGGCCAGCTGGCCTCGGTGACCGGCACCTGGATGATGTTCACCGCGCAGGACTGGCTCGTGCTGCGGCTGACCGGGGATTCGGCCGCCGCGCTGAGCGCCGTCACCGCGGCCCAGTTCGCGCCCGTACTGCTGCTGACCCTGCTGGGCGGACGGCTGGCGGACCGTTACGACAAGCGCCGCCTGCTGCTGGCGGCCAATCTCGCCTCCGCGGTACTGGCCGGGCTGCTGGCGACCGTGGCCCTCACCGGCGACCTGCGGCTGTGGCACATCATCGGCTGCGCGGCGGGCCTGGGCGTGGTCAACGCGGTGGAGATCCCGGCACGGATGTCCTTCGTCAGCGAGATGGTCGGCGGCGAACTGCTGCCGAACGCCTCGGCGCTGAGCGCCGCGTACTTCAACACGGCCCGGGTGCTGGGGCCCGCCGCCGCGGGCGCGCTCATCAGCGTGTGGGACGCCCCGGCGGTGCTGCTGCTCAACACCGTCAGCTATCTGGGCACGGTGGTCGCGCTGGCGCGGATGCGCCCGGAGGAGCTGTACCGGGGCACCGCCCGCGCGGCCCGCGGCGGCGTCGTGGCCGGACTGCGGTACGTCGCCGGGCGGCGCGACCTGCTGCTGCCGCTCGCGCTGGTGGCCCTGCTGGCGCTGGTCGGGTTCAACTTCCAGGTCACGCTGCCGCTGCTGGCCAGAACGGTCTTCGACACCGGGGCCGGCACCTTCGGGCTGCTGACCGCGGCGATGGCGGCCGGCTCGCTGGTGGCGGCGCTGGTCACCACGGTGCGCCGGGGCCGGCCCCGGCAGCGCGTCGTGCTGACCGCGGCGGTGGCCTTCGGCGTCGCGGAGATCGCTTCCGGGCTGGCGCCCACCTTCCCCGTTGCGCTGCTGTCCCTGGCCCTGACCGGCTTCGCGATGATGGTCTTCTCGCAGGCGGCCAACCACCGCGTGCAGCTGGGCACGGAGTCCGCCTACCGCGGCCGCGTCATGGCGCTCTACACCGTCATTTACCAGGGCACCACGCCGATCGGCGCCGTGCTCACCGGCTGGCTGGCCGGTGGCGCGGGTGCCCGCAGCGGCCTGTGGGTGGCCGGTGCCGTATGCCTGGCCGGGGCCCTGGCCGCCTGCGCCCTCGCCGCCCCGCGGGGCGAGCGGCGCGGCGTTCAGGACGCGGCGCGGCACCCCGCCGAGGCCCCGAGCGAGTCCGCTTCTCCCCGGTAGGGCGGGCGGACGGCTGCCGTCGGTGGCAGCTGCCGTCCCCTCACCGCACCGCGGCGGTGGAGTTCCAGGGCTGGCCGAGCCGGAAACCGACACCGCGTACGGTGACGATCCAGTCGCCGGAGCCGAGCTTGCGGCGCAGTCCGTTGACGTGGGTGTCCAGCGTGCGGCTGCGCGGGGTGTCGGTGTCCTGCCAGACCTGCTGGAGGATCTGCCGCCGGGTGACCACGGCGCCGGGCCGGGAGGCCAGGAGCAGCAGCAGGTCGAACTCCTTGCGGGTGAGCGGGACGGGCCGGCCGTGCATCCGTACCGTACGGGTGGTCTGCTCGACGACGAGCGGCCCCAGCTGCAGGACCGCGCCGGCCGTGGCCGCGGGCCGCGCCCGGCGCATCACCGCGCCCATTCTGGCCAGCAGTTCGCGGAATCCGTAGGGCTTGACCAGGTAGTCGTCGGCGCCGGCCTGGAGCCCGAGCACCCGGTCGACCTCGCTGTCCCGGGCGGTGACCGCGAGCAGCGGGGTGTCGCACACGGCCGTGATGGACCGGCAGATCTCCAGCCCGTCCACGTCGGGCAGTTCGAGGTCGATCAGGATCACATCGGCGTGGTGGTGTTCGCGCAGCGCGGCGGCGCCGGTCGCGGCGGTCCTGACCTGGTGGCCGTGGCGCTCCAGGCTGCGGGTGAGGGTCTGGGCGGTGCGGGCGTCGTTCTCGACGACGAGGACCCGCCACGGCCCGGCCGGCTGCGCGGTGAGCGGCGCCGGGCCGGGGCGGGCCGGTGACACCGGTGACGGATGGGGGAGTGACCTGACCGTCTGAGACACGGGCTCCTCCTGGAGTTCGCGGGTGGACGCGGGCTGCGAGGAGGGTGCGGACGGCGGCCGCGGCGCTGCGGTACCGCCCGTGCGCAGGACGGAGTACGGGCATGTACCCCCGTCTACGCGCCCCTCGGGCGCTGCCCAGAGCACAGTGGCACGCGAGCGGCCGCGCGGAGCGGTTGATAGCACCTAGGTTGAGCCCGCCCCGCCGCTTACGAGGCGGGGCCGTGCAGCGCGAGGAAGGCGGCGACGCCGGACTCGATCAGGGCTTCCGTCTCGTCCGCGGGCAGCGGCAGCGCGCCGTGCAGGGAGCGCTCGTACACCTCCGAGGTGACCAGCTGGGTGAAGTGGACGGACAGGGTCTCCGGGGTGGTGCCGTCGCGCAGCACGCCGGCCTTCACCAGTCCGCCGAGCCGCTCGGCCAGCCGGGCGCGCACCCGGCCGGGGCCGGTGCCGCGCCAGCTCTCGATGACGTGCGGCGGCAGGTGCGGGGCCTCGGCGAAGATCACGCGGACCAGCGCGAAGTGGCTCTCGAAGTCGGTCTGCGGCACGGCCAGCGCGCGCCCGAGGGCGGTGAGCGCGGCGGTCGGATCGGTCTCGGGGCTGCCCAGGTGGTGGTCGATGATCTCTTCCTGGTGTGCGGCGACGGCCTGGGAGCTCTGCTGCACGACGGCGAGGAAGAGGTGCTCCTTGTCCTGGTGGTGGTTGTAGATCGTGCGCTTGGAGACCCCGGCCTCGGCGGCGATGGCGTCGACGCTGGCCCGGCTGTAGCCCTCCCTCCCGAAGACTGTGCGCGCCGCGCAGTCGATGGCGGCGCGCTTTCCGGGGCGGCCGGTGGGCGCGATTTCGGGGGTCGTACGGGGGGCGGCGGAAGGCGTCATGGCAGGCCGGTCTCCTCAAATTGCACTGGGCGGTTTACAAGGTGAACTGCACGGTGTAGTTTACTTCGTGTCGGAGCCGCCGGGAAACCCCGCGGAACCCCGCTTCCCGTCCCACCTCCTCTCCGCCGGCGGCACCGCACCACCGGCCACTGGGACCCCACGAAAGGACACCACTATGTTCGGCAAGCTCACGGTCACCAAGCTCTTCTGCGACGACCTGGACGCCATGGTCGCCTTCTACCGCGACCGGCTGGGCCTGAAGGTCCTGCAGGAGTACCCGGGCACCACCTTCGTCTTCGACACCGGCCACGGCGGCGAGCTGATCGTCACCAACACCAAGGGCGACCAGCCCATCAGTATCGCCTTCACCGAGGTCGACATCCCCGCGGCCCACCAGGCGCTGGCCGACCTGGGCGCCACCGACATCGCGCCGCACAAGACCGGCGAGCGGTTCGAGATCACCGACCCGCAGGGCAACAACCTCATCTTCGTCAACGCCTGACAGCGCGCCGCCCGCCACAGCGGGCGGCAGCGCGGACCTCCTCACCTCGCCCAGGGAGACCGTCGTGACCCACACCTCCGCCCCCACGCGCCCCGATGCCGAGCCCACCCACCGCAGCCGGCTCGCGCGCTACGCGCTCTACCTCGTCGGCTGTGTCGTCTTCGCCGCCGGAGCCACGCTCTTCATCCACGCCGGGATGGGTGTGGACCCCCTCGACGTCCTCTCCCTCGGGCTCCTGGAGCACCTGCCGGGAACGATCGGGCTGGCCCAGGCCGCCATCGCCGCCGTCTGCATCCTGATCTGGTCCGTCTGGAACCGCCGCCGCCCGGTCCTGATGCCCTTCGTGACCTTCCTGCTCTGCGGCTCCCTGATCGACCTGATGCGCCTGGCCGACCTGGGCTGGCTGGCCTCGGTGCCCGCCCTGGTCACCGCGGTACTGCTGTGCGCCTACGGCTCCGCGCTGATCATCATGAGCGGCACCGGCATCCGCGCCATGGACCTGCTCGTCATCAGCCTCAACCAGCGTCTGCACGTGCCCTTCTGGCTCGCCAAGGTCGGCATCGAGGGCGTCCTGCTCACCCTCGGCTGGCTGCTGGGCGGCCCGGTCGGCGTCGGCACCCTCGCCTTCCTCGTCTGCGTCGACGGCCTCATCCAGCCCTTCATGGCCTTCAACGCCCGCGTCCTGCGCCTGACCAACCACGGCCTGCCCACCCGCGCCCCCGTGCGCTCCCTCGCGATCGGAGTGGCCCGATGACAGCCACCACCAGCGCGCCCCGCGCCGGCGTGTTCCCCCTCCTGCTCTTCGCTTCCACCCTGACCGTCATGGCCGGCTCGGTGCTCTCCCCGGTCATCGAGGTCCTCCGCGGTGACCTGGGCGTGAGCGGCACGGCGGCCGGGCTGGTCGTCACCGTCCACAGCCTCGGGATAGCCCTCGTCAGCCCGTTCGCCGGGCGCCTGCTGGACCGCTTCGGCACCCGCGTCCCGCTCGCCGCCGGCCTCCTGGTCTACGGCGTGGCCGGCGGCGCCGGAGCCCTCATCGACAGCTACCCGGCGCTCATCGTCGCCCGCCTGATCTTCGGCGCCGGTGCCTCCTTCGTCTTCGCCGGCACCACCGTCGCGCTGCTCTCCCTCTACCAGGGCCGCGCCAAGGACCGGGCCATGGGCTGGCGGTCCACCGCCACCAGCCTCGGCGGCGTCCTGTGGCCGCTGGCCGCCGGTGCCGTGGGCGGCATCTCCTGGCACCTGCCCTTCGCGATCTACCTCATCGCCGTCCCGCTCGGCCTCGCCACCCTCTTCGTTCTGCCGAAGCACGTCGTGCCCGCCGGCGGCCCGGCCGGCGAGACCATGGGCGCCCTGACCCTGCTGCGCCGCCACCGCATCCTCCTCGCCTGGTACGGCCTGCAGTTCCTCTCTTCGCTGCTGCTGTACGCGCTGATGGTCTTCCTGCCCCAGCAGCTGGCCGCCGCGGGCGTCACGAGCCCGATGCTGGTCTCCCTGTACACCGTCGCCATGTCCGCCGTGATGAGCCTGATCGGCCTGGGATACGCCCCGCTGCGCGAACGGCTGGGCGAGCGCACCCTGCTGCACCTGGCCGTCGCCCTGTGGGTCGTGGCCTTCGCCCTCCTCGCCGTGACCAGCCAGCCGGTGCTGCTGTTCCTGGTCCCCGTCCTCTTCGGCATCGGCCAGGGCGTGTTCTTCCCGGTCGTGACCGTACTGATCGGCGAGGGCGTCCCCGAGGCCGTCCGCGGCCAGGCCACCTCGCTCTCCGGAACCGCCACCTTCGCGGGGCAGTTCGTCTCGCCGCTGCTGGTCGGCCCGCTGCTGGCCGCCACCGGCTTCGAGGCAGGCTTCTTCCTGGTCGCCGGGGTCCCGGCGCTCGCCCTGGCCGCCCTCCTGTTCACCCGCAACGCCCGCCGCACCGCCCCGCCCGCCGAGAACGCCGGCACCGCCGAGGCCCCGGCCGCGTCTCAGACCGCGACCGTGCGCTGACCGCGCCGCTCCTTCCGAACCACGCCCCCGGAGGCCCCCGATGAAGATCACCATGGTCCTGGACGTCATCTGCGCCCACTCCTACCTCGCCTACCACCACCTGCAGCAGGCCCTGCAGACCCACCGCGCGGCCGGCGGCAGCGCCGAGGTGACCTTCCTCCCCTTCCAGCTCGACCCCGCGGCGCCGCACACGCCGGAACCGCTCAAGACGGTCCTTACGCGCAAGTTCGGGCCCGCGGCGCTGGACTCCGCGGCCGCGATGGCGAAGAAGGCGGCGGGCGAGGGGCTCGTACTGGACTACGACCGCGCGGTGAACGCCAACACCCGCCCCGCCCACCTCCTGATCACCCACGCCGAGCGGCACGGCCGCGGCGAGGAGGTGGCCGAGCGCCTCTTCCGCGCCCACTTCACCGACGGCCTGAACATCGCCGACACCGAGACGCTCGGCCGGCTGGCCGCCGAAGCGGGCCTGCCCAGCGCCCCCGACGCCGCCGACGAAGCCGAACTGACGCGCCGTCTGGAGCAGACCCGGGCGCTGGCCGTACGCGCCGTGCCGGTCTTCCTCGCCGACGGCAGCACCCCGCTGGTCGGCGACCAGAGCCGGGCGGCCTTCGAGCGGCTGCTGGCCGGCGCCGCGTAACCCCGGCCACCGTCAAGTGACTTGCCAAAGCCGCTGAGGGCGACGGCGCAAGCCGCCCGGGCGGGACATCCCGCCAGTAGCGTGGCCGGCAGACAGCGGCAGCACCGGGCCCCGCCCGGTGCACACCGGCCACGCGCCTGCCTTCCGCACCCACTTCGACTGCATCCACTTAGAAGCATGGAGAACCCATGAGTACTGCACCCCTCAAGCTCGCCGTCGTGATCGGGAGCGTGCGCGAGAACCGCCTGGGCGCCAAGGTCGGCGACTGGTTCGTCCGCGAGGCCACCCAGCACCCCGACGTCGAGGTCGACGTCATCGACGTGATCGACCACCCGCTGCCGCTGGCGATCCCCGGCTTCGGCCAGGAGCCGGACGCCGCCACCCAGCAGATCAAGGACGGCATCACCCCGCGCATCGCGGCGGCCGACGCCTTCGTGGTGATCACCCCGGAGTACAACCACTCCTTCCCCGCCTCGCTGAAGAACGTCATCGACTGGCACCTGAGCGAGTGGGCCGCCAAGCCCGTCGGCCTCGTCTCGTACGGCGGCATGGGCGGCGGCCTGCGCGCGGCCGAGCACCTGCGCCAGGTCTTCGCCGAGGTCCACGCCATGACCATCCGCGACATGATCAGCTTCCACAACCCCTGGGGTGCCTTCGAGGACGGTGCCGCGCCCGAGGGCGCCGAGGCGGCCGCCAAGAAGTTCCTGGACCAGCTGTCGTGGTGGGGCTACGCGCTGCGCACCGCCCGCGCCGAGACGCCCTACCAGGCCTGACGCCCTGAGCACCCGCCCGTACCGAACCCGACAGTCCGGCCCGTGCCCCGCTGCGCCCACCGCACAGCGGGGCACGGCCGGCCGCCGCTTGGAGGTCACGTGAACATCCCCCGGATCGGCATCACCCTCCCCTCGATCGGCGCGCCCGGCGAGGCCCTCCCCGACGTGGCGCAGGCCGCCCGCCGGGCCGAGGAAGCCGGGCTGGACGGGGTCTGGGCGGGCGATCACCTCACGCTCGGCGAGGCGCCCGCGCTCGACTCCGGCCTCGCCCTCGCCACGGCGGCCGCCGCCACCCGGACCCTCGGCATCGGCTGGTCCGTCTACCTGCCCTCTCTGCGGACCGTCTCCTGGGCGGCCCGGCAGATCGGCACCCTCCAGTACCTCGCCGGTGATGGCCGCCTCGACCTCGGCATCGGCGTGGGCGGCGGGGGAGCGGAATGGCACGCGGCGGGCACCACCGACGCCGACCGGGGCCACCGTACGGACGCGTTCCTCCGCCTCCTCCCGCAGCTGCTGGCCGGCCGTCCGACGCCGCTCCCCGACGTCCCCGGCACCCCGGAGTGCACGCTCGCCCCCGCGGTGCCCGTCCCGCCGGTGTGGATCGGCGGTTTCGCCACCGCGGCGCTGCGCCGCACGGTGCGGTACGGCACGGGCTGGCTCGGCGCCCTGCGAACCCCGGACGCGTTCCGCGCCACGGGTGACCGGCTCCGGGAGCTGGCCGCCGCGGAGAAGCGCCCCGCGCCCCGGCTGGCCACCATGATCCACGGCGCGCTCGCCCCGCGCGGTGCCACGGACGGCCTGCGCGACCGCTACGCCGCCACGCTCGCCGCGTCCTACGGCATGGACCAGGACACCGCCCGCACCCTGTCCGTCACCGGCGACCCCGAGCAGGTCGCCGAGCAGCTCATGGACTTCGTCCGGGCGGGCGCCGAGAGCCTGGTGTTCACCACCCCCGTGCCGGACTGGCACCGCTGCGCCGACCTGCTCGGCGAGGCCCGGCAGCTGGTCCTGCGCGAACTCTCCTGACCCTCCTCCCCGCAGGCGTCCCCCAGCGCCTGCCGTGTCCCGCCGACGGCACCCCCGAGCCGGGCGGGACGCGCCCCGGAAGGCAGGCCGGCGCCCCCGTCCGGCCTGCCTTCCGGCGCGTCCACCCCCTGACGCGGGTCATACGAGCCCACAAGTCTCGCTGTACGGACGTTAATTGACGAGCCGTCAGCACAGGTGCACCATGCCGCAACAAACTGTTGAAGCGGCGGAAGGGGTGCACGGCAATGGGCGAGACACAGCGCGGGGACGGCCGGCTCGACGTTCCGGTGATCGACCTGTCCGGCTGGCGGGACGGAACGGCCGAGGCGCGGGCCGCGGTCGCGGCGGCCGTGGACGAGGCGGCCCGCACCGTCGGATTCATGCAGATCACCGGGCACGGCATCCCGCGGAGCGCGGCCGACGGACTGGCCGCGGCGATGGACGCGTTCTTCGGCCGGCCGGCGGCGGAGAAACGGGCGCTGTGCGCGCCGCCCGAGATCAACCGCGGCTACACCCCGCCGAGGGCCGAGAAGCTCAGCCTGAGCCTCGGGGTGGCGAGCCCCGAGGACCTGTTCGAGGCGTTCAACGTGGGGGTCGAGGCCGGTGCGGCCGACGGACCGTACGCCGGTGCCGCGCTGCCCGCCGAGTACTTCCCCGCGAACCTCTGGCCGGATCCGGACACCGTCCCCGGGTTCCGGGAGGCGGTCGAGGAGTGGTTCGCGCAGGCGGGGGCGCTCGCGCGCCGGCTCACCGAGGTGTTCGCGGTGGCGCTCGGCCTGGAGCCGGGCTTCTTCACGCCGTACACGCACCGCTCGGTCGACGTGCTGCGGATGAACAACTACGCGCTGCCGCCGGGGGAGACGGTCGTCGACAAGCGGCAGATGGGGATGGGCGCGCACACCGACTACGGCATCGTCACCGTCCTGTGGGCGGACCGCGTGCCCGGCCTGCAGATCCTCGGCACCGACGGGACCTGGCACGACGTCGTACCGGCGGAGGGCGCCGTCCTGGTCAACCTCGGCGACGCGCTGGCCCGATGGACCAACGACCGGTGGCGCTCCACCCTGCACCGGGTGCTGCCGCCCACGGACGCGGCGGGACGCCTCGTACGGCGCCGCTCGGCCGCCTACTTCCACGACGGCAACCACGACGCCGTCATCAGCGCGCTCCCCGGCTGTGTGGCCCCGGGCGACGAGGCGCTGTACGAGCCGGTCACCATCGGCGAGCACATCGCGGCGAAGCTGGCCGGGTCGCGGGCGCTGCGGCCCAACGAGGGCGCCGGGCGGGAGGCCGCGCGGCTGCGGTCGGCCGCGGTCCCGGAGCCCACGCCGGAACACGCGCGGCCGGCCGCGGAGAGCGCGGGCGCCTGATGGCGGCCCCGAGCGCCGCCGCCCGGGAACGGCATCCCGTGGACGAGGTGCCGCCGCTCGGCCGGACGCTCGTCCTGGGCCTCCAGCACGTCCTGGTCATGTACACCGGCTCGCTCGCGGTCCCGCTGCTCTTCGGCGCCGCTGCGGACCTGCCGCAGGACACGATCGCCCTGCTCATCGCGGCGGATCTGTTGATCGCCGGGGTGATCACGGTGGTGCAGAGCGTGGGCGCGGGGCGCCTCCTGGGCGTACGGCTGCCGGTGGTCGCCGGGGCCGGCTTCGCCGCGATCACGCCGATGATCCTGATCGCGCAGCAGTACGGCATGCCCGCCGTCTACGGCTCGATGCTGGCGGGCGGGGTCTTCGGCCTGCTGGTCGCGGCGCCGTTCGCGCGGCTGGCGCGGTACTTCCCGCCGCTGGTCGGCGGGTGCGTCATCACGGTCATCGGGCTGTCCCTGATGGGCGTGGGGACGCAGCTGGTGGCGGGCGAGGACGCCACGGCGCCCGGTTACGCCGCGCCCGAGCGGCTGCTGCTCGCCGCCGGTGTCATCGTCGTGATCATTGCCCTGACCCGTCTCTGCAAGGGGTTCCTCGGGCAGATCGCGGTGCTGCTGGGGCTGGTGGCGGGCACCGTCGCCGCGGTGCCGCTGGGGCTCGCCGACTTCTCGGGGGTCGGCGGGACGGCGTGGGCCGGGGTGCCCGAGCCGTTCCACTTCGGGGCGCCGGAATTCCCGGTGGCCGGGGTGGCGGCCATGTGCGTCGTGATGCTGGTGATCTTCACGGAGTCCACCGCGAGCATGCTCGCGGTGGCCGAGATGACCGACCGGCCGCTGTCGACCGGGGACCTGGCCAGGGGACTGGCCGCCGACGGCCTCTCCGGAGTACTGGCCGCCGGCATGAACTCCTTCCCCGACACGCTCTTCGCCGAGAACCTGGGCCTGGTGGAGATGAGCCGGGTCCGCAGCCGCTGGATCACGGCCGTCGCCGGGGTGATCCTGATCGCGCTGGGCTGTCTGCCCCGGCTCGGCGCGGTCGTGGCCGCGCTGCCGGACCCCGTGGTGGGTGCGGCGGCCCTGGTGATGTTCGCCATGGTCGCGGCCGTGGGTCTGCGCATACTCCAGCGGGTGGACTTCCGGGACGGCCCCGACCTGCTGATCGTCGCCGTCTCGCTGGCCGCCGGAATGGTCCCGGTCAGCGCGCCGCACATCTATGACGGGCTGCCCGCCGGGGTACGGATCGTCTTCGGCTCGGCGATCACCTGTACCGCCCTCACCGCCTTCGTCCTCAACCTGCTCTTCCACCACATATCGCCGCGGGGCCGGTCTGCACCGCATCGACGAGGGATTTCCGGGAAGATCCTGCCTGAGGAGTAGGGACGTGGCTTTGCCAAGCCATTACCCTTGAGGCCAAGGCCGCGCAGGGCGGCCATGGAGGAGTGAGATGAGGAGCAGCAACCCGGTCTTCTCGCGACGGGGGTTCAGCCGAAACGGCTACGCCGGCTTCAATGCGCCGCCGCAGGCCGGGGCCGCCGCCAACCCTTACGCGGGGACGAACCCGTACGCCGGACAGGCCCCCTACGCGGAGACGAACCCGTACGCGGGTGGTAATCCGTACGCCCAGGGCCAGCAGGACGTCACCCAGGCCCCGCCGTACGTCCCGCAGACCCGCCCCATGACCATGGACGACGTCGTCGTCCGTACGGGCCTCACGCTCGGCACGGTCGTCGCCGGCGCCGCCGTGGCATGGATCATGGATCTCTCCATGGGCCTGGCCATCGGCGCCGCGCTCGTCGCGATGGTGCTCGGCCTGGTCCAGGCGTTCAAGCGCAAGGCATCGCCGCCGCTGATCCTGGCGTACGCCGCCTTCGAGGGCCTCTTCCTCGGCGCGATCAGCAACGCGATCAACCAGTGGGTGGCCCCCGGCGCACCCATGCAGGCGGTGCTGGGCACCATGGCGGTCTTCGTCGTGATGCTCGTCGCCTACAAGACCCGCCTCGTGCGGGTGAACGCGCGGTTCACCCGCTTCGTGATCTTCGCCGCCATGGGCTTCCTGCTGCTGCAGGTGGTCAACCTGCTGTTCATGGCGTTCGGCGGCGGTGACGGCCTCGGCTTCCGCAGCGGTGGCCTGGGCATCGTCTTCGGCCTCGTCGGCGTGCTGCTCGGCGCGCTCTTCCTCGCCCTGGACTTCAAGCAGGTCGAGGACGGCATCGCCTATGGCGCGCCGCGCGAGGAGTCCTGGCTCGCGGCCTTCGGCCTCACCATGACCCTGGTGTGGATCTACCTGGAGATGCTGCGCCTGGTCGCCATCTTGAACGGCGACGATTAGTACGACCCGTGACCCCGGTGCCGACCAGGCGCCGTGGACACGGCGAAGGGCCCGCGGGAGGTTGCCTCCCGCGGGCCCTTCGGGTTTCCGGCGCGATCCGGTCACGGGACCGGACCGAGCGCGGTAACCGTCCGCTAGAACTTCCGGGCCGCGCGCCGCAGGTCGTACTCGTGGACGATCGCCTTGGCGTGGCCATAGGCGAGGTTGTGCTCGCCACGGAGCCAGCTGACCTTCTCCTCGAAGCGGAAGAGAGCGGGGCCTTCATCGACGGTGCGAAGCCAGTCGGAGACTTCACGGCCGGTGCAATGGGGGATACGGGAGAGCAGGTTCCGGTGGGTCTCTTCGGAGAAGACTTGGGACATCGGCGCCTCCGGACGCGTTCGATGCTGGTCCTTCAGCACACCGTGCCTGAGCGTTCCGGCATTGGCAACCACCCGGGAGTGGCGCATAGGCTCACGGCGTGCTTGACGTGATGCCTTTGCAGACCGCTGTGGACACCCTGGCCGACCGCCTCAGGGCGCTGCCGCAGAGCGCCCTCGCGCGGGGCGCGGCGGCCGAAGGACTGGCGCTCGCCAGGGAGTTCGCGCTGCGCGCGCAGCGCGTGGAGGAGCCCGGAACGGAGCCGCGCGAGCTGCCGGACGCCGGCATGTTCGCGGTCGGCGACCAAGTGGCGGTGGCCGGTCATGATTTGGCGTACGCCCTGCGGGACGCGGAAACGGCCCGTGCCGAGGATGTGGCACAGGCCGTGGAAGACGTACGGCGGACCGCGGCGCGCT
Source organism: Streptomyces sp. NPDC050315 (assembly GCF_040655775.1). Taxonomy (NCBI): domain Bacteria; kingdom Bacillati; phylum Actinomycetota; class Actinomycetes; order Kitasatosporales; family Streptomycetaceae; genus Streptomyces; species Streptomyces sp. NPDC050315. The sequence continues at coordinate 30,134 of NZ_JBFAKN010000014.1, forward strand.
GCTGAGCGGTCCGGGACCGGGCGGGTACTGGGCCCGGTCCGAAGGAAGGCCCCGTCGGGGGAGGCCGGGGCGGCGAAGCCGGTCGCCTCGGAGGGAGGCGATGACGCCGGTTGCCTCAGAGGGAGGCGATGACCCGGTCGGCGAGGACGTAGACGCTGTCGTCGCGGCCCTCGCCCCAGGCGAAGGTCAGCGCGTAGGCACCGGCCACGCCCGAGCCGCCGAGCAGCACGGTGGTGTGGCCATCGCGGAGCGCCTCGGCGACCCGCTCGGCCGTCTCGCGGTGGCCCGGCGTCATGCAGACGGTCGTGCCGTCGGCGAAGACATAGACGTCGAGGGTGCCCAGCGGGCCCGGCCGGACGTCGGCCAGCGGCGTGCGGTCCTCGGCCAGCTCCTCCAGGCGCGCCACGGTGCGCTCGTGGTCGCCGATGGCGGGGTGGGGCGAGAAGTCGGGGTGCGAGGGGTGGCGCCGGCGGGCGGCGGCCAGCTCGGCGGACTCGGTCTCGTCGACGGTCTCGGCGTGCGGGGCGTCGACCGGCTCCAGGTCCACCTCGTCCATGCCGAACAGCGGCTCGGAGCCCAGTACATCCGGGTCCAGGCCCGCGAAGTCGGCCTGCCGCGGCAGGTAGAAGCGGTCGAAGCCGTCGCCGGGCGCGGTGTCGTCACCCGGCGCGGGGTGGCCCGGCAGCAGCGTCGAGGGCGAGTCGGCGTCTCTGGCCTCCTGCGCGGCCCAGAAGGCACGCGCCTCGGCGAGCTCCCGCTCCCGCTCCTCGGCCAGCGCGTCGGCCACCGCGGCACGTATGTCGTCCAGCGGGGTCTCGGCGGCGGGTGCCGGGCGGGCGGCGGGAATGGCGGCGAGGGCCGCGGCGCCGTCCTCACGGGCGGTGCTGAGTTCGGCCCGCAGTCCGGCGACCTCGCGGCGCAGGGTGCGAGCGGTGTGCAGGGAGGCTGCTCCCAGCGCCACGGCGATGGCCGCGGCCGGCAGCAGTGCATAAGCGATGGCAGTCACTGACGTACTCCCGGTAGCAGATAGTCCCCCGGAGAACTTCCTACATCAGCCTGCCGGAGGTCGGCGACCGTTCGCAGTGCGCCACGTCTCTTGACGACCGGCGGCAGGGGTCCCCTACGGCCCGATGACCCCTCGCCGACCTGCAGAAACGTGACTCCCCCGGGGTGTTGGTCACAATCCCGGGGGAGTCGGTACAACGATCTTGTCACGCGGTGACGTGGGCCACCGATCGTCGCGGTGCGTAGCTCAGTTGGTACGTACCGTACTCAATTCGCTCAGCTCAGGCGCTCGATGACCATCGCCATGCCCTGGCCGCCGCCGACGCACATCGTCTCCAGGCCGAACTGCTTGTCGTGCCACTGCAGGGAGTTGATCAGCGTGCCGGTGATACGGGCGCCGGTCATGCCGAAGGGGTGGCCGACCGCGATCGCGCCGCCGTTGACGTTCAGCTTGTCGAGGTCGATGCCCAGGTCCCGGTAGGACGGGATGACCTGCGCGGCGAACGCCTCGTTGATCTCGACCAGGTCGATGTCGCCGATGGACAGGCCCGCGCGCCGCAGCGCCTGCTTCGACGCCTCGACCGGGCCCAGGCCCATGATCTCGGGGGAGAGGCCGGAGACGCCGGTGGAGACGATGCGGGCCAGCGGGGTCAGGCCCAGCTCGCGCGCCTTGGTGTCGGACATGATCACGAGCGCGGCCGCGCCGTCGTTGAGCGGGCAGCAGTTGCCCGCGGTGACCAGGCCGTCGGGGCGGAAGACGGGCTTGAGGCCCTGCACGCCCTCCAGCGTGACGCCCGCGCGCGGGCCGTCGTCCTTCGAGACGACCGTGCCGTCGGGGAGGGTGACCGGGGTGATCTCCCGCTCCCAGAAGCCGTTCTTGATGGCCTGCTCGGCGAGGTTCTGGGACCGTACGCCGAACTCGTCCATGTCCTGGCGGGTGACGCCCTTGAGGCGCGCGAGGTTCTCCGCGGTCTGGCCCATGGCGATGTACGGGTCGGGGACCAGGCCGTCCTCGCGCGGGTCGTGCCAGGTCGAGCCCTCGGTCTCGGCGACGGCGGCGGTACGCGCCTCGGCCTCCGCGAAGAGCGGGTTGTGGGTGTCGGGCAGGCTGTCGGAGTTGCCCTTGGCGAAGCGGGAGACGGTCTCCACGCCGGCCGAGATGAAGACGTCGCCCTCGCCCGCCTTGATGGCGTGCAGCGCCATCCGCGAGGTCTGCAGCGACGAGGAGCAGTACCGGGTGACCGTGCAGCCGGGGAGGTGATCCATCCCCATCTGTACGGCCACGATGCGGCCCAGGTTGTTGCCCTGCTCGCCGCCGGGCAGGCCGCAGCCGAGCATCAGGTCGTCGATGTCCTTCGGGTCCAGCTCGGGGACCTTGGCCAGCGCGGCCTTGATGATCTCGGCGGTCAGGTCGTCCGGGCGCAGGTCCTTCAGCGAGCCCTTGAAGGCGCGGCCGATCGGGGAGCGGGCGGCAGAGACGATCACGGCTTCGGGCATCACGCGGCTCCAGACGAGAGGTTTTGAATTCAAAGCGGCGGCGCGGAGCGCCTCGTTGAGGGGTGGTGGTCGGGTGACGGGTGGGCTGTGAGGGAAGCTACCTGCACGTACAGCGAAGGTCACGGTTCCTGCGCTGTGATGCGGACCTCTTTTCTAAGCGGCTGCTTACCTCCGTACTGAGCGGATGCTCACCCATGGGACGGGTGCCGCGCAAGGGGGCGGCACCCGCCCGCCCGCTACGGCGCCCGCTCCTCGGCCTCCGCCGTCGGCTCCTCGGCCTCCTGTACCGCGATCCGCTGCCGCCTGCGGTGCTTGAGCAGCGCCCACGGCGCCCGGCTGCCCGCGACCTCGGTGCCGCCCTCGGACGCCGCCTGCGCCGCCGCCTCCTCGACCGGCAGGAAGCCCTCGCGCCGCGCCGGCTCCGGGCGCTCCTCCTCTTCCGGCCACAGGCCGAGCGCCGCGCACAGCGTGGGCAGTACGGCCATCGCCGCGGTCGCGTACCCCTCGGCGGAGGGGTGGTAGTTGTCCGAGCTGAACAGCTCCCGCGGATTCGCCTCGAACTCCGGGCCGAGCAGATCGCCCAGTGACACCGTCCGCCCGCCGTTCTCCACCACCCCGATGGTCTGCGCCGCCGCCAACTGGCGGCTCAGCCGCCGGGCCACCCAGCGCAGCGGCTGGTACACCGGCTCGATCGTGCCGAGATCGGGGCAGGTGCCCACCACCACCTCGCTGCCCGCGTGGCGCAGCCGGGCCACCGCCTCCGACAGCATGCGGACGGAGTGGGCGAGCGGCATCCGGTGCGTGACGTCGTTCGCGCCGATCATGATGACGCAGACGTCCGGCACCGGGCCGTCCGCCAGCAGCAGCGTCACCTGGCGCTCCAGGTCGTCGGACTGGGCGCCGGGCAGCGCGACATTGCGCAGGTCGACCGGGCGTTCGGCGATCGCGGCCAGGCCGGAGGCCAGCAGCGCCCCGGGCGTCTGGCGGGCCCGTGTGACGCCCTGGCCGGCGGCCGTGGAGTCGCCGAGGAAGCCGAGCCGCAGCGGGATCCGGTCGGTGCGGTACCAGAACGTGGCGCCGTAGCGGCCGTCGGCGGGCGGCGGCAGCTCGGTGGCGCCGCCGACCGTACGGCGGGCGAGCCGCACCTCGGTCAGGAGCAGGCCCACCGCGGCGACGCCGAGCAGCCCGACGCCCCCGCTGCCGACCGCCGCGGCCGTCGCGATCCGGCGTGCCACTCTCGCCCTGGACATGGTCATCGGCATCGGCCGGGCACCTCCCCGCAGTGCGTACACGGGCGTGCGAAGGGCGTGAATCCCGGCGCGCGCTCCGCGGACTCGCGAAACTCGTGTCAAGAACGTCTTGCCCCGCCGGGCCTTCGCCGCAACGCGCCTGCCCTGTGGGGGTGAGCGCAATAGGCTGGCCGGACGGGCGCAGGACAGCGCGCCCCCTACCGCGGAGACCACCGTGCAGGTTTATGAATCCATGATTGAGCTGGTCGGCAACACCCCGCTCGTACGGCTCAAAAACGTGACCGAGGGCATCCGGGCGACCGTCCTGGCCAAGGTCGAGTACTTCAACCCGGGCGGGTCCGTGAAGGACCGGATCGCGGTGCGCATGATCGAGGCCGCCGAGCGGTCCGGCGCACTGAAACCGGGCGGCACGATCGTGGAGCCGACCTCGGGGAACACCGGCGTCGGCCTGGCGATCGTGGCCCAGCAGAAGGGCTACAAGTGCATCTTCGTCTGCCCCGACAAGGTGTCGACGGACAAGATCAATGTGCTCCGGGCCTATGGCGCCGAGGTCGTGGTCTGCCCCACGGCCGTCGACCCGGATCACCCCCATTCGTACTACAACGTCTCCGACCGGCTGGTACGCGAGACGCCCGGCGCCTGGAAGCCGGACCAGTACAGCAATCCGGACAACCCGCGGTCGCACTACGAGTCCACGGGGCCCGAACTGTGGGAGCAGACCGACGGCCGAATCACGCATTTCGTGGCGGGCGTGGGCACCGGCGGCACCATCAGCGGGACCGGGCGGTACTTGAAGGACGTCAGTGACGGCAAGGTCAAGGTCATCGGCGCCGACCCGGAGGGCTCGGTCTACAGCGGCGGCTCCGGGCGCCCGTACCTGATCGAGGGCGTCGGCGAGGATTTCTGGCCCACCGCCTACGACGCCACCGTCGCCGACGAGATCATCGCGGTCTCCGACAAGGACGCCTTCCAGATGACCCGGCGGCTCGCCAAGGAGGAGGGCCTGCTGGTCGGCGGCTCCTGCGGGATGGCCGTGGTGGGCGCGCTGAAGGCCGCCGAGGGGCTCAGCGAGGACGACGTGGTGGTCGTCCTGCTGCCGGACAGCGGCCGTGGATATCTCTCGAAGATCTTCAACGACGACTGGATGAACGACTACGGCTTCCTGGAGACCGGGGACACCGACCGGGTCGCCGATGTCATGCACAACAAGCACGGCGGCATCCCCGAACTGGTGCACATGCACCCCGAGGAGACCGTCGGCGAGGCCATCGAGGTGCTGCGCGAGTACGGCGTTTCCCAGATGCCGATCGTGAAGCCGGGCGCCGGCCATCCGGATGTGATGGCCGCCGAGGTCATCGGGTCCGTCGTCGAACGCGAGCTGCTGGATGCGCTGTTCACGCAGACCGCGTCGCTGGGCGATCCGCTGGAGAAGCACATGTCCGCGCCCTTGCCGCAGGTCGGCGCGGGGGAGCCGGTCGCCGACCTGATGGCCGTACTGGAGACCGCCGACGCGGCGATCGTTCTGGTGGAGGGCAAGCCGACAGGTGTCGTCAGCCGGCAGGACCTGCTGGCCTTCCTGGCCCGTGGGAGCGCGCGGGGCGCGCAGTAGGGCCGAGGCGGGGGTCAACTCCCCGTCGACGCAAGGTGTACGTATGTGTCACGCGGAGGCAGCACGGACTTAACACTGGTCCGGCAGATTAATCCGTGCGGCGACAAGGACTTCGGAGCGGCTCCCGGACTCCAGTCGCCAGGACGCGTCCGACCGGCCCTGACCCGGTCCGCGTCCTTCGCGGGGACCGCCGTCGTCCCGCCCCTGGCGCTTGCGCGCCGGGGTGCGGCGGTCCCCGCGCCGTTTTAGTCGGCGTGCGTTGTCGACTGCGGCGCCGTTGTGGTTGCTCGCGCAGTTCCCCGCGCCCCTGACGGGGCGCTGTGCGACGGTCCCCGATCACCCCGAGAGGTGAGCCAGTACAGGGTGGCCGGTACTGCCAGGCCCACCAGCCAGGAGATGTCGGCGCCGCCCAGGGGGGCTACCAGGGGGCCTGTGTAGAAGTGGGTTACCAGGAAGGGGAGTTGGGTCAGTACGCCGATGGTGTAGACGGCCAGGGCCTTGGTGTTCCAGGCGCCGTAGCGGCCCGCCGGGTCGTGGAGGGCGTCGAGGTCGTAGCGTTCCTTGGAGATCAGGTAGTAGTCGACGAGGTTGATCGCGGACCAGGGCGTGAAGAACGTCAGCAGGAAGAGCAGGAAGTCCTTGAAGGCGGTCAGGAACGAGTCCTTGCCGAGGAGGGACACCGCCGTGCCGACGACCATGATCCCGGCGAAGTAGAGGCTGCGGCCGCGCGGCGAGAGCGTCCGTTGGCCGCGGAAGCCGCTGATGCTCGTCACCATCGACATGAAGCTGCCGTAGGTGTTCAGGACGTTGATCGTCAGCTTGCCGAGGGCGATGACGAAGTACAGCGCCGCGGCCATCAGGCCCGTGCCGCCCAGCCCGACGATGTACGAGACCTCGTGGCCGACGAAGGCAGCGGGCGCCGCGGCCGCGGCCAGCGCGCCGAAGGTCATCGACCACTGCGAGCCGAGCACCGAGCCGGACAGCGTCCACCAGAAGGTCGCGCGGGCCGAGGTGTCGCGGGGCAGGTAGCGGGAGTAGTCCGCGACGTACGGGCCGAAGGCCAGCTGCCAGGACGCGGAGAGCGAGACGGCCAGCAGGAAGACCGGGAAGTCGAAGCTGCGGTCGTGCAGCAGGAGGGCCAGGTCGGTCCGCTCCAGCAGGCGTACGCCGAGGTAGACGAAGGCCACCGCGCAGACGAGGCCGGCGATCCGGCCGAGCGCGTGGATCAGGCGGTAGCCGACGGCCGCGGCGAAAGCGGTGATCGCGCCGAACGTGATGATGCCGGCGGTGTCGCCGAGGTGCGTCAGATGGCCGACCGCCTGCCCGGCGAGCACGGTGCCGCTGGCGAAGAAGCCGATGTACATGATGATGACCAGGGCCAGCGGGACGACCGCGCCGCGCACCCCGAACTGGGCCCGCGAGGAGATCATCTGCGGCAGGCCGAGCCGCGGCCCCTGCGCCGAGTGCAGGGCCATCACCGCGCCGCCCAGCACGTTGCCGAGCAGCAGCCCGATCAGTGACCAGAAGGCGTTCGCGCCGAAGACGACGGCGAGCGCGCCGGTGACCACCGCGGTGATCTGGAGGTTGGCGCCCAGCCAGAGCGTGAACTGACTGAAGGCGGTGCCGTGCCGTTCGGAGTCCGGTACGACGTCGATCGAGCGTTGTTCCACCACGCCTGCCATAAGCCGTCCCTCTCTCGCTGCATGAAGTCATTCAGCATTAGGTGCGGGTGAATGGAAATGCAATAGGCTGGAGTAAAACGCTGGTTACGGCTTAGGCCCGGGCAGGTCACGCCCGGGGATTCCGTAGAGTCGGGCAGCACACGCCGGGGACCGGACCGAGAGGACACGATGAGCGGGGACAACGGGGGCGAGGGCGCCACCGAGGCGGCCGCCGGTGCGGCGGCGCGGCTGCAGAAGCTCTTCGAAGGGCACCGGCTCACGCCGACCCAGCGCCGGATCGCGCACTGCATGGTGCGCCGGGCCGCCGACGCGCCCTTCCTCTCCAGCGTGGAGCTGGCCGAGCTGGCCGGCGTGAGCCAGCCCTCGGTGACCCGCTTCGCGGTCGCCCTCGGCTTCGACGGCTACCCGGCCCTCCGCCGCCACCTGCGGGACGTGGCCCCGGAGCGCGCCGCGGCGGCCCCCGACTCGCTCAACGAGTACCAGCAGGCCGTACAGGAGGAGATCGGCAACCTCCAGGAGCTGTCGGCGGCGCTCGCCGACCCCGCGCCCATAACGGAGGCGGCCCGGCTGTTCGCGGCCTCCCCGGTGCTGCCGGTGCTCGGCCTGCGCGCCGCCATGGGCCAGGCCGCGGGCTTCGCGTACTTCGCGCGCAAGGTCCACCCCGACGTGCGGCTGCTGGACGAGGGCGGCTCGATGCTCGCCGACCGGATCGACGGGGCGGTGCGCGCGGGCGCGAGCGTCCTGCTCTGCTTCGCGCTGCCGCGCCACCCCCGCGAGGTGATCGAGGCGCTGGCGTACGCCCGCTCCGCCGGGCTGACCGTCGTCACCGTCGCCGACAGCGCGTTCGCGCCGGTCGCCCGCCACACCGACCTCATGCTGCCCGCTGCGGTCGGCACGGGGCTGGCCTTCGACACGGTGTGCGCCCCCATGCTCCTCGGCCGGGTCCTGCTGGAGGCCATGTGCGACGCGCTGCCGGACGCCCAGGCCAGCCTGGAGGCGTTCGACGCGCGGGCGGCGGCCCGCGGCCTGTTCGCGGAGTGAGCCCGGCGAGGGGCGCGGGCCGCGTCAGGGAGCGCGTACCGTCCTCAATGCTCCTCGCCGCGCACCTTCATCACCAGCTTGTTGAGTCCCCACAGCGCCACGCCGATGGCCAGCAGGACGCCGGCCCGGATGTAGACCTCGGCCGGGCGGTCGGCCAGCGGGCTGGCGAGGATCAGCGCGCTGAGCGCGCCGAGCACCGGCAGGACCGTCGGCGTACGGAAGTGGGCGTGCGCCACCCGGTCCTTGCGCAGCACCAGTACCGCGATGTTGACCACCGCGAACACGCACAGCAGCAGGAACGCCGTCGTGTCGCCGAGCCCCGCGATCTCGCCGGTCGACACCAGGCCGATGGCCAGCAGCGAGACGAAGACGATGCCGGTGACGGGGGTGCGCCGCTTCGCGAGCACCCGGCCCATCGCCCTGGGCAGGATGCGCTCGTTGGCCATGCCGTAGCAGAGCCGTGAGGCCATCATGATGTTGATCAGCGCCGAGTTGGTGACGGCGAAGAGCGCGATCAGCGCGAAGAGCTTCGGCGGGAAGTCCAGCCCGCCGGCCTTGACCACCTCCAGCAGCGGCCCGCTGGACTTCTCCAGCGTGCGGTGGTCCACCAGCAGCGACGAGACGAGCGCGACCAGGACGTAGACGGTGCCCGTGACGCCCACACCGATGAAGATCGCGCGCGGGAAGGTGCGGACCGGGTCCCGGGTCTCCTCGGCCATGTTCACCGAGTCCTCGAAGCCGACGAACGCGAAGAAGCCCAGCGCGGTGGCGCCCAGTACGCCGGTGAGCAGGGCGTACCCACCGCTGCCCGACGCCTCGAACTCGGCCAGCCGCCCCGGCTCCCCGTCGCCGCTGAGGATCGCGTACGCCCCGATCGCGAGGATCACCAGCAGCCCGGTCACCTCGACCAGCGTCAGGACGACGTTCGCCTTCACCGACTCCGAGACGCCGCGCAGGTTGAGCGCCGCGAGCGCGAGGACGAAGAGGATCGCGACGACGGTCGGCGGCACCGCGTCGGTGAACTCGGCGAGGTAGTCGCCGCCGAACGCGCGGGCCGCCGCGCTCGCCGAGGACAGCCCCGAGCACATCACCATGAAGGCCACGATGAAGGTCAGGAAGGGGACCTTGAACGCCTTCTGCGTGTACAGCGCGGCGCCGGCCGCCCGGGGGTACTTGCCGACCAGCTCCACGTACGAGGCCGCGGTCAGGATCGCCACGACGAAGCCGATCACGAACGGCAGCCAGAGCGCGCCGCCGACCTTGCCCGCGACCTTGCCGGTGGTGGCGTAGATCCCGGTGCCGAGGATGTCGCCGATCACGAAGAGGATCAGCAGTTTGGGGCCGATGGCGCGCTTGAGGCCGGTCTCCTCGGGCGGTGTGGTGGAGCCGGGCGTGGTGGTGTCCGTCATCTGGAACCTCCCCCGAGATGGTGACGTGGGGGAGCTAGTGCCCGCGCCCGGCGCGCCGAATGCCGGAATTGAGGAACTTCAGAGCTGGGCCGGGCTGAGGGACTTCAGGGCTGGGCCCAGGCCGACGGGCTTCAGAGCTGGGCGAGTGCGTCGCGCTCCGGGCCGCCGCCGGCCTCCGCGACGATCTCCTCCAGCGTCTGGGCCCGGCGGACCGTGGCGAAGCCGACCGAGCCGTCCGCGCCCTCGGCGAAGCCGTGCACGGCCGGCCGGGCCAGGCTGTTGTAGGCGTAGTGGTGGGCGAAGTAGTACGCGCCGGTGTCCAGCACCGCCACGTAGTCGCCCTGCGCCAGCGGCGGCAGCGTGCGGTTCTCGGCGAGCAGGTCGCCCGCGAAGCAGGCCGGGCCCGCCACGTCCTGCGCGAGCTCCCCGCCGCTCTTCGGCAGCCCCTTGGCGTCGAACGCGGCGATCCGCAGCGGCCAGGCGGCGGGCGCGTACACCGTACGCGTGGCCACCTGCACGCCCGCGTGGGTGACCGCGATCGGCCGGCCGCCGGAGCTCTTGGCGTACTCCACCCGCGCCAGCACCGTGCCGTGCTTCGCCAGCAGCGACCGGCCGAACTCGGTGACCAGGCCGTACCGCCCGTCCAGCAGCCCCGGCACCTGCTCCTTCAGGACCCGCGCGTACGCCTCGTGGGTGGGGTCGTCGGCGTCGGAGGCGAAATTGACCGGCAGGCCGCCGCCGATGTCGATGGTGTCGATCTGCTGCCGGCCCACCGCCTCGTTGATCTCCTCGGCCAGCTCGTACACCGCCCGCACGCCCTGCGCCATCAGCTCCAGCGGTACGCCCTGCGAGCCGGAGTGGGTGTGCAGCCGGGTCAGCCAGGGCCGCGCGAGGTAGGCGTTGATCACCCACTGGCGGGCCCCCTCGTCCCGCAGCGCGACGCCGAACTTCGAGGTCGCCGTCGCCGTGGACAGCGCCTCGATGCTGCCCCCGCCGACCTGTGCGTTCACCCGCAGGCCCAGCGGCGAGCGGGTGGGGGCCGAGGAGACCAGCGCGTCGATGCGGTCCAGCTCCTGCGGGTTGTCGGCATTGACCGCGATGCCCAGCGCGAGCGCCTCGCGCAGCTCGGCGGGGGTCTTGGCGGGCGAGTCCAGGACCGTGTGCGCGGCGTGCACCCCGGCAGCTCTGGCCAGCGCCAGCTCGCCGGGGCTCGCGACCTCGGCACCGATGCCCGCCTCGTGCAGCAACCGCAGGACGGGGACCAGCGGGGCCGCCTTGACGGCGAAGGCGTGCAGCACCGGCGCGTCGGTGACCGCGGCGAACGCGGACCGCAGCGCCTCGGCGCCCGCCCGGATGCCGGCCACGTCCAGCAGCCCGATGATCGGGGTGTCGGGGCCGACCAGCCCCTGCGCCACCGCCGCCGCGACGGCGCGTTCCCGGCGTTCGGTCCGTTCCGTACCGCTGCCTGTGGAGCCCGTGAAGGTCATGACGCCACTCCATCATCCGGCGGCCGGGCGCGCCACGGGTGCCGTTGACTAGTCCTATTCAGTAGCGTCAATATGTGAATAGTTCGATCCAGTGCCATGTGGGTGCTGGGCACCGCCGAGGCAGGAGGCAGCGCATGTCAGGACCGCGACCCGTGCGAGCATCGCGTGGTACGGAACTGAGCGCCCGGGGCTGGCAGCAGGAGGCCGCCCTGCGGATGCTCCAGAACAATCTGGACCCGGAGGTGGCCGAGCACCCGGACAAGCTGGTCGTCTACGGCGGTACCGGCAAGGCCGCGCGTGACTGGCGCTCGTTCGATGCGATGCAGCGCACGCTGCGGACGCTGAAGCAGGACGAGACGATGCTGGTGCAGTCCGGCCGTCCGGTGGGCGTCATGCAGACCCACGAGTGGGCCCCGCGCGTCCTGATCGCCAACTCCAATCTGGTGGGGGACTGGGCGAACTGGGAGGAGTTCCGGCGCCTGGAGCAGCTGGGGCTGACCATGTACGGGCAGATGACGGCCGGTTCGTGGATCTACATCGGTACGCAGGGGATCCTGCAGGGCACGTACGAGACCTTCGCGGCGGTGGCGGCGAAGAAGTTCAACGGCACGCTGGCCGGGACGATCACGTTGACGGCGGGGCTGGGCGGCATGGGCGGTGCGCAGCCGCTGGCCGTGACGATGAATGACGGTGTGGCGATCTGTATCGACTGTGACCCGCGGGCGATCGAGCGGCGCATCGAGCACCGGTACCTGGATGTCCGCGCGGACAACCTGGCACATGCGCTGCAGCTGGCCACCGAGGCCCGCGACGCCCGTCGCCCGCTCTCCATCGGGCTGCTGGGCAATGCGGCGGAGCTGCTGCCGCAGATGCTGGCCGAGGGCGCGCCGATCGACATCGTCACCGACCAGACGAGCGCGCATGACCCGCTGTCGTACCTGCCGGTGGGGGTCGACTTCGACGAGATGGCTTCTTACGCCGCCAAGGACCCGGCCGGGTTCACCACCCGCTCCCGCGAGTCGATGGCCAAGCACGTCGAGGCGATGGTCGGCTTCATGGACGCCGGTGCGGAGGTCTTCGACTACGGCAACTCCATCCGCGGCGAGGCCCAGCTGGCGGGCTTTGAGCGGGCGTTCGCCTTCCCCGGCTTCGTGCCCGCCTACATCCGTCCCCTGTTCTGTGAGGGCAAGGGCCCCTTCCGCTGGGCGGCTCTGTCCGGCGAAGCCTCGGACATTCACAAGACCGACAAGGCGATCCTGGACCTCTTCCCCGAGAACGAGTCGCTGCACCGCTGGATCAAGATGGCGGGCGAGCGGGTGCACTTCCAGGGGCTGCCGGCCCGTATCTGCTGGCTGGGTTACGGCGAGCGGGACAAGGCCGGTGAGCGCTTCAACGACATGGTGGCGTCCGGCGAGCTCCAGGCCCCGCTGGCCATCGGCCGCGACCACCTGGACTGCGGCTCGGTGGCGTCCCCGTACCGGGAGACCGAGGCCATGCTCGACGGCTCGGACGCCATCGCCGACTGGCCGCTGCTCAACGCCATGGTCAACGTCGCCTCCGGCGCGTCCTGGGTCTCCCTCCACCACGGTGGCGGGGTCGGCATGGGCCGCTCCATCCACGCGGGCCAGGTCTCCGTCGCCGACGGTACGAAGCTGGCGGGCGAGAAGGTCCGTCGCGTGCTGACCAACGACCCGGGCATGGGTGTCATCCGGCACGTCGACGCCGGATACGACATCGCCGATTCCGTCGCGGCCGAGCGCGGCGTCCGCGTCCCGATGCGCGAAGGCGGCGACCAGTGAGTACTTCGTTCCACGAGATGTGGCGGGACCTGCTCCCCATCGGGCAGGACGCCGACAGCCGGGGCTACCGGCGCTACGCCTGGACCGGCGCGGACGCCGACTGCCGGGCCTGGTTCCGGGGGCAGGCGGAGGCCCGCGGGCTGACGTACGAGGTGGACCGGAACGGCAACCAGTGGGCCTGGCTCGGCGACCCGGCCGCCGGGGACGCCGTCGTCACCGGGTCGCACCTGGACTCCGTACCGGACGGCGGCGCCTTCGACGGGCCGCTGGGCGTGGTGTCCTCCTTCGCCGCGCTGGACGAACTCCGCGGGAGGGGAGTGGAGTTCTCCCGGCCGCTGGCGATCACCAACTTCGGTGACGAGGAGGGTGCCCGCTTCGGGCTGGCCTGCGTCGGGTCGCGGCTCGCGGCGGGTCAGCTGAGCGTCGAGAAGGCGCATCAGTTGACGGACGCCGATGGCGTCACGCTCCCGCAGGCCATGGAGCGGGCCGGGTACGACCCGGAGGCGATCGGCGCCGACGACGAGCGGCTTGCCCGTATCGGCGCGTTCGTCGAGCTGCACGTGGAGCAGGGTCGCGCGCTGGACCTGTCCGGTGACGCGGTGGGTGTCGCGTCCGCGATCTGGCCGCACGGCCGCTGGCGGTTCGACTTCCGGGGCGAGGCCAACCACGCCGGTACGACGCGCCTCGAAGACCGCCGGGACCCGATGCTCACGTACGCGCAGACCGTGCTCGCCGCGCGCGAGTACGCCGCGCGGCACGGCGCGCTGGCCACCTTCGGGAAGGTCGGCGTCGAGCCCAACGGCGTCAACGCCATCCCGTCCCTGGTCCGCGGCTGGCTGGACTCGCGCGCCGCCGACCAGGCGACGCTGGACGCGGTGGTCGGCGGGATCGAGCGGGCCGCGGCCGAACGGGGCCGGACCGACGGGGTGGATGTGACGGTCACCCGGGAGTCGTTCACGCCGGTCGTCGAGTTCGCCCATGACCTGCGGGACCGGCTCGCCAAGATGCTCGGCGATGTCCCCGTGCTGCCCACCGGCGCCGGGCATGACGCGGGTATTTTGTCCGCCACTGTCCCGACCGCCATGCTGTTCGTACGCAACCCCACCGGCGTCTCGCACTCGCCCGCCGAGCACGCGGCGGAGGACGACTGCGTCGCGGGGGTCCGCGCACTCGCCGACGTACTGGAGGGTTTGGCGTGCAACTGACGCCGACGACGTACTGGCTGGAGCACGCCTGGCTCGACACGCATGTCGAGCCCGGGGTGGTCGTCGAGACTGGGGACGGGCGGATCACCGCCGTCCGCACCGGAGTCGAGGCCCCGCCGCCCGGGGCCGAAATCCTGCGCGGGCTGACGCTCCCGGGCCTCGCCAACGCGCACTCGCACGCCTTCCACCGCGCGCTGCGCGGCACGGTGCAGGTGGGTAGCGGCACGTTCTGGACCTGGCGCGAGGTCATGTACGCGACCGCCGCGCGGCTCACGCCGGACAGCTATCACGAGCTGGCCCGCGCCGTGTACGCGGAGATGGCGCTCGCCGGGATCACCTGCGTCGGGGAGTTCCACTACCTGCACCACGCGCCCGGCGGCGGCCGTTACGAGGACCCGAACGCGATGGGCGAGGCGCTGATCGCCGCGGCCGGCGAGGCGGGCATCCGCATCACGCTGCTGGACACCGCGTACCTGTCCGCGGGCTTCGGCGAGCCGCCCAACCGGCAGCAGCTGCGCTTCAGCGACGGCGACGCGCAGGGCTGGGCCGAGCGCGCCGGGCAGCTCAAGGAGGGCCGCGCGCACGCCCGTATCGGCGCCGCCGTGCACTCCGTACGGGCCGTACCGGCCGATCAGCTCCGTACGGTCGCGCAGTGGGCACAGGACCGCGAGGCCCCGCTGCACGTCCATCTCTCCGAGCAGACCGCCGAGAACGACGCCTGTCGGGCCGCGCACGGCTGCACGCCGACCCGGCTGCTCGCCGACCACGGCGTGCTCGGGCCGCGCACGACGGCCGTGCACGCCACCCACCTCACCGACGAGGACATCCGACTGCTCGGCGGCTCGGGCACGGGCGTGTGCATGTGCCCCACCACCGAGCGGGACCTCGCCGACGGCATCGGCCCGGCCACCACCGTCCAGGAGGCGGGCTCCCCGCTCTCCCTCGGCAGCGACAGCCACGCCGTCATCGACCTGTTCGAAGAGGCGCGCGGGATGGAGCTGAACGAGCGGCTGCGCACCCGTACGAGGGGCCACTGGACCGCCGCCGCGCTGCTGCGCGCCGCGTCCGCCGACGGCCACCGGGCGCTCGGCTGGGACGACGCGGGCGCGCTGCGCACCGGCGCGCTCGCCGACTTCACCACGATCGCCCTGGACAGCGTCCGTACGGCGGGGCCGCTGCCCCGACTCGGTGCTGAGACGGCCGTCTTCGCGGCCAGCAACGCCGATGTGCGGCACACCGTCGTCGGCGGCCGCCAGGTCGTCCGGGACGGCGCGCACGCCCTCGTGCCCGATGTCGCAGGCTCGCTGGCCTCGGCGATCGACGCACTCCGGGAGTGACGCTGCCGCCCGCAGCACCCTGACCACGCCGGGTCCCGCCGCCCTCACGCGGGGCCCGGCGTACCCGCGTTCCCGCCCGGACCCCGTGTACCGCAGTTCCCACCCGGAGAGGAAAACCCCGCCACCATGGCCACGACCACCCTCATCACCAACATCGGCAGCCTGGTCACCAACGACCCGGCGCTCGGCACCGGCCCGATCGGCCTGATCGAGGACGCCGCGCTCGTCATCGAGGGCGACCGTGTCGCGTGGGCGGGCCCGGCCGCCGGCGCGCCCGCCGCCGACACCGCCGTCGACGCGGGCGGCCGCGCCGCCATCCCCGGCTTCGTCGACTCCCACTCCCACCTGGTCTTCGGCGGCGACCGCACGAAGGAGTTCAACGCCCGGATGTCCGGGCGCGCTTACTCGGCCGGCGGCATCCGTACGACGGTCGCCGCGACCCGCGCCGCCACCGACGAGGAGCTCTCCGCCAACGTCGCGCAGTACATGGCGGAGGCGCTGCGCCAGGGCACCACGACCTTCGAGACCAAGTCCGGCTACGGCCTCACCGTCGAGGACGAGGCCCGCGCGCTGCGCATCGCCGCCGCGCACACCGACGAGGTCACCTACCTCGGCGCGCACATCGTCTCCCCGGACTACGCCGAGGACCCGGCCGGATACGTGGACCTGGTCACCGGCCCGATGCTGGACGCCTGCGCCCCGCACGCCCGCTGGATCGACGTCTTCTGCGAGAAGGGCGCCTTCGACGGCGACCAGGCCCGGGCGATCCTCACCGCGGGCAAGGAGCGCGGCCTGCTGCCCCGCATCCACGCCAACCAGCTCTCCTACGGGCCCGGCGTGCAGCTGGGCGTCGAGCTGGACGCGGCGTCCGCCGACCACTGCACGCACCTGACGGACGCCGACGTGGACGCGCTGGCGCAGGGCAACACCGTGGCGACGCTGCTGCCGGGCGCGGAGTTCTCCACCCGCGCCGAGTGGCCCGACGCCCGCCGCCTCCTGGACGCGGGCGCCACGGTCGCCCTCTCCACGGACTGCAACCCCGGCTCGTCCTTCACGTCCTCGATGCCCTTCTGCATCGCGCTCGCCGTCCGCGACATGAAGATGACCCCTGACGAGGCGATCTGGTCCGCGACGGCGGGCGGCGCGCAGGCCCTGCGCCGGACCGACGTGGGCCGCCTCACCCCGGGCTCCCGCGCCGACCTGGCCCTCCTGGACGCCCCGTCCCACGTTCACCTCGCGTACCGCCCGGGCGTGCCCCTCGTCACGGAGGTCTGGCGAGCGGGCGTACGCGCCGTCTGAGCGGCCCGGAGCGGCGGCAGGCGGAAATCCCCCACGGGGCCGCCGTACGCCCCGCAGAACGGCCCTCAGAACGTCCAGCAAAAGCGAAAGGGGGCCCGCCCCGAATTACTCGGGGCCGGCCCTCCTCCGCGCGGTCAGCCGTGCGGGACGCCGTGACCGCGGCGACTCACTCCTCGATCATCAGGCCCTTGCGGAGCCGGACCAAGGTGCGGGACAGCAGGCGGGAGACGTGCATCTGGGAGATGCCCAGCTCCTCGCCGATCTCCGACTGCGTCATGTTCGCGACGAAGCGGAGCGAGAGGATCTTGCGGTCGCGCGGCGGGAGCTCCGCGATCAGCGGCTTCAGGGACTCGACGTACTCGATGCCCTCGAGCCCGTGGTCCTCGTAACCGATGCGGTCCGCCAGCGCACCTTCGGTGTCGTCCTCCTCCGGCTGGGCGTCCAGCGAGCTCGCGGTGTACGCGTTGCTCGCGGCCATCCCCTCGACGACCTCGTCCTTGCTGATGGACAGGCGTGCGGCCAGCTCGCTCACGGTGGGTGCGCGGTCGAGCTTCTGCGCCAGTTCGTCGCCGGCCTTGGCCAGGTCCAGGCGCAGCTCCTGAAGGCGCCGCGGGACCCGTACCGACCAGCTGGTGTCACGGAAGAAACGCTTGATCTCGCCGACGATGGTCGGCATGGCGAAGGTGGGGAACTCTACGCCGCGGTCCAGTTCGAAGCGGTCGATCGCCTTGATCAGCCCTATGGTGCCGACCTGGACGATGTCCTCCATCGGCTCGCTGCGCGAGCGGAACCGGGAGGCCGCGAACTTCACCAGGGCGAGGTTGAGCTCTACCAGGGTGTTGCGGACGTATGCGTACTCGTGCGTGCCCTCTTCCAGCGTCTCCAGGCGCCCGAAGAGCGTCTTGGAGAGCGCCCGCGCGTCCACCGGTCCGACCTCGTCGTACGGCGGAATCTCGGGCAGGCCGTCGATCTCGGGCATCCCGGGGAATCCGGTTGCATCGATCGGCAGGTGCTGGGCAGGGATCTCTTCGGACAGGGATGTCGACGACGCGTGGTCCGTGGTCTGGTCGGTGCGCACTTCGTCGAGCCGGGGTGACATGGGTGTCCTCCATGGTTCTCGGCATATGGCTGCCGATGCCTGTACGTGAAGCTGCGGTCTGCGGCGCCTCCAAAGCCGGCCGAGTCGAATGTGTTCCTTATACGCCTACCCGGGTTCACCTGAAGATGGCAAGTGCGTGTTGTCCGTATTTGTGTTAGTACGCGTGATGTTCGGGTACCAGCCCGGGGGTCAAGGGCGTAGGCTTCGACGTGCGCAGTCGTAAGCAAAACCAGACGCCGAGACAGCAAGAGGGGTGCGCGCGCATGGACCGTGGGACGGTCGGCAGTGCAAGCCGGGGACGGCTCCACGTCGGGGTCCGCCATCACGGCGCCAGTGCGGTCGTCACCGCGGCGGGTGAGTTGGATCACCACACCGCGGAGTTGTTGCGCGAGTCACTCGACAGTTGTGCGGATGATGGCTATGTGCGACTGGTCGTGGACTGTTCGCAACTGGAGTTCATGGATTCCACGGGGTTGAACGTCCTGCTGGGGGCCCGCCTGAGGGTGGAGGCCGAAGGCGGCGGGGTGCACCTGGCGGCGATGCAGCCGGTGGTGGCCCGGGTCTTCGAGATCACCGGCGCGGACGCGGTCTTCACCGTGCACGACACGGTTGACGCGGCGCTTGTCGTCGGCTGAGCCGGATGGACGGGGGGCGGCAGTGGCGGACGGTTTCCGGAAGGACCGTTTCCGATCACGTTGGCTCCCTCACAACTTCCGTCCCCAAGAAGTGGGTGTTCTCACGGTCCGGCCGGGCAGGAGACATCTGAATCTTTTTGAACCCGTCAGGTATCCGTCATCCGTGAAAAGGCGAATCGGTGAGGTGAAGCGCTGATGAGCACCACCCGGCCGTACCCGCCGGGCGATCTGGGCCCGGACTCGGGGAACGCCGGCGCCGCCGCCGTCTCCCCGGCCCCCGTTCCGGCCGGTCAGGTCCGCAGGCTGCGTCTCGCAGGCGCGCGTGGCGCGGTCGCCCGTGGCCGTGACTTCGCCCGGCAGGCGCTGCACGACTGGGGCTGGCTGCCGGCCGCGGGCGCCGATCAGCGTGCCGCCGCCGAGGACGTCCTGCTCGTCGTCTCCGAGCTGGTCACCAATGCCTGCCTGCATGCCGAGGGCCCGGAGGAGCTGCGGCTGCGCTGCAATGCCAAGGTGCTGCGCCTGGAGGTCACCGACCTGGGCACCGGCTCGCCGGCCCCGCGCACCCCGCACCGCGCCGGCCGTCCCGGCGGCCACGGCATGTTCATCGTGCAGCGGCTCTGCCTGGACTGGGGGGTCGTCCGTAACCCCGACGGCGCGGGCAAGACCGTGTGGGCGGAGCTGGCCGCTCCGTCGTAGGGAGTGGGCGGTGCAGCCCCAGAACCCGGCAACCGCCTCCCCGTACCGTTCGAGCCGCCCCGCGGGGCGGCTTTCCTTGTGTGCTCTCTCTTCCTTCTCCGAGGCCCCCGGCGTACCTTGACGCCCAATCTGATGTGCCGTCAGTAACTTCCGGCGGTGCGCTCACCGGAGAAGGGGAGATCGAGGTGGCCCGCTTCAAACCCCAGCGCAGCCGGCGCCGCACGGGCCCGGCAGGACCGGCGGCGGCCGTGCTGCTCACGGCGGCGGCATCGGTGCTCTTCGCGGCCCCCGCCGCGCACGCCGAAGTCGTCGACGTCGACTACCAGTGCAAGACCCCGATCGGGAACAAGGGCGCCGTCTCGCCCATCGACATCAAGTCCACCGAGTCCGGCGACGGCTACAAGCTCGTGATGTCCTTCCAGAAGGGCGTCTCCTCCAGCCCCGTCGAGCTGGGCAAGGGCGCGATGAAGCCGAGCGCGCTGATCAAGCTCGGCGGCGCGGAGACCGGTGACGTACCGGTGAGCGGCCCGCCCAACGACAAGGCGATCCCCGCCAACACCCCGATCAAGATCAGCGATCTGAGCGGTACGTACACACCGAAGAAGAGCGGCAAGGTCACCTTCACGGCGTCCACGCTCACCATCAAGGCGCTGGGCACGACGACGACCTGCACGCCCAGCAACGATCCCGAGCCGTCGCTCAGCCTCGACGTGAAGGGCACCGGCGGCGGCGCGCCCGCTCCAGGCGGCGAACTGCCGCAGACCGGGCCCGCCGACGACGCGATCGCGCTGGGCACGCTCGGCGGCACGGTGCTGCTCGCCGGGGTCGCGGGCACGCTCTGGCTGACGCGCCGTCGGCAGCGGCGGGCCTGAGCGCCGGTGGCCTGGCGTATCCGTGCCGTGGCCGCGGGCGCGGCCGCGCTGACCGCCGCGACGCTGCCGTGCGCACCACCGTCCGCAGCGGCGGCGGACGGCTGGCGCGCGGCGCCCGCGGGAGCGCACCCGCGCCCGTACTTCTACCTGGAGGGCGACCCCGGCAGCGTCCTCACCGACCGGCTGGCGCTCACCAACCCCACGGGCCGCGCGCGGACGTTCACGGTCTCCGGGAGCCCCGGGTCCGGCGCCGGGGCCTGGATCGTCACCGCGGCCAGGACCGTGCGGGTGCCGGCCCGTACCCGCGCGGAGGTGCCGTTCACGGTCACCGTGCCGGCGGGTACGGCACCGGGCGACCACCCGGCCGCGCTCCGGGTGCGCGAGCAGCGCGGGGCCGAGCGCGCCGTACGCCTCCATCTGCGGGTGAGCGGCCCCACGCTGGCCGCCCTCACCGTCGAGAACGTGTCCGTCGCGGCCCGCGGCGGCGCGGCCGTCATCCGGTACGACCTGGTCAACCGCGGCAATACGACGCTGGATCCGCGGGTCGCGGTGCGCGCCGACGGGCTGCTCGGCGGGGAGCTGCGCCGCCCCGCGCACGCCGTACCCGGCGACCTGCCGCCGGGGCGGCGGATCACCCGTACCGAGACCTGGCCGGACCCGCCCGCGCTGGACTCCGTGGACGTGACCGTCACGGCCACGGGGGCGGGCGAGGCGCGCGGCCGCGCGCACGTCTCCCACTCCTTCGTGCCGTGGACCGCAGTGGGCCTGGTCCTCGCGGGCCCGGTCGCGGCGGGGGCCTGGTGGTTCCTGCGCCGCAGGCACCCGGGTGGCGGGGACGAGGCCGCGCAGGCGGACCGGGTGGACGAAGTTCCGTACGTGGATCAGGAGTTGGCGACGGGAGGGCGGGCGTGAGGCGGGACAGCCAGGTACGCGGAGTACGCGCATGCGCGACACCCTGGGCGGCCGCCGTGGTCGCGGCGCTGACCGCCTTCGCCGCCGCGGCCGTACTCGTCGCCTCGCCCCTGGCCGGTACGGCACGCGCCGCCGACGACCGGCCCACCGCCGAGCTCTCCCAGCGGCAGGCGGGCAAGGGCGGCTCGATCACGGTCACCGGTACGGGATGGCGCCCCAAGGCGCTGCTCACGCTGCTGATCTGCGGGCAGAACATGATCGGCGGCACCAACGCCTGCGCCAACGCGGACGGCCGCGCCGTCACCACCGGCAAGGACGGCCGCTTCCGCATCGAGCTGCCGGTCGCCGAGCCGCCGAAGCCGTGCCCGTGCGTGGTGCACGTCGCCACCGTGACCGGCCGGGCCGCGGCGGCGGACGCCCCGTTCACCGTCGCCGGGCACCCCGTGGCCCCGCTCCCCGAGCGGACCGGCGGCGGGCGCCTTTCCGTACTGGCGCCCGCCCGGCTGCGCGGCAGTTCGTCCCTGCTGACCTGGTTCGGCGCGCCGCCGCAGCGGGAGCTGGTCCTCACGGTCGGCAACCTCGGCGCCGAGCCCGCGAAGAACCCGGTGTTCAAGGTCGGCACCCGGCACGGCGTCCTCGCCCCGCAGTGGGAGGACCAGCAGTGGCGGGGCACGATCGACGCCGGGAAGAAGGCCCGGGTGACGCTGCCCGTCGAGCTGGCGGCCGGCGCGCACGGCGACTACACGGTCGCCGTGAAGTACGGCGGCAAGGTCCTGGCCGAGCAGCCCTGGCAGGTCGGCCGGCCGTGGGGCGTGACGCTCTTCTGGATCCTGCTCTGCGTCGTGGTGCCGGCCGCGGTCTTCCGCATCGGCATGGCGATCGTCGACAAGGTACGGCCGCGCGACCGTCCCGCCCCGGGCGGGACGGAGGACGAAGCGCCGGCCGGCCTGCCCTGGTTCACCCCGGACACCGCACCGTCCGTCACCACACTCACCGAGCGACCGACGTCGAAGGGTTCCCTGTGATGAGGCAACGGATGAGGCAACGGAGGAGGGCGGCCGCGGCCGGGAGCGCGCTGATGCTCGCGGGCGCGGGCCTGGTGGCGGTGTCCGGCACCGCCGCGGCGGCCCCGGTCCCCGGCCCGACGGCCGCCGTGTCGTACCTGACGGAGTGCATCCCGCCGCCGATCTCCGGCCTGGATCCGGTGCAGGGCACCACCAAGGTCGAGATCACCGCGCCCGCCACGGCGAAGGTGGGGGACACGGTCGAGGTGGTGTGGACGACGGTCGGCGCCGCGTCGAAGAACCCGGACGTACTGGACCTGGGCAAGGACACGGTCAAGCCGACCGGCGTGCTCAAGGCGGGCGGCGCCCAGACCGGCGAGGTCCCGATGGAGGGCCCGCGGCAGAATCCACCCATCCCGAAGAACAGCCCGATGCAGCTGCCCGACATGACGGGCAAGCTCAAGCTGGAGAAGCCGGGCGAGGTCACGCTGACCCCGGGCGCGTACACGATCAACGTCAACAAGCCCGTCTCGACGGACACCAAGTGCGCACCCAAGGGCGAGGTGAAGCCCGCGCTCACGATCAAGGTGACGGACGGCAGCGGGTCGGACTCGGGCGGCACGTCCTCATCGGGCGGGTCGTCGTCGGGCGGCTCGTCCTCGTCCGGCGGCACGTCCTCCGGTGGCACGTCCTCCGGTGGCTCCGACGGCGGCAGTACGAGCGGCAGTACGGGCGGCGGCTCCGGCGGTGGCAACGGTGACCCCGACGGCACCGCCTACAAGGGCAAGGAAGTCCAGGTCCCCTACGCCTGCAAGACGCCGATCGGGGACAAGAAGGCCACCTCGCCGGTGCAGATCAACGGCACCAAGAAGGGCGGCGACTTCGACATCGTCGTCAAATTCCGCAAGTCCGTGATGGACAGCCCGGCCGACATCCCCAAGGACTCGGTCAAGCCGTCGATGGAGGTGAAGCTGGGCGGCGTCGACAAGGGGACGGTGCACGTCGAGGGCCCGACGAACAAGGAGCCGATCAAGTCCGGCGAACCCATCGAGATCCCCGACCTGAAGGGCACGTACAAGCCCGGCGCGAGCGGTAAGGCGACGCTCACGCCCGGCGTCCTGACGGTCAAGGCGATGGGAACCACCACGACCTGCACGCCCGAGAAGGACCCGGGCGTCTCCCTGGAGCTGGACACCAGCGCGCAGCCGGGCGGCGCGAGCGGCGGCACGTCCTCGGGCGGCGACTCGGGCGGCGCAGCGACCGGCGGCAGCGGCGGTACCGGGGACAGTGGCGGTGCCGCGGGCGCGGCGGGCGGCTCCGGCGGGCTCGCCGACACGGGCGCCGAGGACCACGGCGGCCTGCAGGCGCTCGGCCTGATCGCCGGCACGGTGATCCTGCTCGGCGGCGCCGTCTTCACCTTCATGCCGCGTCGCTACCTGCGGCGCTGACCGGCCGGGGCGTCCGGTGATCCGCGCCGGGCGTACGGCTCTCCGTCCCGTACGTCCTACGCGCGGTCCGCCGGACGCCCCACCCGCGCCATGAGCCAGGCCACTACGCGGTGCTCGACCCCGGGCCGGGTGAGGGCCTTCATGCCGTGGCCCGTGCCCGGTAGGACCGAGACCGTGGCCCGCGGCTCGGCCTTCGCCAGGCCCCGGGAGTGCGCCACGGGGACGAAGTCGTGCGCGAAGTGCATCAGCAGCATCGGCATACCGGGCCTGCCGGGCCGCTCCGTACCACCGGGTGCCCAGGTCCGCGCGGCCATGTCGTCCCAAACGGCGCGGCACTTCGCCGGGGCGCACCCCGCCAGCTTCTGTGCCTCGCGCCGCAGCCGACGCTGGGCCGCCGAGGCGCCGGAGCGCCCGCCGTCCCGCCAGGCCAGATGCGGATCGGCCACCGGCGACAGCGCGATCACCCCGGCCGGCCGCTCGGCCGTGCCTGCGGTGTACTCCGCGGTGTTCGCCGCGATCTGCCCGCCCGCCGACGAGCCGAGCAGCACAATGCGCCGGGGATCGGCCCGGAAGCGGACGGCCTGGGTGCGGATCCAGCGCAGCGCGGCGAGCGCGTCGGTGCGCTGCGCGTGCCAGCGCGCGTCGGTGTTGAGCCGGTAGTCCACGTCGAAGACGACGAACCCGCGCGCCGCCAGCTTCCGGGCCCACCCGCTCCAGTCGGAGTCCCGCGCCCAGTACCCGCCGTGCAGGATCATCACCACCGGCCGGACGTCCGTGCCGGCGGTGCGGTAGGCCCCGACGGTCTGCCGCTTCTGGGTCCCGTAGGAGTACGTCCCCTTGAACACGGCATCCGGCGCCGCATCCGCCCGGCCCCCCTGCGGAACCGCCAGACACACGGCGGCCACGATCCCGCACAGACCCGTCCATACCGTTCCTCGCCGCACACCGGGATCGTTACCGCGGCCCGCCGCCGCCCTCCCCGATCGCCCGGGCACCCCACTCGAACGGCCGCGTACGCGTAGGGCCCCGACGCCGTGGCGCCGGGGCCCTACGTCCGCTCGTAGCAGCGGTTCAGTACAGCGGGTCCGTCAGTGGATCTCGCCCATGCGGGCGCGGACCTTCTTGCGGTACATGTAGATCGCGAAGCCCGCGAGGGCCGCGAGGATCGCCTCGATCAGTACCGCGCGCGAGCCGCTCATGTCGACGCCGCCGATGGAGAGCAGACCCGTGACCGAGTCGCCCGCGGTGTTGGCGAGGAACCAGATGCCCATCATCTGGCTGGCGTACTTCAGCGGCGCCATCTTCGTGGTCAGCGACAGGCCGACGGGGGAGAGGCACAGCTCACCGATGGTCTGGATCAGGTAGATGCCCAGCACCCACATCGGGCTGACCTTCGCACCCCCGGCCGCCATGGCCAGCGGCATCAGGAAGAAGAAGAACGAGACGCCGATGAGGAACAGACCGGCGGCGAACTTCAGGATCGTGCTGGGCTCCTTGCCCTTCCGGTTCAGCCACAGCCACAGCCAGGCGAAGACCGGGGCCAGCGCCATGACGAAGATCGGGTTCAGCGACTGGAACCAGGTGGACGGGAAGGAGATGCCCAGCAGCTCGCCGGAGGTCTTTGTGGAGCCGAACGCCTGGACGGTGGAGCCGCCCTGGTCGTAGATCATCCAGAAGGCCGCGGCGGCGACGAAGAACCAGATGTACGCCGAGACCTTGCTCTGGTCGTCGCTCGAGAGCTCCTTGTCCCGCTTGATGCGGAAGAGCACGGCGGCCGGGATGACGATGCCCAGCACGGTGAGCGGGATCATCGCCCAGTTCAGCGTGAAGTGACCGGTGATGGTCACCACGCTGTAGAAGACCACCGCGATGATGAGCCAGGTCAGGCCCTTGCGCAGCCAGGAGTTGCGCTCCTCGACGGAGAGCGGGGTGGGGACCTTGTTGCTCTCCGGGCTCAGGTGCTTGGTGCCCCAGAGGAACTGGACCAGACCGATGCCCATGCCGATGGCGGCGAGGCCGAAGCCCAGGTGCCAGCTGTGCTTCTCACCGACGGTGCCGATGATCAGCGGCGCGAGGAAGGCACCGAGGTTGATGCCCATGTAGAAGATGGTGAAGCCGCCGTCCCGGCGCGGGTCGTTCGGCCCGTCGTAGAGGTGGCCGACCATCGTGGAGATGTTGGCCTTCAGCAGACCGGAGCCGAGCGCCACCAGCGCCAGACCGGCGAAGAAGAAGCCCTGGCCCGGGCCGGCCAGCGAGAGGTGGCCGAGCATGATGACCGCGGCCGCGATGGCGACGGTCTTGCGGGGACCCCAGACGCGGTCGGCGAGCCAGCCGCCGGGCATCGCCAGGAGGTAGACCATCGCCATGTAGATGGAGTAGATGGCCGTCGTCGTGGCGGCATTGAATCCCAGACCGCCCTCGGCGATGCCCTTGCCGTCCGGGCCGCCGGACAGCAGGTAGATCGTCAGCAGGGCCCGCATGCCGTAGAAGCTGAAGCGCTCCCACATCTCGGTCATGAACAGGGTGGCCAGTCCGCGGGGGTGGCCGAGGAAGGTCTTGCCGCCGGCAGGGGTTCCCTGCCCCGGGGAATCCTTCGTCAGGCTGGACGCCATGGTCGATCCTTGGGTGATCGGGACGCACGGGTGGGGCCGCGCGCCCGGGTCGGCTGACCGGCACCGGCGCAGTGCCGTCCGCCCGCCCACGCCCGGTAGGAGGGTGCGACACCACTATGGAGAGAGGAATCGACAGGACGGCCGTACACCGGAATCCACGCCCCCGTGTATGTGCGATGGACCCGGTCTAGGAGGTCATTTGCCCGCGGGCCCGGTCGTGCCGGCCCCGCACACAACAGGGACCCGACGCCATATGAGCGCCATGGTCCCGGGGTGTACAACGGACGTTCATGCCACTGTACGACGCGCGTAGCGCAGGTTGGGCTCACTGAGACAACGGTCACACCCGGCGCGGGGAACCGGGCGGCGCACCCACCGCCGCTGCCCGGGACCCCCGGAGGGGCATCGTGGCCGTGACCTGTCGGACTACCATCGGGCCATGACCCGTGTACTGCTCGCCGAGGACGACGCGTCCATCTCGGAGCCGCTGGCCCGCGCACTCCGCCGTGAGGGTTACGAAGTCGAGGTGCGTGAGGACGGCCCCACGGCGCTCGACGCCGGTCTGCAGGGCAACATCGACCTGCTCGTACTCGACCTGGGCCTGCCCGGCATGGACGGCCTGGAGGTCGCCCGCCGGCTGCGCAACGAAGGCCACTCCTTCCCGATCCTGGTCCTCACGGCCCGCGCCGACGAGGTGGACACCGTGGTCGGCCTGGACGCCGGCGCCGACGACTACGTCACCAAGCCCTTCCGGCTGGCGGAGCTGCTCGCCCGGGTCCGGGCCCTGCTCCGCCGCGGTACCACCGCCGAGCCCCAGCAGCCCCCGGCCACCCACGGTGTCCGGATCGACGTGGAGTCGCACCGCGCGTGGATGGGCGAGGAGGAACTCCAGCTGACGGCGAAGGAGTTCGACCTGCTGCGGGTGCTGGTGCGGGACGCCGGCCGGGTGGTGACCCGCGATCAGCTGATGCGCGAGGTCTGGGACACCACGTGGTGGTCCTCGACGAAGACGCTCGACATGCACATCTCCTGGCTGCGGAAGAAGCTGGGCGACGACGCGGCCAATCCGCGGTACATCGCCACCGTGCGCGGCGTGGGCTTCCGCTTCGAGAAGAGCTGACGCTCCGCCGAGAACGACCACCCCCGCCCGGAGGGCACCGTGCGCCGCCGACTGATCAACTCCACCCTCGCCGTGGTGCTCGTCGTGATCGCCGTCTTCGGCGTCTCGCTCGTCATCGTGGAGACCCGCACCATCCAGGCGGGGGCCCAGGAGAGCGTGGGCGCCGAGGCCGTGCGCCTGGTGGGCATGGTCGAGAGCCGGCTGAGCGGCGGCGAGAAGATCACCGCCGAGGTGCTGTCGGAACAGATCACCACCGACCGGTACGCGCTGATCGAGGTGCCGGGCCATGCCCCCGTACAGATCGGCAGCCGCCCCTCCGGCGATGTCATCGCCTCCACCGTCCACGGCGAGCAGGGCGAGACCGTCACCGTGCAGGAGCCCCGCTCCGCCGTCAGCGCCGAGATCGGCCGTACGCTGCTGATCATCCTGGCGGTCGCGGCGCTGGCCATCGTCGCCGCCGTGATCCTCGCGATCCGGCAGGCCCGCCGGCTGACAGCGCCGCTCACCGACCTCGCCGAGACCGCCGAACGCCTCGGCTCCGGCGACCCCCGGCCCCGGCACCGCCGGTACGGCGTGCACGAGCTGGACCGGGTCGCGGACGTGCTGGACGCCTCCGCCGAGCGGATCGCGCGGATGCTGACCGCCGAGCGACGGCTCGCCGCCGACGCCTCCCACCAGCTCCGTACGCCGCTGACCGCGCTGTCCATGCGGCTGGAGGAGATCACGCTCACCGACGACCCGGAGACGGTGAAGGAGGAGGCGACGATCGCGCTGGGGCAGGTGGACCGGCTCAGCGACGTCGTCCAGCGGCTGCTGACGAACTCCCGCGACCCGCGCTCCGGCTCCGCCGTCGCCTTCGACCTGGACGAGGTCGTCAAGCAGCAGATCGAGGAGTGGCGCCCGGCGTACCGCAGCGCGGGCCGGGCCATCGTCCGCTCGGGCAAGAAGCACCTGCGGGCCGTGGGTACGCCGGGCGCGGTGTCCCAGGTCCTCGCGACCCTCATCGAGAACTCGCTGATGCACGGTGACGGCACGGTGGCGCTGCGTACGCGGGTCACCGGCAACCAGGCCGTCGTGGAGGTCACCGACGCGGGCCCCGGCGTACCGCCCGACCTGGGCTCCCGGGTCTTCGAGCGGACGGTGAGCGGCCGGAACTCCACGGGGCTGGGGCTCGCGGTGGCCCGGGACCTGGCGGAGGCCGACGGTGGCCGGCTGGAGCTGCTCCAGCAGGAGCCGCCGGTCTTCGCGCTCTTCCTCAGCCGGGAGTCCGAGCGCTACCGGCCGGACGGCGGCGAGAGCGAGCCCGCCCCGGAGGCCGACCCGCAGCCCGGTACGGAGCCCGGCCCGCGCTGAGCGTTACCGGCGGCCGGCCGTCTCGGGGGCCTTCGCCGGCTCCTTCTCGGGCAGCGCCCGGAAGACCCAGGAGCGGTAGGACCAGAAGCGGAAGAGCGTGGCGATGCCGATGCCGAGGAACTTGAAGACGTTGTTCTGCAGCGGGGTGTTCCAGCCGCACCAGTACGTCGCGGCGTAGAGGATGCCGTTCTCGATCACCAGGCCGACCGCGCTGAAGAAGAGGAAGAGCGCCAGTTCCTTGGTGCGGCCGCTCTTGTCCCGGTCCCGGTAGGTGAAGTAGCGGAAGCCGATGTAGTTGAAGAGGATCGCGACGATCGTCGCGACGATCCCGGCCCGCACGACGGGCAGCTCGGTGGTGTGCCGTACGAGGTTGAAGACCACGAGGTTGACCAGCACACCGGCCCCGCCCACCGCGCCGAACTTCACGATCTCGCGGCCCAGCAGCTCCAGCCGCGAACGCAGCGGGCTCGGTCCAGACATATTGGCGGTTCAGCTCCCCGTGAGGCGTCGTGTCCGGCGGACCGTGGTCGGCGGCCGGCCGCTCACTCATGCTAACCAGCGGGCTTGCGGGCCGCCCGTGTCCCGGGTGGTTCCGCCGGTGCGGAGGCGCGTCAGTCGGTCACGGTGATGCGGAAGGCCAGCCGCTCGCCGCCGTCGCTGTCGGCGCGCTCGGTGCCGCACTGGAAGCAGTGCCGCAGCGCCAGCTCGGTACGTCCGGCCCGGACGGCCTGGAACTCCAGGTAGCGGGTGCCGCCGGAGCCCGCGACCACCGGCTCGTCGGCCTCGTAGTGGCTGCCGGCCGGCTTGAGCACCTGTGGGTCGGGCGGCGGGGGCGAGACGGCCCAGCGGTAGCCGGTGCTCGGGTTGTCCTCCAGCTCTATCGAGAAGCGCTCGCCGGGAGCGACGGATATGACCGTGTCCTGCGGCCCGTACACCTGGGGACCGGCGGTGAGCAGGGAGATCAGGGAGTACACCGTCACCAGTAAGGCCGCCACCGCGACCGCTATGCCGATCTTGCGGGACGGCGTCGATATGCCGTCGGTGGCGTCCATGCGTCCTCCCCCGGATCCGCGCGTCCGGACGAGCCTATCGCCCGCTGGCGGCTCGCACAGAGGTACGGAACGTCCGGATTCAGAGGATCGTCCAAGGGGTGGCCGGGAACGGTCGGTCGGAGCGGATACCCTGAAGGCGTGACGTTTCCGGTAGTCGGCATGGTCGGTGGCGGACAGCTCGCCCGTATGACACACGAGGCAGGCATCCCCCTCGGCATCAGGTTCAAGCTCCTCAGTGACACCCCGCAGGACTCCGCGGCGCAGGTCGTCGGTGATGTCGTCATCGGCGACTACCGCGATCTGGCCACCCTGCGGGAGTTCGCGCGCGGCTGTGACGTGATCACTTTCGATCACGAGCACGTCCCCACCGAGCATCTACGGGCATTGGAGGCGGACGGCATTCCCGTACGCCCGGGCCCGGACGCGCTCGTGCACGCCCAGGACAAGGGGGTGATGCGCGCGAAACTGACCGAGATCGGCGCCCCCTGCCCGCGCCACCGCATCGTTTCGGACCCGGCCGATGTGGAGCGTTTCGCGGCCGAGGGCGACGGCTTTCCGGTCATCCTGAAGACCGTCCGTGGCGGCTATGACGGCAAGGGCGTGTGGTTCGTACGATCCGCCAAGGACGCCGAGGAGCCGTTCCGCGCCGGCGTGCCCGTCCTCGCCGAGGAGAAGGTCGACTTCACCCGCGAGCTGGCCGCCAACATCGTCCGCTCCCCGCACGGCCAGGCCGTCGCGTACCCGGTCGTGGAGTCCATCCAGGTCGACGGCGTCTGCGACACGGTCATCGCGCCCGCTCCCGACCTCTCCGAGGAGCTGTCGGCGCAGGCCCAGGAGCTGGCGCTGCGGATCGCCAAGGAGCTGGACGTGGTCGGCCACCTCGCGGTCGAGCTCTTCGAGACCGCCGACGGCCGCATCCTCGTCAACGAGCTCGCGATGCGCCCGCACAACTCCGGGCACTGGACCCAGGACGGCGCGATCACCTCGCAGTTCGCCAACCACGTCCGCGCGGTACTGGACCTCCCGCTGGGCGACCCGCGCCCGCGCGCCCAGTGGACCGTGATGGCCAACGTGCTCGGCGGCGACTACCCGGACATGTACAGCGCGTATCTGCACTGCATGGCCCGGGACCCGCAGTTGAAGATCCACATGTATGGCAAGGACGTGAAGCCGGGCCGTAAGGTCGGGCACGTCAACACCTACGGCGACGACCTGGCCGACGTGCGCGAGCGCGCCGCGCACGCCGCCGGCTACCTGCGAGGAACGATCACCGAATGAGCCAGAACAGCTCTCCTGTCATCGGCATCGTCATGGGCTCCGACTCCGACTGGCCCGTCATGGAAGCCGCGGCCCAGGCCCTCGACGAGTTCGAGATCCCCTACGAGGTCGACGTCGTCTCCGCGCACCGCATGCCGCGCGAGATGGTCGCGTACGGCGAGGAGGCCGCGGGCCGCGGTCTGAAGGCGATCATCGCGGGTGCCGGGGGAGCGGCCCATCTGCCGGGCATGCTGGCCTCGGTCACCCCGCTGCCCGTCATCGGCGTGCCCGTGCCGCTGAAGTACCTCGACGGCATGGACTCGCTGCTGTCCATCGTGCAGATGCCGGCCGGCGTGCCGGTCGCCACGGTCTCGGTCGGCGGCGCCCGCAATGCGGGCCTGCTCGCCGCCCGGATGCTCGCCGCGCACGACGGCGAGCTGCAGGAGCGGATGCGCGAGTTCCAGCAGGAGCTGAACGACCAGGCCACCGAGAAGGGCAAGCGGCTGCGGAACAAGGTCGGAGGCAACGAGGGCTTCGGCTTCGGGGGCGGCAAGTGAGCGAGGCGGCCCGCGAGCTGCTCGCCCGCTGGCCCGTCGTCGACGGCCACAACGACCTGCCCTGGGCGCTGCGCGAGCAGGTCACGTACGACCTGGACCAGCGCGACATCGCCACCGACCAGTCCGCGCATCTGCACACCGACATCCCCCGGCTGCGCGCGGGCGGCGTCGGCGCGCAGTTCTGGTCGGTGTACGTACGCTCCGACTACGACGGCGACCGGGCGGTCAGCGCCACCCTGGAGCAGGTCGACTGCGTGGCGCAGCTGATCGACCGGTACCCCGGCGACCTGCGGCGCGCGCTCACCGCCGACGACATGGAGGCGGCCCGCGCCGAGGGGAAGATCGCGTCCCTGATGGGCGCCGAGGGCGGGCACTCGATCCACTGCTCGCTGGCCACCCTGCGCGCCCTGTACGCGCTCGGCGTGCGGTACATGACGCTGACGCACAACGACACCATCGCCTGGGCGGACTCGGCGACCGACGAGCCGCGCCACGGCGGCCTCACCGCCTTCGGCGAGGAGGTCGTGCGGGAGATGAACCGGCTCGGCATGCTCGTCGACCTCAGCCATGTCTCCGCCGACACGATGCGGGACGCGCTGCGGGTCACCGAGGCGCCGGTGGTCTTCTCGCACTCCTCGGCGCGCGCCGTCTGCGACCACCCGCGCAACATCCCCGACGACGTACTGGCACAGCTGCCCGCCAACGGCGGCGTCGCGATGGTCACGTTCGTACCGAAGTTCGTGCTGCCCGGGGCCGGGGAGTGGACGAAGCGCGCCGACGAGAACATGCGCGCGCACGGCCTGCACCACCTCGACACCACCGAGGCGGGCATGAAGGTGCAGCGCGCCTTCGAGGCCGCGCATCCCCGCCCGGTGGCCACCGCCGCCACCGTCGCCGACCACCTGGACCACATGCGCGAGGTCGCGGGCGTCGACCACATCGGCATCGGCGGCGACTACGACGGCACGGCCTTCACCCCGGACGGCCTCCGCGACGTGGCGGGCTACCCGAATCTGATCGCGGAGCTGCTGGACCGCAAGTGGTCCGAGGCCGACCTCGCCAAGCTCACCTGGCAGAACGCGGTGCGTACGCTGCGGGCGGCGGAGGACGTGGCCCGTGACCTCCAGAAGCGGCGCGGCCCGTCGAACGCGACGATCGGTCAGCTGGACGGCTGAGAGCCGCAGTACGGGCCTGCAGTACGGGTCATCCACCGCGTGTCGCGCGGGGGATGACCCGTACGCATCACTCACCGCGAAGAAGTGGATCTCCCGTGTCACCGTGGCCCTACTGCCACCGATCCAGGAGCTCCGACCATGGCCGACCTCGCCCCCGATCTGGAAGCCGCAGACCTCACCGGTGCCGCCGGGGATCTCGGCACCGCCGAGGACGCCCACTCCCCCTACGGATCAATCGGGCGCCCCGCCGACCCCCCGCTGCGCCGCGACCCGCTCTCCCGCGCGCACGCGCTGCTCGCCGCGCACCCCGTCTTCGACGGCCACAACGCCCTGCCCTGGGCGCTGCGGCTGCACCACGGCGACGACCTGACGCCGGGTCACTACTACGACCTCGAATACGGCGAACCCGCCGTCAGCACCGACCTCCCCCGGCTGCGGCAGGGCCGCGTCGGCGCGCAGTTCTGGTCCGTACAGGTGCCCACCGCGCTCAGCGGTGACCACGCCATCAGCGCGACCCTCGAACAGATCGACTTCGTGCACCAGCTGGTGCGGGCCTACCCCGAAGCGCTGCGCCTGGCGATGACCGCCGACGATGTCGCCGAGTGCCGCAACCGCGGCCGCATCGCCTGCCTGCTCGGCTCGGCCGGCGGCCAGATCATCGACAGCTCGCTCGGCGCGCTGCGGGCCCTGCACACCCTGGGCGTGCGCTCGATGCTGCTCACGCCGGACCGCAACACCCCGTGGGCGGACGCGGCGGCCGACACCCCGTGCGCGGGCGGCCTCACCGCCTTCGGCGAGGAGGTGGTCCGGGAGATGAACCGCCTCGGGATGCTCATCGACCTCTCGTACGCCTCGGTCGACACGATGCGCCATACGCTGGCCATCACCAAGGCGCCGGTCTTCCTGCACCGGTCCGCCGCCCGGAATCTGACGAACCACCGGCACAACGTGCCCGACGAGGTGCTCGCGCAGCTGCCCCGCAACGGCGGCATCTGCATGGTCACCTTCGCCCCGCAGCGGGTGACCGGGCCGGTGGGCGCCGCGACCGTCGAGGACGTCGCCGACCACCTCGATCACGTACGGAACGTGGCGGGGGCCCGGCACGTCGGCCTCGGCGGCGGTTTCGACACCGATCCGGCCGACGGGCGGCCGGAGGGCCTGGAGGACGTCTCCGGCTATCCGCGGCTGCTCGCCGAACTGATCACCCGCGGCTGGACCTTCTCCGATCTGGCCGGGCTGACCTGGGGCAATGCCCTGCGGGCGATGCGCGGCGCGGAGTTCGCCGCGCGCGAGGCCCGGCACCGCCGCGGGCCGTCCACGGCGACCATCGACCGGCTGGACCGGGCGGACCGGCGGGACCGGATGACGCGGTTGCACTGGGCCTGGACCTGAGAGCGGGGGCCGGGCGGGGCTCCCCGCCCGGCCCCCGCCAGGGCCGTCCTCAGTGCAGACACAGACAGAACGGATGCCCCGCCGGGTCGAGGTAGACCCGGAAGTCGCGCTTGCCCTCGTCGTGCTGGACCAGCCGCGCGCCGAGCGCGAGGGCCTCCTGCTCGGCCTCGTCGATACGGTCCCGCGGCACCCGGAAGTCCAGGTGCAGCTGCTGGGAGCGCTCACCGCTGGGCCAGTCCGGCGGCACCATGTCGGGCGCCGTCTGGAACGCGAGCATCCGCCCCTGCGGCCCGGCCACCTCGATCCAGTCGCCCTCCAGCTTCCCGGCCTCCCAGCCGAGCAGGTCGGCGTAGAACTTGGCGAGGGCCTCCGGGTCGGGGGTGTCGAGCACGACGACGCCGTACTGAGCGATGGCCATGGTGTTACCTCCTGCGACGGTGTAGCGGTAACTTCGGTTACTGCATGATGGCCCTCAGCGGGTAACGTGGCAAGGGTGGCCGACCGTAGCGCGCCGCCTTCCCTGGCACTGGTCCAGGATCTGGCGAACACCCTGGACATCGAGACCGGACAGGACGCGCTGACCGCGCCCGGCGGCCTCGCCGCCTTCCTGCGCGACCACGGGTTGCCACCGGCTCCGGCCGGGAAACGTGAACTGGCCGCCGTCCAACGGCTGCGCGAGGCGCTGCGTGCGGCCTGTCTGGCGCACACGGGGACCGACCTGCCCGAGGAGACCGAGCGCACCCTCGGCGCGCTGCTCACCGCCGCGCCGCTGACGCTCACCGTGGACGCGCGGGGCGAGGCGGCACTGTGCCCGGCGCCCGGACTCACCGGGGTCGCCGCACTGACCGCCCGTATCGCCGCGGGCATCGCGACCGCCGCCGCGGACGGCACCTGGCGCCGCCTCAAGGCCTGCGAGGCGCACGACTGCCAGTGGGTCTTCTACGACCGAAGCCCGGCCGCACGCAGCCGCTGGTGCACGATGGCGGTCTGCGGCAGCCGGGCGAAGATGCGTACGTACAGAGCCCGAAAGGCCCAGGGTTAGGCGCGCGGGCGTCCCAGCGCCCGGTACGTCCAGCCGGCCTTGCGCCACAGCTCCGGGTCCAGCGCGTTGCGGCCGTCGAGGATGCGGCGGTGCGCGGCGACCTCGCCCAGCGTGGCCGGGTCCAGCTCGCGGAACTCCCGCCACTCGGTCAGGTGCAGTACGACATCGGCGCCGCGCGCGGCGTCCAGCGCGGTCGGCGCGTACCCCAGCGTCGGGAAGACCCGGCGGGCGTTCTCCATGCCCTTGGGGTCGTACACGGTGACCTGGCCGCCCTGGAGGTGGATCTGGCCCGCGACGTTGAGCGCGGGGGAGTCCCGTACGTCGTCGGAGTCCGGCTTGAAGGTCGCGCCCAGTACGGCGACCCGCTTGCCGAGGAAGCCGCCGCCGACCGCCTCGCGTGCCAGCTCCACCATGTGGCCGCGGCGGCGCATGTTGATCGAGTCGATCTCGCGGAGGAAGGTCAGCGCCTGGTCGGCGCCCAGCTCACCGGCGCGCGCCATGAAGGCGCGCAGGTCCTTCGGCAGGCAGCCGCCGCCGAAGCCGACACCGGCGCGCAGGAACTTCTTCCCGATCCGCTCGTCGTGGCCGATCGCCTCGGCCAGCTTCACCACGTCACCGTCGGCCGCCTCGCAGATCTCGGCCATCGCGTTGATGAAGGAGATCTTGGTCGCCAGGAAGGAGTTGGCGGCGGTCTTGACCAGCTCGGCGGTCGGGTAGTCCATCACGACCCACGGCGAGCCCTCGGCCAGCGGTGTGGCGTACACCTCGCGCAGCAGCGACTCGGCACGCTCGCTCGCGACACCCACCACGAGCCGGTCGGGGTGCAGGGTGTCCTCGACGGCGAAGCCCTCGCGCAGGAACTCCGGGTTCCAGGCCAGCTCCGCCTCCTCGCCGGCCGGCGCCAGCTCGGCCAGCCGCTTGGCGAGCCGGGCCGCGCTGCCCACCGGCACGGTGGACTTGCCGACGACCAGCGTGGGCCGCGTGAGGTGCGGCGCGAGGGACTCGAAGGCGCTGTCGACGTAGGACATGTCACAGGCGTACTCGCCGTGCTTCTGCGGGGTGTTCACGCACACGAAGTGCACATCGCCGAAGGCGCCGGCCTCTTCCCAGGACGTGGTGAACCGCAGCCGCCCGCTGGAGCCCGGCAGCCCGGCGACGTGCTTGCGCAGCAGCTCCTCCAGCCCCGGCTCGTACAGGGGCACCTCACCGCGACCGAGCATCTCGATCTTCTCGGGCACGATGTCGAGCCCCAGCACCTCGAAGCCGAGCTCGGCCATGGCGGCGGCGTGCGTGGCGCCGAGATAGCCGGTGCCGATCACGGTGATCTTGAGGGGCATGGACGCTCCAGGTGCGAACGAAGTCTGTTGCGGGGCCGAGCATAGCCGGGACAAGGGGTGTGGCGATCCGGTCGTTGTCGGCAACCTCACGTACCCCAGGGGGTGCTCCGGCTCTAGAATTCGGGGAAACGCGACAGGTTACTTAACGGTAGTTAGCACTCAGGGGAGATGAGAGACCTTGGCGGGAAACGCTGATTTCGATCTGTACCGGCCGGCTGAGGAGCACGACATGCTCCGCGAGTCGGTGCGCGCGCTCGCCGAGGCGAAGATCGCACCGTTCGCCACCCCGGTGGACGAGGAGGCCCGCTTTCCGCAGGAGGCGCTGGACGCCCTGGTCGCCAACGACCTGCACGCCGTGCACGTACCGGAGTCCTACGGCGGTGCCGGGGCCGACGCGCTCGCCACCGTGATCGTGATCGAGGAAGTGGCCCGCGTCTGCGCCTCCTCCTCCCTGATCCCCGCCGTCAACAAGCTCGGCTCGCTGCCGGTGATCCTCTCCGGCTCCGAGGACCTGAAGAAGAAGTACCTGGCCCCGCTCGCCGCGGGCGACGCGATGTTCTCGTACTGCCTGAGCGAGCCGGACGCCGGTTCGGACGCCGCGGGCATGAAGACCAAGGCCGTCCGCGACGGTGACTTCTACGTCCTCAACGGCGTGAAGCGCTGGATCACCAACGCGGGCGTCTCCGAGTACTACACGGTGATGGCGGTCACCGACCCGGAGAAGCGCTCCAAGGGCATCTCCGCCTTCGTCGTGGAGAAGGGCGACGAGGGCGTCTCCTTCGGCGCCCCGGAGAAGAAGCTCGGCATCAAGGGCTCGCCGACCCGCGAGGTCTACCTCGACAACGTCCGCATCCCCGCCGACCGCATGATCGGCGCCGAGGGCACCGGCTTCGCCACCGCCATGAAGACCCTGGACCACACCCGCATCACCATCGCGGCCCAGGCGCTCGGCATCGCCCAGGGCGCGCTGGACTACGCCAAGGGCTACGTCCAGGAGCGCAAGCAGTTCGGCAAGCCGATCGGCGACTTCCAGGGCGTGCAGTTCATGCTTGCCGACATGGCCATGAAGATCGAGGCCGCCCGCCAGCTCACGTACGCGGCCGCGGCCAAGTCCGAGCGCGGCGACGCCGACCTGACCTTCCAGGGCGCCGCCGCCAAGTGCTTCGCCTCGGACGTCGCCATGGAGGCCACCACCGATGCCGTCCAGCTCCTCGGCGGCTACGGCTACACCCGTGACTACCCGCTGGAGCGAATGATGCGCGACGCGAAGATCACGCAGATCTACGAGGGCACCAACCAGGTCCAGCGCATCGTCATGGCGCGCAACCTGCCGTAACGGCGCGGTACAGGGCGTACGCGAAGGCCCCGGCTCCCTCCCAGGAGCCGGGGCCTTCGCGCGATCAGGAGCGGGTCACTCGTCCGCGGTGACCGTGACCGGGTCGTCGTTCTTCAGCTCGCCGACCAGCTGCTTGACCTTGGGCATGTCCCACTGGAGGTTGCCGCCGACGCTGCCGGAGGTCGGCATGTTCATCGACTTGCCCTCGCCGCCCTTGCCGGTGACGTCCTTCAGCGCGAAGAACATCTTGCCGAGCGCGTAGGGGCCCATGTCCTTGTCGACGATCAGGGTGTCCAGGCCGGCGCCCATGGCCGGGTAGAGCGCGAAGGGGTTCAGGATCGTGCCCGGCGAGGCCACCTGGTGGGCCAGCGTCGAGAGGAACTTCTGCTGGTTCTTCGTGCGATCCAGGTCGCTGCCGGAGAAGGCGTGCCGGGTACGGACGTACGCCAGGGCCTGCTGGCCGTTCAGGGTCTGCTCGCCGGCCTTGAAGTCGGCGCCGGACCACTTGTCCTTGAAGCCCTTGTCGAGCTTCATGTCGACGCCGCCGATGGCGTCCACGATGTTCGCGAAGCCGGCGAAGCCGATCTCGGCGTAGTGGTC
Organism: Streptomyces sp. NPDC050315; assembly: GCF_040655775.1. Lineage (NCBI taxonomy): Bacteria > Bacillati > Actinomycetota > Actinomycetes > Kitasatosporales > Streptomycetaceae > Streptomyces > Streptomyces sp. NPDC050315. The sequence continues at coordinate 68,253 of NZ_JBFAKN010000014.1, forward strand.
GATGTGCAGGCCGGTGTTGTACTCCACGGTGCGCACCAGCAGCTGGGGGCCGTCGATGGAGTACGCGGCGTTGAGCTTGTTGGGGCCCATCGCGGGCTGCATCTTGCCGGACTCGGAGCCGCGGAACTCCGGGATCGTGATGTTGGAGTCGCGGGGCAGCGAGATCAGCGTCGGGCCGTTGGAGCCGACGTGCAGGATCATCATCGAGTCGGTGCGCTTGCCGTCGGCGGAGCCGGTGTGCAGGTCCTTCTTCTGCTGGTCGGACATGCCCTCGCGGCTGTCGGAGCCGACGATCAGGTAGTTGGTGCCGTCGCCCTCCTCGGGGCGGTCGATCACCTTGCTGAGGTCGACCTCCTTGCGCATCTTGGAGTCGGCCCAGAAGTACGTGCCGACCGACACGACGAGCAGCACCACGATGAGCGTGACCAAGGTCCGCTTGATGCGGCGGCCCCAGTTGGGGCGGGGGCGGTAGCCGTCGTCGCCGTAACCGCCGCCGCCACCGTGGCCGCCGCCGTAGACCTGGCCGGTGTTGTACCCGTCGTCGTAGCGGCCGCCGCCGTGCCCGCCGTCGCGGCCCGGCTGCGGCGGGACGCCCTGGCGGCGCGGCGACATGCCGGGCGGCAGCGGCGGCTCGTTGTAGCCGGCCGCGTGGTAATCGGCCGCGGGCTCCCGGCGCACCTGTCGCATGGCGCGCGCGCCCTCCGGCTGGGCGCTGCTGCTGCCGCGTCCGTACCGGTTCCTGTCGTCGTCACGGGGGAGCCCGTCGCGCCACTCGTTCATGGAGCAAAGTGTGCCTGCCGGTACACCTCGCCATACAGGGCGGGGACGGGATCGGACCCCGGCTGTTGCAGAGCTGATGCAAAACGAAGCGGCATAAAGGGGAGGGCGCGACGATTGGGCCGCGTGGGACAGGAAACGACGTTTCGGGACGGGCGGGGCGCATGTTTGCCCGCGATTGCACTTGTAATGGGAGGAAACGGGGGTAAAGCGGACCGGTCGGTGGGCTCCGTGACCGTCTCGGGCAGAAGGCGTCCGGCGGGGTGCATAGGGTGGACGTATGACCGACCTCGTCACCGACGGCCCGGAGGGCGACCTTCCCGGCAAGCCCACCTCCGTCTCGCGTACGACGCTCAGCCACATCATGGACGCGAGCCACACCAATCTGCTCGGCACCGTGCACGGCGGCGTGATCATGAAGCTGGTGGACGACGCGGCGGGCGCGGTGGCCGGCCGGCACTCCGGCGGCCCCGCCGTCACCGCCTCCATGGACGAGATGGCGTTCCTGGAGCCGGTCCGGGTCGGTGATCTCGTCCATGTGAAGGCGCAGGTCAACTGGACCGGGCGGTCCTCGATGGAGGTCGGCGTGCGCGTACTGGCCGAGCGCTGGAACGAGTCCACCCCCGCCCAGCAGGTCGGCTCCGCGTACCTGGTCTTCGCCGCCGTCGACGAGAACGGCAAGCCGCGCCGGGTCCCGCCGGTGATCCCCGAGACCGAGCGCGACAAGCGGCGCTACCAGGAGGCGCAGATCCGGCGCACGCACCGGCTCGCCCGGCGCCGCGCCATCATGGAGCTGCGCCAGAGCCGCGCCGCCGACGGCGTCGACGAGGGCTGAGGACCCGCGTACGAGGCCGGGGCTAGCGGCACTCCTCCTCGTCCCCCGTGACCGCCGGCACATCGCCGGAGTCGGGCGCGGGGACCTCGGCGCGCACCTTGTGGACGTCCTCGTGGTCGGGGCCGAGGGTGACCCGCAGGAGCGGGCCCTGGCCCGGTACCGCGCGCAGCTCAGCGCCGGGCAGCGCGGCGGCCAGCGTCCGTACCGAGCGGTTCCAGCGCGGGTCGTAGCTGATCACGGTACGGTCGGCGGGGGCCGATGCGTTGCGGGGCGTGCCGGTGGTGTCGAAGCCGGTCGCGCGCAGCGCCTTGTCGGCCCGCGCCGCGTGCCCGCGGGTGCGGGTGCCGTTGTCGACCTGCACCCGGATCTCGTCCGGCGGCACGTCCACCACGGTCGCGCGCTGCTTGCGCTTCTTGTGCACGGCCAGCGGGCGGTCGGCGCGGACGGCCGCGAAGAGCTTCTCCGCGCGGTCCTCGTCCCACTTCACCGTCGAGCCGAGGTTCGGCACCGAGTAGCTGATGTCGCTGACGGGGACGGAGGCGAATTCCGAGGAGGCGGGCTTGAAGCCGCGCAGCGCCTGCCCGAGGGCGACCATCTCGCGCGTCCCGAAGCCCGCGTCGGCGCGCAGCGAGTCCAGCAGGGTCGAGGTGATCCGCTTGAACGTGACCGGGTTCACCAGCGCGTCCGAGTCGGTGATCTTGTGCAGCAGGGCGACCAGGAAGCGTTGCTGGCGCTGCATACGGCCCAGGTCCGAGCCGCCGTCGAGGTGCCGGGCGCGGACGTACTGGAGCGCCTCGCCGCCGTTCAGCTCGCTGGTCCCCTTGGGCAGGTCCAGCCCGGAGTACCGGTCCTGCAGCGGCCGGGTGGTGCACACCCGTACGCCGCCGACCGCGTCCACGGTCTTCATGAAGCTGGTGAAGTCGACCTCCAGGTAGTGGTCGATGTGCACCCCGGTCATGTGCTCCACGGTGCGGACGGTGAGGTTCGCGCCGCCCTCCGCGTACGCCGCGTTCAGCTTGATCTTGTGCGCCGGCACCGTCCGCCCGGTCTTCTCGTCCTTGCGCTCGGGCGCCTCGACGAGGGAGTCGCGGGGCAGGCTGATCACGCTGGCCCGGTCCCGGGCCGCCGAGAGGTGGACGAGCATGACCGTGTCGGTGCAGTGACAGGGCTCACCGCCGAGGTGGTACTTCTCCTTCTCCGCCGCCGACAGCCGGTCCCGGCCGTCGGTGCCCGCGACCAGGAAGTTCATCCCGTCCCCGGAGCTCGTCCGGGGCCGCTCGCCCATGTCCTTGAAGGCGTCCACCCGGGAGATGCCCTCGTTGACCCCGGTCACCATCGCGTGGCCGACGCCACTCGCGGCCAGCAGGACGATGGAGACGCCGGCGGTCGCCCGCACGATCCACCGCGCCCTCCGGCGCCGCCTGCCGGGTGCGGGGAGGGGGAGGGTGCGGGGCGGCTCGGGCATAGAGGGCACCTCCTCGTAGACGCGGCGAAAGATGACAGTACGTCCGTATGATCGGCTGACTGTCATCACACGCCGCACCGGTCCATCGCGCCACTCGGCTGCCGTGGGGCCCGTACGCCCGTTCGCGGTAACGTGAGTACCGATGAACGCCACGCCGAGCCAGCACCCCGCAGTCTCCGTGATCATGCCGGTGCTCAATGAGGAACGTCATCTGCGCAACTCCGTGCGCCACATCCTGGAGCAGGAGTACGAGGGCGAGATGGAGGTGGTGATCGCGCTCGGGCCGTCCACGGACCGCACCGACGAGATCGCCGCCGAGCTGGTACGGGAGGATCCGCGGGTCCACACCGTGCCCAACCCGACCGGGCGCACCCCCGCCGCGCTGAATGCCGCGATCAACGCGTCCCGGCACCCCATCGTGGTGCGGGTGGACGGCCACGGCATGCTGTCGCGCAACTACATCGCGACCGCGGTGCGCCTCCTGGAGGAGACCGGCGCGCAGAACGTCGGCGGCATCATGAACGCCGAGGGCGAGAACGCCTGGGAAGAGGCCGTCGCGGCCGCCATGACCTCGAAGATCGGGGTGGGCAACGCGGCCTTCCACACCGGCGGCCAGGCGGGCCCCGCCGAGACCGTCTTCCTCGGGGTCTTCCGACGCGAGGCGCTGGAGCAGCAGGGCGGGTACAACATCGAGTTCATCCGCGCGCAGGACTGGGAGCTGAACTTCCGTATCCGCGAGGCGGGCGGGCTGGTCTGGTTCTCGCCCGAGCTGAAGGTGCAGTACCGCCCGCGGCCCAGCGTCAAGGCGCTGGCCAAGCAGTACAAGGACTACGGCAAGTGGCGGCACGTCGTCGCGCGCTACCACTCCGGCTCGATCAACGCCCGTTACCTGGCGCCGCCGACCGCCCTGTGCGCGTTCGCCGCCGGCCTCGTGGTCGGCGCGGCCGTGACGCCCTGGGGCTTCGTCGTCCCCGGCGCCTACCTCGCGGCGATCCTGGCGGGCTCCGTCCCGGCCGGCAAGGGCCTGTCGCTCAAGGCCCGCGCCCAGATCCCCGTCGCGCTGGCGACCATGCACTTCTCGTGGGGCTGGGGCTTCCTCACCAGCCCGCGCTCGCTGGCCAAGAAGGTCATCGCCAGCCGCCGCCCGGCGGTGACGAAGGCCCCGGCGGAGACCGCCCAGCGGCCCTGACCAGTAAAGAGCGGCGCCCGTATCCCCAGGGATACGGGCGCCGCTCTGCTTACGCCGTGCTCACCAGGTGTAGTCCGGGTTCACCTTCATGCACGCCTTCTTGTCCTCGCCGTTGAGGGCGTCCGCGCTCTCCGGGGCCTTGTTCGCCTGCTGCTTCCCGCCGGCCGTCTCCGGATACGCCGTACCGGTACGCCAGTCGTTGCCGACGATCAGCCGGATGCCCTGTGCCGAACTGGACTCCTTCACCGCGCTCTTGGGCAGCCCGAGCGCCTTGGCGACGGCCAGCGCGTCGCCCTCGGCGTCCTTGCCCCCGTACGTGATCGTGGTGTCGGCCTGGGCGATGAGCGTGGCGTCGGTGGCCGCGGCCGCGTAGCCGAGCGACGCGAGCTGCCCTTGGATCTGGCTCGCGCGGCCGACCACCGGGCCCTGGATCGCGCCGTTGGTGCCGTTCTGCACGGTGACCTGGAGCTGGTCCTTGGGCGTGGTGGGCTTCGGGTCGGCGGCGGGCTTCTGCTTTTTCTTGTCCTTGCCGTCCAGCGCGGTGTCGTTGCGCAGCATCGCGAAGACCTGCTCGGCGTCGCCCGGCTTCGGGATCACATAGGACTCGCCGGGGCCGTAGGACCACGGCATGGTCGCCATGGTGACGCGCTTGATCGGCACCCGGTTGAGGTCGCCGCCGAGGTCGTACAGCTTCTTCACGCTGCCGAGCCCCTCGTCCACGGTCAGCGCCTTGGTGGCGGCCTCCGCCAGCGCCCGGAGCTTGCCCGGGTCGGTGAGCTTGGTGCCCGCCTTGAGCTGACGGATCATCGAGTTCATGTACATGTGCTGGGCCTTGGCCCGGCCGATGTCGGTGTTGTCCTCGAAGCCGTAGCGGGTGCGCAGCCACTGGAGCGCCTGGACGCCCTTGATGTTGTGCTCGCCCTCGGTCAGCTTCAGCCCGCTGCCGTGGCCCTTGCTGTCGTGCGAGTAGATGTTGTTCTCCACGCAGACCGGGACGCCGCCCACCGCGTCGGCCATCTGCACCACACCCGCGAAGTCGATCATCATGAAGTGATCGATGTAGATGCCGGTCAGCTCTTTCCAGGTGGCGACCGTGCAGCCCGGACCGCCGTGCTGGAGCGACTGGTTGATGGGCCCGGTGGTCTGCGGGTACTTCTCGCCGGACTTGGGGTCGGTGCACTCGGGGATGGTCACGCGGGTGTCGCGCGGTATCGAGAGCACCGACATGCTGGAGCGGTCGGCGGAGACGTGCAGCAGCATCTGCACGTCCGCCAGCGGCTTGCGGCCCACGTCCGCCTTCGCGCCGCCGAGCTCCACGTTCGCCTTGCTGTTCCGGCTGTCCGAGCCGAGCAGCAGGATGTTCATCGGGGTCTGGCCGAAGGCGTTGGGCTCGGGCTTCTTCAGCCCGCCGTCGCCGAGGTCCAGGATGCCCTTGCGGAGGTTGCCGTTGAGGTGCTCGTAGTAGAGGTAACCGGCGCCTGCCGTGCCGAGCACGAGGAGCGCGGCGATGCCGGCGGTCCAGCGAAGGACCCGGCGGCCTCTTCGGCGTTTCCGCCGGCCGTGCCCGCCGGATTCCGCGGGGACGGCCGCGCCGCCGTCCCCGCCCCCGTCGCTGCGGCCCTCGTACAGGCTGTCGTCCCAGCCCAACTCCTGGGCGTCGGGCTGGTGTCGGCGTGATCGGTCACCACGCACACTGCTCTGCCGCATCGGCTGCCCCTCCCCGTTTTTCCTTCATCCGGTGGTGCGCTCGGCGGCCTGGCAGGGCGGCCGGTCGGTCTTCACTTGGTACTGCTGGTGCTGGTGGTTCTCTGCAGGCCTACTTGGCGCAGATGTTCTTGTCGTCGGCGTTGACGTTCTGGACTCCGTCAGGTGCCTTGTCGGGCGCCGCTATCGGCTCCCCGGCACCGGTGAAGTCCTTGCCGAGGATGAGCTTCATCGGCACCTTGGGCCCGGCGTCGCCGTTCGTCTGCTTCATCGCGGACTTGGGCAGGCCCATCCACTCGGCCAGGGTGGCGGCCTGGCCTGCCTGGTTGGGCGCGTACTCCAGGCGGGTCTTGTCCAGCGTCGTGGTGGCGTTGCCGGCGTTCGTGGTGAGCGGCGCGCCCTTGTCGTTCTGCAGCCAGTCGACGGTCTCCTGGGCGGCGCCCAGCGGGCCGCCACCGTTGGAGATGTCGACCCGGACCTCGGCGGCGGGCGCCTTGGTGACCGGCTTGGCCTTCTTCTTGCTCTTTTCCTTCTTCGTCTTGGTCAGCGATTTATCGGACTGGACCATCTTGAACAGCGGTTCGGCCTTGGCCTTGTCCAATATGACTGTCGCGGGGTCCTCAGGGTTGTCCAGCACGGGCACGGTCGCGAAAGTGACGTTCTTGACGTCCACCCGGCTGAGGTCCTTGGCCAGATCCATCAGCTTGCTCGCGCTGCCGATGCCGGTGTCGACGGTGAGCGCCTTGGTCGCCGCGTTGCTCAGGCTCCACAGCTTGCTGGGGTTGCTGAGCGTGCCGCTGGACTTCATCTTCCGGATCATCGAGCTGAGGAACTGCTGCTGCAGCTCGATGCGGCTCAGGTCGCTGCCGAAGCCGACGGTGTGCCGGGTCCGTACGAACGCCAGCGCCTGCTCGCCCTGGACGACGTGCCGGCCGGCCTTGAGCTTGAGGTGCGACTTGGGGTCGTTGATGTCCTTGCCGGCGCACACCTCGACGCCGCCCACCGCGGTGGACAGCTCCTTGACGGCGTTGAAGTCCGCCATCATGAAGTGATTGATCTTCAGGCCGGTCAGCTTCTCCACGGTCCGCCACGTGCAGCCCGGGTCCCGGTCCTCCTGGCCGAGGCTGGTGTTGAAGCGCACCCCGGTCTCGCCCGGGATGGTCTTCTTGGTCCCGTCCTTCATCGTGGTCGGGCAGTCCGGAATGTCGGTGACCATGTCGCGCGGGATGCTGAGCGCGGTGGCGTTGGTGCGGTCCGCGGAGACGTGCATGAGGATCGTGGTGTCGGCGTGGCCGACGCTGCCCATGTCGCCGTAGCCCTCGTTGCCCTTGCCCTCGCGGGCGTCCGTCCCGATGATCAGGATGTTGACCGGGCCGTCGGTGACCGCTTCGTTGTTGATGCCGACGTCGACCTTGGAGATGTTGCCGTCGAGGTGCTGGTAGACGAAGTACGCACCGGTGCAGCCGGCGACCAGCACGAAGCCCATCACGCCCGCGCCCCAGTACAGCGCCTTCTTCTTTTTCGACGCCTTCGGCTTCGGCTTGCGCCGGCCGGTGCTCGCCACGGGCGCCGCCGCCGCGGCCGAGCGGTGCCCCGCGCGGCCGCCGGCCCGGCGGTTGCGCTGGGCGGGCAGCTCGCGGGTCGGTGTGTCACCGCCTGCGCCGGCCGTCCGGCCGCGCTCCTGAAGCCGTCGCTCTCTCCTGCTGCTCCCAGCGGCGGTCGCCGAGGGGGCTGCGGCTCTCCGGCCGGCCTGCCTGGGGGCTGACTTTGAGCCAGCATCCAGTCGCAGTTCGTAGTTGCCGGTGTTCGGGTCGAACACCCACTGATCGGCGGGGTCCATGTCCCCCGCCTGCCCACGGCCTTGCGCGTCCACGGTGCTGAGAGTCCTCCGTCGGTGCCACGCGGCGCCTGCCCCCTCAAGGCGCTCGGTCGGTCGGATTGCAGTGCGCGGTCAGCCTGGTCGTGCGGACCGGATCGCTCACACTATCCGCCCAGTTCAGCGTCAAGCGACGCCCGTGACAAATTCCACGTCCCTACAACTGGGCAATCCACCCGATACTTTCGTGTCCTTGATCCACCCTTTGCGCAGGTTTTATTGGCAGATGCCCCGATCTGCTGTGGTTCCCCGGAAGGTGGTCGACGGCCCCGGCGTGGCCGATTCATGATGGCCGGGCTTGTCAGCTTCGTCCCGGCTGTTCGAATGGCCCTGCCCGCGGGCATCCGTCTGTCCGGTGTGCGGGTCCTTGGCCGGGTCGTCGTATTCGGTGGTGTCCGTGTGTTCTGTCGGCGCCGGGCGGACCGGAATCGGCCGGTCGGCACGCAGCCGCGTGAAGAGCAGGCCGGCGTCCGGCTGCACCAGTTCGTCCCGGTTCACGTTGTACGCGTATGCCTGCCGGGGAACGGTCAGGAAGCGGATCTTTTCGGTGGGGATGTCGCGGACGCTGCGCACCAGGTTGAACAGGTCCTTCAGGGAGGCAAGCCCCTCGTCGGTGGTGAGGGAGCTCGTCGCGGCGTCCAGGAGCGGGTACAGGCGCGTGGGATTGAGCAGTACGCCGTTGCCCTGCACCTTCTTCACCAGCGCCGCCAGGAACTGCTGCTGCCGCTCGATCCGCTGGGTGTCGCTGCCGTTGCCCAGCGCCTTGCGGGTCCGTACGTACCCCAGCGCCTGCTCGCCGCGGAGCACGTGGCGGCCCGCCGCGAGGTTCAGGTGCGCGTCCTGGTCCGCGACGGCCTGCGGCAGGCAGACCTCCACGCCGTCCACCGCGTCCACCATCTTCTTGAAGCCGGTGAAGTCCAGGATCATGTGGTGATCGATGCGGATGTGGGTCATCCGCTCGACCGTGCGGATCGTGCAGGCCGGCCCCGCCGCCTCGAAGGCGTAGTTGAACTGGGTGAACAGCGGCTGCGTACGGCTGCCGTCCGGCTTCGTGCACTGCGGCACCTGCGTCATCAGGTCACGCGGGATGCTGACCGCCGTCGCGCTCTTCCGGTCCGCCGCCAGGTGCAGCAGGATCGTGGTGTCCGAGCGCTGGGTGCCGTCGTCGGTGCCGTACTTGCGGTTGCCGCCGCCGCGGTTGTCCGAGCCGATCAGCAGGATGTTCTGCACGTTCGTCGCCGAGGCGGGCGGCCGCTCCGCTTCGTACTCGCGCAGCTGGGCCGCGGTGTCCGAGTCGGCCGTGATGTTCCCGTTGAGCTTGTCGTACGCCAGCCAGCCGACGGCCGCCGTGCCCAGCACGGCGGCGCCGCCGCCCAGCGCGGTCCAGCGCAGCCACCGCCGCCGGGGCAGGCCGCCCTCGGGCGCGGGTTCATTGCAGCGCTGCAGTTCCTCGGGGATCTCCGGCCTGTCGTCCACGGCTGCGTCCACCCCTCGTGCGTCGGCCGCACGGGATACGGCCGTCTCACTCGGTGCCGCGGTCCGGGTGACGTGCCCGGGCCCCGGTACTCAGGCAGACGGCCGAGTTCCGCGCGGGGTTGTACCTCCCCACGATCATTCACCGCGCCGGACGGATCGGCTCCCGCAGCGGGCGCCGGCTGGGCCGGTCGGGCGACGGACGCGAACCGCCTGGCAGTGGGCTCAGGCGGCGGCAGGCGCCGTGAGCGTGACCTGCTCGGCCTCCTTGCGCCGGGCCAGCCCGTCCTCGTCGAGCCGGTCGGCGTTGCGGCACAGGACGACCGAGCCGCCGGTCGCCAGCGGCGCGTACAGCCCGTACGCCAGCCCGTCCCACGACTCGTACGGCAGGGCGCTCAGCACCCGCTGCCGCTCGGGCAGCTGCGCCAGCTCCACGGCCGCCGTCCCGATCTCCGCGCCGGTGAACTCGCGGCCGTCCACGGCGAGCGCGGGCGCGTGCGGGTCGACCGGCACGTACGGCGCGAAGCGGTCGCCCTGGCCCGGCACCTCGGCCGCGTAGTCGGCGAAGCCGGCCGGCGGCTCGGGGAAGCGGCCGCCCAGCGGGCGCAGCGCGAGCGCCACCCGTTCACCGGAGCAGGCGCGCGCCGCCTCCAGGGTGTCCGGGCCGCTGACGACGAGGTCCGCGGCCGCCGGGGCGCCGCCGACGTCCGCGACCACTCCGACGGACGAGCAGGCCACCAGCCAGACGGCGGTCTGCCAGTGGGCCGGCAGCAGCAGCGCGAGCCGGTCGCCCGGCTCGGCGGACAGCTCGTCCTGGAGGTAGTTGGCGGTCTTGGCCACCCAATTGGCGAAGGTGGCGACGGACAGTTCGACGCGCTCGCCGGTGGCGTCGTCGTAGAAGGTCACGAGCGGCCGCGCCGGGTCCGAGGACAGCGCGGATCCCAGCAGGTCGGCGGGGGTTCGGTCGGTGGCGTTCATCCCCGGAAGCCTACGCGGGCCGCCCGCCGCCGTACGGCGTACCCGCGGCTCCCGCCGCGCCGATGAGGCGTCAGGTGCCAAATGGCGGATTTGCCCTACTGCGTACAGGATCGCTGCCATGCGTGCCTTCGTTGCCACTTCGCTCGGCGCCGCGACCTTCGCGGCCCTCGTCGTACCGCTCGCGCTGCCGGCCGGAGCGAACCCCGCCCCGGCCCGGACAGCCGCCGCTCCCGGGCCCGCCTCGGCGGACGTTCCCGGCAGCACCCAGTCCCTGCCGCTCGTCCGGCTCGGCGACCGCGACCGGGCGCTGCCCGGCGGGCATTCGGGCCGGGCCGGCAAGGCCGCGCCCCTGGGGATGCCCGTCAAGGTCGTGCGGCCCTTCTCGCTCGTCGGCGTCGTCTGGAGCGACGCCGAGGCCGAGCTGCACGGCCAGCCGCAGGTCCGCACCCGCGCCACCGGCAGCCACCGATGGGGTGCCTGGCAGGACGTGCAGACGCACTACGACGACGCCCCCGACCTCGACGCCCCCGAACGCCGCGGCGACAAGCCGCGCGGCGGCACCGCCCCGCTGTGGGTGGGCGACTCCGACGCCGTACAGATGCGGATCGCCCCGGAGCAGGGCCGGCAGGCCGTGACCGAACTGCCCGACGGAATGCGCCTGGAGCTGGTCGACCCCGGCCGCCCCGCCAAGCCGCGCGATCCCGCGCCGAACGCCGCCGCCGGGCAGGCGGCGGCGGACAGCGCGGAGGCCAACGCCGGGCTCGCGCAGCCGGGCGCCACCACCATCCCGGCCGCGCCCGCGAACGCCCTGCAGGCCGACCTGGCGGCGGCCGGCGGGGAGGCGCGCGGCCAGGCGCCCGTGCCGCAACCGCAGAGCGGCGCCGCGCCGCAGTCGCAGGCGGCGCCCGTGCCGCAGCCGAAGGTCGGGCCGCGGCCGGCGATCATCACCAGGCTCGGCTGGGGCGCCAACGAGCAGCTGCGGGAGCCCAAGTTCGGATACAGCAAGACCGTCAAGGCGGCGTTCGTGCACCACAGCGCCACCGGCAACGGCTACGCCTGCAACGAGTCCGGGGCGATCGTCCGCGGCATCTACCGGTACCACGTCAAGAGCAACCGCTGGCGGGACATCGGGTACAACTTCCTGATCGACAAGTGCGGCGCGGTCTTCGAGGGGCGGGCCGGCGGCGTCGCCAGACCCGTCGTGGGCGCCCACACCCTCGGCTTCAACAACGACACCACCGGCATCGCCGTCATCGGCACCTTCGACAAGGCCAAGCCACCGGCCCCCGCGCTCGACGTGCTCGGCAAGCTCACCGCCTGGAAGCTGGGGCTGCACGGCCGCGATCCGAACGGAAAAGCCACTCTGACCTCGGCAGGCAACAACCGTTACAAGAAGGGAACCAAAGTCCGGCTGAATGTCATCTCCGGACACAGGGACGGATATGTGACGAGCTGCCCAGGGGCCGCGCTGTACGGCACACTCGGCTCGGCGCGCACCGCCTCCGCCCGCTTCCAGGGGCGCTGAGGGCCCGGGGTCGGCGCCCGTGACCTGCACGGGCGCCCAGGCCGGGCGGCGCCGGAACATCCCGTCTACTGGCGGGTAAGCCCGCTGGCAAAGCGGGCAAACCGTCTGCCTACACTGGTCCGCCGTCCGGCCGACCCCACCAGGAAGCAGAGAACACAAAGGTGACTGAAGCGATCCTTCTGGTCGGCGGCAAGGGCACCCGGCTGCGTCCGCTGACGGTGCACACGCCCAAGCCCATGGTCCCGGCCGCGGGTGTGCCGTTCCTGACGCATCAGCTGGCCCGGGCCCGCGCGGCGGGCGTGGAGCACATCGTGCTCGCCACTTCCTACCTCGCCGAGGTTTTCGAGCCGTATTTCGGTGATGGGGCGGAATGGGGCCTTCATCTCGAATACGTCACCGAGAAGGAGCCGCTCGGCACCGGCGGCGCGATCCGCAACGTCGCCCACCGGCTGCACTCGGGCCCCGACGACCCGGTACTGATCTTCAACGGCGACATCCTCACCGGGCTGGACATCGCGGCGCTCGTCCGTACCCACCGCGAGACCTCCGCCGATGTCTCGCTGCACCTCACCCGGGTCGAGGACCCGCGCGCGTACGGTCTCGTCCCCACCGACGACACCGGCCGGGTCACCGCCTTCCTGGAGAAGCCGCAGACCCCCGAGGAGATCGTCACCGACCAGATCAACGCGGGCGCCTACGTCTTCAATCGCTCCGTGATCGACGCCATCCCGCAGGGCCGCCCGGTCTCCGTCGAGCGCGAGACCTTCCCCGGCCTGCTGGAGTCCGGCGCCCACCTCCAGGGCATGGTCGACTCCACCTACTGGCTCGACCTGGGCACCCCGCAGGCCTTCGTCCGCGGCTCCGCCGACCTGGTACTCGGCCACGCGCCCTCCCCGGCCGTCCCCGGGCGGCGCGGCGAACACCTCGTACTGGACGGCGCCGACGTCGCCGCGGACGCCAAGCTCAGCGGCGGCACGGTCGTCGGCGCGGGCGCCCGGGTCGGCGCGGGCGCGCGCGTCGTGGGCAGCACGGTGCTGGCGGACGCGGTCGTCGAGCCCGGCGCCCAGATCCACGACTCGCTCATCGGGGCCGGGGCCCGGGTCGGCGCCCGTACGGTCCTGCACGGCGCGGTCATCGGCGACGGGGCCACCGTCGGCGCGGACAACGAGCTGCGCGACGGTGTCCGCGTGTGGTGCGGCGCGGAGCTGCCGGCCGGGGCGGTCCGCTTCTCCTCGGACCAGTGACGGCCGCCACGGTGTGACGGCGGGAGCGCCTGATGGCCGCCGCAGTGTGACGGCGGGGCGGCGGGCGCGTCGCCCCGCTCCCGTACGCTGAACGGATGCCCCGCATCCGCACCTGGGCCCCGCCCGGCCCGTACGACCTCCTGCGCACCCTCGGTGTGCTGGGCCGCGGACCGGGCGATCCCGCGTACCGGGTGGAGGGCGGCATCGTCTGGCGGGCCACCCGCACGCCCGACGGGCCGGTGACGCTCAAGGTCGCGGCGCGCCCTTCGGAGGCGTGCGTCGAAGCCGAGGCCTGGGGCCCGGGCGCGGACTGGATGCTGGACCAACTCCCGTCCCTCCTCGGCGAGTTGGACGACCCATCGGCTTTCACGGCCCGCCACCGCATCGTCCACGAAGCACACCGCCGCAACCCCGGTCTGCGCCTGGCCCGCACCGGCCTCGTCCTTGAGTCACTCATCCCCTCGATCCTGGAGCAGAAGGTCACCAGCGACGAGGCGTACCGGGCCTGGCGGCTGCTCCTGCAGCGGTTCGGCGAGCCGGCGCCCGGCCCGCACGAGCGGCTGCGGGTGCTGCCGGACGCGCGCGGCTGGGCGATGATCCCGTCCTGGGAGTGGCACCGCGCGGGCGTCGACGCCAAGCGCTCCGACACGATCGTGCGCGCCGCGCGGGTCGCCCGCCGCCTGGAGGAGGCGGCGCACATGGACCTCCCGGACGCCCTGCACCGCCTCCAGCTGGTCCCGGGCATCGGCCCATGGACGGCGGCAGAGGCCCTCCAGCGCTCCAACGGCGCCCCCGACGCCCTCACCCTCGGCGACCTCCACCTACCGCGCATCGCGGTATACGCCCTCACGGGCCGGATGCACGGCACGGACGACGAGATGCTCGACCTGCTCACCCCGTACGACGGCCAACGCCACCGAGCAACCCGCTACCTCCTCCTATCGGGCCGAGTCCCCCCACGCCGAGCCCCCCGCTACTCGCCGCGCGACATCGCCCGGCTGTAGCACCCGCACCCCGCCACTGCGGGCCCCCGGGTCTCCCCTCCCACCCAGCTGCGGGTAGCCGCCTCCGCCCCACCCGGCTGCGGGTAGCCGCCTCCGCCTCCGCCTCCCCTCCCACCCAGCTGTGGGCATACGTGCCGCTAGGGCGGCACGGGTGGGCACAGCGGCACCCCCACCGGCGGGCAGCCGGCCACCCGCCGAAGGCGCCCTCACCGCACCACGACGAAGTCCGCAACCTCCCGCGCCGGCCGCGGCCCAGGAACCCCCGCCGGCCGCCCAATGGCCACCGCCCCCATCGGGTCCCAGTCACCCGGCAGCCCAAGAACATCCCGCACGACATCCCGACAGAACATCGTCGAGGACACCCAGGCCGACCCCAGCCGCTCCCCAGCCAGCGCGACCAAGAAGTTCTGCACCCCCGCCCCGGCCGCGACCACGAACATCTCCCGCTCAGCCGCATTCCGCCGCGCATCCGCCGCCGCATCCGGCCCGTCGTACGTATGCGCCCCGTCCATGACCAGACACGGCACCGCCAGATACGGCGCATTCCGCAGCACATCGCCACGCCGCACCCGCTTGGCCACCGACTCCTCGGACTTCCCGTCGCCGCGCAGATCCGCGCGCCACGCGTCCCGCATCGCATCCAGCAGCCGCGTCCTGGACTCCTCGGACTCCAGCAGAACGAAGCGCCACGGAGTGGTGTGGTGCGGCGCGGGCGCGGTCATGGCGGCCGCGACCGCGCGCCGTACGGCGCCGCCGTCCACCGGATCGTCGGTGAACTGCCGGACCGTCCGCCGCAGCGTCACCGCTTCCCGTACGGCCTCGGACGTACCGAGCCGGAACATGTCATCGGCGGGGGACCGCACCAGCGCCCGCGCCCCGAGATCATCCGCGCCCGCCGCACCCTCCGCGCCCGCCGCACTCTCCGCGCCATCGGCGCGACCGGCGCCACCGGCGCCCCGCGCGGACGACAGCACGTGCGGCAGCCCCCGGACCACCGCGACCGGCAGCCCGCCCGCCTTGCCCTTGACCAGGTCACCCGCGCTCGCCAGCTCATCGGCCGTGGCGACGACCGTGACGCCGAGCGGATTGCCGTGGCTGTCGGTGCTGCCGCGCAGGTCCTCCAGGACCCGCACGCCCGCCGCGCCGATGGCGACGTCCGTCAGGCCACTGCGCCAGGGCCGCCCGAAGGTGTCGGTGACGATCACGCCGACGTCCACGCCGAGCGCCTCGCGCAGCCCGGCCCGGATGGCCCGCGCCGAGGCGTCCGGGTCCTCGGGCAGCAGCAGAACCGTGCCCTGCGGCGTGTTCGAGGCGTCCACCCCGGCGGCGGCCATGACCAGGCCGTTGCGGTTCTCGACGATGCGCAGCGTGCCGCGCCGCGCCACGACCCGTACGGCCTCCCGGTCGATGGCGGCCTCGCGGTCGTCCGCCCGCACGATCCGGTCCTCGGCCTTGCTGACGATCTTCGAGGTGACCAGCAGCACGTCGCCGTCGGCCAGGCCCGGCATCCCGGACCCGGTGGCCGCGGCGGCGATCAGCTTGGCGAGGTCGTCGCCGGGGCGCACCTCGGGGATGCCGGGCAGCGCCCAGACGCGGTACGAGGGTGCCTCCTCGGCGGGCGCGTCGTACGGGGCGCGCGTGGTCGCGGGCGCGTCCTGCGGCCCGGCGGTCACGCCCGTACCTCTTCGGCCAGCGCCAGCGCCTCGCGGGCCATCGCCGCCGTCGCCTCCAGGTCGGTCATCATCAGCGGCACCGCACGGCAGCGGATACCGGCGGCCTCCACCTCGGCGGCCTTCTCCGCGTCGACCGTGTCCACGAGCCAGCCGTCCAGCAGCCCCATGCCGTAGTGGGCGGCCACGGCCGAAGCCGTCGACTCGACGCCGACCGCGGCCAGCACCTTGTCGGCCATGCCGCGCACCGGCGCGTCGCCGACGATGGGGGAGAGGCCGACGACCGGCGCGCCGGCCTCCGCGATCGCCTCGCGGATGCCGGGGATCGCCAGGATCGTGCCGACGCTGACGACCGGGTTGGACGGCGGGAAGAGGATCACGTCGGCGGCGCCGATGGCCTCCAGCACGCCGGGCGCGGGCTTGGCCTGATCGGCGCCGACCGGGACGACGGCCTGCGCCGGTACGGAGGCGCGCAGCCGGACCCAGTACTCCTGGAAGTGCACGGCCTTCTTCTCGCCGTCCTCCTCGATGGCGACATGGGTCTCGACCCGGTCGTCGGTCATCGGGATCAGCCGTACGCCCGGCTGCCAGCGGTCGCACAGCGCCTCGGTGACGGCACTGAGCGGATAGCCCGCGCTCATCATCTGCGTACGGACGATGTGCGTGGCGAAGTCCCGGTCACCGAGCCCGAACCACTCCGGTCCGACTCCGTAGGCGGCCAACTCCTCCTTCACGCGGAAGGTTTCGTCCGTACGCCCCCAGCCCTGTTCCTCGTTGATGCCGCCGCCGAGCGTGTACATCACGGTGTCCAGGTCCGGGCAGACCTTCAGCCCGAACAGATGGATGTCGTCACCGGTGTTGCCGATGACCGTGATCTCCGCGTCCGGAGCCGCTGCCTTCAGTCCCCGCAGAAAGCGGGCGCCGCCGATGCCGCCGGCGAGAACCACAATGCGCATGGCCCCAGCATGTCAGGGCGCGGGCGCCTTCTGGAGCGCGGGCGAGCACTGCGCGCTGTGCATCGGCATGTCCGTCAGGCCCGGGAAGTAGATGTGCAGGCTGACGGCGGGTGCGAGGGAGTTGTTGACGACCTCGTGGACGTAGCCCGGCGCGAAGACCCGCTGCGAGCCGGGGGTCAGCTCGCGGTCCCCGCTCTTCGCGCGCTCGGTCAACTCGCCTTCCAGCAGGGTCAGTACGCCGGAGGACGGGCCGTGGTCGTGGCGGCCGCTGCCCTGGCCGGGCAGCCAGCTCAGCAGCCAGACCTCGTAGCCGGGCCCGGTACGCAGGCGGTGGTACCAGCGGGTGGTGGCGTCGTACTCGATCAGATGCGCCCACTGGGCGCGGTCGGCGGCGATCGAACGGGCGAGCCCGGCGAATTCGGCCACGGTCGCGGGGTGCTCGCGTGCGGGCTGGAGGAGATGGCTGACCTCGAAGATGTCGCCGGCGATCTGGAGGTCACTGTCGCTGTTCATGGACTTCTGGTTCCTCGGAAGAAGAAGAGAGGCTGCGCAAGGGCCGTGCGGCGCGGTGCGTCGTACGGCGGCGCCGGGCGGCGCTCAGGCGTGGTGCGGGGAAGAAAGAAAGCTGGAGCTCGGAAGCGTCAACAGCTGCAACAGCGACAGCGAGCCTGGGCAGCGCAGCGGGACCCGTAGGAACGGGTCAGGCGGGGCGCGGGCGTCACTGGCATGGAGTCAAGGAGAGCGGGTACTTGGCGGCCGTGTCAACCGGATGTCTGGATTGTGGTAAATGTTTCACCTCATCCGGTTAACTGCGACCGACGAAAGGTTTGTGCACCCGATGGCCGGGAGAGGTGGCCCATCAGTTGTGTCGCCAAACGCCGTTGCGGTTCCGTGATCTGAATGTGATCAAGCCCGCTTCTGGTACTGGAGTGCAACGTGATCGCTGTCCGTTGAGTCCTTCAGGGGAAGAAGGGGGGTGCGGGATGTGTGAGGCGAATGTTTGTCCTGGTTTTTGCCGATTTGAACACTTACCGCATACCCTTGGTTCCGCAGAGTGAATAAGGGGCCCAATAGCAGATCTCGGCTTGACTGGCCCGGATCGGCACACTTGTAATTTCACTCGTGTCGTTCAGCCGTCATCGGTAACGGCAACATCACGGGGACGCAATGACAGACGAGGGGCGCACATGACCGAGCTGTTCGAAGAATTGCTGGTCGAGGAGGCGGACGAGGAGCTCGGCTGGCAGGAGCGCGCGCTGTGCGCACAGACCGATCCCGAGTCCTTCTTCCCGGAAAAGGGCGGCTCCACCCGCGAGGCGAAGAAGGTCTGCCTCGCCTGTGAGGTCCGTTCCGAATGTCTTGAATACGCTCTTGCCAATGACGAACGCTTCGGCATCTGGGGCGGTCTGTCCGAGCGCGAGCGGCGCCGGCTGAAGAAGGCCGCGGTCTGAAGCCCGACCGCGACGGCCCGGGCGGCAGACGCTCGGCCCCGGTCGGCACAGCGCACACCCGCCGGTCGACGGACCGGCACCGCCACCGCGGAAGACGACGAGCACCCACTCCGCCCCCGGCCACCGGCCGGGGGCGGAGTGCTGTTTCCGCAGCCAGTCGCACGGCCGGTCGCACGGCCGGTCACGCGGCCGGACGGGCACCGCGTACGGACCCGGCAGACGCGCCCGCGCGAACCATTAGTGTGGGGCTCCGTCCGAGACGCACCAACACCCGCATGGTGAGCGCGCGTCCAGCGCAGTCCATCGCAGTCCATCGCAGTGTCTTCCGGGGGCCACACCCCGCAGCGGCCCGCCCGCCGCGGGAGACGGCAGCCCCGGGTCCGGAGGGCCCGTACCTCGATGTCCGTGCACAGCCAGTCGGCGGCCCAGGCCGCCTCATACGAAGCCGCCGCGCCACAGTTCCCGCGGCATGTCGTCACCGCCGTGATCGTTTCGCACGACGGCGCGCGCTGGCTGCCCGACGCGCTCGACGGCCTGCTCGGCCAGGAGCGCCCGGTGCAGAACGTCATCGGCGCCGACACCGGCAGCGCGGACGACTCCGCCCGGCTGCTGACCGAAGCCCTCGGTGACGAGCGGGTGCTGCACCTCGCCCGCCGCTCCGGCTTCGGCACCGCCGTCGACGAGGCGGTCCGCGCCGCGCCGGTGCTCACCCCCGACGACCTGCCCTACCTCAAGCGCCCCAGCGGCTGGGACCCGGTCACCAGGACCTGGCGCGACGAGGCGTACGACATGCCGGACCTGCCGCACGGCGAGCCCGTGCAGTGGCTCTGGCTGCTGCACGACGACTGCGCGCCGGCCCCCGACGCGCTCGCCGAACTGCTGCGCGTCGCCGATGCCAGCCCCTCCACCGTGATCGTCGGGCCGAAGCTGCGCAGCTGGTACGACCGCAGGCAGCTCCTCGAAGCCGGCGTCAGCATTGCCCGTTCCGGCCGCCGTTGGACCGGCCTGGACCGCCGCGAACAGGACCAGGGCCAGCACGACCAGGTGCGCTCAGTGCTCTCCGTCTCCACCGCCGGCATGCTCATCCGCCGCGACGTCTACGAGCAGCTCGGCGGCTTCGACCGCCGGCTGCCGCTGATGCGCGACGACGTGGACCTGTGCTGGCGCGCCCAGGCCGCCGGACACCAGGTGCTCATCGCGCCGGACGCGGTACTGCGGCACGCCGAGGCGGCCTCCCGCGAGCGGCGGCCGATCGACTGCGTCGGCCGCTCCGTGGCGGGCCCGCACCGCGTCGACAAGGCCGGTGCCGTCTACACCCTGCTGGCCAACACCCGCGGCGCGATACTGCCGTACGTACTGCTCCGCCTGGTCCTCGGCACCTTCCTGCGCGTCCTCGCCTACCTCGTCGGCAAGGTCCCGGGCCAGGCGCTGGACGAACTCGCCGGGCTCTTCGGCACCCTGCTGCGGCCCGGCAAGATCATGGCGGCCCGGCGCAGACGCGGGAAGCCCGCGGTCGAGGCGAGCGAGCTGCGCCCGCTCTTCCCGCCGCCCGGCGCGACCGTACGGGCCACCGCCGAACAGGTCGCCAGCAACTTCGCCGGGCGTGCCGCGCCCGACGCCTCCGCCGGCGGCCGGCACGGCGCCGTGGAGTCCGGGCCCGGCGGCGACGACGCGGACTTCCTGGAGGTCGAGCAGTTCGCGCGGCTGAAGCGGATCGCCCGCCGGCCCGCGCCCGTCCTCTTCGTCGTCCTGCTCCTCGTCTCGCTGATCGCCTGCCGCGGCCTGCTCGGCGGCGGCGCGCTGACCGGCGGCGGCCTGCTGCCCGCGCCCGGCGACGTCTCCGACCTGTGGGCGCGGTACTTCCACAGCTGGCACGACGTCGGCATCGGCTCCACCGCCTCGGCGCCGCCCTACCTCGCGGTCGTCGCCCTCGTGGCGAGCGTCTTCTTCGGCAGTACCGGCTTCGCCGTCACGCTGCTGCTGGTCTGCTCCGTGCCGCTGGCCGGGCTGACCGCGTACTTCGCCTCCCGGCCGCTGGTCGCCTCGCGCCTGCTGCGGGCCTGGGCCGCCGTGGCGTACGCCTTCCTGCCCGCCGCGACCGGCGCGCTGGCCGGCGGCCGCATCGGCACCGCCGTACTGGCCATCCTGCTGCCGCTGATGGCCCGCGCCGCGGTCGCCGCGAGCGGGCTGCGGCTCGCGCCGGGCGTGCGGCCGAGCTTCCGCGCCGCCTGGGCGTACGCGCTGCTGCTGACCTTCACCACGGCCTTCACCCCGATCGTCTGGCCGATCGCCGTCCTCCTCGGCCTCGGCCTCCTGGTGCTGCGCTTCCTGGACGGCAACCGCGACAAGATCGTGGCGTACGCGCTGCGCTTCCTCGCCGTCGTCGTCTCCCCGATGGTCGTGCTCGCGCCCTGGTCGCTGTCGCTGCTGACCGAGCCGTCCCGCTTCTTCCTGGAGGCCGGGCTCGCCTCGAAGCCCGGCCAGGCCGACTGGCTGGACCTGCTCGGGTTCAGCCCCGGCGGCCCCAAGGCGTACGGCAGCGTCCTGCTGCTCGGCGTCGTGCTCGCCGCCCTGGGCGCGCTGCTGCGCGGCGAGCGGCAGCGCACCATCCGTACCGCCTGGGTCGCCGGCCTGGTCGCGCTGCTCTTCGCGGGCCTGGCCAACGGCTCCGGCTGGGCCGGGCCGCCCGCGCTGGTCTACGGCCTGGCGCTGCTGTGCGCCGCCGCGGTCGGCGCCGAGGGCATCCGGACCCGCATGATGTCCCTCGGCTTCGGCTGGAAGCAGCCGGTGGCCGTGCTGATCGCGCTGGCCGCCGCGCTGGCCCCGGTGTGGGCGGCGGTCAGCTGGATGATCGGCGGCGCCGCGGGCCCCGTGGAGCGCCGCAGCCCCGAGCAGGTCCCGGCGTTCGTGGCCGAGGAGTCCGGCAGTGCCGACCGCCCCCGCACCCTCGTCCTGGACGGTGACGCGGGGCACGTCGCGTACTCCCTCGTGCGCGGCTCCGGCGCGCGCCTCGGTGACGCCGACATCGCGGCCGAGGCCGGCGAGGACAGCCGCCTGAACGACATCGTCGCCAACCTGGTCGCGGGCTCCGGCGCCGACCAGACCGACCGGCTCGGCGGCTACGCCGTGCGGTACGTCCTGGTCAAGGACGGCGCCCCGCGCGAGATGGGCCGCACCCTGGACGCCACGCCGGGCCTGACCCGGATGAGCCAGGAGGACGGCAGCGCCCTGTGGCGGGTGGACCGCCGGGTCTCCCGGATCTCCATCGTCAGCGGTACGAAGAGCGGCGCCCCGCAGGCCGGTACGGCCGCCGCGCCGGTCGCGGTCGCCGCCGACCCGGTCGACGCGCACACGAAGGTGCCCGCCGGGCCCGAGGGGCGGGTGCTGCGCCTCGCGGACGCCGCCGACGAGGGCTGGCAGGCCACGCTGGACGGCAAGCCGCTGCAGCCGGTCACGGTGGACGGCTGGGCGCAGGGCTTCGAGCTGCCCGCCACGGGGGGCCGGCTGGACCTCACCCACGAGAGCCCGCTCACCCACACCCTCTGGATGACGGCACAGGGCCTGCTCGCCGTCGTGCTGGTGGTCATGGCCCTGCCGGGCCGCCGCCGGGACGTCGACGACGACCTGCCCGAGGAGGGCCTCGCGGCGGCTGTGCCCGCGGAGCCCATCGAGGGCGAGGGCCGCCGCGCCCGTAGGCTGCGCGCGGCCCAGGAGGCGGCGGCAGCGCAGAAGCCGGAGGCGGCCGTGCCCGGCGCCCGGGACGGTGCCGATCCGTATGCGGCGAGCGCCCCGCAGGCCGACCCGTACGCCGCTGCCCAGGGCGACCCGTACGCCGCCGACCCCTATGCGGCCGCGCAGGGCGTCCCGCAGCAGGCCGTGCCCGAGATGCCGCAGCAGCCGCCGTACCAGGACTGGCAGGGCGGCCAGGGTGCCGATCCCTACCAGGCCGCGCAGTACGGGCAGCCGTACGCGCCAGCCGACCCGTACCAGCCCGACCCGTACGCCCAGCAGGCATACGGGGCCGGCGTCTACGACCCGTACGGCTACGGGCAGCAGCAGCCCTACGGGGACGGCACGGTGTACGACGGCACCACGCACGACGGCTCGTACCGCGAGCCCCGCCGCGACGGGAGCGACCAGCAGTGAACCGCACCACCATGTCCCTGATCGGCGCGGTCGTCGCGCTCGCCGCCGTCACCGGTGTCGCCGCCGTCGCGGCGCCCGGAGACGGCGCGGAGCCCACCGCCTCGAAGGCCACCAGGCTGCCCGTACAGCGCTCCGCGCTGATGTGCCCGGCCCCGACCTCCTCCGAGGTCGGCGAGACGACGTACACCGCCTTCACGCCCAAGGGCGCCGGGGCCGGCAAGGGCAGCGCGAGCCTGCAGCCCGCCGAGGACGGCCTGGCGGACGACGCCAAGAAGGACGGCAAGGACAAGAAGAAGGCGGCGGACGCGAAGCCCGTCGCGCCCCTGAAGGCCCCCGGCACGCCGGTCACCGCGACCACCGACAGCTCGGACGCGCCCGCCCTCATCGGCGCCGCCGACGGCGGTCTCGCGCCCGGCTGGAGCGTCCAGCAGACCACCGACGTCAGCGCGGGCGTCGGCCGCGGCCTGCTCGGCACCTCGTGCAGCGCTCCGGACACCGACTTCTGGTTCCCCGGCGCCAGTACCTCGCCCGACCGCCAGGACTACGTCCACCTCACCAACCCCGACGACACCGCCGCCGTCGTCGACCTGAAGCTGTACGGCAAGGACGGCCCCCTGAAGGCGGCGTCCGGCGAGGACATCCAGGTGCCGCCGCACTCCAGCGTCCCGGTACTGCTCTCCACGCTCTCCGACACCCGCGCCACCAACGTGGCGCTGCACGTGATCGCCCGTGAGGGCCGCGTCGGCGCGGCCATGCAGGCCGCCGACGAGAAGACCGGCGGCGACTGGCTGCCGGCCGCCGCCGACCCGGCCTCCGGCGCCTCCGGGCTGGTACTGCCGGGCATCCCGGCCGACGCCACCTCCGTACGGCTGGTGGCCCTCGCCCCCGGTTCCGCCGACGCCGACCTGAAGGTGCAGCTCGCGACGCCCACCGGCGCGATCGTGCCGGCCGGGTTGGAGACGCTGCACCTGAAGAGCGGGATGACCACCGCGGTCGACCTGAAGAACCTCACCAAGGGGGAGGCGGGCTCGCTGATCCTCACGCCGGCCGAGGGCTCCAAGGCGCCGGTCGCCGCCGCGCTGCGGGTCACCCGGGGCAAGGGCGCGGACCAGGAGATGGCGTTCATCCCCGCGACGAAGCCGGTCGGCGACCGCGCCACCGCGGCCGACAACCGTGCCAAGGGCAGCACGCTCTCGCTCGTCGCCCCGCAGAAGGGCAAGGACGTGCGGGTGAAGGTCACCGCGTCGGCGGGCAGCGAGGGCGGCAGCCCGGTTTCCAAGACGTACACGGTCAAGGGCGGCAGCACGCTCGCCGTCGAGCCGCCGCGCCCGAACGGCCTCAAGGGCACCTATGCGCTCACTGTGGAGCCGGAGAAGGGCGGCGGGCCGGTCTATGCGGCGCGCACGCTCGCGCTGCCGCACGGCGGCGTCCAGAGCTTCACCGTCCAGACCCTGCCGGACGACCGCGGCACGGTCGAGGTGCCGACGTCGGGCTGGAACATGTCGGTACTGAACGACTGAGCGGCCGGACCGGAGCGGGCCCCTGGGGAGATGACTCCCGAGGGGCCCGTTTCAGTCCTGTTCAGTCCTGCCCGTACCGGGGATCGACCGACTCCGGGGCCAGCCCCAGCAGCTCCGCGACCTGTTCGACGACGACCTCGTGCACGAGGAGCGCCCGCTCCTCGCGGTTCTTCGTACGGATCTCCACCGGACGCCGGTAGACCACGATCCGGTCCCGGCGGCCGGCCTCCGAGGGCAGCACCCTGCCCAGCGGCACCGTGTCCTCGTCCGCCGCGAACCCCTCGTCCCCGCCGGGCCCCAGCCGGGGCACCTCGCGCACCGAGAACTCCACCTCCGACAGCTGCGGCCAGCGCCGCTCCAGCCGCTCCACGGAGTCGTGCACGAGGTCCACGAAGGCGTCGGCACGGCTCACCGAGAGCGGTACCTGGGGCGGGGCGATCGGGCCGCGCATCCCGCGGCCGTGGCGATCGCGGCGGCGCGGACGCGGCTCCGTCGGGCTGGGGTTGCCCCCGGCGCCGGCCGGGGGAGGTACGGGGCTGTCCATCAATCACGAGCGTAGCCGCCGCGGGCCGGGGACGGCCGAACTCTTGCCCCGTCCGCCTCATGTCGCTCACTGATCGGTCCGAGTTCTGTTCCGTTCGTTCATCCGGGCCGATGTGACCGCCGAACGCTCGCGTAACGCCCGCGAAATGACACGAATTGACTGGAGTGAGGAGGGGAATCATCGCCCCCACTCGGGCGGCAACGGGTTCTCGACGCAGGTCAGGCCGAGCGTGCGCAGGTCAGACAGGTCGGGCGAACCGGGACGACACGGCCGGGTGAGGTCGTGGAGAGTCGTCGCGGCCCGCTCAAGAGTGCGGTACCGTCCAACGTCGTGAGCCCTGTACGTCGCTGTTCGCGCACTGCGTGCGGCCGTCCCGCCGTCGCAACGCTGACGTACGTCTATGCGGATTCGACCGCTGTGCTCGGCCCGCTCGCCACCTACGCGGAACCCCACTGTTACGACCTGTGTGCCGAGCACTCCGAGCGCCTGACCGCGCCGCGCGGCTGGGAGGTCGTCCGGCTGGCCGCCGATCCCGGCGCGGTCCAGCCGAGCGGTGACGACCTCGAAGCACTCGCCAACGCGGTGCGGGAAGCGGCGCGTCCGCAGGAACGTACGGTCGGCGGACCCGAGGCGGCAGGCCCCCGTGAGGCCGACCCCATGGAGGTCGCCCGCCGCGGGCATCTGCGCGTGCTCCGTTCCCCGGACTCCTGAGCGCGCCCCTGTTGGAGCCGACACGGCTCAACAACCGCCGGTTTTCGGCCGTTTCCGCGGCGCATTCGTTTCTGCCTGCCGACCGCGTCTGCTCCTGACGCGCGATCACCTCTGATCGGCAGTCAGTTCATGACTCGGTCCATGACTGGGTTCATGACTCGGTTCTTGAATCGGTTCATGACGGCCCATTGACTCCGGCTTGGCGCGGACACGACCATTCGTCCACTCCTGCGAGATCGCCTTCCGCATGCCGGAAGGAGTGGGGGAGCCGCCACGCCGCCGGGGAGGCCGCATGTCCGGAGTGTTCGTCCAGCAGCTTCAGCCGATCGCCGATTCGCTCGCCCTGTCCGCGCTCGTCGCGGCCCTGCCGCTGATCACCGTCCTGGTCCTGCTCGGCGCCGTACGGATGCGCGCCCACCACGCGGGCCTCATCGGCCTCGCCGTCGCCCTGCTCACCGCCTCGTTGGGCTCCGGCATGCCCGTCACGCAGGCGCTGTCCGGCGCGGTGCAGGGCGCCGTCTTCGGGCTCTTCCCCATCATGTGGATCGTCGTCAACGCCCTCTGGGTGTACCGGATGACGGTCCGCACCCAGCACTTCGACGTCCTCCGCCGCTCCTTCTCCCGGCTCTCCGCCGACCCCCGTATCCAGGCGCTCGTCATCGCCTTCTGCTTCGGCGCGCTCCTGGAAGCCCTCGCGGGCTTCGGTGCGCCCGTCGCCATCAGCGCCGTGATGCTGGTCGCCCTCGGCTTCGACCCCGTCAAGGCGGCGGTCGTCGCGCTCGTCGCCAACACCGCCCCCGTCGCGTTCGGCGCCATGGGCACCCCCGTCGTCACCCTCGCCCAGGTCACCGGCCTCCCGCTGGACTCCGTCGCCTCCGTCGTCGGCCGCCAGACGCCGCTGCTCGCGCTGATCGTCCCCCTGCTGCTCGTCGCCCTCGTGGACGGCCGCCGCGGCCTGCGCGAGACCTGGCTGCCCGCGCTCGCCTGCGGCGTCGCCTTCGCCGCCACCCAGTTCGCCGCCGCCAACTACGTCTCGGCGCAGCTCGCCGACATCGGCGCGGCGCTGATCGGCGCCGCCGCGCTGGTCGCGGTGCCCGCCGCCCGGCGCCCCGCCGCCGCCCCCGTACGCGAAGCCGTCCTGACCGGCGCCCGCAGCGAGGACCTCGACGTGCGCGACAGCCGCCGCGAGACGGTCCGCGCGTACGCCCCGTACGGCCTGATCATCGTCATCTTCTCGCTCGTGCAGATACCGCCGTTCAAGGACTGGGCGGCGGCCGCCACCCGGTCCTTCGACTGGCCGCTGCTGAACGTCGCGGGGCCCGACGGCAAGCCGGTCGGCGGCAACGTCCTGACGCTCCCGCTGGTCGCCACCGGCGGCACGCTCGTCCTCCTCGCGGGCGTGATCACCGCGGCCGTCCTCGGCGTACGGGCGCGCGCCGCCGCCAAGGAATGGCTGGCCACAGTCCACGAACTGCGTTTCGCCATCCTCACCGTGACGTCCGTCCTCGCCCTGGCCTACGTCATGAACCTCTCGGGCCAGGCCGCCACCATCGGCCACTTCGTCGCCGCGGCCGGCGCGGGCCTCGCCTTCCTCTCGCCCGTACTGGGCTGGTTCGGCGTCGCCGTCTCCGGCTCCGACACCTCCGCCAACGCCCTGTTCGGCGCCCTGCAGGTCACCGCGGCCCAGCAGTCCGGCCTCTCGCCCGAACTCCTCGCCGCGGCCAACAGCTCCGGCGGCGTCCTCGGCAAGATGATCTCCCCGCAGAACCTCACCATCGCCTGTGCCGCCGTCGGTCTCGCGGGCCGCGAGGGCGATCTGCTCCGCAAGGTCCTCCCGTGGAGCCTGCTGCTCCTGCTCGTGATGTGCCTGATCGTGCTGGCGCAGAGCACGGCGGTACTGGGCTGGATGCTGCCGTGAGGGTCGGCTTCCGCCGCGCCGGACAGTCGGTTTCGGGCCGGATGCCGACCTACGGGCCGTCGTTCACCGATGGTTCACGGCCGGTCCACAGATCTTCCCGGTAGCTTGGGGGCCCCGAAGAGAACCTCAGGAGGGTGGCTGTGGCTGATCTGTCGCAGATCGTGAAGGCGTACGACGTGC
Source organism: Streptomyces sp. NPDC050315 (assembly GCF_040655775.1). Taxonomy (NCBI): domain Bacteria; kingdom Bacillati; phylum Actinomycetota; class Actinomycetes; order Kitasatosporales; family Streptomycetaceae; genus Streptomyces; species Streptomyces sp. NPDC050315. Next base: position 95,419 of record NZ_JBFAKN010000014.1, read on the forward strand.
GCGGCGTGGTCCCCGACCAGTGGGACGAGACCTTGGCCGAGCTGTTCGGTGCGGCGTTCGCCCAGGTCACCGA
>NZ_JBFAKN010000015.1:0-85232 GCF_040655775.1 Streptomyces sp. NPDC050315
GATCGGCCTGGCGGCTTACGGCGGAACCGGTCATGGCCGCAATGAGACACCTGTCGTCTCTCGCCTACACAACGGCTTCCGCACAGCATGGAGACAGCCGCCGCGGGCGGCTTCTTTCCTGCAGGCGGTGTGCTGCCGCCGATGAGAATGCGAGGTGGACGATGGATGTCGCGCAGGCGGTGATCTCCCGCCGCAGTGGCACCCGCGTGGTGGGGCCGGGCCCGACGGATGCAGAACTGGCCGAACTCGTATCGATGGCCGGGACAGCCCCGGATCATGGACGGCTGTCGCCCTGGCGGCTTATCAATCTTCGCGGCGAGGCCCGGCGAGCCCTTGGCGAGGCGATGGCCGCTTCCGTGGGGGACGAGGCGCTGCGCGAGCGCACCGTCGGCAAGGCTTTGCGGGCCCCGCTTCTCATCACGATCGTCTTCCGGCCGGAGGACCGTCCCAAGATTCCGCGCTGGGAGCAGCTGGCGGCCACCGTATGTGCGGTGCAGACGTTGGTACTCCTGCTGCACGACCGGGGCTGGAGCAGCATTTGGCGGACCGGCGCGTTCACGGAGGCTGCTGAGGTCCACAAGGTCTTGGAGCTTGCTGAAGGGGAGCAACTGCTCGGCTGGTTGTACGTCGGCACTGCAGAGACTGCAGCCCCTGCTACGCCGCGGGCATTGATTGATGGCTATGCAAAGTTCTCCGCGGTGGTGCCCCAGGCGGCGGCACTGCGGTAGCGGCCATCGCCACGGTCGGATGACGAGAGGTCCCGCACACCTTGGGTGCGCGGGACCTCTCGTCATGAGGACTGCAGTGGCAGGGTTGTCTTCGCCGACACTGGGGGCTGTTCCGCGGGCGTTGAGGGGCGGCGGAGTCGCCAAGCGCACCACAGTGCCGGCAGCAGAACCAGGGCGGGGAGGACTGATACGCCCAGCAAGACTCCGATGAGCGCGGATTCCGGCTGGGTGGCGGGGGCTCCTGCGCTCGAGGGAAGAAAACCTGTGGCGGAGAGCAGGAGAGAGAACAGTGCCGGTCCTGCTCCGGCGCCGATGACCTCTCCTGCCGTCCAGAGGCCGGTGAACGCGCCTCCGCGGTTGTGGCCGCCGAGTCGGGCGTCCTCGGCCACGGTGTCGCCGAGCAGGGCGATGGCGACGGTCTGCATGCCGGCGTAGCCGACACCGCAGACCGCGACGAAGGCGTAGGCGGCGATCCGGGGCACCAGTGGCGTGGTCACCAGGGCAGAGGCACCCAGGACGAAGAGAATGATGGAGATGACCAGCGCGTTCCGGTGGCCTGATCGTCGGGTCATGGCCTGCCAGAGGGGCGCCGTGAGCAGGAGTGGGACGATCAAACAGGCGAACAGGGGTGTCGTCGCCTTGGGATTTTGCAGCTGGTAGGTGGCGAAGTACTGGGCGGACGCCAGCATGATTCCTGTGGCCAGTGTCTGAGCCACATGGACTCCCAGAAGCCGTCGGAAGGCTTGGGATTCGCGGGCGACTCGCACCTGCTGTCGGAAGGTCATGCCGTGTGCACCGCTGCCGACGGGCCGGCTGGGGGCAGGAGGGGCACTGAACGCGGCGGCCAGCGTGCCGATCAGCAATAGCGCGCCGAAGACGACTCCCACCAGTGCGTAGCCGAGGCGTTCATCGGATGCTGTGTGAGCCAGCTGCGGCGCGGCTGAGCCTGCGAGGAGGATGGCCACGCCGTAGAGCACGGTGCGCCAGGTAGCCAGTTTCACTCGCTCTGCCGGGTCATGGGCAATCTCGGCCAATACGGCCAGGTAGGGCACTTGAAAAGCCGAGTAGGCGGTCGCGCACAGGAAGAAGGCAGCTCCTGTCCAGGCTGCGGAGGCGATACCCAGGGGGGTGGGTGCCATGAAGAGCAGCGCGAAGGTGAAGGACAGTGCACCGCCGCCGGCGACCATCCAGGTTCGTCGCGAGGCGGAGCGCCCTTTGGCGGGGTCGGATCTTCGGCCTACCCATGGGTGGAGAACCAGGTCCCAGGCCTTGGGCAGGACGATGACGATGGAGGCCACCGCGGCGGGGACGTCCAAGGTGTCGGTGAGGTAGTAAAGCAGGAGCAACCCGGGCACGGTGCCGAAGGTGCCGGTGGCCAGTGCTCCCACCGCGTAGCGCAGGGCCGCGGGGCGGGGGCTGGCGGCACTCATTGGGCCAGGGACTGCTCGGGGGCCGGGGCATCGCTGCTGCCGGTCGATGGTGCGAGGTATGCCATGGCGGCGCTGGTCATCGCACGCACGCCGGTGGCGATCGTCGGGCCGGGAACAGGGGCGAAGGTGGAGGAGTGGTTCTGCGGGATGTCCTCCGCCAGTCGGTCGGCAAGCAGCGCGGTGTGGAATTCCTCCGGGTCGTTTCCTCCGAAGAACCAGAAGACCGAGGGCACGCTGGCGGCGGTCCCCAGGACGCCGAAGTCCTCGCTGGCTGTGTTGGGTCCCATGGCGATCACTGACTCGGGGCCGAGAGCGGACTCGTGAGCCGCTGCGACGCGTTCGGTTGCGGCCGGATCATTGACGGTGGCAGGCAGTTGGTACCGGGAGATGATTTTCGGCTCCCGAGGAGCGTCGGCCGCCAGCGCCTCTGCCTTGGCGAACCGGGTGATGGCGTCAACGACCCGCTGCCGTACGGCTGGGGAGAAGGTGCGAATGTTAACGCCGAGTTCCGCCTCGTCGGGGATAACGGCGGCGGCGGTGCCGGCACGCAGTGACCCGACCGTGACGACCACGGACTCCTGCGCGGGGACGGTGCGGGAGACGATGGTTTGCAGTCGGCTGATGAGGGAGGCGGCCATCACCACCGGGTCGACCGCAGATTCCGGCTTGGAACCGTGTCCGCCCCGGCCGAAGAGACGGACAGTGAGACTGTCGGCGGCGCCCATCACCGTGCCTGGAATCTTGGCGACCATTCCGGCAGGCCCCGGCCCGACATGCTGACCGAGGATTATTTCGGGCTTGGGAAAACGGCGGAAGAGACCGTCGTCCACCATCGCCTGGGCCCCGAGCCCGCTTTCTTCGGCCGGCTGGAAAACGGCCAAGACAGTCCCGTGCCACCGGTCGCGCTGTGCGGTGAGCTGCTCACAGGCGCCGACCAGGCAGGTGACATGCATGTCATGCCCGCAGGCATGCATGACGGGTACCTGTGTGCCGTCCTCCCCCAAGGTAGTGGCGGTGGAGGCGTAGGGCAGTCCGGTCTGTTCGCGCACCGGCAGTGCGTCCATGTCCGCTCGGAGCATGACGACCGGTCCGGACCCGTTGTGCAGAACGGCTACGACACCGGTTCGTCCAACGCCGGTGGTGACATCCCACCCGAGTTGGGTGAGTCGTTCGGCCACCACGGAGGCCGTGCGCTTTTCTTGGAAGGCAAGTTCGGGATGGGCGTGGAGGTCCTGGTACAGATCCTCCAGACGAGGAAGCGCCTCTTCAATACGGGCAAATATCGCATTCATGAGTTCTCCGAGGTAGCTCAGGTCTGCAGCAGGAGATCCAGGGATGACTCGTCTGGTCCTACTGCTGGTATTCCTCAAGGAAGCGGCTCGTGCGGATGACCGCGTCGGTGAGCGTGTCGCTGCTGGCCAGTGTGACGAGCCGCAGACGGTCGGGGGCCGGCCAGCCGAAGTCGCTGCCCGGTGCCACGAGAATGTGCTCCTGCCGCAGGAGGTCCAGCGCCAGGCGGCGATCGTCGGCGATTCTGGCCTCCGTCCGGCGGTGACTGGCGAAGACGTACAGGGCTCCACGGGGTTTGACGCAACGCATCCCCACGTCATTGAGCACCTGCCAAGCCAGGTCACGCTGCTCTGCCAGGCGTCCGCCAGGCAGAGCCATCGCGCTGCCACCGCTGCTGCCCAAGGCGGGGGCGATGGCATGCTGTGCCGGCACGTTGGGGCACCCGCGTAGGGCAGCCAGCGCGTTCAGTGCCTCGGCGAAGGGCGTTGTACGGCGCAGCGGGCCGGTGAGGAGCAGCCAGCCGGCCCGGAATCCTCCGACGCGGTAGGCCTTGGACAGGCCGTTGAAGGTGAAGCACAAGAGGTCGGGGGCGAGTGTCGCTAGCGGGATGTGTGCCGCGTCGTCGAACAGGATCTTGTCGTGGACTTCGTCGGTAAACAACACCAGTCGGTGTCTTCGCGCGGCCTCTGCCAGCCCCAGGAGCGTGGTGCGGTCGTAGACCGCGCCGGTGGGGTTGTTGGGGTTGATCACCAGCAGTGCCTTGGTACGGGGTGTCACCTTGCGTGCCAGGTCGACCAGGTCCGGCTGCCATCCCGCTTGCTCGTCGCATTGGTAGGGGACGGGCGTGCCGCCTGCCATGGTGATGGCTCCGGTCCACAGCGGGTGGCTGGGTAGCGGGACGAGCACCTCGTCGCCGTCTTCCAACACGGCTTGGGTGGCCATGAAGATGAGTTCCGAGGCTCCGTTTCCGACGTAGACGTTGTCGATGTCGACGCGCGGCACGCCGATGCTGCGGTAGTGCTGGACGATGGCGCGGCGGGCGGGGGTGAGGCCTTGCGGGTGGCAGTAGCCGGGAGAGTCTGCCAGGGAGCGGTGAACATCCAGGAGCAGGCTCTCCGGTGGCTGGAAGCCGAAGGCTACGGGGTCTGCCGTGTGCAGTCGCAGGATGCGTTTGCCGCTGCGTTCCAAGGTGTCGGCCGCGGTTGGTGGGCTCGTCGCGTAGCTGCGGCTGATCCCGTCGGTGCGGCCGGCACGGCCAGGAGGGCGCTGGCGACTAAGGTCGCCGCGCCGTGCTGGCAGAGGCGCTGCGCAGGCGTCTCTAGCGTCGGTCATGAGCTTTCAACGGCAACCGGCTCCTCAGCCCTGACCGGCGGGGTGGCGGCAGGCGACGCAGACAGGCGCGCCCATTGGGCGAGTCCCACACATGCCAGTACCAGGACTGCGGCGGCCAGCGTCCATGCGTCGATCGTCTCGTTCAGCAGCAGCGCCGCCCATCCGACGGTCAGCAGAGGCTGCAGCAGTTGGATCTGGCTACCTCGCGTAACGCCGACGCGAGCGAGGCCGGGGTACCAGGCGCAGAACCCGAGGAACATGGAGAAGAGGGAGACGTAGAGCAGGCCGATGATGGGCTGGGTCGCGAAGTCGTGCGGCGGGGCGACGGCGAGAGAGACGATGGTGATCGGCAACGTGAGGGGCAGGGACAGGACAAGGCCCCAGGAGATGACCTGCCATCCCGGCATCGACTTGGAGAGGCGGCCGCCTTCGGCGTATCCGAGGCCGCCGGTGATAAGGGATCCCAGCAGCAGCAGGTCGGCGAAGGTGAATCCGCCGAAGCCCTGACGCAGCGTGTAGATGACGATGACAGCAGCGCCAGCGGCAGAGGCCCACCAGAACAGTGCGCTGGGGCGCTCACCACGCAGCCGTCCGAAGGCTGCCGTGGCCAGGGGGAGCAGGCCGGTGACCACCGCGGCGTGGCTGGAGCTCACGTGTTCCAGGGCGAGCGCGGTGAAGATGGGGTAGCCGGCGACGATTCCCACGCCGACGAGCAGCAGAGGGATCAGCTGTTCACGGTTGGGCCGGCGCACGCGCTTGACCATCAGCCATATGGCGGCCGGGATGGCCGCGACAACAGCGCGGCCGATGCCGATGGTCCAGGCGTTGAAGGACGGCAGTGCCTTCTGCGTGGCCGGAAAGGTGAGGGAAAAGGCCAGCACGCCCAGCACGGCCAGCAGGAGCCCCGTGCCGTTCACGGTTGGGGAGGTTGTCTTTTGGGGTTGCATGCTCGTTCTGCCTCTTTCGGTGCGCTGGGGACGGTGCCGGGTTCTTGTGGGCCCGGCACCGTCACGTTAAGGCGCCGCCGGATGTTGTGCCCTGTCCAATCACGAAGTCGTGGTTCGGTTGAGCTGAGGTAGGAGCGCGAGGGGCGTTCAGGGGTGGTGGTACTCCGTGAGGAATGCGCCGATGCGGGTGATGGCGTCGGTCAGTTGCTCCGCGTCGGGCAGGGTGACGAGGCGGAAATGATCGGGGGTGGCGAGATTGAATCCTCGGCCGTGGACCAGGAGAATCTTCTCTTGACGCAGCAAGTCCAGCATGAGCTGTTCGTCGTCGCTCACCGGGTAGACCTTTGGGTCCAGTTTAGGAAAAACGTAGAGAGCACCCTTGGGTTTGGTGCAGCTGACGCCCGGTATGTCATTGAGAATTTTCCAGGCCACGTCACGTTGGACATGTAGGCGGCCACCAGGAAGTACCATTTCTGTTATGGACTGTCGGCCTCCCAGAGCGGTGGCGATTGCATGCTGTGACGGCACATTGGGGCACAGGCGCATGTTTGCCAGGATTCCCAGCCCCTCGAGGTATTCTCTGGCGTGCGCCTTTGGCCCGCTGACGGCCAACCACCCGGAGCGGTAGCCACAGACACGGTAGGATTTTGACAAACCGTTGAAGGTCAGACACAGCAGGTCCGGGGCCATACTGGCCAGTGGTACGTGTTTGACTCCGTCGTAGACGATTTTGTCGTAGATCTCGTCGGCGCACAGGAGCAATTGGTGCCGCCCGGCAAGGTCAGCTATTCCACGCAGCAGGGTTTCGTCGTACACGGCCCCGGTGGGGTTGTTCGGGTTAATCAGCACGATGGCTTTCGTGCGATCTGTAATTTTCTTCTCTATGTCGGCGAGATCGGGGTACCAGTCGCCTTTTTCATCGCACGCATAGTGCACCGGTTTTCCGCCGGCGAGGCTGACGGATGCCGTCCACAAGGGATAGTCGGGAGAAGGGATGAGGACCTCGTCCCCCGTGTCCAGCAGCGCTTGCATCGCCATTTGTATGAGCTCAGATACACCGTTCCCGAGGTAGATGTCATCAATGTCGATGCCCTCGACACCTCGGGTTTCGTAGTACTGCACTACTGCCCTTCGCGCAGCGACCAGGCCCTGCGAGTCGCCGTAACCATGGGATTCAGCGAGCGCTCGCTGCATGTCCAGCACGATTTCGGCAGGTGCCTCGAAACCGAACGCAGCAGGGTTGCCGGTGTTCAGCTTCAGGATGCGATGGCCTTCTCGCTCGAGGCGCTTCGCTTCCTCGACGAGCGGTCCGCGGATGTCGTAGCAGACATCGGCGAGTTTCCCTGACTGGCCAATTTTCGTCATGGGGCGGACGGCTGGATCGCTCGGCCTGCCGTCTTGGCGTCGTTCCCGGGGCGGGATCGCTATAATTCGTCCCATTTTTCCACTGCCCATTGTGGCACCCTTCGTGCGCGACGTCGGAGGGACTGCTCCGCCGGTATGTGCTGAGGGTATCCAACACCTGATCTTCGTTAAGTACTCGACCGGCGCATTCGGACAAGGGTTACTCGGCTGCTGCGGCCGATGCCAGTAGGGCTTCGACCTTGCTGCGGCAGATTCCGCATCCGGTGGTCGCCTTGGTGCTGCGGGCAATCGCAGCGATGCTGGTGGCCCCCTGCGTCCATGCTTCCAGAATCGTTTTTTGTGGGACGTTGTTGCAGTAGCACACGGCTGCGTCTTCCGGCTTCTGGCCGGCGACAGGCTCCTCCAGCTTTTCCAGATGCAGCATCCGGATGGCTTTGTTCCGTGTCAGGCGAGTACCAGCGTGATAGTGCTCGACAAAAGGTGTGGCGTCTTCTGCTTCTCCCCCGAGGACCACCGCGCCGCTGATGCGGCCTTCGCGCAATACGATGCGCCGGTACGCACTGTGGTCGGCGTCCTCAACGGCGTGCACGTTGGGCCCATCAGGGGCGTTGGACTCCCCCATCACGGTAAGTTCGATGCCGGGTGCCTTCAGCCGTGTAGCAGCTGGCGGGTGCGCCAGGCACGCATCGCGATCTCGCGCGCCGGTTATGGCTTCCGCGGCCTTTCGCGCCTGCTTCCATGCCTCACCGACCAGCCCGCTGACGACACCGTCAGCTTCGGCGCAGTCGCCGACGGCGTAGATGTCCGGGTCAGCGGTACGCATGTCCTGATCCACGAGCACGCCTGCCCCGATGGGAAGCTCAGCCGCTTCGGCCAGCGCTGTCGCCGCCGCGAAGCCGCACGAAAGGACAAGGAGATCGCAGGGGATCCACGTCCCGTCCCCCAGTCGTACCTCCTGCACCCGCCGGTCCCCGGCGACGGCAGTAATCGTGCAGCCCAGCCGCACGGTGACGCCGACACCGGCCAGCTTTTCGACCAGGATTTGCGAGGCCACCTGGTCCAGCTGGCGGTTCATGAGCACTTCGCCGGCGTGCAGCACCTCTACGTCCGCGCCGCGGGTGACGAGGGCGCGAGCAGTTTCCAGGCCCAGGAGGCCGCCGCCCAGGACAACGGCCCGGGAACCCGGTGTGACGGAGCGCAGGATGCGTCGGCAATCGTCCAGGGTGTGAAAGAAAGCAGCACCCTGGATCAGTTCTCCGGATTCCTCGCACAGCCCTGATATATCGGGCATCCGCGGGATTCCTCCGGTTGCCAGAACGAGTGCGTCATAGGAATGCTCTATCCCTGCAGCATCCTTCACTACTTTTTTATCACGGTCGATTTTAAGAGCTCGTAGACCAGTCTCGATTTCCGCCTTTCCTTGCTCCTCCGCGAGGCCGATGTCCGCTTCCTCAACAATACCGGACAATACTTCTGTCAGCATGGTACGGTTGTAGGCTGGATGCTCTTCTGCGCCAAGCACTGTGATGCTCAGCTCGGGATCCCTGTCAACCAATTCGGCCACCGTGCGCGCACCGGCCATGCCATTGCCGACAATAACGACACGTTTTTTCATTTCCGCCCCTGTTGACCATTGCCGGATTACTCATGGCTCACGGCTCAGTTATGCGAGGGCCGCGATTACTTAAGCATGGCTCACGGTTGCGTTGCAGGACTCTTGGCCTGTCGGCCTGATCAGGGCATGCCCGGAAGCGGAATCTTGGCAGCCGGCCAGCCACGGAGCGGCCGTGATGCGCGCGAATGCCCTCTCACGTGGGGCTTCATCGGGAAGCGGCCAGCTTGGTTCGCCCTGGCGGGCGCCTGAACACCTCTCCAAGCTGACACTTACAGGGCTATTTGCCCGATAGGGCACATGTGGTAATTTTGTTCTCTTTGCCAGCATAAGATCCACTTCCACCGGCCTGCACATTCGCCGCACAATTCGCCACTATGGACGGATATCAAAAAACGATTGCCGCCCCCCTTCGCAACTCACGTCAAATTTTCAACCAAATAATGCTGTAGGTTGCACTTTCGGCGAGAGTTCCCTTAAATTGGTTTCGTTAGGAAACCTAATGAGGTCAGCGACGACGGCGTCGACTGATTGCAGCGCTGTGACGTCGGTCACCGGCAAAAAATTGCCGATTGGTCGACTGCTAGGTCCCGAACGAAAGGGTGGGGCTTGACATGCACGAAGACTACGCTGCGTCCATACAGGGCGCCAATCGACAGCAGGCGCATGCACTCTACGAATTGGCCCTGTGGGACGTAACCTGGACGCCTCGCGAGGCGATGCACCGATTCGGCTGGTCCGAGTCAGAGTTCGAAAAGAACATCAAATCCCTGAAACGACTGGGACTTGTCGCGGAAAATCCCAGTACACCCAGTGGCTGGGTGGCCCTTCCTCCACAAAATGCACTTGGCGACCTGCTGGACGAAGCGAAAAACAGGGTGTCAGATTTCTGTGCCGACATGTCTCGCGCCTGGGAAAGCATCTTTGACGTGCTTACAGAATTCAAAACCACTTACATGAGTCATCTGGAGGAAAACCGTGTCACGGTGATAGATGATCCCGGCGCTATCGCTGCCACCCTCGAGCGGGAAATCCGAGGGGCCACTAGGGAGGTCGTCCTGCTGGGTTCCGGGCAAGCATTGGCGGCGCCACTGGAGCAGGTGTGTGCTTCTGTTCTGAAGCGTGGCGTCACACTGCGTTCCGTGATCAGGTCCTCTACCGCAGGCACCTCGCAGCCGGTCAACATTCTGCGCGGTTTGCAAGCCCTTGGGGCGGACCTACGAACCTACCCCACGCTCCCTCTCAGCTTTGCGCTGATCGATTGCTCCACTGCTCTTTTCAGCGCTCCCGCCCACCGTCTCTCCGATGACGGGAAAGGCCGCATGGTGGTGGTCCACAGCCCGCTGGTGAACGAAGTCCTGCGATCAGTGTTCGACTACTACTGGTCCCAGTCCTCTGCGTTCGCCCCCAGCCCTGCCAGGGATTCCTTTCCGGGGAACGGAGAGCCTCTCGTGTTTCGTTCTGCTACCACCCCGATCCGGAAGGCACCGCAGTCCGACAGCCTGCAACAGACCACCCTTCTGCGCATGCTCGCCGGCGGGATGACGGACCAGGCGATTTCGCGGCGGCTCGGAGTGCATGAAAGGACCGTGCGCCGAAAAGTTGCCGAGATAACGGCGAGCCTGAAAGCAAACAGTCGTTTCCAGGCCGGAGTCAACGCGGCGAAGGCTGGCTGGCTGGACGAGGAAGCCGTGAGGCTACAGCCCGAGGACAGCTGGACGGCATAGGCCAGACCGAACGCGATCGCTGGAGGCCAGGGATGGACAGGGGGCGCTGCTCAGCCCCCTGTCGCGCCAAGAGAGGCGCCGTTTGCCGGCGCCGGTGGCCCGCCCGCTTGCGTCAGCATCCCGCAATCCCGGTGCGTGAAGGTCATAGCTTGATGAAGTCCTCGGCCCCCACGCGCCGCAGTGTCCATGCAGCACGCTTGGGATGTGCGGGGGCAGGTACCGTCAGCAACGGACAGCGGACATTCCAGCGCACGTACTGCCGGACCGGTGCCCACCATGCCCTGGGCCGGCCGCCCACGACCAGCAGGTGTCCCTCCTTATGGGCCACGTCTCGCAGAACTCTGCCGGGTCCGCCGCGCACCACCAGCTTGCGCACCGGAACATCGGTCGGCGTCCCTCCCAGTGCCTCCTCAAAGGCCTGGTCCAGACGCTTGCGTGCCTGCCTTGCCCAATGCGCTGCCCAGATCCGGTCCGGATGCCGGACTGAGAGCGCCCGTCCTTCAGGGGTCTCCCACACAATCACGGCCGTGAGCTCACGGCCGCTGTGGCGCGCCTCGGTCACAGCCGCACGGAGCGCCGCCAAGCTCGCCAGTGAGCCGCTGACACCCACCACTACGCGCTCTCCGCTCACCTGTGCTCTGTCTCCTCGTTCTCGTCGACCGCAGTGCTGGGTCCCGGACCACCACCGGGACCCAGCTGTGCCTCGCCCTGCGGGTGATGCTGCAACAGATCCTCTAAGTTGGGCGCCGCTAATGGCATAGCCAATCCACAAGTGGTGGTCAGGTCAGGTCCTGTGGGGGCAGGACATCAGTCGCTAAGCGCCCTTCTGGACCGGCAGCAGCGCATACGGGGTCCGTTCGGTGCTCGGGCGATCTTTGCAGCCTCGGGCAGGGTCAGGATTTGGGCGGACTGATGCGGATCTCGCGCGTGACAGCCGAGAGTGGGCCCCCCTCGGAGCGTTCCGTCTTGCAGCCCTTGACGCCGGGATGCACGCTCCGTGGGTCGATTGCCTCCGAAGGGGCGCCTGTGTTGTACAAGCCGGTGGGCTGCTGGTCGCGGTCGTGGGGGGCCAACCAAAAGACACGGCGTAGGTGAGTGCCGGAGAAGCGGCTGGGTTTGGCATCGGGCCCCAGGACCGCGTATCCGATCATCCGTCCGCTGCGGTGGTAGGGGGGGCGATGTGTGCGTCCTGGGACCCGGTCGAGGGATTGTCGAACGTAGTCGAGCCTGTCGGGGTCCTCCAGCCATACGATGCCTGTTTCGTGCGTGAGGTCCGCGGGGTCGATGAGCGCGCTCACGCGTTCTCCTTTGTGGTGTCGCTGAGGATGCCGATGCCGGGGTAGTACTTCTTGGAATTGGAGGTGGCCATTTCCTTGGGCGAGCGCAGGCCCAGGGTCTCTCGGACGCGTCCGGCGAACGTGCGGGAAGTCAGGGGCAGCGCTCCTTCGTCCTCGCACCAGCGGGCGTATTCGCGGTAGAGGTGCTTCTGTTCGGCGCGCAACCCTGGTTTGACGGTGCAGGTCTCGTTCAAGAAGCGTCCCATGTGGTCTTCGGTCTCGGCGTAGGCGGCGGTGGCCAGGCGTACGCGTTCGGGGCCCGAGAGGTCGTTTTCTCCTGCTAGGTAGCGGCCTGCGCCCTTGATGAGCCAGTTCAGGATGCCAGGGCCTTCTGTGCTGACGAGGACGTCGGCAAGGTTGTCCACTTTGCAGGCGTCGGGCACGACGCGCTCGAAGGGAACGAGGCGCATGCGTCGCCAGAACGCGAAGCCCCCTGTGGTGACGAGCGGGTGGTGGTTTCCCAGGAGGAAGAGTTTGTGGGTAGGGGTGAAGGAGAAGAAGTCCTGCCGCATGCGGCGGGCTTTGATGGTGTCGCCGCCGGTGAGGAGCTTCACACGGGCTTCGTCGAAGCGGTCTCCGGCCTTGAGCTCACCACAGACGATGATCCTGCGGCCATGCAACTCTGCGAGGTCGGTGGGGTGTTCTTCGAAGTGTTTAGCCATCAGGAAGCCAGGTGACGCCGCGTCGGCGTAGTCGCCCAGCAGTTTGATGATGACGTCCATGAGCACGCTTTTGCCGTTTTTGCCCATGCCGTAGAAGAAGGCCATCACCTGCGCTCCGACATCGCCGGTGATGGCGTAGCCCAGAAGCAGGTGCAGGAACTCGATCATCTTGCGGCCGTCGGTGTCGTCTCCGAAGGTGTCGCGCAGGAAGCGGTCCCAGCGCGGTGTTGGGATGTTCCGTGGTGTTACAGCGGTGCAGCGCGAATGGAAGTCACGGAGCGGATGGGCTTCCTCGACTGTCCCGGTCATCAGGTCGACGACGCCTTTGGGGGTGCACAGGGCGTAGGGGTCGGCATCCAGGTCTGCGGCGTCCAGCCGCATGCCGTCGGCGGACCTGGCCTGTTGCAGCATGGCTTTGATGCCTGAGGTAGACATGGCGTGTCGCCGTTGGCGCCGGAGCGCGGTGTCGGGGTGGTGGCCGGTGGGGTCGGTCTGTGCGAGTGACTCGGCCATGTCGCCTGCAGCCCAGACAACGGTGTCATGCTCGTCGGGCTGCCACCGGCCTCCTGCCCATGTGTACCAGCCCAGGCCATTCACGTGTCGGTATGTACCCGCGTAGAGGTGTGCGAAGGCTGCGGCCATCCCGCGGTCGGTCAGGGACGCGGGGAGCAGCCCTGTGCCAGTGAGGAGGCAGGGAGAGCGCTGATCTTCGGCTGCAGGAGGTGACGGCTGTGCTGCGGTACGGGGGGCGTTGATGGTGTACCTGGCCACAGTTGCCGGATGGGGAACATCGGGCTTCATGCGTGACCTCCGGGGTGGGAGAGACGCCGAGGTGTTGCTGTCGGCGTTGCGCGAAGAGGGTGGGCGCTGCGCGTGGGCCGGCTTGGGTGGGCTTGTAGGGCGCAGGCAGGTGGATGTTCTCGGATGGCGAGAGCGCCCAACGAGGTGGCGTGGTTGAGACGTTGGGCGGTGAGGGCCGCTGTGGCGGACCGTTGGAGGCAGGCGTTATTGCCAGCTATGACTGTTGTGTGGGATGTAGGCCCGGCAAGTGACAGGAAATGTTTCCCTGGGACACGGATGCTGCTGCCTGCGATGAGGGGAGCAGTGCGAGCGTGGGAGGAGGACAGTGACCCGGCAGGGCGGTGGGGACAAGAGCGCCGGCGTCTTTGCCGTGTGTGCGGCGCTGGCGTGCTGAGGGGCGGGGTCGGCCGAGGGCAGGTAGCTGGGTCGGTGCCCGGAGTTGCGGTTTGTTCGTCTGAGTGAGGCGAGCTCAGGGCCGGGGTGGGTGTCTGGTGGTCGTGGTGCTGGTTGGAGCGCCGTTGGTGGGCGTGGGTTTGGGTTCGGTACCACACGTGCAGGTCTCCCGTCGTGGTGCAGACCCGTGGGCTTGGGGGCCTGGGCGGGGTGGGGATGCGGTGGGGGCGGCCGGCGTGTGGAAGCCGTTTGCCACCCGGGTGGGGTCGAGTTGTTGCGGTGAGTCGCTGCGGGCAGCAGTCGCTGCCTTCAGCCCGCTGTCTCGTGTGACTCCGACTCGGATGGATCTGCAGGGGCGGTGCACTGCTGCTGCCGCGGGCTGCGGTCACCACGAGCGGAGTGCGGGATGTGGGGGCGTCGCTGGGCGGGGGCCGGAACGCTGCCGCCGGGGATGTTTACTACTGCAAGCCGCTGCGGGGTGGTCAGGCGCAGTTCGGCCCCCGGCTGCACTCTCAACCCTTGTGAGCATCGGAGCGTTGCGTTGCTGTTTGGGCCGCACGGCAGGGTGGCGTCGGCTCCCAGCAGTGCCGGCAGTCGTCCGATGGCCGCGCCGAGGAGGTTCGCCGTATATCGGTAAAGGTGCTGTTCAGGCATGGAGTAGCTGCCCGACCAGCGACTTAAGCGACTCAAGATCAACATAGCGGGAACTTTAGTCCAGCTAAGGAATGATCTCAGCCTGCGAGTGAGGCATCCCGGATTCTGAGACGTTCTCGGATATGCCTCTGACATGTTGCACTTCCTTCAGCGATACAGCGGACTAAGTGAAGAAACTTTGCTGTGAATTTACGAAGTAGTGGGCTGCCGGGCGAGGCAGGGGCAGCAACTCGCGGCTCCCGTCGCTGTCACGGTCTCCCGCCGACGGCGGGAGACCGTCGTGCGCTGCCGGGTTGGCGTGCCTCCTGTCCGATGTCCTGAGAGGTCATCTCACAGGAGCCACGCCAACCGTGAGTGCTCGAGCACGCCGCCAGGAGGAGTACTCCCGGCGCCTGGAGCTGTCGCCGAAAGGGCCCTCAGCTCACGCAGAGAGAAGCCTTGGCCCCGGCCAGGCACGCGAGACGGTACCTCTGGGGATCCGCACCTAGGCCGGGTCCCGAATGGACGCCGGGGCCTGGGAGTCCTCGACGGCTCCCGGGCGCTTGGCGCCCCGGCGGGAGCGCACCAAGGGGTAGCCCAGTGCGAGAAGGATGAACCACACGGCGATGACGTACAGGGCCATGCGTGTGTCGGTTCCCCAGGCGATCAGCACGGTAATGAAGGCGAAGCACACCAGGACCAGCCAGTTGGTGTACGGAGCGCCGGGCATCCGGTAGGGGGACTGCGGCGCCTGCTTCGCCCGCGCCGCCCGGCGGTAGCAAAGGTGGGTCACCAAGATGATGCTCCAGATCGTGATGGCGCCACCGGTGGACACCGCCGTGATGTAGACGAAGGCATGGCCCGGGTCCACGGCGTTGACCCATACGCCGATCGCCATAACCACGGCGGAGGCGAGCACGGCCACCGCAGGCACTCCGCGCTTGCTCATCCGGGTCAGCACCTTGGGCCCGTGTCCATTCAGCGCCGCAGTGCGCAGCATGCGTGCTGTGGCGTACAGGCCTCCGGCGTTGCAGGAGGACAGCGCGGAGGTAAGGACGACGAAGTTGACGATGCTGGCGGCCGCAGGAATGCCGATCTTGCTGAATGCTGCGACGAACGGACTGGTGCCCGGCCGGAACTCCTGCCAGCTGACGACGGAAAGGATGACCAGCAGGGAGCCGAGGTAGAACAGGCCGAAGCGGAGCGGCAGGCTGTTGATCGCTCGGGGGATGTTTTTCGCCGGGTCCTTGGTCTCGGCGGCTGTGACGCCAACCAGTTCCACGCCGAGGTAGGCGAAGAGCACGATTTGCAGCGTCATCAAAGAGCTGCCGATGCCGTGGGGGGCGATTCCCCCATCGGCCCACAGGTGGGTGACGGAGGCCGTGTGGCCGGCATCGCTGAAGCCGATGAGCAGCACGCCGAGGCCGATGAGGATCATGCCGACGATTGCTGCGATCTTGATGAGGGCGAACCAGAACTCCATCTCAGCGAAGATCTTCACTGAGATGAGGTTGACGCAGGCCAGGACTGCGAGGGAGATCAGTGCGGTCTTCCACTGCGCGAAGTCGGGGTACCAGTACGTCACGTACTGTCCGGCTGCGGTGATCTCGGCCATGCCGGTGGTCACCCACATGATCCAGTAGGTCCAGGCTGTGACGTATCCCCAGAAGGGGCCGAGGTAGTCCCGAGCGTGGTCGGCGAAGCCGCCAGCGCTGGACCGTGCGGTCAGCAGTTCTCCCAGCGCTCGCATGACGAAGAAGAGCAGGACACCGGCTGCGGCGTACCAGATGATCAGACTGGGACCGGCCTGGGCGATCGCGGTGCCTGCACCGAGGAACAGGCCGGTGCCGATCGTGCCGCCAATGGCCATCATCTGCAGCTGGCGTGAGCCTACAGATCTCCGGTAGCCACCAGGGGCAGCGCTCTCGGCCGGGCCCGTTCCGGGCTGGCCTGAGCCGCCATGCGGGCTGGCGCCGTCTGCGGTCAGCTTGCTCAACTTCACGAGCCTTTCTCTTGCTTCGTGGGCTTTTGATGCTGGTAGGAGTGGCGGTGCCGGTGGGCTCTGCGCGTGGGAGTCGCTTCCTCACGCTCTGCTGGGCAGACGCGTACTCGCGAAAGTGGCGGCGGTCTGTTCCGGTGGGTGGCGTTGTGGGGCACTGGCGCAGGACGGTGGTCTGCTGCTCAGAGACACGTGACGAATGGGTACGGGGCGGTGCCGTGCGCAGTGGTGCCCGTGGCGAGGAACTGACAGGTCGGGACCGATGCGGTGTGCGACCGAGGCGAACGCGGAACCGCGCAATGGGGGGCGGTAGGACACTTGTGGTCGTGCACCTGACAGAGCCACAGCGGCAGTGCGGCCGTCGGCAAGGGAAGGCCATGGGCACCTGTTTCCCCCGGGGGAAACGCGCGTTGGCTGCGAGGCCGACTGTGCCCGAAGACGAAGGAGTCCCGGTACTGGGGAATGCTGGCCACGGTGCCGATGGGGAGCCGCCGGCTGCTTCATCGTGTGCCAGGGCCGTCCTTGCCCACCAGGCGCGGCCAGGTGGGCAAGGACGGCGGCCTCGTGTGCCGACATCGTCGCCCGGGCGGTTGCCCGCCGGTTCGTGCCCCAAGGCCCGCGGGCGCGGGGGGAGCTGGGGATGCCGGGCACCGGACCCGCATGCGCAGCGCAGCAGCCGATGAAGGCGAGTTCCACTGCAGCTCCTTGCACGCACAGGCAGAGCGCCCCCGCGGTGCCCCGCCAACGAACAGACTCCTCGGCCGTCTTTTGCTCACGGAGCTGTTTCCGGGCATGAGATTCGCAGGGGGGTAGACAAACTGTCAAGAGTTTGAATTCCCGGCCCGGCTTCGCCGGGCCGGGGCACATGGAATCTGTTGCGCGTTAAATTTTCACCAGTTGGCGAATCGGCAGTTTTCTGCCGGTGCGCTTGCGGTCGGACGTGGTAAGTCCGGCGGGCGCCAGGTGCTGGTCCCGGCGCCCTCGATTCACCCCTGCTCTGACGGCACCACCATGACAAGGCGCAGATCCGGGCAGTAGGCGGGGAGCAGTACCTGGCTGGTGACCTCTAGCTCCTCAGAGGAGACGTGCGGGAGCCGAAGCCTGTACCGGTGCCCTTGACGGTAGGCAACCACTCGGGTCTCCCGTTCCCACATCCGGCGGCATTCCGGGTCGACGAGTATCGACTGCAGAAGTGATTCGAGGCGATAATCGCGAGGCTCACAGGCCAACGCGAAGCGAAGCTGCGCCAGGTATATTTCCGCATGCTTTTCCCAGTCGACGAGCTGTTTCCGCGATTCGGGGGAATGGAATATCCAGTGCATGAGATTCGCCTCGGGTGAGCGCACCCATGGAAACCATTCAGCCATGCGTGAGTTGTAATCCACAATGTTCCACACGGCGTCGGTGAGGTACGCAAGATTGGTGGTAGCCGTGTCGGCCAGGCGGTGAAGGCCGAGCACCTCCTCGTCTCTCCCGCTCGACGCGACATCTGACGGCATGCCACCCAGCGTCTGCGAGTAGAGAGCCATCCGTTCATCCGGGCCGAGAGCGAGCGCGTCGGCGAGGCGGCTGACCCGGGAGGCGTTCAGGGCAACCTGCTCCCCTCCTTCCAGGTTCCGGTACCACCTCTCACTGACACCGACCTCAGTGGCGACTTCCAGCTGGGTGAGGGGCTTTCCACGCTTCAGCCTGTGCCCCGCCTCCAGCCGCCAGGCTCGTAACAGGGCAGGGAGAAGATCGGTGCGTCGCTGTGGTGCAGAGCTGTCGGGGTCGTTGTCAGTTCCGTGCTTCTGTCTCACCGGTACCTCCTCGGTCAGGCGCCGGAGCGCTATATATAGCCCCGCGGCCTCAGCGGGCGTGGGACTCAGGCGCCCTGCCCTGCCTGCCGTCCATGAAGCTGAAAAGCTCAGCGCGACGACAAGCTCAACATCACGAACTGGTTACCCGCAGCCTTTTCAGCTACCCCTGGCGTGCTTGGACGCAGGGCCGTTTCCGCATCTAACCAGCCACTGTTTGCGCTGGTCAGAGCCACATTGAAACAGTTCGAGCCAAGACCATAGCTGATGGTGCATCGACTCGGAGAGCACCCGTCTCCGGGTTCCGTTCTCTCTGCAGCAAAGCTGGACATTGGGGGAAGCTGGGCAACTTTTGACATCGCCGTCACGGCTCCGCAGCCGCCGGGGTGCGGCTCCTCCTCACTACCCGGCCACCTGCCTCTCCGGCGACTGGTCGAAGTCTCTGCGCAGGGGTGCCAGCCGAGAGCGGACAGCGCTTACGGCGACGGGGGTGGCGCCACAAGCCGTGTGGAGAAGCGCTCCAGCTCAGGGTGCGGTGTTTCAGCGTCGGACCAACCTGCTTATGGCGTTGGTGTGTTGTGGAGAGGAGAGCGACAGTGGTTTCTCGGTGCGAAGGAGATGAGTGATGGATGACTACTTGAGTCACGATGCTGTGGGCCTGGCGCAGTTGGTTCGTTCCGGTGAGGTCAAGCCCGCCGAGCTGTTGGAGGCAGCCCGTGCTCGTGCGGCTGAGGTCAATCCGAGGATCAATGCGATCATCGCCGAGTTCGAGCCGCCGGACGTGGAGGAGACACCGGACGCGCCGTTCGTGGGCGTCCCTTTCTTGCTGAAGGATCTCCACCAGGATCTGGTCGGTCACCCGACGAGCGACGGCTGCCGGGCCCTGGTTTCTGCGGCGCCGTCGGTGAACGCCACCGTGGTGCAGCGTTGGCTGGGTGCCGGGCTTACTGTCTTTGGGAAAACCAACACACCTGAGTTCGGGGCCAAAGGAGTCACAGAGCCGGTCTTGTTCGGGCCGACTCGCAACCCCTGGAACCTCGCTCATACCCCGGGGGGCTCCTCCGGGGGCGCGGCGGCGGCGGTTGCTGCTGGGATTGTCCCGTGCGCGGCCGCGAGCGATGGGGGCGGCTCTATCCGCATCCCCGCTTCCGCGTGTGGCCTGTTCGGCCTCAAGCCCTCGCGCGGGTTGGTGCCGGCGGGGCCCGCGGTTGGTGAAAGCCTTGGCGGAACGGCGACCAACGGCGTGGTGTCCCGCTCGGTCCGTGACACCGCAGTCATGCTGGACGTGCTGAGGGGATCCACTGCTGAGGCCCCCTACCTTGGGGCACAGCCAGGCAGAGCTCTTGCCGAGGAGGTCAGGCGTCCTCCCGGTCGGCTCCGGATCGGCATATGCACGGCCAGCGCCATCAACTCCCGGCCTCATCCGGAGGCTCTCGCCGCTGCGGCACACGCGGCTGACGTTCTGTCCGAGCTCGGCCACGACGTCGAGTGGCTCGAGCAGGCACCCTATGATGACGCGGCCTTGGCCCGGATGTTTCTGACGACTTGGTTCGCCTACATGGCGTATGCCGTTGATGATGCGAAGCGAAGGACCGGTGCTGATAACTCCGGCTTCGAGCCGGATACCTTGGTTATGGCTGCGTTGGGCCGGGCGATCCGCCCTGTCGAACTGATCCGCGCGATGGAACATCGCCAGGTGCATGTGATGCGCCTAGCGGAATTTCATGCCTCTTACGATCTGCTGCTCACGCCGACTACCGCGACACCTCCACCTCTCATCGGCGCGCTCACCCCTTCTGTCGCTGTCCAGCGGGCGCAGAAGGCTGTGCTGCGGGCCCGTGCTGGCGGGCTACTCAGGTTCACTCCGCTCGTCGATCAGCTCATTAGCGACAATCTCGGCTGGGTGCCGTATGCCCAGCTTGCGAACATCACCGGGCGTCCGGCGATGAGCGTGCCCCTGCACTGGTCCGGGGAGGGGCTGCCCCTTGGTGTGCAGTTCGTTGGTCGTCTGGGAGCCGACGGTCAGATGCTGCGGTTGGCGGCCCAGCTTGAGCATGCGCAACCGTGGGCACAGCGGCGGCCTGCTGTGTAGCAGGTGTCCGCGGTGAGCCGTCTTCGTGCGGGACCGCAAGGGCCGTCCTGTCCCACCGTGGTTTCTGGGAACGCGGCGCGGGGCTCAGCTTAGGTGGGCAGGAGACTGTCGCACCTCCTGGTCTCAAGAGCAGCAGCTCCGGCCGGTGGGTGCTGCTCTGACGGGGGGCCGCCTGGTCGAGTCGCTTGGAGATACGGCAGCGACTGAGGAAGAGCGACTGAAAGGTCGCTCCAGCGACTGGCTGTGAGGACGGATCCGTCATGAGTTTTTGTTAAATGTGCAGGTCAACATGTCATTCCAACCTAGACAGCGACTGAAGCGACTGAAGACTGGTATCTATGACACGCACGCGCACACGCGAATGTCGTCGTAATTCCGAACGAGAGTCGCTCCAGTCGCTGCCAGCCTCTCAAACGGCCCTGACCAGCGACTTCTGCCCTTTGAGGAGAAAGCGACCGAAGTCCTGTCGGTCGCTCAGGTTCGGTACTCAGCTCAGCGACTCCCCCTGACAGGGCTCGCTCGCCTCGCTCTCGCACCAGGGCGAGGCCGTTTTTCTGGAGGCAGGGAGCGACCGAAGCATGGAGCCTTGTTGATCGCAGCGACTCAAGCGACCCAGGAGTTGACTCCGCCCGGCAGTCAGGGCGGGTCACGAGGATGGCATGCCCGATGTTCGGTCGCTTGGGTCGCTCCCTGCCAAGAAGGAATGCCGGGCCCCGCGCCGACCGCCCTGGAACGAGGCTCCCGCAGCGCCGCGTAGACAGGGTTCGTCGTCGTGGTGCCTTCCTCCGCTAGCCTGTGATCGCAACAGTTCAGAACTAGAGTCGCTTCAGTCGCTGCGAGAGAGGCCCCGCCCTCCTGAGCTGGGCCTTTTCCCGCAGCGACTAAAAGGGCTCTGTCCCCACACGAATCGAAGGCCAGCCATCACCGAAGCACAGTTCCGCCCCGACATGGAGGCTGTCGCGCAGTGGTGCGCGACAGCCTGCTGGCCGGTGCATCCGCTGTCGCCCGGCCGCAAGACTCCCGCACGGAACTGCCCCCGCTGTGCCATGCCCGGCCACAGCCTTAAAGGCTGCCCTTGCCGCGCTGCCGGCCGCTGGTGTCACGGCTTCTACAGCGCGACCACCGACCCGGCACTGATCCACACCTGGTGGTCTCAACACCCGGGCTTCGGTGTGGGTGTTGCCTGCGGTCCGGCTGGCCTGATTGTCATTGACCTTGACACCCATCATGAGCAGTTGCCCGACAGAAGCCGCCTGCTGCCTGGCATTCCTGTCCATGACACGGTCGACCTCACCGGCTGGACCAGCGGCCTCCACACCCTGGCGGTGCTGGCTGCCCTCCGCCAAGCACCCGACCCAGCCACCGACGAGGAAACCCTGCGCGTCCGTACTCCCTCCGGCGGCCTGCACATCTGGTACCGGGAGGAGGAAGGGCGCACCTGGCTCTGCTCAACTGGCACCGGCAAGAGCCGGGCGCTGGGCTGGCAGGTCGACGTCCGCGCCACCGGCGGATACATCATTGCCCCCGGCACCACAACCACCGATGGCACTTACACCCCTCTGGGGTCCTGCCGAATTCCCGCTCCGCTGCCCCAGTGGCTGGCGCACGAGTTGGAACGCACCGGTCACCTTGAGCCTTCCCCTCAGTCCTCCCCCGCTGTGCCCCCCGCGACCGCGCCAGCTCCACGAGCCCGTCAGGCAGTCATCGCCGCGGGCGGCGGCCGCCAGCCCGCCGCCCGCACTCTGGCCACTGTCTTGGAGGAGGTCGCCGGCTGCGCCACGGCCCCCTCCGGCATGGGTTTCTCCGACAAACTGAACCGCGCCGCCTACACCGCAGGCGGCCTGGTCTCCGCCGGCCACCTCACCGAAGACGCCGCCCACCAAGCGGTTCTGGCCGCCGCCGACCACGCACGGCCGCACCTGCACTCCCGCTCGGACCAGATCATCCGCAACGGCCTGCGGGCCGGCACGCAACGCCCGCTCTACCCGGGAGGCCGCCCGTGACCGCCGCCTTCGACGCTGCCGCGATCGCACGCCAGATCTTGGCCCAGCCCCCCGCTCCGCTACCCACTCAAAGTCCCCCGCCCTCGGTCGCGCCAGAGGGGGCGGCGCTGCCCTACCGGGTGACCAGTGCCGGAGTGCTGCCCGACTCACTCACCGACCGCGGCATGGCCAAGACCTTCGCCCACCTCTACGCCGGCGACTACCAGCACGCCAATGGCCTGGGCTGGCTGAAGTGGAACGGCTACTGCTGGGTCCCCGACGACCACGACACCATCGTCTGGGCCGCCGGTGACATGGCCGAATCCCTCGCCACCACCGATCCCGACGGTATCCACACCGACGCCGACCTGCGCCGCGCCCGCCACCGCGCGATGTCCACCACCGGCATCAAATCCATGCTCCTGCAGGCCAAGTCTGCTCGCGGCATGCTCTTGGACGCCGCCGCGCTGGATGCCGATCCCCACGTGCTGTGCACCCCCGGTGGCATCGTCGACCTGCGTACCGGTCGAATCAACCCGCCCGACCCGCGCCGCGACTTCCACTCCCGTGCCACCTCCACCTCTCCTCAGGAGATGCCCACCCCGCGCTGGGAGCGCTTTTTGCAGGACACTTTCGGCGCCGACGCCGAAGGCCGGGAGATGATCAGCTACCTGCACCTGTTGCTGGGCTACTCCGTCACCGGCGATGTGGGTGCGCAGATCCTGGCCTTCCTGTGCGGCTCGGGCAAGAACGGCAAGAGCGTCCTGCTCGACGTCCTGGTCAAGCTCCTGGGGGAGTACGCGGATGCCGCGCCGCCCGGCTTTCTGATGGCTCGTCCCTTCGAAGGCCACCCCACTGACCTGGCCGAACTTCACGGCCGCCGTGTCATCGTCTGCTCCGAGCTCAAGGCCGGCGACCGTTTCGACGAGGCCCGTGTGAAGCTGCTCACCGGCGGCGATAAGCTAAAGGCCCGCCGGATGCGGCAGGACTTCTTCTCCTTCAACCCCACCCACAAGCTCTTTGTCCTGGGCAATCACCGGCCCGAGGTCAACACTGGTGGTTTCGCCTTCTGGCGCCGTATGAGACTTGTCCCCTTCGAACGCGTGGTCCCCGACGCCCGCAAGGTCGATAACCTGGCCGACATCCTCGTCACCGAGGAAGGCCCCGGTATTCTGGCCTGGCTCATCAACGGCGCCCGCCGCTACCTCAGCGGCGAGAAGGACCTCACTGGACCTGAGCGGGTACGCGTGGCCACCACCGCCTACGCGGAGACTGAGGACCACATGGGACGGTTCCTGAGCGAGTCTTGCAAGATCGACGCTGGCCTGCGCGCCGAGCAGAAGCACCTCTACCTCGCCTACGCCCGCTGGTGCGAAAGCGAAGGAGCCACCCCCGTCTCCTCCCGCGCATTCGCCGCCAGAGTCCGCGAAGTACTGGGCATGCGTTCCCCGAAGGACATGGCCACGTCCAACTCCAAGAAGTACTACCCAGGCATCGGCCTGATCGCTGATACAGACGAGGAGACCGTGTGAGTGCCCTGATCGACCCCGAGGACCTCACCCACGAAGTCGACCTCGTATGGCTGGAAGACACCGATGCCCTGGACTACGTCCGCCAGTCCTTGGACCGGCTCTCCGGCCGCCGCCGCAAGCCCGCCTATCACCGCGACGGCCGCCTGGTCGGGTACGCCATTCTCGGGCCCGAAGCCAAACCCTCCCGAGCCTCCGGCACCTACCTGCGCCGCGTCTTCTGGCTCGCACCCCACGACCGGGACCAGCAACCCAAAGGCCTTTACGAAACCGGTGCTCCCTCCGAAGCGGTCGACCCCCGCACCCTGCAGCCCGGAGTCAAGGGATACAAGACAGAACGCTCCGAAGGCGGGCCGGCATCCGACGCAATGCGCGAGATGGGGATAACACTTCCCAAGACTTAACGGCCGGCAGCGCGAGACCACAGTGCTTGTCATCTGCTTGCTGCGGTGGGAGCCCACTGCCCAGACGACGCTGCCTGAGCTCAGAGAGGTCCCTGTTCTCGTGTAGCTGGGCGAACGGACATGCAGTGCTCTTGTGACTGCCGTGATCGTCGGATATGCCCGCCCGGGTGGCTGCGGTCCCCCGACCCCGGGCCCGCGAGGGGCACCGACCGCTTCCCGGCTGTGACGGATTCGGCTGCGAACGGGGTTCATCAGTGCTGTGGATGACGGAGCTCGGAGAGCGAGTCATAAGTCGCCTGGCCGCGTGTCGCTGGGGCCTGGCAAGCGTGAGGGCCAGGAAGTGGGCGACGAGGGCCCGGGGGCGACGATCGGTGCCAGCTATAGGAGGACAGGGCCGACAAGGATGGGCAGTCGTCGTGACCATCGAGTGCCACCTCTCCAGCACAGGCGATGGCAGACTGTTCGGCTGGTGATTCTGGGAGCCAGTTCTGGCCCCACCTACGGGTGAGGAGTGGCCCCAGTGCCCTTGGCGGGAAAGGCGTTTGAGCGAGTTTTGGCCCCATCCGCGGGGTTGCGGTGGGAGGATCGGTGTGCTCCCTGCTCTTCCAGGTCCTGACCGAACGCGAGGAGAAGAACAGCGTCGCCATCGCATCCAACGAGAGCTTCAGCGGCTGGACGAAGACCTTCACCGACCCTCGGCTCTGCGCGGCCATCGTCGACCGGCTCACCTTCGGCGGCAACATCATCGAGACCGGGACCGACTCCTACCGGCTCGCTCAGACGCGGGCGCAACAGCAAGTCTCCGGCTAGTGACCATACTCGTGACCGACGGGGTGGGTCAGTCCTTACGGCCAGTCGCGGCGACGGTGACACCGAGACCGATCATGGTGAGGCCACCGATCCCGCCAACCAGAGAGAGCCGCTGCGGTGAACGGGCGAACCAGTCCCGAGCGGTGGCCGCGACGAGCCCCCACACCATGTCCGAAGCAACAGCAATGATGTTGAAGACCAGGCCGAGCACCAGCATCTGACCCGCAACATGCCCCTGCCCACGGTCGACGAACTGCGGCAGGACGGCGGCGAAGAACACGATCGTCTTGGGGTTGGTCACGCCGACCGCGAACCCCTCCCAAAACGTGCGCAGACCGCTCTGCCCAGCCCCCACACCCGTGACCGCAGCCTGCAGCGAACTACGCTCGCGCCATGCTTTGACGCCGAGATACACCAAGTAAGCGGCACCAGCCAGCTTGAGCACCGTGAAGACAAGCACCGAGCGTTCCACCACCGAACCGACTCCGAACGCCACGGCCACGATGAGCACATAGGCGCCGATCGTGTTCCCCACGACCGTGGTCAGTGCCGCACGGCGCCCCTGCGCAAGCGCACGCCCGATCACGAACAGCACGCTGGGACCGGGAATCACGATCAGCAGGAACGACATGGCCGCGAAGGCGAGTAAACGGTCGGCAGACACCATGAAGCCCATGCAAGCACGGGGAGAGCTCGCCCCTCCAGCCGATTGCCTCATCCCGGTCCGACCTCCCGGAGGCGGGGCCAAATCTCACTCCCCAAATCACCCCTCAAGATTCCCAAGTGGGGCCAAAACAGACTCCCAAGTGGAGCCACTTCACGCTCCTGCGGCCAGGCTGGCATAGCCGCGACGAAGAGCCAGGCCGCTTGCTGCGTAACCCAGCGCTTCCTGGAACGAATCAGCCATCTTGAGTCTGGAAACCGTCCGCCAGGATTAGAAACTCGTCACTCGCACATAACCTCCATGATCAGAAAAGCATTTTGGCTCCCCCGTTGAAATGCTCACGGCGGCCCGGCTCCTCCCCCTGAGCCGGGCCGCCGTGTTTGCTCCGGAAGGTTGACCCGGGTCGTACGGGCCTGTCTTGCTGTAGACAGACCTCTCGTGCCCTGCCACCGGTCGGCGCGACTTGCCCGACCGGCATCCGCACAGCTCACGGAGGACGCGGAGGAAGAGATAGCGACTCCTCCCCGTGCATCACGGAGGCTCGTGCACACCTCAATGGTGTTCCACTCACGTTGTGAGCGCGGTAAGGACTCCTGCTGTGCGTAGACGCCACCTTCAGCTGCGAGGAACGGCAACTGCGCATCCACCACTCTCCCGCGCAGCGGCACCTTCAGGTAGGGGCACCACCGAGGTGGTGCCCCGCCACAGCCGTTACGCCGCTGGTGAGGATGCTTGGTCTCCGCGCCGCCGATCCATGGCGCCGAGCAGGGAGTCGATGACAAGGAACCCAGCCAACGGGATGCCCAGAAGCGGGATGACGTAGCCGAGGAGGGCACTGAGCGCAATCAGCAGTGCGAGGACGTATCGCGGGACGCGCCGCCAGCCGCCGCGCGGTATCGGACGGCCGAAGGCGGATTCGCGCCCGCGCTGCCACCACATGCGGTAGCCCAGAACGACCAATACAGCCAGAGCAAGAGCCAGCACCGCGAGGACGGCCTGGTTGACGATGCCGAAGAGGGTGCCTGTATGGAGGTCGATACCCCAGCGGCTGAGCTTGGCAAGGAGTGGATAGTCGGCGAACCGAACGACATCGGTGACCTGGCCGGTCGTCGGGTCCACGGCGGCAGCGTCCTGCTTTTCCGGCCAACTGCGCTGGATCTGCTGGACCACGTAAGCGGACGAGTCGTCACCGGGCGGGACGATCTCCAGTGGGCTCGAGAGGCCCTCGGCCCGTGCGGCATTCCACGCGGCGTCCAGGCCGACGTCGTGCTTGTCGCTGTGACTCACGTCCTCGCCGCCCATGTCCATGCCGGGCATGTGCTGGTGCTCAGCGTGCTCGCCACCTGAGGCAGCGGACGCCGAGATGATGGGCGTCTCCTGGCCGAGGGCCGCACGCAGCTCGGTGATGTTGGCGCCAGCGTACGTCGACCACGTCAACCCCGTGGCCGAGAGGAAGAACAGGCCGACGGCCGCCCAGGCTCCGACCGAGCCATGCAGGGACAGAGTCCGCCTGCGCCCGCTGGCTCGGCGGACCTTTCGGGCCGCCCGACGGCGTGCAAACCACAGCATGAGACCGCCACCGGTGATCACCCACAGCCAACTGGCCGCGAACTCGCTGTAGAGCCGGCCCGGTTCGCCCAGGTGCAGATCGCGGTGCAGGTGGTCAATCCACGCCCGCAGCGGGAGAGCTCCGCTGGTGCCGTACTGCTCCAGCGCGCCACGAACTTGCGCGGTGTACGGGTTCACGAAGACGGCGAGCGTATTGCCCACCTCCGCTCCAGGGGTCCCGGCCAGCAGCACTCGCGTCGTGGTGCCAGCATCCGGCGAGGGGCGCACCGCGCTGACGGTGCCTTCGGGGTGGGCCCGGCGTGCGGCGTCCACCTGCTGTGACAGCGGCAGCTTCTGCTTCCCCTCAGGGACCCTCAGCTCATGCGCATACACAATTTTCTCGGCCTGGTAGGAGCAGGCGTAGAGGAAGCCGGTGACGGCGGCGACAAACAAGAAGGGGGCGACGAACACTCCCGCGTAGAAGTGCAGGCGCAATACCAACGGACGCAGCGATGGCCAGGTGGGCCGGTCCTCGGGAGGCGATGCGACCAGTCGGGTGGTGTCGCGGTCATCTTCAGCGGAATGCGGATCAAACGTAACGGACATAAGGGTTCCTGTCAGATGCGAATGCCCGGGCTCGAGCGCGCGCAGAAACGGCCGCGGGCATGGGAGTCCAGAGCAACGGCCCGAACGAGCACAAGCGGACTGTTGCGCTGTTGCTTGCATGCTGTGGTGCGCTGTTGATGCCGCGAATGTCGGCGGCAGTCGACAGCAGAGAGCCAGCTGTCGTCAGGCGACAGGTATCCCTTCAGGTGGCCCCCGAGTGGGGATCTCACACGAGAGCAAGAGGCAGTGTGGTGGCTGGTTCGTACTGGGATGCCGGGGGCGGCATCGCGGCCGATGCGGCGGAGCCGGCGCCTGCAGCCATTGCAGTGGCGCGATCAGCCTTCCTGCAAAAGCACGGGCGAGACGGAATGCGGCGCGCTCGCCGTAGGCCAGCCATAGGCCGCACACGGCTGCGGCCGTCAAGTGGGCCACGAGCATGGCGGCAGGAGACCAGCCATCCATGTCGTGCCCCGCACCCCTCACGGGCCCCATGAGACCGGCCGACGCGGCGGAGACCGCGTGGTGGCACATCGTTCCTATGCCGTCCGTGGCAGGTCCGGCGGATATCACGTGGTCCCCGGGCCCCGCAGACGCGGCCCCCGCACCCGAGAAGACAGACTTGATCAGGCCTCCGGCTGCGCACAACACCTGGTCCAGCCACCGCCGAATGAGCGGACCACCACGTGCTGTCGATCGGGCAATCACTGGGGCGAGCGAGAACCACGAGTGCAGAACCGCCTGCGCGGCCACCGTTACAGGCACCACGACGGCAACACCGCGCTCCCGGACTGTCAAGGGCCAAGCCATCCCGGCCATGAGCGCCGTTCCGGCGCTCAACGCCCACCAGGGCACCGGCGGCCCCGAGACCATGGAATGCCCCACAGCGGCGAGCAGCACGCACACCGCCGCGAACACCGCGGCGCGTACCGTGCGCGAACCCCACCCTGTAGTCACGGCCGGAGCATCGTCACGGCCACGAGTCGATAATCACGAACAGGCCCCAGAGTGACGAGGGCCTCTGCGATTCCCTCTTATTATTCGCTCGAGAGCGGCCGAAAAGGCCAGAAACTCTCAGGTCATGACATCAGCAGACGCAGTTGAACGCCTTCGGTCTGGAGCCGGCCACCGGTGCGGGCGGCATGGCCCACCAGGCACGGTTGATAGGGCGGGGCCTTTGTGGGGGGACTGACCAGGCGCCGCAGGCCCTGCAGCAGCGGCGGTGCGGTGGGCAGGCCGGCTAGGTCTCGCTGCTTCGGCAATGTCGTCGAAGGGTCTCCTGCCGCCGGTTGGCCGAGGCGGACCTTCTCCGCGCCCCACTTGCACGGTCGCTCCTTAAGGCCCCGCGCGGTCCACACGGCGGCAGCACGCTCTTGTCACGCGAACGCCTGGCTGACCGTGCGGGTCAGGCGGAGGTGCACTGGGCTGGGGGTGCGGGGCACTGGCCGCCTGTCACCGATGCGCAGCGGCGAGCCCGTCTCGCCGGCCCTGCCCTGCTGTAGACGACTCCGAGGTCGCAGCCGGGTGGGGCCGCAGCCACGTGAGCCTGCTCAGCTCCCCAGCTGGTGCGGTACGACCGGCCGTCGGCGTCGGACGGGCTATGGCCGGCGGCCCGCGGTGCCGGACGATTGGGTCACGTCGACGCGGCGGGAAGTGACGCCGAATCCACATTCAGTTCGGTGCGTCCATACGGGCCGATGGTGACGTGGTGCTGGGCGATGGCCGGCCGGCCGACGCGTGTCCACTCCTGGTGCGCTGCTTCGATCTCGTTCCACAGGCGGCGGGGGCCGTGTTGCTGGACGGCGAAGGTGTCCAGTTGACGGCCGTCGTAGTCGACGGCAGCCCAGGAGCTGGCGGAGTCGTCAGCCAGCCACAGTCGGATGTGCGTCTGGTCGGTCTGGGTGTCCCAGGAGTGCCACACATCGGGCACCCGCAGCCCGATGGCGAACTGGGCATCCAGGTCCTCCCCCGCCACAGCCCACGGCGAGAGCACACTGGTCGAGCGGTCCGGGATTTGGCCCTCACGCAGCAGGTCACGGTCGAGTTCCACGTCGGGGCGCTGGCCGCGCATGGTCATGTACGCGCCGTACGGCGCGAACCGACCGGATGCGG
Source organism: Streptomyces sp. NPDC050315 (assembly GCF_040655775.1). Classification (NCBI taxonomy): domain Bacteria; kingdom Bacillati; phylum Actinomycetota; class Actinomycetes; order Kitasatosporales; family Streptomycetaceae; genus Streptomyces; species Streptomyces sp. NPDC050315. Next base: position 29,797 of record NZ_JBFAKN010000015.1, read on the forward strand.
TGCCGTCTGCGCGCCGGGTGAGGGTGAGCGTGCCGTAGCTGATCCAGGCGCTGCTCCATGGCGTGATGATGCGGGCGCCCGGTCGGGTCTGCGCGAGCCACACTGCGGGGACGGTGCGTACCGAGCAGGTGGAGATGATCCGGTCGTACGGCGCGGCCGGCGCGTATCCGGCGGCGCCGTCGCCGGTGATGACGGCGGGGGCAAGCGCTGCGGCCTGGAGGTTGGCGCGGGCAGCGTCGGCGAGGTCCGCATCGACCTCGAGGGTGGTCACGTGCTCGTCGCCGAGCCGGGCGGCGAGGAGTCCGGCGTGGAAGCCGGTGCCGGTGCCGATCTCCAGCACCCGGTGCCCGTCGGCGAGGCGGGCTTCCTCCAGCATCCCGATGACGGTGCCAGGGGCGGAGGCGGAGGACAGCGGCTGCTGAAAGCCGTCCTCCTCCGCCATCAGTGCGGTGACGAGCGGTGCGTCGCTGTAGGCGGCCGACCGCCACCGCTCCGGCTCGTTGCTGCGGTCGCACGGTGCATAGCCGCCGGCACCGTCCCGAAGCCAGATCCGCTCCGGCAAGAACTGGTGCCGCGGCACCCGGTGCAACGCTTGCTGCCACTCAGTGGGCACGGGGTGGCCGAGCCAGTTGGCGACCTCGGCGAGCAGTCTCTCGACACCGGCTTCACGGGTGACGGCGGGTTGGGTCACTGCTGGTCCGGCTTCGGTGGCGGCGTTGGCTCCGGCGGCGGGACCGGTCGCCCCGGCTGCTGTCCGTCATCTCCGATGGGAGAGCGGTGTTTCAGGTCCACTGAGCACCTCCGGCGCTGTCACGGTCCGTGTGATTCACGCTACCGGAAGGCCAACAGCCGCCGCGAGACCGTCGGCCCGTCGTCGCGAGGGCTGCTCACTGATGGATGCCGAGGTCGCTCGGCTTGTTCGGTCCGAACGCGCTGCGGCTGCGCGTTGGCGCGCTGTCGTACGGGCAGCAGCGCCGCATCGAGCTGGCCCGGTTGGTGAGCGAGCTGGTGGACGTGCTGCTGCTGGACCAGCCCATCAACCATCTCTCCCCCTCTCTGGTGCAGGGGCTGGAGATGGCACTGGACGGCTACGCGGGCGCGGTGGTGCTGGTCACCCACGACCACCGGATGCGGGCACGGTTCACCGGCTCCCACCTGGAACTGCGCGGGGGCATCGCCGCCCGCAGGAGGTGAGGAAACGCCGTAGTGGGTGTTGACATCGGCAACGCCCACTACGGCTTCCTGTGTGCCCATCGCCCGGAAGAGTCGGCGCCGGCCGACCGCCGGCTGGTAGCCGCCCCGCGGGCGGGTGCGCGGCCGCGGCCCGCACTGGGAGGTCCACCGCATCACATGCCGGTCGTACCCGCCGGATGCCAGGCCGCGACCACGAGTTGGACAGGCGGCTCACCGGTATGGGTGAACATGGACGGGGTGCGGGCGGACAGGTGCCAGGGATGAACATGATCGGACGATTCGAACGGGTTATGGAACGCTGGACGAGTTCCGTGTGGTCCTCGGTGCGCAAGCCGGGGACGAAACCGATGGACGTGGTGGTCCGGCTGCACCGGGAGTGCGACGACAACGCCTTGATCATGGCGCGAGGGCGCACCGTGATTCCCAACTGCTTCTCAATCGAGCTGCCCGCGGACAGTCACCAACGACTGGCCAGTCACCGGGAGAAGCTTGGCCCCGAGCTGGCCGCCGAGATCCGGCGGTACGCAGCCGAGCGGTCTTACAGCTTCGCCGGCCCCGTCACGGTGGGCGTGGCAGCACATCCGGACGGTGGACGCGCCCGTTACCGGGTGCGCAGCCGCTTGGTCCCCTGTCACCTGCCGACGCACAGCGACGCCCCGACCATGGCCCTCCCCCAGGTGGCTATGTCTCCGCGGAAGGGAGGTTGAGCCGGTCAAGGGACCGAGAGGCTTGCCGGAGCAACGTGGTCACCCACAGATTCCGTTAGATTCGCCAGGTCCTGATGCGGTCGGCGGTCGCGAAGACGTCGCGCTCCCCGGCGAGCAGGTCCTGGGCGAGGGTGATCAGGTCGCCGTACGGCGGGTCGATGCCCTCCCCCGAGGCGTACATGTAGGCGAGTGCGATCGCGCAGGCGTAGCGCACGTTGTACGCCGGGAGCGGCTTGAGGAGGAGCAGGGTTTGGAACAGGGCGGCCGCGCGCCAGGCCGGGTCGGAGTCGATGCCGAGCCGGGGTGGGTCTACGCGGTGGCGGGCGACGGCGGCCACCAGTGCGGAGAAGTCGGAGACCATGGTCTGCTCGGGCAGGACGGCTTCGTATTGCTGGAGCAGCCAGCGGACGTCGATGTGGAGGATGGGCGCCATGGGTCAGGCGGCCCGGCCCTTCGGGCCCGCCGCGGGGCCGTCGTCGATGCCGGCGGCCGCGATGGCCTCGGCCAGCCCGGGGTCTGTGAAGCGGCGCCGGAATTCTTCAGCGGCGGCTTTGCGGGCCCGGTGGAGGGCTATGGCGTCGGCCGCGGCGGATCGCACGAACGCCTTCATGCTGACGCCGGTCTCTCCGGCGATCTCCCGCAGATCCTCAAGGTCCTGGTCGGAGAAATCCACATTGAGAGCAGACATGCTCCAACGGTACGGCTCCGGTACCGATGCGACAAGAACCGCTGGTCAAAGCGATGCAGCCTGGTACCGGAGGTGGCGGCCAGTCGCGTTCAGGGCCGACCAGGGCGAGATCCTGCCCGGCGTATGCCCGGAGGGTCGGCAGCTGGGCACCGTGATCGCCCCTTCGGAGCGACGGCTACGGTCCTGGTGTTCGCCTCGTTTCATTGGGCGCCGTAGACGGCCGCCATCTGCTCTGGTCAACGAGCCAGGACCGTGGATGGTCCGGTGCGACTTTCTGCCGGGTCTCGCCGCCCGGCTATCGCCTGTTCAACGGCTAGTTCAGCCAATGCAGCCTGTACGCGGACGTACGACACGGTCCAGACGGCCGCGAGCTGTAAAGAAGGCTGTCCGTGGCGCCTGCCCATGCGGCTGGCGCCACGGACAGCCCGCTACCTTTCCTGCTTTCGGCCGCGCCGCCATCCTGGAAGCAGTGCCGGACCGGCCCAAGGAGGCGGCGGTGGACAGGACCAATGGCAACCGGAACACCGAACAGCACGAGTCCGGCGACATCCCCGACACCGGGCAGCCCGACACCGGCAACGGCCAGGGCGACATGGGCGGCGGCGCACCCGCCGACGACGAGGATGACTGACTCCCTCACGGCTCTCGCTGAGGAACAACGCCGTCAGTGCGCCGACGAACTCGATGCGCACTTCCACGGCCAGACCTGGCTGCGCGAGTCCTTCCTCGCCGTGCCCCGCGAGCACTTCGTCCCGGACCGCGTCTGGTGGCCCCAGCGCGGTGATGACGACCTGTACCCGCTGATGGACCGCACCCGCCGCCCCCGCCAGTGGGTCAAGGCCATCTACCGCCCCGGCGCCCCGCTCATCACCCAGATCGACGACGGAGCCGTTGCCCCGGACGCCCCTGCCAGCAGCGACGCCTTCACCTCCTCCATCTCCTGCGCCCGCGTCGTCGTCACGATGCTGCGCCACCTGGACCCGCAGCCCGGTCAGACGGTCCTGGAGATCGGAACCGGCACCGGCTACAACACCGCGCTGCTGTGCCACCGCCTCGGCGACCAGGCCGTCACCAGCATCGAGGTCGACGCGGGCCTCGCCGCCACCGCCGCCCACCACCTCAAGGCCCTCGGCCTCCACCCGCACCTGGTGACCGGGGACGGCACGGAAGGACACGCAGCCAGGGCGCCTTATGACCGGCTCCTGTCCACCGCCTGCGTCCAACGCGTCCCCACTGCCTGGATCCAGCAGGTCCGCGCCGGCGGCCGCATCCTCACCCCCCTGACCACCCCGCTGGGCACCGACGCGCTCCTCAGCCTCACCACCGACGGCGCCGGCGGCGCCACCGGCCACTTGCTCACCGCGGTCAACTTCATGCTGCTGCGCAGCCAGCGCGAGCGTCGGCCGTGGAAGGAGCTGGGCTGGCCCCGCCTGGCCGACTTCCACGTCCGCATCGATCACGACGGACAGCACATCGGCGTACCTCCCCCATGAAGGCCGCCTCCCGTGTCGCGCGCACCGTGGCCGGGTGCCGTCTCCTCGCCCTCGCCGGAAGACTCCCCACCAGCCGCACGGGCCCCTAGACGGAGAGGTCCAGTACGCGTACCGGCTGACCGTGCCACCGGTACGGAGCGGTGGTGGCGACGATGGCCCCGTCTGGCCGGTCGACCGTGGGCTGCGCCGCGTACGCGGTGTGGGCAGCCGCCCAGGTCTCCTGGCGGGCTACCGCCAGGGCGGCGGGAAGATCGAGGTCGAGCACCGTGACGCCCGGCAGCGCGGCGAGGTGCTCGGCCGTGCCCGGCCGAGCACGGTCGGCCTCGACCAGCGCGCAGGCCGGGGCGTACAAGAACCAGCCCGGTTCGCTGTGCGCGCGGTGGATCAGCTGGGAGGCGAGCAGGTTGCCCTGGCCGGCGGCGGCCATCGCCGTGTCGTCGAAGACGATGTGCATCGCCTCGCTCACCGGCCGGCCGCCTGCATCAGACGGCGATCAAGCTCCGCATCGAGGTCTTGCTCTTCGGATGCGGTCGGGCTGTAGCCGTTCCACTTCTGCAGTGCAATGCGGGCGCGCTCGGCACGTTCTGCCCGCTCCTGCGGGGTGAGCAGGGAGTCGGCGAGACGCGCGAGATAGGCCCGCAGGGACAGGCCCTCGCTGGCCGCGATGGCGGCCAGCCGGTCCTTGGCTTCCTCGGGGATGCGGATGTTGGCGTCAGACATGATCACGCGTCTCAGCTAGCGGGTACGGGTACGTACCCGCACCCTATCGGCTCCGGCGCGGCCGAGACCGGTCGGCGCCGGCCAGACCGCCGTGCCGGCAGGACGTGCGCACTTCATCGGCGGCCTTCGTGGCCGCCGTCTGCCGTGAAAAGCTTGTCCAGGCTCCGCGCGCGGGGGTGCTCGGGGCCGGCGTAGGGAAGACGGCGCCAGCGCGGCAGGTAGTCGGGGTGGTCCGCGAAGATGGCGGCGGTGTCCATGAGCGAGTTCCAGACCGTGCCCAGGTCGATGAACGCGTCGCTCTGCCACGCCAGGCCGTCTTCGCGGTCGCATTCCCAGGCGCTCACGTGGTTCTCCAGGTCCAGGCAGTCCAGGTCGGTCAGGCGAGCCAGCCGGTTCAGCAGCCGCCGGGTGGGGCTGCCCGGCGGCTGAGCGGCGACCGCCTCCCGCAGCCGGGCGGCGAGGAATGCGCGCAGTGGCTCCAGCTCCGCCGCGGTGATCTCCAGCGCGCTCCGCGGGGGATCGGGCAGCGGGTTGCATCGGGCGGCCTCGGCCTTCAGCTCTGCCAGGTCAATGGCCCATTCGGACGTGCTCATCGTGGGTCTCCCCCCCGTGGCCGGCGCGGGACGACCTCTGGGATTGGCGCGTTCGGATAGGGAGAAGTTACCCGAAATGATGACCCCAGCCGGGGCAGATTTCCGGCCTCGCGCCGACTCTCGCTGGTCGGCCAACGGGCTTCGGCACAGCGAGCGGTGGCGAGAGCGAGAGGTCAGTCGTCTTACTCGCGCATCCGAAGTCAGCGGTCAGCGTGTGCCTGGCCGGCGATGTTCCCGCTGGACGTGCGGCACAGCTCGCCGACTGCCGCCTTGCAGTAAGAGCACGGTGCTGCGCTGGCTGCCTCGGTGTGCAGCCACAGGTTCTCCCGGGCGCTGTGCAGTTTGATCTGCTGCTCGCCGTTTTGTCGCACGCAGGGACTGCCGGGCTGCGCGTCGCAGTACGGGCACCTCATCCTCAGGGTTGCGTCGTGCCGTTCCTGGGCCGCCTTCCGGGCCTCCTGTTCCCGGGCCGCCTGCCGCTGCAGTTCCTCCTCCTCGTCGGCGCGGATTGCTGCCATGTACTCCTCATAGGAGTCGGGGTGGTTCTTACAAGGACCGTTACGGAGGTCCGATCGGCACCAGCCGCCCTTCTTCCGCTGCATAGCGCAGTGGAAGGGGAGCGGGGTCTCGCAGTGGTTCGGGCAGGCGCCGTGGCGCCGTGTGTTGTGGCGACAGGGCCGGTGGGTGGTGCGTCCGATGACTCCGCAGACGTCCTCGGAGCGCGCACTTTCGCCGGCCTGTGCGATGATCTCGGCGATCTCCGGCCAGTCGGTAGCCTGCTCCATTTTCCGCCACCACTCGGGTGTCGCCTGGAGGGTCACAAGGCCGGTCTCGTCAATGTCGTACAGGGCCTTGTCCATCTCGTTGGCGGTCGTCGTCATGAGGACTCCGATCTCGGAAGGTGTCGTACCGTCGCCCGGGCTCGCGCTCTTCGGGCCATGGTGCTCGTGCGACGTCGCGGTAGTAGTGCCGGATGCCGGCGTCTTGCCGGGCGGCCTGCCCGCCGCAGCCGGCCTGCCCGGATGCCGGTAGCCCTTCTTGCACGGACGCGCGGGAAGTGGGGGCGGGCTCAGTTGAGGGAGTGGTCGGTATAGACCCGCTGCAGGCTGTAGACCTGCTCGGCCACGACGTAAGCCGGCGCGATGACGAATTGCCCCGGCAGCGTCCGGTCGCACGAGGGCCATGCCTGCTGCCACTGCTCGTCAAGGGGTTCCCCAGGGAAGAGCTCGAAGTCCCACTCGTGGAGAAGCCTCGTCTGGGCTGAGCGTCGGCGCAGATTCAGGGCAGCTTCACAGAGCCGGGCAGCTTGAGACGCCAGTCGGTCGAGGCGTCCTTTACCCAGCGCTCTCAGGACACCTGCCGTGTCTGGCTCGTCCGGGCCGAAGAGCACGGCACTGATCTGGCTCATGAGCCATAGCGCCGTAGGGGTGCCACCGGGCACCGAACCGTGGAAGGTGGGCACGGCAGCTCGAGCCAGCCCTTGTACTTTCTGTTCCACCAAGGCGTCGTACTCGCCGGCGAGAACGTGGTGCGTGCTGTGGTCGTTGGAGGCTACGTCCTCGCGCTCGTGGGTCTGTGCAGCCATGAAGGTGTCCAGACGCCTCTCCAGCTGGGCAAGACGCGCGGATTGTTCCTCATATGCTCGTTGCAGGCTGATGTAGTCGCGCTCGAGGACGGTGAGACGGCGTGCGCCCTCATCCATCTCCAGATCCAGACGCCGCGTCCGGAGAGGGTGGGGAACCGTGGGGGCCTCAGGGGGCCTAAAGGTGCGGGCAGCCCAGGCGCTGTTGTCGTAGGTGTTCACCGATGTCCTTCAGGTCAGTAGTCGCTGTGGAAACGAAGGGACGTGGAGACCTCTTCACCGCTCTGGCGCACCACTGCGCGGGCCTTGACCTCGGTCTCTCCGAACCGCAGGTACACGGTGATGCCGCGGTCTTCGAGCGCAAAGGCCATGACCTTCGTCAGGTTGACCTTCATCTCGCCGAGGCGTGTACATCCAGGGGCAGTGACATAGCGCGGGTCGGGTTCTGTGGAGGACCAGAGGGCGACCGTGAGCCTCCTCGTTGCGCCTTCCACCGGCAGGTAGTCCTCGCGAGCTTCCTCGCTCACGTCGACGAGGTCGCCGCGGGTCACCAGCTTGGAGAAGCGCCTGCCGCAGCGCACCTTTCCACTGCCGTCGGTGAAGCGGTACTTCTCCTCATCAACGCCTTCCTCGAACTCGGGGGTGAACTCCACGCCGTAGGTCAGCCGGCTGCGGCGGGCGCGGGTGTGAGGCTCGTAGGCGAAGTGGGCGGCGCCGTACAGGACAGCGGCCCCGGGGTCGGGAGGTACGAGGACCTGGGCGCGGCCCTTGAGGTGCTTCTTCACCGCGTGTTGCAGCAGAGGTGAGGCTCCGAAGCCGCCGACCAACATGACGACGGGCTCTCGGCTGTCTGGCCGGGTGGTGTTACCGACCTCTTTGAACTGCTCGTCGATGAGGTCGAGGATGTCGGGCACGACGTTGTCGAACAGCTTCCTGGCCTCGTCCGCGGTGACCACGATGGCGTCGGTGACGCCGTCCTGCTTGCGTGCCAGGCGCTTGCGGATGGTGGCCCCGATGCGCCGGTCGACCGCTGTGGGCAAGGTGAGGTAGATGGGGTCCGTTTCGTCTGGGCCGAAGTGGAGCTTCGCGCGCTCCCAAGCTTCGGTGAGATCCAGCAATGCCTCCGGGTGCTGGTCGGCGAGGTCTTGCAGGACCTCCAGCTTGCCGAAGCGATCCAGGAGATGTTCGTCGCGGAAGGCGCGGTTGATCTCCTCCGAGCCGTATGGCCCGCCGATCGGCAGACCAATCTCCACCATGCGACCGTCCGCGTCGTTCTCGTACGCCGTGAGGTCGACGGTGCCGCCGCCGCAGTCCACCACGATGAACCGGCAGCCGGGCTCCATCAGGCTGGTCCCGCTGCCGTCCTCACTCTTGTTTCCGGCGACGTTGACGCCGGAGACCCGCGCGTAGTGAGCGGCGGCTTCGGGTTCCAGCGCGAGGACGAGGCGGCCGTCCTCAGCCGGGAGGCCTGCCTTTGCGGCGATGTCGCGCATCGCCTGCTTCTGCTCGTCGGTCCAGATCGCCGGCACCGTCAGGCACCAGCGGATGTCGCCTTCGTCGTATCCGCTGGCCCGGATCTGCGAGACGGCTGTCTTGTACAGGTGCCGAAGGTAGGCGCCGATCAGCGCTTCGGCGCCCTCCCGGCGTGAGCCCGAGAGGTCGACGCGACCCAGGCCATCATCTTCGGCTACGCGACCTGCGTCCGCGCGGTCCTCATCGTCATCGTCCAGCTCCTCATCCTCATCCTCCTCGTCGTCGTCATCGTCGTCTTGCTCGTTGTTCTGGGCAGCGTCGCCCACCTGGTCTGTCTTCTCCTCGGAGGGAAAGCGGTCGGCAACGGCTTGTTCCAGAAGCCCCATTTTGAAGCCGCTGTGGTAGCGCGGGGCCTCAGTCCCATGAGCTTTGCTCAGCGCGCGACGACGCGCGTCGTACCCCCATGCTGCTACCTCACCGTCCGGGTCGATCAGTAGCGCGGTGAGATTTTTGACTGACGCTACGGGCTGACCTGCCCACGAATTGAAGAAATTGACTCGACGCTCGCTGGGGTCGTCGTTCCTTCCGCCGTACGTCACCCACGCGACTCCGGAACCATGTGTGCCGAAATCGATCCCTACGACGACCTTTGGCAAGACCATGCAGTACCTCCACGGTGTTTCGCGCTAACGCGTGGCGCTCAGTCGCGGCACCGGGTGCACCGCTGCGTCGCACAGTGACGCAGCGGTGCCAAATCAGGCAAGCCAGCAGGGCTGATGCCCTATCTGCTTACCTCCTGAGGACTAATTGATGCACGAAAAGATCGTGGGATTTACAGAATGAAGTGTGCAGAATTGAACATGTATAGTTCTGCACACGCTGAGCGGAGAGCGCAAGGAATCAGGAACGAGGAAGAGATGGACCTGCCCAGTCCAATGGAAAGGGCGGAATCAAAGCCGCCTGAAACGAATGTGACGCTGAGCCCCGTACCGCAGCCCGCCGATCGTAGGGAAAAATGCGGTGACGATGAAGACGTCGAACGCAAACTGCTCGCCTATCGGGAGCACATGCGCTCGCGGGACGAATTGATCGGACTAGCCAAGAAGGTGGGATTGACCGAGGTTCGCATCGCTGAGTTGAGCGGTCATTCTCGCAACACGGTCAGAAACATCATCAAGCAGATCCCTGATGGTCAGGGTGACAAGCCGTAGTACACACCGCGCCAGACACACCGTTCAGAACAGAGAGGTAACGCCGATGCCCGGAACCGATCTGCCGCCGCCACAGGACCCGATGACGTCGGCGGCCCTGCTCCACCGGTGGCCGACTGCGAGCGAGAAGGTCGAGCTCATCCACGGCGTCATGGTCTTCACCGGACGATTCGACGAACGCGATCTGAATATCGCCCGCCGTACAGACCCGGGACGTAACTGCCTGCTCAAGGCCGACGGCGGGATGGAGATCCACCCGAAGGGGCCGAGCGAGCCGGCACCGCTGCTTTAGCCACGGGCTTTCACGGCGGCTTGGCCTTGCCTTGCTGGCCTTTCCGTCGACGCTGACGCTTGCCCATAGGTCCCTCCTGATGGGGCGCCAGGCTAACGCGGGGCACCGACACTCCTGGCGCCTTCAGCAGCCCGCTACCAGCACACGCTGCCCTTGCGAGGGGAGGGTGAGTAGCGGTCCTTGGCGACCAGGATGTCGACGTTGTGCGGGCCGGTGCGCTTGAGCAGCAGGAGGGTGTCGGCGTCGTATTCCAGCTCGGCGGCGAGCCCCAGGGCCGAGATTTTCAACGGGTCCATGCCGTTGTCGGTGCCGGCTGCCAGGTGTGCCATGACCACGAGCGTGGTGGGGGCGGGTCGGCGCATGGCCAGCCGTTTCAGGTCGCGGACGATGTCTGCGGCCTGCTCCGGGTGGTGGATGGGGCCCTCATCGGCGGCTGTCTGGATCACTCCAAAGTGGTCAACGACCACGAGCTCGAACGGATGAGGGGTCGCGGCGTCCAGGAGTGCCGCCAGAGCTTCGGGGTGCGGGACCTGGCGGTGGATGTCCAGGTTGGGGACGGGGCTGCGCGGCGACAGGTCAGGTGCGCACAGGAGGGTGCGTCGGCCTTGAGCTGCGGTGTGCAGGGCGAGGTCGTAGCCGGCTTCCGCCTCCCGACTGCCGCGCACAGCGCCGATACCGATGAGGTGCCCGGGGCGCAGGTGCAGGTAGTCATCCAGTTCGGGCCACGGCGCGCGGATACCGGCCTCTATTTCGATCCAGTCCTGCTCGTCGTCGTGCTCCACGCCTGGCCCCCGTGATCGTGCTCGCAGCATCTTGGTGGACCATACGGTCGCACCTGCCGGTATGCAGCACCTATAGATACGAGTGCTTTTGGCGCGAAAACGTCGGCACGGCCACCCGGCGCGGCGTGACGGGCATCACAGAGCAACTTCCAAGATTCTTTGTCGATACCGCTGAACGCCGGGACCGAAGAGTAGGGAAGCTGACCACTACGTCGAAAGGACTCCACCGCCATGCCCGCCCCCTCCTTCTCCACCGCTCCCGACGGCCCACTCACGTACGTCGTCACGGTCCCAAGGCGCGGGGCGGCCCCCGAGCGGATACATGTGATGGGGACAGAGCATCAGGTCACGGAAGTACACAAAGCGTTCGTGGCCCGGGACGCCGTACTGCGTGGAGACGAGACGGTGGTCGACCAGTTCGCCTCGCGCGTGCTGACTCTGCCCACCGGACCGCGCTGGCGCGAGGCGATCTCCACCGCTCTCCTTGGCACTTGGGAGCGGGGCACCCTCCGTCGCTCGCTCTGCGCCTTCGGATCGGTCGCTGCGGTGAGGGAGGAGGCGCGGTTAATTCACCGTCAGCTGACGCCGTTGTGGCGGCGCAGAACGCGGCACGGGCGGGTGCTCCTGCTCGACATGCCGATCGGCGACGACGGGATGACGCTGTACGACCTGGCTGTCGGCAGTTCTGCTGTGGACGACCTCGTGCACGGCGTGCTGCCCGAGAACCCGCGGGTGGCCGCCGTCCTGGCGCAGCTCAGGCCGGAGGAACAGGTCGTTGCCCTGGCCCTCGCCCACCGGCTGGCATCCGGCTGGACAGAGGCCGCCGCCCTGACCGGCGCCGCCGACCCTGTCGCGCTGGGGGAACGCGTACGACGCAAGCTCCAGCGACGCGGCGCGCAGTACACCGACCGTGCCGCGGCCGCGGCCGCCACCCGGCGCGCAGCCGACCCCGACCAGGCGAACAGCTCCTGACGACGTCAGCTCTCCGGGCCCGAGCACGTACAAGGCCCCTTTCCGGGTGCCCGCAGATCCGGCCGGACGTAGCGGTGTTGCCGGCGGCACCGGTACGGGCAACGCCGCCCTCAGCGCGCTACGAGAGCAGGTCATCGCGTGCCAGGCACTCGGCTCGCTTGCCCCTGAATGCGCATCATTGCCGACCGAAGGAACCGAGCCACGATGTCTACCAGCACCGATTCCCCGCCCGCTGACGCCGAGTCCGAGGCCGTCCGGGATCTCAAGCGGTACCTGTTGTGGATGTTCCTCGCGTTGTTCCTGCTGGTCGTGGGGGCCGCGGTCTACCTGTGCTATCAGCATCCGCGGCTGGCGGAACCGCTCGGTGCCGGCGGCACGGTCGCCAGCGTGCTCCTGGCCAGCGCCGCCGTCGTCCGCCCCCGGCGATGACCTTGGTGCGGTGCTGCCTGCGCGGTTCAGCGTGTGGAACAGGCGGGGCAGGCGATAGCCTGGTCCGGGTCGTAGCGCCGGCGGCGGCATTCGCACCAGGGCCAGTCCAGGCAGGCGGGGCACTGGGTGTAGGGGGCGGCGACGGGGACGCCGCAGGTGCCGCCCTTGCCGGTGCATTCGGCGGTCGGCGGCCGGTAGGCCACTGCTTCGGCCACCGTACGCTCCACCGCCGGGGAGGATGCCTTCTCCTCCTCCCAGTCATCCGCAGCTTCGCGCGGGGTGGTCAGCAGGCGACCCCCGCGGCAGACGGTGCACGGCTGGTCGTCCTGGTCGGGGCGTTCCGGCGGTGCGAGGCGCCATCCGTCCTCGCACCGCCCGGAACACTGGGTGGGTGTCAGCAGCCAGAGGACGACGTCGTCGGCTCGGTACCCCTCCTGCTTCTCGTCAGCTTTACGTTGCAGCGGGCGGCCGGCCCAGCCGCCCCACCAGCGTCGCTCGATTCGGGCAGCGAGCCACCTGACGGTATGCCACTGCAGTTCGGACTGGACCATCTCGATGACGTCCGGGGAGATATTGCCGCCGCAGGCCCGGATGAGCTTGTCCGGCAGTGCCGCGAGCACCGCACGCACAGGGTTCGCGGCGGTCTCCGCTTCCTGGCAGTCCTCGCACTGATCCCAGTCCCAGGACCGTGCGTAGTAGGTACGCTTCCACTTCCGGTGCCGGTCCTTGCGGTCCTCCGGGGCGACGTGGGTGACCTTTTCGGCGGGGTCGGGCCGTTTCGGCAGGGGGGCGGAGCAGGTGCGGCACAGGCCCTGGCAGGCCCGGCAGCGGCCGCCCTTGGGTGTGGGCGCCTGGCAGGTTGGGCACTCCCGGCTGCACACCTTGCACAGGTGGTCCTCGGGGTGAGGCTGGGGCAGCACGCGGTGTTCGCCCTGGCAGCGGATGCAGCGGCGGGTGTCGGTGTCCTCCCGGTGGGTGGGAAGGATCGGCTGGCCCGGACACTGCTCACAGCAGATGATGGCCCGGTTGGTGGTATACGGGCTCAGCAGCATGCGGTGCTCCCGAAGTACTCCTCGATGGGCGGAGAGTTGGCCAGCCTAGCGGCTGACGAGCACCGGTCCAGCGGCTCCCGCGGGGACTCCGACACACAGCTGGGCCGGGGCTGCCGATGTCTCATGGCGCGATCGTGGTGTGGCGGTTGCGTACCTGCCTGCTCGGTCAGCTCGCCGCCTGATCACGAACTCGGTGGTCATCGGGCGTATGGACTTCCCAGAGAGGAATCTGTGCAGCGCGTGCGTACTGCAGATCGGCAGCGAGGCGACGGGCCGACGCCGGGTCGGGTGGGATGAGGGCGAGGACCATGTCGGCGCCCAAATCGATCATCTGCTGGTTGAGCCGCCCCCCAGCGGACCGGCAGAACGTCGTTCGGTCTGCCCGCTGCCCACGGTGTTCAGGATCGTTCGTAGGGCAATCGGGCCTGCAGGTGTCCCAGTCGGGGGCGTGGCCCTCGGCACTGAGCCCGGAGAACCGCGTCCAGCAGGCGACCTCGGTTCCAAGTCTGCCGTGAAGCGCGTGGACGCACACGAGGGAGGAGAACGGGCCGTACAGCTGGACGACGTCGTGCCAGGCCGTCTCCAAAGATGTGATCAGGAGCTCATGGTGCGGCCACTGTGGCGGCCCGAGCACCAGGATGCGAAGAGGTGAGGTCGCCGTGATGATCCCCGCTACGGCCAGTTCAGGGTAGGCGGCGTTCAGGCGGGCCGTCATCGCCTGACCGAGCAGCTTCAGCTGAGTGGACCAGGCAGGCGTCAGACATCGCACGTGCAGCTGCCTGTCGGCATCGAACTGGGTGGGTCGCACCCAGTAAGCCACGTCTTCGCCGACCACTTCACGCCACCAGGCGTCAAGCTCAGATGAGTCCATCACAGGTCCTCCGGCTATTGCCGTCTTCTAATCGCTGACCGCAGCTTGGCGGGTGCGCTGTATCGTCGCCGTCGATCCGCTTTGTTGAACACGCTCAGCGCGGGCCCGGCGCAGCGCTTTCGTGTGCGAGGCGGCAGCCGACCGGCGGTGCTCGGTCTGGAGGGAGGCGTCCGGGGCCGGCCCTGCCGGCAGGGCGGATTGGTCGTCGGCGAACGCGCGCTCGCGCTGTTGACGCAAGGCACGGTTCTGCCGCTCTACTGCGGCCGCGATGGCCGGATCGACGTGACGTTCTGGTCGGGCCTCCAGGCACGCGGCGAGTGCTTGGCGGAAGCCTTCGGAAGTGACCTGTCGGGACTCCGCTGGCGCTTCGGGGGCGGCGATGGCCGAAGCTGCCGGGACAGCTTCCCGCGTGCGGGGCGCGGTGACGGTCGCGCCGGTAGCCAGGACCCGGATGGCACGGACCGCTTGGGTGCCGGTCACCTGGTTCGCCGTGGCGGCGATGCGGGTGCTGATCAGCCGGAGCTGGGTGGCGTAGGCGGGTGAGTCGGGGCGCAGGTCCAGCTGGCCGGTCTCGGAGTGGAAGGCGACGGCCGTGACGTGGTGGACGAGCTGGGGGCTGAGGGCCGTGGCGATGTCCGGCCAGCGATCCAGCACACTTCCGCCAGCGGCCGGGAGTGTCCAGGCCCGCTCGGTCATCAGGCCCTGGAGCACGGCGGCGAACCCAGTCGGCTCGCGGCGGTCGTGCCGTACGACGGCGTCCGGGCGGCGGCCGCGGGGCGTCCGGGCCTCACTGGCACCGCGCTTCTTGGCGGCCTCGCGGGCTTGGTGCAACGCGACCCGGGCGAGGTCGACACCGGTCAGCTCCCGGTCCTCGACGGCTGTCTGCTCAAGGGGACTGGTGGTCTTGGTCATTTTGGCCTCCTACTGGTTTCCGTAGGTCATCAGCGAGCTGCGGGCGCCGCAGGCGAGCTGCTCGGCGCGGCGGACCAGGTCCACGCCGTAGAGGTGAGCGGCTGCCTCGCGGCCCATGGAGTCAACTGCCAGGTCGATCAGGTCCGTCACGCCCTGCAAGAGCTCGTCCCGCGCCCGGATGCGCATGTTCTTGACCTGCTGGTCAGTGAGCGCGGCATCGTCGCCCTGGTGATCCGTGCTGAGGGGCTGGTCCTGGCAGCGACCGGTGGCCACCTCGCGGACCTGGGCGAATGCGGCCTCGACCTCGCGCTGGACGGCGCGGCTGGCCGGGGCCTGCCAGTCGCCTTCGAACCGCTCGGCGCGTGCGCGGACCTGCTGGATGCGCTCTCGCCGGGCGGCTTCCTGGGCGCTGCGCCACTTCTCGACCGCTTCGGTGCGCTTGGCCGGGGTGTTGAGGGTGTTCTCGGCTCCGTCCAGCAGGACGGCGAGCAGGCCGGAGCCCCGGCGGACACGGGCCGCCTCGCCCCGCAGATGCAGCCAGCCCCGCACGTCGGTGACGGTCCAGCCGGCGTCGGCGACGTGCCGGGTCACCCAGGCGATCCGGGGGACCGCGCAGCCGCGCAGCCAGTCCAGTTCCTCGGTCAGCTCCCGGGCCAGCTGGAAGCGACGAGCGACCTTGTTCAGCTTCCGGCGACCGCCGGCGGTCTTCGGGGACGACTCTGGGGTGGATGACTTGCTGGCCCCGCTTGCGAGCTTGCTCTCAGGGGGGCAGGGAGTAACACCCGCAGCAGAAGACCCCTCAGCACCGCCCCCCATTGGGGTGCAACGCGCCCTGCCCAAAATGGGCCCCGTCGATGCTCCGGAAACCGTCTTCCGGGAGGTCTTCGAACGCCGCGTACGGACCTTCTTGCGGGCCTTCTTGCCCAGCCGAGCCATCAGCTCCCGGCCCGACTCCGCGATCCCGGTCACCCGCCGTTGCACGCCCTCGCCGACCGTACGGATCCCCAGCGCCTGGTCGAACTCGACCGGGATCATCCGCGCGAACTCCGAGGCCTGCGCCCGCTCACCGCGCACTCGGGTGCCCCGGGTGATGTACGCGAGCAGCCCGGTCTCCCGCAGTGCTGCAAGGTGGTACTCCACCGTCCGCTCGCTCAGGCCCGTACGGCGCATCAGGTAGTCGATGCCGGGAAAGCAGGGCGTCAGGTCCGTGAGCAGCTGCGCGACGCGCACCGTCGTCGTACTGAACGAGCGCAGCCCGCTGGAGCGGTGGCGGCGCGGTTGGTACAGCCCGGATCCGGCGACCCAGTGGACCGCCTGCATCCAGGAGTAGCCCTCCGGAGCGATCCGACCCGGCGACGACGACAACCACTGCTGCGCTGGCGGCACCCACAGCTCGGGCAGCACTTCCACCTCAGCGGCAGCGCCTTCGGGCGAGCGCGGAGTGGGAAGCAGTACGGCGGCTGGCGCCGCCGCGGCCCTCACTGGTCACCTCGCGCGAGAGCAAGGGCGGCCAGCGTCGGAGCGATGTCGGATACGGACGTCGTCGGCACAGGGCAGGTGTATGTGCCGAAGCGGACACGTCCGGGCGGAGAGCTGGTGGAAGGCTCCTGGGGCATGCGGTGCATACCCTGAACAAGGGGTTCCGCCGCCGCGAATGTGACAGCAGGCAGCAGGAAGATCGCTAGCGGCCTCCGCGCCCGATACGGGACGCGGGTGGATGCCGGGTACATCAGTGGGTCTCCCCTGGGTAGGGGAGCCGAGAGCAGCGC
Organism: Streptomyces sp. NPDC050315; assembly: GCF_040655775.1. Taxonomy (NCBI): domain Bacteria; kingdom Bacillati; phylum Actinomycetota; class Actinomycetes; order Kitasatosporales; family Streptomycetaceae; genus Streptomyces; species Streptomyces sp. NPDC050315. The sequence continues at coordinate 46,537 of NZ_JBFAKN010000015.1, forward strand.
TGTGACCAGCTGGCCACGGGGCCCTGCTGGGCAACGCGGTCAGTAGCACTTATTCTGGTAGTGGTGACCACGGAGGCCCTGCCAGGCCACCGGGTACACCCGGCGCGGTCACCGTGCTGCTCACGACTCGGGTTGCTTGGACGCTGTCGAGTCGATCGCTAAGAGGCGGTCCCGTCTGCCAGAACGGGACCGCCTCGCGCGTTTATGGCGGCATGCGGGGCGTCATGGCGTCTCTACCTGGTTTCCATGTGATGGGCGTGCTCAGCGATCTGCGGGTAGCGGGCGGCTAGGCCTCGCAACAACTCGGCGTACGCCTGCCGGTGAGGTGCTCGGGGCTCAACCTGGCCGGCCTCCCACCTCGCGACCGCGAGGCGCTTCACTCCAAGAGCCGTGGCTACCTGTTCCTGAGTCAGCCCATCAGCTCGACGAAGTGCCTTGCGTACGGGAGGCGGAGGGAGATCACCTGGACGGCTGAGCAGCGCGTGCACCGCCTCGATCAGCTCAGACACTAGAAACTCCCGATCATGAATTAACGTGCCCCGAAAGATACATGATTGATGGGTAGATGAACGACCGCTGGCGGCGTTTCGCTTCAGCTGGGACCAGTGCGCGGTTCACCTCGTCGCCTCGCCTGCGGGCTGTTGCAGCGCGGTGGCGTAATAGCCGGCGAGCACGGCTTCAGCACCCGAGCCCTGAGCGGTCGCGATCCGCTGATATCTCCCTGACCGCAAGTCCCCGGCGATTCGGATCCGGGGATGCTGCTTCTCAGGAGGGCAGTAACCGTCCTCGCCCTGCGAGAGCCCCTCCAAGGCGGCGGGCGTGTTTCCGAGATTGCCCACCACCGAAGTCGCCAAGTAGGACGTGTGATCACCGTTCCGGCCCGTCACGTCCAGGGTCCAGCCGTCTCCGTAGGCTGGCTGCCTCACAGCCACGTGGGAGACGGGCACCAGACGGACACGGTCATCCCCTGATACCTCGGCGACCTTGTAGTCATCCGCCGACGGGTAGAGGACATGCAGCGTCGCCGACGCCTTCGAATGGGCGCGCAGCCATGTGCCAAGTGGCCTGTCGCCGCCCAGTACGTACGTCCGACCGGAGAGATCAGCCGGGGCAGTACGCCACAGTGGAGGCGCAGAGAGCTGAGGCGGAGCGCTGACCCAGCTAGCGCGGGAGGGCGTCAGCGCGGCTACGCCAGTGGCGACGACGATCGTGCGCGCGGTAAGGACTCGTTCGTCTTCGAGGACGAGCTCCGCTCGGTCGTCATAGCCGCGGACTCCCACCGCGCGAGCCCGAACCACGGAGCACCGGCCGTCGCGCTGGAGGCGTACCAGGTCCGAGGCGAGCGCCTCGGCGAGCTGCGGGCCGGACGACCAGTTCCCGGAGACGTTGTTCAGCGCGCCGATGGTGCGCAACTTGCTTCCCACCGAGTCCGCCTCGACGACTACGGTTCGCAGGTTGAGGCTGTCTGCCATCACCGCAGCCGCTGTCCCAGCGGGGCCGGCCCCGACGACCAGGACGTCGGCTTCATGCGGCGTTGCACTCATGCGCGCGCTCCCTGCGTGATGTGGGACAGGAGGACTTCACTGGTCACCAGCTGATTGGTGCCGAGGTTCCGTGCCGCAAGGAGTAGAGCAGCGTCGTGGTATTCAGGGCCGCCAGTCGAGGCGCAAGCATCGGTCACGATCCACGGGCGGTAGCCCTTCTGGTACGCGGCCATGGCGGAGTCGTAGACGCACGCGTCCGTGTCGATGCCGCACAACACCAGGTCGCTCCAGCCGGCCTCACGAATGAGGCGCTCGCCCTCCGTTGTGAAGGCCGATGCCTGTGCCTTATCGATGACCCCGGCCGCGTCGTCGAGATACGGGGTAAGGGCGGGAACGAGCGCCTGCTCTTCCGGGGTACGCAGCTTGGTCCAGCCCGTGATCTTCTCGTACGGAGAGCCCGGCTCGTTGTGAAAGCGGGTCATCACCACAGGCGCTCCAGCCGCACGCCAGCCCTCAACCAGCCGCACGACCGCGGGGAGAACGCCGCGGCTGTGCCGGTTGACAAAGCCTTGCTGAACGTCGATGACCAGCAGCGCTGTCGTTCGGGGGTCCACACGATCCGCCTTCCAAAGAGCCGTCACGGGTTGCTGTCTCGCAGGGCCTCCTGTGCGGCGCGCAGCCGGTCAGGAAGCTCGCTGGTGGCCAGGATCGCCTCGCGCATGACGCGGTGCTGGGCGGTCTCAGTTGGCCGGGCAGTGGTCAGCCGGAAATAGGCGCTGCGCAGGAAACGCCAGCCGAGCGACGCCGGCATCACGGGGTCCTGCCCGCCCTCGATCGTGTGCAGGATGTGCGACGAGAGGGCCCACAGTGCCTGAGCATCGAGCTCCAGCGCGACGACTTGGCTCATGGTCAGAGCACGTTCGTCTGCCTGAGGGTGGTAGGCCACGCCGGACCAGCCAGCCACGCCACGAGAGACACCGCCACCAAACGAGACGGCCTCCGGGTGTGACCAGCCATCGCGGAATTTCGCATCTTCCACACCAGGGCCGAGCGGCACAACGTTCGCCGGATCCTGTCGGTTGACGAGGACCGACGGCGTAGTCAGCAGTTGGAGAGCGGTGTCCAAGCTGACGCCGGACCATGAGTTGTCGCGGAGCTCGTACGCCGACAACACGTACTGCGGAACGAGGGATGACTCGGCAAGGCTGTGGTCACCAGCGTGCTGCTGAAGAAGGCCCTTCATGCGTTCGCCGGCCCAGACCGACTCCTTGGCGTACGTGCGGTAGCGCCAGACCGCCAGCTCCGTCAGTGAGGCAAAGCGCTGGTGTTCTTCGAGATGCACCACGGCGACACCGCATGCATACACGTGAACCGTTGATGATTGGGCGGAGGGATGGCTGACCGAGAGCACACGCTGCTCTAGGCCGCCGGGCCCGGGCGGAGTCGGCGCGCCAACGGCATACAGCCGGGCGCTGTGCTCGCCGAGGTAGACCGGCAGGAATTTGTGCGAGACGGCAGTGAACGGGGCCGGACGGGCCGTTGCGTTCGTAGCCGACGGGACCGGTTCACCGCGCAGAGCGGCCAGGCGCAGGCGGAACGCCTCCTGTTCCCCTGGCGTGCACTGGCCGAGCGCGGTGTCCAAGATTTGTGCCATGCCGGGGCGGCACACACTGGTCTTGTTCCTCTGCCAGTTCGAGACCGTCCTAGGGCTGATACCGAGGCGGCCGGCGAACTCGCGTACAGAAGCACGCATTACCGATCGCAACAGCAGCGCCTCTTCACCTGTCCACTGCTCCACAGCGATCACTACACACCCCCTTGATGGTCAACTACCAGGCGACAAGGGCCCTATTGCCACGCTGTTTCCACACCACTGCCACGCCGGGGCATCTCGCTCGAAGCTCGATCTCCCGAAGCTAGAGAGCGTTGATCCACTACCAGGAACCCGGCTGGAGAACGCCATGCTGAACGTCGCACGACTGCAAGATCGAGCACGGTTGTATGGCGTGTCCTCTCGGCCGTGGGGCGACGCATCAGTGGTCCTCTCCTCCACCGCTTCGGTCTCGTTCGATGCGTTCCAGACGTGCAGTCAGGTCCGCTACTTGGTCTTCCAGCCGCTTGATGGCTTGAGTGGTTGGATCGGCAACGGCATTGATGGCCGATTCGCGGACGAAACTTCCGCGCCCCTGGTGGGAGTAGATGATTCCGCCCGTCCGGAGTTCCGTGAGGGCGCGCTGCACGGTGCCCGGTGCGACCTCGTATCGGGCAGCCAGCTCGCGAGTGCTAGGCAGCTTGTCGTTGCCCTTCAATCGGCCGAGCCGGATCTGGTCGCGCACGTCTTGCGCAATGCGCTGGTAGGGCTGCATGGCCTCGTCCGTCATGAGCCACATCGTAGAGCCACTTCACTCGGATAGATAGGTTGCCCAGCTTGGTTGACACGGTGGCTACTGTATCAGCTAAGCTATCAATGTCGGCTATGCGAGATGTCGACTAACGCACTACCGCAGTAGTCGTCCGCCCTTCATGGGGCGGCTGGGGTTGAGAGCTTCATCAAACTCCCCCGGAGCCTGACGGCCGCGACGACTGTGTGCACGTCGCAGCGCTGTGCGCTGTCTGTCCTGCGGGACGCCGGCCTTGTGCCGTGCGGCCCGGAGGGCGGAGAGAGCATCGCGACCCGCGCCTCCGCCACTCCATCCGTGAGGAGTCCAGATGTCTGCTTCAACCCTTGAGCGCACCGCCCGCCCCCGCCGGAGCCGGACCCGCTCGCGCAACGTCAACCCCCGCCCGGCACTTGCCGTTTCCACCCTCAAGCCTCACCAGTACGACCTGCGTCCGGCATGCGCGTCGCTGATCTGTCCCGACTGCAAGACGTGGGTGCCGATCACCGGCATCCAGGCCAAGAAGCCCAAGCTCGTGCCGCACGACACCGGCCGTGCGGGCAAGGACGCGGCCATCCGCTGCCAGGGCAGCAACCGCCTGGTCACGGTCAACGTCACGGTCAAGAAGTGGCAGGAGCGCCTGGAGGACGGCGGTGCCGAGACCGCCAGCCGCCGTCGGACCACCGTGCTGCGTAAGCCGAAGGTGCAGGCCGCTCCGGCCGTCAGCCAGATCGCCGCTCGGAAGCAGGCGCTGGTGAAAGAGCCGGGCGACGGCCGACCCCTGTGGCTGCTGCGCGAGATGAAGTGGGCGTCGACCGAGTCGGCGGTCCGTGACGCCGACACCCGCCGCGCGCAGCTGCCCGAGGGTGACGCGCCGCTGGGTGCCCCGCCGGTGCCGCTCAAGACGCTGCGCCCCGAGCGCCACGCGAGCTGATCCGCACGCTGAGACGAACGACCACGGCCCCGGCCGCCCCGCATCAAAGGGGGCGGCCGGGGCCGTGGCTGCTCGTCCGAGCAGTCAAAGGCGACAGCCCCGGAAGGTGAGAGCTCCAGGGCTGTCCACACCAGGACCTTATGGGAGGGCCTGATGCGAACTGCCAGCATCGCACGACTGATCAACGTGACCGACTCCGACCCGGACATGGATGAGGCCTTGCGCCGCGTCCGGCAGGGGCGGTGATTGGCATGACAGACGCCGAGCGCGAGGCACTGGAAGAGAAGGTCCGTAAGGCGAACGAGCAGTCAAACGGAAGCGACTACGGCAAGAACGGCTGACCTTGTACCTTCCGCCCGACATACGGCAGGTCCGCGTCGCTCAGCAAGCGGCGGCGCGGGCCGCCGTTCGTTACGGCCTGTCTCATCCCTGGACGCGCGCACTGTTGGCCGTTGCCGCCCTCGCAGCCGCCGCGGCCTTGGAGGCCGGCCATCACGTACGCGACATCCACCACCGCGGTTAAGCCGCAAACACGCATACAGCCCCAGGGCGGCATCCCTGGGGCTGTGTCGTACACCGGACCTTCTGGGAGGCCCTCATGCGCACCATCGTACGCACCGCCCACGCTCCCTCCTCCGACCTGCCGACCAACACCAACTGGAGGGCCCGCGCGGTCTGTAAGGAAGAGGACCCCGAGTTGTTCTTTCCCATCGGCAACACCGGCCCCGCCCTCCTGCAGATCGAGGAAGCCAAGGCCGTCTGCCGCCGCTGCCCGGTAATGGCGACCTGCCTGCAGTGGGCGCTGGAGACCGGCACGGACGACGGCGTCTTCGGCGGCCTGTCCGAGGACGAGCGCCGCGCGATGAAGCGCCGCGTCGCCCGCCGGCGGGCCCGCGAGGCGGGGGCGACGGCATGACCAACAAGGACCACGACTTCGGCCGCCGGTCCCGCGGCTGAGACCTTCCGCCCCGCTGCGTGGGCGGCAGGCGAACACGTCTCCCGCCCCACGCTCCTTTCTCAGGCCGGCCGCCCGCCACACGGGCTGCCGGCCTTTCGCCCCCTTCAGCCCGGGAAGGCCCCAGGGCTACGTCCTCAATGAGGAGGAACGGATGACCCCCGCCCAGTTCCGATCCGAGCACGGCGACTGCACGACCTGGAGCGCTGCCACCTTCAACCGCTACGAGCAGCTGCTCGAAGCCGCGCACCCGGACATCACCAGCGCGGCCCGCGTCGGTCTGGTCGTCGTCGGCCGGCACGCCGAAGGCGGCCGCGTCGCCGTCGACCTGGCCCTCCCCGGCACCCTCCGCGCACCGGGTACCGACGCGCTGGCCTGACGGCTGCCTGATCCGCCCGCACCGACCGCCGAACGCCGGCGGCCGTGACGGGCGGTGAAGGGGAGCTGGACAGTCCAGACCCACCGGCCCCGCCGGTGTACGCGATGCGAGGAGACCACGTGACCCAGCAGCCGCAGATGCAGGCCACTCGGCCGCAGACCACCTACACCAAGGGCGACCTTGTCCTGTTCCGCGATGCCGAAAGGTTCTGGCTCGGCAAGCCCGGCCACACCTTCGTCGGCCGCGTGGAACGGTCCTGGCGGCACGCCACACCGGCAAGGTCCTCTACGACCTGACCGAGCTAAGCGACAACCGGGCCCGTGCCGGGATCAACCCCGACTACATGCGGCTGCTCCCGCCGGCCGACGCGATGCGCGACATTGACGCCGCGCCGCTCAGCGAGCCGGACACCGGGGCGATGACTCCGGCCGCCGTCGCCTGGCTGCGCCAGCACCTCGTACAGGCCACCGCCGCGCTGCCCGACCAGCGCTGACCACCTGCTCCACGCAGACGGCCCTCCGAGCCCCCGGCATTAGCGCTGCCGGGGCCTCGGAGGGCCTGGTCACGACCCTACCGACCGACGCCGACCCGCGGTGACCTCTTGCACGAGGCGCCGGAAAGAGAGGACACCCCCGTGGCCAAGACCACCACCCGGCGCAGGCGCAAGCCCGCCCCGGCCCCAAAGCCTCGAGGCGCCGGGCGTGCCAAGGCGCAGGAGCTGCCGGCCGCCATCCCCGCCCAGGCCGCCGCTGTCGAGGAGACCGTGCCGCTGGTGTTCGAGGAGGCCGACCCGGTCCTGGCCGACGCCGCCGACCGCGCCGCCGACCTCCGGGACTTGGCTACCGACGATGCCGCGCGCATCCTCGCCGACAGCGAGGCCCGCGCCGCCGAACTGCTGGACGGCGCCCGCACCGAGGCGGCCTCGATCACCGAGGCGGCCACGACCGAGCAGGCCCGCGTCCTGGCCGACGCGGCCGCCGACGCCGACCGGATCCGCACGCAGGCCGCGACCACCGCGGCTGCCGACGCCGACCAGGTCCTGACCGACGCCGACGCGAAGGCCAAGCAGATGCTCGCCGACGCCCGCGCGGAGGCCGACACCGTCACGACGACGGCGACCGAGGAGGCCGACCAGGTCCTCGCGGATGCCAGGGCGGCTGCCAAGCAGCTGCTCGCCGACGCGCGCCGCCAGGCGCAGGAGGTCACCACCACGGCGGCCGCGCAGGCCGACAAGGTGCAGGTGGAGGCCACACAGACCGCCGCGCAGGTCATCGCCGATGCGGAAACGAAGCGCACCGAGCTGCTCGCAGCGGCGGAGCGCACCGCGGCTGAGACCCGCAGCCGCGCCACCACCGACGCCGACCAGCTCCTGGAGCGGGCGCGAGGCGAGGCCGACCGGATGCGCGAGAGCGCGGACGGCCAGGCCGCGCAGGCCCGCGCCGAGGCTGAACGGGTCCTGGAGGCGGCGACGCAGCGCACCGTGCAGCGGGCCCGTCGCCGGGAGATCCGGGCCGAGTCCCGCGCCGCGCGGCGCAAGGCCCGCAATGACGCCCGGCCCGCCGGCGGGGTGCCGCTGCTGTCCGGGCAGGAGCTGGTGCTGGTCGTCGCGATCGTCCTGGCGGCCGCGGTTGTCTCCACCCTCGGGCTGCTCTCCTCCTACACCGCGCTGGAGACCAAGGCTGCAGGGTGGGGCTGGGACTGGCCGTGGCTGCTGCCGGTCGGCATCGATGTCGCCATCCCGGCGTTCACCGGCGCCAACCTGGTCCTGATTCGGATGGGTATGGAGCTGCGCTGGATCCGCTGGGTGCCCCGGGCGCTGACGGCGGTGACCGTGTACCTGAATTGGAACGCGGCGCACTCCACCTCTGGTCGCCTCGGGCACGCCGCCCTCACGCTGCTGTGGGTGATCTTCTCGGAGATCGCCTCCCACGTGTACGCCACGCGGATCGGCGCGGTCACCGGCAAGAGGCGGATGGAGACGGTGCGGCGCTCGCGCTGGATCCTCGCCCCGCTCCCCACCGCCCGGCTGCGCCGCCGGATGATCCTGTGGGAGATCACCTCTTACGAGGAGGCGCTCACCCGGCTCCAGGAGCAGACGTACCTGCGGGCGCGGCTGCGCGAGAAGTACGGCTGGATGGCGTGGCGGTGGAAGGCCCCGCTCGACATGCGGATGGCGCTCAAGCTCAACACCGCGCCGGCCGCGCTCGCCGACACGCTCACCCCCGAGGACGCACACACCGTCGAGCGGATCGAGGAGAGCGGCGACGCTCACGACGCTCACCCGGAACCGAGCGCGCTCACCCCCGGGGACGCCGACGGTGAGCGTGAGCGTCCGGCGCTCACCACGGGCGCTCACCACGGTGAGCGCGACGCGGAGGGCGACGACGCTCACCGAGCGGACAGCCCCCGCACGCGCAGCGAGCGGGAGGCGCTCACCGAGCGTCGCCACGACCGCATCCGTCTCCTCTACACCGAGCTCGGGCGCCGCCCGCAGTGGACGGAGATCCGCGACGCGCTCACAAAGGCGGGCCTGTCCGAGGAGCCGGTCTCCCGCCCGACCGCGCAACGCCTGCGCGAGCAGGTAGAGGAGAGCGCCCCGGCGAGCGCCAAGGCGAGCGCGCCCGCGAACGCCTGAGCGCCTGCACCCCGCACAGCACCTGCCGCTCATGGTCGCCCCCGGTCCGCGCTCACGCTCGGAAGCGTGAGCGCGGACCGGTGACGGCCACGGTCGGCAGGCCAGTTCAACCGCACCCGCACCCGCGCCCCGAGCGCGGCGGGCCAGGCCCGCACCGAGCACCATCCCGGCCCCGCGCAACAGCCTCGGGGACCCACGATTCCCTCCCCCCCGAGACCTGGAGGTCTTTTCGCATGACCGAGACCAACGCAACGCTTCCGGTACGTCCGGAGGCGGTGGTGCCTGAACGGTTTCAGGCACCACGAAGGCCCCCGCTGGAACGAGATCAGCGGAGGCCTTCCCCTTCCCCCCGCCTGGCACCGCCTGAGGTCATCCCGCTGGCCTTGGCGATCTGGGCGCCGGACCCCCCGTCCTGGGGCCAGCGACTGATCCCGAAGGCGGTCCGGTCCGGAATGGCTGACCTGGGTCTTTGGGCGGAGCCGCGCCCGCTGAAGCCCTCGTTCCACCTGGTCCAGGTAATCCAGGTATTGGAGCGCTATGGATGGTGTCAATCCTTCGACTTCAGCCCCACGGGGAGGATGTGCATTCGCGGCGCCCAGACCTTTCTGGAGTCGACCGGACACGTCTCTCCCATCGGTCGCAGAAAGGCTGTGAATTACCTTCAGTCCGCCCTTCATTACCAGGGTGTCGACATGAGGTTCTGGGCCTGGAATGACCTCTCCCACAACACCTTCGAAGGCGTTCGGGCGATGATCTCCCACGCCTCCGATATTGCACAGAAGAACGGAGACTGAAATGACCCCCGAAGAGGAGTACGCATTCCAGGGTATTTCCCAGGGAATCAACCAGGGGATGGCCTTCGGAAATGACGACCCGTACGAGGAAACGAACGCGTACGGGACCACGGTCGTAAAGACCCAGAAGGCTGGCCTGACGCGCCGCGGAAAGGTCGCCATTGCGGTGGCCGGCGTCGCGATCGTGGGCGGCGGAACGATCTGGTGGAACGTCCACTCCGCTGGTGTGGAGGCCGACCGTAAGGAGGCCGCCGCCCTGGAGCTCCAGATGAAGAAGCTGGAGCTGGAGGAGCTGAAGATCCGGAACGAGGCGAAGGCAAAGGACGAGAAGTCCGACCGTGCCGCTGCCGCCGCCCGCCAGGCCAGCGTCAACCAGTGCGTGAAGGACTACTCCTCCGACCTCGTCGACAAGGGGTACGGCTCGCCCTCGAAGTCCGAAGCGATCGCGGATTGCAAGCAGCAGTACGACGCGGTCAACGGCTCGGACATGGCCGCCGCTGGCTCTGCAGAGGACGCCAGCGGGAGCGACGGCGGGGGCCTCAACTCCGCGGCCCTGCTGGGCATCGTCGTCGGCGGCGGCCTGGTCATCGCGGTGGCCGCGAACAAGGGCAAGAAGGTCGCTGATTAGTCACGGAGAGTGCTTACTTACTCCTCCCTCCTTGCGGGAGAGTGCCGCAACCGGACCCCGTGGTCCGCTCAACTGGCGCTCTCCGGCCGGAGGTAAGGAGTAAGTAACTACGGAGAGTGAGGGAATATGGCGACCGATACGGCGCCCCCCGCGGTCCCCGGACCGCCGGATCCGCCCGAGACACCGGCCGCCAGCGGCGCGCCGGAGCCGGTGACCGGAACCGGATCCATCCCCAGCTGGCTGGCCGCGATCGAGCCGGCCCGACCCGCCGCCGACCCCACCGCCGCGAAGCCGGCCAGCGACGATCCGGCCGCCAAGGCGAACGGCATCGTGGACGCCGACGGTGCCCTGGACCGCTCAGCGCCCGGGGCCTCCAGTGCCACCTACCGCGCGGCCGACGAGGTCGCCGGTAAGGGGTCGGACGCGGCTGGCATGAAGCACAAGCGGAGCGTGATCAAGGAGTTCGGTCTGGCTACGGCCCAACGCTGGGCGAAGGGTGGCGGGACCACGAACAAGCGCCTGGATCTGAAGAAGGCCGAAGCTCAGGCGCACCAGGTGAAGGAGAACCGGACCACCACGGTCATGAAGTCCGGCGGCCTCCTTTCCAGGAATAACTCCGCCAGCGGCGGAGGGGGGCAGAATTCGTCCGGGAAATCCCAGGGGAATGGCCGCACGAATTCCACAGGGAATAATTCCGGAGGCGCCGGTCGCGGCGGTACTGGTGGCGGTCGTGGCGGAGCAGGAAACGGATCCACCGGAGGCGGTGGAGGAAAGCAGCAGGCCGGAGGCGGTATGGACACCGGCTCCGCCAAGGGCGGCGGAAACGGTGCGGCTGGCGGATCCGGCTCCAACGGGTCCAACGGCTCGAGCGGCGGAGGCAAGAACAACGGCTCCCGCTCGAGCGGGAACGGCAAGAACCACGGGACCAGCGGGACCGGGAGCGGGAGTAAGAACTCCGGCTCCTCCGACTCCGGCAAGAGGTCGAAGAACAACGGCTCCGGCTCGAGCGGCGGCGGAGGGAAGACCGGCGGATCGGGCAAGGACGGCGCGTCCGGGAAGCAGGGCGCGGCCGGCAAGGACGGGAAGGCCGGCTCCTCCGGCTCGTCGGGCGGCGGCGCCGGCAAGAACGGCGCCGCCGACTCGAAGGCCGGCAAGGGGAGCAAGAGCGACAAGGCCGGCCACGGCCAGGACGGAGTCGACCGCCGGACCCCGCTGGAGAAGTCCCGGGACATCGGCCACGGCGACGGCGGGGCCGTCAGGAACGTGATCGACCACGTGAAGGCGTACAAGGACGGCGCGGTGGATGGCTACCGCGACAAGAAGGCGGAGAACGCCAAGGACCACGCGCGCCTGGACAAAGCCCGCGACGACCAGCGCGCCAAGCAGGCCGGCACGGACGGCCAGCCCAAGGAGGCCAGCGCCGCGAAGCCAGTCGACAAGGCGAAGCCGGCGCCGACCACCGCGACCACGGGCGACGGCCGGACCGTCGTCATCACGACCAACGAGGGAGACGACGGAGTGAGCACCGACGTAAAGCCGCTGATGGTGAAGGAGATCGACGCCAACACCCTGACGCTGGGCACCGAAGGCGCCCGTGGGTCGGTCAGCCGGAAGGAGCTCCGCAACTTTAAGCAGTACGAGCGGAAGCTGGAGGCCAAGGAGACCCACCTGATCAAGATCGCGGAGGCGTGCAAGCAGCTGGAGAAGGCCGCGGAGAAGGAAGCCCAGGACTGCCAGAAGCTGATGGAGCAGGCCAAGAGTGTCAAGGGCGGGGAGAAGGTCGCTCAGAAGCTGTCCAAGCTGGTGGAGGCCGCGAAGAATCAGGCGACGGAAGCCGCCGCACTCCACAAGCAGGCGAAGCGCGCCGCGGAGATGTGCAAGGTCGTGCGGACCAACATCGACACCCGGTACGCCCCGCTGTACAAGGCCGTCGTGGACTCCGACGAGACGAAGCCGGCGGAGCTTCGCTTCTACAACGACAAGGGTTCGTACGCGACCGCCGCGTGACGACCAGGAGGAGCTGATCATGGCGGAGCTGACGTACAAGGCCCTCGTGGCGAAGGTCGGGGCCAAGGAGAAGGCCCTGGCCCGTAACGCGGAGTCCGTGAAGAGGGCCGCGGACAAAATCAAGGAGCTGGCGGACGACACCGGGAGCGACGCGGAGGCCCTGGCCTCGAAGTCGGTCGACCCCGACTCCCGCTCCGAATGCCAGGAGCTGGCGAAGGTCATCCGGGGCGTGTCAAAGGGCGCGATCCAGTACGCGTCGAAGGCCCAGGACACGTCGAAGGCCGCCGCGGCGGCCGGCGACCAGGCCCGCACCACACACGCCGGCTTCCAGGAAGCCTTCGACCGCTCGAACGTGACCGACCTGGACAAGGTCTCCAGGGACTGGTTCGAGCAGGAGTAACCGAACACCGCCCACCCCGCGCGCCCGTACCGGGACCGACCCCGGTACGGGCGCCTTTGCATGGATCCCCGGATTCAGGAGGAGCGTCCTCGATGTCTACGACCCTTCAGACCATGCCGAACGCCCAGCCGGCGGAGCGCGCCGCGGCCATCGCCCAGGTTGTCCTCCCGATCGGGGCCGGCCTCCTGGCGCCGGCGCTGGACCCGAACGCGGCGGCGGCGGCCGGCGCCGGCTTCCTGGCCGGCGCGACCTTCGCCGGCGCCAACTACATGAACCGTCTGGGCCGCTGGGCGAACGCGCTCCCTGGGATGGACATCGCCCGTGCGCACCGCGACACCATGGGGATCTCCACGATCACCACGGGAATGTCCCTGGCGCTGGGCCTGCTCGAGGGCGGGGAGGGCGTCGACATGCTGATGGCCGGCGCCCTCGATCCCGTCTCCGTGCCCGGGATCCTGTCGCTGGGCTGGTGGGCTGCGGTGGGCCTGGTCGGATACCGGCTCCGTCGGGTCTTCGGCAGGCACCAGGTGGAAATCCAGCAGCAGGCGCTGGCCCAGGAGACGAACACCGGCGCGCCGGCCCCCATGACGCCGGCGGAGAAGATCATGGCCGCCTGGGAGCGGACGATCTCCGACCCCGATAAGGGCCAGCACCGCCACCAGGTCCTGACCGACGTCACGGTGTACATGACGTACTGGACCGGGCGGATCATCGCGCCGGCCGGCTCGTCCGTGAACGTCACGAAGGAGGCCGTCTCCAGCGTGTACCGCGTGAATCCCGCCTGGATCAAGATCCAGCACGGCGACCACGCCGGCGAAGCACTGATCACCGTCTCCTACGTCCAGCCCACGGAGCTGGACCCCAACACCCTCGAAGGGGCCTGGAAACGCGTCCAAAGGCGCGTCCTTCCCAAGACCCACCTGGCCAAGGTGGAGCAGGACCCCAACACGAAGGGCCAGTCCGCCCTCGTGGAGGCCGACGACGACCTGGACGCGCTCCCGCGCACCGTGGACCTGGGCGCGCTGGCCGGCGCGCTCCGCCGATCGATCGACCTCGTCTCCTACGAGCCGAGGCGCAATCCCCGCCAGGCGATCGTCCGCGTGATGGATTCCAACCCCCTGGAGGCCGGCCACCTCTTCGAGGGCCTGGAATCGCTGAAGGCGACCCCGGGCGGCTGGGTCAACGTCGGGAAGATCGTCTCCGGCTACCCCGCGCGTCTCCAGTTGTTCGACCCGAAGCTGGGCGCCCTCCACATCGTGGTCGCGGGGACCACCGGCTCCGGCAAGGGCGGCGGCCTCCAGATCATTTCGCTGGCCTACCACGCCAACGGCATGGCGCAGATTTACGCGGACCCCAAGGGAGCGTCCAACCCCGCGATTCCGCGCATGGCCGCGTACTCCGGCCTGGGCAACTACGACGCGCTGGGCGCCATGCGCCTGTCCTGGTGGGTCCTTCAGCACCGGATCGAGGAGGCCGCGCGCCTGGAGCTGAAGAACTTCCAGCCGTCGAAGCTGCGGCCGTACTGCGCCACGATCCTGGACGAGGCCGCCCAGAAGCTGGGCCCCGGGGTCGTCAACCGCAAGGAGGCCGTGAAGATTGTCAAGGACGGCGCCAGCCTGGGCCGTTCCCTGGGCCTTCCCTGGGTCCTGGCGAACCAGACCGTGAACCTGGACCAGATCGGCGGGGAGCAAGCGATCCGTGCCAACCTCCTGGCCGGCGGGACGTGGATCATTCTTCGCACCGACAGCGACCAGGTGAACCTGGGCGACCTCCCCGAAGGCTTCGAGGGCCTGGACCCCTCCCTGATCCCCGCGGTGTGGGTCGACGAGGACGATTCGCTGATCTACGACCCGAGCGTAGAGGAGGGCGACCCGCGCCGTACGTTCGGCCTGGGCTACGTCGCGGCCCCGGGCGGGCGCGCCGGCATGATGCGCTTCGACACCCTGGAGGACGCCACCCCGTACATCCGGCCCGATGAGATCGCGGCGCCCCTTGACGTCCCGTGGTGGGGCGACGAGGCCGAAATGGAGGAGCGCGCCATGACCCCCATCCCCGGCTTCGAGGAGAAGGGCGAAGGCGACGAGGACGGCGCGGAGACGGGGGAGGCGGGGACGTCGTTCGCTGGCGTCGACCTCCCGAAGGCGAAGGAACGCACCGCGGCGGAGAAGATCATGGACGCGCTCCGCGACGAGTCCGACCCGCTGTACGTCGACGCGCTGGACGAGGGCGACGAGGTCGACCCGGAAGACATCGACTACGTGGACCGCGGCCAGCTCCTGGCGGCCACCGGCCTGAAGGAGTCGACCTTCGCCAACAACCTGAAGTCCCTGGAGGCCGCGGGGAAGATCCACCGGATCACGGAGGGGAAGTCCTCGAAGGTGGCCCTGGGGCCAGCGCCGGCCGCCAGTGACGAGCCGGCCGCGTAAGCGCTGACACATAACGGCGCGTTTCCCATATGGGCGGCGCGCCGAGGCCGGTGTCAGCTGCGCTAGCGGTCGCCCGCGACATATGGAGCACCGCGGACACCACCCTGCTGGACACTGGCTGGCTACTTCGGCGGCACGCACAGCGCCGGAGCCGAACCCAACCAGCCGGACCGCTCGCCGCGACCGAGTCACACCGCGCCCCGCCGACACCCCCCCTGGTATCGGCGGGGCGCGGCGCTGTCCACCGACGACTGGAGGAGATCGCACGTGCTTATCCCCCGTCCGCGCCGCAGGACCGGCCTGCCCCGCCCGCAGCGCCCCGGCTCCCGCTACCCGCAGCTCCCCCGTCGGCTGCCCGGCGCCTGGAGCCGGTGATGGCCGCCGATGGCGGCGAGGACCTGGTCGACGTCGATGTCCACGACGAAGGGACGCTCACGTTCCCGGAGTTCGACTGGCACAGCGCCCCGAAGAACCTGCTCACGCGCAGACAGTTACGGTCCGCCGGCCTTTCCCCGGGCGGCCACGACCCGGTCGCGCAGCTGCGCTGCCGCCGCTGCTCGTATCGGCCGCGGACCGCCTGCACTCACCTGGCCTGGCTCTACCGCGCCGACCTCGCCAAGCCCAAGAGGACGCCGACACTCGCGCAGGAGTGGGCGCTGGACCGTGCGATGGCAGCGCGACAGACATGTCCCCGCTGCCTGCGTCGGTACATGTTCTGCCTGCCGCTCAAGACCTTGGGCTGCTGCCTGGAGTGCCACGACGGCACCACCGCCCCGCACACCTATTACCTCCCGGACCCGGCTGCGCAGCAGCTGGCCGCCTGAACAACAAACCCGAAGGAGAAGCCATGGCTCTCGGCCTGTTCCCCCGCCGCTTCGTCGCATCGGACCCGGTGACGTGGACGCCGGAAGGCACAATCGTCACCCAGCGCTACCGCGCCTTGGAAGGAGCAACTGTCGTCGTCTACACCGCCGATGCCGATCGCAGCACCCTCTACTACGCCGTCGCCTGCCTGGCCTGCCCCTACCGCGCGGACCACGTCAACGCCAGCACCCCGATGTCGGAACAAGACGCTGCTTATGCCGCCAATAGCCACGCGGCCAACTGCCGGGCGATTACCCAGGGCGTGCCCTCCCGGCCCGCTGACACCGATGCTGCCGGCCTGGTCCGAAGCCACCTGCGGAGCCGCCGCCGCACCCACGAACCGTCACCGCGCACGGTGCGCATCTCCGAGTTCAACGTCATCCGTGTCGATCTGCAGCGATCGACCGACTGGATCAAAGCGCAGATGATGACCCTCGCCCAGATGGAGCCCGACTTCCTCACTGCCGAGCCCGAGTACCGCGGCACCGGCACTCGCTTCCTGATCCAGCCGCACCCGCGCCGGAGCTGACGTGGCGCGCATCCGCACCGCCTTGCTCCTGGCAGCCGCCGTCCCCGCCTCGGTCGGCGTGGCCACCTTCGTACTCAAGGCCGCCCGTTGGCAGCTGCACGTCGATCGGCACCGCATCGAACTGCTCCCCCAGCCCCGCCGCCATTGCCCGCACTGCCACGGGGCCGGCGGCTGGTGGGTCGGCGGCGCCTTCCCCGAGATGGAGGCGTGCGGCTGCTGGTCCGACCGGCGAGAGCTGCGCATCCGGCTCCTGCCCATCCCGGCCTGGGACGAGCCTCCGTTCTGAGCACCACCGCCCCCGGCCGGAGACCGGCCGGGGGCGAAGGCACTACGGGGCGTCCGCAGCATCGGCAAGAGGCCGGCCGCCCCGGCACCCCCGAATCCGAGATGAGGAGCACACCCAGCATGACCGATCGCCTCCGCGCCATCGAGGGCCTGGCCCTGGTCGCCGCCCTGACCGCCGTCTTCGACGGAGTTCACGCCCTGGGGGACCAGTTCGTACAGAACTCGCACGATGCTTCGACCAAGGGGATGCACGGCTCGCACCTGGTCTACAAGAACGACGGCTCCCCGGTGGAAGAGAACCCGTACCGGCACGGCAAGGAAGGCCGCACCTGCACCGCCAGCGCCTACGGCCGCCGCTCGGTGAGCCGACATGTCGCGTCCTACTCGGCCGTGCAGCTCGCTTCCACCCTCGCCGTCACCCGCACCCTCGGCTACCGTGTCCCCGCCAGCGCCCTGTTGACGGGCGCCGCGATCAACGCGATCACCCACGGAATCCTGGACAGGCGCGAACCGCTGCTCTGGCTCGCGGAGAAGGCCGGCAAGAGCGGCTACATCAAGCACGCCACCGTTGTCCGTAAGGCTGGCGGCGAGGGCACCGAGTACCGCAAGGTCGTCCAGGACGTCTCCGGTCCCGGTACCGCGCTCATGGAGTTGGACCAGGCGGCCCACCGCGCGATCGGCGTGGCCGCCGCCCTAGTCACCACCTGGATCACCCTGCGCAAGGGCGACCGCCGGTGATCCCTGCTGCCTGTACCCGGCTGGAGCGTGTCCGCGCTTCCGCCGGGATCGCGAAGCTCGCCGTCCAGCAGATCGAGGACGAACTGGGCGGTCCGATCGACGCCGAGTTCCTCGCCGAGACACTGCGCGAGCTGTTCGACGAGGCCGACCCCAAGGGCGGCGTCCTCGGCTCGCTCAACCAGCTGCTGACGATGGCCTCCCGGGCCGCCGCGCTCACCCCGCTGGACGGTGAGGACTCCGAGTCTGCCGCCTGCGCGATCGAAGAGGCCGCGGCCTTCGCGCTCGACTCCGCCGGGATGCGCCTGCACCTGGCCACCGCCACCCTCCACCCGCAAGGAGAACGCCCGTGAAGACCACCTTCGACGGCACCATGCAGCCGCTCGACACGACCATCCCCGACCCGGCGCTGATCGTCCTCATCGGCGCGGCGGGGAGCGGCAAGAGCACCTGGGCCAGCACCTGGCCGTCCACACAGGTCCTGGAGCTCGACCAGTTCAGGGCGATGGTCTCGGACGAGTTCTCTGTCAAGTTCAGCGTGTTGAGCTGAGAGTTGGAACGGGGCTCGGGAGCTGCGGGGTTGCGTGCTGTGCCCATCGGCGCCGGTGCCTAGCCTTGCGGCCGGTGGCCGCGCACGTTGCAGCGTCAGCGGCAGACGCCGGGTGGCTATTTGACTGTCCTGCCATCGAACCTTGGTCGCGTGACGTCGAACTTTGATCAATGTCGGCCATTGTCGGGTTGGGTTGATCATGACCGCGGGTTCCCACGCTTGGATGTGTACTGGCGGGCGCTACCCCGCCTCTATCCGCTCGGCCTCGGTACGGCCGGCGAACGACCGCCATGAACCCTAGGAGGACCCGATGCACATTCTGGTCGTGGAGAACGACGACGCTTTCCGCATGCTCACTGTGGAGGCAATGGACGAGCTCGGCTACACGGCGATCGAGGCGGACACCGCCGCCTCCGCTCTGAAGGTGCTGGAAGACTCCAACCAGCCGCTCGACCTGCTCTTCACCGACGTCAAACTGCCCGACCTGGGCGGCGAGGTGCTGGCCAGCAAGGCCCGTGAACTCCGCCCGCTCCTCCCGGTACTCTTCGCCTCCGGGTACGCGGAGTCCCTCAACCTGCCCGAGGGCATGCACAAGATCGACAAGCCGTTCGCCATCGACCAGCTGCGCGGCAAGGTGGTCAGCATCCTCGGCACCGCGTAACTGCACGCCAGGAAGTGGGGCCTGCCGGTCAGACTGGCGGGCCCCGGTGTCTTAACCGGCACCACACAAATTCGGCTGACACTGATCACGATGGCACCGGACATAGACCTCTCACGTTCGGTCGGTCGGGTGTGTCCCGTCCGCGACGCGGCGCTGGGCGGGCAGTGACCGGACCACGCGGTCTCCGTCAACGATCTGTTGTCGCAGCAGACGTTCTGGACTGTGGATTGGTGCAGAGCACCCACCAGCGCTTCGACATCAGCTCTGAGCTGGGCGATCTCTTCGGCGTCCGCAGCCCGTAGTTCCTTCAGCTTCCGGACCTGCTGGCGCAGTCGCCGCTCGCTGCCGGGTGTCTCCCCCCGGGCACGGACCCTGTCGTAGAACTCCGCTTTCAGGTCTGTGTGCCGCTGGGTGAGGGCATTGCGCGGGACGCCAGCCTCGAGTGCGAGGGAGACGATCGTCAGCGCTCCGTTCGACTGCTGCGGTAGGCCGTCCAGGATGCGCTCCATCGCAGCACGGATCCGATCGCGTTCATCCGTGGCTGGGCTCATGACGTCGACTCCTGGAGGTGGGGGCGGTCGTGTCCGTGCCGGTCCGCCAGCTGGCGCAGGTGCCCGGCGCGCCGGGCGAGCCGGTCGGCGAGGGGGCCAGGCACAGTCTCGGAAGAGGCCTGTTTGTCCAGGGCTTGTGCGTGCTGGCGCAGGCCCGGCGTGGCAGCCGGTCTTCTCGGTCACCGACCTGCTGACGACACACACCAGCGACACCGGGCTGTACCAGGACGCTGTCTGCTCCGTCCACGGCGGTCCCGACGACGTCGACCAGGAGGCCGACCTCGAAGGGCGCGCCGATCTGGAAGCGCAGTACGCGGACGCGGTCCGCGCGTGAGTCGTGCCGCCGACGGGCCGCACCCGCACCCGCTCACCCCGGCCGAACTCGCCGACGGCGACGACTGGTTCCACGGCTGCCCGAACTGCCACCTGCCCGTCCAGGGCGGGGGCGCTGGCCTCGTCGCGCACCGCCGCGCCGTCCACAACCCCCGCCGTGATTACGGCGACCGCCGCATCCCCATCACGATCCGGCTCGACTTCTGACAAGGAGATCCGCATGGCCGTCCAGACCAGGACCGACACCTTCGCCGCGCTCCGCGACTGCTTCGCCACCGACCTCGCCGCCCTCATCGGCGACCAGGCGACGCGCGGCAGCACCCCG
The DNA here is from genome assembly GCF_040655775.1 of Streptomyces sp. NPDC050315. Lineage (NCBI taxonomy): Bacteria > Bacillati > Actinomycetota > Actinomycetes > Kitasatosporales > Streptomycetaceae > Streptomyces > Streptomyces sp. NPDC050315. The sequence goes on from NZ_JBFAKN010000015.1 coordinate 66,390, forward strand.
AACGCCTTTATCGACCTGGTCGAAGAGGTCCGCGACGTCCTCGGCACGTCCAGTCTCGGTGCCTGGCAGGACGCCAGCGAGGACCTGGACCGCGCTGTCGGCTACCTCACCGACGCACTGACCGGCGTGGACGGCGACCAGCGCGCGCTGCTGGCCTGGGCGCGTACCCACCTGCGCGACGGCATCGCGACGGCCAGCTGATCCCCGCACCGAGTTGAGCGCACTCTGTGCCGCCCCGGACCCGGACCCGGACCCGGAGGGCCGGGGCGGTCGCAGTGGCCCCTCAACCACGGAAGTGAGAGGAGTTGGACGTCATGCCCTTGCCCTACTTCGAGGTCGACGTCCCGATACACCGCTCCGGTCAGCCCGGCCTGAGCGGTGTGCACGTCTTCATCGGCCGCGCCGCCAGTCGAAGCGCCGCCGTACGGATCGCACACGAGGTCTACGAGGCGGCACGCGCTGCGGCGGCGGCTGGACTCGAGATCCCCCACGGGCGGCCGGACGGCTGGGGAGCCTGCGGCTACCGGCCCGGCTGGGACCTCGACTGGTCCGCCGCGACGGTCGGCCGCTGGAACAACCCCTACAGCTGGACCCGCGCCGACGACGGCTTCGAGCTGTAGCTCTGCCCCGGGACAGGCGCCAAGGCGTGGAAACCAACCGCCTGTCCCGGGCCCACCCAACCCGTACGAGACGAGAGGGAGATCCTCAGTATGGACTCCGTCATGTACCACCGGGGCCGAATCGGCTCGCGCACCCTCCTTGTGACGACCGCGGCCTTACCGTTGACTGGCTGGGCGGTGCACGCCATCACGCTGCACAAGCAGCTCGTCGCCACGCGGAAGGATCCGCTGACCGGGCTGCTGCGCCGCGATGCCTACACCGCCCGCGCCCGCCGGCTCCTGTCCCGTCACGGCGACGACACCGTGCTGGTCATGGTCGACCCCGACCACTTCAAGGCCGTGAACGACACGATGGGCCACGCGGCCGGGAACGCCGGCCTCGCGGCATTCGGAGCCCGGATCACCGCGTGGGCGGGCCCGCACGCCGCCGCCTGCCGCCTCGGAGGCGACGAGTTCGCGGTCGTCCTGGAGCTGCCCGCCGACCGCCGCGCGCAGCGCCTGGAGCAGCTGGTCCGGATGCTGCACACCCTGGTCGTCCTGGACGACGGACGTACCGTCGACGTCGCTGCCTCGGTCGGCGCCCCGACCCCCGACGTCCTCAGCACCCGCGACCTGACCGCCCTGCAGAGGGCGGCTGACACCGCGTTGTACGACAGCAAGCACACCGGCCGCGCGGTCCTCGCCACCTCCGCGCACACAACGGTCCCCTCCATCAACGGGCGCCGGGCCGGGCGTCCGGGCACGGCCGTGTGGGGGCGGGCCGCATGAGCACCGCGACCTTGCCCGAGGGCGATTGGATCCGGGGCATCAGCATCCGGCAGCCGTACGCGGCCTGCATCCTCGCCGGTGCCAAGACGGTGGAGAACCGGCCCGCGCGGTGGCGGACCGGCTGGGTGCTGCTGCACACGAGCAAGACCATCGACCAGCCCGCCCTGCGTATCCCGCTGATCGGCCGCACGATCCGCCACCGCCAGCTGGTCACCGGCGCGGTCGTCGGCATCGCCCGGATCACCGACTGCCACCAGGACGCCGAAGGCGCGCCGCCCTGCTCGGAATGGGCGCACCCGGGCGCCTGGCATCTGGTGCTGGACGACGTCCAGGAGCTGCCGCTGCCGGTTCCCGCGCGAGGACAGGTCGTGCCGTGGAAGCCGTCGTCGGACCTGCTGGCCCAGGTGTTCCAGCAGCTGCCCGACTTCCGGCCGTGACCGCCCGGCGCCGCCATCTGCGCGCGGTGCCGACACCGCCGGATCAGCCTGTGGCGCCGGTCCAGCTCCTGAACTGGCGCCACTCCTCGCGCTTCGGGCCGCTCGCGCCGTGCGGCACCACCACCCCGCTGAGGTCCCACGCCAATGAGCCCGTCCACACAGTCTGCGCGGAGCTCTGGAACGCGACGCACCCCGGCGAGCTGCGGTTCGTCTCCGACCCGCCCAAGGCGGCGGGACGACCGACCACGCCTGAACCCCTCACCTCCGCCTGGAGGCCCCATGAGCACCAACCGCAACGTCGACCACGTTCTCGCCTACCCCGAGCCGCCGGCCTCCCCGCTCTGGCACCGCCACGGCGGCGTGAAGGTTCGCCCGCTCACCGACGCCCAGAAGCGACGCAACCGCGAGCTGCTGGACATCGCCCAGCGCACCACCCGACCCCGCTCCCCTCGCCCCACCGAAACCCTGACGGAGGCCAGCTGATGGACACCAAGCACTGCACCGTCGACGGCTGGGTCGACGCGCCACCCACCCCTGGCCCGCACGGCACCGCCACCTTCGACCTGGTCGTCCGACCCGCCGCCCCGGACGCCATCGCCAAGGACGCCCCCGACACGATCGTGTCCTGCACCAGTGAGGTCGCCAGGATCACCGAGGAGCTGCTGACCGGCGTACAGCCCAGCGACCTGGTGCACGTCACCGGCACCCTGGTCCAGTCGGCAGCACCTGGCGAACCCGTCCGGCTCACCGGCGATGCCCTTGAGGTCCTGGACACCGCCGTGGTCCCGATCCTGCGCGACATGGTGATGGACCGGTGCGGCGACTACTGCGTCGTCTTCAACGCCGACACCGCCGTGCCCGTCTTCACCGCCCTCGGGCAGTGGGTCGGCCTGGCGGAGACCCCGACGCCATCGCCACCCTCATCGACATCCACGAGCGTGTGAACGGCGGCGATGCCTGATGACGGCCACCACGCCGTCCCGGACCGTCCCAGAGGGATTCCCCGCCGGAAACCCCCGCGGCTTCTGGCCGGCCGAAGAGTACGCCGCCGCACGACGCGCCCAAGGCACGCCGGACGCCCGGGTCGTGATGGACCTGCGCACCGACCAGTTCCTCGTGATCACCGACACCACCACCTACTGAGAGGCACACATGACCGTCACCGAGACACCCGAGACCATCCGCTACACCGCCGACGTCGTGGCCCTCACGCCCGGCGGCGACGTCCTGCTGATCGAACGCGACTGTCCGCCGTACGAGGGCGCCTGGGCACTGCCCGGCGGGCATGTCGACCCCGGCGAGACGAGCCGCGTTGCGGCTGCCCGCGAACTGGAGGAGGAGACCGGCGTCCGGGTGGCCGCCGACGAGCTGCGCCAGATCGGCGTCTGGGACTCCCCCGGGCGCGACCCGCGCGGCCGGTACGTCACCGTCGCGTACGCGACCGTCGTCCCCGCCACCACCCGGATCACCGCCGGAGACGACGCCCGCACCGCCCGCTGGTGGCCCCTGGACAACCTGCCGGAGCGCCTGGCGTTCGACCACGCCGACATCCTCAGCGCGGCCACGGCCTCCTGAGACCCCCGCCACGCGACGCAGAAGCGCCGCGCCCCGACCGGAAGGCCGGCGGTGCGGCGCTTCTGCGTTCCCCCCAGCACAGGAGATCCCCTTCGTGTTAACCACCCTGATCACCGCAGGGCTCGCCATCGTCGCCACCCTGCTGGGCGCGACCGTCTCCGGCCGATTCCAGGAACGCGCCACTGAACGGCAGGTGCGCGCCGCCCACGGCGAAGCGATCCGCCGCGACCGCCTGGAGGCCGTCACCGCACTCGCCTGCGCCGCCTCTGACCACCGCACGGCGATGTGGAGGCGTGGTGACGCCGTCATCAAGCAGGCCGGCCCCGAGCGGATTGAGGCCCTGCGCGGTGAAAGCCACATGACCCGCAGCGCGGTCACCCGCCCGCTGGTCGCCCTGCGCATCCTCATCGAGGACCCGGCCGTGCGTGCCGCCGCTGACCGCATGATCACGTTGACGCACGCGATCCGGCAGGCGGTCCCCGCCACCGCCGTAGGCGTCGACCGTGACGCGGCCAAGCAGCGGCTCACCGAGGCCCGCGAGGCCGCGAAGGTAGCCCACGACGACTTCGTGGACACCGCCGCCCGCTACCTGAGCCCGGCCATGCCGACGACCACCCCGCACCCCACCCCCGAGGAGCCGACCCGATGAAGCGCCCCCTCTTCCGCCGCTGCGGTCACGCTCCCGGCGCCCTCTCCCCCGAGGACCAGGCCGCCGTCGACCAGTCCCGCGCGACGCTAACCGCCCTGCGCAACCCGACACCCTGGACGCCCGGCAGCGCCCAGGACATCGCCGTGCGCATCGGCCCGTTCGTGGAGCGCGCGCACACCCGGCCCGGCGACGACCACGGCCCCGACATGATCGCCGTCGCCTTGGTCCACCCCGACACCCCGCACGCCGGCGCCTACCTCCACGGCCGCCAGCTCGGCTACACCGAACGTGGCTGGCTGCGCTGCGAGACGAGCACGATCCTCGGTCTCTGGCAGCCCGGCTACGCGATGCTCACCCACGCCGCCGCCGGCCTGCCCTTGCCCGACGACATCGGCATGGCCCCCGCCCACTACGCCCTCTACATCGAGGCCCGCAAACGCGACGACAGCCGCGACGGCTTCACCCTGCTGCGCCTCGGTCCGTACACCCAGACCCGCCACGCCCAGCAGGACTACGACCGGCTCACCGCCGCGCTGGACGGACGGGAGGCCATCCTCGTCCCCGGGCACCGCGTCAGCGCACGGTTCGCACCGTTCGACGTCAGTGACCACCACCTGTTCGCCGACCCGTACGAGGCCGACGCAGTAGCGCTCCTGAACGCCGCCGTCGCGGGGGTGAGCGCGTGACCGCCCCGACCCTGTACGAGATCGAGACCAGCGAGGGCGACGACGGAACCATGCACCCCGCCGAGCAGGCCTGGACGCCCTGCGCCGACGGCGCGGCCGACCACGGGTTCATCGCCCACCAGGGCCTGTTCGTCGCCGGGATCGATGGTGGCGCCGACGATGACCTATACCCGGTCGGCTTCCTGGTCCTCGGGCATCAGCGGTGGGCCGACATCATCGAGGCCGCCGCCACGTACATGGCCCGGATCCACGGATGGCACAATCTGCATCTGTACCCGGGCGAAGACCCGGCGGTCCTCATCCCCCGCATCCCGCGCGCCGTCCACACCCACGGCGTCTTCTTACGGCACCCGCCCCGGACCACGGCTGCGGATGCGACAGGGCGCCCTTGCGGCCCTCAGCGCCGTCCCTGTCACCGTGATGCGGCACCCGGCCGCGCACGGGACCGCCACCAGCTTCCCCGCCCCAGGTCATGGTGCGCCTGCGGCCTGGGCGACCTGAACAGTCGTACCCCGAAGCCCTGCCCCCGGCTCTGCGCCGGTGGCAGGGCTTTTTTCGTCTTCACCTGGCTCCGTCAACATTCCGACGGAATATAGGCCGACATCAGAGGATGTTCATATTCAGACGCAGCCGCCTGCCCATGGCAGGCCTCTGCCATGCTTCTGATCATGAGCATGCCGCCGCACACATCCGGCCCCCAACCTCAGCCGTCTTCGCCGTATGCGCACCCCGGATACGGGCCTGCGCCGCACGGTGCTCCGCCGGGGCCGTCGCAGGCACCCTATGGGCCGGCGCCGGTTCCTGAAGCCCCGTACGGGCCGCCGCCCGGCGGCGCCTGGAGCCCACCACCGGCGGGCCCGCCACGGCGGCGGCTGACCCCGGGGGCAGTCGTAGCCATCGTCGTGGGCGGGTTCTTTGCCTGCTTCGCGATCGGCGGCGGCATCATCGCGCTGATGGCACCGGACAGCGCCGACACCGGTTCCGACTACCCCACGCGATACGCGCTGAAGACACCCAAGACGCTGGGCGCAGGCAAGTACGTGCTGAAGAAGCCCATGGTGGCTATGGAGGTCTGAACGGGAGTCGTTTCGCGATGAGTGGGGGAGTCATTGGTTGGCTCTCGGCATGATCAATCGCGATGACTTTTGATGTCACTCGCTTGCCCGTTGGCCCCTCCATCCCTCCGCCGTCCGCTCGCAGTTCGGCGGGCCAGGCCAGAGGTAGGGCCTCGGCCTGGCCGTAACTACTGCGCAGTGTCGGTCGCAAGACAGGGTGAGCGCCGTCCTCGGTGCTGTACATCGAGGATTGGCTTTGCTTCAGGCTCACGACCTGCGGCGATCACCCGATCGAGGCTCCTGTTCGAGGCGCACAGCTCAAGATCACGCTGTGCGTTGGTCCTAGGTCCGGAGCGTGCTCGACGGATCCCTCGAGCACGCTTGCTGTGGTCGGTGTGGGCGTTTACGGGCGGCCGAGGCCCTGATAGACGGCTTCCGCGATGCGGCCGAACCGCTCGTCGCCTCCGGTGTTGATGTTGCCCTTGCCGCCGCCCATCTTCATGTGGTTCATGGTGAACGCCACGGTCAGGCGGTTGTCGCAGTCCGAGACGACCATGCCGCCCCCGGCGCCGCCCCAGTAGCAGGTGCGCGGCCCGGCCATGGGCAGATCGTCGTTGCCCAGCCCCCAGCCCATACCGAACTTCACGTGCTTGCCCAGGAGCAGGTCGGCGCCGTCGGACTGCTGGTCGAAGAGGGCCTGGACGCCCTTCTCGGACAGCACTCGCACACCGCGTGCCTCGCCGCCGCAGGCGATCACCGACTGCACGGCGGCCACCGAGCGCGCGTTGCCCTGGCCGTTGGCGGCGGGAATCTCCGCGGCCCGCCAGGCGCGCGTGGCCGCGAACGGCTCCGGGTCGGCCAGCACGTTGGGGCGCCCGAACACCTTGGCGGCCTTTTCCTCCAGCTCGGGCGGGACGGGAAGGCCGTCGATGTTGAAGACGTTCGAGACACGGTCGTCGGCCTCGGCGGGCAGGCCGATGTGGAAGTCGGCGCCCAGCGGGGTGGCCACCTGCTCGGCGAAGAACTGCCCCACGCTTTGCCCGGTGATCCGGCGAACCACCTCACCGACGAGATAGCCCTGGGTCACGGCGTGGTAGCCGGAGGCGGTACCCGGTTGCCACCAGGGGTTCTGCGCGGCGAGCTGGCTGGTGCACCTGTCCCAGTCGTACAGCTCGTCGGGAACCGCCGGCGGCTGGTCCCAGCCCGCCAGCCCGGCGGTGTGGGACAGCAGGTGCCTGACCTCGACCGCGTCCTTTCCCTCGGCGGCGAACTCCGGCCAGTACCGCGCCACGGGCGCGTACAGGTCCAGTTCCCCGCGGTCGGCAAGCACAAGTGCGCACAGGTTGGTCATGGTCTTGGTGACCGACCAGACGTTGACCAGGGTGTCGCGGGTCCAGGGCCGGGTCTGCGCACGGTCGGCGTAGCCGCCCCACAAATCGACCACCGGCTCGCCGTCCAGGAACACCGCCGTCGATGCCCCGCCCTGGCTCTGGTCCAGCGCCTGTTCGAAGGCTTTCTTTACTCCGGTGAACCGGTCGTCGCACTGACCCGAGATCTCTGCCATCCTCAGCATTTCCCTTCGTGTTTTGAATGCCTCAGCAGCGCTGAGCCTAGAAGCATGAAACGACTAATGCGGACTAAAGGGGCTAAACGGCCCCCGCGCTGTGCGGGCACGGTCGCCTTGGCGGCTGGGCCGCTGCAGCGGAACGGGTTTTGAAGCGCACCCGGCCCGTGTGAACGATCGGATCGAGAGGCTGCCGCGTACGTCGTCCGCGACCCGCGCGGCGTGGCCCGCCATCACGCCCACAGCCGGAACCACTGAGCGGAGCGGAGGCGCTGTTGCTCACTGGCCGGTGGTAAGGCCGAGAACAATGCCGCGTACGACGGCTTCGCGGACGGCTTCGGGGTCGTCGTGGAGCGGCGACTGAGTCATCGCGCCGACGTGCGCGGTGATGACGGCCCGGGTGAAGTCTTCCGGGGAGTCCAGCGGTCGACGGCCGGTGAGCTCCAGGGCGCGCATCAGCAGCGGCTGGAGGTGCCGGCGGAGCTGCTCGGCGTGCTCGCGCAGTATGGCCGCGACCTCTGGCCGGTGCTGGGCCTGAGCCGCGAAGCTGGTGCGGATCGCGACCCACTGCGGGTCCATCGGCAGCGCCCGCAACGCCGTGGCCACGACGGACTCCAGGGAGCAGTGGGCCTGCTCAGGGGGCGGCGCGTCGGCGGCGAGTGCCTCCAGTCGCTGTTGAACCTCGGCGTTGCGCTGTTCGTACAGGGCGAAGAAGACGTCGTCGACAGTCTTGAAGTTGGAGTAGAACGCGCCGCGGGTGAACCCTGCGCGCTCGCAGATCGCCCCGATGCTGACGTTGGTGGTGCCGTGCTCGGCGAACAGCTCGGCGGCCGCGGCGATCAGCTGCGCGCGGGTCGCCTTGCGCTGGCGGGGCGGTCGGGCGGGCGCGGGGGTGGTCGGGTGATTCATCGGGCCATCTTCTCCGTCGGCGGCTGCGAGCCTGCCTCCTGACTGAGGGGCGAGCCGCTGTTCAGGTAGTCGTGTACGGAGGTGACCGGGCTGAGGGTCAGGTCGGTGAGGATGTGGCTGGCGGAGACGACCTCGAGCACCGGCAGATCGGCCAGGGGGGCCATCACGTGCTCGAACAGTTGCAGGCGGGCGGGCCCGGTCCAGGCCTCCTTGACCTCGATGTCGGTGATTTCGGTGCGGACCAGGTCCGAGGCGCGCAACTGCCCGGTGAACACGTTGGGCACCTGCTTGAGCGCGAAGGTGGGCACGGTGATCTGCTCCCGGGCCGCATCGAGGTCGAGGGGCTGCCACTTGTAGGGCATGGTCGCGGTGGCCACCCGCTGGCCGCCGCGGTCCAGGGTGCCGACCAGCGCACCGGTGTCGGTGAACAGCGCCGGGCTGCCGGCCACCTTGGGGTAGGCACTCAGCTCGCGGCCCGCGGCCGTGGCGGCGAAGCTGTCCAGGTACATCGCGTGCAGGTACTCGCCCACCTCGCCGTCGAACTCCACGGTGATCGCCTGCCCGCTCTCCAGGTAGGGGCCAAAGCCCTCGACGTCACCCATTTTCATCACTTCGAACCGCACCAGCGGCTCGGGCACGGCCAGCGGCTCGGGCACCACCGCGCGCAGGACATCGGGGTCGGTGCGGTAGACGATGTTGAAGTACTCACGGTCGGTGAACCGGGTCGCCCGCACCGGATAAACCGGCACCCCCAGCGGCGTGAGCGGCTGACGCGCCACCTCGGACTCGCGCACTGTTCCACTCTCCTTGCGATACAAAACGTATTGAGTACAGTTTGCATCGAGTTCGCGTGTCGGGCAACCAGCCGGACCGAACGTGCACAAAGGAGTCCCGTGATGACCCACACTTCTCGTCAGCTCGCCGCCCGCCCTGTCGCGGTGATCGGCGCAGGCACCCTCGGCCGCCGCATCGCGATGATGTTCGCCTCCGACGGGGGGCTGGTGCGCCTGTACGACCTGTCCGCCGACGTCCGGACCGCGGCCCTGGACTACGTCGCCGCGGAGCTGCCGGGGGTGGTCGCCTCCCGGCCCGGCGCCACCGAGGGCCGGGTGGTCGGCGTCGACACGCTGGAAGCCGCGCTGGACGACGCGTGGCTGGTCATCGAGGCGGTGCCCGAGCGGCTGGACCTCAAGCGCACCCTGTTCGCCGATCTGGACCGGATCGCCCCGGCCGACACCATCCTGGCCAGCAACTCCTCCTCCTACGCCTCCCGCCTGTTCGTCGACCGGGTGGAGCACAAGGAGCGGGTGCTGAACATGCACTTCTACATGCCGCCGGCGCAGAACGCGGTCGACCTGATGAGCGACGGGGCCACCGACCCCGCGGTCATCGAGCGGCTCAAGGACGAGCTGCCGCGCTATGGGGTGCACCCCTTCAAGGCCCGCCGGGAGAGCACCGGCTTCATCTTCAACCGGGTCTGGGCCGCGATCAAGCGCGAGGCGCTGGAGGTCGTGGCCGAAGGGGTGACCACGCCGGAGGATTTCGACGCGATGTTCCGGGTGAACACCGGCGCAAAGGTCGGGGTGTTCCGGATGATGGACCAGGTCGGCCTGGACGTCGTCCTCGACATCGAGAACCACTACGCCGCGGAGAATCCGCACTTGCCCGAGGGGCCCCGCCGACTGCTGCACGAGTACGTCGACACCGGCCGCCTCGGCGTGAAGACCGGCCGCGGCTTCTACGACGACTACGCCACCGCGGCGAGCGACGCCTGACGCACCGTCCGCATCACGTCGGGCCTCACTACTCGCACCCGTGACACCTCATGCGGCTTCGGGTGCGACGTAGCCGTGGGCGAGGTCGCGACGCTCGACCGAACCGGCAGCTGTGAGTCCCTTTTCAACCAGTTCTTCAAGCACCCGCTCCGCGAGCGTCGGCGTGTTCGGCCTGGGCTTTGGTGTGGGCGAGACGGTAGGAATCGGTGCCGGTCTGGATGATGGCGCCGTTGAAGGTGAGCCGGTCGACGATGGCCGCGCAGAGCCGGGGGTCGGTGAAGGTCTTGGTCCATCCTGAGAACGACTCGTTCGAGGCGATCGCGACGCTGTTCTTCTCCTCACGCTCGGTCAACACCTGGAACAGCAACTCCGCTCCGCGGCGGTCGAGTTCCATGTAGCCGAGTTCGTCGATGCATAAAAGATCGACGCGTCCGTAGCGGGCAATGGTCTTGGTCAGCTGCTTCTCGTCGGCGGCCTCGACCAGCTCGTTGACGAGCTTGGTGGCCAGCACGTAGCGGACCCGGAAGCCCTTCATCGCGGCCTCGGTGCCCAGCGCGATCAGCAGATGCGACTTGCCGGTTCCGGAGTCGCCGATCAGGCAGAGCGGCTCTCCCTTCTTCACCCAGTCACAGGTCGCGAGGGTGTTCACGGTGGCCGCATCGACGTTGGGGTTGGCCTCGAAGTCGAAGGACCGCAGGGACTTGTCCCGCGGGAACGCGGCCGCCTTGATGCGGCGCTCGGAACGGCGCCGGGCCCGGTCATCGCACTCGGTCATCAGCAGTTCGGCCAGGAAGGCCCGATACGACATCTGCTCCCGGGCCGCGCCGTCGGCGAGATCACCGAACTGCTGGCGGATGGAGGGCAGCCGCAGCAGCCGGCACGCCTGGTCGATCGAGGCGGTGGCAGCTTCTTCGGTCAGTCCGCGCTTACGTGGGCTCATGATGGCTCTTTCCGGTTCGCGGCCTTGTGGCCGCGGGGGCTCAACAGCTCGTCGTAGTGGGCCACCGAGGGCAGCGGCCGGGTGTCGGGCGGCAGATGGGACAGCCGCCAGTCGGACAGGAACGTGACCGTCGCCGCAGGCCCTTCCGCAAGGCCCGTGCTCGTCGCCGGAGCGGGCGGTTCGCCGGTGTCGCCCTCGGCCGCCTTGCGGGCCTCCAGAGCGACCGCGTCGGCCGTCAGGGCGCCCGCCCGGAACGCCGCGGCGAGCCCGGCGACCACCTGCTCGTGTTCCATGTGCCGGGCCAGCAGCAGGACCTCGATCAGGGCTCGGGTGCCGGCCGCGTCTCCGTGTGCCGCGCAGGCAGCCGCCCACCACTTGTCATGGACGGGGGTGAAGCGGCCCGCGGAGCGGGCCTGTTCCAGCGGAGTCGAGCCCGGAAACGCCCCGGGCTTGCGCATCAGAGCCTCCAGATAGTGGTCGAGCACGAGGCGGGATTCGCCCCGGCCGGCGAGCCGTTCGTGGCGGGCGACCTCGGTGCGGCCGTCGTAGACCACCAGGTCGTTGGCGTGCAGCAGGACCCGCAGCTGACGGCCGATGAACCGGACCGGCACCGAGTAGGTGTTGGAACGCACCGTGATCTGGCCGAAGCGGTTCACGCGCGGTGTGAACCACCGTCCCGTCTCGAACACCTCGGCGGGCAGCGGCTTCAGCATCGGCTGCTCGTGTGCGAAGGACTCGCCGATGGTGCGGGTCCGGGAACGCGGCCGGCGGCCCTCGTCCTGAAGGTCCCAGCGGTCGACCATCTCGTTGAGCTCGGCCAGCGAGGCGACCTCGGGGACCGGGACGAAGTGGTTGCGGCGGTAGTAGCCGATCTGTCCCTCGACCCCGCCCTTCTCATGGGCGCCCTCGATGCCGGGCCGGCAGTAGAAGGCGTCAATGCCCCAGTGCGAGCGGAACGCCGTCCAGCGGTCCGACTCCACCCGGGCCCGCCCCAGCCCCAGCACCCGCTCGACCGCGGCCCGCAGATTGTCGTAACGGATCTTCCCGCGAGGAACACCGCCCAGCCGGCGAAAGGCGTGCTCGTGTCCCTCCAGGAACGCTTCCTGCCCGCAGGAGGCGAACACCCTGTGCGCCGCCTTGCCCGAGTAGGACAGCCGCAGCGAGAACAGATAGACCCTGGTCGGCACCTCGGCGAGCACGATGTGCACGTCCCCGAAGTCGACCTCCGCCTCCATTCCGGGCAGGTGCCGCTGCGGGACGAACACCATCTCCGGACCGATCCCGGCCTCACGGCGGATCTCGCCCCGCCGGTCCTTCACATACAAACGGACCATGGAATACGAGATGTCGCGGGCCTCGTGCCCCTCGACCAGACGGTCAAAGATCCGCTGAGCAGTGTGCCGCTGCTTGGGCGGCGCATCCAGATCCGCCCGCAACATCCCATCGATCAACGGCTTGTAGGGATCGAGACGAGACTCCTTGCGCCGCGGTCTCTTCCTCGGCTCCGGCCACTTCCCGTCCAGAGCCCGCCGCACCGTCCGCCACGTCACGTTGTGCACCCGCTGCAACGACCGCAGCGACATCCCCATCAGATGATCCTTGCGGATCGCCGCGTACAGCTCGACCTTCGACTGCGAGTTACCCATGAGGCCCCCAGCCCCTAAGCACACCTCACAGTCCCACCACAAGCCCCTGACTGACGTCAAAACAAACCGACATCGCAAACTCGGTCAGAACGCGACTCCCCCACTCATCGCGAAACGACTCCCCAACACACGTCCATAGCCACCATGGAGGACAACGGCCGTGGCGCCTTCGAGACGTGGAATACCGGCGGCACCTACACGAGTGCCGACGGGGGCGTGTTGTCCTACACGGGAACGTTCACAGACGGATCGTTCGCCGAGCCCAGTGAGAAGCGGGAGGAGATGAGCAAGGACCTGCATGACGAGCCGGACTTCAGCTTCCCGGTGTCGGAGACGGAGTACACGCCCAAGGGCAGCTCCCGCTCGATGACCTGCGGCGTGATGGTGCACACATCGGCGCGGACAACGATGCCGTACTGCATGTGGGCCGACAGGTATACGTACGGCAGCGTCTCGCGTATCGATTCGGGCGACGCCCGCACGGCAGCCCCCAGCTCGATCGACATGGAGGCGTTCGCCGACTGGGCGAGCGGCATTCGTGACGAGGTGCGCATCCCGGTGAAATGAGAGGTGCCCGCCTCTCATACGGGTGTGGTTCGCCGGTGTCGATGGCAATGGCGAACCACACCCGTCGGCCTACTGGGACTGTGGCCGACCGGCCTTCTAGGACTGGCTACCGTTTGACGGAGACCCGCTGAGGCGGCCCATCCTCGGTGTCGTGCATGCCTCATTTGATGGGAACGGTGGCCCTGCCGCCTCGGCGCGCTGCATCAACCGCCGCTTGGTGGAGCTCCCGGGACTCGGACTCTGAAGAGCAGTGGGCGGGGCCGCCTTCCATCGTGAACCAATCCGAAGCTCCGGTGAACTGAACGGCGACCAACGCCAGTCCGTCATCAGAAGACCAAGTGGTGTGCACGGTGAGATCGCCGGTAACTACGCCTACCTCCACCGTGGCCACCCCACCCGGCCCGGCGATCACTCCAGTCGTCGTCCAGGAACTCCAAGCCGTCACTGCTCTCCTCGTCGCCCAGATGCCTCGCTCCATTACAGGAGCGCGCAACACCCACCGCTGGTAGCCAGTCACCACGATCCTCTCCGCGACGAGGGAGCGCACTTCCAGCTCCCGATCGACGGAGGAGCACTGCTTCGTATGCCCGGGCCGGGTAGCCCGACGACCGTGGTCAACCGGATACCTAGTGAGGGGGCGACTCCCAAAAATGAGGAGTCGTCCCCTCACTAGGCATCCGTACCGTCAATATTCCGACGGAATGCAAGCTGGCGGCGAGGTGAGGATTGCCTGACGTGGAGGTGCCTGGGACGGCAGACGGCGGGCAACCTCATGAAACGGGTGCCAGTTCTCCGCCGTCGGCGTGGTGCAGTTCGATGGCGCGTACCGCGGTGCGGACGAGGAGTGGGAAGTGCTCGTCGTTGAGCAACCAGTAGGTGGCATGCATCGTGCACCAGGCCGCTTCGAATCGTTCGCCGGGCTCCTCTCCGAACTCCTTCGTCACCGTGCGGGAGAGGAAGTCGGTGTACAGGCGCGGCCACAGCTTCTCGCGCGCGAGGTACCGGTCGAAGGCAGTCACCGCGCAGCGCATGAAGCGCTCGAAGTCTTCCGGCCCAAGAAACCGGAGCGTACAGCTGATGAGCTGCACGCCGGCGTCGACCTTGTAGGGCCAGTCAGCCCGCCGTCCCAGTTGCTGTTTCAGGAGCCAGCGGAGCTCAGATGAATAGGTGCTCTCGTCGAAGTCGTTCACGACGGCATCGCTAACGCACAATCCCGCCTCGGTGGGCAAGCCCCGCAGGCGTACCTCCCGGTTTCACTCGAAGGGCAGATGCAGCAGAAGGCCCCCGGAGCGAGAACTTCTGACTCCTCAGCACCGCACCACCGCCGCCTGGACTGACCCGTCTCAGTCAACCTGGGGCACGGCGCTGCTCTGACCAGCAGTACCTCACATCGAGTGAGACGGCGGGCAGTCGTCCGTCTCGGTCAACCTGAGGCGCGCCGTCGTTGTCAGGGCCGAGCCCGGGGCCGGTGACCTGTCCCGTCTCAGTCTTCCTGGGGCATGACCCAGATACGCCAGAAACCCGCCACGCGATGATCTTGCAGGGTTGAGCGCTTCGCCCGCCACCCGTTCGGCGCAGCATCGTTGGTGGTGACGTTGGGTTTCATCTGGGGGGGAGTGGCTTGTGACCCTCCCCGAGGCTGGACGCAGCGGGCGACATCGAGTGCCGGCGGCAAGCGGTCGGAAGGTCCGAGCAGCAGAAGGGGCGGCGACGTCGCCGCCCCTTCTGCTGCTCTCCAGGTCTTCCGGTTCACACCTCAGCGCGGAATCGTGTCGTGGATGGTGCGCTCACCCTCCGGTGCGGACGCAATCACATTCGGAATCTCCCTCACCGTGTTTCCCATGCGGGTGAGCACCCGGACGTAGGCGGCCTTGGCCCCGTCCCCTGTATCGGCGACATCCTCGTGGAAGTCCTTCACTGTCTTCTCCGAGCCGGGCCCCAGCTTGTCGACCAGGCCCTGGGGACGTTCCAGGTACAGCCGGACGAAAATGGAGAACGGCGCCGCCACCGCAGCAGGCTGCTGCACCTTGATCGACGCGATCTTGTCCAGGCCCGTTGCCTTCAACGAGTAAGTCTCATCCGAGTGGCGTTCGTTGAGTACGCAGCTCTCGCCCGTATGGTTCGGGCCGCTGTACAGGGTCACCGACGCCGGTTTGTCATCGAAGTTGAGCATGGATCCCCTTTGTCTTGACGTGGGATATCTGGGCACAGTCCACCCTGCCCCACTGGAAGTTATGGAATCAGCACCATGCTCAGCCAACCCCCGGATGGCCGAACACCCAGATGCGCGCACCAAACCGTCCACCACCGGCTCCTCGACCGCTGCCAGCCGCTCGACGGCGGCCACGGCGTCCCGGCAGTTCCCGCCCAGCGCAAGGCCCACCACCCCCGAGGCCGGATCCCTCCGAACTCCAAGATCATCCCGTGGCGGTTTTCTGGCGTATCTGGGTCATGCCCCTTCCTGGGGTATGAGCGGGCGATGCCTCGGAACCACTGAGACTGCCCCAGGTCGACGGAGACAGGACATGGACAGCCAGGCGGAGAGGCGCCCGCTCGGCTGGCCCGGCTCACATATTCCGACGGAATACCGACCTGAGCGTGAGGCGGCACGGGCTTGCCCGCTAAGGTCAGCCCCGGACAAGCAACTTCTCGTCTCAGGAGCACCCCCTATGGCCGGAGCCTCCGGACCCACGATGTCCTTCGGCAAGAAAAAGAAGAATCGGAGCATCTGGGACGATCCTGATGCAGCCGAGATCATCGACATCCCTCTCGAGCAACTCCACCCCAACCCCTTCAACCCGCGCGTGGTGTACCGAGACGAGGACATCGCCGAGCTCACGCAGTCGATCGAAGCTGAAGACGGCCTCCTGCAGGACCTGTCGGTCGCCGAGGTGGAACCCTTCCTGGAGTACTGGCGTGAGCGGCTGGAGGAAATCCAGCCGGAGCGACTGGAGGACCTGGAGAAGGCGCTCGGCTCGGCCCCTGCTGAGGACTACGTAATCCTCATCGGGCACAACCGACGCCTTGCCTTGGAACGAGCCGGACACGACACCGCGTCGAGCAAGGTCACCAACTCGAAGATCCCGCGGGCTCGGCTGCTCGGGCTCCCGGAGAACATGCGGCGCATTCAGCTCAACCCGATCGAGGAGGCCCGCGGCTTCCGCGAAGCCCTCGACGACGGCCTAACCCAGAGCGAAGTCGCCGCACAGACCGGATGCAAGCAACCGCACATCTCACGCCGCGTCAAGCTGCTGAAGCTTCCGGAAGAGATCCAGCACGCCATCATGCAGGGCATGCCCGTCGGTGAAGCCGAAACCCTGCTGGACAAGCTCACCTCTGCCGAGGATCAGCTGCGGGCATGGAAGCTGATGAGGGACGAGCAGCTGAAGGCCAGCATGGCCGCTGCGCGAGTCCTTACGCCACCGAAGCAGCGCACAACGTCGACACCTGAGCCGCAGAAGACCAGCACCTCCAAGCCGGTCGGGCTACCGGAACAACAGACAGACTCCCCCGCCAAGAACAAGACGGACGGGGCGCCCAGCTCAGGAAGCCGTACCTCTGAAGCACCGGACCAGCCCCAGACCAAGACGGACTCGCCCTCCCCCGCCGCTGAGGCGTCCGCTCTTCGCCGACAGGCGTGCCAGGAGCTGCTTGCCGCCGGCGTGCCCTCAAACCCGCGAGAGACTCTGCGCGTCTTGGCTCCGGCGCTTTTGGCAACGTCGAATGAGACCGCACGCGCTACGGCCCACGGCTGGCTGCGCTCGGCCGCCGAGCCCATCGGCCCCATGGTGTACCGACCCGACAGCTACTTCCAGGCCGTCGCCGCCGAGGGAGACGCTAAGCTGACCGCCCATGTGGCGCTCGCGGTGGCACTTGCCGTCGCTGAAGAGCGTGCGTCCCAGCCCGGACGGGACTGGGACGCACAGGACCGCGAGTACGTCCGTCACCTCACCACCATCGCGAACTACCAGCCCACCGCGTGGGAGCAGGAACGCCTGAGCGGTTGATGGACCGCACCTGTATTCCGTCGGAATGACCACGGGAACCCAGCATCAGGATTCCGACGGAATGCGCCAGGCCTAATCTGCCAGCAAAACCAGGAGACCTCATGGCACAGTCGCCGACGACGAACGAGCCCGATGACCCCCGCATGTTCGCCTTCTCCGTCATCGCCGGCGGCGCGGGCAAGACCCAGGGCGTCGTGAACCTGGCGGTCGAGATGGCCGGCCGCGGCCACCGTGTCGCCGTGTGGGACATGGACCCGCAGCGCACGGCCTCGCACATTCTCGGCTACCAGGACCCTCCCAAGGGGCAGCCGACCATCTATGACGTCCTGCTCGGCAACAACCAGCTGACCGAGGCAGTCGTCCCTGCCCGCCACCGAGTGGGGGAGGGCGATGACGAAGCCGCGTTCCGGGAAATCCCGAACCTCGAGCTCATCCTGGGCACGCCGGACATGGCCAATGCTGAGGTGACACTCGGCCAGGACGCCGGCGGTGTCCTGTGGCTGCAGAACGTGCTCGACGAACAGCTGCCCCCTGGCCGGTGGGACGTGATGCTCTTCGACTGCGGGCCGACACTCGGAATCCTGCTGCTGTCGATCGCCATGGTGGGGCCGGAGATTGTGGGCTGCATCGCCGATGAGTTCAAGTACATCATCGGGCTGCAGGACCTGGAGGAAACGCTCGACAAGGGCGCGCGGAAGTTCCGACGCTTCCGCTTCAAGACACAGGTGAAGCACATCCTCGCCACCAACATCCCGCTCAAGGCCGACGGCAGCGTCAACCGCGGTGCCGGAGCAGTCACGGATGACGCCATCAAGGCCGTCCACGGCAACGAGGACTGGAGCCCGATGCTCCTCCCCATCGTCCGCCGCAACATCCGCTTCAAGGA
This sequence comes from Streptomyces sp. NPDC050315, assembly GCF_040655775.1. NCBI lineage: Bacteria > Bacillati > Actinomycetota > Actinomycetes > Kitasatosporales > Streptomycetaceae > Streptomyces > Streptomyces sp. NPDC050315. Next base: position 84,474 of record NZ_JBFAKN010000015.1, read on the forward strand.
CACCATCGTCAAGCAGAAGGCGCTCCGGTACCTCGCCCCGTCCTGCCCTGCTCTGGAAGACATCGCAGCTGTGGCTGACGCCCTGGGTGTGAAGAGGCTGAACTCCACCCGTAAGAAGCGCTGAGCGAGGCACGGGCGCGCTATTCCGACGGAATACTGAAGAACGCCAGCCGGGCGTCACCCCTTCACGGGTGACGCCCGGTACTGCCTTCCCGAGGCTCATGAACCCACGCAATGATCATTATTTGTCGGCGATCTGCGGGATCAACGGCGCCCTCGCTCCGTCAAAGCCCATACCGGCGCGACGTCACTATTCGCTGACGATCCGTCCCTGTTGATTCCCTGCTGATCCACTGTGTCCGACGTACGTGAGAGTGTGAAGCCTGATCAACGTGTACGCACGCTCAGGAGGCCGGAGACGGTGACCGCGGAAGCAACGACGCCTGTGACGCTCACACGGACCCACCGCGTCTTCATCGGCGTGGTCGTCGCGGGCGCGCTGGTCATCGCCGCGATCGGCTTCGCCGGTTCGTACTCGGCGGTCCGCGCGCTCGCCGAGCAGAAGGGCTTCGGCTCCTTCTCGTACGTCTTCCCGATCGGCATCGACGCGGGCATCGTCGTCCTCCTGGCGCTGGATCTCCTGCTCACCTGGATCCGCATTCCCTTCCCGCTGCTGCGCCAGACCGCCTGGCTGCTGACGGCCGCGACGATCGCCTTCAACGGCGCGGCGGCCTGGCCCGACCCGCTCGGCGTCGGGAT
>NZ_JBFAKN010000016.1:0-62802 GCF_040655775.1 Streptomyces sp. NPDC050315
TAAGCACGCCGCCAGCGTTCGTCCTGAGCCAGGATCAAACTCTCCGTGAATGCTTCCCCGTAATCGGGGTGAACACCACGAGAGCGGAACGACCGAACGGAATAAGTCCAGTCATTCACAGCGTCCTCGCTGTGCGCCTTCCAAGCGGAAGGACTTTTCAAAGGAACCTCGTCCCAGCTGACGCTGGAGACGGGGTATCAACATATCTGGCGTTGACTTTTGGCACGCTGTTGAGTTCTCAAGGAACGGACGCTTCCTTTGGTCCCGTTTCACCGGGCCCTCCGGGCGCTTCCCTTCGGTGTTTCACACTCTATCAGGTCTTTCTGGCCTTCCGAACCGCGCTCTTTTCCGTAGCCATTGCACGCATTACAAAACAATGCAGGCATACAGAAACGACCGAGATTCTCGGATCAGAACTTCTGATGGGGTGCTGTCCCGGTCCTGGGCCGCAGCGACTGCGGCCTCGTTTCCGGGGCAGGTGTTAGACAGTACAGGCGGGGTTGGGGCGAGGCAAATCGGGGGAAGGGCGGGCGTCCAGCGGTACCCCTTCACACGCGTGCTCGCGCCTCGCGTCTGTCATGCGGAGTGTCCACTTCTTATGACTTACGCTCTGACCGGTGCGCCGTCCGGGACAGGTAGTGACGGCGACCTGATAGATCTCCACCCCTGGGAGGCTTCCCATGACCACCGTGACGTCCCCGCTCGCCGGACGCGCCATCGGGCTCAGTGCAGTTCCTGACCCCGTCTTCTCCGGCGCGATGGTGGGGCCCGGTACCGCGATCGACCCTGAGCGGGAGCCTTCCGTGGCGCTCGCGCCCGTGGAAGGCGTCGTCGTTTCTCTGCACCCGCACGCGTTCGTCGTCGTCGACAGCAACGGGCACGGAGTACTGACGCACCTCGGCATCGACACCGTTCAGCTCAACGGCGAGGGCTTCGAGCTGCTCGTCAACAAGGGGGACACCGTGACGCGCGGCCAGGGCGTCGTCCGGTGGAACCCCGCCGCCGTCGAGGAGGCCGGCAAGTCGCCGGTCTGCCCCGTCGTCGCCCTGGAGGCCACCGCCGACGCGCTCGGCGACGTGCGCGAGGACGGCGATCTGAAAGCCGGAGACCAGCTTTTCAGCTGGCAGTGATGCGCGGCGCCGTTCCGTAGGGCACGCGCGCGTGGCGCGCGCGGACGGCAGCGTGTACCGAGCGGTCCCACCGGACCGCACGTACGACAGTTCAACGCGACGGCAGTGACCGTCGCATCACACGGAGACGGGTGCAATGGAGACAACGCTGCGAGGCGTCGGCGTGAGCCACGGTGTCGCCATAGGCGAGGTGCGACACATGGGGACGGCGGTGCTGGAACCGCCGGCCAAGCAGATCCCCGCCGAGGAAGCGGAGCGCGAGCAGGGGCGCGCCCGCCAGGCCGTGGAAGCCGTGGCCGCCGACCTGATCGCCCGCGGCAACCTCGCGGGTGGTGAGGCGCAGGCGGTGCTGGAGGCCCAGGCCCTGATGGCCCAGGACCCCGAGCTGATGGCCGACGTCGACCGCCGGATCGCGGTGGGCAGCACGGCCGAGCGTGGTGTGTACGACGCGTTCGCGGCGTACCGGGCGCTGCTGGCCGGTGCCGGGGAGTATCTGGCGGGCCGGGTCGCGGACCTGGACGACGTGCGGAACCGGATCGTGGCGCGGCTGCTGGGCGTGCCGATGCCGGGTGTGCCGGACAGCGACGAGCCGTACGTGCTGATCGCGCGGGACCTCGCGCCGGCCGACACGGCGCTGCTGGACCCATCGCTGGTGCTCGGCTTCGTGACCGAGGAGGGCGGGCCGACCAGCCACAGCGCGATTCTGGCGCGGGCGCTGGGCGTGCCGGCCGTGGTCGCGCTGCCGGGTGCGCACGAGCTGGTCGAGGGCACGGTGGTGGCCGTGGACGGCTCCACCGGGGAGATCTTCGTGAACCCGAGCGACGAGAAGCGCGCCGAGATGGAGCGGGCGGCCGCGGAGCGGAAGGCCGCGCTGGCCGCCGCGACCGGGCCGGGCGCGACGTCCGACGGTCACAAGGTGCCGCTGCTGGCGAACGTCGGCGGTCCGGCGGACGTCCCGGCGGCGGTCGAGGCCGGTGCCGAGGGCGTCGGGCTGTTCCGTACCGAGTTCCTGTTCCTCGACGACAGCAAGAACGCGCCGTCGGAGGAGAAGCAGGTCGAGGCGTACCGCCAGGTGCTGGAGGCGTTCCCGGAGGGCCGGGTGGTCGTGCGCGTGCTGGACGCGGGCGCGGACAAGCCGCTGGACTTCCTGACGCCTTCGGACGAGCCGAACCCGGCGCTGGGCGTGCGGGGTCTGCGTACCCTGCTCGACCACCCCGACGTGCTGCGCACCCAGCTCACCGCGCTGGCCAAGGCGGCGGAGGGGTTGCCGGTCTACCTCGAGGTCATGGCGCCGATGGTGGCGGACCGTACGGACGCCAAGGCGTTCGCCGACGCGTGCCGTGAGGCGGGGCTGCAGGCGAAGTTCGGCGCGATGGTGGAGATTCCGTCCGCCGCGCTGCGGGCGCGTTCGGTCCTGCAGGAGGTGGAGTTCCTGTCGCTGGGCACCAATGACCTGGCGCAGTACACCTTCGCGGCCGATCGTCAGGTCGGTGCGGTGTCGCGGCTGCAGGACCCGTGGCAGCCCGCGCTGCTCGACCTGGTGGCGATTTCGGCCGAGGCCGCCAAGGCCGAGGGCAAGAGCTGTGGTGTGTGCGGCGAGGCGGCTTCCGACCCGCTGCTCGCGTGTGTGTTGACGGGACTGGGCGTCACCAGCCTTTCCATGGGTGCGGCGTCGCTTCCTTACGTGCGCGCGACGCTGGCGAAGCACACGCTGGCGCAGTGCGAGCGTGCCGCGTCGGCGGCGCGTGCGGCGGACACCGCCGAGGAGGCCCGTCTGGCGGCGCAGGCGGTGCTCTCCGGGGAGTGATCGCAGGGTCGGCGCTCGCTCGGTGAGCGTCCGATGTGGTCGTGATGGCCGTCCCGCCCTTGTGGCGGGGCGGCCATCGGCGTTTCGGGCGGGCTGCCCGCCGGCCTGTTATGTGTCCCCGCAGTGCTGGTGGGGGTAGGCGGGCGGCGGCACGGCGATGCCGGGGAGGTAGTCGACGCCCGGCTCGGGTGAGACGGGGTCGCCGGTCCTGGCGTCGGTGCAGTACGCGGAGAAGACCTCGGCGGCGGTGAGGGCGCGCAGCCAGGTGCCGTGCAGGGACCAGCCGCGTACCTCGTCGCCGTGCTCGTCGTCGAGGGTGCGGGAGACGATGCCGCCCGGGCGGCGCAGGGCGATGCCGGCGGCGAGCACCGTGCAGAAGATCAGTGCTTCCGCTTCAGACAGATGGAGGCGGCCGTCGGGGCGCGCCGTGGCGTGCAGCGTCGCGAGCAGTGGGCTGCCGTCGCCGGCGGGGACGCTGCAGACGAGGTGGTGTCTGCCGGGTCCCAGGGCGTCGAGGAGCCGGAGCATGGCCTGGGAGGCGTTTTCGAAGGCGTCGTGGGCGGTGTCGCCGTCGCAGGTGGGGCAGCGGCCTGCGGTGGCGAGGAGGGCTCCGGCGCGGTCCCAGGTGTCCTGGCGGTCGGCCTCGTCGAGGAGTGCGGGCAGGATGTCGGTGAGCCGTCGTCCGGTGTACGGGACGGTGGCGCCGGCCGCGGCGATCTCGGTGGTGTAGCGGGCGCGGCTTTCGGGGCGGTCGGGGTGCAGTCCCTTGTCGGTGCAGTAGGCGGCGTATTCGCCGGGGTCGAAGAGGGTGAGGGTGGTGTGCCGGCCCTGCGCTGCGAGGGTGCGGAGCAGGCCGTCGAGCCGGCGGAGGTAGCCGGGGTGGTCCTGGCCGGTGAAGGGGAAGGTGCGGTAGCGGCTCATGGCCGCAAGGTCGTCCGGCGTCGGCAGGACGGCGAGGGTGCCGGGGATTTCGCGGCTCTGCCGGCGCCGGGCGGCAGCGGTCCGGCGGCGGGCGTGGCCTGCGGGTCCGCGGGCCCGGCGGGTGGTGCGGCGGCGTCCGGCGGCGGGCTCGGTGCCGGGTCGGGTGCGGCGTGCGGTGCTGGTCATGATTTTCCCCCTTGGTGCTGCTGGTGAGCGGGCGCGGGCCGGCCGGTCGGCGGGCCCGGGCTCGTGTGTCGTCATCGCTGGCGACTCATTGCTCACTGAGCGTAAGCGAGGGGTCTGACAATGGCGCTCGTGAGCCGCCGGAACCGCCCATGACCAGGCGTTTCCGGCGGCTCACTTGATCACTTCGCGTGCGATCACCGTGCGCGGTCGGCGGCGATCCGCTCGTAGAACCGGAGGAGTTCGAGGTTGTCGACGGAGCCGGGGTTGACGGCCTTTTCCAGCGGGGTGCCCTGGAGGAGGCGCTTGACCGGGACTTCGATGCGCTTGCCGGTGAGGGTGTGCGGTACGCCGGGGGCCTCGATGATGTCGTCGGGGACGTGGCGCGGCGAGAGCTGGGTGCGGATGGTCTGCTTGATGCGGCCGCGCAGGTCGTCGTCGAGGGTGGCGCCTTCGGCGAGGTGGACGAAGAGGGGCATCCAGTAGCCGCCGTCGGGGAGTTCGAGGCCGATGACGAGGGATTCGCGGATTTCGGGGAGGCGTTCGACGGCTTCGTAGATGTCGGCGGAGCCCATGCGGACGCCCTGGCGGTTGAGGGTGGAGTCGGAGCGGCCGTGGATGACGACGGTGCCGCGTGCGGTGCGGGTGATCCAGTCGCCGTGCCGCCAGACGCCGGGGTACATCTCGAAGTAGCTGTCCCGGTAGCGGCTGCCGTCGGGGTCGTTCCAGAAGCGGATCGGCATGGAGGGCAGCGGGTTGGTGACGACGAGCTCGCCGACCTCGTCGGTGAGGGGCTTGCCCTGGGGGTCCCAGGCCTGGACGTCGGTGGCGAGGCAGGGGGCCTGGAGTTCGCCGATGTAGACCGGGAGGGTGGGTACGGCGCCGGCGAAGCAGCTGCAGACGTCGGTGCCGCCGCTGACGGAGGCGATCCAGAGGTCTTCGGCGACTTCGTCGTGCAGCCAGCGGAAGCCGTCGGGGGGCAGTGGGGAGCCGGTGGTGGCCACGCACTTGACGCGGGAGAGGTCGTAGTCGCGTCCGGGGTGGACGCCGGCCTTGGCGCAGGCCATGACGTATGCGGCGGAGGTGCCGAAGAGGGTGGCGCCGGTGCGTTCGGCGATGGCCCATTGGGCGCCGGTGTCGGGGAAGCCGGGGCTGCCGTCGTACAGGACGATCGTGGCGCCCACGAGGAGGCCGGCGGCGAGGAAGTTCCACATCATCCAGCCGGTGGAGGTGTACCAGAAGAAGCGGTCCTCGGGGCCGAGGTCGCAGTGGAGGCCGGCCTGCTTGAGGTGTTCGAGGAGGATGCCGCCCTGGGACTGGACGATGGCCTTGGGGAGGCCGGTGGTTCCGGAGGAGTACAGCACCCACAGGGGGTGGTCGAACGGCACCTGTTCGAAGACCGGCTCTTCGTCCCGGGAGACGACGTCGTCCCAGTGGAGTGCGCCTTCGGGGGCCTCGGTGCCGAGGAGCGGGATGTGCACGACGGCGGTGAGGCTGGGGAGTTCGGCGCGCAGCTCGGCCACGGTGGCGCGGCGGTCGTGTTCCTTGCCGCCGTAGCGGTAGCCGTCGACGGTAAACAGGACGACCGGTTCGACCTGCTGGAAGCGGTCCAGGACGCTGCGGGCGCCGAAGTCGGGGGCGCAGGAGGTCCAGACGGCGCCGACGGCGGCGGAGGCGAGGAGGGCGACGACGGCCTGCGGGATGTTGGGTACGTAGCCGCTGACGCGGTCGCCGGGGCGGACGCCGAGGCGGCGGAGTTCGGCGGCCAGGGAGCCGACCTGGGCGCGGAGTTCGGCCCAGGAGACGGGGGTGGGTTCGTGGCTCTCGTCGACGTGCAGGAGGGCGGGGTCGGCGGCCCTGGCGGGGTCCTCGCCGGCGCGCAGGGCGTGCTCGGCGTAGTTGAGGGTGGCGCCGGGGAACCAGCGGGCGCCGGGCATCGTGGCGTCGGCGAGCACGGTGTCGTACGGGGTGCTGAAGCGGACGTCGAACCATTCGGCGGTGGCGCGCCAGAAGGTGCTCAGCTCTTCGACGGACCAGCGGTGCAGTGCGGCGTAGCTCGCGGCGGGGTCCCCCGGGGTGGCGGCGGGGGCGCCGTGGTGGGTGGCGGCCCACTCCTGGAAGCGGGTGACCTGTGCCCCGGCGATACGGTCCGCGCCGGGCTGCCACAGGGGCTCCGGGTGGGGTGCGGGCTGCGGTGCGGTGGTCATCATGCGGCTCCCGGGCTGTACACGGTTGGTGTGCCGGTCCGTGCGCTGCGGTGGGCGGTGCCGCCGGCCGTCCCGGGCCGGCGGTGCCCGACGCGTCCGTAGGGGGTGCGCAGGACACGACTGGTCAGGACGATGCCACGTGATCGTCTGCTGCACCAGGGTGGGCACCCCACATTCGGGGGGAGGGGTATGTGGCGGGACCACGGTGTGAAGGGCGTGTCCGGAGGCGGGCCGCTGCTCCCGGAGTGCGGCCTCTCTTTTGGGGACACAGCAGGTCAACGCAGGTGAACGGAAGCTGAACGATGCCTTCATCGGCGTGTGTCGATGGCAGGCTGACGGTATGGACGGGCGGGATCTGGTGCGGTCGGCACGGATGGTCAGGGCGGTGGGCGCCGCACAGGGGTGGTTGTCGGTTCGGTCGGCGCTGCGCCGGAGGAGGGCGGACGCGGCCGGGCTGCCTCCCAGGGGTGCGGAGCGGGCGCGTGTACCGGGTGCGGCGGTGGGGGCGGAGCCGCAGCCCGGTGGCGGCGTGGTGCAGTTCGGGCGGTCCTCGCTGCGCATTCGGGTGACGGCGGGCGGCGCGGTGTTCTGCGGCTGGGACGGGGCGGTGCCGGAGCCGTCGTACGCGCTGGTGGGGACGGGCCCTGAGGCGGACGGCCGGGCGGAGCTGGAGCCGGACACCGAGGGCGGCTGGCGTGTGGTGTCGGAGCGGGTGACGGTCGCGGTGTCGCGGTACGGCGCGGTGGAGATCCGTACGCCGGGCGGGGTGGTGCTGCGTCGGGAGCTGCCGCCACGGTGGTGGGACCGGGTACCGGAGGGCGCGTCGGGGCGCGATGCCGCGCCCGGGGGCGGCCCGGACGAGGCAGCCGCGTCCGAGGAAGGCGCGCGGATCGGGGCGTACGGGGAGTCGCGGTGGGTGCAGCGCTCCGAGGTGGCGGCGGACGCGCGGTTCTTCGGACTGGGCGGCCGCGCCGGCGGGCCGCGGCTCCGGGACGGCACGTACCGGCTGTGGAACACCGACCCCGGGGGCGCGTTCGGGCCGGGCGACGATCCGCTGTCGCTGACCATGCCGGTGCAGCTGGTCGTCGCGGACGCGGGGACGCACCTGGTCTTCCACGACAACTCCTGGGACGGGCGGGTCACGCTGCACGAGGGCGAGGAGGGCCGGGGTTCGGGGCACGACCGGGCCGGTTCCTGCGAGCTCCGGATGGACGGTGGTCCGCTGCGCTACTGGGTGCTGACGGGGACGCCGGCCCGGGTACTGCACGGGTGGGCGTCTCTTACGGGTGCGCCCGCGCTGCCACCCCGCTGGGCGCTCGGGCACCAGCACGCCCGGTTCGGTTTCGGTACTGCCGCGGAGGTGCGGCGGGTGGCCGCCGGTTACCGTGCGCGCGGTGTGCCGCTGACGGCGCTCCACCTGGACATCGACCACTTTGACGACCACCGGGTGTTCACGGTGGACCGCACCCGCTTCCCCGACCTGCCGGGGCTCGCCTCGGAGCTGCGCCAGGAAGGCGTGCGGCTGGTGTCGATCATTGATCCCGGGGTGAAGGCGGAGCCGGGGAACGCGGTGTACGAGAGCGGGGCGGCGGCCGACGCGTTCGTACGGGAGGCGCGCGGGCGCGAGGTGCGGGGCGCGGTGTGGCCCGGTGAGGCGGTCTTCCCCGACTTCACGGACGCCCGGGTGCGCAAGTGGTGGGGCGGCCTGTACGCAGAGCGGCTGGCACAGGGGTTCGCGGGCGTGTGGCACGACATGAACGAGCCGTCCTCCTTCGCGGCGTTCGGCGAGCCGACGCTCCCCCGGTCCGCGCGGCACGCTCTGGAGGGCCGGGGCGGGGACCACCGGGAGGCGCACAACGTCTACGGGCTGGCGATGGCGCGCGCCGGCTATGAGGGGCTGTGCGAACTGCGCCCCGAAGAGCGGCCGTTCCTCTTCTCGCGCTCCGGGTGGGCCGGACTGCAGCGCTACGGGGGCACGTGGTCCGGTGACGTGGCGTCCGGATGGCCGGGGCTGCGGGCCTCGTTGTCGCTGGTGCTGGGCCTGGGGCTGTGCGGCATTCCGTACAGCGGCCCGGACATCGGGGGCTATTCGGGAGTGCCGTCGGCCGAGCTGTACCTGCGGTGGTTCCAACTGGGCGCGTACCTGCCGTTGTTCCGTACGCACTGTGCGCACGACGCGGGGCGCCGGGAGCCGTGGGAGTTCGGGGACGAGGTACTGGAGCACGCGCGTGCGGCGGCTCTCGAACGCGAGCGGCTGCTCCCCTACGTGTACGCGCTGGGCCACCTTGCCGGGCTCACCGGTGCTCCGTATGTGCGCCCGCTGTGGTGGGGCGCGCCGCGCGACCGGGCGCTGCGCGACTGCGAGGACGCGTTCCTGCTGGGTGACGCGCTGCTGGTGGCACCGGTGCTGGAGGCAGGGACGCGGCGGCGGGCCGTTCGGCTGCCGCGCGGGCGGTGGTACGACACGGTGACCGGCGAGGCGTACGACGGGCCGGGGCAGGTGGTGGTCGAGGCGCCGCTCTCGCGGATTCCGGTACTGGCGCGGGCCGGTGCCGTGCTGCCGGTGGCGGGCGCGGACGGCGGTATCGAGCTGGAGGTCTGGGCGCCGGCTCCGGGGCGCAAGGGCGGCGGAATTGTCGTGCCGGATTCCGGGGACGGTTGGGAACGCCCGTGCGTTGAACGGGTGGAGTCGCGGTGGGAGGCGGGACGTGTGGTGGTGAGCCGGGCGGACGGGGAGCCCGTTGAGTACGGGGTGCGGATACGTGGAGGCGGGTCCGGGTCGGGGGCCTGAGGGGCCGGGCCCGGTCCGGACGGGGAACGCGGCAAGGAGACGGGCGAAGCGGAGGACGTGGTGGGGAGCGAGGCTGTGGAGGGTTCCGGGGCGCCGGTCGGCGGGTTCCGGAGCGCGGCGGAGCTGGCGGATCTGATGACGCCGATGGCGGTGCGGACGGCGGCGACGCTGCGGCTCGCGGACCGTATCGCCGACGGCATACGGACCGCGCCCGCGCTCGCCGCCGCCACGGGCAGCGCCCCCGGGGCGCTGGAACAGCTGCTGAACCATCTGGTCACGGTGGGGCTGTTGCGGCCGGCCGGTGAGGCGGGGGCCGGGTACGCGCTCACCGCGGCCGGTGAGGAGCTGCGGGACGGGCATCCCGGTGGGCTGCGCCGGATGCTGGACACCGGGACCGCGATCGGGCGGGCCGACCTCGCTGCCGTCGAGCTGCCGCACTCCGTACGGACGGGTGCGGCGGCCTTCCCGGAGCGGTACGGGCGGGACTTCTGGGCCGACCTGCGGACGGACCCGGCGCGGACCGCCGACTACGACGCGCAGATGGCGGCCGACGTGACGGCGTGGGCCGAGGCCGTGCTGCCGGTGTACGACTGGGCCGGGCTCGGCCGGCTGGTGGACGTCGGCGGCGGCAACGGCACGATGCTCGCCACACTGCTGAGGGCCCATCCGGCGTTGCGGGGCACGGTGTTCGACCAGCCGGAGACGGCGCGGTCCGCGCGGGCCACCCTCGCGGCGGCCGGGATCGGGGACCGTGGTGACGCGGTGGGCGGCGACTTCTTCGGGGAGCTGCCGTCCGGTGCGGGCGGCTATCTGCTGTGCGCCGTGCTGCACGACTGGGACGACGAGGCGGCGGTGGCGATCCTGCGGGGCTGTGCGCGGGCGGCGGGCAGTACGGGCAAGGTGCTGGTGGTGGAGAAGTTCGGCGTGGACGGCGAGGCGGTCAGCACGGGGATGGACCTGCGGGTGCTGGTGTACTTCGGCGGCCGCGAGCGGGGCGTCACGGACCTGACGGCGCTGGCCGCGCGGGCGGGGCTGGAGGTGAGCGGGGTCCATCCGGCGGGGCGGCTGGCGGTGGTGGAACTGACCGCACGCTGACGCGGTGATCGGGCGGGACGCGACGCCGTCGGCCGCGCGTGGTGGTCTTCCGCGGCCGGGCCGGGCCTGGTAGACGATGGGCATGCCAAGACTTGCTGCCGCGCTGCGCGGCCTCGCCGTCACCGCCGCCACCCTGGTCTCCGTCGCCGCCCTGCCCTCGGGGGCCGAGGCCCAGCAGCCGCATGGAACGCCGTCCTCCGCACCGGCCGCGCCGGCCAAGGGCGCCAAGGACCCGAAGGCGCCCAAGGAGTTCGTGGCACTGCGGGATGTGGATCCGACGATCCGGCAGGAGATGCGGTACTACACGCCGCACAACTTCATGGGCGTACCGGTCACCGGTTACCAGAAGCCGATGTGTCTTCTGACGCGGGACGCGGCGGAGGCACTGCACCGTGCGCAGGTGTCCTTCCTCAAGGAGGGCTACACGCTGAAGGTGTACGACTGTTATCGGCCGCAGCGGGCGGTGAACCACTTCGTGGAGTGGGCCAAGGACCTGGACGACCAGCGCATGAAGGGCGAGTTCTATCCACAGGTCGACAAGTCGACGCTCTTCGAGGACGGGTACATCGCGGAGAAGTCCGGGCACAGCCGGGGCAGCACGGTGGACCTGACTCTGGCGAAGCTGCCCGCGCTGCCGACCCGTCCGTACGTGCCCGGTGAGCCGCTGCGTCCCTGCTACGGCCCGCAGGACGAGCGGTTCCCCGACAACTCGCTCGACATGGGTACCGGCTTCGACTGCTTCGACACCCTGGCGCACACCCTCGACCCGCGCATCAAGGGAGAGCAGCGGAAGAACCGGCTGCTTCTGAAGGAGGGGCTGGAGAAGACCGGTTTTGTGAACTACGAGAACGAGTGGTGGCACTTCACCTTCCAGCCGGAGACGTTCCCCGACACCTACTTCGACTTCCCCGTCGCACGGAAGTCGCTCGCCGGACGCCACTGACAGCCGTCGCGCACCGGGCTACGGTGCGCCCATGACGACACGGGAATTCGCCACCTACGAGGACTTCTGGCCGTACTACGTCGCGATGCACTCCAGTGCCGCGACCCGGTGGGTGCACCTGACGGGCACGCTCACCGGGCTCGCGGTCTCGGCGTACGGGCTGATACGGCGGCGCCGGAAGCTGCTGCTCGGGCTGCCGCTCATCGGTTACGGGACGGCCTGGCCCGCGCACTTCCTCATCGAGGGAAACAACCCTGCCACCTTCGGGCACCCGGCCTGGTCGCTGCGCGGTGACGCGCAGATGATCCGCATGATGCTGGCGGGCCGGGACGCCGAGCTGGACGAGATCGCCCGCAAGTGGCTCGCGGAGAACGCCCAGTAGGCCCCTGCCGCCGCCCTGCCTGGTTCAGAGCCGCCCGCCGGCCGAGTCCGACGACAGCCGCTGGGCGACGTACACCGGGATCACCGACAGGGCGATGAGCAGGGCGGCGACGACGTTGATGACGGGGGCCTGGTTCGGGCGGGCCAGGTTCTCGTAGATCCAGATGGGCAGCGTCTTCGTGCCCGGTCCCGCGGTGAACGTGGTGACCACGATCTCGTCGAAGGAGAGTGCGAAGGCCAGCAGCGCGCCCGCGAACAGGGCCGAGCGCAGCGCGGGCAGCGTGACGTGGCGGAAGGTCTGGGCAGGGCGGGCGCCCAGGTCGGCGGATGCCTCGGCGAGCGAGGGCGCGATACGGCGCAGCCGGGCGGCGACGTTGTTGAAGACGATGACGACGCAGAAGGTCGTGTGGCCGACGATCACGGTGAACAGGCCGAAGCCGATGCCGAACGGGTCCAGAACGGTGCGGAAGGCCGCGTTGAGTGCGATGCCGGTGACGATGCCCGGCAGCGCGATGGGCAGCACGACCAGGAACGACACCATCTGCCGGCCGAAGAAGCGGTGGCGGTGAACGGCGAAGGCGGCCAGTACTCCGAGGACGAGCGCGAGGGCAGTGGCGGCGAGGCCGGCCTGCAGGGAGGTCCACAGGGCGTCCCGTACGCCCTGGCTGTGTGCGGCGCGGATCCACCATTCGCCGGTCAGCCCGCTGGGCGGCCAGCCGAAGGAGCGGTCGGCGTTGAAGGAGTTGAGGACGACCAGGAGCAGGGGCACGTGGACGACCGCCAGCCCGGCGGCCATGAGCACGCCGAGCACGACGCGGGCGGTGCGGGTCAGATGCACCTCAAATTCCTCCTCGGAGGCGGGAACCGGGGCGTCCGGCGGTCCGTTGTCACTGTGAGTACAGGGTCACCACGCTGAGTGTGGGGCTGCGGCACTGAGTACAGGGGGTCACAGTGAATCCAGCGCACCCGCGCGCCGTACGGCCGCCAAGTAGCAGACGATCAGCACGACCGGTACGGCCGAGAGCGCGGCGGCCAGCGGGAGATCGAGCGTCACCTGTGACGCGATGACATTGCCGAGCAACTGCGTGCGGCCGCCGACGATTTGCACGGTGAGGTAGTCGCCGAGGCTGAGCGAGAAGGCGAAGACGGAGCCGGCGAGCAGGGCGGGGCGCACGGCAGGCAGGACGACGAGGCGCAGGGTGCGCCAGGCGCCTGCACCGAGGTCGGCGGATGCCTCCAGGTGCGGGGTGGGCAGCCGCTCCAGGGCGGCGAAAACGGGGAGGATCATGTACGGGAGCCAGAGGTAGGCGAGGACGAGCACGGCGGCCGGCAGGCCGTAGCCGGGGCCGGTCAGGCCGAGCGGGGCAAGTACCGCGTTGACCAGGCCGTGTTCGCCGAGCATGACGCGCCAGGCGTACGCCTTGACGAGGTAGCCGGCCCACAGGGGCATGAGCACGGCCACCAGCAGGGCGCGCCGCCACCGCCCCGACGCCACCCGCGCCATGAAGAAGGCCATGGGCAGGGCGAGGAGGGCGTCGATGAGGGTGACGGCGACGGCGACGCCGAGGGTGCGCACGGTGATGGTGCGGTAGACGGGATCGGTGAGGAGAGTGCGGAAGTTGTCGATGTTCCAGATATGAACGACGTCGGAGGTGAAGCTGTCGGTGGTCCAGAAGGCGGACAGGAGCAGGACGGCGAGCGAGCCGAGGTAGGCGAGGCCCAGCCACAGCAGGGGTGGCGTGAGCAGCGCCGCCAGCCTCAGCCGCGCGCCCGTGCGGGAGGTTCCCGCAGGCACTGAAGTCCCCGAAGGCATCGCGGCGGAAGTCTCCGAAGCCGACGTATCCGAAGTCGAAGGCACCGAGGTCACCGGGTCGCTCTCAGCCCTTGATCTCCGTCCAGGCGCGTGTCCACTGGGCGTAGTCGGTGCACTGCACGTTTGTCCTGCCGTCCAGGCACTGCTTCACAGGGGTGGTCCAGAAATGCACGCGCTTGTAGTAGCGCTCGTCATCGGCGTGGTAGGTGGCGCAGTGCTTGGGGTCGGCCGTCTCCTTGCACGCCTCGGCGTTCGCCGGGGCCTCGCCGAAGTACTCGGCGACCTGGGCGTTCACCTTCGGCGAGACGATCCAGTCGAGCCACTTGTAGGCGCAGTTGGGGTGCTTGGCCTTGGCGGCGACCATCCAGGTGTCCGACCAGCCGGTGGCGCCCTCCTTGGGCAGGACGGCCTTGACCGGGGCCTTCTCGGCCTTGGTGAGGTTGGCGATGACCTGCCAGGTGGTGCCGATGACGCTGTCGCCGCCCTTGAAGGCGGTGACTTCCTTCTGGTAGTCGCTCCAGTACTCACCGATGTTGCGGTGCTGCTTCTTCAGGAGCGCGACGGCGGCGTCCAGCTGCTTCTGGTCCAGCGCGTAGGGGTCCTTGATGCCCAGCTGCGGCTCGGTCTTCATCAGGTACAGCGCGGCGTCGGCGATGTAGATGGGCGAGTCGTAGGCGGTGACCTTGCCGGCGTGCTTCGGGGCGTCCTCGAAGACGGCCCGCCAGGAGTCGGGGGCCGGCTTGACCTTGTCGGTGCGGTACATGAGGAGGTTGGCGCCGCGGCCGTGCGGGACGCCGTACATCTGCCCGTCGACGGAGTTGAACGGCTGCTTCTTGAGGCCCGCGAAGATGTCCTTGTAGTTCGGGACGAGCTCGGTGTTGACGGGCGCCGCGTCGCCGGAGGCGATCAGGCGGAGGGTGGCGTCGCCGGAGGCGGAGACCGTGTCGTACTGACCGGTCTTCATCAGCGAGACCATCTCGTCGGAGGTCCCCGCGACCTTGGTGTTGACCTTGCAGCCGGTCTGCTTCTCGAAGGGGTGGACCCAGTCGGTCTTGGGGTCGTTGGAGCCGTCCTCGGCGTAGCCGGCCCAGGCGATGATGTTGACCTGGCCTTCGCCCTTGCCGAGCGTCTTCTTCATGGGGACGTCCGGCGCGCGGAAGCCGCCGCCCCGGTCGTCGCCGCCTCCGCCGCTCCCCCCGGAGCCGCACCCTACGGTCAGCAGCAGGACCGTGGCCGCCGCGGCGGCCTTCCACACGTTCGTGTTGCGCATCCGGTTCTCTCCCGTCGCACACGGCGTCAGACACAGGCTCCGAGCGTCGCCAGTATCCGGATCAAGGCGGTGCTCCACCAGTGCGCGTCGGGACACGATCGGGTCAAGTCCATACGCAGCGACCGGACTTCGGGCACGTGCGTCGGCTCGCCGCGGCGGCGCGGGCCCTCGGCCCGGTACGGGACATCAGCCCGGTACGGGATAGGCGTCGTCGGCGTCCCAGGCGAGGCGTACGGGGGTGTCGGCGCGGGCCGGCAGGGCGGGCCCGGAGGTGTTCAGGCGGAGTACGGTCAGCCGGTCGCCGCCCTCGTCGAGCCGGACGCGGAATCGGGTGTGCGGGCCGGCGTGCGCGATGTCGGTGATCCGGCCGGTCACCGACCGCTCCCCCGGGCTCCCCGGCCCGGCGCCGTACAGCTCGTCGAGTGGCGTGATCCGTATGCGCTCGGGGCGGATGCTGTACGTGCCCGGGCGGCCCGTCAGTCGCTGTGCTGCCGCGCCGCGCACCAGGTTCGTCACGCCCACGAATCCGGCGACAAAGGCGGTGGCCGGGCGGTCGTAGATCTCCAGGGGCGGGCCGGTCTGCGCGATGCGGCCGCCGTCGAGTACGGCGACCCGGTCGCTCATCGTCAGCGCCTCCTCCTGGTCGTGGGTGACCAGGAGGAAGGTGATGCCGGTGGTGCGCTGGATCTGTTTGAGCTCGGTCTGCATCTCCTGGCGGAGCTTGAGGTCCAGGGCGCCGAGCGGCTCGTCCAGGAGGAGCAGTCCGGGGCGGTCGACGAGGGCGCGGGCGAGCGCGACGCGCTGGCGCTGGCCGCCGGAGAGCTGTGCGGGGCGCCGGTCACCGTAGCCCTCGAGTCGTACGGTGGCGAGCGCCTCGCGGGCCCGGGACCGGCGTTCGTCCTTGCGGACGCCGGCCACGCGCAGCGCGTAGCCGACGTTCTGCTCGACCGTCATGTGCGGGAAGAGGGCGTAGTCCTGGAAGACGGTGTGCACGTCACGGCGGTGCGGGGGCAGGGCGGTGACGTCGCGGCCGGCCAGTTCGACGCGGCCGGAGGTGGGGCGTTCGAAGCCGGCGATGAGGCGCAGCAGGGTCGACTTGCCCGAGCCCGAGGGGCCGAGAAGGGAGAAGAACTCGCCTTCATGGATAGCGAGTTCGGCGTGGTCGACGGCGCGTACGGTGCCGAAGTCCTTGGTGAGGGCGGTCAGGCGGACCGCCGTCGGCCGGGCCTCGGGCCCACGTGCGGCCGCCGCGCCGCCGGTACGCGCTGCGAGCGGTGCGGGCCTCGGGCCCGGCACGTTGTCCTCTGCCATGCGGTCTCCTCCCCGGTGGGCGGCTTGATCGCGCCGGGTGACTGTACCGGGGCGGTGCGGCCGTCGTCACGGGTGCGGGGCGTCGTGGGCGCGGTCCGACGCGGGGCCATGTCGCCGCCTGCCGCCGGTACCGGCCCGTCGGGGGCCGCATTCTCGCGATGCCGTCGAAGGGTGCGTGAACAGCGCGTGAACCCTGCTGCGCGAGGGGCGGGAGGGAGGCATGCTGTCCGCGTGCCTGCCTGGACGGACCAGCTCCGATTCGCCTACCAGCCCGTCGTGAACCTCACGACCGGTTCCGTCGCCGCGCTGGAGATACTCGCCCGCCCCGAGCACGGGGACGTGCTCACCCAGGCCCGCCGCTCCCCCGGCATCGACGTCGAACTGGCCGCGCTCGCGGTGCGGCACGCCACGCAGCGCGAGACGCTGCTGCCGCTGCAGGTGAACCTCTTCGCCACCACCGCGGCGGAGGTGCCGGGGCTGACCGCGCTGCGCGCCGCGGTGCGTGCGGTGGGGCGGCGGCCGTGCGAGATCACCCTGGATCTGACCGGGCCGTACACGCATGTACCGGCTCCCGCGCTGCTGGAGGCGGTGGCGGGCCTGCGCGCCGACGGCTTCCGGATCTGCGTGGACGGGGTGGGCGACGGGGACATCCCGTTGCGGCTGTTGGGTGACCTGGCGCCGGATGTGATCAAGCTGGACGCCTCGCTCTGCACGGACCTGGACGCCCGGCCGGGGCGCGCGGCGGTGGTGCGGATGGTGCGACAGCTCTGCGACGAGCTGGGCGGGCTGTTGGCGGTGGAGGGGGTGGAGACCGAGCGGAGTTACGCGGCGGTGCTGGGGGCCGGCGCGCAGCTCGCCCAGGGGCATCTCTTCGCACCGCCCGCGCGCCGACCCACGGCCGAGGTCTTCGTGCCGGCCCGGGTGCCGTTGGCAGCTGGGCCGGGTGAGGCGTCGCCGTCCGCGCGTGTGCCGGGCGCGGCCCAGGCATCGCCCGCGCCGGGGTCGAGCCCGGCCCAGGACCTGGACCAGGCACCGGCCCCTTCCCCCGTCATGCCCAGCGGTGGCCAAGCCGGTCCGCCCGTTGCGCAGTTCCTGCAGCCGGCCGCGTTGTTGCCGGTGACCGCGTCGGCGGAGGAGGTGCGGCGGCGGCTCACGGGGCTGCCGGATGTCTCCGGGGTGCTGTTGGTGGACGCGGACGGCGTTCCCGTACGGGCGGTGGACCGGGACCGGTTCCTGCTGTCGCTGTCCGGGCGGTACGGGCACGCGCTGTACGCGGACCGGCCGGCGCTGCGGCTGGGCGACCGGCCGCGTACGGTCGGCGCGGGGGCGACCGCGTGGGAGGTGCTGGACGTCATCGCGGACGGCGACCGGGACCGTACGGGTGACGACGTGGCGGTGGTGGACGAGCAGGGGCGGTGCATCGGGGTGGTGCATCTGGCGGACATCCTGCGGGCGCTGGCGGAGAGCCGGGTGGAGGAGGCCGCGCGGCTCAATCCGCTGACCCGGCTGCCGGGTTCCGACGCGGTCAACGGGGAGGTGGACCGGCGGATCGCGCAGGGCCGGGCCTTCGCCGTGAGCTGGCTGGACGTGGACGGGTTCAAGCAGGTCAACGATGGCGCCGGGTTCGCGGCGGGGGACGAGCTGATCCGCGCGGTGGGCACGGCGCTGGCCCGGGCGGCGCACGACGACGCGGCCTGCCGGGTGGGGCACATCGGGGGCGACGACTTCCTGGTACTGACCGACCCGGAGGGTTTGGAGGCGATCGCCGCTGCCGTACTAGACGTGCCGTGGTCGGCGGGCGGGCGTCCCGTGACGCTGTCGCTGGCGACGGTGGTGTGCCCGGCCGGCGCGGTCGCCGGGCACGCGGAAGCGGCCGCGGCGCTCGCCCCGCTCAAGAAGGCGGCGAAGGGGCTGTCCGGCGCGAGCTGGGTGCTGCGCCGGTACGGCATGCCCCACCACGAGGTGCGCCGAGGCCAAATGCCCAGCCCGGCGCCCGACCCGGCGACCAGCCCGACGCCCGGCCGGACGCCCAGCTCAGTGCCCGACCAGGCCCACGGCCCGGCGCACAGCCCGGCCCCCAGGGCGTATGCCGGCGGCCTTGAGGCCCACGCCGACGAGCCCCAGGCGCCCGGAGCCCCGCGCCCTCGCGCCCCAGGTATATGCCGGTGACCTCCGCGGGCGAACAGGGAGGGGCAGCAGAGGCGCATGTTAAGCGCGGCGCGCTACGTGGTGGCAGTCGTTGCCGTTCATGTGCTTGACGCCCCATCACGGCCGGTGAACACTTCCGGGTGTCAGTCGGCGTGCCGTACGCAGGCTTCCCCCGACCGCGCGGTGATGCCGCGCGTTTCTGTGCCCCACCGGCGCCCTGCCGTACTGACACGCTCGTCGCGGAGGCCGGGCGGGATGCGGGACAACACGGCCGTCCGCTCCGCCCCGTACGGCTGTCGTGGCGCGTCCGGAAATCTGCGGCCGGGCCATGGGAGAAGTACGCACCCTGCACGGAGGACCGGGGTCCGTTCCCCGGGCAAGGGCCCAAGGAGCCGCAGATGTATTCCAATGGGGACATATTCGTCGGTGAAGTCATCGGCACCGCGATCCTGATTCTCTTCGGCGCGGGCGTCTGCGCCGCCGTCACACTGCACTACTCCAAGGCGAAGTCGGCCGGCTGGGTGGCCATCGCGTTCGGCTGGGGCCTCGGCGTACTCGCCGGGGCCTACACCTCGGCGCCGCTGTCCGGCGGCCACCTCAACCCGGCCGTCACCCTCGGCTCCGCCATCGCGGGCGGCACGCCGTGGTCGAAGGTGCCGCTGTACATAGTGGCGCAGCTCATCGGTGCGCTCATCGGCGCGGCGCTGACCTGGGGCGTGTACTACGCGCAGTTCGCGGCCAACTCGCAGGCGGACAAGGCCCAGCCGACGCTGGGGATCTTCTCGACCGGGCCGGAGATCCGCAAGCCGGTGGCGAACCTCGTCACCGAGATCATCGCGACCGTCGCCCTGGTGCTGCCCATCCTGTTCTTCGGTGAGAACAAGGGCATCGGCATCGGCCCGATCCCCGGCACCGACGGCGGGGTCTACGGCTCGGGCATCAACGTGCTGCTCGTCGCGCTGCTGGTGGTCGGCATCGGTCTGTCGCTCGGTGGCCCCACCGGGTACGCGATCAACCCGGCCCGTGACCTCGGTCCCCGTATCGCGCACGCGCTGCTGCCCATCCCGAACAAGGGCACGTCCGACTGGAGTTACGCGTGGGTGCCGGTCGCGGGCCCGCTGATCGGCGCGGTGCTCGCCGCCCTGGTGTACAACGTGGCCTTCTGACCCCGCGTGGGTGGTTCATGATTCCCTCGATGGATTCCCGGATCCCCGGATCTCCACGCGCGCGTGGTTCATCCCCCCTCAATGACCGCCCTAGCGCGCATCGTTCATGACTGCCCCTGTGCGCGGGCTTCCGACCGCGCCGTTCCGCCCGCAGCCTTGCGCTGCGGGCACCACCGCTCGCCGACTGCGGTCATCCGACTGAGGAGACGCCATGACGGACAGCACGGACAGCACGCAGAAGTACGTCGCCGCGATCGACCAGGGCACCACCTCCAGCCGTTGCATCATCTTCGACCAGGACGGCGCGATCGTCGCCGTCGACCAGCGTGAGCACCGGCAGATCTTCCCCAAGCCCGGCTGGGTGGAGCACGACGCGACCGAGATCTGGTCCAAGGTGCAGGCCGTCGTGGCGGGCGCGCTCGCGGGCGCCGGGCTGCGTGCCGACCAGCTCAGCGCGCTGGGCATCACCAACCAGCGGGAGACCACGGTCCTGTGGGACCGCAGGACGGGCAAGCCCGTGCACAACGCGATCGTCTGGCAGGACACCAGGACGGCGGCGCTCTGCAACGAACTGGGCGGCGCGGACGGCCAGGACCGGTTCCGTGAGGCCACGGGCCTGCCGCTGGCCAGCTACTTCTCGGGGCCGAAGGCGGCCTGGCTGCTGGACAACGTGCCCGGGCTGCGGTCGCGCGCGGAGGCCGGCGAGATCGCGTTCGGCACCATCGACTCCTGGCTGATCTGGAATCTCACCGGCGGCACGGACGGCGGGGTGCACGTCACGGACGTGACCAACGCCGGCCGGACGATGCTGATGAACTTGGCCACCCTCCAGTGGGACCCGGCGATCCTCTCGGCGATGGGCATCCCCGAGGCGGTGCTGCCGGAGATCAGGTCCTCGGCCGAGGTGTACGGCACGGCCGTGGGCCAGTTGGCGGGCGTGCCGGTGGCGTCGGCGCTGGGCGACCAGCAGGCCGCGGTGTTCGGCCAGACCTGCTACGGCGTCGGCGAGGCCAAGAACACCTACGGCACCGGCTCGTTCCTGCTGCTGAACACCGGGAACCGGCCCGTGCCCTCCAAGAGCGGGCTGCTGACGACGATGGGGTACCAGCTGGGCGGCGAGGCGCCCGTGTACTGCCTGGAGGGGTCGATCGCGATCACCGGCGCGCTGGTGCAGTGGTTCCGCGACCAGTTGGGCATCATCAGCTCCGCCGACGAGATCGAGACGCTGGCGGCGAGCGTGGACGACAACGGCGGTGCGTACATCGTTCCGGCGTTCTCCGGACTGTACGCGCCGTACTGGCGCTCCGACGCGCGCGGCGTGGTCACGGGTCTGACCCGCTATGTCACCAAGGCGCACCTGGCGCGTGCCGTGCTGGAGGCGACGAGCTGGCAGACCCGCGAGGTCGTGGACGCGATGTACCAGGACTCGGGCGTGCAGATCACGACGCTGAAGGTGGACGGCGGAATGACCGCCAACAACCTGCTGATGCAGCATCAGGCGGACGTGCTGGGCGTGCCCGTGATCCGCCCGGTGGTCGCGGAGACCACCTGCCTGGGCGCGGCGTACGCGGCGGGCCTGGCCACCGGCGTGTGGCAGGACCTGGACGAGCTGAAGGCGCACTGGAAGCGGGACGCGGAGTGGTCGCCGCGGATGCCGGGCGAGGTCCGGGAGCGGGAGTACGCGCAGTGGCGGAAGGCGGTGGAGCGCAGCTTCGGCTGGCTGGACGACAACGGCGAGTAGGACGGTCGGCAAGGCGTCCTGCGGGGCCGTTCTATGGCGCCCGCGGGTCCGGTGCGGCCCGTACTCCGGACGGCGGGGTACGGGCCGCGCGGCGTGTCCCCACGGGCCTCAGCGGGCCGCACAGGGCCGCGCCGGACCGCCGCACGGCTCAGGACAGCGCCGGCTCGCGCTGTTCCTCGCTCATGCGCAGCGCGTGCTGCACGACCTCGACGAGGACGTCGCGCGCCGAGCCCTTCTCGCGTGCGTCGCAGTACACGATGCTGACGTCGGGGTCCAGGTCCAGCGCGTCGCGGACGGTCTCGGCGGGGTAGCGCTCGGCGCCCTCGAAGCAGTTGACCGCGACGGTGAAGGGGATGCCGCGGCGCTCGAAGTAGTCGATCGCGGCGAAGGAGTCCTCCAGGCGGCGGGTGTCGGCGAGGACCACCGCGCCCAGCGCGCCGGTGGACAGCTCGTCCCACAGGAACCAGAAGCGGTCCTGGCCCGGCGTGCCGAAGAGGTAGAGCACCAGGTCCTCGCGGAGGGTGATCCGCCCGAAGTCCATGGCGACGGTGGTGGTGTGCTTGGCCTCGACGCCCGCGGTGTCGTCGACGGGCCGGCCCGCCTCGCTCAGCTGCTCTTCCGTGCGCAGCGGCTTGATCTCGCTCACCGCGCCGACCAGCGTTGTCTTGCCGACGCCGAAGCCGCCCGCGACCAGGATCTTGAGCGTGACCGGCTCGACGGCTTTCTTGCGGCGTCGCTCAGCGCGCCCGAAGACCATTGACCGCTTCCTCCGTTTTCGGTGCTGCCGCGTCAGCGACGGGCCGGCGCACCGTGGCTGATGACAAGTGGTGATGACAAGTGAGGGGGTACGACAACTCCCGGGTAGGAGTGGATCGTTCCGCACCGACTGTACCGACGGCAAGCCCTCGGTCCGGCACCGCCCCTGACTGATGTGCTCATGATCACTGAGCGTGCAGGGCGCCGCGTACGGGCGCTTCTGCCCGGCGAACCGCCGCCTTATGCCCACTAAACCCGCTGGTCCACCGTTTACGCAGGTCGGCCCGGGTGGCGTAACTCCGGCGTAACGCCCGGGGAGTACCGTCGACGGCTTCACGAAGGGAGTCGGTCATGCGGGAGACGGCACCACCGGGCGCGGAGGGCGGGGACGACGGGCCCTGGGTCTCCTCCCGGCCCCGCGCCGAGCGCGCCCGGCAGCTGGCCGATGTGCTCCGGCAGCGGATCACCAGCGGCGCGTACGAGGACGGCGTGCTGCCCAGTGAACGCGAGTTGGGCGCGCACCTGGGGGCGTCGCGCAACGCCGTACGTGAGGCGCTCGGGCTGCTGCGCAACGAAGGGCTGATCACCCGCAAACAGGGTGTGGGCACGACGGTCGTGATGCCCAAGTACGGCCACGGGCTGGACCGGCTGGCGGGCCTGGCGGAGACGCTGACCGGGCACGGCACGGTCACCAACGAAGTACGCGCTGCCCGCCCCGTGCCGGCTCCTCCGGCGGCCATTGCGGAGCGGCTGGGCCTGGCCCCCGGGGAGGGCGCGGTGTACATCGAGCGGCTGCGGCGGCTGGGCGGCCTCCCGCTGTCCCTGGACACCACCTACCTCACCGCCGACATCGGGATGCCGCTGCTCCGCTGCGACCTCGCGCACCGCGACCTGTTCGCGCTCATCGAGGAGACCTCCGGGCAACGGCTGGGCCGGGCCGAGGTGTCGGTGCACGCGGTCAACGCGGGGCCGGACACCGCGGCGCTGCTGGGCGTGGAGGCGGGCGCCGCGGTCTTCGCCATCGAACGGCTCACGCATCTCGCCGACGGCCGCCCCGTGGACGCCGAGTCGCTGCACATCAGGGCGGACCGGCTGGCGCTGCACGCCATACTGCACCGCGGCCCGGCCGCCCCGAAGGAAGCGTGAATGACCGGCCTGACGCCCGACACCACCACGCTGGTCCTGCTCGCGCTCTTCGGGCTGGCCGCCGGGATCGGCATTACGGCCGTGGGCCCCGGAGGGGTACTCGCGACGGTCGGCCTGTTCGTCCTCACCGACCTCTCCCCCGCCCAGGTCGCGGGCACGGCCATCGTCACGCACGTCGCCACCGGAATGCTGGGCACGGCCGCGTATGTGCGCTCCGGTGAGCTGCGGGAGCCGCGCACACGGCGCACGGCATGGGTGCTGGCGGGCGCCGCGGTGCTCGGCACTCCGCTCGGCGTACTGGCCAACACGCTGTTCTCGGGGCGCGCCTTCGGGCTGCTGCTGGGCGCCTTCGTGGCGCTCGTCGGGGTGCTGGTGTGGTACCGGGAGCGGCGCGCGGCGCCTACGGAGGCGGCGTATCCCTCGCCCGGGGTGACGGCGCCGCTCGGCTTCGGAGTGGCGGTGGCGAGCGGGGTGTTCGGGGTCGGCGGGCCGATGCTGACCGTGCCGCTGCTGGTCGCGCTGCGGATGCCGGTACTGGCCGCGCTGGCTGTCGCGCAGGTCCAGTCGGTGGTGATCGCCACGGTGGGGACGCTCGGCTATGTGGCACACGACGCGGTGGACTGGCCGCTGGCGGCGCTCGTCGGCGTACCGGAGCTCGCGGGCGTGCTGATCGGCTGGCGCATCGCCCGCGCGCTCCCCTCACGCACCCTCAAGACCGGCCTCGTACTGGCCCTCTTCGCACTGGCGCCGTACTTGGCGCTGTACGGGGGCTGAGGGCGCGGGCCCCGTAGGGGCGCCGCTCGTATACGGAGGCTGAGGCCGCGGGCCCTGTAGGAGCGCCGCGCGTATACGGGTGCTGAGAACCCCGCTCCCGTGCGGGCCGCGCAGGCTCTTACAGAGCGCGCAGGCCGTTGATGACCTCGCGCAGGATGTCCTCGTCCGGGAGCTCGGCGGGCGGCACCGGGCGGGTGACCCGGACCAGCTCCGCGTCGAGCAGGTCGCCGATGAACACCCGGACCACGCCCACCGGGAGGTCCAGTTCGGCAGCCAGTTCGGCCACGGAGAGCGGGGCCTCCCGGGTGAGGTCGACGATGTCGAGGTGTTCGGGCGACAGGGACTGATCGGTGACCGGTTCGTCGGCGCGGCTCTCCGCGATCACCTGCGCGATCAGGTCGAGCCGGGCGACGGCGGCGCTGGCGGTGCGGCCGCGGGTCATGGCGTACGGACGGACGACAGGGCCCGCCTCGTCGTCGAACCACCGGGCCGGGCCCGCTGCGGACCCGGCCTGATCTTTTCGGTTCATGCGGTCACCGTCGTCATCCTCAACTGGGCCCACCGGTCCTGGGAGCCGTACCCAGGTGCGTACCCACCCGCTTGACCAGCAGCGTCATCTCGTACGCGATCAGGCCGACATCGGAGTCGGCGTCGGCGAGCACGGCCAGGCAGCTGCCGTCGCCGGCGGCGCTCACGAAGAGGAACGCCTCGTCCAGCTCGACCATGGTCTGCCGCACCTGGCCCGCGTCGAAGTGCCGGCCGACGCCCTTGGCCAGGCTGTGGAACCCGGAGGCGACCGCGGCCAGGTGCTCGGCGTCCTCCCGGGGCAGGTCGGCGGAGGCTCCGGTGGCCAGGCCGTCGCTGGAGAGGATGAGCGCCTCGCGGATGGAGCCCACCCGGCCGACCAGCTCGTCGAGCAGCCAGCCCAGTTCGCCCGAGCCCTTTCCTGCGGTTCCGGCTGCTGTTGCCTTCGGTGCGGTCATCGACCGTCCCCTCCCATGTTCTTTCTCGGTGCTGTGGCGCTGCCGTCTTCGCCGGATTCGCGCCGGCCGCGCTGCCAGCCGCGCTGGAGCGATGCCATGCGGGCCCGTACGTCCTCGGCGTCGCGGTCGGCCGCGCGGTCCGCGGCCTGGGTCGCCGCGCCGGACGGCCGGCCGGACGACGTCTTGAGCTGGGGCGCGAGGCTGGCCTGCCGCACCCGCCGGGGCAGCGCGGGCACGGTCTTCGCGGGCTGCGCCTCTTGGGCGGACGGGGTCGCTTCCCCGGTTTCCCCGGGCGCTGCGCGCTCTACGGGCCGCTCTTCGTCGCGTACTTCCGCGGTCGGCCGTTCGGCGCCCTCCACCGGCCGGCCGTGGTCCCTGACCAGGACCGGCGAGCGGCGGCGGCGCGGCAGCGGCGCGGGGCCGCCGCCCGGGGGCGGCTCGTCGGCCGGCTCGTGCTCCACGCGCTCGGCGGGCACCGGGCCGGTCGGCAGCGCGGGGCGGCCGTCCTCGGTACGGCGCTGTCTACGGGGGCCGCGGAAGATGCTCTCGTCCTCCTCGGAGGCCCGCTCCGCGGCGTCCGGTGCGCCGCGCTCCGGCAGCGGCACCGGCACCTGGGCGAGCGCTGCCAGCGCCCCGCCACGTGCCGCCTCGGACGCCGCGCGACGCAGCGTCGAGCCGGTGTCCTCGCCGCGGCCGTCCGCGCGCCCGTCGGGGCTCTCGGTCAGCAGCGTGCCGGGGATGAAGACGACCGCGGTGGTCCCGCCGAACGGGGAGGGCTGCAGCGAGACGCGTACGCCCTGCCGCTGGGCCAGCCGGCTGACCACGAACAGGCCGAGCCGGTCGGTGTCGGACAGCTCGAACTCGGGGGTCTCGGCGAGCCGGAGGTTGGCGTCCAGGAGCGCGTCGGGCGCCATGCCCAGGCCGCGGTCGTGGATCTCCAGGGTGAAGCCGTTGGCGACCCGCTCGCCGACCACCTGCACCGCGGTGTGCGGCGGCGAGAAGACGGTGGCGTTCTCCAGGAGTTCGGCGATCAGGTGAGTGAGGTCGGAGACGGCCG
The DNA here is from genome assembly GCF_040655775.1 of Streptomyces sp. NPDC050315. Classification (NCBI taxonomy): domain Bacteria; kingdom Bacillati; phylum Actinomycetota; class Actinomycetes; order Kitasatosporales; family Streptomycetaceae; genus Streptomyces; species Streptomyces sp. NPDC050315. The sequence continues at coordinate 25,624 of NZ_JBFAKN010000016.1, forward strand.
GGCCCTCCACCGCGAGCCGCGGCAGCCGCCGCACCTCGATGCGCTCGTAGTCCTCGACCTCGGAGACCGCGGCCCGTACGACGTCCATGAGCTGGATGGGCTTGCGCCACTGCCGGGACGGCGCGGCGCCGGAGAGGATGACCAGGCCCTCGGCGTGCCGCCGCATACGGGTGGTGAGGTGGTCCAGGCGGAAGAGGTCGGCCAGCTCGTCGGTGTCCTCCGTACGGCGCTCCATGGCGTCCAGGAGGGTGAGCTGACGGTGCAGCAGGACCTGACTGCGGCGGGCGAGGTTGACGAAGACCTCGGAGACGCCGCGGCGCATGTCGGCCTGCTTGACGGCGGCCTCGACCGCGGCCCGCTGGAGAGTGTGCAGCGCCTGGGCGACCTGGCCCATCTCGTCCTGGGTGAATTCCAGCCGCGGCGCCTCGGTCTCCACGTCGACCTGTTCGCCCGCGGCGAGGCGGCGCATGACGCTGGGCAGCCGTACGCCGGACACCTCGTGCGCGTCCTTGCGGAGTTGGCTGAGGTCCTTCACGTGCCGGCGGCCGAGCCGGAAGGAGACGATGATCGAGGTGAGCAGGGCGACGAAGCCGAGGACACCGGCGAACGCGGCCTTGGCCAGTACGGTCATCGCGGCGGGCTGCACCCGCTCCCCGAAGCGGTCGCCCGCGGCCCGGTCCATCCTGTCCAGGTCGTCGAGGACCTGTCGCGCGGTGGCGTGCCAGCGTTCGGCGTTGATGGCTCCGGTGGCGCCGGACGCCCCCGCCGCGATCACCGCGTCCTCGAAGGACTCCAGTTCGCGCGGCTTGGCGCCGTTCCAGTAGTCCTCGAACACGGCACGTTCGGCGGCGGGCAGCGCGCTGAGGCTGGTCTTGTACAGGACCTTGCGCTCGGCCACCCGGTCGGAGAAGTCCCGCAGTTCGCGCGGGGACATCGAGCCGGACACCAGCGCGGCGCTGAGCAGCGCGTCCTCGCGCGCGAGGGCCTCGCGCCCGCGCGTGATCGCCACCAACGCGCTGCCCTGTTTGGAGATTTCCGCGTCGGGCAGGAAGTGCATGCTGCCCAGGAAGACGTAGCAGGGGTCGACCAGGGCGTTGTACTGGTCGAACGCCTCGCGGCGGGTGAGGGTGTTGTTCTCCACCCCGTCGCGCAGCTCGTCCAGGCGCGCGAACCCCTTGACGGCGGCCTGGAGCCGCGAGCCCGCGCTGCCGAGGAGGTCCTCGCGTACGTCGGAGCCCTTGGAGTTGGCGCGCAGCCGGGCCACGGCCCGGTCGGTGGCGAGGGTCTGTCGGCGCAGCTCGGTCAGCGAGCCCGCGATCCGCGGGTCGGCGAGGTAGACCAGGGTGGCGCGACGTTCCTTCTGCAGGGCCTGTACCGCGTCCTCGGTCGGGTAGCCGACCTTGTCGACGACGACCGCGACCTTCAGCAACTGGCGGGCCTCGGTGCCGGTGATGTACGTGGCGAAGGCCCACATGGCGGTGAGGGACACCAGAGGTACGAGCAGCAACGCCACGATCTTCCGGCGGATGGACTTCCCGCGAAAGCGCATGGCCTCCCCTACGTCAACCCCGGCGCGCGGGGGTGGTGTTCCGTCAACAAACGGCGCGAGCTTACTACTGTCGGGGGGTCAACTCGAAGAGCTGTCCGAGGGACCGGCCCGCAGGTCAGGGCCGGATGGCCGCCCTTGTCCGGTGATTCCCGGACAACCCGCCCGCCCGTGTGGTCTCCACCACCCCGCCCGTACCTCTCTTCCGGGCCACGACTGTTGGCCGGAAAGAACCGGCCCCCGCCGTCCGCACGACATCGGCGGTGGGCGACCATGAGTCCGGTGACGGTGCACGGCGGCATGTACCGGAGGAAATCCGGGCAGTCACCGAACAGCCGGACAGGCGGGGAAAGTACGGGGAGAGTGACGGCTTCATGGAGCTCGGCAGAGACGGCACGCTGTGGCAGGAAGAGCCGTCGGCCCGCCCCCGTATGCCCGATCCGGTGCGTACGGCCGCGGTGCGGGCCGTCATCATCGTGGCGGTGACGCTCGTCCAGGCCATGGTGGCCTTCCTCAGTACGCTCGCCGGGTCCTGGCTGGCCTTCCCCGCGGTGCTCAGTACGGTCGCCTCGACGGTCGTCGCGACCTGGGGCGTACTGGACGTCTGGGTGACCCGGCAGGTGTGGATCCAGCGGCACGGCGTGGAGTCGCAGCCGAGCAGCACGGCCAGGGCGCTGCGCCGGGAGCGGCGGCGCGCACGCCGGCAGGAACGGCGCTCGGCCGCCGCCTGACGTTCCCGGAGGGAGCGCCGGGCCTCTTCCGGAGCCCCGGACTCCGAAAAGCTGCGCCCGACATCTGGTTCCGTTAGCGCCGATAGGTATGATGGCGTTGCCTATCGCGCATCGCACCGCGCGATGCGCAACAACAGAGCGCGCAACAGACCGAGCTCGGGGGCGGATCACGACGGGGCTCCCGACGAATGGCCCGCAGGGCCGACGGGCGGTGACGCACACACCCATGCCGAAGACGACCGACACGAGCGCCAACGAGACCACCGAAACCACCGAGGAAGCCGGCGACAGCACACGCGGCGGTGCCGGCTCCGTCCAGTCCGTCGACCGGGCGGTGAGCGTGCTGGAGATCCTGGCCCGGCTGGGCGAGGCCAAAGTGACCGAGCTGGCCGAGGAGCTGGGCGTCCACAAGTCCACCGCCTTCCGGATCCTCGGCGTCCTGGAGAACCGCGGACTGGTGGAACAGGAGGGCGAGCGCGGCAAGTACTTCCTGGGCGCCGGCGTGCTGCGGCTGGCGGGCGCCGCCGCGATCCGGCTGGACATCTCGCAGGAGGGCGCCCCCGTATGCCGCGCGCTGGCCGAGGACACCGGCGAGACCGCCAACATCGCGGTACTGGACGGTGACGCGGCGGTCAACATCATGCAGGCGCGCGGCGGGGCCGCGGTCACCGCGTACAACTGGCTGGGCCGGCGCACCCCGCTGCACGCCACCGCGAGCGGCAAGGTGCTGCTCGCGCACCTGCCGCGGGAGCGCCGTGACAACCTGCTGACCCGCTCGCTGCCCCGCTTCACCGAGCACACCCTCACCGCGGCGCCCCTGCGCGCACAGCTGGCCGAGGCGCTGGAGGCCGGTTACGCCTGCACGGCCGAGGAGTTGGAGATCGGCCTGAACGCCGTGGCCGCGCCGGTACGGGCGCACGACGGCGCGGTGATCGGCGCGATCGGCGTGTCCGGCCCGGCGTACCGCATGGAGCAGGAGCTGCTGCCGGAGCTCGCCGAGCGGGCCGCGAAAGCGGCGGCCGACCTCTCCCGCGCCATGGGCTTCGCGGCCTGAGGAAGCACGACGAAACGGGCGGGGGAACGGGCTGAGCAGCAGCCGGAGAATCGGACGGAAAATCGGGCCGCGCGCGGGCGTCGAACCCCCTTGACGGATCGCCGCTCAAATCCCAGCATGTCTCCTATGGTGCAACAGGCCGCACGATAGGCAACAAGTACCGGCACCTACCCTCCGCCGCCCGCAGGCGCTGTCGAGGAGTGACGACATGCCGCACGAAGCCCGCGCCGTCATCGCCGTGAAGAAGGGGGCGCCGGTCGAGGTCCAGCCGGTCCTGGTGCCCGACCCGGGCCCGGGGGAAGTACTCGTACAGATCCAGGCGTGCGGCGTGTGCCCCACCGACCTGCGCCACCGGGACGGCCTCGCCGGTGAGGACTTCCCCTATGTGCTCGGCCACGAGGCGGCCGGCATCGTGGAGGCGACCGGCCCCGGCTGCGGCGAACTCGCCCCCGGCGACTACGTGGTGCTCGCCTGGCGGGCCCCCTGCGGCACCTGCCGCTCCTGTCGCCGCGGCCGCCCCTGGTACTGCTTCGACTCCCGTACCGCGCAGGGCACGCCGACCCTGCTCGACGGCACCCCGCTCACCCCCGCCCTCGGCATCGGCGCCTTCGCCGAAAAGGCGCTGGTCCACGCGCGCCAGGCGGTGAAGGTCGACCCGTCGGCCCGCCCCGAGGCCGCCGGGCTGATCGGCTGCGGGGTGATGGCCGGGTACGGCGCGGCGGTGTACACCGGCCGGGTGGGGAACGGCGACACCGTGGCCGTCATCGGCTGCGGCGGGGTGGGCAACGCCGCGATCGCCGGCGCCGCGCTGGCCGGCGCCCGCCGGGTGATCGCGGTGGACGTGGACGCCCGCAAGCTGGACGCCGCCGAACGCTTCGGCGCCACCGACACCGTCAACTCTCGCTGGACCGACCCCGTGACGGCGGTCCGCACGCTGACCGGCGGCCACGGCACCGACGTCACGATCGACGCGGTCGGCACCCCGGAGACCTTCCGCCAGGCCCTCGACATGCGCGACCTGGCCGGCGTCCTGGTCCAAGCCGGCATCCCCGACCGCGACCAGCACGTCGACCTCCCGCTGCACGACCTCTTCGCCCGCGGCGGCGCCCTCAAGACCTCCTGGTACGGCGACTGCCTGCCCACCCGCGACTTCCCCGTCCTGATCGACCTCCACCTCCGCGGCAAGCTGGACCTGGAGGCCTTCGTCTCGGAGACCGTCCCCCTGGACGACGTGGAGAGCGCCTTCGGCCGGCTGCAGCGGGGGGAAGTACTGCGGTCGGTGGCGGTGTTGTGAGGCCGGCCCGGTGGCGGTCACCGGCGGCGCCTCGGTGTCGGAGCACCACCTTCGGAGCACCGCCATACGAAGAGCCGCCGCGCGTTACTCCTCCGTCTCCCCCGCATCCGGCGTCGCCGGGCCGTTCTTCGGCGTCCGGTCGGCCTGCGGTACGCGCGGGGTTTCCTGTTCCTCCGGCCGCTTGAACATCCGGGTCGCCGTGATCTCGCCGTGGATCGTCTCCGACTCCGGGCGCTGCTGCGGCAGGCCGGGGCGGAGGTGTTCCTCGACGCTGATGTACTTCAGGCCCGCGCGCAGGTCCGCGTCGTTGCGCAGGCGGATGACCAGCGGGAACTCGGCGAGGGCCGTGGTGTCGAACAGGCCCGTCGTGTAGAGGAGCTGGACGCCGAGCGCGTCGGCGACGGCCCGCTGGAGCTCCAACAGGTACGTGGCGTTGGCGCGGCCGATGGGGTTGTCCAGGAACAGCGTGCCGGCGTGCCGTTCCTTGTCGCGGCCGCGGTCGTTGCTGCGCAGCGCCGCCATCGTGCAGTACAGCGCGATGGCCGCCGTGAGCAGCTGGCCGCCGGAGAAGACGTCGCCCATCTGCCCGACGGGGACGCGCTCGGCGCGCAGTACCGCGTCCGGCTTGAGGATCTCCACGGCCACGCCGCGCGGCTGGAGCCCCGCCGCGACGCCGCGCAGCAGCAGGGACATGCCGTCCCGGCGCAGGTCGCTGTTGCGCTTGACGGCCGCGCGGGTCGCCTCGTCGATGACCTCGCCGAGCCGCTCGGTGAGCGTGGCCTGGTCCGGGTCGTCGAAGCGGATGCGCAGGAACTCCTGGCCCGACCACTCCCCCAGGCCTTCGGGGAGCCGGGACAGCCGCTGGGCCGAACGCAGCGTGGCCAGCGAGGACTCGACGAGGCCGCGCAGCCGGTCGACGATGCTGTCGCGGTTGCGCTCCAGCTGCGCCAGCTCGTCGGTGAGGACGCGCAGCCGGGGCGCGAATGCCTCCGCCCACTTCGCGGCGTGATCAGGCAGCGCGGCGGCGGGCAGTTCGCGGATCTGCTGCCGGGCCGGGGTCTTGACCATCTCGTACCGGGTGGAGTTGGCGTGCCGTACGAGGACGTCGCTGGCCTCGCGGACCGCCGAGTCGGCCGCGGAGAGGTCGCTCGCGCAGCCGCGCAGCGAGCGGCGGGCCTCCGCGGCGGCCTGCCGGGCCTCCTCCAGTCGGCCCCGGTACGGCTCGGGAGCCTCCTGGTCCTCCTCGGGGCCGTTGTCGCGGAGGATGTCGCGCAGCATCGCGGCGGTCTCGTCGAAGCCGCCGGCCGCGTCCTCGGCGGCGCGGTGGCCGCGCAGCAGCTCGGCGTGGGTGGCGCGGGCGGTCTCCAACGCGTCGGTGGCGGTGGCCAGTTCGGTATTGGCGCTGCGGAGCAGCTCCTTGGCGCGCTCCGCGTCGGCGGGCACCAGCTCCTCGGGGAGCTCGGTGTGCGCCTCGACGCCTTCGGGCGGCGCCAGCCGCTCCGTCTCACCGCGCAGCCGGCCCAGCTGCTCACTGGCCGCGGAGGCCCGCGTCTCCAGCATCGCGACCAGCTCCTCGGCGCGGGCCGCCGCGGCCTGCCGGGACGGCCCGTCGGCCGCGTCCGGGCTCTGCAGCAGCGTCTCGGCGCGCGTACGGACCTTGTTGGTGAGCCGGTCCAGTTCGTTGCGCGCGTTGCTCTCGTCGCCCTCGGCACGGGCCTGCTCGGCCCGCAGGTCGGCGCCGACGCCGACCTTCTCGTACAGCTGGGACGCCGCACGGTACGCCTCGCGCAGGGTGGGCAGCGAGGACTCCGGCGGGGCCTCCTCCTCGCCCAGGTCGTCCGGCACGCCGGCGATCTCGGCGCGCTCGGCGCGCAGCGCGCGGGCGGTACGGCGGGCGTCGTCGGCGGCACGCTGCGCTGCACGGCGGTCCTCGTCGGCGGCGCGCGCCCGGTCGACGCACTCCTCGGCGCGCGCTTCGTACTCCGCGCCCTCATCGGCCAGTTCGCGCAGCTTGGTCTGCCAGGCGGCGCGCTCGCGGAGCCGGTAGGCGAGTCCGGCGAGCGCGTCGGCGACCCGGCGGGCGCGCTGGGCGGCCTCGCCCCGCTCGTCCCGTACGCGCGCGGCCTCGGCCGCCGCCTCGTCCGCCTCGGCCCGTGCCGTACGGGACTCCGTCAGCTCCTCGGCGGCGGCGTCGGCCGTCGTGCGGGTCTCCTCGGCCGCGGCCGCCAGCTCGGCGAGCCGGCCGGCCGGGCAGCCCGTACGCCACGAGGACAGCCGGGCGGCGAGCGCGCGGTCGGCGGAGAGCCGGGCCGCGAGCTGCCGGATCTCCTCATCACGGGCCGCTGCACGGGCCCGCAGCGCCTGCCGCTCCTCGTCGGCGGCCGACTCGTCGTGCATCGCCGGGTTCGGCGGCACCAGGAAGACGCCGCTGTCCTCGGCCTCCGGGGGCGGGGTCGGCGCGAGCAGGGCCGCTGCCGTGCCGACGGCGACGGCGGAGCGCGGCAGCAGGGCCGCCTGCGCCAGCACGTCACGGGCGCGCGCATGGGTGTCGGGGTCCGTGATGATCACGCCGTCGACCAGCTCGGGACGGGCGGCGAGCACACGGGCGTGGTCGACGGGGTCGACGGCCTGGGCGAGGTAGCGCCAGCCGGGCAGGGCCGGGACGCCGTGCTCGCCCAAGTACTCGACGGCCGCCAGGACATCGGGGCCGGGCGGCAGCAGGCCGCCGTCGCCGAGCGCCCCGAGAATGCGCGAGTCGTCGGCAGCGGCGGTCCGCATCTCGAACAGCTGCCGCTCTGCTGAGCTGACGCTGTCGTCGAGCAGTTCCTGGAGCGCGTCGGCGTTCCGGTCCACCTCTTCGGCGGAGAGGGGGCCGTTGGCGCCCTTGGCGCCGGTGAGCCGGGGGCGGGCGGGGGGCGCGTCGTGCGCGTCGGCCGCGCTGTCACCGTCGTCGGGGCAGGCTTCGCCCGCGGCGGGCGCGGCCTCAACGGGGGCGGCGTCGGCGCGCGCTTCGGGGGTGGCGTCAGCGCGCGCTTCGGGGTGCGCAGGCGCGTCGGCCGCTTCGGTACCGTCCGCCGATCCGGTGTCCTCGGCCGGTGCGTCCTCCTCGTGCCCGGCGTCCGCGGCGCCTCCCGTCGCCCCGGAGTCGATCCGCGCCGAGACCTCGTCCCGGGAGCCGGACTCGGCCGCGTACGTGCCGCGTCCGCCGGCGGGCCGCTCGTCGGAGGCGGGCGCCCCGTCCTCGACGGAGGCGCCGAGACCCACGACGCCGGACGCCCAGGAGCCGCCGCCCACGGCCATCGCGTCCGCCGTCGCGGCCGGGGCGGCCCCTTCGGAGGCGGTGCCGGTGAGCACAGCGGGGCGTACCTGCGCCGGGGCGCTGCCCAGCACGGGCCCCGCGAAGTACTCGTCGTCCGGCTCGGCGTCATCCGCGTCGGTACCGTGCGCACCGGCCTCCGCCGCGTCGGAGCCGGGCGCGAGCGCGCTCGCCTCCGCGTCGTCCAGCCGGACCGTCACCCGCACCGGCGGCTGAGCCTCCGCGGCGAGCGGGCGGCGGCCGCCGCTGCGCTGCCCCGGCAGGCCCGCGGCGGGCACACCCGGAGCCGACTCCATGCCCAGCAGCTCCGCGAGCCGTGGTTCCGCACCGATGGACTCGGCGGCGCGGCGCTCCGCGTCGTACGCACGCTCCGCCGCGAGCGCCGCGTCCTCCGCGCGGGCCGCGGCCAGTTCGGCGCGGGACTGGCGGGCCGCGGCCTCCTTGGCGCGGTCGGCGGTCTGCCGGGCCGCCTCGCGGGCGGTGTCCCAGGACTCGACCGCGGCCTTCTCCGCGTCCGTCGCGGCGAGCGCGGCGCGTGCCGGGTCGGCGTCCGGCGCGGTGTCGTCCAGCCAGCCGGCCCGTACCGCCTCCGCCGTCTCCTGCTCGACCTCGGCAAGCCGCTGCTTGAGGTGCTCGGTCTCGCTGCGGGCGCGCTGGGCGGCGGTCGCGGCGGCGGTGGCGTCACGGTGCGCCGACTCGCCCGTCTCCTGAAGCGCTGCGGACCGCTCCTCCTCCTGGTTGGCCCAGGTCTCGGCCTCCGTAGCGGCGGCGTGCAGCGCCCGTACGAGGTCGGCGGCGGCCTTGCTGCGGGCGGCGAGCGCCGGCGCGGCGTCCCGCTCGGCCTCCTGGATCGCGGCGGCGACGCGCGCCGAGCGGTCGGCCGCCGCGCGGTGCCGCAGTACGGTCTCCGCGGCCTGCCAGGCGGAGTGCAGCGTACGGGCGTCGTTCAGCTCGCGGCGCTGGGCCGCGGCGCCCTTCTCGGCGGCGGCCAGCGCGAGGGAGGCGTGCCGGTAGGCGATCTCGGCGGAGATGAGCGAGCGGCGCTCGCGGGTGGCCTCGGCCTCGGTGACGGTGTGGGAGGCGGCGGCGACCTGCTCGGCCAGTTCGGCGGCGCGACCGCGTTCCTCTGTGGCGCGGGCGTGCAGCCGCTGCGCAAGGTGGCGCGTGCGGCGCTCGGCCCCGGCGTGCACCTCCCGTGCGCGCTCCCGGTGTTCGGCGTTCTCGGCGATCTTCGAGAGGAGGTCGAGGGAGCCGGCGGTGAAGTCGCGCTCGGCGGTCAGCTCGGCGCGCCGGCCGAGCTTGTGCGCGAAGCCGTGCACGAGGTCGGCGAGGCCGTCGGTGTCGCGCGTGTCCGTGACGGCGCGCAGCAGGAGGTCGGTGAAGTCGGAGTCGTTCTTGACCGCGAAGAGGCCGGCCGCCTCGCCCTCGTCGGCGTTCATCTCGCGCTGGTACCGGAACAGTTCGGGGTCCAGGCCCAGCTCACCCAGGTGTTCGTTCCAGCGCTCGTGGATCTCGACCCAGGCCACGTCGAGGTTGGGGTAGTTCTTGCCGGCCTCGGTGAGGGCGTCGCGGAAGCCCTTCATCGTGCGGCGGCGACCCTGCGCCCCGGAGGCGCCCTCGACGATCGGGCGGACGGCGGTGGACTCGGCCACGGGGAGCGAGTCCAGGCTCATCCCGGGACCGGGGCGGAAGCTGTACCACGCCTCGGCGAACTTCCGCGGGTCGTTGGAGACCTGGCGGCCGCGCCACTCGCTGACCTTGCCGACCACGACGGTCTCGCCGGTGAGCGTGTGCTGCCACTCCAGCGCGACATGGCCGCAGTCGTCGGCGAGCAGGAACTTGCGCAGCACACCGGAGCTGGCGCCGCCGAGGGTGTTGCGGTGGCCGGGCAGCATGACCGAGAAGATCAGCTTGAGCAGTACGGACTTGCCGCCGCCGTTCTCCAGGAAGAGCACGCCGGCGGGGGCCGGGCGGCGCGGCGGGCCGACCGGCTCCTCCTCGAAGAAGTCCGCCTGCGCCGGAGCCGGCCGGGGCACCGGCTCACCGACTCCGCGCAGGTCCAGGACCGTGTCGGCGTAGCGCGCACCGGCGGGCCCGATGGAGTAGAGGCGAACCCGGGACAGCTCGTACATAGCGGCGGACTCTCGTTGTGGTGACGGTGATCGGTGGTGGCCGGCCGGCGGGCCGGCCGTGGATTCGGGTGTACGGGGGCGGGGTCAGCCCGAGTGGAAGGGCAGTCCCGCGTCGGCGACCAGGTCCAGGTCGTCGGTGTCCTCGGCGGGCAGCAGCGAGGCGCTGCCGTCCGCTATCGGGACCACGCCCAGCTCCAGCAGCTCGGCCATGGCGGCCGTACCCGCCATGTCGCGCACCTGGAGCTGATACCGGGCGGTGGTGCGGTACGCGCCTCCGGCGTCGTCCCCCGTGCGCTGCAGGAAGCCGGAGTCGACGAGGAAGGAGACGGCCTTGGCGATGATGCCGGTGGTCGAACCCGCCAGCCGCCGCGCGTCCTTCGTGGCGCCCGTCGAGCTGCGCCGGGCGTAGACCCGCCAGGACGCCTCCAGGCCGGGCGCGCCGCTGGTGGGGTCGGTGTTCTCGCCGGCCTCGGCGGCGCGCTCCTCCAGGCGGCGGCACGCCTGGCGGACGAAGGCGTCCACGCCGTTGACGGTGATGCGGCCGATGTAGCCGTCGTCGGCGAGGTCCTCGGGGCGCGGGAAGGCCATCGCGGCGACGGCCAGATGCGCGAGGCCGTGCAGGAAGCGGTCGCCCGCGTCCGTGGAGGCGCGGCGGGCGTAGTCGCCCATGCGGACCGCGAAGACGGAGTCCTCGGCGGCGGTGACGGCCATTCCGGCGCGGGTGGAGACCTCCAGGACGACCAGGCCGAGCCCGGAGGCGACGGCGTCGGTGAGCCGCGCGAAGGCGGGCTCGTCCCGATAGCGCCGCAGCAGCTCGCCGTACTCGACGTCGCGGGCGGGCAGTAGCTTGGGCTGGAGGCCGAAGGAGACCAGCCGGGCGGCGTCCGCCGCGTCGGCGGGGGTGACCGGCGCGGGGCCCTTGGCGGGCGGCTCCGCCTCGGGTGCGGGCACACCCCAGCCGTCGCCCGCGGCGGCCGTCGGGTCCGGCCGCGCGGCGTCGTCGGCGTCGTACTCGGTCACGAATCTGGCTCCTTGCGGCTCACGGTCTCAACTCTGATGCGCCCCTGCGCGAGCGCTTCGGGGCGCGCGGCCTCCGGGGCTGCGGCGGGCCCTTCGGGGCAGGCGGCCTGCACGGCTCCGGCGGGCGCTTCGGGGCGAGCAGCCTCGGCGAGCGCTTGGCGGCGGGCGGCGTCCACGGCTCCCGGCATCACGCCACCTCCGACCGCTCGGCCGCCATGCCGGCCGCGTCCAGCAGGGCGGTGCCCACGATCAGGTCGGCGCCGCCGAACTCCGGGTCGACCAGCTCCGTACCGTCGTCCACGGCGAACAACAGCTGCTCCTCGCCCTGGCGGTAGGCCGTGCCGACCGGCGGGCTGGCGGCGTGCACGGCCATCAGCGCGACCAGGTACGGCAGTTCGGGGTCCTGGAGGCGGGCTTCGGCGAGCAGTCCGGAGAGCCGGCGCGGCGCGTCCGCGGGCAGCGTGAGCAGCGCGGTCGCGGCGTCCAGCTGCTCCTCGCTGAACCGGCTGTCGTCGGGCGTGGCGATCAGGTCGGGCTCGGGCATCTCGGCGCCCAGATGCGCGCGCTCCTGGGGCGGCGAGAGCAGCATCTCGACCAGGTCGCCGACCCGGACGGCGGTGGGCGTGCGCAGGCCCGTGCCCTTGGCGAAGAAGGCGTCGGTGACCCGGGTGGACTGCTCGACGGAGAGCGGCAGTACGGGGGCGACGAGCTGGCCGTACAGGTCCAGTCCGGCGTGCGCGGCGGGCGGCGCGAACGCCTGCCGGTCCTGCTCGGCGCGGAAGAGCGGGCCCGCTTCCAGGAGGCGGGACTGCAGCTGGGTGTGGCGGCGGATGCAGTCCTTGACGATGTCGACGAGCTCGGCGGCGCGCCTCTTGTGCTCGGGTCCCTCGGCTTCGTCGCGGGCGCGGCGGATGTTGGTCAGGATGGCGTTCTCATGGCGGTACCGGTCCGCGACGTGGTCGAGCGCCTCGGTGATCATGTCGGGGACGGCGCGCAGCCAGTCGACCGCGCGGACGTTGCGCCGGGTGGCGTCGAGGGTTTTGCGGAGCGTTTCGGCGTACTGCACGGTGCGGTACCGCGCCTGCTCGGCGGCGAGCTGGGCGTCGGCGAGGCGGCCGCGGCTGATGAGCACCTCGAGCTTGACCTCGGCGGCGATCTGGGCGCTGGTGACGTCCGTGTCCAGCGCGCCCACCAGGACGTTGACCGCTTCGTCGGTGGTACGGAGGTAGACCGTGCCGCCGGGCCCCGGGACCTCCTCGATGAGCTTGAAGTCGTAGTCCCTGCGGACGTAGTCGCCCTCGGCGGAGAACGTGCCGTAGACCGCGCGGAAGCCGCGGTCCACGCTGCCGACGTTGATCAGATTCTCCAGGACCCAGCGGGCGACGCGCTCGTGCTCGGCCGCGGGGCGGCGCGGGGCCTGGGCCGCGATGCGGGGCTGCAGCCTGGCCACTATCTGTTCGTGGTCGGCGCCCGTGTCGAAGTCCATGTGGAGCGTGACGAGATCGATGGCGGCGAGGGCGACCTCGGCCATGGCGTAGACGCCGTACTCCCCCGCGAGGTTGGCCTTGCGCGCGTCGAGGTCGTGCAGCGGCGCCGTGCACGCGAGCGCGCGCAGCCGCCGGGCCAGGCCCTCGTCGGCCGCCGGCCCCGGCGCGGGCCGCGTCACCCCGCTGAACTGGGGCGCAGCGGTCTGGGGGGATGGAGAAGTCACGGTGAACAGATTAGGCCGTCGCACTGACAACGGACGAAACGGCACGGCCTCGCAGGTCAGTGTGTGGCGCCGCCCACAGCCTTGATGTCCTCGCCGCGCTCCGACGCCGTGATCATGATCACGCGCAGCGCCTCGGCGACGGAGGTGACCGGGAGTGACGGCCTGCCCTGGTCGGTGACCTGCCCGGGAGCATACGGGACGTGCACGAAGCCGCCGCGCACGGCGGGCCGTTCGGTGGCGACGAGGTGCATCAGCCCGTAGAAGACGTGGTTGCAGACGAAGGTGCCGGCGGTCTGCGAGACCGAGGCGGGCAGCCCGGCCTCCCGTACGGCGGCGACGCACGCCTTGACCGGGAGCGTGGCGAAGTACGCGGCGGGACCGTCCTCGACGATCGGTACATCGATGGGCTGCGCACCCGAATTGTCGGGGATGCGCGCGTCATCGATGTTGATGGCCACCCGCTCGACCGTGACGTCCGGGCGGCCGCCGGCCTGGCCGACGCAGAGCACGACCTCGGGGTCGGCATCCGCGACGGCCCTACGGAGCGCGTCGTTCGCCGCACCGAAGACACAGGGCAGTTCGGCGGTCGCGATCTCGTAGCCGGGCGGCGGGTCGGCCGCGACGGCCTGGACGGCCTGCCAGGAGGGGTTGACGCGCTCCCCGTCGAAGGGGGCGAATCCGGTCAGAAGTACCCGGGTCATGGAGTGTTACTCGGTTTCGGCAGGGTCCACGTCAGAACGCGAAGACGGACATGATGACGATGTTGCAGGCCAGCAGCGCGACCGCGGTGGGCAGCTGGGCCTTGATCGGACCGTACTGGTCCTTCAGCTCCAGCAGCGCGGCGGGCACCACATTGAAGTTGGCCGCCATCGGCGTGACGAGCGTGCCGCAGAAGCCGCAGAGCATGCCGATCGCGAGGATCGCCGGGGCGTTGCCGTGCGCCTGGTCCACGAGGACGGGCCAGCCGACGGCGGCGGTCATGACGGGGAAGGCCGCGAAACCGTTGCCCATGATCACCGTGAACAGGAACATCCCGACGCAGTAGACGATCACCGCGGTGACCACCGAGCCGTGCGGCAGCACCGCCTTGGTGAGGATGCCCACCTGCTTGCCGACACCGGAGACAGCGAAGATCGTGCCAAGAGTGGCGAGCAGCTGCGGCAGCAGCATCGCCCAGCCCATGGTCTCCAGCATCGAGCGGCCCGCGTGCAGGGGCGCCGCGGCCTGCTTCTCGCGCAGCATGACCATGGCGAGGACGAGCGCCACGATGGCGCCGATGCCGAGCCCGAGGATGGTCTCGCTGCCCTTCTGGAGGAGCGGCGTGCCCCCGAAGGAGAGCTCGGGAACGAGGACGGCGCAGACCAGGGCGACGGCGGGGATGGTCAGGGCGGGGATGAACAGCTTGCTGCCGTGCTTACGGGCGCTCGCCCGCCGCTCCTCCGTGGTGGTCGTCCGGGGCTTGCCGCGTCCGGTGAACCCGAAGGCGGCCAGGCCGATCATCACGAGGACCGCGACACCGAGGGGCTCCGCGGGTGCCGACTTGTCGACGACCCAGGAGCTGTAGACGAAGCCGGCGCCGAGCAGGCCCCAGAAGGCTGCCGTACCGAAGCGCTTCGGGTTGCTGCGGTCGGCGGCCATCTGTGCGGCCATCACCAGGAAGAGCCCGCCGACGAGCCAGTAGAACCACTCTGCCTTGATCACTTCGTGGCCTCCTGGGTGGCGAGTCCGTCCTGGGCGCCGAGCAGTTCGCGCTCCAGCGTGCGGTCCATGCGCAGCAGCCGGCCACCGTGGATGAGCAGCGCGCAGATCCCGGTCGGAATGGCCCAGAGGGCGAGCTGCAGCGGTTCGAGGTGGGTCTGGTACGTCGAGTTGGCGAAGCCGGTGATCAGGAGGATCGACCCGACGGCGAGGAAGACGTCCTCGCCGAAGAAGAGCCCGACGTTGTCCGCGCTGACGGTGAAGGACCGGATCTTCTCGCGGGTCTTGTCCGGCAGCGCTCCGTAGCGGCGTTCGGCCGCGCCCTCGGCCATCGGTGCGGCGAGCGGGCGCACCGTCTGCGCGGGCCCGAAGAGGTCCCTCAGGCCGAGCGCGGCGAAGCACTGCCGCAGCACGAGGTAGAGCGTGAGGAAGCGTCCGGTGGTCAGCTTCGCGAAGCGTGCGATGAGGTTGCGGGCCTGCTCCTGGAGGCCGTGGCGCTCCAGGAGAGCGATCACCGGCAGCGTGATGACGAAGATCGTCACTGCCCGGCTGGAGGCAAAGCCGTCACCGAAGGCCGCGAGGACCTTCTGCGGCGACAGGCCGCCGAGGAATCCGGTGGCGATGCCCGCCACCCCCACCACCAGCAGCGGGTTGCGGCGTGTGGCGAAGCCGATGATCACCACGAGAACGCCCAGAAGAACGATCACGGGACCGCCTTTCGCACGCAGAAACCCACGCGTCTCGTGGGGATGTGCCAGGACGGTAGAGGATCGTTCTACGATCCGACAATAGGTGGGTGATTCTCGTTACCTGCCGGAGACTTGCTCGGCCACCCGCCGGGCGTACGCGCTGGACAGCTGAGCCCGGGAATCCTCCAGGTAGGACGAGAGCAGCCGCTCCGCCTGGACCACGTCGCCGCTCTGCAGCGCTTCGAGGATCTGGCGGTTGCGCGTGAGGTACGGCTCGTGGAAGCGGCGCGGGTCGTCCATCACGTGGAACACCAGCCGCAGCTCCGCGAGAACGCCGCGCATCAGCTCGTCCGTGCGCGGGCTGCCGGCGAGCGCGACCAGCGCCTGATGGAAGCGGATATTGGCCGTCGAGAGGTCCTGCCAGGACCGCTCCAGCGCGGCCCGCTCCCCCGCCTCCACGGCCGCCTCGACCTGGTCCAGCGCGTACGGCGGCTCGCCCAGGCCGCGGATCACGGCGCACTCGACCATCCCGCGCACCCGGTAGATGTCACCGAGGTCCTCCACCGCGACCATCCGCACGAAGACGCCCCGGTTCAGCTCGTGCACCAGCAGCCGCTCGTGCGTGAGCAGCCGGAACGCCTCCCGCAACGTATTCCGGGACACCCCCAGCGCCCCGCCGATGGAGTCCTCCGACAGCCGCGCCCCGGGCGGGAAGAAGCCCTCCGCAATACGGTCGCGCAGTATGTCCGCGACCCGCTCGGCGGTGCTCGTCCGCCCCAGCAGCGCCCGGTCCATCGCCAGCCCGCCCGGCTCCTCGAACCGCCGGTCCATCCCCTTCGCCACCTCGCGCCTCACTTTCGTCCCCCTGGTCACCGTGACCGCGTACGACGGCCGCGCGGCCGCCCGCAAGGGCACGCAGTCAATCCCAGAACGCCGAACAAGACAACAACCCTCTTGTCCTATCGTTCAACAATCCTCTAGCTTGATGCGGTAACCGGCCGGCCCGAGCGCCCCAGGAGGACAGCCGCTACGGAAACGGGCCGGCCGGCTCTGCCTTGCCCTGCCCTGCCCACGTCCGGCTCTGCCGGCCAGTAGAAACGTCGGCCTCGCCGGCCCTGTTGGAACGGACGCCCATGACGGACCCGGTGATCGACCTCAACGCCGACCTCGGCGAGGGGTTCGGACGGTGGCAGCTCACCGACGACGACAGTCTGCTCTCCGTCGTCACCAGCGCCAATGTGGCCTGCGGCTTCCACGCGGGCGACCCGTCGACGATGCGCAGGGTCTGCGAGACCGCCGCCGAGCGCGGCGTCCGCATCGGCGCCCAGGTGTCCTACCGCGACCTCGCCGGCTTCGGGCGCCGCGCCATGGACGTCCCCCCGGACGAGCTCGCCGACGAGATCGCGTACCAGATCGGCGCGCTGGAGGTCTTCGCACGCGCCGCCGGTTCCCGCGTCGCCTATGTGAAGCCGCACGGCGCGCTGTACAACCGTGCCGTCCACGACACCGAACAGGCCGGCGCGATCGTGGCCGGCATCCGGCGCGCGGCCGGTCCGCTGCCTGTACTCGGGCTCCCCGGTTCGCAGTTGCACGCGGCGGCGCGCGCCGCCGGGCTGCCCACCGTCACCGAGGCGTTCGCCGACCGCGCCTACACGGCCGCGGGCACCCTGGTCCCGCGCCGGGAGCCCGGCGCGGTCGTCCACGACCCTGACACCGTCGTCAAGCGCTCCCTCGGCCTCGCCCGCGACCACGCCGTCACCTCCCTCGACGGCGAGCGCGTGGAGGTCGACGTGCAGTCGCTGTGCCTGCACGGCGACACCCCGGGCGCCGCGACCCTCGCGCGGCGCGTACGCGAGGAACTGACGGCGGCCGGCGTCCGCGTGGCGGCGTTCGCATGACCGCACTCCCGGCCACCGCCACCACGCTCCCGGCCACTGACGGGGACAGCACCCGGTCCGCCGGGGAGCGCGGCCTCCGTATGCGCACTCTGCCCGTGGGCGACCACGGCCTGCTCGTCGAGCTCGACAGCTCCGCGGCCGTCGAAGCGCTCCACGCCGAACTGCTGCGCCGCGCCGCGGCCGGCCGGCTGCCCGCCACCCGCGAGATCGTTCCCGCGGCGCGCACCGTACTGATCGACGGGCTCGCCGAACCGGCGCGGTTCGCGGCCGAGCTGACCGGCTGGGACGTCCCCCCGGCCACCCGCTCCGGGGCGCAGACCCTCGAAGTGCCCGTCCGCTACGACGGCCCCGACCTCGCCGACGTCGCCGAACTGTGGGGCGTCACCCCGGAGGAGGTCGTACGCATCCACTCCGGTACCGAATTCCGCGTCGCCTTCTGCGGTTTCGCGCCCGGCTTCGGCTACCTCACGGGCCTGCCCGAGCGCTACCACGTGCCGCGCCGTGCCACCCCGAGGACGCGCCTCCCGGTCGGCTCCGTGGCACTCGCCGGCCCGTACACAGGGGTGTACCCGCGCTCCTCCCCCGGTGGGTGGCAGCTGCTGGGCACTACGGATGCCGTGTTGTGGGACGCCTCCCGGGAGCCGGCGGCGCTGTTCACCCCGGGCACTCTCGTGCGCTTCATTCCGCAACCGTTCGACCCGCACCCGGAGGCGGCCCAGTGACCGACCGCGCATTCGCCGTCGTACGCGCCGGAGCACTGACCACCGTCCAGGACCTCGGCCGCGCCGGCCACGCCCACCTGGGCGTCCCGCGCTCCGGCGCGCTCGACGCGGACGCCCACCGCCTCGCCAACCGCCTCGTCGGCAACGGCCCCGAGGCGGCCACCCTGGAGACCACCGTCACCGGGTGCGCGGTACAGATGCGCAGCGCCGTCACCGTGGCCGTCACGGGTGCGCCGTGCCCGGTGACCGTCGACGGCCGCCCCGCCGCCTGGGGCGCCCCGGTGCACGTACCGGCCGATGCCGTCCTGGAGGTGGGCACCGCCACCTACGGGCTGCGCAGTTACCTGGCCTTCGCGGGCGGCATCGAGGCCGAGCCGGTACTCGGCAGCCGGGCCACCGACCTCCTCTCGGGGCTCGGCCCCGACCCGCTCACCGATGGCGCAGTGCTGCCGCTCGGCACACCGGGCGCGCCGGTGCCCGCGGCCGACGCGGTGCCGCACGCCGGTCCGGCACGCGAACTGGTCCTGCCCGTCCGCCTCGGGCCGCGCGACGACTGGTTCACGAAGGCGGGGCTGCGTACCCTCCTGACCGGCGTCTGGCGGGTGTCGTCCGCGAGCAACCGCATCGGACTGCGCACCGAGGGCCCTTCCTTGGAGCGCGCCCGGGACGGCGAACTCCCCAGTGAGGGCATGGCCCTGGGCGCCGTCCAGGTCCCCCCGAACGGCCTCCCGGTGCTCTTCCTCGCCGACCACCCCACGACCGGCGGCTACCCCGTCATCGGCGTCGTGCGCGAGTCCGCGCTGCCCGCCGCCGCCCAGGCCGCACCGGGCACCCCCGTGCGCTTCGTACGGGCCCACAGCGCCGCCTGAGGCCCTTTCTCCGACCGGCCCGCTACTCCTTGGCCGTGCGCGCGCTGCAGGCGTTGGCAGCCAGGTCAGCGTCCCGAGATGCGGTCGGCGAGCTTCGCGATCGGTGCGGTGGTGGTGCGGCGCGCGGCCTCGCTGCGGTCGGCCGCCCGGTAGGCGGCGTACATGCCGTGCACGCCGAGCCAGCGGGCGGGCTCCGGCTCCCAACCGCGCGTCCGGTGACCTGTCCACGGCAGCCGGGTCAGCTCGGTGTCCCGTTCCAGTACGAGGTCCCGCAGGGTGCGGCCGGCCAGGTTGGTCGCCGCGACGCCGTGCCCGACGTAGCCGCCGGCCCAGCCCAGTCCCGTACGCCGGTCGAAGGAGACCGACGCGCACCAGTCGCGCGGCACGGCCAGCACGCCCGACCACGCGTGGTCGATCCGTGCGCCGGCGGTCGCGGGCAGCAGCCGGGCCAGGGTGTCGCGCAGCGCTCGTACCGTCTTCGGGCTGGTCCGGCCGTCCCGGTCCACACGGGACCCGAAGCGGTACGGGACGCCGCGGCCGCCGATCGCGATACGGCCGTCGGCGGTGCGCTGCGCATACGTGTAGGCGTGCGTGAGGTCACTGAGCTGTTCGTGCCCGTCCCAGCCGATGGCCTTCCACGCCTCTTCGGGCAGCGGTTCGGTGACCACCATGGAGGAGTTCATCGGCAGCCAGGTGCGGCGCTCTCCGTGCAGGTCGCTGGTGAACCCCTCGGTGGCCCGGAGGACGCGGCGGGCCCGCACCGTCCCGAAGGGCGTCTCGGCGCGCCCCGGTGCGATGCGCGTGACGGGCGTGGACTCGTGGATGGTCACCCCGAGGGCCGCGACCACCCGGGCGAGGCCCTGCACCAACTTGGCGGGGTGGACACGGGCGCAGTGCGGGTTGTGCACGCCGCCGAGCGCGCCGGCCACGTCCACCCGGTCGCGCACCTCGCGCCCCGAGAGCAGGACTTCGTCCGCGTTGCCCCAGTGCACGGACTTCTCGTGTGCGGCGCGCAGCCGCGGCAGCTGGGCGGGCCGATGGGCCACGGTCAGATAGCCGCTCTTGACGATGTCGGCGTCGATGCCCTGGGCCCCGGCCACCGCGATGACCTCATCCACCGTGGCGTGCATGGCCCGCTGCAGCTCCCGTACGGACTGCGGACCGCGTTCCCGTGCGTACACCGCGGGAGAACCGGCGATCTTGCCGCTGAGCCAGCCGGCGTTGCGCCCCGAGGCCCCGAAGCCCGCGAACTCCCGCTCCAGTACGACGATGCGGAGGCCCGGGTCGGCCTTCTTGAGGTAGTACGCGGTCCACAGTCCGGTGAAGCCGGCGCCCACGATGCACACATCGGCGTCGACCGGGCCGTCCAAGGGGTCGCGCCGGCTGGGGATGCCGGTCTGGCGGTACCAGAAGGAGATGTTGCCGTTCCTCGTCATCGTGGCCTCCGTCGCTCAGTAGCCGGGCGGACTGATCACCCATTCAACTGCCGTGCTGCCTGCCGTGGCCGCGGGGCTACGAGCCCTCCGGCTTCCCGTATCCGCCCCCGCCCGGCGTGTGGAGCACCAGCACGTCGCCCGCGCCCACCTCGGCCACGTCGCAGCCCTCCAGCCGCTCCGTGCCGCCCTCCGCGCGCTCCACGCGGTTCTCGCCCGGTGCGCCCGGTCCGCCGCCCGCCATGCCGTACGGCGGCACCCTGCGGTGCCCGGTCAGCAGCGCCACCGTCATCGGCTCCAGGAAGCGGATACGGCGGGTGACACCGCGGCCGCCGTGCCATCGACCGCGGCCGCCGCTGCCCTCCCGTACGGAGAAGTCCTCCACCCGTACCGGATAGCGCCACTCCAGCACTTCGGGGTCGGTGAGCCGGGAGTTGGTCATGTGGGTCTGCACGGCGTCGGCACCGTGGAAGCCGTCGCCCGCGCCCGAACCGCTGGCGACCGTCTCGTAGTACTGCACGCGGTCGTTCCCGAAGGTGACGTTGTTCATCGTGCCCGCTCCCTCGGCCTGGACGCCCAGCGCCCCGTAGAGCGCGCCGGTGACCGCCTGAGAGGTCTCCACGTTCCCGGCGACGGTGGCGGCCGGGAAGACCGGCGCGAGCATCGAGCCCTCCGGGATGCGCACCTCTACGGGCTTGAGACAGCCGCTGTTGAGCGGAATGTCCTCGGCGATCAGGGTGCGGAAGACATACAGGACGGCGGCCATCACCACGGAGCTGGGCGCGTTGGCGTTGCCGGGCTGCTGGGGCGAGGTACCGGCGAAGTCGAGCACCGCGCTGCGCGTCTCCCGGTCCACGGTCAGCGCGACCCGGATCTCCGCGCCGCTGTCGGTCTCGTACCGGAAGGCGCCGTCGGCGAGCCCGGCGATGATCCGGCGCACCGACTCCTCGGCGTTGTCCTGCACGTGGCCCATGTAGGCACGCACCACGTCGAGGCCGAACTGCCCGATCATCTTGTGCAGTTCCCTGATGCCCTTCTCGTTGGCGGCGATCTGCGCCCGGAGGTCGGCGATGTTGGCGTCCGGGGAGCGCGAGGGGTACGGCCCTTCGGTGAGCAGCCGCCGCGTCTCCTCCTCGCGCAGCCTGCCGTCCCGTACGAGCAGCCAGTTGTCGAAGAGGACGCCCTCCTCCTGGATCGTGCGGCTGAAGGCGGGCATGGAGCCCGGCGTGATGCCGCCGATCTCGGCGTGGTGACCGCGGGAGGCCACCAGGAAGAGCAGCTCTTCGTCCCGCTCATCGAAGACCGGGGTGACGACCGTGACATCGGGGAGGTGCGTTCCGCCGTGGTACGGGTCGTTGATCGCGTACACGTCGCCGGGGCGCATGTCGTCCCGGCGACGGCGCAGCACCTCCTTGATGGACTCGCCCATCGAGCCCAGGTGGACGGGGATGTGCGGCGCGTTGGCGATCAGATTGCCGGCGGCGTCGAAGAGCGCGCAGGAGAAGTCCAGCCGCTCCTTGATGTTGACGGAGTGCGCGGTGTGTTCGAGACGTACGCCCATCTGCTCGGCGATGGCCATGAAGAGGCTGTTGAAGACCTCCAGCATGACCGGGTCGGCGGCGGTGCCCACGGCGGTCCGCTCCGGACGCGCCTCGACCCGGGTGAGCAGCAGGTGCCCGCGGTCACCGGCGGCCGCCTGCCAGCCGGGATCGACGACGGTGGTGGCGTCGTCCTCGACGACGATCGCGGGCCCGGTCACGGCGTCACCGGGCCGCAGGTCGTCCCGGCCGTACAGGCGGGTCTCCTGCCACCGTCCGGCCACGAACATCCGCACGGTGTCCAGCGGCCGCAGCGGGCCCTCACGGTCCGCGGCGAGGCTGCGGTGGCCCGAGGTGCCACCCGCCGCGCCGACGGCCTCCACAGAGGCCGCCTCGGCGATCAGGGGCTTGTCCATGGTGAAGGCGTACCGGGCACGGTGGACGCGCGCGAACTCGGCCGCCATGTCGTCGGCGTCGGCCAGCGGCACGGGGATACCCGCGTCGGTGCCCGCGTACCGGAGGACGACGCGGGCCCGGGTGGTGATGCTCTCCTCGGGCACGCCATCAGCGCGGAGCTCCTCACGGGTGCGCGCCGCGAGGTCGTCACAGGTCGCGCGGACGCGGTCCATGGCGTCGGCCGTCAGCTCGGTCTCGATGGACTGCTCGCGCATCGCGGTGGCGTCGGCGACGCCGATCCCGTACGCGGAGAGCACGCCGGCCAGCGGCGGGACGATCACGGTACCGATGCCGAGCGCGTCGGCGACCGCGCAGGCGTGCTGGCCGCCCGCGCCGCCGAAGCTGGTGAGCGCGTACCGGGTGACGTCGTGGCCGCGCTGCACGGAGATCTTCTTGACCGCGTTGGCCATGTTCAGCACGGCGATGTCCAGGAACCCGGCGGCGACCTCCTCCGGGCCGCGCCGGTCGCCCACCGCCCGCTCCGCCTCCCGCGCGAGCGCTTCGAAGCGCTCGCGCACCTCCTCCGGGTCCAGCGGCTGGTCGCCGTGCGGCCCGAACACCGCGGGGAAGTGCGCGGGCTGGATGCGGCCGAGCATGACGTTGGCGTCGGTGACGGTGAGCGGGCCGCCGCGGCGGTAACAGGCGGGCCCGGGGACGGCGCCCGCGGAGTCCGGCCCCACCCGGTAGCGGCGGCCGTCGAAGTGCAGGACGGAACCGCCGCCGGCCGCGACCGTGTGGATGTTCATCATGGGTGCGCGCATCCGGACGCCCGCGACCTCGCTGCCGAAGACGCGCTCGAACTCGCCCGCGTAGTGCGACACATCGGTGGACGTGCCGCCCATGTCGAAGCCGATCACTTTGTCGTGCCCGGCCTCGGCGGCGGACCGCACCATGCCCACGACGCCACCGGCCGGCCCGGAGAGCACCGCGTCCTTCCCCCTGAAGTGCTCCGCCTGCCGCAGCCCCCCGTTGGACTGCATGAACATCAGCCGGATACCGGGGAGTTGTGCGGCGACCTCCTCCACGTAGCGCCGCAGGATCGGCGACAGGTAGGCGTCCACGACGGTGGTGTCACCGCGCGGTACGAGCTTCATCAGCGGGCTCACCTCGTGCGAGCAGCTGACCTGCGTGAACCCCGCCTCCGTGGCCAGCTCGGCGAGCTGCTTCTCATGGGCGGGGTGGCGGTAGCCGTGCAGCAGCACGACGGCGGCGCTGCGGAAGCCCGCTTCGTACGCGGCGGCCAGTGCTTCCCGGGCCGCGTCCGTGTCGAGGGGCGTGACCGTCTCCCCGTGCGCGTCCACGCGCTCCGGTACCTCGATCACCCGGTCGTAGAGCGCATCCGGCAGCACGATGTGCCGGTCGAACAGCCGGGGCCGGTTCTGGTAGGCGATGCGCAGCGCGTCCTTGAAGCCGCGCGTGGTGACGAGCACGGTGGGCTCGCCCTTGCGCTCCAGGAGGGCGTTGGTGGCCACGGTGGTGCCCATCTTGACGACGGCCACCCGGTCGGCCGGCACCGGCTCGCCAGGGCCCAGTCCCAGCACCTCACGGACCCCGGCGACGGCCGCGTCGTCGTACCGCTCGGGGTGGTGCGAGAGCAGCTTCCGGGTGACCAGCGCGCCGTCCGGCCGCCGCGCCACCACATCGGTGAAGGTCCCGCCCCGGTCGATCCAGAACTCCCAGCGTCCCGTCATGCGGCCATTGTGACAACGAAGCGGCGCGCGCCGCGGGAGCGGCGTCAGCCCCGGGCCTCCTGCATTTGGGGAACGGCCAGCGGGGCCGCGTCGTGGGCGGCGAGGAAGGCGTTGACCGCGGTGTGCCAGCCGAAGTGCTCGGCGCGGCGGCGGGCCGTGGTGCGGCGCGGCCCTTCGGGGCGGGCCAGGACGCGCCGTACGGCGGCGGCGATGCTGTCGCCGTCGTCGAGTGCGGTCTCGCCCGCGGGACCGATCAGGCCGGCGAGGGCGGAGCCGGCGTTGGCGACGACCGGGGTGCCGCAGGCCAGTGCTTCCAGGGCGGCGAGGCCGAAGGTCTCGGCGGGGCCGGGTGCCAGGAGGACGTCGGCACTGGCCTGCAACGCGGCGAGCGCGCCGGGGTCGGCGACGTGGCCGAGGAAGGCCACCGGCAGGCCCTCGGCCCGGGCCCGCGTCTCCAGGCGGGCGCGCAGCGGGCCGTCACCGGCCACGGCCAGCGCGGCATCCATCCCGTCGGCGCGGAGCCTCGAGAGGGCCTCCAGGGCCCTTGCCGGGCGCTTCTCGACCGACAGCCGGGAGCACAGCAGGAGCACCGCGGACGCGCCGCCGCCGATCCGCCGACGCAGCTCCTGGCTGCGGCAGCCGGGGTGGGCGCGGGCCAGGTCGACGCCGAGCGGCGCGGTGACGACGTTGCGCGCGCCGGTCCGGGTGAACTCGGCGGCCGCCCACTCGGTCGTGCAGACGACGCGGCTGTACGCGTGCGCCGTACGGGAGTTGAGCCGGTCACCGACCCAATGGGCGGCGTGCCGGGGCACGCCCCAGGTGTGCAGCACCCCGTCGACGCTCTCGTGCGAGACCATCACCGCCGGCACCCTGGCGCGCCGGGCCCACTCGCCGGTCCAGCGCAGCGTGGTGCGGTCGGAGACCTCCAGGCGGTCCGGCGCGAGGGTGTGCAGCAGGCGCTCCAGGCGCGCCCGGCCGGTGAGGACGCGGTAGCCGCCGGTACCGGGCAGCGTCGGGCCCGGGAGCGTGATCACCCGTCCCTGTGCCGTGTGTTCGTCGCTCGCGGCCGGGCCCGGCACGACGAGTACCGGGTCGTGGCCGGCCGCCCGGTAGCCCTCGCCCAGTTCGCGCAGCGCGGTGCGCAGCCCGCCCGACGCCGGGGTGACGAAGTTGGCGAGGCGAACGATGCGGAGGCCCTCACGGCCCCTGCCCCCGTGGTGCGCCGTCCCCGCGTGCCCCGTCCCCGTGTACTGCGTACCGCTGTACTCCGTACCGTCGCGCCTCGTGCTGTTCATGCAGCCACCGCCTCCGGTTGTCCCAGTACGTCCTCGTAGTGCGCCAGCAGCCGGTCGCCGACCGCCTCCCAGGTGCGGTCCGCGACCGCCGCCCGGCCCGCCGCCCCGTAGGCGGCGCGCAGCTTCGGATTCCCGGCGAGCACCTGCACCGCGTCGCGGACCGCGGTGGCGTCACCGGGCGGTACGAGCAGCCCGGTGCGCCCGTGTGTCACCAGGTCCAGCGGGCCGCCCGCCGCGGGCGCCACCACCGGCACCCCGCTGGCCATCGCCTCCTGCACGGTCTGGCCGAAGGTCTCGTACGGCCCGGTGTGCACAAAGACATCCAGGCTGGCGAAGAGCCGGGCCAGTTCGTCCCCGGTGCGACGGCCGAGGAAGCGCGCCTCCGGGAGCGCGGCGCGCAGCCCCGGGGCGCTCGGCCCGTCACCGATCACCACGGTCCGCACCCCCGGGAGCCGCGCCGCCTCTCTGAGCAGCCCGACCTCCTTCTCCGGGGCGAGCCGCCCGATGTACCCGACCAGCACCTCGCGCCCGGCGGCCAGCGAACTGCGCAACACCTCGTCGCGGCGGGCCGGGTGGAAGCGCATGGAGTCCACCCCGCGCGGCCACAGGCGCACCCGGGGCACGCCGTGCTCGGTCAGCTCCCGGGCGGCGGCGGTGGAGGGGGCGAGGGTGCGGTCCGCCGCGGTGTGCACGGCGCGCAGCCGCCGCCAGGCCGCCCCGGTACCGGCGCCCAGGTACGTACGGGCGTAACGGCCCAGGTCGGTCTGGTACACGGCGACGGCCGGCACGCCCAGCCGGGTCGCGGCCGCCATGCCGCGCACACCGAGCACGAAGGGGCTCGCGAGGTGGACGAGGTCGGGCCGGTGCGCGGCGAGTGCGGCGGCCAGCCGGCGGCCCGGCAGCGCGACCCGTACCTGCGGATAGCCGGGCAGCGGCAGTGAGGGCACCCGGACGACCGGGCACGGCAGGGTCCGCCCGCCCTCCGGGTCCTGTGCCGCCGCCGGGGCGACGACCAGCGGTTCGTGGCCGCGCCGCATCAGGTGCCGGGCGGTTTGCAGGGTGCAGTGTGCGACGCCGTTGACGTCGGGCGGGAAGGATTCGGTGACGATGGCGACACGCATACTCGTGTTGTCGGCGGGCCGGGCGTGGACGGGGCCACGGGGATCTTTCCAACGGGGGAACGTCCCATGAGCGTTCCGTCGTCGGGCGGACCCGGTGCCCTGGAGGGCCCCGAGTGTCAGGCCGATGCCCCCGGTGTGCGCAGGACCCGCGCGGCGGTGGCGTGCCCGGCCGCGCACGCCGCACGAATGCCGGCGCCCGTCAGGGAGGCGGTGAGGTAGCCCGCGGCGAACGCGTCACCGGCGCCGGTCAGATCGCGGACGCCGTCGACCGGTGGGACGGCGATCTGCACGGGCGGCCGTCCCGGGAC
Source organism: Streptomyces sp. NPDC050315 (assembly GCF_040655775.1). NCBI lineage: Bacteria > Bacillati > Actinomycetota > Actinomycetes > Kitasatosporales > Streptomycetaceae > Streptomyces > Streptomyces sp. NPDC050315. Next base: position 52,146 of record NZ_JBFAKN010000016.1, read on the forward strand.
GAGGACCGTGGTCGGGCGGGCACCGTCCTTGACGATCACCGTGGTGCGGGGCAGCCGGCCGGCCAGCATACGAAGGTCGGCGCTGCCCGTTCCGCCCCCGCACGCCAGCGCCTCCGCTTCGGCGCGGTTCGCAAAGAGCACGTGCGGCGCCAGCGTGCCCAGTAGTCGCAGGAACCGCCGCTCCCCATAGGCGCGCAGCATCCCGGTGGACGACGCGTCGACGGACACCGTCCCGCCGCGCGCGGCCGTACGGCGCAGCGCGTCGGCCGCCGCCGTCCCGGTCGGCTCACCGGCGAACGCGTACGCCGGTACGTGCAGGTGCGCGAGGCCCTCGGTCCACTCCGGGGCGACCGGCTCCAGGAGCGTGGCCGCGCCCCGGTAGGGCAGCATCGTGCGCTCCCCCGAAGGGTCGATCAGTACCACGACGCTGCCGGTCCGCCCGGCACGCTGGACGCGGACGTCGACGCCGTGCGATGCCAACTCCGCCACGAGCCGGTCGCCCTCCGGGTCGGCGCCCACACAGCCGATGAACCGGGTGGGGTGCCGCTCCCCCGCGAACGCGGCCACGTTGGCCGCGCTGCCGCCGCGCACCCGGTACATGGTCACCTCGGTGTCCGAGGCCGCCCGCAACGGCTCCCGCAGCCACACGACATGGTCTTCCAGCAGATCCCCGAGGACCCCGAGCACGGCGCCGCCCCCGCCCCGCTGCTCAGCCGGCGAGCGCCCGCGCGATCGCGGCGCCCACGGTGACGTTGTTGCGGTAGACCTCGGCGTTGACGTCCAGGCTGCGGCCGCCGGTCGCGCGGCGGATGCGGTCCAGCAGGAACGGCGTCGTGGCGGCCCCTGAGACGCCCTCTCGCGCCGCCGCGTCCCACGCCTCGGCCAGCACCGCTCGTGCAGCCGCGGATCGAGCTGGCGGTCACGTGGTACGGGATTGGCGACGAGCAGCGCGGAGCGGAGGCCGAGCGCGTCCCGGGCCCGGATCATCGCGGCGATCTCCGCGGGCGACTCCGCCGACGTGTCGATCCCGTGGCCCGAGTCGGCGACGTAGAAGCCGGGGAAGCGGCGCGTCCGGTAGCCGACGACCGGGATGCTCAGGGTCTCCAGCCGCTCCAGGGTCGCCCCGATGTCCAGCACCGACTTCACCCCGGCGCTGACCACCGTCACCGGGGTGCGGGCGAGGGTCACCAGGTCCGCCGACTCGTCGAAGCTGGTGCGCGCCCCGTGGTGCACCCCGCCGAGGCCCCCGGTGGCGAACACCTGGATGCCCGCGAGGTGGGCGAGGTGGGAGGTGGCGGCCACCGTCGTGCCGGCGTCCCGGCCGGTGGCGATGGCACCCGGCAGGTCGCGGACGCTCGCCTTGGCCACGTCGTCCACGGTGCACAGCCGCTCGATGTCGGCATCGGAGAGGCCCACGGTGGGGACGCCCGCCACCACGCCGATCGTCGCCGGCACCGCGCCGGCGGTGCGCAGGATCTCCTCGGCCTCGCGTGCGATGGCGAGGTTGCGCGGCCGGGGCAGCCCGTGCGTGAAGATCGTCGACTCCAGCGCGACCACGGGGCGCCCTGCGTCGAGCGCCCGGCGCACATCGTCGGCCACTGCGGGGAGGTGCGCTGTCTGCCGGGTCATCTCCTGCTGCCTCCTGGGACGCGACGACGCGGGACCTCGTGCGGCGGCGGGCGTACCGCGCTCGACACGATGGCGGTGCGGTGTTCCCGTACCGCTGTTCTCTGCCCGTATCGGCTGCGCCCTATCCCGTAGGGGCGTCCACCGCCGCGTACTCAGTAGGGCGGTCGGTTGCGGCCGCACGAGGGTCAGCAGCGCGCCGTACAGGGGACGACGACGCGCCACAACGAGGAGCGCGGCGCCTCCGAAGCACAGCGGCGCCCCTCGGATCTCCCCTCAGACCTCCGCCGCGTCCGGCCCGATCCGGCCCCGTACGGCGGTCTGGACCTCGGTCTCCTCCGCCGGGTCGGCGGCGAGCCGGCGGAGCTGTTCGACGACGCGGGCGTCGGCGGTCGCGGCCGTACGGGCGGCGAGCTCCCGGGTGGTCTCCTCGCAGTCCCACAGGCACTCGACGGCGAAGCCCGCGGCGAAGCCGGGGTCGGTGGCGGCCAGCGCGGCGGCGGCCCGGCCGCGCAGGTGCGAGGAGGAGGTTTCGCGGTAGATGTGGCGCAGTACGGGCGCGGCGCACTCGACGCCGAGCCGTCCGACGCCGTCGGCCAGCTCCCACAGGCCCTCGGCGTCCGGGCCCTCGGCCTGCACGGTCCGGCGGAGCACGGCGAGCACCGTGTCGGCGTCCCTGGCGCCGCCGCGGCGGGCCAGCAGCGCGGCGGCCACGGCGCCCAGCCGGTCCGGGCGGCGGGCCCAGACCCGGGCGCGTTCGACGGCCGCCACGGAGCGCATACGGCAGAAGGCGCCGGTCGCTGCCTCGACGAGCTCCGGGTCGGCGAGCGGGTCGGAGGCGGCGGCCTCGATCAGGTCGAGCGCCTCCGGGTCGCCCCGTTCGGCGAGGTGGCGCAGGGCAGCCGCGCGGGCGGCGTCCGGACCGCTGCGCGCGGCCGCCAGCAGCTCGGGGCGGTCCTCGGGGCCGGCCACCGCTGCCAGGCAGCGCGCCGCCGCGCCGGTCCGCCACTCGGCGGGCCGCTCGGCACGGCCGTCCTCGGCCCACTGCAGGACCTCGCGGACGCTCCAGCCGGGGCGCGGGCCGCTCGGCGTGAGCTGGCGCTGCCAGCGGTCGAAGCAGCCCTGCTCGCCCGCGGCGCGCACTCGGGCGCCGTACCGGGCGTCCTCGGCCCACAGCCGCCAGGGGCGGGGCTCGAACGCGTCCCGTACGGCAGCGGCCAGCTCGGCCTCGCCCTCGGGGGTCTCGGGGAAGCGGGCCAGTACGGCGGGCGCCAGGGAGAGCAGGCCCTCGTCGTCGTCGCGCAGGGCGAGCTCGTCCAGGGCCCAGCGCCAGTTGTCGCCGACCGCGGCGTAGCTGCGCAACAGGAGCAGCGCGGCGTCGCGCCCGTAGGAGGCGAGGTGGCCCAGGACGGAGAGCGCGAGGCCGGTGCGCTCCTCTCGGGTGTCGATGCGGTCGTCGGGGTGGAAGAGGTGCCGTTCGATCTCTTCGAGGCCGCCGTCGAGCTGCATGTACAGGCGTGCGTAGTACAGCGAGCGGTTCTCCAGCTGCCAGTCGCGCCGGGGGTCGCGCAGCACGCTGTCGTTGAGGGCGGCCAGGGCCTCGGCCCGGGGCGCCGCCAAGGCATGCAGGGTCCCGTCGCCGCGGCCTCGCTGGAGGAGGCCGAGCAGGGTGCCACTGGGCGCTATGTCTGGATCGAACATGAGGTCAGCATCCGGTGCGGGGGACTGGCTGGCAACGGGATTTCCGCCGACCGGCATTCTTGCCGGTGTCCGCGGGCCGTATGCGTCGTTCCCCACAGTGGATCGGCGGAACGACTGCCGTACGGCGGCCGAAGCCTAGCCCGGAGCGATGGATTCCGCAGCGGCCGGGCGGGTTACCAAGGCGCAGCCGGGGGCATATGCCATGCGCACCACCGTATCGGGTCATGCCAAATCCCTTACGCGCGGTCGCAGCCTGTGCAACAGTCGTTACCGGCCCTTCCATCAGACATGGCCGACGAGGCCACAGACATGGCCGCGCGCCGCCTGATATCGGAGTACGTCATGCCGTCCCATCTCTTCGCGGACCATCATCACGCGCAGCCGCCCGAGCGCGGCGCGGTCGACGCACTCATCTCGCAGGCACGCCGGCTCCGTGGCAGCCTCGACGCGGTGCGCCGCGAGGCCGCCGCCGAAGGTCACCCGGACGAGGACGCCCGGCTGCGCTGGCAGCGCGCGCTGTGCGACCTCGCGGTCCACCACCTCGACGATCTCGGTGGCCATCTGGACCAGCTCAGAGAGGGACTGCCGGCCGGGCCCGTGGAAGGCCCCGTGGAGGGCGTGGACGGGTTCCTGCCGCACCCCGCGGCCCCGCCCGGCCCCGACCCCGAGGCGCAGGCCCGCGGCTCGCTGCTGACCCGCGTGGGCAGCGCGGAGTGGAACCTCCTCACCGACGAGGCCAGCTGGTCCGAAGAGCTCTTCGGGATCTTCGGCCGGGAGCCCGCCGACGGGCCGCTCACCCTGGACGAGCTGCCCTCCCTGATCTTCGCCGACGACCAGCCCCTGGTGACCGCGATGGTCACGGACTGCCTGGTGGACGGCAAGCCGATCGACGGCGAATTCCGCATCGTGCGCTCCGACACGAGCGTGCGCACGGTGCACATGGTGGGCGAGCCGGTGCTCGACGCCGACGGCAGCACGGCCTGCATGTGGGCCGTACTGCGGGACGTCAGCGAGCTGCGCCGCAGCCAGAGGGCGGTGCGCGAGACCCGTGACTCGCTGCAGCGTCAACGGCACATCGCGCAGACCGAACACCGGCTTGCGGTCGAGCTGCAGGAAGCCGTGCTGCCGCCGTGGCGCGGCTCCCTGCGGTTCCCGCACGGCGGCCCGGTCGCCCTGGACCTCGCCGCGCGTTACCTCCCTTCCGGCTCCAGCGCCCTCGTCGGCGGCGACTGGTACGACGCGCTGCAGCTGCCCGACGGGCGCACGCTGCTGAGCGCCGGCGACCTCACCGGGCACGGCGTGACCGCCACGTCGGGCATGGCGATGCTGCTCGGCGCGCTGCGCGGCATGGCCGTCTCGGGCCAGGAGCCGGGCCCGATGATGGGCTACCTCAACCAACTCCTGGACACCTCCGCGCAGCCCGCTCTGGGCAGCGCGGTGTGCTGCCGCTTCGACCCGGCCACCCGCAGGCTGGACTGGGCGCAGGCGGGGCACCCCGCCCCGCTGCTGTTCCGGGACGGGCGGGGACGGGCGCTGCAACCGCCGGAGGGCGTGCTGCTGGGCGCGACCTCCGGGGCCGTGTACACGCAGCGCAGCGTGCAGTTGGAGCCCGGCGACCTGCTCGTGCTGTACACCGACGGGCTGGTGCCCCGGCGCCGTACGCCCGACGCGGACAGCGCGCATGAAGGCGCGGAGCGGCTGCTCGCCCTCGCCCCCCGGTTCGCGGCGGCGCGGAGCGCGCAGGACAGCGTCCGTATCGTCGTCGAGGAGTTCGGCAACGCCGAACGGGAGGACGACGCGTGCGTGTTGATCGCGCAGGTCGGTGAATAACGGGTCAGTGAGCAGCCGGTCGGCGAACAGCCCCTACGGGGGCTGACGGCACGCCGGAAAGCGCCCCGAGGTCTTGGGGGCGTCTCCGCGGTATCGCGGGGCTCCGGCAGTCGCTGACGGCCGCTCAGATCTGCCCGTTGCGGTCCTTCGGCTTCTTCTGCTTCGGCAGGGCGAGCCTGATCTCCTCGCGCAGGTCCTGGACCTTGGCGTAGTCGGTGTACTGCCCCGTCAGGCGGTACATCTCGCGCAGCCGGTCCCATGTGCGGTGCGAGGAGTTCTCCCCGATGGACACCAGCGCCAGCCGTGCGTACCGGTCCGCCTGTTCGGGATCGTTGGCGATGAACAGGGCGGAGGCCATCGACAGATAGTCGAAGATCTGCGAGCGCTGGTAGCCCTCCCTGCGCAGCGCCAGCGCCTGCCGCGCGTGTCCCTGGGCGACCTTGGCGGCCTTGGGGTCGTGCTCGGCGAGCGTGCGGTACGCCAGTGCCTCCATGCCGTGCAGGTCGGCCTCGTCGAAGCTCTGCATCCAACTGGGCGGCGGCACGTCCCGCTTGTCCGAGACGAACAGCTCCTCGGCCTCGCCGAGGGTGCGCCGCATCGCCTGCCCCTGGCCCTTCGACGCCTGCGCCCACGCCTCGATCGTGTGCAGCATCGCACGCGTACGCGGCAGGGTCTCGTCACCGGAGCCGGACTGGGCGAGCTTCATCAGGTCCAGCGCGTCGTCCGGGCGGCCCAGATGGACCATCTGGCGCGCCGCCCGGGACAGCGCCTCTCCGGCCCGGGGGCGGTCGCCGCCCTCGCGGGCCGCATGCGCGGCGATGACGAAGTACTTCTGGGCCGTGGGCTCCAGGCCCACGTCGTGGGACATCCAGCCGGCCAGGACGGCGAGGTTGGCCGCCACGCCCCACAGCCGCCGCTGGAGGTGCTCCGGATGGCGGTAGGAGAGCATCCCGCCCACCTCGTTGAGCTGGCCCACCACGGCCTTGCGCTGCAGCCCGCCGCCGCGGGACGCGTCCCAGGCACGGAAGACCTCCACCGAGCGTTCCAGCGCGTCGATCTCCTGGGAGCCCACGGGGGCCGCTTCGTAGCGGTCCAGGCCGGCCTGGTCGAGGGTATGGGGGCCGAGGGGGTTGTCGGTACGGGGCGCGTCGGCTGCCAGGGCCGGGTCGGCGTGCAGCCAGTCGTACATGGCGCTGCTGAGCGCGGAACCGGCGGCGAGCGCCGCGCCCGCGCCCACCAAGCCGCGTCGGTTGAGCATGAGGTCCATTCCCGTGAATTCCGTGAGGACCGCAGCCGTACGGTCGGGCGGCCACGGCAGGCCGTCGGCGGCCTGCCGCTTCCCCGCGCGCCCTGAACGTGCGAAGCCGAGGTCCTCGGTGGTTACGACACGGCCGAGGCGCTCGGTGAACAGGGCCGCCAGGACCTTCGGTACCGGATCGCGCGGGGTCTCTCCCATGTCGATCCAGCGCCGGACTCGGGACGTGTCGGTCGCCAGCTGCGGGTGGCCCATGGCCGCCGCCTGCCGGTTGACCAACCTCGCCAGCTCGCCCTTCGACCAGCCGGCGAGCTGGAAAAGGTCCGCGAGACGGGTGTTCGGCTCCCTGTTCACGTCAAGCCCCCAGGTTCCTCGACTGAGTTGACAGTAACCGGCCGTCATGTGCCGGGCGAGCATTCGCCAGGGTTCGCCAGGGTGCGCCAGATGGTCTGCCACCCGTAGTCGCGTGTTCTGTAGAGACGCAGCCCCCGGCCCGGTGGCGGAAACGCATTCCCCAGGGTGTCGCAACCCTCACCGGGCCGGTGGCGCACCGCCACTCGTCGGCGCACGAAGGGACCTCATCCACCCATGTACGCAGCATCGTCCGCCGCGACCGCCCCGCCCCGGCCGTACCGCCCGCAGCCCACGGGCAGCGGTCCGTACCTCGATCCCGCCCACTCCTCGGGAATGGCCGCCGGGCCTCCGGGCGGCCGCCTCCGGCGCCCCCAGGGAGCAGCACCACAACCGCTCAGCGGGAGACTCGATTTGTCCGGCCCCCAGGGCGCGCAGTTGCGCGCGGCGGTCGCCTCGGTGCAGCGCATCTGTCCGGAGTTCAATCCCGTCCAGGTACTGCGGCGGGGCGGGAAGTCCGTCCTTCTCGTCGGCACGACCGGACGCACGACCGCGGTGGCGAAGTGTTTACTGGACCATTCGCCGGCGTGGGTCGAGCGGTTCCGGCACGAAATAGCTGCGTATCGCGCCTTCGTACGCCACCGTCCACCGGTGCGCGTGCCGAGGTTGGTCGCCGCGGACCCTGACAACTGCACGCTGGTCGTCGAACGCATGCCCGGCCGGGTGGCCGCCGTGCAGCGGCATCCCACGGACGGACCGCCGCGTGCGGATGTCCGGGCCGCCCTCGGGGCGATCTGCCGGATCAACCTCTGGCGCCCTCCGGCCGGGATGTTCGACGCGCCCCTGGACTACGCGAACCGCATCGGCCGGTACCACGACCTCGGCCTGCTGACCGACCGGGACCTCGGTGACCTGCAGAAGCTGATGCACGGCATCGCGCACTCCCCCGGCCAGTTCTGCCACGGCGACGCATTGTTGAACAATGTCCTGCTCTCGCCGGCCGGCCCGGTCCTGCTGGACTGGGAGCACGCCGGTTGGTATTTGCCGGGCTACGACCTGGCGACCCTGTGGTCGGTGCTGGGAGACGCACCGGTCGCGCGCCGCCAGATCAGCCAGCTCGCGCAGGCCGCGGGCCCCGCCGCCCGGGACTCCTTCCTGGTCAACCTGATGCTGGTACTGACCCGGGAGATCCGGCGCTACGAGACCGCGGTGCAGCGGACCATGCGGGAGGAAGTACCGCCCGGTTCCACCGGTCAGGGACAGCCGGGGGCGCCCTCGGCGGGCGAGGAACAGCGCCTGCTGTTGCGGCGGCTGCACGACGACGCCCAGATGGCGCGGCGTGCGGTACGGGCGGCGGTCGGCACCCGCTGATCCGCCGACGGGGGGAAGGGAGCGGCGCGCCTGTGCTGGGGCGCGCCGCTCTCGTATGCGCGCTTCGAGGCCGAGGCGCGCCGCTCCCGTAGGTGCGGCGCCGCTCTTCTGTACGCGCTCCGCCGCGCCAGGGTGGCGTACGGTGGCGCGCCCCGGGGCATCACCCTCACGCACCCTGTGGCGGTGCGGAATACGAGTGGTGCACGGCCCGGCGTTCCCTCCGGCATTGGTCCATTCCACTGACGCGTCCCAGGCCCGGCGCCCGGTGCGCGAAAACTTCTCCGGCCCCGCGCCGACCTGCGAAATCGGGCGATTGCGGGGTGATTGACGGATCGTCGGCGAACCGATACCTCTTGATGGGTTCCCGCACGCCCAACGGCGCACCATCCGCCACACCGCCCGGTACGGGCCGGCCCGAGGAGGCTGCATTGCGAGGATCCGCCCCTGTCGGCGTCGCCAGACGCGACGCCCCCCGAACCCCCCGCAGGACGACGAGGAGGGCCGCTACCGCCGTCGCGGTGGCCGCCCTCCTTCTGCCACTGGTCTCGGCCGGGCCCACCGCCACCGCGGGCTCGGACGCCGGCTCCCTCCAACGTGCCTTCGCCGACGCCTCCGCCCGGTACGGCGTGCCGCAGAGCGTGCTGCTGGGCGTCGCCTACCTGGAGTCCCGCTGGGACGGGCACCGGGGCGCGCCCAGTGTGGCCGGCGGCTACGGCCCGATGCACCTCACCGACGCGCGCACCGCGCTGGCCCGGGAGGCGCCGCACCACAGTGAGGGCACCGAGGACGCCCGCGGCGACGACGCGCGCCCCCGTAAGACCGCCGAGGCGAAGCTCCCGAGGGCCTCGGAGCTGCCGGCGCGGCTGCGGACCCTGCCGAAGGCCGCGGCGCTCACCGGCCTGTCCGCACGCGAGCTGCGCGAGAACGCCGCGGCGAACATCAGCGGCGGCGCGGCCCTCCTCGCCGATCAGCAGCGCAAGCTCGGCCTGAAGGCGAGCGAGGACCCCGCCGACTGGTACGCCGCGGTGGCCCGCTATTCGGGGGCCAGTGAGGCGAAGAGCGCCACGGTCTTCGCCGACCAGGTGTACGACGTGCTGCGCGACGGCGTCTCCCGGACGACCGACGCCGGCCAGCGCGTCACCCTCGCCAAGTCCCCGGGCCTCGCCCCCGACCGCGCCCAGACCCGTGTACTGGGCCTGCGCAAGGCGCAGTCCGGGAGGACCGAGTGCCCGCCGGAGGTGGCGTGCGAGTCGGTGCCCGCGCCGTACCAGGAGCTCGGCGACGGCGACTACGGAAACCATGACCTGGCGGACCGCCCCGAGGACCAGTCCGTCGACTACATCATCGTCCACGACACGGAAGCGACGTGGGAGACGACCCTGAAGCTGGTGCAGGACCCGACATACGTGTCCTGGCACTACAGCCTCCGGTCCTCCGACGGGCTGATCGCCCAGCACGTCCCGACCAAGGACGTCGGCTGGCACGCGGGCAACTGGTACGTCAACTCCCACTCCATCGGCCTGGAGCACGAGGGCTTCCTGGCGGCGCCGGACGCCTGGTACACGGAGGCGATGTACCGCACCTCCGCGCGCCTGGTGCGGTATCTGGCGCGGAAGTACGACATCCCGCTGGACCGGCAGCACATCCTCGGGCACGACAACGTGCCGGGGACGACCACCGCTTCGATAAAGGGCATGCACACCGACCCCGGCCCCTACTGGGACTGGGACCACTACTTCATCCTGCTGGGCAACCCGCTGGTGCCGACCGCGGGGCCGCACGGCGGCCTGGTCACCATCCGCCCGGAGTACGAGGAGAACCAGCCTCCGTACACCGGCTGCGAGAAGGCGGGCCAGCCGTGCACCGCGCATGGTTCGGGCGCGGTACGCCTGTACTCGGCGCCCAGTGAGGAGGCTCCGCTGATCAAGGACGAGGGACTGCACCCGGGGGGCGGTGACTCCACCATCGGGGTGAACGACACGGGCGCCCGCGCCAGCACCGGACAGCGGTTCGCGGTCGCGGACCGGAAGGGCGACTGGACGGCGATCTGGTATCTCGGTCAGAAGGCGTGGTTCCACAACCCCGGTGAGGAGCCGACGGCGGTGCACGCCAGGGGCTGGGTGGCCGTCCCGAAGGAGGGCAGGACCGAGATCCCGGTGTACGGCCGGGCGTACCCGGAGAAGGCCGCCTACCCGGCCGGCGTTCCGGTCCAGTCGGTCTCGCCGCTCCCGTACGCCCTCAAGGCCGGCCAGCGTTACGCGGTCGGCGACCGGATGCTCGGCGAGTACTTCTACGCACCGACGTTCGACACGAGCAAGCACGCGGTCGTGCGCGGCAAGGACGCGTACTACGAGATCCAGGTCGGTCACCGGGTGGGCTACGTCCGTGCGGCGGACGTCGACATCCGCAGGTCGGGCCGCTAGACGAGGCGGGGAACTGCGCGCCCAGCCACGACGGCGCGTCAGCCGTCAGACAACCGCACCGCCTCCGGGCCGGGGATCGTCGTCATCATCATCGGTCTTC
>NZ_JBFAKN010000017.1:0-56546 GCF_040655775.1 Streptomyces sp. NPDC050315
AGGACCGGCTGGTGTACCAGGCGCGGCTGCGGTCCCGGTACGGGCGCGGGTGGCGCCGTAAGGCGCCGGTGGAGGCGATGATGCCGCTGCGGCTGTCCCGGTATGGCGTCGCACTGTCGGACACCGCGCCGGCCGGCCTCGCGGCCGCGGGCATCAAGGAGCCCTTCGCCCTGGCCGCCGTCCGCGACGGAAACGGCGGTCAGCCGGCCTCGCTGCCGCAGACCATGAACGGGCCTTCCGCCGGCCGAGACGAGACCGAGCCGCACTCCCTGGCTGACGACGGGGCGAGGGACGCTGCGGTGCAGCAACGCCTGGCTGTCCAGGAGTCGCCGGCGGGGCAGGAGCCCGCGCCCGTACACAGGAACCTGAGCGACTTCTCCGAGGCGTTCGCGGCCTACATCGCCCAATACTTCGACTACCCGTCGGCCAGGCAGTTCGGCCTGTACCTGATGGACAGCCGGGGCATGACCGATCCGCAGACCGGTGGCCCGATCACCGAGCCGGAGCTGCGGCCGATACTGAAGGAACTGCGCCGCCGTCATGAGCAGGCCATGACCGATCCGGTGACCGATTCCGTGACCGATCCGAAGATGACCGGTCCTGCTGTGACCGATGCCGGGCTGACCGACGCAGTGGTCACCGCCACCATGACCGATGCCACCACTGCCCGGGAACCGGTCACCGCCTCCGACGGGCTCCTCACCCCCACGGCGTCCGCAACCGCGGACAGCGCCGCGCGCGGGGAGATTCCCGAGCAGCTGTCGCTTGGCGCATCGACCGGTGCGACGCGCGGCACCGCGGATGCCATGACGGGGGAGGAGCCATGGGAGGCGGTCGTGACCGATACCGGCGAGGCGACCGCGCGGATGCCGCAGCACGATGCGGCCGAGGAGGATGCGGAGCAGCAGCGCATCAAGCTGGCCATCAAGTGGCTGGAGGAAGCGGAGCGGCCCGGGGCCAAGAAGCTGTCGGGTGCGGAGGTCGCCCGCCGTTTGCAGGTGTCGCCCAGCACGGGGCAGCGCCTGCTGAGGAAGGCGAAAGACATGCGGGAGGAGCAGCGGCCCCGCCTCTGGTCGGTCAGCCGTCATCCATCCTGAGTCGCCCGGCGAATGCCATTGACGTCGCACGCGCCGAGCATCCGGACGCGATGCATGACCGATGACCACATCGTCGGCGTGACCGATCTGCAGTCCGGTCACGACCCACGATCGGTCACGGCGATGGCGTGACCGATGCTGTGACCGATGACCGATTGCGCGGCATCGGTCACCGGTCACGACCGGTGGCGCTGATCGGTCATGACCGATCAGCGCCACCGGCAGCGGCTGCCCGCAATGACCGGTCACTATCCGCCGCTGGAAGTGACCGATTGCAGCAGGCGGTGATCTGTGGGAACTCAGGGTGGTCAAGCATCTGGTCATCCGGTCCGCAGCTGGGCATCCACACGTGCCGGCATCGGAATGGCGCCGAACGGCCTGCGCCCCACTGAATGACCGATGGGCGCGGATCTCGGTGAGTGGGGGACCCGCCCGGCAGTTCGTCCTCGACCGAGCCACTGACACCGAGTTTCATGGTCTAGAGGATCGCTGGTTTCGCTGTGTCGTTGGCCCGTGTTCACCGGCTATAGAGGGTCAGCTCTGCTCCATGTCGCGGTTGCGGCCAGTTCGGCATCGAGGACCTGCTTGGTTGCCGTCAGCTTGTCATGGGCGCCATCCAGGAACCCCGCGCGGAGCAGCGGATGGTCTTTGCCGTGACGGTCGAGTTCACGCTGGAGCCAGTCAGCAGGCATGCGCTGGTACGAGTCTTGGCCTTCTCGGCGACGGAGATACAGATTGTCCACTTTGGGGCCGATACTGCGCTGGGAGATGAGGCGCAGGTATTCGAAGCGCTCCCAGGCTTCGATATATGCGGACTCGCTGAGGGTGAGGTGCTCGGTCAGGATCGGGCAGAGTTGTTGGTGGAGTCGTTCACCGCCGTTGCCGAGTCTGAGAGTGACGGATGGGCCGAGCATGGCCGCCACGGGCTTGACCTCGGCGTTGGAGGGGTTGACGGCTTGTGGTTCGGTGAGGATATGGACCAGGGTCTGCCAGCGTTCAGCGGCGAGAGCGGCGATGCCTGCCGCGTAAATCACCATTGTGGCGGGGGCACGCTTTAGGTTCAGAAGTGAGACGGTCCCGCCGCTGGACGCGGGGGTGGCGAGCTGCTCGATGTCGCGGATCCACCATCGGTCGGTCTCGTCGCGGCCCCAATAGGCGGCTGTGGCGACCAGCGCCAGGAGCAGCTCCGCCTCGGCTTCCAGAGTCCGCAGCCGCCTCTCGTACTCGTCGTCCTCGGTTTCGTGCTCATCCGGTTCCCAGAGGCCGGAGCGCAGCGGTAGGGAGGCGATGCGGGCGAACTCCCTCCTGAGGGTGTCGTGGAGAGAGATGGCTTGGCGGTGGCCAGCCAGGGCGCGCTTGGCTGAGGCCACGGCGACCGCGATGCTGGCCGGGTGCTGGCGTGAGGTCTCTGCGAGTGCGTCGGTGGCGTCGGCGACCTGGCCGAAGTAGGTGTCGGCGTCGGCCTGCACATAGATGGCCGATCGGCGGGTCAGGAGGGCGCGGGCCTCGTCGGACAGGGGCGCGGGATCGGCCCAGTAAGTGGCGAACCGTCGGGTGGCGCATCGGGAGAGGGCGTTGCACAGGGCCGGGTCGTATTTGGCGGACCAGCCGGCGATGACGAGTCCGTACTCGTCGAATACCCGGTCTAGGAACTCGTCGACTTGCTGAGGGTAGGCCTGGAGCTCGGCGGGGGTGTTGCGCATGCTGGTGGGATTCAGGTAGTCACCGTGCAAGTGCACCACTAGGCCGGTGAGGGTGTGGGGCGGGGCCAGGCCGACGATGTCGTCGGTATGGGCCGCCACAGTAGGCTCGATCCCCGCGTCGCGCAGCGCGGTCTCCATCAGCCGATCGAAGTTCGTGGTCAACACGATCCGCACCAGCCCGGCTGCTACCAGCCGGGCGACAGCATGGTGTGCGGCTGCGGGTACCTTCCGGCCCTCTTCCCGCTCCTGTTCGTCGGGCTCGAAGTAGGAACGCAGCAGCGCCTGCCGCTCGAACTGGGTGTTGGTCAAGGCTTCCAAGAGACTGTCGTAAGTCGCCTCCTGGTTGAAGCGGTCTCGATACCAGGCGTGGGGATCGCCGATTCCCTCAACCTGTTCTGCGGCCGCTACGCGCTCGATCAGATCCCGCTGCACGTCCCAGGCATGCGGAATACCCGAAGCCGCCGAGACGCCAGCGCCCAGAAGCACCGCGTACGCGCCAGGAGTCGCACGCAGGGCGATTGCCAACGTCACATACGGTTCCACGATGGACCTCCAGGTGTGACAACACGCGGAGCAACCGGGCGGCAGCCTGTATTCAACGTTATGTCGCTTTCAGGAAAAGTTCGCTGCCGCAGTGCCTCAGTGAGGGTCCTGCTGGGGTCCGGGGACGCCCCGGACCCCAGCCACGCGTTACGCAGCGGTGAGGAGCCGGCGGAGGAGTTCGGCGGTGGCTTCCTCCAGCTCCACGCCCAGCTCCTCGTTGAGGTGGTCCAGCTGCTGCGCGGCGCGCTCCAGGGAGTCCAGGTCCCCGACGGCGGCGTACGCCTGGAACAGCAGCCGGTACAGGTGCTCCATCTCCGGCGCTGCCTCCAGACCCTTGGAGGCGGCCCACAGCGCGCCGCGCGGGTCCCGGCCGGCCAGGTAACGCTCGGCGAGCTCGGCCGCGACGTCCACGATGGCCGCAATCATGTCCTGCGCCAGGTGCTCGGCCCACACGTAGCGACGGGGGTTGACCGAGGCGAAGGGCCGCCCGCGCACCAACTCCAGGGCCTGCCGCAGCAGCGCCGTGCCCGAAGAGCCCGGCTGTGCGGTGCCGTCGGCGGCGAGCTGCTGGAAACGGTGCCAGTCGCAGGTGACGGTGTCGGCCAGGGCGTAGCGGGCGCCTGCGGTGGAGGCGATGGCCGGCAGGTACGGCGTGCCGTCCTCGTCCGTGCCGAGCCAGGCCCGCAGACGGCTCACCGTGCTGTTGCGGACCTTGCGGCTGACTTCCCGGCCGGGCCACAGCGCTTCATCCAGCGCGTGGTGGTCCCGGCCCGGGTGCAGGATGAGCCAGGCGGCCAGTTCGGTGCTGGTGCGCTCGCGGCGGGATTCGGTACGACCTCGGGCCCCGGTCACCTCCACCGGCCCCAGCACCCGAACCACCGGCCCCTGCTCCTCGGACGCAGGAACCGGGGTGTCGCCCGTCATCGGCGTCGTGGCCGTCTGCGCGTCGGCGGCGGGTGTCGCGTCGGGGCTCGGCGGCGGCGCTGCCGAGGCGGGCTCGTCCTCGGTGGGGGAGGGGGCCACTGCCAGGGCCGGTGCCTCCGGCTCGGTGTGCTGCTGCGCGGGGAGAGCTACGTCGCTGTCGTCAGCCGCACCGGCGTCCTCGGCGGCCGCGGCGACGGGCTCGCCCTCCTCGAGGTCAGCGAACTCGGCCAGGAGGCTGAGGCTGGGAATCGACCCGGCCGAAGCCTCCACCGCCGGCGTCGACTTCACCACGGACAGTGCGACCGGTACCGACGGCACGGAGGTCTCGCTCTCTGCGGGCGCCGTGGCCACCTCGTCATTGCTCGCGCCGGGACCCGGGACATCGTTGTGCTCGGTGGTGTTCAGCACTGCCAGGCAGTCCGCGTACTCCGCATCGCCCAGCACCTGCGGGGTGCACCGCAGCTCGACGCCGGGGACCGGCAGCAGCACCGGGGCACCGTGCGGGTCGGCGCGCAGCGTCCAGCCGTCGGCGTCGACGTCGGTGTCGGCCGCGGTGATGACCGCGGTGGCAGTCCGCGGCTGGGACGCGATCAGCTCGCCCAGCTCGTCCAGGAGGCCGTCCTCATCCTCGCGCAGGTCGCCGGCGAGGATGATGTGCGGCTCCCACGCGGCCGCGGCATCCGTACCGATCCGGGCCGCCCGCAAGCTCTGCGCTCCCACCGCCTGCAGCGCACGCTGCTGGTCGGCGTGGTGCGAGCGCGCCGATGCCACCGCGTCGGCGAGGCCCTCGTGCTCGACCAGACGCTCGGGCACCACGCCCGCGAGGCCCGGCCCGGCGTCGTGCACGGCGGCCAGGTGCAGATGATCGGCAAGGGTGCTGGTGGCCAGCTCCAGGGCCAGGGTGCGCAGCACCCGGTGCCGGTCCTCCCCGGTGATGCGCAGGATGCCGATGTGTTCGAGGTCGGCCAGCACCAGTTGGCCGACCTCGTCCCAGCCGAGGGTGACCAGCGCCGGATACGGGGCATCTACGTCATCGGTCTGCTCCGCAGGCAGGATCCGTGTGCTGGACAGTGAGCACGACCAGGCCGTGGGCTGCTCGCGTACGGCCGTGAACGGCTCTACCGGCTCGGCGGGTTCGGTCAGGTACAGGGTGAGGGCGTGGGGCCCGATGACGGCGGCGGCGAGGTCGGGCAGCTCCCGTCCGGCGGCGGTGAGGTGGATCGCGGCGGTACGCAGCGCGGCGTCCAGCACCTCCACCTCGGTCAGGGCCTGGGTGGCGCGCATCGCCTGCTCGGTGGCGGCCGGCCCGGCCTCGGGCAGCGCGATGCGGCGGCCGCGCCGGCGGCGGCGCTGCTGCAGGATGCGGCGCGTGGCCAGTGCGGTGAGCACGCCGGCGGCCAGCACACCACCCCCGATCGCCCACGCCACCTCCGTACGGTCGCTCACTGAAGAGGCCGCCGGGCCGGAAGCATCGGTTGCAGGGGAGCGGTCGGGGGCCGCGGCCGAGGGGGCCGGCGGCTCCTGCTGCCGGGCATCGTGCTCGGGTGCTTGCTCGCCGACGGAGGGCTGCGGGGCGGGCTTCGCCGTATCCGGCTGCTCCTCCTGCCCCGGGGCGGGAGCAGGGTCGGCCGGGGGTGTCTGCGCGCTGTGCTCGGGGGTGTCGTGGTCTGGCTCGGCGGGCTGCTCGCGCTGGTCGTCGTCGCTGGGGGAGGGCTGTGCCGTGGCGGTGGGCAGGTCCAGGCGCTGGCCGGGCAGGATCAGGTCGGGGTCGGTGAAAGTCCCGCCGCCGGGCAGCGCCTCGCCGCGGTTCGCCTCGAAGATCTGGCCGTACTTGCCGCCGTCGCCCAGCTGGTCCTCGGCGATGCCGTACAAGGTGTCGCCCGACTCCACCGTGTACGTCTTCTCCGCCACCTGCTCCCCGTGCCCGCCCGTGGCCGAGGCTCCGGTCGGCGAAGCCCCGTCGGTCGAGGTGGTGGTGGCCGGGGCCGGGCGGGCGTCGGCCGGGAGGGTCAGCACCGTGCCCGGCTGCAGGGCGGTGTCGCCGCTGATCCCTTCGTTGAGGGCGGCGATGTCCTTCCAGCGCTGCCCGCTGCCGAGGTAGGTCTCCGCCAGGTCCCACAGCGTCTCCCGGGGGGAGGTCACCGTGTGCGTCGGATTGCTCGCCTTCTCGCCGCCCTTCACGCTCGTCGCCGACGACGAAGAGGAGGCGGAGGCGGCGTCGCCGACGGAGTGCGTGGCGGTGGCGGCGACCGCGGTGGGGGTGGCGGCTGAGGCGGCGCTGGGGGCGAGCAGCACGATGGCGCCGATCAGGAAGGAGGCCAGGGACTGCAGGCCGCCCAGCCCGCGGACGCGCGGGGCGGAGCGGCGCCGCAGCACCGCCACCACCTCGACCAGCACCGAGACGGTGAACAGCGCCCAGGCGGCCCAGCCCAGGCAGGTGAGGACCACCAGGAACAGCCGCCCGTCATCGGGGCGCAGCAGCATCTCCAAGCCGCCGGACAGCTCGGTGGGCTGGTGCCCGACCGTGAGCAGCGCGTACGGCACGCCGAGGACCAGGGCGGCGAGCACGGTGAGGCCGAGCAGGGCGCGCAGCAGGAGCCCTGCGGCGCGCAGCGGGCCGGGGGTGTGGTGGGCCATGCGCGGCTCAACCTCCCTGAGTTTGCAGATGAGCGGTGGCGGTGCCGGTCACGGAGATCGTGGGCTGGCCGACCAGCGAGGCGAACAGCGTGTCGTAGGTGTCATGCACGGTGACGGTCAGGGTGCGGCCGCCGTCGGTGATCTGAGCGCTGCCCTGGACGTGCGAGGCGGCGAGGTAGTCCTGGGCGGCGGCCTGAGCAGCGGTGGGGTCGATGGTGATGGCGGTGCCCTCGATTGCCTGGGCCGGGTCGAGTTGCTGGCCGGCGGTGCGGGCGGCTTCCTGCGCGAGGGACGTCGCACGGTTGCCGGCGTTCAGCGCGCCGCCGCCGTCCACGAGCAGTCCCATGACGATGAGGATCCCCACGGTGGTCAGCGCGAAGTACACCGACATCGACCCCCGTTCGCCACGGCGGCGGCGGGCCAGGGAAGCCGCGGCGCGGCGGAGCAGGAAGGTGCGCACAGGCAAGGTCATGGGCGGGCCCGGTAGGTGTCGATCGGACTGGTCCAGGTGGAGGTGAGGGTCTTGGCGCCGGGCAGGCCCGGCAGCCCGATGTCGGAGAGGTTGGCGACGCAGTTGACCGTGGCGGTCACGGTGGCGTCGGTGCCGACCTCGGTGGTGAATCCGGCGGTGTCCACCGTGACGCCCGAGGTCTGGCAGGTGACTCCCTCGCCCTGCAGGCTGCCCGTGGCTGCACTTTGCGCCTGCTCCTGCGCGGTGCCGGCGTCCCGCTCCAGGGAGGCGGCGCGGGCGGCCGCGCGGGCGGCGATGTCCACCGCGCCCTCGGCGTCGACCACCCGCCCGAAGGCCACCATCAGCAGCAGCACGGCGATCAGGGCGGGAGCGAGGACCGCGGTCTCCACAGCGAAGCTGCCCCGCTCCCGGTGCGAGGCGAGAAGGGGGTGCAGGCGGCGCAGGAGGCGGGGGAGGAGGCGGGTCATGGTGTGGTCCAGCGTTCGACGGGGCCGTCGGCGTGCTGGACGACGTCCAGATCCAGCCCGGGGACGAGGGTGGCGACGCGGCCGGAGACGGTGATGCGCAGCTGCTGGGCGGTACTGCCGCCGGCTGAGACGCTCGCGCCGCGTACGGAGCCGCCGAAGCGGGCGAGGAAGCGCTCGGCCTGGGCGACGCCGTCGCTGGGGCCGGCGCCGAAGGCCCGGCCGGCTTCCACGCCTTGTCGCGCGGCGGACTGCGCGACCTTGCGGGCGTGGTAGTACAGCCCGACCTGGATAGCGGTGAACGTCAGCGCCAGGACGACCAGCGCCAGCACGGCCAGCTCCACGCTGGCCTGGCCGCGGTCCTTGTCCCGCGCGGTCGGCCGGCGCAGCCAGCGTGGACGGGTACGTGCGCGCACCGCTGTCCCCCCTTTCGGTAATGGTCGGTGATCAGGCGACTTCAGGAGCCGTCGATGATGCCGATCTTCTCGGCGAGCTTGCTCTTGATGGCGACCACCAGGAGTGCGGCGCCCAGGATGAGTGCCCCGGCGATCACGGCGACCTCGGTGCTGGACTGGCCGGCATCGCGGGCGGTGCGCAGCTGGTGGTAGCGGGTGCGGATCCAGGTGGTGAGGGTGGTGAGGTCCATGTGTGGTTTTCTCCTTCGGGCTCGCTCAGCTGGCGAGGATGGTGTTGGCGACCGGGATCATGACGAAGGCCAGCATCAAGATCACGCCGAAGGTGATCGGCAGGATCATCGCGGCGGAGGCTTCGTTGGCCTGGGACTTGGCGTCGGCCAGCAGCGCGATGCGCAGTTGTCGGGCCTGGGCCTGGAGGGTGGTGTAGACGGCGGCGCCGTCGCCGGCCAGGGCCAGGGTGTCGGCGGGCCGGGTCAGTTCGGGGATGTCCAGCTCTTCGCCCAGGGACTTCAGCGCGGCCCAGGGCGTGGTGCCGGAGAGCTCGGCCTGGTCGAATGCCTGCCGCATGCGGGCGTAGATCCAGCCGTCGCCGACCTCGGCGGTACGGGTCAGGGCTTGGGCGGCGCCGGAGTTGGCGATGCGGGCCAGGGCGACGCGTTCGAGGTAGGAGGCGGCGGAGTGCCGCACCACCAGGCGGGCGGCGGCCGCGGCGCGCTTCACATCCCGGCCGGCGGCCAGCCACAGCAGCGCGGCCAGCGCCAGGGAGACCAGCGTCGGCACGGCGAAGGGGAGGGAGGCGCCGGCCAGGGTGAGCAGCGCCTGCATCAGCTGCGGGGCGAGCAGCCCGTATGCGGCGAGCAGGACGCGTTTGCCCAGGTGTTCGGCCGGTGGGATCCGCAGTAGGTTGAGGTCTTTCAGCGGCAGCGTGATGCGGCCGCCGAACTCTTCCAGCAGCCGGGTGCCGACGCGTTCCTGCAGCGACCCGGTCCGCGTGGGCGCGGCAGTGGGCAGGGCGGCGGGGGCGCGGGTGGCGTCCAGCCGGTCCAGGGCGCTGGCCAGGTCCGGTCGGGCGGGCCAGGCGGCGCGCACGGCCAGGCCGATCAGGATGCCGCAGGCGGCGGACGGCAGCAGGACGGCCATGGGGATCATCGCGGGCTCCCGGTGTCGGTGAGCGGGTTGAGCAGCCTGGGGTCGGGCTTGGTGCGGGCGATCCGCCGCAGCCAGGTCAGCGTCCAGGCGAAGGCACCGCCGAGGGCGGCGAGCACGATCTGGCCGAGCGGGGTGTGATACCAGGCGGACCAGGCGCCGTTGAGCATGCAGCCGATGACGACGACGCAGATGATGACCGACACCTGGCGGCTGCTCTTGCGGACCTTGGCGCGGTCGGCCTCCACATCGCGGGCGTCGGCGGCCTGCTGATGGATGGTGGTGGCCATGGCCTCCAGGGCGTCGGCCAGGCCGGGGCCCTTGTAGACGGCGTGGGACTGGAAGAGCAGCACCACATGGTCCACGACGCCGTCGGCCAGCTCGTCGGCGAACAGCGCGAAAGCGTGCTCGGCGTCCATGCCGCCGCTCTTGAGCCGGCCCGCGAGCGCCCGTACGTTCTCCGCGATCGGGGTGGGGGCGGCCTTGGCCGACGCGCCGATCGTCTGCACCAGCGAGATGCCGGCAACGTGCACGCCCGCGAGGTGGTTGAGCCACTGGGCGAGCGCCTCCAGGCGCTCGATGCGGGCCTGGGCGGCGCTGCCGGGGTTCAGGATGAAGGGGACGCCCATCACGGCGGCGCCGGCGAGCAGGCCATGCACTGGCCAGCCGGTCCACGCCCACACCGCCAGCGTCACGACGACAGCGACGGTGACCAGGTGGCGCCAGCGCTGCTGCCAGCGCTCGGGCAGTTCACTCTTGGCGCGCTGTACCCGTAGCAGCAGACGGGAGGGCGGCCGGGTGGCATCCACGGTGCGGCCGCGCACCTCGCGTACAGCGGCGGCACCGGCGAGGACGGCCAGGATCGGGCAGCAGGCGGCGACCAGGGCGAGCTGAGAGGAGGTCACGGGCTCACCACGCTTCCGGAGTCGAAGGTCGTGCCGTACGGCACGACGGCAGGGGGAGAGGTCATCGGGGCGTCACCGTCTCCAGTGGCGCGGGCCAGGCGCCTCGTGGATCGGTGGTCAGCCACCGGCGGTCGAACTTCCCCGTACGCTCCAGGTCCTCGATGAAGGACGGCATGTTCTGGAAGACCGCGCGGCGCTCGTCCCCGGCCGGAGCGAAAAGTTCGGTGGTCGTGGGGCGTCCGCCTTCGCCGACGACGTCGTGGACCTCGTAGATGTGGGAGACGAAGCGGTGCTTGCGGCCGCCCAGGCCGGTCTCGTCCAGGTAGGAGAGGTTGACCACGAGGTCGATGGAGGAGGCGATGAGGTGGTGGGCGGCCTCGGTGGCCATCCCCGCTTCCGCACACAGCTGCACCAGGCGGCTGACGATCGCGTGCGGGCGACGGACGTGCAGCGTGCACATCGAGCCGGAGCCGCCGGCGGACATCGCCTGCAGCATCGGCACGATCTCGGTGGAGCGCACCTCGCCGACGATGACGCGGGTGGCGTTGTAGCGCAGCGCGGTGGCGAACATGTCGGCGATGGTGATCTCACCGGCCAGCCGGTTGTCACCGCTGCGTTCGCCGTTGGACTGCCGCGCTTCGAACGCGAAGGTCACCGGACCCGGCCGCGGGCCGGGCTCGTCCAGGTACAGCTCACGGTCGGACTCCAGAGTGACCAGCCGCTCGGCCTCGGGGATCTCCCGGCCCAGCGCGCGCAGCAGGCTGGTCTTGCCCGCGCCCATGTCGCCGACGACGAGGATGTTCATCCGGGCGTGCACGCAGGCGATCAGGAAGTGGGCCAGCACGCTGTTGAGCGATCCCCACTGGACCAGGTCGCCCAGGCCGTGCCTCACGATGCGGTGCTTACGGATGGTGACCGAGGGCCGGGTGGTCAGCAGGGAGGCGGTGACGCGGGAGCCGTCCTGCATGCGGAAGCCGACCATGGGGGTGGACTGGGACAGGGAGCGCTCGCCGTGGCCGGACATCTGCGCGGTGCGATTCACCCAGGAGATCAGCTCCTCGGGAGTGTCGGCGACCCGCTCGACCGTGCGGCGCGGCCGGTCGTAGTACTCCACGTACGCGCGCAGCCCGTCGACCATCACGTCTTCGACGCCGTCCTCATCCAGCAGCGTCTGCAGCCGGCCGCCGCGGAACATCGCATCGAACACCGCGGTGCTGATCGCCTTTTCCTGCACGGCGGTCAGCGGGGGGTTGCCCTGGGCGTACTGCGTGGCCCAGTCGGCCACGGCCTTGATGGTCAGGGAGTGGGCCAGGGCGCGCCGGTCCTCGGCAGGCAGCAGCTTGTCGGGGTCCTCCTTGCTCAGCGCGGTGGAGACCTGGGCCTGCAGCGCTTCGATGACATCCCAGCTCACCGGGAGTTCGCCGGGCAGTCCGGCCAGCCGCGGCACCGCGCCCGGGTCCGCCGCCGCAGCGGGTGCTGCCGGCGCGGCCGTCGGTGTGGAGGGCGGCGGGGGACTGGCCGGAGCCGGCGGGCGACGCTGGCCAATATGACCGGTCAGCAGACTGGCGAGTTCCTCCCGCCCGAGCGCGGCCGAGTGGCCACCCGCGGGTCGGGGGTGGGTGTCAGCCACGGCCACCTCCTCGCGGTCCGTCGGTCAGCCGCTCCAGCACACCGGCCACCCGCGGGTCGGCCGGACGGGCCGGCCACTGCTGCTGGATGCGGCGGCGCTGAGCGACCGCTTCGAGCTGCTCGGTCGCGGTACGGGCATGCCGCAGCAGCGCGCTGCGAGCGTAACCACGTGGCGGATGCCCGCCGTTGGTGAGGTAGTCGGCGGTGTCCCGGTCATGCGGCAAAGCGGCCAGCACTGGGGTCTTCAGCGCGTCGGCGACCTGATGGGCACGGTAGGGGCCGCCCTCGATGAGCAGCAGACCCAGCGCATCCGGACCGGAGCCGTGCTCCGTCAGCTCATTGCGCAGCGGCTCGATCAGATGACGGGCCAGGGCCAGGTTCTGCTCGGTGCCGCGCACGGTGAGCAGGACCAGATCGGCCTCGTACAGCAGCGGCGCGGGGGAGAGGGTGGGGTGCAGGCGGCCGGCGTCCAGCGCCAGCCGGCCCGCGTCGATGAACACATCGTGGCCGGCCTGATCGCTCATCACGTGCAGCACGTCGGCCAGCGCGGCCCAGGTCCGGGTGAGGGAGGAGGCCTGGGCCGGGTCGGTCAGGCCGGCCAGCACCTTGCGGTGCCCGTCCGGGTCAATCGCCCACAGATGGGAGGCGAAGGCATGCGCGAACGCCTCCGGACCGGTACGTTCCGCCGCGGCCAGGTGATACAGGCCGAAGCCGGCCGCGACCTGACCTCCGAGGAAACCGGCGCGGATAGTGCCGCCCTTGACGTCGCACTCGGCCAGCACCGTGGGTCGCTTGGAGGCCAGGGTCAGGGACAGGGAAGAGACGGTCACGCCACAGGAGGCGGCGCTGACCAGCGCGGTAACCGACATCAGCTGCTCCGCGGGGAGCGGACGAGCGCGATCTGGCCGGCCGCGGCCCGGGCGGCCAGTACCGCGCCGTCGGTCGGGGAGACGGCCACGTTGACCACGACCGTGCCGGAGGCATCCGGGCGGGAGACGGACACGACCTGCGCCTTGATGGTCGGAGGGGGCGTCTCGCTCTTGGTGACCGTCTCGCCCTGCGCGGGGATGGTGACCGCTTCGACCTTGTCACCGGGGATCAGCGTGCCTGCGGGCGCCTGCCCGCGCTTGACCTGCACGCCGACCTGCTGCCGGTCATCGCCCAGGCTGCTGCCGGCGCGGAGCTGCGAGGCGGTCAGCAGACCGCCCTTGCGCAGGTCGACCGCGGTGCGCTTGCCCACCATCTGGCTCTTCTCCCGGGCCGGCACCGGCGTCAGCCCCGTGGCGGCCGAGACCTCGGTGACCGTCAGGTCCGCCTCGCTCAGGGCCTGCCCGGCCGGTACATCGCGGGCGATGGCCAGCACCGGGGAGCGGTCGCTGGCGGAGGTGACCGCCGCGGCCGCGCCCAGCGCACACAGCACGGCCAGCACGATGCACAGCGCTACCACCGACCAGCGCCGCTCCCGCTTCACCGGCGGGGTGGTGGTGATGGGGACCTCGGGGCGGGCCGGGGCACGCTGGGCCGGCGGCGCGGGGGTGGGGGTGTCCATGGAGCGGTGCCTCTCGCGTTCAGTGCTGTTCCGTGCGGCGGGGCCGGAGGGTCAGTTGAGGACCTGGACCTCGCCGACCGCGATGTCCACAGAAGCGTTGCGGATCTCGGTGAGCTGGCCGTTCTGCCCGGCACCGGCCCAGTCGATGGACCAGGTGGAGGTGGCGGTCACGTGGTACTTCCCGCCCGGCTGGGAGCTGGAGGGCTGGGTGTAGCGGTAACCGCAGTCAGGCGACGGCTCTTTGCCGTAGGAGGACTTGTACGGAGTGCCGGCGGTGGTGCAGGTGACGCTCTTGCCGTCGCCCATCTTCCACACGATCTTCTTGACCTTCGCGGTCGCGGTGACGGTGACCGCGCCCGCCGAGGCGCTGGCGGTGTTCGGGCCCCAGTGTTCGGCGTCCTTGGCAGTCCACATGTACACCGGCATGCCGACCACGCCCTTGCCGCCGGGCTTCGGCGTGATCCCGATCTTCGCGCCGCGCAGCGTCATCTTGGATACGGCTTCCCGCGCGAGCACGGCCGGGTCGACTGCTGCCCCGGTGGGATCGGTGGCCGCGAAGCGTACGCCGCTTTCCAGCTGGCCGAAGCAGGCGCGCTCGTACAACTTCCCTCCGTCGCCGGGCTTCCAGCCTGCGGGGGCGCCGGCCTCCTGCCACAGCGGGTCATTGGCCGGGGGCTGGGGATCCATGGGAGCCCAGTAGCACATGTCGGCCTGATTGAAGTGGCCGTAGTCCGGACGGTCGCAGGGCACTTCCTGCTCGCCGATCATGCACTTCTGCTTGCTGGCCTTCTTCCCCGACTTGCCGACGGGCTTGGGCTGCGTCGACTTGGCCGGCGCCTCTCCGCCTGAACTGCCGAACTGCTTGGCATGTGCTTCGCAGTCCTGAGCCATCGGGGCGCAGCCGACGCCGACGCTGCCGTCCCCGCTGCCGTCACCGTCGGCGAGCGCGACCGGCGCAGCGCCGAGCAGCAGGGCGAGCGCGGCCGGTGCGGCGACCAAACGTCGGGTCAGCATGACCGTTCCCGGTCGATGCTGGTCTCCCAGACGAACCACTTGTCGCCGATCATCCGGAGAGTGGTGCTGTTCGGGTGCCGACGAGGGCCATCGCCGAAGTCGACCTTCTTGCCCGTCTTCTTGTCGACCTCGTCGTAGTGACTGGAGTCGACGCAGTCCTCGACGGTGGCCTTCGCCGGCTTGGACTTGGTGTCGATGGCCGTCACCTCGGGGTGGAGGATCGGCTCACCCTTCATTACGTGTCCGCGGCCCTCGTAGTACAGGGTCGTCACCTTGATGTCGCCGAGCGCTTTTCCGCTAGCGTACTTCTTCACATCAGGGTCGAGCTCCGCCTTCGCGAAGCTGCGGTTCTTGGTCTCCCACATGCTGCGGTAGACCTTCAGCACCTGCTTCTTCTCCGCGGCCTGCGGGTCGACCGACACAGTCGGCGACGGCTTGCTCTTCGGCTTGTTTTCGGGTGTGCCCTCGCTATCAGTACCGCACGCGGATACAGCGAAGAGCGTGCACGCAGCGAGAAACAGCACGATTGGTCGGTTCTGATTTCGATTGCTAACGCTAACTCGCGCCGATCGTGCCGCCTGCTTCACTGCGCCTCCCCGTACCTCTTCACGAATACGCCTTGACCTGCGCCAAGGCGTGACAGCGGTCTTGCGGCGGCGCTGCTCGGCCGCCCGCATGGTCGTACCGGATCCATACGCTACGCAAATCTATTGCACATGCCCAGAGAGTGACCTCGCTGATCGCCACCCGGCTTTGCATATGCCGCCCGCCAGAGCCCGCACACGGCAGGAGGTCGAAGCGAACGGTCGGACATCGCGGATACCAGCCTCTTTCGCGTCGTTCCGTTGCTCTTCCCAACCGGACGCCTGATTCTGCCAGTTGCTGCAGGTCGGCCCCATCCCGCTCGTCGCACGCCTCCTGTGCGGGTCCCCGGCTTTCGAAGAAGCCGCGGCGGCCCCGAAAACGACGTGCAGCGCCTTCATGCTGCGGCAGCGCTGGGCTGGCGCATCAGGACGTCGGTGGGCACCGGATCGCCGAGGACCGGTGTGACGATGGGGGCGAAGGGACCGTGCTGCTGGAGCTGGGTCAGGGTGGTGATGCCGGCCTGCAGTTGACCGGCCGCGTGGTGGAGGCGGCCGTCGGCGGCGGCTAGGGCGCGTAGGTCCGCGGTGCGGCGGGCGAGCGCGGCCGGCGGTGCGCCGGTCAGTACGAGCAGGATGCGCGGGAAGGCGGGGTAGCGGTCCCGCCACGCCTCGCGGGTGGTGGTCCGCACCGTACGACGGCGGCCGCCGACCAGGACTTGGGGGACGTAGGAGGAGTAGCGGGCGTAGCGGGTGAGCTTGCCGGCGAGGTCCGCCACGCTCATTGTGGCCCGGTCGATCTCGGCGAAGAACGTCAGCAGCATCCGCTGCTCCCGGTCGCTGCGTACGTAGCGGATGACGGCGTCGGGCACCAGGAATGCCTCATCGCCGAGCCGGTCCTCGCCGTCCCGGATGCGGTGGGCGAGTTCGGGGTCCCAGTCCAGCGGGCCGCAGTCATCGCCCAGCCGCCGCGCGTGGGTGACGAAGGCGAGGCCGGTGGCGTTGACGGCCAGGGTGTGCTCCTGCAGCTGACCGGCCGCGGCCTGCTCGGTCATCCGGTAGGCGCGCGGGGCCAGCTCGCGCCCGGCCTCGACGATCTCGCAGCCCAGGGGAGTGGCGTACCACAGCAGCTCGCTGCGGCCCACGGTGCGCCGCTCGGTGGCCGCCACCAGCCGCTCGGCGCGCAGCCGCCCGAGCAGCCGGCGCAGATAGCGGGAGGAAGTAGCCGTCGGGGTCAGCAGCTGATGCAGCTGGCTGGTCGACAGCAGCCGGTGCCGGTAGAGCACGGGCAGCAGTTCCTGGGCCAGTGGCGACAACCCGCCCACTGGCCGCGAGAGAGACGGCGAATCGGGCACGACAACTCCTTCTCGGGTCCGTGTGGTTCAGGGGGTGCGGGCGAAGTGGTGGACGATGTCGCCGGCCGCCGAGGGATCGGGGCGTGCGGTCTGGCCGGTGGCGAGGTGGTCGGCGATGTTCTGCGCCAGGTCCCGCTGGGTGGCGAGGATGTCGGCGACGGTGCGCCGGCCGAGGTTGGTGTCGATCGCGGCGTCCAGCGCCGGGAGGCCGTCGGGGTTGTAGTAGTCGGCCAGGACCTGGTCGATGGGCACGCCGCGGACCTGGAAGGGCGGGGTGCGCTTGCCGCGGTGCATGCACGTCATCACGTACGCGTACCGGTCGATGTCCTGCAGCGTCGCCGGCGCGATCCCATCCAGGCGTTTGGCGACGTAGGCGGCCTCATCGAAGTCGGCGCCGGTGGCGGAGAGCAGGGACTGGTTCTGCATCAATGCTGCCCGGGTGGTGTCGCTGAGCCGCATGGCCATCTGCGTCATCCCCATGAAGCGGAGCTCGTACTTGCGGAGCTGTTCGAGGATCTTGGCGACCGAGCCGTGCGAGGCGCCGTCGACCGCGGTGAGCTCATCCACCCACGCCCACAGGGTCCGCCGGTCGGCGACGGGGGTGTCCTGGCGACTCAGGCCCGCGCGGAAAAGGTCGAACAGCAGCAGCGAGGTGATCAGTTCATCGCCGTCGCCGGTACCGGACGGGGCGACGAAGACGACCTGCTGCTCGTCCATGGCGCGCCGCACGTCGTACGCCGAGATCGGATTGCCCAGGAACGCCTTGAGGCTCAGGGAGTTCTCGAGCCTCTCCAGCGCGTAGGTGACCGTAGGCACCGCGCTGGCATCCATGTTCGGGAACGTGGTGCGCCAGAAGGCGCCGAGCGCGGGGTCGAGGTGCGCGAGGATCTCCTGCCGCCAGAGCTCGTCGGTGAGCAGCTGCGGGATCTGGAACAGCGTGGGCTGCAGGTCCGGCCGGCCGTCCTGACACATCCGATACGACAGCTCGGCCAGCAGGCGCACCGCCTTGGACAAAATCGTGCGGGCCCGCGGATGGTCGCCCCAGCCCTGCGCCGTGGAGATCGCGCCGACCACCGCGCCGACGACGTCCTGGACGTCCTCGGCGCGCCGCCCGGCCATCGACAGCGGATTCCAGGACGTCACCCGGTCGTCCAACCTCGGCTTGGCCAGGTTGATCTCCCACATCCGCGCCGCGATGGCGGGATGGGCAAGGTACGGCCGGGCCCGGGCCAGCGCCTCGCCGTGCGGGTCCAGGAACCACACCCCATCGCCCGCGTACGCACGAGCGATGGCCTGCAGCAGCCCGAGCTCGGTCTTCCCGAACCCGGACCGGCCGAAGAATGCACCGAAAAGCACGTCGCCCACCCGCGCACCGGCCAGGCGCTGCCGACCGTCGGCGGTGGTCACCCGGCCCAGCGGCAGCACGTCCGGCTGCCCACTCCAGGTCGGCAGCTCGCTCGGCGCCGGCGGCACCACCCCGCCGCACCGCTTCACATTCACTGCCTCGCACGCGGCCGTGGGCGGCTTGAGCAGCCCGGCCAGCTCCGCGGCCGTCGCCCACTGACGCCCGGCCGGCGCGAACTCTCCGCGCGCCAGGCGCCGGTCGAACGAGCGGCGCCGCCACCACACATTGCTGTACGGCCGCCACCCCAGGCGCCGCGGCCCGACCGGCCGCCACCAGTTCTCACCCGACCAGGCATCCAGCGCGGCCAGCACCTGGTGCAGCCGCGCTCGGGCCCGCGCGGGGTGCGTCGCGGTCGTGCGCACCAGCAGCTGCACCGCGAACACCGTCTGGCCGGGCACGAACTTGCCCACGCCGTCGGCCAGGTCCACCTGCCGCACCGCCTTCGCCGTGCCACCAGCGCCGCTCGGCCGCCCGCCGTTCAACCCCTCCATCAGCACCGCCCCCCAACCGCCAGCGCCGCGGCCACCGGTGCCCAGGCGCTCGCCGTACGCGGAATGCCCCCGCCGCTGCGCCCGGCCGATCAGCCTCCGCCGTCGACGGGCTACCTCTTCGCCGGCGACCGGCACCAGGTCCAGGACCAGCTCGGCTTCCTCGCCCACCTCGGTACGCACCCCGGCGAAGGCCGCGGCGATCCGCTGCAGCGGATCCGGCGCCAGCCCTACCTCACGCAGCGCCCGGTGATCAGGCCGGGCCAGCACCAGCTCCGCCCGCGCCGCATACAGCGCCCTCGCGTCGGTGTTCTTCTCCAGCTGCACAGCGTTCACCAGGCACCGCCCTTGCGCAGCGGCTGAGCCGCGGCGAACCGCACCCGCTGTGCGGCGCCGGGTTCGTCGGTCACCACTTCCACCTGCTGCGGGAAGGCCGGGAGGCGCAGCACCCCGGACGCCCGCTCCGGGCCCTCCCACCAGTAGTGCAGCAGCCCGCCCTCCCCGCAGACCAGGCGCACCCGCACCGCCGACGCCCGCCGCGGCAGCGCCCCGGCCGCGGCCGGCACCCGCGCCAGCTGCGCTGCGGCCTGCCGGACATCGGCTGCCGATGGATCGAAGTCGACCGACGGCACCAGCTCCACCGCGATCCGACGCTCCAGCTCGCGCGCCGCCCGGCGCCGCCACCACACCCACCCGGCCAGCCAGACCAGCGCGACCACCCCGACGGCGGGCAGCAGCCAGCCCATCTGTTCGACGGCGAAGTCCACGACGAGCAGCAGCCCCTCGCCTGCCTGCGGCATCTCCATCATCGGAGCCTCCCTGTTCCGGACGGCGTGCGCCGTCTCACCCAGAACAAGGACTCGCAGAACCTCGGATGTGACAGGAGCGTCGAAGAAAAATGGGAGCCGGCGCGCTTCGATCCGGCGCGGCCAGCGGCATCGTCTCGTCCATCGTCGGCGTGTTCGCGTCACTGCCGGGCCGGATCATGGACGCTTGCCTCGTACAACCATCCTGCGCACTTGACCGTCCTACCTCCCGCACGCCATGCGCACAGAAGGAACCCCAAGCCGGACCACATGCAGCGCCCGACCGTCTCGGCGTCGGCTTACCCGCTGCAAGACTCGCGGCGAGCACCTCCGCGTTCCCATGTGAGGTCACCGGTACGGGCTCGACTCGGGGTGCCGTATCAGGCTCTCTTGTTGGGTATGCGCCTGACGGCGAAGACCGGAAGGCGACGGCCCGGAGACGCAGCGGGGGACCGGTAATGGATCGTGAGCAGGTGTCGTCCATAGAGGTGTCCGCGCCGTGAGCGGCGGCGGTGAAGAGGAAGAGGGGGAGCTGTCGCCGCAGGAACGGGCCGCGCTGCACCGCGGGGTGCGGTGGCCCATGGTTGTGACCGGGCTGCTGATGATTGGCCTCGGGCTGCTGCTCATTCAAGATCCCTACAGTGAGATCAAGGCATTCCAGCGGGCCGAGAACTGCCGCCCCGGGCAGCCGCACAACAGCTGCCTGGTCGCCGCCCGCGGCACCGTGACAGAGCGGGGAACCATCCGCTATCCGGAGCTGCAGTACGCGCTGATGGTGCGCCGTGACGGCGAGCGCGCCGGCCAGACCTACACGATCGGCAAGGGTACCTACGACGTGGTGCGCCCGGGTGATCGTGCGGCGTTGCGGTTTTGGCGCGGCGAGCTGGTACAGATCCGGGTTCGGGGGCAGATCGAAAAGTTGTCGCTGAGCTTCCAGGAAAAGTACCTGACCGGCTGCATCCTCGCGATCTTTACGGGAGTGGGACTTCTCCTCAGCGCCCTGTCCAGCATCCTGTGGGTCACGCTGTTCGACGACGAGGAAGCACCCATGTGGATGGAGATCGCCCTGCCCGTGGTCGCGGTGATCGCGGGGCTCGTCATCGCCAGCTGAGCGTCTGACGCTGTCGGGGGTCGACGGATCCGGCAGCGTCGCCACGGGCGCCGGCGCCCGTCAGGAACGTGTCACTGGCCGAAGCCCTCGGCGAGGTAATCGTCAACGTGCGTCGCCAGGTCCTCCGGCGCTTCGCTCAGCATGCCCATCGAGCGCGGGAAGGGCGGCTCGCCGATTACCGCAAAGCATTGACGCAACGCGGTCGCCGCATTGTCCAGCGTTTCCAGCGGCAGCCCATCCACCAAGCGGTGCAGCTCCTCGCGCGTCGTCATACCCCCAGCGTATGTGCCCACACCTGCCCATACCGCCTGCACCGACTGTCGCGGGGCAAAGCTCTGACAGGGCATCGGAACCCGTGATCGGCGGGTGCTGATGCGGGGGCGGCACCGGAAACGGGTCCTGAAATCAGCACGTCTCTTAGAGGGCCACTGCGGGCCGTAGATCCCAGGGGCTACGCGCCCCTGGACCCGCGCCAGCGCCCAGGCGGCGCTGGACCCGCCATCCCTGGGGGGCGCCTCCCCCCAGACCCCCCACCAGCGCCTTTCGGCTGCGCTGGACCAGCCACTGCCGCCTGCCCTCAAGTGCGCAGACCGCTTCGCGGCCCGCACACTTGACCGCTCGGGCCCTGGCGGCCCTCCCTGGGCAGTTGCCATGAATGAACGGGGCTACGGCCGGTAGGGGCTGATGTGAGCCGCACCTGCCGTCGCGTGAGTACCGGTTGTTCGTGGTGACGCCTGTTGGCTGAGGTGTTGATGTGGGGGAGAAGTGGTACGTGACTCCTCGGCTGGTGAGAGCGGTGGTACGGCGCGCGGCGGCGGGGATCGGCGCGGCTCTCATAAGAGGAAGACCGCGCGACACCCCTCCTGACCTGCGGAAATGCGACGGCCGGGGTGTCGGCGCGAACACCTTTTGCTGCAACTTTGGTAAGCACTCCGACACCTTTATTGCAAAAGTCTCCCTGGAGGGGACTTCCGCCCCCGCTTCCAGAGGCTTCGGCCCTGCAGCCTGCCCTCCGCGCAAAAGGCGTCGAGACGAACACCTTAAGTCCCTGCCAGCCGTACTTTGATTGGGAAGTCCTGCACAGAGGTACATTTTGCGGTCGATCGGGAAGGCCCCCCATCACCGTCGCGAGTCAAGAGCCTGGGGAAACCCGCTTGATCGGGTGTCAAATGTCCAGCACAGCGGGACTCTCCGATAGGGTCGCAGGCGCCTGAGTAACAAGGAGGTCCCGTGACATCACCCCCACCACGACGTCGGGGGGACTCGCAACGGTGGCTCAAGCCCGCCGACGACTCCGCCTTCGACGAGATCCTCGAAGTCTTCGGCAGCCAGCTGCAGGAGAGAGCGACCCAAACCGCTCAGCACGCCGTCCCGGAACAAAGCGAACCTGCCCCGCCCAAGCGGAGCCGGGGCAAGAAGCTCAAGGGCGTCACGTTCGAGTACGAGAAGAACACCGTCCACGACATGGCCGGCGACGAGGGCTACAGCCTCAGCTCGAACTGGTTCATCAAGCGGGTCGCCCAGCTCGGCGTCGCCCGCCGCCTGTCCGCTTCACAAATCTGGGTCTTCCTCTACGTCGTCGGCTGCCAGGAGAAGAACACCGGCATCACCTACCTGACCCAGCAGCAGATCACCGACGGCCTGAACGAGGAAGCCGCCCGCATCGGGGCCCGCTGCATCACCCGCAACACCGTCGGAAAGTGCCTCAAATCGCTCTGCGACATCGGCTGGCTGGAGCAGATCACCTCAGGCGGGCGCCGCGTCAACGGACAGATCCGCGTCAACCCGCGCCTGTGGTTCCGCGGCGACAGCACCGCCCAACAAGAGGTCCTCTTCTACCTGTCGCCCACCGCACCCGAGCCACCTGACCTGACGAAGTTCCCCTACGCCATCGGCCCGGACGACAGGCACCAGGAGCACGGCGCGATCGGCGAGGCGAACGCCGGATGATATCCCCCACCCCTACACAGGCGACCATACCGAGGAGGACCCCCTGATGGAGAGCATGCACCCTGCGGTCATCTCGCAACTCTGTCTCCTGGTACCTCCGCCCACCATCCAGGTCATGTCCTACCTGTACAAGATCATGGAGCCCGGAGGGCGGCTGCCCAAGAGCCAGGCCGCCATGGCACAGGACCTGGGCATCGCCAAGCAGACGATGAGCAACCGCCTGGCCCCGCTCCGGGAACTCAACGTCGTGCTGCGCACCGACTCCGAAAAGCGCGGCGGCAACAGCTACTACGTGCACCCGCTCGCCGCCAAGTACGAAAGCTTCGAGGCCATGGAAGCGGCCATCGCCAAGGCCCTGCACGAGATGAAGGCCGGCCGTCTCGCCCGGCTACGCGTCCCCATGTACGACGCCGCGCCCCCGCGGCCCGAAGGCGGACCCGTCCTGCGCGTAGCGAGCTGACCGTCAGCAAACAGATGAGGCCCGCAGCAACGCTGCGGGCCTCATGCCTGAGTAACTGAGATCCTCTGCAGCATACCCCGCAAGCCCGTCAACGGCCCGGCCCTGCAAACACCCCCGACACGGTCGCCGGGTGCAGCTCGTCAACGATGTCGGCGACCTTCTCCGTCATCCGCCGTACGGTCTCCACGTCCCCGTGCCCGATCCGTACCGTGCGGCCGGCCGCGGTGTGCTGTATCCGCCCGGCGACGTCCTCAAACGACGGCACAGCCAGCGTCACCGCGTACAGTCCCGCGCCCAGAACGCTTCGCCGGGACGGGTCCATGTCCGCTCGTGTCAGCGCCATCACTCCCGCAACTACATCGCGCTCCTCGGCCGGATCGGTGCTCCAGCCGATTCCCGCGGACGTTAGGTGAGCTCGGAGACCACCAGGGCGAGGGTTTCCGCCGTCTCGGGGACCGGGCCCCGGCCCGTTGACAAAGGCGCTGGCCACGCCGCGGGCACGCGCGATATCGGCGGGGCTGTCGCCCTCAAGGGCCACCTGGGATGCAGGGGACACGGTGCGGATCATCTCGGCCTGGTTCATGTGCTCACACCCCGCCTGGTCGGTTGGCTCGCTGGTCCGGCCTTGTGCCCGGCTGGACCGGGCTTCCATCAGGAACAACACTCTTCCGGCTGCTCAGGTAGCAGAACTCCCGACTCCAGCCATGGAGAAAAACTGTCATGGTGAGTGTAGACATTGCCGTATGTCAGGGTTAGAGTTCCCTTGTACTCAGGAAGTCGAAGAGGGCGTGGCAGAGACGAACTGCCGCGCACCGGAACGGCAGCGGAGTGGCGGGGCCGGAAGTGGTGGGTCCCGTCACTGGCTGCCGGGCCGAGCGGCTCAAAGGAGCCGCATGCAGGACCCGCAGGATCCAGCAGTGCAATCGAGTAACCGAATGAGGTAAGGAGCAGACGCCATCAGGATTGCCCGGGCGAGGAAGGATCCGCCCGGGTACCGCAGACCCCAGAACGGAAGGTGGTCCCCGGTCAAGAATCCGCGATCCCCGCAGCTCCGCCCTCCCAGGCGGACAGACGGAAAACGCAGGCCGGCTCAAGCCGGCCGGTAGATGGTGTTGAAAGCTCGGGGCCCGGGTGCCGGCACGGCATCCGGGCCCCTCGGACGTGTCCCGAAAGAAGAGGTCTATGCCCCCTCGCAGTACCCACGTCGCCGACAAGTTCGACGACGACGATTACCCCGCCTACACGATGGGCCGGGCCGCCGAGATGCTCGGCACCACCCCCGCCTTCCTGCGCACCCTCGGCGACCACCGCCTGATCACCCCACTGCGCTCCGAAGGCGGCCACCGCCGCTACTCCCGCTACCAACTGCGCATCGCCGCCCGCGCCCGCGAACTCGTCGACGCCGGCACCCAGGTCGAAGCCGCCTGCCGCATCATCATCCTCGAAGACCAGCTCGAAGAAGCCAAGCGCATCAACGAAGAACTGCGCGCCCACGGCACCGGATCGCAACCGGAGACCCCAGCCTGACCTGAAAGGCGACGCGCGGGGCCCCAGAGGAGGCGCAGCTCAGCATCCCGCGGAACGCCTCACGCCCTCGCCACGCATCTCCTGGCGGAGGGTGACGTCTACGGACGGGTCAGAGGGGCCAGGAGTTCTCTGGATCATCCAGCCACACGGTCTGCCCCTCGCGGGTGACGGCCAGACCGAAACGGGTGTGATCCGGGCTGCCGTGACCAGCCCACCACCGGTAGGCCGTCTCCGCGGCGTTCCACAGTCGGCGGGGCCCGGACTGCCAGACGCGGGCCGTGTCACCGTCCCGGAACATCGCGCACGCCCATGAGCGGTCCGACAGGCTGTAGAACCACACCGGCCGGGCTCCGTTGCTCTTGTCCGCGACGACCATCGTGCAGTCGGGTACGCGGAGGCCGAGTGCGAACCGCTGGGCGGTGAATTGCTCCCCGATGAACTCCGCCTCACTGAGCTCGGTCGAGGTCTCCTCCCCGGCGGCCACGCTGCCCGGTACGTACTCGGCATGCGTGATGAGAGGGAGGCGCTGAGCGCGGAACTTCATGAACTCCACGGGACCGGTGAAGGTCCCGGCCGCGCTCTGCCCATCCTTGGCCACGACCAGGCGGGCCACGGCGTCCCCATGGGAGAAGTGCGTGCCCCACGGCGCAACGATCACGCCGCCGGGCCGGCTCTGCTCCACCCATGCCCATGGGATGCCCTCCCGCAGACCGCACGTAGCAATCACTCGGTCATAGGGGGCCCGAACAGCGTGCCCCTGGGCGCCGTCCCCGGTAATCACTTCGACCGGCAGGCCGAACCGCGCAAGGGCTGCGCGGGCGGCGTCGGCTACCTCCTGGTCCACCTCGATCGAGGTCACGTTGTCGACGCCGAGACGGTGCGCGAGCAGGGCGGCGTTCCAACCGGTACCGGTGCCGATCTCCAGCACCCGAGCGCCGGCCGGTACGTCGAGGTCCCGCAGCATGGAGAACACGACCGAGGGCATCGACGCCGAGCTGGTCGACACCGTGCCGGGCTCCGGGCCCGAGTGCTGCCCGTCATCCCATTGCGTGACGATCGGTACGTCGCTGTCCGCGTACCGGTGCCACTGCTCGGGATCCTCCGTCCGGCGCACGGGCAAGCTCCGGCCGACGGCCATGTCCCAGGGCCACATCAGGTCGGGCAGGAACGCGTCACGGGGAACCGATGCGAACGCCGAGGCCCAGTCAGACGCCAGATACCCGCTGGCCATGAGAGCACGCCCCAGCCCCGTACGGCTGGGGCGCGTCTCGGGTGTGTCCGTGGTCACGCGGTCAATTTGGTGGGTTGGGAACGCCGGGCCCGCCGTCCGGAGTCGGCGCAGGGTGAGGTCCGGGGTACGGCTCGCCGGGGAGCTTGTCTCCGCCGTCGCTTTGGAGAAACACGGTCAGTTCCATCTGTCTACCCTTTCCTGCTCCCAGTGCAGGGAACAGCCCTATGCCGTAGTGCTTCCCGTTCCCGTCACGCGGCCATCGGGGCCGCAGAGCTGGCGTCGCTTCCGCCCCGGCGGGATCCCGATGTGGGTGGGGAGCCTGGTGTTGGTGCCTTCCGACCGGCTTGGGCCCACCCCGGCCGGTCGATCTTGGCAATTCACGACGGGTCGGCCGGGGCGGGAGCTCAGGGGCGCTTCTATGGCGACGCGGCGGCCAGCTGCGCGACGCCGGCCGCATAATCATCCGTCTCGAACACGCACCACGCCGCCTTGCCGCCTTGCCGCCGTGGTGGTGGGTCTCGACGCCCCACGCGTCGGCCAACCTCACGACCGGGACCAGGCCGCGGCCGTGCTCGGCATCGTGCCGCCGCTCTCAGATGAGACATCACGCCTGGGCGCCGGGCGGAGGCCGACTTGCTGCGGGCGCGCTACCTCACGTTTTGAGGGGCCCGCCGACACGGTCCGGCGGGCCCCTCAGCCGTTCTTCATGCTGCCTTGAGGCGCGCGACTTCCCGTGCCCGCTCCGACAATGTGCGGACGGCCGGGAGTGCCTTGTACGGGCGGATGCCCTCACGCAAGTTGTCCAGATGCTCGTCCCCGCGGGCGGAGGAAATCATCTGGTATTCGTCCAGGAACTCGTCCCACGTGGTACAGGCAGCTTCGACGTGCCGCATGGCCATCTGCCGCTGTGCGATCACCCCGAGGCAGTGCACGCGCCCCTGTCGTTCTTGAGGCGACCGGGCCCGGTTGGAGCGACGTAGGGCCTGGATGCTGCCCTCCCCGTCCTTGAGACACCACCGGACGTGTGCCTCGTGGAAGTGGTAGGCCGCTTCGTCGTAGCCGCCGACCGCATCGCGCCGGTTGTCGGCCTGTGCGAGTGCGGTCTCGGTCTCCCGCAGCCGGGCGAAGGACTGGCGCCGGTCGCCGA
This sequence comes from Streptomyces sp. NPDC050315, assembly GCF_040655775.1. Taxonomy (NCBI): domain Bacteria; kingdom Bacillati; phylum Actinomycetota; class Actinomycetes; order Kitasatosporales; family Streptomycetaceae; genus Streptomyces; species Streptomyces sp. NPDC050315. Next base: position 26,561 of record NZ_JBFAKN010000017.1, read on the forward strand.
CCATCGCGGCGGCGTGCGCCTGCTGGCCCCGCAGGAACGCGACCAGGCGGGGGCCGGCGGCGGGTGCGGCCTCGGCTGCGGAGTCGGCGAACTCGAGCGCGCGGGGCCCGTACCCCAGATGACTTGCTTGCAGGCTCATGCCGCGCAGGGTCCGGCAGTACGTCACGTGGTCCTCGGCCCGGCCAGCAAGACGCAACGCCTTGAGGTAGTACGTCTGCCCTAGGCCCTGCTCACGCTCGTACATGGCCATCCAGCCCGTGAGGTACGTCAAGTCCGCCGCAGCGGCGAACATGTCCCGCTGCACCTGCGCAGACCCGTCCGCCCGCAGGTAGGGGCCAACCGTGTTGGTGAGGAAAGCCGCGGCCATCGGTCGGGCGTGCGCGCCGCCCAGCTCGTCCAAGATGTCGGCGACTCGCTCCGTCATCCGCTTCACGGTTGCCACATCCCCGGGCCCGATCCGTACCGTGCGGCCTGCCGCGGTGTGCTGTATCCGCCCGGCGACGTCCTCGAAGGACGGGACGGCCAGCGTCGCCGCGTACAGTCCCGCGCCCAGAACGCTTCGCCGGGACGGGTCCATGTCCGCTCGTGTCAGCGCCATCACTCCCGCAACTACATCGCGCTCCTCGGCCGGATCGGTGCTCCAGCCGATTTCCGCGGACGTTACCGGGCGTCCCAGCAGCCGCGAGAGTGCTTCGGTCACCGCGGGCCGTGCCTCGTCTTTGGGGACCGACCCGGCGAGCCAGTGCGACACGCTGGTCTTGTCGTAGCGCAGCGGCACGCCGAGCTCGGCGCCGGCCGCATTGACTCTGCGCGCGAGCTGGGCGTTTGCAATCCCTCCCGCCTGCATCAACTCCGCGAGGGCGGTATTCGGCGTACGTGGTCGTCGAGCCATTCAGCACCCCCGGGTGCGTTCAACCAGTTCAACCCTTGCCTCTACCTTCCTCCTTACCCGCCGCCGCGTAAGCGAGTTGAGTTGGATACCGGCCGATCGCACCTATCGACATCGGCCGTTGACGGCCGCGCTCCGTCCCCTCGCCCCGTGGGGGACGAGCGCGGCCCCGTCCTCAAAGGCGATGGCGATGACGATGACGACACGTCCCCGGTCCACGGGGCACCCCGGATACAGCGAGACGCATCCGTGCAAAAGGCAGACGGCGGAGATCGCGCGGAAACTGGTCACCACGGCGTGCGCGGCATGGGAACTGGAATCCCTCGCCGAGCCGGCCGCGCTGATCGTGACCGAACTGATCGCGAACGCGGCCCGCCACACCCGCAGCCGCCATATCCGCATCGTTGTCGACCGGCCGTCACAGACGTTCATTCGGGTCGCAGTTGTTGACCGGTCCGCCCAGGCGCCGAAGCTACGCGCGGCGACGTCGGACGACGAGACCGGCCGCGGACTGCTTCTGATTGATGCATACGCCGACCGCTGGGGATACGACCTGCTTGGCTGCGCCCCCGCCCGCAGCCCCTGGGGCAAAAGGGTCTGGGCCGAACTTCGAGTGAAGGATTTCCCCCGCGACAACTGAGAGGTGTTCCTCAACCTCATTCGTCACGTTCGGTGAAATTCGCGGGTGTTTGGTGATTTTGCTGACGTCATAGGGGGTGCTCGGGGGACGGTTCCTGGAGCCGGGTGGGCGTCCAGGGCCGAGCCGGGTGAGTTTCGGGGCACGGGCCAGCAGCCGTAGGGCGTCGTGCGAGAGTTCGATGACCGCCTGTACGGCGTGTACCTGTAGGCGCGAGAGGAGAGCAGCGGTGCGATTGGGCATCACGGGACATCGCGGACTGCCCGCCCCCGTTGAACACCAGATCCGTGCTCGGCTCCTCGCGGAGGTGCAGCAAAGCGTACTGCTGACCGGGCTCGGTAGCGCCCTCGACTGATCCGGCCACGGTGCCGCAGTACGGGTACCGCTGACGTGCCTGGGACCTCGGGCCTCCCGCACCCACCCGCACGGCGCCGACCAGCCACCGACCAGCGCTTCCCAGAAGTCGCACAACGTCCTGCCGACGGGGTCCTTTGAACAACGTGGTGTGTCCAGAAATGCCCCAGTTGCCAGGTGAGTTCGCCCTTGATCGGGCGGCTCGCGGTGACGTACCAGTCGTACACGGCGGCGCAGGCACGCCACGCGACGGCCAGCGGCCAGACGGGGAGCACGACGAACCAGGTGACGAGGGCGACCAGGACGTCGACGCCGGTGGCCGTCGTCTCACTGGCGAGCCGGTCGGTGGGGCTGCTGTAGGAGAGCAGGACGAGGGCGCCGAGCAGCAGGTAGAAGTAGAGCATGAGGTCCTCCCGTAAGTGCGGCACGGTGCTGTCGATCACCGGTGACGCCACTCTCCTCAGGAGGGCTTGCCCACATGCTTGCCCACCTCTGACCAGTGCTGATGAGTGGTCGGGCAACCGGATGCCCGGCCAGGCCAGCCCCGGCGTGAGGGGCTACGCCACGCGCCGTACGGACCAGGGGAACTGCCGCCAGTAGCCGAGGTCGGTCTCCTCCACGCTCTTACCGGGCTTGGGCGCGTGCACCATGAGATTGCCTCCCATGTACATGCCGACGTGCCCCCAGTTCCCGTCGTTGTTGATGACGATGAGGTCGCCCGGCCGCATCTGGCCCGGCGGCACGGCACGGCCGGCGGTGTGCTGAACCTGGGAGGTACGCGGGATCGAGATGCCGGCCGCATTCCAGGCGGCTTGAGTCAGGCCCGAACAGTCATAGGAGTCGGGACCGGTGGCACCCCAGACGTAGGGCTTGCCCAGTTGAGCGCCAGCGAAGGCGAGCGCCTTCTCGCCCCTCGTGCCGAGCGCCGCACCGTCCCCCGGGGGCGGCTGCTGCTGTCCGCCGGCGGCGTACGCGGCGGCTTGGGCGAGGACTTTGCGGACGTACCAGTCGGCGTGGTTGTAGGCGAAGATCGCCTTGGAGACATCCGCTCCGTCGCGGGCACCGTTGGCGCACAGCATGCGGGCCGCGGCGTAGACCGCATCGACGGGATCCCACGGGGTGGGCGGGTTCTTACCCCCGGGCGGCACCGGGTGGGCGTAGCTCTTGAACGTGGACGGCAGGAACTGCATGGGGCCGACCGCCCCGGCCGAGCTACGCATGGTGGGGTGCCGGCCGTGGTCGGTTTCCACCTTCCCGATGGCGGCCAGCACCGTCCAGTCCAGCCCGGGGCAGGTGGGCGCGGCCTGCTGATACAGCGCCAGCATCTCCGGAGGGATGTCCTCGACCGCGGCGCGGCTGGCGGGCTGGGCGCCGGTGGCGCCCTGGGCGGCCTGTTGGTGGCCGGCGGCGCCACCGGTCACCGCGCCGATGAAGGAGACCAGCACCACGACCAGGGCCACCACGCCGCCCCCGAAGCAGCCCAGGCCGGCCTTGACGGGACCGCTCATCGCGGCCGCCCCCCGGGCCGGGGCCGCGGTGCGGTGCGAGGCCGCGGTGCGGGTGGCAGCTGCGGCCGCGCGGTGGCGTTCCGCGTGCGGATGCGGTGCAGCCGCTGCTGAAGGTCGGCCTGCCGGGCGGAGGCCGGCGGTACGGCGGGGCGCTGAGGCACCAGCTGCGCGCGGCCGCGCGGCGTCCCGGGCGCCGGGGGAGCGGGCCGCGGGTTCGCCGGCCGGGACGGGCCGGACCGCCGCGGCCGCACCGCGGCCGGGGGCGTGGGGCTGTTGCTGCGTACGCGGCCGGCGATCCAGTTGCCGCCGATGCCGCGCCGGTACTCCTCGGCGAAGCTGCGCACCTGCGGCTCGTAGAGGTCGCGGGCCTCGGTGAGCCGTTCGCGCAGCTGGGTGGCGGCGCTGGTGACCTGACCGGGCACGGCCTGGGCGGCGGCGGTGACCCGGCGGGCGGCGCGCGGCCCGTAGACCGGCAGCCCGATCGTGGACTGCAGACCCACCCGGGTCAGCTGCACGCCGGCGCGGACACCGCCGTCGGCGACCCGGCCCACCGCCCGTCCGGTACGGGCGATGCCGCCGCCGACCACCCGGGCGGTGCGCAGTCCGCGTACGCCGCCGGTGCCCAGACGCATGCCGCTGGAGAGGGTGGTGGAGGTGCCGCCGGTGGCGGCCATCGCTCCCACCATCAGCCCCATGCCGACCATCGAGGTCCACGCACCGCCCCGCTTGGCGGGCGGGCTGCCGAGTCCGGAGGGTGTGGTGCTGCCGCCGAACTTCGAGGCGTTCATCCGGGCCTTGGCCTTGCCTGCCCAGCCGCGGGAGGCGCGGACCAGGCGCCTGCGGAAGATGATCGCGGCGACGCACAGCAGGTCGATGACGAAGAAGCGGATGGTGATGCCGCCGGGGATGTCGGTGGGCTTGGCGCTGACCACGGCGGTGACCGTGACGATGAACGCGGCCAGCGCGACCACCACCAGGACCAGCAGGGCCAGGCTGCGGGCGATGGAGGCGGCCCGCGCCCACAGGAAGGAGCGGCCGGAGCCGGGCAGGATGCCGATCACCAGGGCGCAGCGGGCGAGCATCGCCTCGATCGCGACCCAGACCTGGGCGATGAGGTAGGTGCCGGCCAGCAGCAGGATGAGCAGGAAGACCAGGAAGGCGGCCAGCAGCATGAACAGCGCGCCGCCGATCTTGTCGGTGCTGGCCTTCTTCAGCTCCGCCACGTTGCCCTTGACGCACGCCTTCTCGAACTTCTCCCCCGGGTCATCGTCGACGTAGTGCTCCTTGGCGTAGTCCACCGCCCTATCGCGCAGGAAGTCGCCGAGGTCCTCGCCCATCCCGGGCACGAAGTTGCCCCAGGTGGCGGGCTGGTCCTTGAAGCGCTGCACCTGCTTGTCGATCAGGCTGAGGAAGAGTGCCTGGCCAACGCGGGACTGCGTGTACTGCGTGGCGCACTTGCCGGTAAAGACCTGCCCGTAGCTGAGCATCATCGAGGGCTGGATGACGAAGGCGTCGACCAGCTTGTCGGTGATCGGGCGGCTGAAGGCGCTGGTGCCGTCCGGGCCGCGCCGGGTCAGGCTCCGGCCGTCGGTGTCCATCACGATGGCGGCGACCTCCACGCCCAGGGCGCGGGCCTTGCCCACCGCGCCGTCCTGGTGCCCGAGCAGCAGGGTCGGCGGGGAGGTGAAGGTGGTGATGGCCAGGGCGGAGATGACCAGGGAGGCGGCGACTTCGCCCCAGCCGCGGGAGCGGTCGCCGAACATCCAGTGCCAGGCCGCCACCACCCCGGAGACGGTCAGGAACAGCGTGGGCATGCCCAGTTGCACCAGCACGTTGGTGTACAGCGACTGGGAGACGGTCAGGGCGGGCTTGAGCAGGATGGCGGCGAGCTGGAAGGACAGCGCCCAGGCGATCAGCCAGCAGGAGAAGGCGATCATCCATTTGATGGCGAAGAAGAGGTTGTCCACGAAGAACGCGCCGACCTTCAGGTCCCACTCCGACCAGTCCCCGGTCTCGGCTGTCACCTGGTAGGCGGAGATCGGGATGCCGTGCCGGTCGGTGACCTCGAACGCGCCGAGCACCCCGCCCTTGCTCAAGTTCTTCCGAAACGACTCGGTCCGCTTGCGCCACTCCTGCTGCTGCTCGGCCTTGTCCTTGTGCTCCTCGGTCTTCTCCTTCTCCGGATCGCGCGCAGCCGGGGTGGACGTCGGTGCCGGTGTCGGCTGCGCGCTCGACCGGTCGGCGCCCGCGGACGGGCTCGGTGCTGCGGTGGGATCGGCAGGGGCAGCGCCCGCAGACGGCTGGGGGACCGGGTCGGCCGCCGCCCGGGAGGCCAGCGCCCCGCCGAGGGCGAGCACCAGCAGCACCAGGGCGACGAGCAGCACCCGCCGCCGCGCCCTGGAGATCCCGGATCCTTCCGGGCGGCGCCGGCTCATGCGGCCAGCGCCGGGTCGGAGTGGATGGCCGCCGCGGCCTCGGGATCGGCGGGGATGAGGACCTGCATGCCGCCGATCCGTCCGTACAGGTCCCGGTGCAGGCACTCGCCCGCCCGCTGCGCCTGCACCTCATCGGAGACATCGAGCGGGGAGAGCTCGGTGGTGACCTGCTCCACCAGGCGGGCGTCGTCGGGATCCAGGTCCAGGAAGGCCAGGCCCCGGCGGGCGAGGGCCTTGTCGGTCTGCCGGAACAGCAGCTTGCGGGGGAACAGGCCGCGGATCACCTGGCCGATGTTGCTGTCCGAGGGGCCGATGTCCTCGGCGTCGTGGCTGCCGACCAGCACGCCGGCACCGTGCTTGCGGCCATCGCGCACCAGCTCCAGCAGCAGCGCCATGCCCTCGGGCGAGCTGGTCAGCCACCAGCACTCGTCCCACACCGCGACGGCGAACTCCTCGGGGCGGTCGTAGCAGACCTTCCGGCACAGCGCCGCGATCAGATACAGCGCCGCCCGGCCGAAGACCTTCTCGAACTCCAGCGACTTCAGCCGGTCCGCGCTCAGCTCGTGCTCCTTGGGCAGCACCAGGTGGGCGGTGGCGAAGACGACGGTGTCGGCCGCGGTGGTGTCCACCACCGGCAGCGTCGGGTCGAAGATCATGCGTGCCAGGTCCTTGCGCGCCGTGGCCGACAGCTTCCGGGCCAGCGACCGCGCTGCGGGGTCGGTGCTGCCGCGCTCTTGCAGCTCGGTGATGAGCGCGGCCATCGACGGCGCCGGGGTGTCCAGGACGGTCTCGATCGCCTCCGACAGCGTCACGCCCGTCTCGTCCATGGGGGCGATGCCCAGCAGTAGTGTCAGGAAGGACTCGGTGCGACGCTGGGCTTCGGCGCGCTCGGTTATCGCCCGCAGCGGGTCCAGGGAGACCGCGGCCTGCTCATCGACGGTGATGACCTGTGTGGTGCCCGGGCAGGCGGTGGCGAAGCGCACCCACTCCTGCTGCGGGGTACGGTCCACGATCACCGCCCGCCCGCGGCTGCCGGGCTGGCCCTGCTTCCGGCCGGCGGCGAGGATGGCGTAGACGGCGGCCTTCATCGCCACGCTCTTGCCGCCGCCCAGCTCGCCGACGAACGCCGCCGACGCCGATGCCTTCTTCCGCGGGCCCGACGCCCAGTCGGTCAGTACCGGCCGCGTGCCGCCGCCGGAGAGCTGCAGCCCGTACAGCGGCCCGCGCGCATCGCCCAGTTCCACCGCGGCGAACGGCCCCGCCATCGCGAAGTCCCGCGCCAGCAGTACCTGCGCGAAGGACGCCATGATCCGCGGCGTGCGGGAGCCGGGCAGCATGCCGTAGAACAGCCGCTCCTGCTCACCCAGCGGCCGCACCAGGGCGTAGTCGTTGTCGGAGAAGTACGTGGCCAAGTCCGCAGCCCGGGCTTCGGCCTCGGCCGGGCTGGCGCCCCACACGCACATCGCGCCCATCGCCTGGACCTCGACCTCGCTGCGCGAACTGGTCAGCGCCGTGCGGTAATCCCCCAAGTCCTCCGCGGCCTGCTCCACATGCGCCGGCACCCCCGAGGGCTCGCCGGCGTACTCGCCGGGCTGGTTGGCCAGCTCGGCCGCCTGCCGGCGCGCCTTGTCCTCCGCGACGCTGCCCGGGGTGACCTTCAGCCGCATCACCCAGTCCACGGGGAAGGCGAACTCATCCAGGGAGGCGAGGTAGTCGGAGCCGGGGAAGACGAACCGCTCCGGCATCTGCGCCAGGGTGAGGAACGCCTGGTAGGACTCGCCCCACTCGGTGCTGGCCTGCAGCCACCGCCGCCCGAACCTTCCCTTACCCGCCGTGCCTTCGGCCGCCACAGCCTCCTCGCCGTCGGCCGGGAGACCGCCTTCGGCGAGGACCACCTGGCCCAGCGCCGCAACGCCCCGCCCGCGGCCGCGCACCGCCTCGGCGCCGGGCGCGGGCAGCAGCGGCTCCAGGACACCGCGGCGGGCACTGTGCCCGTAGATCCACAGGATCTCCGCCTCGCTCGCCGGCCGCACCGGGACCGTCGCCGGCCACGGCGCGGCAAGCTCCCGGGCCTGCTCCAGGCGGCGCAGCTCCTCGGACGCGCTGACCGGCGCGGGCAGCAGCCCCAGTTGCAGCGTCACCTCCGCGCACGCCGCATCCAGCGCGGCGCGGGCCGCCTGCCGCGGCCCGCCCGAAGGGAGCGGGACGGCCAGCCAGTCGGTGCGGCCGGTCAGCTCCACTTCCTCCAGCTGGTCCAGCACCCGCATCGCCAGCTGCGCGTACCGCTCGCACGCCTCCAGGTCCACTCCGTCGGTCATGCGTCGTACGACGTCGGCCGGGTCGACCTGCGGGCACAGCGACATCAGCATCGACTCGCCGTGCAACTGCTTGACCAGTGACTCCAGGGCGCGCAGCCGCCGTTCCTTCACCGCGCGGGAGGTCTGCGCCTGGCCGCTGCCCTGCACCCGCCAGATCGCCCAGCACGTACCGTGCCGCGTCCAGATCACATTGCCGGCGACATGCCGGACCGGAATCCGCATCGCGCTACCTCCCCTTGATGCCGCTGTCGTGCGCGGCCGCGGTCCGGGCCAGCAGCGCACCGGCCCCCGAGGCCACGCGCCCCGGCCCCGCCTGCGGGACTGCCTGCTCCGGCGCCGACTCCGGCTCGGCCTCGTACGGGCCGCCCGGCCGGTGCGCCGCGATGATCGCCGCGGCGCCGGCCGCACCGGCCGCGCTGGGCTGCTCCTGTGCCGGAGCAGTCGGCCGACTGGTTACGGTGCACACCCCGATCGCCACTTGCGGCCGCCGCGTACGGACGGGCTTGCCGTCCAGGCGCCCGGCCGGCGCCGCCAGCGCCAGCCCGGAGGCACTGGAGGCCACCGCGAACGGGTTGCGCCCGTCGATGTGCACCCGCCGCATGGCCAGCGCCAGCCCGTACGGCACCCCCAGCAGCGGCAGCACATCGAGCAGCCCCAGGTGCGCCCACAGCGAGCGCGTGAGCAGCAGCAGCGTGAACGTCACCGCCATGACCACGACCTGCGGCACCGTGTACGGGCCGCCCCAGATGCGGCCGCCGCCCGGCCAGTTGCCGATCACCAGCGGATGCCGGCGGGCCCGGGTGTAGCAGCGGCCGATCAGCGGCTCGGCCTCGCCCGCGGCGCTCACCGCTTCTCCCCGGCCTCGGCGTCGAGGTCGACGACGCGGACGACGGCGGTGGGCGCGGCGCCGGGGTTCTTCAGGTCCTCGCCGATCTTGTCGCGCACGGCGGTCATGTTCCACACCAGCGCCAGTACCGCCGCGCCGCCCAGCGCCGCGACCGCCGCCTTCACGATCGACTTGGTCTGGCCCCACACCCAGGCGATCGACATCAGGTACATGCCGCCCAGCACGATCACCTTCAAGAACGTGATGGCCTGCTGGCCGAGCGCCGTGGCGTCATCGAAGATCCCGGCCATCTGCACAAGTCCGGTCATCGGCCTGCTCCTTCCTTCTGTGCTGCACTACTCGTCTTCAGGGCGGGGGCGGCTTCTAAGGCGGCGACCTCCCACCGGCCATCACGTCCGCGCAGCTGGAGCGCGTACGTCATCGGCCGCACAGCTCCCTGCCGGTCGCCGGCTTCGACCTCCACCAGCAGCTGGCGCCGCTCGCCCTCGCCCGGCCGCCGGCTCGACTCGGCCGGGCTGCCGTCGTGCTCGGCGACGGACGTGAGGCCCACCGAGGTGTACGGCGCAGGGGAGATGGGGCGCAGCGCGGTACCGGGGGAGAGGTAGCGGTCCAGCTCGCCACGGCCCGTCAGGTAGGCGTTGAAAAACGCCTGCAGGGTCTGCACCGCCGGGTCGGAGGGCACGGCCGCGCTCTCGGTCCCGTAGCCCAGCTCCGGCGCCCTCCTGCCGGTCGGGGCGGCCACCTCTGCCGGCAGCGTGGCCGCCACCCACCGCTCCCCCGCGGCACGGACCGGCACCTGGAAGAACCGCAGCCCGCCAGAGGGCTTCTTCTTCGCCCGGCCCTCGTCGGTCACGCGGGCGGCGACCGTCACCGACCAGTAGCCGCGCTCGACCTTCCGCACCCGCACCGGCGACGTCGACTCCACCCGCTGCGCCCCGCCCTCCTGGGACCACGTCAGGTCCGCGGCCGGCGGGTAGAACGCGACCAGCTCCTTGCTCGATGCGCCCTGGCCGGCCCGCACGTAGGCGGCGACGACCTGCTCGGCGAAGCCGGCTGGCCCCACCGCGTCCTCACTGACCACCCGCGGCGACTGCACACGCGTAGGCGTCACGGTGGTCGCGCCGGCCGACGCCACCGCCCAACCGCCCAGCAGCGGCCCGCCCAGAAGAAGCGCCCACGCCCCCCACCGGATGAGCGCCGTCCAGTTCGCCATGGCGCCCGTCGAGGTGGTCGCCCAGCCCGTCTCCGCCGGCTCCACGACCTCCACCTCCCGGGCGGCCGGCGCCTTCGCTGCCGTACGGCGCCACTTCACGACCGGCTCCCGGCGGTGCCACCGCTCAGCTCATCGATCCGCTGCAGCAACGCCGCCTCGGGCTGCCGCTGCAGCGCCACGAACGCGGCGTGCGCCCCCTCGGCGTACTGCGACAGGTACGTCCGCAACGCGGCGAGCGTGCCCGCAGTGAACGGCTCCTTCACCAGCGCGACCGCCAACCGCATCGCCCGCCGCCGCGCCTCCACCAGCACCTGCTCATCCCCGCCCAGCTCGCCGAGCCCCGCATCCCGATTACGCACCGCAACCGCCCCTTCTCCAGGCACCACCCGACGCCCACTGCGCCGCGCACCCTGAACAAGGACCCGCCAGGCCGCAGATGTGACAGCACGCCAGAAGAAAATCTGACGGGTCTGCCGACCCCCGAAGCGCTGCGCGGCCGGCGTACGAACGCGCAGCCTCGAGACCGGTCAGCAGGAGCGGTCACGGACTCGATCGGTCACCGTCCCTACGCGACCGATGCCGGACGGGTGACCGATGCAGTGACCGGTGACCGATCGCTCTGCATCGGTCACCGGTCATGACCGGCACGCCGCCGATCGGTCATGACCGCCAGCGCCCGCCGGCCGCCGTGCGCACGCTGAGCGGTCATCGCCGGGCATCCGCAGGTGACCGATCCCATCAGCCTCCTGACCTGCGGGAATCCGGAGTGGTCAAGCATGTGGTCAACCGCGCTGCGCCTGGGCATCCACCGTGCACCAGCCGCTCCCGACGGCCGTGACCGGGCTCTGACGGTCCTCCAGCAGGCTCGGCCGCGCATCGTTCAATCGCGCCAAGCGGCTCTTGATCCGACCGACGGTCGGCTGATGTGCGCGGCGGCCGCGCTCGGCACCGTGGGGACCATGGAGAAACGCCCTCCCGTGATCGTGCACCCTGTCGGCCCGGGCCGGCGGTCGACGCGTATCCACCGACGGCACGATCATCGGCATCGCCTACAGCCGGGCCGATCTCGCGGCATGCCTGCGGCGGACCGGCCTGCATTCGCCGAGCTCGCGGTTGATGATCTCTAACGCATCCAATGGCGTGGCGGCGACATCACACGTGGAGTGACGAGAAACAGTGAAGCGCCCCTCGGCCGCACGGCGGCCGAGGGGCTGTGGAAGCCTCGGAGCTCAAACGTTCGCGGGACAGAGCAGTGCGTGTCGAGAGGTGATGGCCCTCGGTAACGGGTCATGCCTCCGTGCCTCGGAGAGCCCGGCGGTTCACTTACCGACACAGACACGAGTGGCCGCAATGCGCGCCGGTCATGGCGGGAGCACGTCAGATGACTTTGATGCTGATGCCGACGAACGTGTCCGAGTCCCCAGGAGCGATCCCGGTAAGTGCAGGGCCCGCGCAATCCGGCGCGGCGAACAGCAGAGCCGTACCGTCGGTGTTGTTAGTGACGTCAAGGAGAAGCGCGCTTGAGGTAACAGCGATGCAGCCACTGGGGTTTACGTACTCACGGTGGCCAAGGGGGCCATCAACGATCAGTGTCCCCTGTGCCGCGTATGCGGACCCAGGTAAGGCCACGGCGAGCACTCCGGTCATGGCGAGCGTTACGAGTGTGGCGGCAAGGCGTCGTTGCACGGGAAGCCTTTCTGTCGGCGCAGATGAGAATGTGACGCGACGGAGCAATGCGCCATGTGAGTGATCGTCAATCCGAAGCGTGAGGCAATCACTCCTGTGAGTGATTGCCTTCCGGACAACTGGGTCCCGCCCCTTCCGAGAAGGATGAGGCCGCAGCACAAAGGATCAACGCCCAGCTTCTCGGAGACAGGCTCTCAGGCCGCCTGCGCCAGCCACTGCGGCGCGGCGTCGCGCAGCCGCTCCACCGCCCGGCTCCGCCGCCGACGCCACGCAGCCGGCGCAACGCCGGCCGCCTGCGCCGCCTCTCGGTCCGGCAGGGCCCCGGCCCGGTAGTGATCGGTGATGGCCCGGACTCCGTCCTCGGCCAAAACCTTCTCGCTCAGCGCCCACACCAGCAGCTCGATCATCTCGCCGCGCGCCCCAGCCAGCCCCGCGTCGCCGCTGGTCTCCAGCCCGCAGGCGGCGGCCGCTTCGGCCAGGAGCGTCACCTCCGCACAGGCCACCGGATCAGCCGCCGAGCCGGCCTCGGTCTGCTCGGCGACCTCCTCATGCAGCTCCTCGCCGATCGCCTCGCACTCCCGCTGCAGCTCCCGGGAGGCCAGGTGCAGCGTCTCCATCGCCAGATTCGCCGCGATCTTCTGCGGCCGCCGCGCCAGCGGGTAGCTGCGCACCACCTGACACAGGGAGGCGATCACCGCCTGCGCCACCTCGTCGTACCGCCGCCCGTAGGAGCGCAGCAGCCGCGTGGCCGTACGCCGCGCCGACGGCAGCATCGTCTGCACCACCACCCGCGCCGCCAGCTGCGCCGCAGCGCCCTCCGCCATGGCCTGGCGCAGCAGAGCACCCAGCCACAGGTCACTGTGCGCCCGCCCCTGCGCACGGTCCCGCTCCTGCATCAGCGGCAGGAGCTCTTCCAAGCCCGCCAGATCAGCGAGATCCGTCGCGGTGAGGACGCCGGCGTCGGCGAGCCACCCGAAGATCACGTCGGTGTTGTCCTGCTTGGCGCACACCCACGCCCACTCGGTGGTCAGACGCGAAAAGGCGTCCTGGCGGTCGTTCACGGCACTGCTCCTCTCGGATCACGTGCCGTGAAATATCCGCACCACCCCTTGCCCGACTGCTTGCCCAGCTACGCCATTTCTGCAGGTCAACCGCCAATTCCCCGACTGCCTCCGGTGGGCATCCGCCTGGAGCCGCCGCGGGGAGAGCACCAGAGCTCCCTGCGCGGAACTGGCGCTGGGGAGTACCGGGGCTCGGGCCTTTTCCAGTAAGGGGGCGGCCCGGAAGTCCGGACAACTGGATCAGGAGTCCTGGATGGCGCAGCGACCCGGGCCGGCGTCTGCGGTCAGCGGCGGTGGTACCGCGATCGGTACCGCGGCGCGTACCGCGGTAGGCACCACAGTGCGTACCGCCGTCGGTACCGCGGTAGGTACCACCCCCTCTGGGCAACCGTGCCCATCACCGCACGTCAGGCCCCGTGGGCATCCGTACGCAGCGATCGACACCTCTTCCTGTACACAAGGAAGAGGTCTCCTCCTCCTGCCGGGGAGCGCGGTGCGGCGCGCGACTCCGCGCAGCGGGAAGCTCAGTTGCCACGACGACCACGAAGGCGCGCAGTACGTTCTGCCAGCGCCCGATCTTGGGGTCACGCCGGCCGGGGACTGGGCCGCCGCGCGGCCACGGACGGCACGGGCCACGATGGAAGCATCCCCGTCCGAAAGGCATTCCCATGACCAGCCGCGGGAGTCTCCTCTTGACCGCCGTGGCCACCGGCGCACTGGTGGCGCTTTCGGCCTGCTCCAGCGACTCCGGGAGCGCCCCGGCCGATACCGGCAGCGCCCCAGCCGAGAAGAGCAGCGCGCCGCCCTCCACCACCGGCGGCTCCACCGTCGGCGCGCCGCCCGATGCGGAGGTCCTCGGCACGCCGCGCGTGGGCGAGCCGTTCACCCTCACCATTGAGGAGGACCCCGACGACCCGAAGCCGCTCAAGCTCAAGGTCACCGTCGAGCGCGTCACGTGCGGCAAGCCGATCGACCCGGCGGTCCTCGCCGAGGAGGCCGAGTCGATCGGTGAGCCCACCCCGACCCCGACGCCGGAGAGCGGCAAGGAATTCTGCGTGGTCTCCCTGGAGGTGGCCAACGTCGGCAAGAGCGAGGCCGTGTGGGACACCCAGAGCACTGTCCTCCTCAACGTCCGCGACACCGCCTACAACCAGACCCAGGATGACTACGAGTACGTCTCGGCCTACGACTCGTACTGGGAGAGCCGGGGGCGCACCGGACCGGTCTACGGGCTCAATCCGGGCAGCAAGGGCCCGGCGTTCGCCGTCTTCCAGATCCCGGCCAATACCCCGCCGACGACCCTGTGGGTCTATTCCAAGACCCTGGGCCTGGCCGACGAGGAGGGCACCGAGAGCGGCTACCTGGTCCGGCTGTAGCGGCCCGGGAGGGGGTGGGCGTCAGGCCGCGAGGCGTGTCGGCGCCGACGGAGCGCCGGGTCGCGCCAGCTTCTACCCGGTCTTGCGGGGCCGCTTCGCTGGCGCTTTACGGGCGGCGGCCGTGGTGCTGGCCTTGGCGCTGGTCTTCTTCGCGGCCTGCTTACGGGAGCTGGTGGGCTTCTTGCCACCGGTCTCCTTCGGTCGGCGCTTCCTCGAGAGCGATGACGGCGCGAATGAAGTCGCGCATTTCCGGGGGCAAGCCCGGATACTTGTCGGGCGTGTACGCCAGGAAGGCCAGCAGGCGAGCGAAGCGTGCGTCCCCGCCGCGACGCGGGATGCCGAGTGCCTGGAGGGCCCGCCGGTAGGTCTGCTCAACCGGCGCCGCGCTCCAGTAGACGACGACCAATGCAGCCTTGAGTACGGCCGCCGACGGCCCCCAAGTGCCAGCTGCAAGCTCAGCCTGGAGCTTCGCGAGTTCCGCGTGGGCATCCGGGTCGGGCCAGGTGCGTTCGCTCCAGTCGATCGTCATGAACAGCAGGGTAGAGGGAGGTCTCCTGCGGCCCCGCCCGACTGCGACCTTCGGCGTTGTCTGCAGGCGGGCAGCGCCGGCGAAGGCGTGCTCGCCCGCGGCGCGTCCACGGGCAGGTGAGCCCTCTCCGCCTTCTCAGCTCATCGGGGGTCTGTCCGACACGCACGAGGTGCCGGGCAGGCGGGTGAGTCGGCTTGCCGCGGGCCGGCCCCGGCTCGCAGCGACACCTGGGGAGTAGCGGTGGTGGAGCCATGCGGAGCAGGCTGCGCCGTGCCGCTGACCACAGAGAATCGAACGGGCGTATCATTCTGGCGTGGCCAAGTACGACTTCCCCGAGGACCTCACCGCCGCCCAGCTGGAGATGCACCAGACACGCGCCGCCTACCGGGCGCTGTGCGAGACGCTGCCTGGTCGGCGGTGCCGCAGGCCGGATACGAGCGCCCTGAGGGGCACTGGTACCCCTTCCGGCGGGAGGACTCTCCTGGCTACACCGAGGAACAGACCGAGCAGGAGGCCCGGCTGCGCGCCCGCATGCTGGAGCTGTCCATCCAGATCGGCACGCACCCGTTCTGGGACACCCTGTCCGGCCCCGATGTCGTCGCCGCCCGCAGCGCCCTGAAGCACGTCCACGACACCCCCGCCGACGACGCGGACGCGGCGTAGGCCATGGACGACGCGACTGCGCCGCTCGCGGACGGTGAGCTGCCGTCCGAGCCGCCCACGCCGCCGATCCGCATCGTCCTGCACGACGGGCAGGAACTGGTCGGCCGACTGCTGCGCCGCTGGCAAGGCAACACCACCGCCTGGTTCTACGAGGTCTCCGTGACGCTGTGGGCTGACGCGCAGGTCGGCGGCCGGGACCTGGCCGAGCCGGCGGACATCGTCTTCAACGCGCCTGCCTCCCATGTGCGGCCCGTCGACGGCGTCTCCTACCAGGGCGTGCCCATCGAGCGGGACCGCCAGGCGCTGATACGGGCTCGCACCGGCCGCCGGGCAACCGCTCCCGCCCCTGCTCCCGCCTCGACGCCGGACGCGGAGGTAACGGAGTGGTGGGCGCTGGAGCGTTTCCGTATCGCGTACGACTCCACCAAGCCCCGCCCGGTGCGGGTGCACCGTGCCGGCTGCCCGCTGTGCAAGGCCTCCGCCGACCTCACCACCGCCCAGGCTCTGGCCGCACTCGCCGGCCCGGCCGCCGACGCCTGCGAAGTCTGCGGTGCGGCCGCCCGACTCCAAGAACGTCCCTGATCGAAGAATTCAACTGCGGCGACGACCTCGGATCACGCGCAGAACCCGCTTCCAACTGCTGGCATCAGGCGCGGGCCGCGCAGGCGCGAGGCGCGGGGGATGGGGCGGCCGCGCATGATCATTGCCAGCGAACGTGTCACAGGGCCCCCTCAGGCCACGTGTGATTCACCGGTGTGACCTGGCATTCCTTCGCCCGGGTGGTTTCAGTGCAGACGCCTGCCTGGGTCTCTTCCGTGCCGCTATCAACGAATGGTGCTCAATGCGACCCTGCGGGCCCTTGCCGGTGCCGCCCTTGCGACCCTGTCCCTGCTCACAGCCGCCTCTGCTGCCCCCGCCCACTCTCACCTACGCGAGTCGATGACGCTTGCCGCTGGTGTGGAGGCGCTTCCGCTCGCTGCGGAGAGCCGGGACGGCTACCAGCGCACCTCCTTCAAGCACTGGATCGACGAAGACCACGACGGCTGCTCCACCCGCAACGAAGTCCTGATTGCCGAGTCGCGGGTGCCGGCAGAGAGCGGGCCTGGCTGCAAGATCCTCTCGGGTGAGTGGTTCTCGTACTACGACCAGCAGACCCTCACCAATCCCCGCGGCCTGGACATCGACCACATGGTCCCGTTGGCTGAGGCATGGGACTCCGGCGCCTCTCAGTGGACCGCCGCGCGCCGTCAGGCATACGCCAACGACCTGGGCGCCGAACGCTCCCTGGTCGCGGTGACCGCCAGGACCAACCGCTCCAAGGCCGACCAGGACCCGGCCCAGTGGTTGCCGCCGTCGGTTGATGCCCGCTGCACCTACGCCGCCGACTGGGTGGAGACGAAACTGCGGTGGGAGCTGGCCGCGGACCGGGACGAGGCGCGGGTACTGCGGGAGATGGCGGGCGGCTGCGGGCAGCAGCGCATCGAGTACGAGCACGCCCAGGGCTGACACCCGACGGCCCGGCTTCTGTGCAGCCGTGGACCTGATCAACTATTCGGGATGCGCCGGAGGGCCCGCGATGGCACGGGCCCTCCGACCGCTCACGGCAACTGGTGCGCAGGGCCACCGGTACGGGCCCTGCTGACCAAAGGGGATCACGCCGAGTGGGCTGTCTGCAGGCCTGGTGACACGGCAAGATCTACGGGAGGCCGTGGCAGAGGGGGCGGTGTGGCGAAGCCGAAGAAGAAGCAGGGCGTGCGGATCCCGTACGTGAAGGACGCGCGAGGGGACAAGTACGACCGATCTGCGATCGACGTCAAACCGCACCCGCCCTACCTGAAGCCGCTCAAGTGCTGGGAGTGCGGAGTCGACGTCCACGACCGGCACGGCAACGCCGATGACCCGGACTCCACCTCGTCGCACTACGCCAAGAACCCCGGCAAGAACCATGGTCCGCACTGTGCGTACGACCTGGAGCGCCGCGGCAAGGAGCTCGTGGACTCGTCGGGCAGCACGGTGGTCCGCAAGGCCGGGCAGTGGCGGCTGATCTGCCCGCCCCTCAGGCGCCCCGGTACGCGAGGCGCCGGCAAGACGGTTCCTGGCCCGGCCGCCGGCAGCGCGTCCGGGACCGGCAAGACGAAGACCAGTGAGCAGGCAGGAAAGGCGATCGCGTCGGCGCGGCGGATCGTCCGACTCCTGGAGGCCTTCGGCCAGGATCCAGGCGCCGTCGCCGAGTTCGCGGCCACCGTTCCTGGGGGCCCGGACAACATCGCCTGGCCGGAGTTCTGCCGCGGCCGCGCCGATGTCCACCAGCTCGCCCAGGACCTCATCGACGGCACCGCTGACCCGATCCCGCACGCCGTGTGGGGGCCGGTGTCGACCGCGGACGCCGTCGACGGCAAAGCTGGCCGCAGTTACGTGGTCAAGTACGTCGCCCGCCACCCCGTCCTCGTCGGCGGCCGCCGCCTGCCGCTGCAGGTGACCCTGCGCAGCACCACTGCGGACTGGATCGGCGCCGCCACCCGCTCGGGGCAGTTTCTCGGCTACGGCTACTGGACGCTCTTCCCCAAGCCCGAGGACGTCCGAGGGCGCATCGAACTCCAGCTGTGGATCAAGGAACCGTGGCAGGTGGCCCGATGGGACACCGACAGCACCACCCAGACCTTCCCCGCCCCACTGCCGCGCCCCCTCCCGACGCCCTCACCGAGGAACACCCAGCCCGAACCGTCACCTCCAGCAGAAGCAGAAGAGCTGAACAGCGATCCCGGCGATCAGCTGGCCGATCCCGCACCGCCCATGAGTCCGGAACAGCCCGAGTCCACCACGCCTCCAGCACCGCTGCAGCCCGCACCCGAGGCGGTGCCGCCGAGCGCGCCATCAGGCCTGGAGGAAGCGAACCCCTCCCCGCCGGCCGCTGCGGATGCCGCGCAAGATGCGACGGCCGCCGACGTCCGCGACGAACCTGCGGACCCACCCACGCCGACGGTGACCGCCGTGCCGCCGATGCCGTCCCGACCTCCACGGCCCACGTCGCCGCCTCCACCGCCACGCCGCCGATGGCCGCGGCTGACCAGCTGGCTCGGCCGCCGCCGCAAACGTCGTTGATGAGAGCCCTGTCGGGCAGCAATGCGGCCCCTGTGTCATCCGCTGCGCCGCCGACGAGACCAGTGAATGACACATGGCGTGTCAGTCCGTTATGGTTGTGCCACCTCGACTCACGCACATTGTGTGCTAGAGCTTGGGGAGTATGGCCTAGACCATGCAAATCCCGGTTCATGCGAGCTCTCGCGCGAACTAGAACATGACGAAGCCGGAGCCTCGGATCCACGCGAAGTGTGATCTCACCCGAAGCCCCGGCTCGGCGGGAGTCATCCCACGGCACGCGGCTCCTGGTGAGCGACCACCAGGGCCGTTGTGCGTTACATCCCTAGCATCTTCGACGCGACGTAGCCGATGGCTACGCCGAACGTAGTCGCCCAGAACTCACGCCACTTGCCGCGTTCCTCCCGGCCACCATTGGCTCCGGCGCCGGTAGGCGTTCCCATGCGGTTCTCCTCATCTCGGTGTTCGCCCTTCTAGCGGAGCATCCGAGAGGCGAACATTCCCGGATGCCCTGTCAGAAGGGCGCCTTGATGAGCGAATCGCGGAGCTCACAGTACACGAATTAAGGGCACTCTGCTACTCTGGGTGACAATCTGACGCGTGTGGGACAGTTTTTGACACGCGGTCGTGCATTGCCGTCCCCTGCCCCATCCCACCCTGCACTTCACCGCTGTGACCTGACGTTTCCTTCGCTCGGGTGGTTTCAGCGCAGAAGGGTGCCTTATGGCCTCTTCGAGTCGCTATCAACATCTTGTGTTCAATGCGACCTTGCGGGCCTTTGCCGGCGCCGCCCTTGCGACCCTGCCCCTGCTCACCGCCGCACCTGCCCCCGCCCACTCTCACCTGCGCGAGTCGATGACGCTCGCCGCCGGTGTCGAGGCCCTTCCGCTCGCTGCGGAGCGCCGGGACGGCTACCAGCGCACCTCCTTCAAGCACTGGGTCGATGAAGACCACGACGGTTGCTCCACCCGCAGCGAAGTCTTGATCGCCGAGTCGCGAGTGCCGGCAGAGACAGGGTCCAGTTGCAAGATCCTCTCGGGCGAGTGGTTCTCGTACTACGACCAGCAGACCGTCACCAACCCCCGCGGCCTGGACATCGACCACATGGTCCCGCTGGCCGAAGCCTGGGACTCCGGCGCCTCCCAGTGGACCGCCGAGCGCCGCCGGGTCTACGCCAACGACCTGGGTGCCCAGCGCAGTCTGGTCGCGGTCACCGCGAAGACCAACCGCTCTAAGGCTGACCAGGACCCGGCTCAGTGGATGCCGCCCTCGGCCGACGCCCGCTGCACCTATGTTGCGGACTGGGTGTCGACCAAGCTCCGCTGGGAGCTGACCGTAGACCGGGACGAGGTGCGGACTCTGCGCGAGCTGGCGGCCGGCTGCGGGCAGCAGCGTGTCGAGTACGAGCAAGCCCAGGGCTGAGAACCCGTCCGAGGACCTTGGTGCCCGGCCTGTTGGGGGGGCGGCGGACGCGTAGCCGCAGTCTTCATCGTCACCCTATGGCGGGGCTGTCGCCGAGAGCCCCGGCGGTCTGTGCCGACCGGCTGACCGCCCGCCCGGGGACGCCTCGGGCGGGCGGTGCTGTTCGAGGCCAGTAGCTAGAGCCCTCGTTACGCGAGGGCCACGGTGCGCCGGGGAGGTGTTAGTCAGGGATTAGTGGATCATCAGCGGCGGCGAACAGGGTGGTGTGCAGGACGCGGAAGGAACCGCGTCCCGGCGCACTCCAACCACCCAGGGGGATTTCATGTCGCGCAAGACCGCTGTTCGCCGCACCCGCACCGTCGCAGCGGCCTCGCTGATTGCCGCTGCGGCGTTCTCGCTCACCGCCTGCGGTGGCGGCGAGACCGCAACCGGCGCCAAGGGGGCCCCGTCCCCGGCTGCCACGCCCATCCATCCGGGCGGTACGCCCACCATCGACCCGGGCGGTTCCTCCGGCGGGTCCACGGGCGGCTCCGGCAAGGCGGTCGAGGCCAAGGCGGGCAGCGACTCCGACAGCTCCTCGTCGGCGCGCCGGTGCACCAGCAATCACCTCAAGGGCGCATGGTCAACCTTCGAGGGCGGCCCGGACATGGACTACGACGGGCAGCAGACTGCCCGGGTGGTGCTGACGAACACCGGCACAATGGGGTGCACCCTGGCCGGCTTCCCCGGCGTCCAGCTCCAGACCGCCCACGGCGACACCTGGGACCTGCAGCGCAGCAACAAGAAGCCGGAGTCCGTCCGGCTCGCCGCCGGCGGGAAGGCCGTCTTCGACATCACCTTCCTGGCGTCAACTCGCGAGGGTGACCGGAAGTTCGCACCGAACCAGGTAGTGATCACGCCGCCGAATGAGCACCGGAACCTCGTGCTGGACTGGCCGTACGGCGGCGCGCTGCTGGATCAGTCGGGCGCCACCCGCCCGGGAACCTTCGTCGGCCCGGTCACCACGACGGAGTGAGGCGGAGGCATGCCTCGGCCGGGTGGGCGGTACGACGACAAGGTCGTACCGCCCACCCGCCGTGCCCGCCTGCGGACGGCCGGCTTCTCCCCGAGGCGGTGCCGCGCCTACAGACTCGGGTGGGCGAGGGCGGGGATCGGTGCGGGCAGGATGCGCCGGGTGTGGAAGAGGCGGGTGGTGGTGGTTTTGAAGGTGGAGTTGTAGGCGGCGCACAGCTCGGAGACCCGGCCGTGAGTGGGGGTGGTGGAGGGGATGGTGGGTGGTGCGCTGCGGGCGGGCTGGGCGGTGACCGGCTGGCAGGCGCTGGCGGCCTGCCACAGCGGTTCGAAGAAGGCGGGTTCGCCGTCCAGGACGTGGATCAGGCGCTGGGTGTCGTCCCAGGGAAGCAGCAGGCTGCCTTCCAGGGCGGCGGTGATGGCCTCCTGGTTGAGAGTGTGGCTGCTGGAGACGGCGATCGCCCAGGGCGAGGGGTTGCCGGCACGCTGGTGGAGATAGCGCAGCGCGGAGAGCAAGGCGTGGGGGTCGTCCTTGCGGTCGCGGCGGGCTCCGGCGTCCTCCCAGACCCGGCGCAGCACCTGGGGGTCGGCGCCGCAGGCCCGGGCGATGAGCGCGGTGGTCCGCCAGGTGGGGAAGCGTTCGCCGTTCATGATGCGGGAGAGGAACGAGGCGGAGAGACCGGTTTCCTCTCCCAGAGTGCGCAGGGTGTGGTCGGAGGCGCGTTGGAGGCTGCTGAGCACGCTGGCCAGGTCACCGGCCCCGGTCGGATGGTCAGCGGCCGCGGCGTCGTGGACGTCGTCAGCTTCCGGGGCCGTACCGGGCTGGATCTGCTGAGGCAGAGGTGTGCTCGGGCGACGGCCCGGTGGCCCGGCATCAGATCCGGGCGCCGGCGCGGCGGGAGGCCGCAGGGGACGGCGGCTGAGGGCTCGGCCCACCACCTCGGGCCCGTACTTCTTGCGCGCGTGGTCCTTGTTCATGGCCAGCAGCTCGGCGACGGCCTGCCAGGAGGCGCCGCGGTGCCGGGTGCGGCCGACCGCGACGGCGCACATCTGGTCCACGTGCCGCCGCAGGGCGACTAGGCGCCGCAGCGGCTCCTCGCACTGGGCCGATTCGGCCAGGCACTCCCGAAGGCGGCGGATGTCGTCTTCGGCCGCGTCCAGATTCTCGCGCAGCCACTGGTCATACGGCTCGGTGTCGCAGCTGTTCTTCTTCCGCGCGCGGTAGGCGGCTTGCCGGCACTTGGTGTCGCAGTATTCGCCGGGACGTCCGGTGTCCGGCTGTTCCCGCGGCTCGCCGCACCACTTACACTGCTGCGTCGAAAAGGCGTTCCACCTCATTGTGGTCCCCCTCCGTGTCTAAAACCGGGCGGCCGACAGTACGACCACCCGGGAAACGTGACGAATAACGGCGTGGGTGTCTCCGTTTCGTAGGGAACGAAAGAACGGAGACAGGCATCGGGGACCGGCTCCCGGCCGGCCCCCGAGGCGGTCACTGGCTGGCGCAGCGGCGGGTTGACAGCCAGTAGGCGGCTGCCCACAGCAGGCCCGTGACGAGCAGGACCGTCAGGCTCTGCGGCCCGGGCGCGTCCGGAAAGAGCACCACCGCAGGCATCGGGACGGCACCGCCCGGCAGCGCCGAGAGGCCGTTGCCCGTCTGGGGGGCGCTGTTGCCAGGCATATCCAGGACCGGGGCCCCTTTGTTACTGTCACGACGCGTGGATCGGCACCGGAGGTGTTTGATCCGGAAACGAGCTGGGGAGTAAGGCATCGAGCCTCCTGGCTTGTTGACTCAATTACAGGAGCGCGAACCCGATTCCCGCCAAGGTCCAGGGTTCGCGCTCTGTGAGCGTAGTGACACAGTCTGGCCCGAAGCTACTCGGTCAAATGCGGCCGCTTCTAGGGCATTTGCTGTCTGAACGGACAGTTTCGTAGAGGGTTCGCGGGTAAGACGGGGCACCTTCCGGAAAATCACCCGGCAATGTCGTGATCTTGGTATTACGAGCCAAACCCGACACCGCTCCACCGCCCCCCAAACCCACCAGCGCCGCCCGGCCGCACAGCCACCGCCCCAGCGCCGCGAAACCAACAGACCAGCTCACTCCACTGATCCACTCACCGAGCCGGCGCCATCCGCCCCGCAGAGCCGATCATTCCGTTTATGCACCGATGGCGCGTCCCCATACGTTCGGCATCCACTGCCTGGCATGGACCGGCCAAGGGCTAGCCAACACGGGCAGCACCTGCTGCGCCTTGACGCGCCGCACGGCCTCTGAAGCAGCCCACATGCTAAGTGTCGATCATGCCGCCAATGCCGCGGGAACCGATACTCGCCCAGCCCGTCGACACCTTCACTCTGCCGGCGGGTTGGGCGGCGGAGCCGAAGTGGGACGGCTTCCGCACCCTGCTCGCCCACGACCAGGAGCAGACGCTGCTGCGCTCCCGCCACGGCACCGACCTCACGCCCGGCTTCCCTGAGCTGGTGGCCGCGGCGGCCGCGCTGCCGTACGACATCGTCCTGGACGGCGAGGTGGTCATTTGGGCTGAGGGCCGCCTGGCCTTTGAGTACCTCAACCGCCGCCTGAATCGCTGCCCGGCGACTGCCGCGCGCCTGGCTGAGCAGCACCCGGCGCACTTCGTCGCCTTCGACCTCCTCCACCAGGCCAGCGCCGACCTCACCGTCCGCCCGTACGCCGAGCGCCGCGCCGCGCTGGAAGCCCTGTTCGCCGACCACCACCTCGGCCCGCCGTGGACGCTGTGCCCGATGACCACCGACGTCGACATCGCGCGGGAGTGGCTGTCGTGGTCGGCCGTCGGCATCGAGGGCGCGGTGTTCAAGCGGCTGCAGCAGCCGTACCTGCCAGGCAAGCGTGCGGGCGGGTGGCGGAAGTACCGGGTACGGGAGTCCACCGAGGCCATCGCCGGCGCCATCACCGGCTCCCTGCACCGCCCCAGCACACTGTTGCTCGGTCGATTCGATGCGGCCGGCCGGCTGCGGTACGCGGGCCGCACCACCCAGCTCGCCGCCGCCCTCGCACGCGACGTTGCCGTGCAGCTGACGCCGGCCGGGCCCGGACATCCTTGGACCGGCCGTACGTTCAGTGCGGGCTGGGGTACGGACGACACTCTCGACGTCACCCTCGTGGTACCCGAGCTGGTCGCCGAGATCAGCGCCGACGTCGCGCTGGACGGGGTCGGCAGGTGGCGCCACCCGCTCCGGCTGCTCCGCCCTCGCAGCGATCTCGACCCGGCCGACGTTCCGCCGTTCGGCCAGGGCAACGAACCAGCAGCCGGCTGACGCAGAGGGCAGATCAGTACCCCGCAGACCGCGCAGGAGAAGATCGAGGCGATCCACGACCTGGCGGCGGATGACCAGGTCGCTGCACGGGTGGCGACCGACCTCCTGCGCCGCCCCGAGGTAGCCTTCCACGCCGCCCACGACGACCAGGCCCGCGAGTTGTTCTACCGGGCCCGGATCGAAGCTGATCAGTGGACGGACGATGAGAGCGCCGACGTGCCCGGCAGCCCCTTGGAGGACTCCCCCATCGCGCCGGCGCTGCGGGCGATGGACAAGACGCTGTTGTTCCTGGACTGGAAGAAGGCATGTCACCAGCTGCTGGTCGCCACGCACGACCTGGTGCCGGCCCTGCAGGATGAGGACTTGGGCGAAGACGTGGCCGCAGTGATCGAGCAGGGCCTGGCCCGGCTCCGTGCCGCCTGCGACTGGGTCGCGCACGCCCTGGCCACCGGCGAGATCGACATGGACGAAGAACTCGCCCGCCTGCTACACGACAACGACGGGAGCGGAGCGGGCGAGGGTGACGGCGAAGAAGGGGACGACGGCGAGGATGACGACGGCGGCGCAGGTGTACCTGCGTGAGTCTCACCCGCTCGTCGAGCGGAGTTCTCAACGCAAGGCCGGCACCGAAACCAGGATGTGCCGCCATCTGGTGATCACGGATACGGCAAATGGCTCGAAGTGGGCAGACAGTAGCGGCAGACTGATCGAATGCAGCTCACTCAGGTACGTAGTCGCCTCTTTCGCAACATTGTCGACAGTGGTGACGTCGAAATCTCGTCGGACGTCACGGCGCTGGTAGGGAAGAACGAGAGTGGGAAGACAGCGCTGTTGTCGGCGATCTACCGCTTCAACCCTGTGTACACGGAGCACTCTTTTGCTCTGGGGCAGGACTATCCACGGTGGCGGAAAGTCAAAGACACCCGCTCTGGGGAGATCGAGGACGCACATCCGATCACCTGCACGTTCACGCTGGACGATGAGGACCTGGAATCTGTCGCCGACGTGCTCGGGCCTGACGTGGTCAAAGGGCGCTCGTACTCACGGGCCATTCCCTACAAAGGGCAAGACACGGTCACGCTGGAGGTCGACGAAGGCGCCGCTCTGGAAAACCTCTACGCCGATGAAGAAGTCCCCGATGCACTCCGTAGCGCCCTAGGGACACGCAGCATCGCTGCTGCCCTGGAGCGGGCCGAGGGCCTGGAACCCGCGGAAGACTCCGGCTTCACAGCTTCAGATGTCGATGTCTTCATTCGGGCGGGACGCCAGCGGCTGGCCGGCCATCAGAGTGCTTGGGGACGCGTGACAGCCTTCTTGCGCGATCGTGAACCGAGGTTCTTCTACTTCAGCGACTACCAGAATCTTCCCGGCCGGATTGCTCTAGAGGACCTTAACGGTCAGGAGGAGCCCGGGGCCTCTTCCACGCAAACCGCCCGATCCCTGCTCGAACTCGCCAGCACGACATCCGGAGCGCTGTCGGCGGAGGACTTCGAAGAGCGCAAAGCCGAGCTCGAAGCAGTGAGCAACGACATCACCCAGCAGGTCTTTGAGTACTGGAAGCAGAATCCCGATCTATCGGTAGAGATCGACCTGGACAAGACCACGGTCCAGCAAAGCAACGGCCAGCACGCCGTCGCCAGCTACCTCGACATCCGTGTCAGAGACAGCCGCCACGGGTTCACCAACAACTTCTCCGCCCGCTCCACCGGATTCCAGTGGTTCTTCAGCTTCCTTGCCGCGTTCTCCCAGTTCGAGAGCTACCCGCACGGTGTCGTCGTCCTGCTGGACGAACCCGGCCTGAGCCTGCACGGCCGTGCTCAGGCCGACTTCCTGCGCTTCATCAACGAGCGCCTCGCCCCCGTGGCCCAGGTCATCTACACGACCCACTCACCGTTCATGGTCGAAACGGCCCACCTCAACCGAGTCCGCATCGTCGAAGACCGCGGACCTGATACCGGCGCCATCGTGACCGACGAAACCCTCGCCGTCACCGACGACTCGCTCTTCCCGCTCCAGGCCGCACTCGGCTACGACATCGCCCAGAACCTCTTCGTGGGCCCCGACAACCTCTTGGTTGAAGGAACCAGCGACTACACCTACCTCACCCTGATCAGCGACTACCTCAAAGAGGCGGGCCGCACGCACCTGGACGAGCGCTGGCGCATCCTGCCCGCCGGCGGCGCCACGAACATCCCAACCTTCGTCGCCCTCATCGGCACCAACCTCCAGGCGACAGTCCTCATCGACAGCACCCCGGCCGGAGTCACCAAGCTCAAGACCCTGACCAACAAGGGCGTCCTCTCTCCCAAACGTCTCCTGCTCACAGACACCTTCACCGAAGGGGTCAGGGACAGCGACATCGAGGACCTGTTCTCTCCAGACGACTACCTCAAGTTGTACAACGCTGCCTTCAACACCGAACTCACGGTCAGTGAGCTAAACGGCACCGATCGCATCATCTCTCGTATCGCCCGGGCAACTGGCACTTCCTTCAACGAGCACGGCCGGCCCGCCGAGGCCCTGCTGCGCAAGCGGGACACCCTCCTGCCACAGCTCTCGGAGACGTCACTCAGCCGCTTCGAGAGGCTCTTCACCGCCATCAACCAGACCCTTACGTGAACAACGACGAAGGGCGGTCCGTCGGTACTACACGGGCCGCCCCTTGCCGCTGACGACTACGCCCAGTCCAGTCCGAGCTCGGCGAGCTGGGCGAGCTGGTGGTCGGTGAGCTTGGCGCGCCTCGACTTCGTGTTCGAGAGAAATACCCCCAGCCGAACATCTGTAGCCGCTCCGCCGGCACCGTCCCAGCCCTCCTCCAGAACCTCAACGTGAGAGCGGCTGACGGGCCCCACAGAGCCTGTGCGGGCCTTGTACTGCTGCAGGGCCGCTACCCCCCGCTCGAAGGCCCCAGAGCCGCTCCTGCGGCCCTTGGGGGCCGTCTTCTTCGGGGCGGGCAGCGGCTCGATGCCGAGCTGCTCCATGCGTTCGCGCTGACCGGTCGACAGCTTGGTCCAGGTGGTGTGTTCGCGCTGCCGGGCCAGCCACCGGCCAATGTCGTTGCCGTTGACGGTGACGCCGGGCAGCAGGTCGGCGACCGCGGCCCCGCCGCTCAGGCACTCCCGTACGGCGGCGTAGTGCCGCTGCCAGTCGATCGGCCACTCCGGGTTCCAGTCCGGATCAATCGCCTCCAGCGCCTCGGCTCGCTCGGGATGCCCGTCCAGCGCGCCGGGGCGCCGGAGGTTGGACAGCCACTGCCCGACCGGCCGGTCCAGCGCGGTGGCCGGCCGCGGCGCGGCCAGCGTCCGGTGCTGCTCGAAGTACACCCGTGCCGCGGCGAGGTTTTCCTCGAACGCCGCGTCCGCGGCGTCCCAGACCATGCCCAGGCCCTCCAGCCGCTCGGCACGCTTGCCCGGCATCTGCCCGGCCCCGTACGCGCGGCGCTGCTCCGCGATCCACTGCCCCAGCGGATACGGGCCTTCCTTGTGGTCGTACGGCACCCGCAGGTGCCCCTCCCGTTCGCGATACCGGCGCGCGGCCGCGTACCCGCGCCCCCAGTCCTGCCGCTCGGTGTCGATGACATTGAAGCTGACCCATTCTGCGACCATCACCGGATCCCGCGGGGCCGCAAAACGCAGCAGAAGTCGGGATTCCTCTTCCCCTTCCTCCGGCGCCGGACCGATACTCAAAGACGGATCAACGACCCGTTTCTGATTTTCCTGGGGAATGGCAAGCAGCTCGATGGCCTCTTCATCGTGTGCACGCAGACCTTGCAATACCTTGATCAACGGCCGGTAACTGCCGGAGGTGAACATGTCCTCCGGCTGCTCGCCGGGCGCCAGGAAGACCGGGACGATGAGCGAGGCGAGTTTTCCCTCCCCCGGCTGCTGCCGCAGCGCCCGGCCGATCGCCTGCACGATGTCGTGCGGCGCCCCCTTGGGATCTAGGAGGGCAACCGAATCCACCGCTCGAATGTCGACGCCCTCCCCCAGTACGCGACAATTCGAGAGGATTGCCCGTCCGGCACGGGTGGCGAACTCGCCCAGGACGCGCCGGCGGTGTTCGGCTTCGTGCTCGCCGCACAGCCAGTCCGCCCAGATGCGGCGGGGGTACTTCTGCGGATCGTCTGTGTGCAGCTTCGCTGCCACCGCCGGCAGTCCCTCGGCGTATGCCTGGGCCTCTATCGTCCGGTGATGGAACGTGATCATCGTCTGCAGCCGGTGATCCGCAGCGGTCCGCAGCATGGCGGCCTGCAGCGCACCGAGCCGTTCCCCACGCACCTGCTCCTCGTGCCGTCCTTCACCCCGCAGCCGCTCGGGCGTGACGACCGGGTCCTGCAGCTCGACCACGATGATCTGGTACCGCGCCAGCAAGCCACGAGACACCGCCTGGGCCAGGGTGAGCCGGTACAGCACGGGCCCGAAGATGCTCTCGTCATCCATCGACGCCGCCAGCTCCTCCGGCAACGGATCCCGCCGCAACCCCTCCCGCTCCTCCCAGGACGACGGCCGCTCCTGCCAGATCCTCGGCGTCGCCGTCAGGTACAGCCGACGGACCGCGGGGATGACGTCCTGGTGGTGGATGTCCGCCCACGCCTTCCCCAGAGATCCACTTGTGCGGTGGGCTTCGTCGACACAGGCGAGGTCCATCGGCGCGAGCTGCTGCCCGTAGGCGCCCTCGAAGGCTTCGGCGAGGACGCCGAGGGAGGCGTAGGTGGCGTAGATGGTCACCGGCCCCTGTCCGTGCCACAGGGCAAGCTGCACGGGGCTGGTGGTGACGCGTACGCCCATGCTCCACAGTGCGCCGTCGTCCTGGAGGGAGCACACCGCGACGGCCGGCCCCGTGTGCCCGATCTCGCGCCAGGCCCGCACGGTCTGCGTCAGCAGATCCAGCGTCGGCACCAGCACCAGAATCCGCCCCTTCGGCACCAGACGCCGCGCCGCGGAGGCAGCAATGATGGTCTTGCCTGTCCCGCACGCGGCAATGACCTGCCCACGCAGGCCGTTTGCGGGAACCCTCTTGCCCGGCGGAATGTCGAGACCGCGCACGATGGCATCCACGGCCTCGACCTGATGGTCACGCAGTTTCACGGGCATTTCCCGTACTCCTTTGAGGGAATGAGAGGGAGCATTAAGAGAAGGGATTCCCGGAACGCTGCAGGACCGGGGTGGGGGTGCGGTACAGTCCCAGACCCTACACATTGCATCAGGGATGATGCACCCCCGTAAGCGAGATTGAGTCATTGGGGTGATGGCTCGCCAGATTCGAGAGCAGGGCGCGGCGTTGGGGTGTATGGTTGCGGGTGTCGTAGGGCTTCGGTTGAGGTATGCAGTGTTGGGTGGAGCGCAGCGGAGCCCGTTCTCTTCGGTGGTGCCGGCATCCGTCCGGAGACTCGGTCCACGGCGGGGGTGTGGCCCAGGATTCCAGGGTTTACACGGGTACGGACGTGATGCACCCCCTCCCTCGTAGCCAGCCCTAGATCCCCGCGAAGCGGGGATCTTTGCAATTCGCGCTTGCGCGAATTGATTCGCTTTCAGAATTCCGCTTGCGGAATTCAATTCCCGCGCTTGTGCGGGAATTTGACGGAGCGTTAGCGGAGTCGTTTCTCTGCCCAGCGCGTCAGCGCTGGGGTACCCGCGGAGCGGG
>NZ_JBFAKN010000018.1:0-24871 GCF_040655775.1 Streptomyces sp. NPDC050315
AGGGGGGACCCTGTGGGAGAGTAGGACGCCGCCGAACAATCATTGTGGGAAAGCCCCGCACCGTATGGTGCGGGGCTTTCCTGCGTTTACGGCCCGACGCTTAGGGTCTCCCTCATGCGATACGACCTGGTCATCTTCGACAACGACGGTGTGCTCGTCGACAGCGAGCCGATTTCCAACACGATCCTGGCCGACTACCTGACCGAGCTCGGGCACCCGACGACGTACGAGGAGTCCATCCGGGACTACATGGGTGCCGCGATACACCGGGTCCACGATCTCGTCACCGAGCGGACCGGACAGAGCCTGCCGGCGGACTTCGACACGACGTTCCACGCGCGGGTTTTCGCCGCCTTCGAGCAGGAGCTGACGCCCGTCACCGGAGTACCCGAACTCCTCGAAAAGCTGGCCGCGGCCGGCACTCCGTACTGCGTCGCATCGTCCGGGAGCCATGAGCGGATCAGGGTGGGGCACCGGAAGACCGGGCTCGACCGCTGGTTCGCGGACGAGCGCATTTTCAGTTCGGAGGACGTGGGACGGGGAAAGCCAGCGCCCGATCTCTTTCTGCACGCGGCCGACAAGATGGGCGTCGCCCCCGAGCGGTGTGCGGTAATCGAGGACAGCCCGCTGGGCGTGCAGGCGGCGATCGCGGCCGGCATGGACGTGTACGGATTCACGGCCATGACCCCGGCCGACCGGCTGGCGGGAGCGACCGCGCTCTTCGCCGATATGGCCGCCCTGCCGGATCTCCTCGTGTGACGCGACTTGTGTGATTCATTCACCCGTTCATCTACCCCTCGGTAGCAGTGAGTTCTACGCTGTCCGGCCATGACCGCCCCTACCGGGCTCACCGCCGAGCCCCGCCTCCAGTACGGCCGGGCCGCACTCGCGCTGAGCTTTTTCCTGCAAGGGGCGGTCTTCGCGCTGCTCGTGACGCGCATACCGGCGATCCAGGACCGGTACGGGATCTCCGACGCGCTGCTGCCCGCCTTCCTCGCCGCCGTCCCCGTACTGGCCGGCGTGGGCAGCATGGCGACCGAGCGCCTGGTGAAGCGGGTACGGCCCGGGCTGGTACTGCGGTGCGTACAGCCGGTGGTCTGCCTGGCGCTGGTGGGCGTGGGGGTCGGCACCGGTCTGGCCCAGGTGGCCGTGGCCCTCGGGGTGTTCGGGCTGGCGGTGGGGGCGCTGGACGCGTCGATGAACATGCTCGGGGTGAGCCTGCAGCGCGCCTACGGGCGCAGCATCATGCTCGGCTTCCACGCGGCGTACAGCCTTGGCGGAATCGTGGGTGCTTCGCTGGCCTGGGCGGGCGCGCACTGGGGGCTGCCGCTGGCGCTCCTGTACGGGCCGACCGCTGCCATAGCCGTACCGGTCGCTCTGATCGCCGGCCACTGGTACGTCGACCAGCAGCGCGGGCCGACGGCTGCCGGCGCCACTACCTCGTCCCCGTCCATGCGCCTCCTCCTCCCCCTCTGCCTCGTCATGGCCTTCGCGTACATCGGGGACTCGACGGTCTCCAACTGGAGCGCGAAGTACCTGCAGGACGTGCTGGGGAGTTCGGAGCAGCTGGCGACCGTGCCGTACAACGTGTACATGGTCACCACGCTCCTCGGGCGGGCCGTCGGGGACCTGGGGGTGCGGCGGTTCGGGCCGGTCGCGGTGGTGCGAGCGGGGGCCGTGGTGGCGGCTGCCGGGTTCGCGGTGGTGGCCGCGGCGCCCGGCGCGTGGCCGGGGATGGCCGGGTTCACGCTGCTGGGCGTGGGGCTGTGCGTAATCGTGCCGCAGACGTTCGCGGCGGCGGGCCGGCAGGCGTACGAGGCGCATGGTTCGGCGGGCGGTCCGGAAGCGTCGGATGCGGCCGTCGCGCGACTGAATATCTTCAACTATGTGGGGTTTCTGGTCGGTTCGCCGCTCGTAGGGGTGGTGGGTGATGCCTGGAGTTACCGCGGGGCGATGCTCGTGCCGATGGTGCTCGTGCTGGTGACACTGGTGTATGCCCCATCGTTCGGCGGGGAGCGGGCCCGATACGGTGGCGGACATGAGCGGCCGCGCACAGCTGATGTGGGACGAGGCAGTAACGGGCTATGACTTCGGGCCCGGTCATCCGATGGACCCGGTGCGGCTCGCGCTGACCATGCGGCTGATCGAGGCGTACGGCCTCGACCGCGCGCCGGTGCAGGTGACGGCCGCCAAGGCGGCGGGCCTGTCCACGCTGCGCCTGGTGCACCGCGAGGACTACATCGACGCGGTACGGCGCGCCTCCGCCGACCCGAAGACCGCGGAGGCGGCGTACGGGCTGGGTACCGAGGACGACCCGGCGTTCGCGGGGATGCAC
The DNA here is from genome assembly GCF_040655775.1 of Streptomyces sp. NPDC050315. Classification (NCBI taxonomy): domain Bacteria; kingdom Bacillati; phylum Actinomycetota; class Actinomycetes; order Kitasatosporales; family Streptomycetaceae; genus Streptomyces; species Streptomyces sp. NPDC050315. The sequence continues at coordinate 2,336 of NZ_JBFAKN010000018.1, forward strand.
GAGGCGTCGGCGCTGATCGCCGGGCAGTCGGTGGGCGCGGCGGAGGCGGTGTGGCGCGGGGAGGCGCTGCACGCGGTGAACTTCACCGGCGGGCTGCACCACGCGATGCCGGGCGGCGCGGCCGGTTTCTGCATCTACAACGACGCGGCGCTGGCCATCGCGCGCCTCCTGGAGCTGGGCGCGCGCCGGGTGGTGTACATCGATGTGGACGTGCATCACGGGGACGGCGTGCAGGCCGCGTTCTGGGAGGACCCCCGGGTCCTGACGATCTCGCTGCACGAACACCCGCGCACCCTCTTTCCGCAGACCGGCTGGCCGGAGGAGACCGGAGCCGAGGGCGCCGAGGGCAGCGCGGCGAATGTGGCGCTGCCGGCCGGTACGGGGGACGAGGGCTGGCTGCGGGCTTTCCACGCGGTGGTGCCGGAGCTGGTGGCCGGATTCGGGCCCGACGTGATCGTCACGCAGCACGGCGCCGACACCCATTTCGAGGACCCGCTGGCGCACTTGGCGGTGAGCGTGGACGCGCAGCGCGCCGTGGCGGAGACCTGTCACCGGCTGGCACACGAGCACTGCGAGGGGCGCTGGGTGGCGCTCGGGGGCGGCGGTTACGCGGTGGTCGACGTGGTGCCGCGGAGCTGGACGCATCTGGTGGCGATCGCGGCGGGGCAGCCGCTGGCCCCGAAGACGGACATCCCGGAGGAGTGGCGGCACGAGGTGTACCGGCTGACGCGGCAGCCGGGGCCGCGGCGGATGACGGACGGGCGGGACCCGGTGTTCCGGGACTTCGCGGACAGCGGGTACGACCCGGCGGACCGGCTGGACCAGGCGATCCTGGCGACCCGGCGCGCGGTGTTCCCGGCACATGGGCTGCTGCCGTAGCGGGGTTTGAGGCGGAGACGGCCCGCCTACAGAAGCGCGGACGACGGCCCCCACTCAACCCATACCCAAGCGGCGGGACGGGATATGCGGAACGCCTGGGGTGACACGGAGGTGTGATTACTGGGCGGTTCGGGCATGGGGGTGGGGGCGGGGCGTCACGATGGGCGGCGTGTTGAGCAGTGGCGCGCTGCGGGCGCATCTGGTCGGAGCACGGCTCGCGGGGTCCATCGCGACCTCGCGGGAGAAGAGCCTGAACCGCTACCGCCTCTTCGCGGCCGGCGACCCGCGGGCGCTCATCGGTCTGGAGCCCGCCGGGGACTGGTCCGTCGGCGATCTGCTCGGGCTCATGGGAGAGCGGTGCGGGGTTTCGGCCGATCCTGCGCATATTTCTGGCACAGATGTGATCGACCCGGACCGGACCGTCGCGGCACTGAACGCGTTCGCTGACCGGCTCGGCGAGGCGGCCGGCGAACGCTCGCCGGTACTGATCGGCACGGGCCATCCGGACCGCCTCACCGGCTTTTACGGCGGTCTGGCAGACGCTTTGTCGGCGGCGGGATGCCCCGTCCTCACCCCTGCGTACGGCATGAGTATCGACATAATGACCCGGTTTGGGGTACGTACGTACAACCTTGCGTACGTACGGGGAGTCGCGCGGATGCGCGAACCCGGCGTGTGGGGACACCTCGGGGAGCCGGAGATTCACACGCACTCCCCCCTCCCGGTTCGTAGTGCCCTTGGTGCTGCCGCAGACGCCTGTGGACCCCTTCCCGAGCTGGTGATCGGGGACCACGGATGGGTCTGCGGAGCAGGTCAGCTGGGCTTTGAGGCCATCGGCCTGGCGGATACTGACGATCCGGCGCTGTTCGTCGGGCAGGCGGAGGGGCGGGTGTCCGTCGTAGTTCCGCTTGATGACGCTGTGCGGTCTGATTACTACCGACCGCTTACTCGCTATGTACTCAATCGAGCGTGTCTGTCACAGTAGGCGGCCGACGGCTACTCCTCTTCCCCACTCGCATCACCCGCCCCTAACCTGGGGAGTGAGCGCATAGCGACGAAGAGTCACCGGAGGGGAAGCCGGTGCCCGTCATGTGCGGAAGGACCAGGTGTGTCATGGCTGCAGACCAGAGGCCTCTGAATGAGGTCGTGTTCCTTACTGTGGCGGAAGTTGCCACAGTGATGCGAGTGTCGAAGATGACCGTGTACCGCTTGGTGCACAGCGGTCATCTGCCCGCGATCCGAGTGGGGAGGTCGTTCCGGGTTCCGGAGCAGGCGGTCCACGACTACCTCCGCGAGTCCTATGTGGGGGTGGAATCGGCCTGACGGGGGCCCAAGAGGACCTTTTAAGGGCCTGGTGAGGCCGGACGGAGGTCACGAAAGACCCTCGGATTACGCCGTACGCTCGGCGCCGGGTAGGCTGGCCCGATGTAGGTAGTGTGGGCTCGGACGCCCCGCACCGAGTGATTCGAAGTGAGCGAGGGTAGTCGTGGGCTCTGTTATCAAGAAGCGGCGCAAGCGGATGGCTAAGAAGAAGCACCGCAAGCTGCTCAAGCGCACCCGTGTTCAGCGTCGCAACAAGAAGTAAGCGACGCTGAGCGCGTTTCCGCAGCCCCCCACCGAATGGTGGGGGGCTGCGGTGCGTTCGGGGGGCACATCGGCCCGGAAGGGCAGAGAATCCGGGAAGAGCAGAGAATCCGGGAAGGGCACATAAGCCCGGAAGCCGGGTACTCGGCGGAGCGGCACGGCGTGAGCCGACCCCGTATGCAGGACCGGACCAGGCCGAAACATGGCCGGGGCCGTCCACAAGTCATCACAGTGCAACACCGACCGGATAGCGTGGGCCGCCACATCTCGGCACGTCCGGAGACGTGCGGGGGACGACGGTGGGAAGGAAGGGCTGATCTTGGGCAAGATCGTGCTCGTCACGGGAGCCGCACGTCAGCTGGGCGGTCGCTACGTACGCCGGCTCCAGCGCGATCCCGACGTCGACCGGGTGATCGGCGTCGATGCTGTGCCGCCCGAGCACCACCTCGGCGGCGCGGAGTTCCTCAAGGCCGACATCAGACATCCGGCCATCGCCAAGGTCCTCGCCGAGACGGGCGTGGACACGGTCGTGCACATGGACATCCACGGGACCCCGCTCGGTTCCCGCGGCGGCCGCTCGGCGGCCAAGGAGACCAACGTCATCGGGACGATGCAGCTGCTCGGCGCGTGCCAGAAGGCACCGCACGTCAAGCGGCTGGTCGTGAAGTCCTCCGCGAGTGTGTACGGCTCCGCGCCCCGGGACCCGGCGGTCTTCACCGAGACCACCAGCCCCAAGTCCCTGCCCAGCGGCGGCTTCGCGAAGGACGTCGTCGAGGTCGAGGGGTACGTACGCGGCTTCGCCCGCCGCCGGCCCGATGTCGCGGTCTGCGTGCTGCGGTTCGCCAACATCCTCGGGCCGTGCGCGGACTCCCCGCTCGCGGAGTACTTCTCGCTGCCCGTGCTGCCCACCGTCCTCGGGTACGACCCGCGGCTGCAGTTCGTGCACGAGGAGGACGCGATCGAGGCGCTGCGCATCGCGACCGCCGAGCCGCGCAGGGGCACGCTCAACAGCGGCACGTTCAACATCGCGGGCGACGGCGTGCTGCTGCTCTCGCAGTGCTCGCGGCGGCTGGGCCGGCCCACGCTGCCGCTGCTGCTGCCGACGGTCACGTGGGCGGGCTCGATGCTGCGCTCGCTCGGCATCACCGACTTCTCGCCGGAGCAGATCCGGATGCTCACGCACGGCCGGGTCGTCAGGACGACCCAGATGCGCGAGACGCTGGGGTTCGAACCGGCGTACACCACGGCCGAGACCTTCGCGGAGTTCGCCCGCAGCCGCGGTCCCGGCCTGCTGCCGCCCGAGACCGTCTCCCGTACCGTCGACCGGCTCGCCGCGCTGCTGCCCGCAGCCAGTGCCCAGACCCAGTGAGGAGTTCACCCACGATGGCGGACGCCAAGGTCATCCCGTTCGGCGAGGAGCCGCGCTCGCGGAGGAGGGCCAAGCGGTCGGCGGACGCGGCGCGCAACGCGGCCCTGACGCCCGTACCGCCGCCGCGACAGCAGGAGCCCGCGGAAGCGGCGGACGCCCCCGAGGAGCGGGGCGCGTCCTGGGAGCAGCGGCTCGCCGGCGGCCTCAGCTTCCTGCGCAGACGGCTCACCGGTGAGTACGAGGTCGACGACTTCGGGTACGACGAGGAGCTCACCGACCAGGTCATGATGACCGTGATGCGGCCCCTGTACGAGAAGTACTTCCGGGTCCAGGTGAAGGGCGTCGAGAACATCCCCGAGAAGGGCGGGGCGCTGATCGTCGCCAACCACTCCGGGACGCTCCCGCTGGACGGCCTGATGCTTCAGATGGCGGTGCACGACGAGCATCCGGCGGGCCGTCATCTGCGGCTGCTGGCGGCCGATCTGGTCTTCATGCTGCCGGTGGTCAACGAGCTGGCGCGGAAGGCCGGGCACACGCTGGCCTGCACGGAGGACGCCGAGCGGCTGCTGGAGCGCGGCGAGGTGGTCGGCGTGATGCCGGAGGGCTTCAAGGGCGTCGGCAAGCCCTTCTCGGACCGGTACCGGCTGCAGCGCTTCGGGCGCGGTGGCTTCGTGTCGACCGCGCTGAAGGCCGGGGTGCCGATCGTGCCGTGCTCGATCGTGGGCGCGGAGGAGATCTACCCGATGATCGGGAACGCCAAGACCCTCGCGCGGCTGCTGGGATTCCCGTACTTCCCGATCACGCCGACGTTCCCGTGGCTGGGGCCGCTGGGCGCGGTGCCGCTGCCGACGAAGTGGACCATCCAGTTCGGCGAGCCGATTCCGACGGACGGGTATCCGGCGGAGGCGGCGGACGACCCGATGCTGATGTTCAACCTCACGGACCAGGTGCGCGAAACGATTCAGCACACGCTCTACAAGCTGCTGGTGCAACGGCGTTCGGTCTTCTTCTGACACGTGACGCACCACCGGCCGGCCGCCCGTACGGACACATGCGACGGCGCCCGGTGTTCTTCTGGAGGGAAGGACCGGAAGAACACCGGGCGCCGCCGGGCCGCGGAGGCGCTGCGATCGCCGCGCGCCGCTACTCGTCCTGACCGTCGACGCCGAGGTCCGGAAGCAGGTCCGGGAGCAGCGGCGGGATCGTGACGTCGGGCTCGGCGGGGCGGTCGCTCTTGTCTCCGCCGTCCGAGGGGGAGGGGCTGTCCTTGGCGGGCGGGTCGAGCAGGCCGCCGGTGTTGCCGCCGAGCAGGCCGTCGTCCTTCGGCGGGGACGAGGACGGCCGGGGCGTGGGGGAGTCGTGCTCCTGGCCGCTCGCGGACGGGCTGCCGGAGCGGGACGGCGCCGTCGGGTGGTCCTCGGCCGTGCTGCCCGAGGCGGACGGAGTGCCCTGCTGGGCGCCCTTGTCCGTGTCCTTCTTCGGCAGCAGCGGGCGCAGCGGCCCGACTTCCTCGTCTATGGCGTCGAAGACCGAGCTGACGTCCTGGGAGACGTCATCGAGCTGCACCGGCAGCCGGTCGCGCAGCTGTGCCCAGCCCTCGCGGTGCGAGGTGGTGAAGGAGTCCAACGCCTGGATGGCGCCGAGCGACCCGTCCCGTTCGTACGCGTCGTGCAGCAGGCGGTGGCCCGTGCCCGCGTCCTGGGTGACGCCCGACAGTGACCTGCGTACCTCGGAGAGGGTCTCGTGCTCCAGCGGCCCGGACTTCAGCCGCTCCATCAGCCGACGGGCCTCCAGCATCCGGCTGGACGCCTGGTCGAGGTAGAGCCGGCCGCGGTCGGAGTCGTCCTCGGCCATGCCGAGCTTGAGGTCCTCCATGCCGCGCTTGAGGCCGTAGAGCGAATCGCCGGGCAGCGCCTCGGAGCTGGCGGCGGCCACCCCGCTGAGCGCGCCGGCGGCCACCCCGACCGTCAGCCCGCCGGCGGCGAGCCTCCTCGACAGCCGCGACCGCGGGCGCAGCCGGCGGAGCGACTTGGCGGCGCGGTGCGCGCCTCGCTGCTGGGGCACCTTCGCGCCGTCGGAGGGTGCGCCGCCTTCGGCGAAGGCGGCCTCCATCGCGGCGATGAGCTGCGCGCGCTGGATCGTGCGCGCTTCCGGGTCCAGCGTGGGCTTGGGGAGCTCCCCCAGGCCGCCGGCGACTGCCAGCAGCCGGGCCGTTTCGGGCTCGGCCGGCTCCGGACCCGGTGTGTCGATCTGCTCATCGGCCGCGCCCTGGAGGTCCTGATCCTCCAGCGCCTGGGCGAAGGCGTGAGCCCGCCGGTGCGCCGATACGTTCGCGATCACGGGCGGCACCTCCTCTCATCATCCCGCTCGACTTCCCCGGACTGGCTTGACGATCCAGCAGGGCCGGAAGGCTGCACACCCTGCACGCAACCACTCGATCGAGTGAGCGGCCGCGGGCATGGCGTGTCCGCAGGGAGCCTGCATTCCGCACAACGAGCGGCGAGGTACTCGGGTTACGCCCCCACGATGATGTGACGGACCGGTACCGCGTGATGGCTGAAAGTGATGGCCTGGTCAGGGCTTGGCGGCACAATAAGAGTGGTGTGGGGGACGGATGTTCGGGGAGAGCGGCCCGAGGAGGGGAGTGGACGACGTCAGCGGGCGTCGTCCGGCAGCAGCCGCGCGAGCGTCCGGACAGCGCGGTACTGGAGGGTCTTGATCGCTCCTTCGTTCTTGCCCATGACGCGGGCGGTCTCGGCGACCGACAGCCCTTGGAGGAACCGGAGCGTGACGCATTCCTGCTGTTGGGGGTTGAGTTTGCGGACGGCTTCGAGGAGGGCGGCGTTGGACAGGGATTCGAGGACGGAGTCCTCGGGACTGCGCTCGACCTCGTTGGCGTCGAGCATCTCGCCCGTGGTCACCTCCAGGCGGAAGCGCGAGGACTTGAAGTGGTCGGCGACGAGGTTGCGCGCGATGGTCACCAGCCAGGCCCCGAAGTCCCGGCCCTGCCAGGTGAAGGTGCCGATCCGGCGCAGCGCGCGCAGGAACGTCTCGCTGGTCAGGTCCTCGGCGGTGGCCCGGCCGCCGACGCGGTAGTAGATGTACCGGTAGACCGTGTCGGCGTACTGGTCGTAGAGGCGGCCGAAGGCGTCGGCCTCGCCCGCCTGGGCGCGCTCGACGAGCTCCATCATGCGTCGGCTGTCGCTGTCGGCGGGGCGGCGGGCGGTGGTCGTGCCACCGCGGCGCGTACGGCTGCCGGCGGATCGCGCGCCGACGGCGGTCCTGGCGTCCGCCAGGGCGTAGCAGGGGCGGGCGGGTCCTGCGGCAGGTGCGGGTGTGGCGAGGGCGGGGACGGTGTACGCGGTGGGGACAAAACTGCGCAGGTGGTCGACGAGTGTCGTACGCAGCGTAGCCAGGCCCGAGGCGTCAACCCCGACGTGTGGGTACACGGGACTCCCAGAGGCAGAGCTTCCATCACGTGCAGTGCGGGACCGTTCACCCGCGGTAGGGGCTTATGGGTTCCGGTTTGCGTCTGAGGAGAATAACGCTTCGTACAGGCAGCGCTACACCCAGTTGCTCAAATCGTCGATTCCGTCTGGTCTGTTACGTATTTCTGGTCGATCAAGTATCAGATGTTGAACAGGTATTGATCGGAAAGCGACGTGATCTGCCTGGTTGGAGGGCGTGTTGTGGCGTAGCGGGCGTCGTGCGACTGAGCGTCGACCGGTGGGGTATGAAGAAGGTTTGCCCTGCACACAGCGGTACGGGTGTTCGTACGGGGCGCGTGGAAGCACCCTCAGGAGTGGCGCTGCGAAGGGCAGCGCGAAAAACTGGCGCGCGCCGTCGATGTGATCATCGGTGGGCGCGGCATTCCCGACCGTTTCGGTGACGGTGTGTAACGCCCAGCCCCGCGCTGGAAGTTGGGCGAGCTTCCGGTTATAGGGCTCGCCCCGGCGGGCCGCCGCTACCGGCGTCGGCGCTGCAGGGCCACCGCGGCCGCCGCGCCGCCCGCCACCGCGCCCACCCCGGCCGCCGCCGGAATGCCGATCTTGGCGGCCTTGCGGCCCGTCCGGTAGTCGCGCAGCCGCCAGCCCTGCTCGCGCGCGTGCTTGCGCAGCCGGGTGTCGGGGTTGATCGCGTAGGGGTGGCCGACGAGCGAGAGCATCGGGATGTCGTTGGCGGAGTCGCTGTACGCGGCGCAGCGCGACAGGTCCAGGCCCTCGGCCATGGCCAGCGCCCGTACCGCCTCGGCCTTCGCGGGCCCGTGCAGCGGCTCGCCGACCAGCTTGCCCGTGTAGACCCCGCCGACGGACTCGGCGACCGTGCCGAGCGCGCCGGTCAGGCCGAGCCGGCGGGCGATGATCGTGGCGGTCTCCACGGGGGCCGCGGTCACCAGCCACACCTTCTGGCCCGCGTCCAGGTGCGCCTGGGCGAGCGCGCGGGTGCCGGGCCAGACCCGCTCGGCCATGTACTCGTCGTAGATCTCCTCGCCTATGGTCATCAGCTCGGAGACGCGGTGGCCCTTGACGATGGAGAGCGCGCTGTTCCGTACGTCCTCCATGTGCTCGGGGTTCTCCGAGCCGGCCAGCCGGAAGTACGCCTGCTGCCAGACGAAGCGGGCGAGGTCGCGCTTGTGGAAGAAGTGCCGTTTGTAGAGGCCGCGTCCGAAGTGGTAGATCGCGGCGCCCTGCATGACGGTGTTGTCGAGGTCGAAGAAGGCGGCGGCTTCCTCGTCGCCGACGACCGGGAAGTCCGGCTCGGCGGCCTCGGCTTCGCTGTCGGCGGTCGCGGCGGCGGCTTCCGCGGCGGCCTGCGCCTCGGCCTCCTGGGAGCTCTTGCGGGCGGCCTCGGCCGCCGCCTCGCCGGCCAGCACGCTGCGCGCGGTGGCGGGGCGCCGGTGACGGGTGAACCACCCCGTCACAAGGGACGGAATGCCCGTGACGAGGGGCGCACTGAAGGGGCTCCTGCCGGGGCGGTGCTCGGGCGACGGGTCGGCCATACGGCGAGCATAGCCAGTTTGTTCGGTGCCCCTGGTTACGCAGGCATGTCAGGCAGGTACGGGGCTGCCGACGGTCGCGTTACAGCCACACCGCGTGGCGCCGGAGCGGCCCCGCCACGGGCCCTGAGGACGCCCTCAGGCGCCCAGCGCCTTGCGCAGCCGCTGCGGGTCCACGCGCCAGAAGTCGTGCTGTGCGCCGTCGACGAGGATGACCGGAATCTGCTCCCAGTATTTGCGGTAAAGCTCTTCGTCCTCGGTGATGTCCTGCTTCTCCCAGGCGGCGCCGGTCTCGGCGCAGACCGCCTCGATCACCTTCTGTGCGTCGTCGCACAAGTGGCACCCCGGCTTGCCGATGAGCGTCACCGTGCGGTCGGCGGGGTTCTTGCGCGGGGTGCGGCGGAGAAGCGGGGCCATGCCGCCATTGTGGCTTATGACGGCCGTCACGCGCGTCGTCATAAGGCCGTCGCGGCCCTTCGACCGGGAGATGGTTTCCCGTACCATCGATGGTCGATTTGTTGGTGTACGGGGGTAAAACGGCAAGGAGGGCGGCGGCGTGCTCCCGTTCACGTTCCCGTGTTACCCACGCGAAGCGTGTGAACGGAGTGGCGCTGGATGCGGTTCCTCGAATTGCCGCAATAAGTGCGTGACACCGGTCACGTTGCCGGGACAAAAGGGACACCATCTTTGTGCACGCGTTCACAAAGACATAGCCTGCTATCGACAGGGCGGTCTTGAGACATTTGGCCGTCCAAAGCCCCGCTCTACCCGCAGGAGCACCGTGGCAACTGGCCGAACTCACCGACCGGCGACCCGAAGCCGAGGGATCCCCGAGGCCACCGTCGCCCGGCTTCCGCTGTATCTGCGTGCACTGACCGCGCTCTCGGAGCGTTCGGTCCCCACGGTCTCCTCCGAGGAGCTGGCCGCAGCGGCGGGGGTCAATTCTGCCAAGCTGCGGAAGGACTTCTCGTACCTGGGCTCGTACGGCACCCGCGGTGTGGGCTACGACGTGGAGTATCTCGTCTACCAGATCTCGCGCGAGCTCGGCCTCACGCAGGACTGGCCGGTTGTGATCGTCGGTATCGGTAACCTCGGCGCCGCGCTCGCCAACTACGGCGGCTTCGCCTCCCGCGGCTTCCGCGTCGCGGCCCTGATCGACGCCGACCCGGCCATGGCCGGCAAGCCCGTCGCGGGCATCGCCGTCCAGCACACCGACGAGCTCGAGAAGATCATCACCGACAACGGCGTCTCGATCGGCGTGATCGCGACCCCCGCGGGCGCCGCCCAGCAGGTCTGCGACCGCCTCGTCGCCGCCGGTGTCACCTCCATCCTGAACTTCGCGCCGACCGTGCTGTCCGTCCCCGAAGGGGTCGACGTGCGCAAGGTCGACCTGTCCATAGAGCTGCAGATCCTCGCCTTCCACGAGCAGCGGAAGGCCGGCGAGGAGGCCAGCAGCCAGGACGCCGCGCAGCCGGCCACGACCCCCGTGCGCCCGGCGCCGACCGATGACTCCGACCGCAAGGGACCCGACGGGGACGTACCCGCCGTGATGCCGGCATGAGCCTCCTCGTTGTCGGCCTCAGTCACCGCAGCGCACCGGTCAGCATCCTGGAGCGCGCCGCGCTCGCCCCCGACTCCCGCGGCAAGCTGCTGCAGGACGTCGTGTCGGCCGAGCCCGCCGCCGAGTCGGCCGTGCTCTCCACCTGCAACCGCATCGAGCTCTACGCCGACGTGGACAAGTTCCACGCCGGTGTGGCCGAGCTGTCCACGCTGCTCGCCCAGCACAGCGGCGTCAGCCTGGACGAGCTCACGCCGTACCTCTACGTCCACTACGAGGACCGCGCCGTCCACCACCTGCTGTCCGTGGCCTGCGGCCTGGACTCCATGGTCGTCGGCGAGGGCCAGATCCTCGGCCAGATCAAGGACGCGCTCGCCCTCGCGCAGGACCAGCACACCGCCGGGCGGCTGCTGAACGACCTGTTCCAGCAGGCCCTGCGGGTCGGCAAGCGCGCGCACAGCGAGACCGGCATCGACAAGGCCGGCCAGTCCCTGGTCACCTTCGGCCTGGAGCAGCTCGCGGGCGCGGCCGGCGGTCACGACGCGCACTGCGTCCTCACCGACGACGCCGTACCGGACGCCACAGCGCCGCTCGGCCACCCCGGCGTGGACGCCTGGGCCCGCGGCAAGCGTGCCCTGGTCATCGGCGCGGGCTCGATGTCCTCGCTCGCGGCCGCCACCCTGGCGCGCGCGGGCGTGACCGAACTGGCCGTCGCCAACCGGACCGTGGAGCGCGCCGAGCGCCTCACCGAGATCCTGACCGAGCCGGGCAGCCCCGGCCGCGCCAACGGCCTCACCGCGCGCGCCGTCCCGATGTCCGAGGTCCCGGCCGAGCTGGCCGCCGCCGACATCGCGATCTCGTGTACGGGGGCGACCGGGCTCGTCCTCACCGGCGAGGCGGTCGCGGCGGCCGCGAAGGGCCGCGAGGACCGGGAACTGGCCCTGCTCGACCTGGCGATGCCGCGCGACATCGACGGCGCGGTCCATCGGATCGAGGGCGTCCACCTCGTCGACATCGAGTCGTTGGCCGACGCGTCCGCCGACGCCCCCATGGCGTCCGACGTGGACCAGGTACGCACGATCGTGTCCGAGGAGGTCGCGGCCTTCGGCGCGGCCCAGCGCGCCGCGACGATCACCCCGACCGTGGTGGCCCTGCGCACCATGGCCGCCGACGTGGTCGCCGCCGAGATCGCGCGGCTGGACGGCCGCCTGCCCGACCTGGACGACAAGCAGCGCGCGGAGATCAACCAGACCGTGCGCCGGGTCGTCGACAAGCTTCTGCACGCGCCCACCGTGCGGGTCAAGCAGCTCGCCAGCGAGCCCGGCGGTGCCGGGTACGCCGACGCGCTGACCAAGCTCTTCGACCTCGACCCCCAGACGGTCGCCGCCGTCAGCCGGGCCGACACGCGCGCGGACAGGCACGACACAGCACGGGAGCAGCGCTGATGAACCACGCATTGCGACTCGGCACACGGCGGAGCAGACTCGCCATGGCCCAGTCCGGACTCGTCGCCGAGGCGGTCCGCCAGGTCACCGGGCGGCCCGTCGAGCTGGTGGAGATCACCACGTACGGCGATGTCTCGCGCGAGCACCTGGCGCAGATCGGCGGTACCGGCGTCTTCGTCTCCGCGCTGCGCGACGCGCTGCTCGCCGGCGAGATCGACTTCGCCGTGCACTCGCTCAAGGACCTGCCGACCGCGCAGCCCGAGGGCCTGACCCTCGCCGCGATCCCGGTCCGCGAGGACGCGCGCGACGCGCTGATAGCCCGCGACGGCCTGACCTTCGAGCAGCTCCCCGACGGGGCGCGGGTCGGCACCGGCTCGCCGCGCCGCATGGCGCAGCTGAACGCCTGGGCCAGGTCGCTGGGCCGTCGTATCGAAACCGTGCCGATCCGCGGGAACATCGACACCCGCATCGGTTACGTCGAGAAGGGCGAGCTGGACGCGGTCGTACTGGCCGCTGCCGGGCTCAACCGCCTCGGCCGCCTCGGCGAGGCGACGGAGCTCCTCTCGCCGGACATAGTTTTGCCCGCCCCCGGCCAAGGGGCGCTTGCGGTGGAGTGTGCCGCGACCAATGAGCACCTCGCCGCCCGGCTCGCCGAGCTCGACGACCCGTTCACCCGGGCCGCCGTGACCGCCGAGCGTTCCCTGCTCGCCGCCCTGGAGGCCGGCTGCTCCGCACCTGTGGGTGCGCTGGCCGATTTCCAGGCCGGCGAACGGGCTGTCACCGAAATGCGCCTGCGTGGCGTCGTCGGCACGACCGACGGCAGCACGCTGGTGCAGCTGTCCACCACCGGTCACGTACCCACCTCCCGCGACGACGTTTCAGTACCGGCGACCATGGGCCGTGAGCTCGCCGCCGAGATGCTCGCCAAGGGTGCGGCCGGTCTTATGGGGGAGCGAGCACTTTGAACCCCACCGCCCCTAACCACCCCGCCGCCGGCCAGGTCACCTTCCTCGGTGCCGGGCCGGGAGATCCGGGTCTGCTCACGCTGCGCGCCGTAGAGGCGCTGTCCCACGCGGACGTGCTGATCGCAGACCCGCAGGTGCTCGACGTCGTCCGCACGCATGCCCGGGCGAACGTGGACACACCGCTGCAGGCCGCAGCTGACGAGGCGTCAATCCCCGCCGACGTCCCCACGCTTCGGGACACGACCAATCTTGTCATGGGGGCCGCACGCTCCGGCAAGCGGGTCGTGCGTGCCGTGTCCGGAGACCCCGGTCTCGACGCCAATGTCGCCGAGGAGATGCTGGCCTGCGCCTCCGAGGGCATCGGTTTCGAAGTCGTGCCGGGCATCGCGGCGGCGGTCGGTGTGCCGGCCTACGCCGGTGTGCCGCTGCGCGACGCCCAGGGCACGGACGTCCGCTTCGTGGACGCCCGTACGGCCGACGACCGCTGCTGGACCGAGGTCGGCGCCAGCGATGCGACCGCGGTCGTCTCCACCACCCTCGACTCGGTGGCCGCGGCCGCCGGCGAGCTGGTCGCGGCGGGCCGCAAGCCCGACACCCCGCTGACCGTCACGATCGCCGGTACGACCACCAAGCAGCGCACCTGGACCGCCACCCTCGGCACCATCGCGCAGACGCTGAAGGCCGCCAAGGTGCTGCCCTCGGCGGACGGCGGGCAGCCGGTCATAGCCGTGGTCGGCGAGCGCAGCGCCGCCGCGCAGCGGGACCAGCTCTCCTGGTTCGAGTCCAAGCCGCTGTTCGGCTGGAAGGTGCTCGTGCCGCGCACGAAGGAGCAGGCCGCCTCGCTCTCCGACCAGCTCGTCTCGTACGGCGCCGTGCCGCACGAGGTCCCGACGATCGCCGTCGAGCCGCCGCGTACGCCCCAGCAGATGGAGCGCGCGGTCAAGGGCCTGGTCACCGGGCGGTACGAGTGGATCGCCTTCACCTCGGTCAACGCGGTGAAGGCCGTCCGCGAGAAGTTCGAGGAGTACGGCCTGGACGCGCGCGCCTTCGCGGGCATCAAGGTCGCGGCCGTCGGCGAGCAGACCGCCAAGGCGCTCATCGCCTTCGGCGTGAAGCCGGACCTCGTCCCGAGCGGCGAGCAGTCGGCCGCCGGTCTCCTGGAGGACTGGCCGCCCTACGACCCGGTCTTCGACCCGATCGACCGCGTCTTCCTGCCGCGCGCCGACATCGCCACGGAGACCCTCGTCGCCGGGCTGATCGAGCTGGGCTGGGAGGTCGACGACGTCACGGCCTACCGGACCGTGCGTGCCTCGCCCCCGCCCGCCACGACCCGCGAGGCGATCAAGGGCGGCGGCTTCGACGCGGTACTTTTCACCTCGTCTTCGACGGTGCGGAACCTCGTCGGCATCGCCGGCAAGCCGCACAACGTGACCGTGATCGCCTGTATCGGCCCGGCCACCGCGAAGACCGCCGAGGAGCACGGGCTGCGCGTGGACGTCATGTCGCCCGAGCCCTCGGTGCACAAGTTGGCCGAAGCGCTCGCGGACTTCGGTACGGCCCGGCGCACCGCCGCGGTCGAGGCCGGTGACCCGGTCACCCGTCCGAGCGAGCGCCGTCCCGGATCGCGCAGGAGGGCTCGCAGTTGAGCACGCTGAGTACGACGTACGGACGTTTCCCGGGCGCGCGGCCGCGTCGGCTGCGCACCACCCCCGCGATGCGGCGGATGGTCGCCGAGACCCGGCTCCACCCGGCGGACCTGATCCTCCCCGCGTTCGTGCGCGAGGGGATCTCCGAGCCGGTGCCGATCGGCTCGATGCCGGGCGTCGTCCAGCACACCCGTGACACCCTGCGGAAGGCGGCCGCCGAGGCCGTCGCCGCGGGCGTCTCCGGGATCATGCTCTTCGGCGTCCCCGAGGACGCCAAGAAGGACGCGGCGGGCACGGCGGGCACGGACCCGGACGGCATCCTTCAGGTGGCTCTGCGGGACGTACGCTCCGAGGTCGGCGACGATCTCGTCGTCATGTCCGACCTCTGCCTGGACGAGTTCACCGACCACGGCCACTGTGGCGTCCTGACGCCGGACGGCCGGGTCGACAACGACGCCACGCTGGAGCGGTACGCGGAGATGGCCCGCGTCCAGGCCGATGCGGGCGCCCACACGGTCGGCCCGAGCGGCATGATGGACGGCCAGGTCCGTGTGATCCGCGAGGCGCTCGACGGCGCGGGGCACCAGGACGTCTCGATCCTCGCCTACACCGCGAAGTACGCCTCGGCGTTCTACGGCCCCTTCCGCGAAGCGGTGGGTTCTTCCTTGAAGGGCGACCGCAAGACCTACCAGCAGGACGGCGCGAACGCCCGCGAGTCCCTGCGCGAGCTGGCCCTCGACCTCGAAGAGGGCGCGGACATGGTCATGGTCAAGCCGGCCATGCCGTACCTCGACATCCTCCGGGATGTCGCGGAGTCGGTGGACGTCCCGGTCGCGGCGTACCAGATCTCCGGCGAGTACGCGATGATCGAAGCCGCGGCGGAAAAGGGGTGGATCGACCGCGACGCGGCGATCCTGGAGGCCCTGACCAGCATCAAGCGCGCCGGCGCGACGAACATCCTGACGTACTGGGCGACGGAGGTCGCGAAGCGACTCTGACGGCTTCGCCGTCGGTGTTTCCGGCCCCTGCCGCCCTGTGGGCGGCGGGGGCTCACGCCTTTCCGCACTCAGGCGTGCTGCGGCACCTCGTCTTTGAGCGAGTCCCGTACCTGCCGACGCAGTTCCAGGCTGTCCGTGTGACCGTGCACGGTCACAGCGTGCTCAGCGGCGGCACGGACGACTTCTTCCTCCTCGCCGGAAATAACAAGCGTGCAGTTCATCTCGCTGGGGTAGTCCCGGCAATCGGCGACCTTGCGCATGACTCAGTCACCTCCTCACCCCTCCAGTGTCGACCCACCGGCCGTGCGGCGCATTCGCGCCGTGAAGGCCGACCAGGCCGCGGGGCCGACGACCAGCTGCGGCCCGTCGGGGTTCTTGGAGTCCCGGATGTGGACGGTGGTGGGGGTGGTGGCGACCTCGACGCAGGTGCTGCCGCCTTCGTCGCCGCTGTAGCTGGACTTGAACCACTTCAGTGCGGCGTTCATAGCTCTCCTAGCAGGCGATCCAACAGGCCCCTGGTTTCCTGGGGGTTGAGGGCCTGCGTCCGCAGCATCGCATACTTCATCGCCAGCTTGCTCACCTCGTCGGGGTCGGAGATGAACTGGCTGCCACGATGCGTATCGGTATAGGCGACGAGGTCGTGCTGCCGGGTTTCCAGGAGAACGAAAGGGCCGCCGAGACCGGCATGTGTAGTGCGGCCGAACGGCATGATCTGCAGGGAGACACCGCGGAGGTCCGCGCATTGGCGCAGGTGTTTCAGCTGCTCCGCGTAGACCTCATCACCGCCGAGCCGGTCCTTCAGCGCCGCTTCGTAGATGATGAAGCTGGCGGTGAGGGGCGCCTTGCGGTGGAGGACCGCCTGGCGCTCGATGCGTTCCTCGACCAGTCTCTCGACCTCCTCCTCGGAGTACAACGGGACCCTGGTGCGGAAGACCGCCTCGGCGTAGCCGGGCGTCTGGAGCAGGCCGGGAACGAGCATGATCTCGTACGAGGAGTACGCGAGGCAGTCGCGCTCGTCATCGAAGAACTCCGCGCCCCACGTAGGGAACTTCTCACTGTCCGGCATGTACTCGACGGCCACCGCCAGTACTCCCCGCGTCCCCAGTTCCAGGTCGAGCCGATCGGCGAGATCCGGCTTCAGGGGTCTCCGGCCCTGCTCGATCGAGGCGATCGTCTCCTCGCCGATGCTCAGCCGATCACCCAACTCCCGCTGGGTGTACCCAGCAAGGCGGCGGAACAGGGCGAGTTGGGCGCCGACCAGGCGCAAGGTCGTCGCGTTCTTCCTGCGACTGGGATGATTCCGGGGCTGCATGGGGACCCACTCCCACAATTTCCCGCGCGTCACGCGCACGGCACCCGTACAGCGAATCTGTACGGGCTGACGGACTGCTCCAGCGTAGTTACGGAGAGCAATCTGTGCGGCGTGGATGAGGATCTTTTCCGGGAGCGTTTTTACCCGCGGACGCGCAAATCCGTACCGGCCGCAAGGGAGTTCGCGCGCAGTGCCCTCGGCGACTGGGGGTTCGGGGCGACGCGTACGCAGGACGCATTGCTGTGCGTGAGCGAGCTGGCGACCAACGCGGTGCGGCACGGCGTACCACCGGGGCGCGGCTTCCTGCTTCGGCTCCTCCGGACCGGCGAGGCCTTCGTACGGATCGAGGTGCACGACTCGGGCCCGGGTCACCCCCGCGTCCCCGACCCGGCGGAGGACGGGGCGGCCGAGCGGGGGCGCGGCCTGCTGCTGGTCGAGGCCGTCGCAGACAAGTGGGGCGTCGCCGCCCGCACCCCCGGCAAAATCGTCTGGTGCGAGCTCACCGACGGCGGTGGCAAGCTCGGAAACCGTGCGGCGATCGCGTACGGCTCGTCGCCGAGTGACCGGCAGGCGTTCGTGTCACTGGCCGGGGGCCGTGGCGAAGTGGGCGTCGATCGCGGCGACGCGGCCCTGGGCGTCGAAGCGGATGCTGACCGGAGTGCCGTCCGGGAGGCCGACCCTGATGCCGTCCTCCGTCGGCTGCTGCGGCAGTCCGTGGCGTTCGAAGTATCCCGTCACCACCTGCCGCTCCGAGCTCCCGAAGATGCCCGCGCCGGTCATCAGAATGCGGGGGAGGGTGACGGCGTCCGGCACATGGCGCGGGACCTGCGGGTCGTCCGGTACGAGGTAGAGCCGGGCCTCCGGGCTCGCTTGTACGCCTATGTAGCCCGCCGCGCCGAGCACGCTCATCGCGCCGAACGCGAGCGTCTCCGCGGCCATGCGCGGGTCCGGGGCGCCGCCCAGGGGAACGAGCTCGTGCGTGAACTCGGGAACGCCGTTCTCATGCCCGAACCGGCGCAGGGCATGGGCCGCCCTGGCGACGGGAGCGTTCGCGAAGCCGGGGTTGGCCCAGCCCCACAGCCATGAGTTGTCTCTGACGTCCCATGTGCCGAGGACTGATATGCGCAGGTCCTGGCCGCCCTGGCGATAGAAGCACTGATCGAGATCCGCGCTCCAGTCGCCGGAGGGCAGGAAGGCGTTGAACGTTTCGAGCTGGTGCGCACCCCACGCGGCGTGCGGCTCGACGGTACCGACGAAGGCTTCACTGAATGCTGCGTTGCTCATCCTCCGACCCTATGGTCGGCTCACACGCCCGTGCAGCCCGCCCGGAACACAGCGGTGGCCGCCACCCCGAGGGGTGACGGCCACCGTCGCGTCGTGCCGCGGAGCGGTCAGAGGCGCTCGGGCGTCCGGATGCCCAGCAGAGCCATGCCCTGGTGGAGGGTGCGGGCCGTGATGCCGCAGAGGAAGAGGCGGTTTTCGATCTGCTCCGGCGTCTCGGCCTTCAGGACCGGGCACTGGTCGTAGAAGGTCGTGTAGAGGGACGCGAGCTGGTAGAGGTACGCCGTGAGCTTGTGGGGGGCGTACTCGGCGGCCGCGTCGGCGACCGTTTCGGCGAACTGGTCCACGTGCAGGCCGAGGGCGCGCTCGGCCGGGGCCAGCTCCAGCTCCGCGTGCGCGACCGGCTTCGCGTCGCCGGCCTTGCGGAGGATGGACTTGATGCGGGCGTGGGCGTACTGGATGTACACCGACGTGTCGCCGTTCAAGGACACCATCTGGTCCAGGTCGAACTTGTAGTCGCGGTTCGCGGACGTGGAGAGGTCCGCGTACTTCACCGCGCCGATGCCGACCTGGGCGCCCCGCTCCTGGATCTCCTCCTCGGTGAGGTCCTGGGCCTTCTCGCGCACCACCTCGGCGGCGCGCTGGGCCGCCTCGTCGAGCAGGTCCTCCAGGCGGACGGTCTCGCCCGCACGCGTCTTGAACGGCTTGCCGTCCGCGCCGAGCACCGTGCCGTAGCCCATGTTGTGGGCCTTGACCTGGTCGTTCAGCCAGCCCATCCGGCGGGCCGTCTCGAAGACCATCTTGAAGTGCAGGGACTGGCGTACGTCCACGACGTACAGCAGCGTCGTCGCATCCAGGTCGAAGACGCGGTTGCGGATCGCGGAGAGGTCGGACGCCGCGTAACCGAAGCCGCCGTCCGCCTTCTGCACGATCAGCGGGACCGGCTGGTCGTCCTTGCCCTTGATGTCGTCGAAGAAGACGACGAGCGCGCCCTCGGAGCGGACCGCGACGCCGGACTCCTCCAGCAGCCGGGCCGTCTCGGCCATCATGTCGTTGTACGCGGACTCGCCGACGATCTCGTCGTCCCGGATCTCCATGTCCAGCTTCTCGAAGACCGAGTAGAAGTAGACCTTCGACTCGTCCACGAACCGCTGCCAGAGGTCCAGGGTCTCCTTGTCGCCGGACTGCAGGGCCACGACCCGCTTGCGGGCCCGCTCCTTGAAGTCCTCGTCCGCGTCGAAGATCGCGCGCGAGGCCTTGTAGACCCGGTTCAGGTTCGACATGGCCTGCTCGCCGTCGACCTCGTCGGCCGGGGCCAGCTCGCCCGGGTTCTCGATGAGGTACTGGATGAGCATGCCGAACTGGGTGCCCCAGTCGCCGATGTGGTGGCGGCCGATCGTCTTCTCGCCCGTGAAGTCCAGCAGGTGGCGCAGGGCATCGCCGATCACCGCGGAGCGCAGGTGGCCGACGTGCATCTCCTTCGCCACGTTCGGCTGCGCGTAGTCGATGATCGTGACGCCCGGCTCGGCCTTCAGGGGCACGCCCAGCCGGTCGTCCGCGGCGCGCGCGGCCAGCGTCTGCACGATGGCCGTGTCGGTGACCGTGATGTTGAGGAAGCCGGGCCCGGAGACCTCGATGTCCTTGATCAGCTCGGGGGCCGTGATCCGCTCGACGACCTGCGACGCCAGCTCACGAGGGTTCCCCTTGAGCTTCTTCGCGAGCGCCAGCATCCCGTTGGCCTGGAAGTCGGCCCGGTCGCTTCGTCGCAGCAGCGGGTCCGCGGCGCCGGCCTCCGGCAGGGCTGCCGAGAGGGCGTCCGCGACGCGCTGATTGACCGAGGCGGCGAGAGAAGGGACCGAAGCCATGGAGTGCTGCCGTTCCGTTGGAGTGGTGAGCTGGAAAGGGTTTGCCAGTCAGTATCCCACGGCGCTTCCATGGGTTTTTCGTCTGGGAGAATGGAACGGCCAGGCTCATGCGTACGGGCCCGGCGATCAAGCGAAACGCAGAGGATCAAGAGGAAGGGCCGACCGTGGCTCAGAGCACCGAGACAACCGACTGGGTCTCCCGCTATGCGGACGAGGTCATCGCCGAGTCGGAGCGTCGCGCGCCTGGCAAACCGGTCGTGGTCGCCTCCGGCCTCTCCCCCTCCGGCCCGATCCACCTCGGCAACCTCCGCGAGGTCATGACCCCGCACCTGGTCGCGGACGAGATCCGCCGCCGGGGCCTGGAGTGCGTGCACATCCTGTCCTGGGACGACTACGACCGGTACCGCAAGGTGCCGTTCGGCATCCCGGGCGTGGACGAGTCCTGGTCGGAGCACATCGGCAAGCCGCTGACCGCCGTCCCGGCCCCGCCCGGCAGCGCGTACGGCAGCTGGGCCGAGCACTTCAAGGCGGCCATGGAGGAGTCGCTGGCCGAGCTGGGCGTGGAGTACCGCGGCATCAGCCAGACCGCGCAGTACACCTCCGGCGCGTACCGCGAGCAGATCCTGCACGCCATGAAGCACCGCGACGGGATCGACGGCATCCTCGCGCAGTACCGCACGAAGCCGAAGGCCGCGGCGAAGAAGTCGCAGAAGCCGGTCGACGAGGCCGAGCTGGAGGCCGCCGAGGGCTCGGGCGCGGCCGCCGAGGACGACGGCAGCGCGGGCGGCTCCGGGTACTTCCCGTACAAGCCGTACTGCACGGCGTGCAACAAGGACTTCACCAAGGTCACGTCCTACGACGACGAGACCACCGAGCTGGCGTACGAGTGCACCGCCTGCGGGCACGCCGAGACCGTGGTCCTGAAGGAGTTCGACCACGGCAAGCTGGTCTGGAAGGTCGACTGGCCGATGCGCTGGGCGTACGAGGGCGTGATCTTCGAGCCCAGCGGCGTGGACCACTCCTCGCCGGGCTCGTCCTTCGTCGTCGGCGGCCAGATCGTGCGCGAGATCTTCGAGGGCGCGCAGCCGATCGGCCCGATGTACGCCTTCGTCGGCATCAGCGGCATGGCCAAGATGTCCTCCTCCAAGGGCGGCGTGCCGACCCCGGCCGACGCGCTGGAGATCATGGAGGCGCCGCTGCTGCGCTGGCTGTACGCGCGCCGCAAGCCCAACCAGTCGTTCAAGATCGCCTTCGACCAGGAGATCCAGCGGCTGTACGACGAGTGGGACAAGCTGGAGGCCAAGGTCGCCGACGGCTCGGTGCTGCCGGCCGACGCGGCCGCGCACACCCGCGCGGTGCGCACCGCCGCGGGTGACCTGCCGCGCACGCCGCGCCCGCTGCCGTACCGCACGCTGGCCTCGGTGATGGACATCACCGCCGGCCACGACGAGCAGACGCTGCGCATCCTCACCGAGCTGGACCCGGAGAAGCCGGTCTCCTCGCTCGACGAGGTCCGGCCGCGGCTGGACCGCGCCGAGCACTGGATCACCAACCAGGTCCCGGCCGAGCAGCGCACGATCGTCCGCGACGAGCCGGACACGGAGCTGCTGGGGTCGCTGGACGACGAGGGCCGCGAGTCGCTGCGGCTGCTCCTGGAGGGCCTGGACTCGCACTGGTCGCTGGACGGCCTGACGCACCTGGTCTACGGCGTGCCGAAGGTCCAGGCGGGCTTCTCCGCGGACGCCACCGCGAAGGAGCTGCCGCCGGAGATCAAGACCGCCCAGCGGTCGTTCTTCGCGCTGCTGTACCGGCTGCTGGTCAGCCGCGAGACGGGCCCGCGCCTGCCCACGCTGCTCCTCGCCGTGGGCGCGGACCGGGTGCGGAAGCTGCTGGGCGCGTAAGCGCCCAAGAGGTACCGCACTCCGCCAGGGGCCCGGGCGCGCACGGCGCGGCCGGGCTCCTGCTCATGCGATGTGCTCGCTCTCCATTTCCATGCGGAAGCGCTGGCGGAATTCGCGGACGTACGTACGCAGGTAGTTCTCGCTGAGCGGCCCGGTCCCGTCCTTGCCGGTGACGTTGTAGGTGTTGAGCAGGTAACGGGCGAACTGGTGGGGGTCCGGGAAGGTCCCGTCCTTCTCCGCCATGTACGAGCGGAACGCGACGTAGAACTGCTCATCGCGGGAGAGGCCCTCGGGGAGCGCCTCGAAGGGCGGCTCCGGCGCGTCGTACACGGGCTCGGGTTCGGGAGCCACGGGCTCGGCGTAGGGAAGCGGGGACCCCGCCCCACCGAGCGGACGGCTGCGTCCGGGGGCGACGGGGACGGTGATCGCGGGGGCGGTCTCCGCGTTCGGTACCGGGTCGACTGCTTGGGCCGGCTCGACCGGCTCGGGATGTTCCCGGGCGGCCGTCGTGTCCAGCTCCGGGCGCGCCTCCGTATGCGCCTCCGCGCGCACCGGTACGGGCGCCGGTTCCCGCGCCGGATCGATCCCCGCCGCCGCGAGCCCCGCAGGGACCGTCTCCGTCAGCGGCACCCCGTACCGCGCCAGCCGCAGCGGCATCATCGCCTCCACCGGCGCCTTACGGCGCCACCCGCGCCCGTACCGGGACCGCAGCCGCGCCTGGTACACCAGCCGGTCCT
>NZ_JBFAKN010000019.1:0-6260 GCF_040655775.1 Streptomyces sp. NPDC050315
GGGGTACCCGCTCCGCGGGTACCCCAGCGCTTACGCGCTGGGCAGTGAAACGACTTCGCTAACGCTCCGTCAAATTCCCGCGCAAGCGCGGGAATTGAATTCCGCAAGCGGAATCCTGAAAGCGAATCAATTCGCGCAAGCGCGAATTGAAGAACCCCCCGCTTCGCGGGGGGTTCAAGGCTGGCTACGAGGGAGGGTGCATCGCGTCCGCGCCCGTGTAAACCCTGGAATCCCGGACCACACCCCCACCATGGACCCGAGCCCGGAGCGATGCCGGCACCGCCGAGGAGAACGGTCTCCGCTGCGCTCCACCCGAACCACCACCCCGCCGAGCCAAGTCCTGAGGGGACCCTCACAGCATACTCCCCAACACCCCGCACACAGGCCCAAACTGGCTAACCATCACATTCGCAGTGCCAACATGCCCAACACGGATGAATCGAAATGATGCAGTGTGTAGAGTCTGGAACTACACCGCACCACCACCCTACGATCCACTTTGCTTCGGTTCCTCTCACCCTCACTGCGTGCCCCATTCCACGAAAAGGAGAGCACGGGGAATGACCATCAAGCTGCGTGACCATCAAATCGAGGCCGTGGACGCCATTGTGCGCGGCCTCGACATTCCGCCCGGAGGGATTCCCGCGGATGGCCTGCGCGGGCAGGTCCATGCCGCGTGCGGGACAGGGAAGACCATCATGGCCGCCGCAGCTGCGCGCCGGCTCGGGCCGCACGGGCGTGTGCTGGTCCTGGTGCCGACGCTGGACCTGCTCACGCAGACGGTATGCCGTCACCCGAAGTAGGCAGCGAGAGCGTCGATTGCGCGTGCGGTCACATCTGCCACTGGTCCCAGGCCATGAATGGTGATGAGTCTACCTTCACCACCGTATTTTCGATTAACGTGCTGGAATTCTGTTTCCCATACCTCCCAACGCTTCCTAATTACGTCTCGCGTGTCGTCAACTCGCAGTGCGAGGTTAGCCCCGCAGACATCGCAAATACCGTACCGCTTGGGCGGTGTATAGATGGTGTGCGAAACGTGCGAACCATCTTGCGTGCACACCCTTCGTCCAGCCAGACGTTTGAATGATTCTTTTCGAGGGATGTCGATGTGCAACGCTACATCGATTTTCTTTCCCTCCACTGCGAAAAACTCGTCGAGAAGATCCGCTTGGTTCAAGTTGCGAGGAATGCCGTCTAGGATGAATCCGTCATATACGGAATCCTCTTCGAAGTGTTTGAATAGCATAGCCATGGTGACCTCATCGGGGACCAATTTACCGGCCTCCATGAAGCGCTTCACTTGAGTACCAATACGTGTGCCTCCCGACACGTTTTTCCGAAACAGTTCTCCAAGGCGTATATAGGAGATATCGAGCTGCTGACTAATAAAAGGAGCCTGCGTGCCTTTCCCCCCTCCAGGCGGGCCTACCAAGATGATGCGTAGAGACTCTCTGATTCGCAGTCGAGCAGCAGCAGACGTTAGCTTCTGTTCTCCAGCTGCGAGGAGTTGGTCACTTGCAGCTTGAAGCATCTCGTCTGCCTGCACCCTGGCAGTTTCGAGCAGCTTTTCCGCCTCGGAACGAGCCGCTTCGATTATCTCTTCTGCCTCACGCCGCGCATTAGAGATTATTTTTTCGGAGTGGCCTGCAAGAAGCTGGAAGGTGTGAGCGGGTTTCTCTTCCTCGCTCTTGAGATTAGACGTGCGTCGGGTAGTTTTCCGGAATGTAGATGCCCTCCGCTGATGAATCTTTACGTTCCTCCACCGCCCTTGCCACTGTTCCCGCAACTCCCGATCGTCACCGGCTATCTGCCGTACCAGTTCCAAGGTGAAGTCCAATGAGGGAAGCCGTTTGCCAGCTAGAGCCTCGGAGACGGCGGAGGTAGACAGCGTTACGCGTCCTGCTGTCCTAGCAGCAGCCTCTACCTCACGGTAAGGACGAGCTCCGCGGCTTACATGAAGCTCGCGGAGCGCATCAGCGAAAGCAACCAGCTCCTGTTCATAGACCTGTATGGCTTCAAGTTCGGACGACTCCGTCATGCCCACCCCTCCATGCGCAGAGGGCCAGCATAGGGGGTTACGGCCGAAGACGACCGAGTTTGGCCGAAGATCGCCGAACGCTGAACTCGTCCTCTCTTTTCCTTCGACTGTTCGCTGATCTACGAGTCTTGTCGCTGCGCTACCAGCTTCCCGATTGCTGACGCTCTTATGGATGCATCGCACAAGGACGCCCCGATGGTCGGGTTCCTCCTTTGCGGGAAATGAGGTACGTCATGGCTTCTTGGCCCCGCACGCAGTGCCCCGTCTGTCTCCGCGCTGTTGCAGTGGACCCGAGGGCTCGCACGATCGTGGATCACAAGCACCCGAGGCCGCGGAGGCGGGAACTGAATCTCGTGTTGTGCCACGGGTCAGAGCAGAAGGTAGAGCTGGCCAGCACGTACTTCTTGTCTCTCACGAACGCGCCCGAGAGCAAAGCACCGGAGTTCGCACTGTTTTGAACCGTCTCAACATGAGACGCCCCCGGTTTCCGGCAACAATGCCGGAGACCGGGGGTGCCTGGCCCCTTCGTGAGAGCGCCTGTAGCGGCCAAGGGGTTAAGCGTCGCGAACGCGACCGGGTCATTTGTCCGATCGGCTAATCTCTGGCCGGCGCGGGGACGGTGCCTCGGGTCGGCGCCTCGTCTGTTGCCTGGCTACTCGCGGGCGCGAGCAGGACGACCAACACGGCGACGGCGGCCGCGGCAGCTGTGATGGCAGCAGCCAGATCTCCTGAAGGCCGTGGGGTGTCCAGGCTGTTCATGGTGCGGCGGTACACGACATAGCCAACGAGACAGCCGATCACGAAGATCAAGCCGTTCACGGGGGCGATCTGCAGGTTCACCTCAGGCCCTTCGGGGTCCGGGGCCCGTTCGCGATTCGCAAGAAAGGTTCGTCGTCTGCGGGCCCGAGCACATTCGGTAAGCCCCAGCTCATGCGCAGTGAACTACCTATGCGCTAAAACGGACATTCGGGGCTTTTTTTAAGCCCGCTGGCGAACCAGCCTGCCGCAGCACCATGACGCTTCAGCACGGATACGGCAAGACAACTATAGGGGACAGCTGCACCCTGAACGCGCATCAGTCGGCAATTCGAAGACGCTGATTACCCGAGCCAGCTGATGTCTAGAACGGACAGATTCCGCGCGGGACGGTTGATCCAGTAAACGAGGGACAGCGGTCCGATCGCGGCGCAGCGGATGTCTTCGCCTTCGGGGTCGTTGCGGTCCCACTGCGGCCAGCCCCACGGGGAGCGGGTGGCGATGTCCAGGACGTCGCGGACCATCTCTCGACCGTGGTCGGGCAGCTCGCGCAGCATCTGGCCGCCCTTTGCGGACAGACGGACTGTCCAGCCGGCTTGCTCACCGGCGGGGGCCGAGGACGTCTTCCAGGGGGACGAAGTCGGAGTCGTCCTTGCCGGAGTCGAGGAAGGCGTCGACGGCCGGTGCGGTGTCGAGGCGGACCTGCCATTCGCGGACGACGTCGTACAGCGGGGCCAGGCTGTAGCTGTGCCGGGAGTCCTCCAGCGCGCCTGCCCAGTCCCGCTCGAAGGCCGGCACCCAGCGGTCGGCGCGGCGGTCGGCACGGATGCGCGCGAGCAGCTGCGCGGCGGCCGCCGGCGCGGGCGGCGAGGCGGGCGCGTGCTCGGGAGTTGCGCTCATGAGGTCCTCCAGGCGGGTCTCGCTCTCACCGTACGCGGCAGCGGCCGCGCCGAGGGAGGGTTCGGCACCGCCGCGGTTACCACGGCTCCGGGCCGGGCTTGGTTGGACGCATCAGCTCCTGGGCGGCGGCAAGGTCGGCGACGACCGCGACCAGCTTCCAGCACTGTCCGTCCCACCGCAGGACCGCGCGGGGCATGTCGGGGTCCACGTGCGCGGCGCGAGGCGGGCCGGGGGCGAGGGTGACGGCGCGCATCCGGCCGGGTTGGTAGGTGCGCTGCAGCAGGCGCCGGCCGAAGCGTGCGTCGCCCCACTCACTCATCGTCGCCGCCCTGGTCCTGGTCGTCGCCGGGGTCTTCGATGGGCATTCCGCCGATGGCTTCGCGCTCTTCCTCGGTGAGTGCGCCGTTGCTCTCGGCGTCTTCCCGCCCCATACCGGCAGTGTCCCGCCCGCCACGGACCGCGCCAACACTCTCGTCAGACAGTGTTCCGTTGCGGGCGGGGCCTCGCCTTCGGCGTGGGTGGCGGCTTGGGAAGCGCTGTAGTCGTGACGACGAGTCACGGGGTGGTGTCGGTCGTGGTCGTGCTGTCTCCCGGCCGGGTGGGGGCGGGCATTCTGGCATTCGAAGGGGAGAGGAGTGGCGGGGTGGCGTACAGGCGTGGGGTGCGGGCCGGGTCGGTGGTCTCGGGGGCGTCGGCGGTGGTGACGATCCTGGTGGCGATGGTGACGAACTACGTCACCGCCGACCCCCCGGCCTGGACCCAGAATCAGCTGCTGAACTGGTCGGTGTTCGGGACGCTGGCCGTGGTGGCGATCGTCCTGCTGTTATGGGACCGCCGCCTGGCCGCGGCCGAGAGCGGCCCGGAGACCGCGCCGGTGGAGCTTCGGGATGTCGCCAGGTTGTCGGGGCATTCCCTGATGCCTCCGGCTGTCACAGGGCCGGTCCGCGGCCGAGAGCGCGAACTGGAAGGTATCCGGAGCTCGGTGGGGATGGTGGTGGTGTGCGGAGCGGGCGGGCTCGGCAAGACCACCCTGGCCATCGAGGCGGCCACACGCGCCCAGCAGGCCGGAGCGTCAGTGTTCTGGCTTCGCTGGCGGGAGGACGCCGCGGCCCTGGCCGAGGACTTCGCGCAGGTGGCGCACGCTCTCGGGCTGCCGGAGGCGCGGCTGGAGGACGCACGCACGGGCCGGGCGGCGCTGGTGGACGTGGTGTGGGAGCACTTGGCGCGGGTGAAGGGGTGGCTGGTGGTGGTCGACAACGTCGACACTCCCAGCAAGGTCGGGCCGGGCAGTGAGCCGGTAGCCGCGTACCGCGGATGGCTGCGCCCCACCGGCGCAGGGCTGCTGCTGGTCACCAGCCGCGATCGTGCAGCGGAGACCTGGGGGCCGCGGGCCGAGGTGCTGGCGCTGGAGCCGCTGGAAGAGGACGCGGGCGGGGTGGTGCTGCTGGATGCTGCGCCGCAGGCAGGGAGTGCGGCGGAGGCGGAGGCCTTGGCCGGGCGGCTGGGCGGGCTGCCGCTGGCGCTGAATGCGGCAGGCCGGTACCTGGCGATCCCCACCAGCCGCCACCGCACCTTCTCCGCCTACCGGGAAGCCCTGGACCGGGAGTTCGGCGACCTCATCGGTGCCAGCCACCCCCAGGCAGGTGACCCGGACGTGGCCCGGACGGTGGTCCGGCACACCTGGGAGGTGTCCCTGGACCAGTTGCACGCCGACGGCTACGTCCTGGCCCGGCCGGTTCTGCAGCTGCTGTCCCTGCTGGAGCCTGCGCCCATCCCACGCTCTCTCATCACGCCCGGCCTGGTGACCGAGGCCACCGGTCTGGACGCCACCCCCGCCGCCTTGGATGCGGCCCTGGCTGGCCTCCACCGCTACGGCCTCCTCGGCGCACCCCAACCCCCAGCCACCGAGGAACCCGACGGCTTTGCGGTCTCCCAGCTCGTCTTGCATTTGCTGGTGAGGGAAGTCAACGCCCACAACGTGCCCACCGGCGCAGTCGGCCGGGAGACGTGGACGGCAGCGCTCGACCAGCGTCTGCAACAGGCTGCGGATGAGACCGCGCAGCAGCCCGGCCGGGCCAGCTGGCCCACCGCACGCCTCCTCGCCCCCCACCTCCCCCCACTCCTGCACCGCACACCGGACGAAGACTTCCCCGCCGTCCGCAACTCCCTCGACGCCCTCGCCGACATGCTCGGCGAAGCAGGCGCCTTCACCGAGCTGCTTCTCCTGCGCCAGCACGTCCTCGACGCCGAAACCCAACGGCTCGGTCCCGACCACCCCGACAACCTCACCAGCCGCAACAACCTCGCCGGCGCCCTCAACGAACTGGGCCGGCACCGAGAAGCCGCCGACCTCCTCCGCCAGACCCTCAACGCCCGCGAAAACACCCTCGGCCCCGACCACCCCGACACCCTCACCAGCCGCAACAACCTCGCCTACGCCCTCAACGAACTGGGCCGAGACCAAGAAGCCGCCGAACTCCACCGCCAGACCCTCAACGCCCGCGAACGCATCCTCGGCCCCGACCACCCCGACACCCTCGCCAGCCGCAACAACCTCGCCGGC
>NZ_JBFAKN010000019.1:6357-24842 GCF_040655775.1 Streptomyces sp. NPDC050315
GGCGCCCTCAACGACCTCGGCCGGCACCGAGAAGCCGCCGACCTCCACCGCCAGACCCTCACCGACTCCGAACGCATCCTCGGCCCCGACCACCCCGGCACCCTCGCCAGCCGCAACAACCTCGCCGGCGCCCTCAACGACCTCGGCCGGCACCGAGAAGCCGCCGACCTCCACCGCCAGACCCTCACCGACTCCGAACGCATCCTCGGCCCCGACCACCCCGACACCCTCACCAGCCGCAACAACCTCGCCAGCACCCTCAACAAACTCGGCCGACACCAAGAAGCCGCCGACCTCCACCAACAAAACCTCACCACCCGCGAAAACACCCTCGGCCCCGACCACCCCGACACCCTCACCAGCCGCAACAACCTCGCCAGCGCCCTCAACAAACTCGGCCGACACCAAGAAGCCGCCGACCTCCTCCGCCAGAACCTCACCGCCCGCGAACGCATCCTCGGCCCCGACCACCCCGACACCCTCACCAGCCGCAACAACCTCGCCGCAGCGGAAGCTGCTCTCCGGGCCGACAGGTCACCGCGCGGCTGGCGCCTGTGGCGGCGAGACGGCCGGTGAGCAGCCCGTATGTGACTGAGCGCGCTAGTTGGCGGATGAACGCTCTACTTGGTGGAGCCGAGCATTCTGGTTGGCGGGTCCGGCGTCCTCCCCGTCGGGACCGGGGGTGGCCTGTCCCAGGCCCCGGCGAATCGCGACCTCCACGGGTGAGTACGCGCCGTCGCCCCGCTCCAGTTCGTACGGCGCGGCCGGCATCAGCGGCGGCTGGGCCATGAAGCGCGGCCGCGCCCCGTGGTGCGGCTGTGCTGCGTGCACCAGGAACGGATGGCACAGGAAGACGTCACCCGGGGAACCGGTGGCGAGGGCGAGCGGCCGGTGGGCGGATGCCGCTACGAGATCTGGCGCGATGGCCAGGCCGCTCGCGCCCTCCTCCCCGTACGGCTCCAGCACCTTAGGCACGTCGAGGTGGGAGCCGACCCGGATCCGAGTCGGGGCGTCCGCTTCCCTCACCTCGCTGAACAGAAACAGCATCAGCAGGGCCCGGCCGCGTGAGCGGAGATTGGTGAAGGGCCAGGTCTTGCCCTCCACTGCATAGCTGCCCTCGATGTGCCAGCCCGCGTCGTCGGGCTCCTCCTCGTGCGGGAAGCGCAGCGGGAAGGTGCCGAGCGAGTAGCGTGGCTCCCAGCGCCCGGCGCCGGCCAGCAGGTCGTACGCCCGGTGCAGGGCCGGGGAGTTGGGTGCGGCGGCGAACGGTCCCTGTGCCATTCCGCCGACCCAGTGCACGGGCTGCGTCCACGTCTCTGGGTCGTCCGGGTCGCAGCCCGTCTCCCGCCACAGCAGTCGCGCGCAGCTCGCGGCCACGCGGGGCGCGACGGCGCCCTCCAGCTTGACGAAGCCGTCGCGGAGGAAGCGGGATACCAAGGTCGTGTCGTCCATGCCTCCATCGTGCGGCGCCGCCCGTCCCGGTCACCCGACACTTGCCGCACCGCTTTTCTCGGGTGCGGCGTGCAGGGCCGCGCCTGATTGAATCGATGGTCGGGACCTTGGAGGCGAGTGTGCTGGAGCGGCTCAATCAGGCCATGGAGCTCATCGAGCGGCAGCTCGACAGCTCCGTCGACGTGGGCGAGCTGGCGCGGGTCGCGGCCACCTCGGAGTACCACCTGCGGCGGATGTTCTCGGCGCTCGCAGGGATGCCGCTGTCGGAGTACATCAGGCGCCGGCGGCTGACCGTCGCGGGTGCGGAGGTACTGGCCGGTGAGCGGACGCTGCTGGAGATCGCGGTGCGGTACGGGTACGGCTCGGGAGAGGCGTTCGCGCGGGCGTTCCGCGCGGTGCACGGCGTCGGGCCCGGCGAGGCACGGCGCACCGGTGCGGCGCTCAGCTCCCAGCCCCGGATGACCTTCCGCCTCATCGTCGACGGGAGCAGCAGCATGCGCTACCGGGTCGTGCGCAAGCCGGAGTTCAGCGTCGTCGGGGCGAAGGCTCGGGTGCCGCTTGTGCACTCGGGGCCGAACCAGGCGATCAGCGATTTTGTCCGCGGGATCGGCGACCAGGCAAGGGAGCTGCTGGAGAAGCTGTCCGACCAGGAGCCGCAGGGCCTCCTCGCGGTCTGCGACGACCTCGATCCCAGCCGGGCGGAGGGCACCGACCTCGACTACTACTACGGGGTCGTCACCTCGGCGTCCGCGCCGCAGGGCATGGCCACGATGCCCGTGCCGGCCGGAACATGGGCGGTCTTCACCACCTCGGGGCCGGCGCCGGAGGCGATCCAGGCGCTGTGGCGGGATGTGTTCACCGAGTGGTTCCCATCGAACCCGTACCGGAGCCGCCCCGGGCCGGAGATCCTTCGTACGCGGATGTCGGCGGACGGCAGCGAGGCGGATGCCGAGCTGTGGCTGCCGGTGGAACGGGAGGCCGATTGATTCTGGAATCCCTCCTCGGCCGTGTTCGACGGGGCCGGGCGTGCTGGTCCCGGCGAGAAGGCGGACGGCCACCCGGCTCGCCAACCAGAACGCTCAGCTCCGCCAAGTACAGCGCTCATCCGCCAACTAGCGCGCTTAGTCACACCGTAAGAGAGGGAAAAATCGCCCGTTCCGCTCAGAAAGAAACGTCGATGTAGTCGATGTCGGTGAATTCCACTTCGAGGTCATCGGCGCGGCGGCCGCCGTCCTTGAAATAGATTTCCTGCAAGCCTTCGGCGACGATTGAGCGCATGTGCTGGTCGCTGGCGCCCTGTTGCTGGGCGTCGAAGAGGCGGGCGGCGTAGGCGGGTGGGAGGTGGACGGTCAGGCGGCGGACCCGTCCGTCGTCGGTGGTGCCGATGGGGGCGGTGTAGCCGAAGCGGGCGCGGGTTTCGATGGTGATGCCGGCGGTGGTGGCGGCCTGCTTGCGGCGGCGCTGGCGTACGCGCGGCTGCCACACCTTGGGCACCTCGCGGCGCAGGGCGTCTGCGAGGCGCTTCTGCGGGGTCTTGCGCTGTCCGGCGAGGTAGCGCTCCACTGTGCGCTGGGAGACGCCCAGGCGGGCCGCTACGGCCCGTGTGGAGCCCTTCTCCGCGCGGACCAGGAGGCGGATCTGCGCGAGCGGCGTTTTCGGCGGTTCCCGGGTGAAGGCTTCGCGGTCGGCGCGCTCCAGGGCGTCCTCGATGTCCCCCATGACTTACTCCCCTTCGTCCAGGACGGCGTCGCCGCCCTTGATATGGCGGGCCGGGTTGTACTGCTGCTCCATCAGGTCCACCGCCCACGCCATGGTCTGCACGCCTTCGACCTTCGCCAGGCCCGGGGTGGGGCCCAGACGGAAGGAGCCCGGATACGGCTTGCCGTCGGCGTCACGCGGCAGGAAGTCCAGCGGGCTCGGGCCGGGGCTGGGGTAGACCACGCAGTCGGAGAGCACGGCGAGGGGGTACAGGCCGGACGCCTGGGCGGTCTTGAGCATCTTGCGGTGCATGTTCACCCGCGCCTTGGAAATCACCGCGGCGCGGATGTCGGGGCGCCAGGTGGGGCGTTCCAGGGCCGGCCAGCGCTCGCCGTCCCGGTAGTGGCGGCCCTGGGGGCGCTCGCGCAGCTTGCCGATGCCGCCCTTGACGGTGGACTTGATGGCGGACAGGACCGCGGCGAGGCCCGGGTCGACCTGCTTGTGCTCCTCCATGGCGGCGAGGAACGCTTCGTCGTCCAGGTCCTTGGTGACGCCGAGGTCGGCGACGGTGTCGACGTACGCGGTCTTCAGGCGGTCGTGCCAGGGGTCCAGGTACGGGCCAGTCTCGCGCCGCAGGTACGCCTCGATCGGGGTGACGTCGTAGCCGAGCTCCACCGCGTAGGCGACGGTGGGGGTGGCGTACCAGGCCGGGCCGTTCGGGCGCCGGCCGGACGGCGTGAACGGGCTCGGCAGGCGCGGGTCCAGTTCGATGTGGGAGAGGTCCACGTACCAGCTGCCGGGGACCTTCTTGTCGAAGACGGGCCGGTCGACGTGGACGGGTTCGCCCAGGCCGACGCTCAGGCGGGCCGCGGCCGCGAGGAAGGCTGTGTTGATGTCCAGGCCGACCGCGTGCGGCAGCAGGCACTCCTCATCGGAAAGCAGCTGCACATCGCGCACCCACTGGTACGCCTCCTCATCCAGGAAGCCACCGTCCCAGCCCTGGGCGACCGGGTGCTCGAGGGTTGCCTCCGGCGGCGCCGGATCGACCGGCGCGGTCAGCGCCCCGGGGTTCGTCCCCGACACCCAGCTGCCGGTCGCATCGTCCTTCACCGGGCGGGTCGGCGGGCGCAGCGCCGTCATCAGCTCCAGACCCGAGACGGCGGTGGAGCCGCGCGGGGTGAGCACCCGGGAGGCGTAGGTGCCAAGGGCGCGGGCGAGTTCGGCCGGCGGCAGCTGGTCGGCGCCGGGCCAGGCCCGTGAATCGAGGGCGTCCCAAGGCAAGATGGCCAGCTGCACGCACTGGCGCTGCCCGGCCTGCGCCGGGCGGTAGATGCGGGGCCACGGGCCGAAGCCGCGCTGGGTCAGTTTCCACTTCGCGCGGGTGAGCTGCTTGACCACGGGGTGGTCGTCGGGCAGCCGCAGGGAGCGGCGGGCCTCAGGCCCCTCCAGGCTCTCGGGCAGGCCGAGGCGCACGGCGGCCGATGCGGTCAGCGCGACCAGCGGATCGGCGTCCTTGCCGTGGCGGTGCAGCCGCGGCGCCCCGAGCCCGGACTCCTTCAACGTCCACTCGACCAGCGCCGGGATGGTCTTCGCCGGGCACTCCAGCACCAGGCCGCCGGCGCAGTACGCGGTGCCGTCACCGTCCAGGACCGCCAGCGGGCCGTGCGGGAAGCGCGGGTCCGCGGCCGGCTTCGCGGCCTTCGCCCGCGCCGGACGGCGTGAGGTCGATGTCGGCTTGGCGGCGGGCGCCGGGGCGGGGACCGTCTCGGGCGCGGGGGCAGGGGTGGGCGTCGCTGGTTCCGTGGCGCCGGTGAAGGTCTCCGGAACCGCGGGCGGGTACTTCGCTGCCCATCCCTCCAGTAGCCGCTGGTACGCCTGCAGGCGTGGCGGCCGCGGCTCGGAGCGGCCTGCTTCCCAGTTCCTGACGGTCTGCGCCGTCGACTTCAGCGCCTCGGCGAGGCGGGCCTGGGTAACGCCGGCAGCCTCCCGCAGTCGGGCGCGTTCGGCCGGCGGGGGCAGCGCGGGGTCCCCCTCCAGTAGTGCATCAACCGCTTCGAACAGCTCTTTTTCGGTGGGCATGCTTCACCTCCAGCCCAGAACATACCACAGATTCGCCTCTGAATTTATGCTTGCTTTTATGCTTGATTTTTGCCAGAGTCGGTGGCGTCGCGATCACGGCGTTCGGTGCAGGAGGACTGGTGGGGGAAGCGGAGGTCACAGCGACCGTGCTGTCCGAGGAGGAGAGCAACGGGGTGTTGGCCCGGGAGATCCTGCCGCGTTGGACGGCGCACGCGGTCCGCCAACAGCACCCCGTGGCCGTCTTCGTCGCGGGGCAGCCCGGCAGCGGAAAGACCCACATCGCCGACCTTGTCCATGCGGCACTGAACCGCCGAGGCGGGGCGGTGAGGATCGGCAGCGACCTGTACAAGGCCGCGCACCGCCGCTATGCCGAGCTGCTCACTGAGGACGTCCGCACGGCCGGAGTGAAGGTGCGCCCCGACACCCGCCGCTGGCAGGCCGCAGTAGAAGCCCACGTGCGTACGCACAGCCTGGATGCGGTGGTGGAGACGGCCCTGGCCGATGCCGAGGAGTTCCGTAGCTCCGCCGCCGCCTACCGTCAGGCCGGTGCCCGCATCGAGGTCGTGGCCCTGGCAACGGCGGAGGCCCTGAGCCAGCTGGGGACGCTGTCCCGCTTCCTCACTGACACCCTCGCCGGTGGCGGCCGGTATGTCTCCTGGGAGAACCACGACCGGTGTGCCCAGCAGCTGCTGCCGACCCTGGCCGTCATCGAGGCCGAGCAGCTGGCCGACCGCATCACCGTCGTGCGCCGCGACGGTACGGCGTTGTACGACAACGAACTGACCGGTGGTGTCTGGCGTCGGCAACCGGCGGCGCGGGCGGCGGTGGCGGCGGAGCGGGCACGGCCGTGGAACGCGCCGCAGACGCAGACCTTCCGGCGCGAGCTCGCCCGAACCGACCAACGGCTGCACCGCGAACCACTGCCGGAGGACCGGCGGTTGGCCGTCCAGCGCGATGCCGAGCGCGCCGCCGCACTGGCGGAGCCGGTGCGGCGGATCGCCCAGCCCACCTCCCAGCCGCCCGGTGTCACCTACCACCGGCTCTCGGCCGAGGAGCACCGCTGGATTTTCGATGAACTGATCGTGCCGTCCTACCTCAGCGGCATCACTGCCCAGGACACGCCGCGTGTGACCTACGTGATGGGACAACCGGGCGCGGGCAAGACGCGGGCGGCCCGCCTGATCCTGCGCACGCTGCGGGGCCAGCCGGCGCACCTGGTCGGGGATGACTTCAAAGCCGCCCATCCCGATTACCACCAGCTGCTGCAGGACAATCCGCGCGGCGCAGGAGCGGCGATCCGCGCGGACTACCGGGCCTGGCAGACCCGGGCCGAGGCTTACGTACGCAACCGGCGCGGCGATGCGGTCATCGAGATCGCACCCGGCGACGCGCAACAGTTCCTCGACAGCGTCTTGCCCTTCCGCGCGGCCGGGCACCGGATCGAGCTGGTCGTCCTGGCGGTGCGGGCTGCGGACAGCCGCCAGGGCACCGCCGCACGCTACGCCCAGGTGAACCGGCTCGGCGTTCCGGGCCGGTTCACCACCGCCAGCGGCCACGACCGGTGCTTCCTCGCGGTCGCGACCGCACTCCAGGCCGCCGAGCAGCGGGGCGTGGCGGACGCGGTGGTGGTGATGCGAAGGGACGGCACCGCCGCCTGGCAGGGCGAGCGCCGCCCGGACGGGAGTATGGCCGGACCGACCGGCGCCGCTCTGGCCCTGGTGGCCGAGCGGCAGCGCCCGTACAGCGATGCCGAAGCGTGGCGTTTCCTTGCCGAGCAGCGCGCCTTGCGCCAGGCGCTGCCGCAGTACCGCGCCGAGCTGGAGCAGATCACGGCCCTGGCCCGCCCACTACTGCCCGAGCACCTGCGCCCGCGCCGCCTGTCCGCTGCCCCGCCGGTCGCCGCGCTGCCGCTCCCGGCGCGCCAGGCTGCCGACTACGGCTTGGTCAGTTCCTTCCAGCGCGCCGCGTAACGCTGTGCGAGCTGCTCCACCTGCTCAGGTGTCGCGGTCGTCAGGGCCTGTTGGTCCTCCACGCACTCCTGACGCTTGGCCATCAGATGCTCCAGGCGCTGGGAGTCGGGCGTCGGCGCGCGGCGTTCGGCCATGATGGCCTGGCTGTACCAAACCGACACTCGCCGCAGGATCTCCACCGCGCCCTCGTACTCGGTGCCGCCGGCCTGCTCGCCGTTGTCGTCCATGGGTAAAACCACCTTGCTCTCGGGACAATCGGGGCATTGTCCCAAGCACCGCCTGGCGGGACGTGGCCGGGAAGGCCGCAGCGGACGGGGCTGGTGGTGAGGAAAGCTGCCAGGGTGTCGTACGTTGATGCCAGTTGATCGTTTTCGGGGGTTGTTGTGGCGGGCCGGGATCTGCGAGCACTGTTCAGCTCCAACGACCGCTCCCTTGCCGCCAGTGAGGCGTTCACCAACCGGCAGGGGCAATGGCAGGTCGTCACCGCCGCCCTCGGCCAGCACCTGCAGCGCCTGGCCGACCCCGCCTTCGACGTCGAGGACCTCGAAGCGCCTCGCCGCAACGTCGTGGTTTTCCACGGGGTCGGCGGCATCGGCAAAACCACGCTCAGCCGCAAACTTGAAGCGGCCCTGACCACCGGCGGCCAGCAGCGGCCCGCCCAGTGGCCGGCACCGGCCTGGCCCACCGACCGGCGCATCCTGCCCGTACGGATCGACCTCGCCCGCTCGGCCGGGATGGACTTCGAGCGCGTTGTCCTCACTCTGCGCCTCGCGCTCGCCGAGCTCGGCTGCCCACTTCCCGCCTTCGACCTGGCACTGCGCCGGTACTGGGAACACACCCACCCCGGCGAAAACCTGGAGGAGTACCTGCGCCGGGACGGGCTGGCCGCCCGCTTCGGCCGGGCGCTGCCGCAGCAGATGCAGTCCGCGCTCGGCGACGTCGCCCAGGCCCTGCTCCTGCCCGGCACCGTCGGGGCCGCGGTCGGGCAGGTGACCGGAGCGCTGGTGGGCGCCCTGCGCGAGCGCCGGCAGTCCGTACGGGCGCTGGCCGGCTGCGCGCGCCTGGCGGATCTGCTGGAGGCCGAAGCGGACTTGGACGCGCTGTCCTTCTATCCGCATCTGCTGGCCTGGGAGCTCGCTCAGCTCCCCGCCGACAAGGCAGTTGTCCCGGTGGTGCTGCTGGACACCTTCGAAGACATCGGCGACCGCACGCACCGCGATTTTGAGCGCCTTCTGCAGCGGGTGGTGTGGCTGCTGCCGAACGCGCTGTTCGTCATCACCGGCCGCAGCCGGCTGCAGTGGGCGGAGGAGGCCCTGGCCGGCCAGCTGGACTGGACCGGGCCTGCCGCCTGGCCCGACCTGGCCACCCGCGACCTCCCCGCCGCCCGTACCCCCTACCCCGCGTCCTCGGCCGGCGGTCGGCAGATCCTGATCGGGGACTTCTCTCCCGAGGACTGCGAGGACTACCTCGCCCGCCGCCTGGCCCGAGACGGCCAGCCCCTCATTGACGCGAGCCTGCGCCAGGTCATCACTGACCGCTCCCACGGCCTGCCCTTGTACCTGGACCTGGCCGTCATGCGGTTTTTGGAGATACGGCGCAGCGGCCGGGAGCCGGAGCCGGCCGACTTCGACGCCGACTTCCCCGCCCTGATCGCCCGCACCCTGGCCGACCTCACCCCCGACGAACGGCACGTTCTGCGCTCCGTCGCCCTCCTGGACGCCTTCGACCTGAACCTCGCCACCCGCACGGCCGGGCTGACCCACCAGGCGTCGGCGCTGCGGCTGACCGAGCGGCCCTTCGTACGGCACAACCCCTTCGGCCTGTGGCCCTTCCACCTGCACGACCTGATCCGCTCCACCCTGCGCACCGCCGATGACCAGACCGATGACCGCTGGTCCCCCACCGACTGGCAGCAGGCCGCGACACGCGCCTTCACCGCGCTCGGCGAGCAGTGGCGCGCCGGCGAAGCACGCGACCGGCTGCTGCTGGTCGGCTGCCTGCGCCAAGGCCTGCGCCTGGCCCGCGACCACCACCTGGACCTGGACTGGCTCACCGAGGCCGCCTGGGCCTACATCGGCGACTCCGTCTGGGAGCCCCTCGCACCTCCCGCCCGCGACAACGACGCCGGTACGGGACTGCAGACGGCCGCCGATGCGCTGGTGGAGATCCTCAGCACGCTCGCCCGCCGCCAGCGCGAGAACCGCGCCCGGACCGCCGAGCGCCTTACCCGCCTCGCCGACTCCGGCCTGCTGCCGCCTGACCTGCACGACATGGCGGTCTACTACCTGGCCAAGGCCCAGCGGGATCTTGGGCGCACCGAGGACTCCCGCCGCGGCATGCAGCACGTCGTCGCCGGCGGCGGCCGCCTGGC
Organism: Streptomyces sp. NPDC050315; assembly: GCF_040655775.1. Classification (NCBI taxonomy): domain Bacteria; kingdom Bacillati; phylum Actinomycetota; class Actinomycetes; order Kitasatosporales; family Streptomycetaceae; genus Streptomyces; species Streptomyces sp. NPDC050315. The sequence goes on from NZ_JBFAKN010000019.1 coordinate 15,928, forward strand.
GCCCAATGCCCGCCGCGGGCTCGCGCACCTGGCCCGGCTCGCCGGCGACTTCCCCACCGCCCTGGATGCCGCCGCACACCTTGGCTGGGAGGGCCGCCACCACCGCGTGATGGGGGATGTCAGGTGGGTTCAGGGCGACATTGCCGCAGGAGCGCAGGCGTTCCAGGCCGCGCGGCTGGAGGGCGAGGAGCACGGGAAGAAGGGCGAGGCGGCCATGTCCCAGGCCATGCGGGCCTTCTCCCTCGCCTTCGCCTCCCCCGACACCGCTGATGACGAGATCGAGCTGGCCGAGCGCCTGCTCGGCCCGGTCGACCTGCGCGCCGCCACCTTGGATGTCCGCATCGCCGAGCTCCTGCGCGACGCCGGCACCGACACCAACCTCGCCGACCGGTACCAGGTCCTCCGGGCCGAGATCAGCGCCTCCGGGCTCGCCTTCGCCCAGGCCAAGCTGGAGTTGGCCTTCGCGTTCCACCACGCGGTCCGCGACGACCAGGAAGGTATCGCTGCCAGCATCGGGCGGCTGCGCGAGCTGACCCGCGAGGACTACTACGCGTACTACGTCGACATCGTGCACTTCATGGCCGGCCTGCCGCTGTCCGCCGAGTCCGCCTCCGCGGCGCGGTGGCTGGACGGCGAGCAGGTGACCCGCGAGCGCTGGCGCGCGCTGGTCACGGCACGACGCGAAGAGGTGCGGGCCAGGCGATAAGGGCAGGCGAAGCGGCACAGCGCTCTTGTGTGATGAGTGGCTATTCTGCGCTTATGGGGTTGGAGTGGGGGGATGTCGGCACTTGGACCGGCGGGATAGCGGGTGTCATCGGCGCCGTCACCGGGATCGTCGGCATGCGCCAGGCAAAACGGGCAAACAACGAGGCGGAGAAGGGTAACCGCCTCGCTGGCGACGCCAACAAGATCGCCCGAGCGGCCAATCAGCTGGCGGTACACGCCAATGAGACGAGTGCCGAGTCCAACGAGATCGCCCGCGCGGCGAACGATATCGCCACGGCAGCGAACCGGCTGGCGGAGGATGCCAACGCACTGGCGCATCAGCAAAACCAGCGCGACGTCGAACAACACGATGTGCATTGGGAGGGCGACTGGGTCGAACCAGGTCGCTACCGTTTGATCACCAACGGTGAGGATGCCGCCTTCGACGTGGCTGCCGTTGTCACCGTGGATGACGAGGAGAAACGGGTAACTCAGGCCCGTGTCGCCCCTGGCGAACCGATCCTGCTCGACTTTCCCGAGGCGCGCCGGGCGTACGAGGCCGAACAGCGCGAGTACGCAGAGGCACAGGCCCGGCGCCGCCGCAGCACCGCGTCCTGGCCGTACCAGCCGACCTACGACGTCGCTGGCGACATGCGGCGGCGCAGCCACTTCATCGGCGAGCGCATCCTTTGGAGCACTGAACTCGGCACTCCGAAGGAGCATCAGAACACGCAGCCTCTGGCGCTGCTGGGCGACTTCGACTGACCGCCGCCCAGCCAGCATCAGGTGCCGCTGTCGGTGCCCTCAGGGAGTCAGGTCCAGTACGCGCACCGGCTGGCCCTGCCACCGCTGCGGATCGGTGGTGGCGATGACTGCGCCGTCCGGCCGGTCAGCCGTGGGCTGCGCCGAGTACTGAGCATGAGCGGCCGCCCATGTCTGCTGACGGGCCACGGCCAGGGCAGCCGGGAGATCGAGATCGAGCACCGTGACACCGGGCAGCGCGGCGAGATGCTCAGCCGTGCCCGGCCGGGCACGGTCGGCCTCGACCAGGACGCAGGCCGGGGCGTACAGGAACCATCCCGGCTCGGTGTGTGCGCGGTGGATCAGCCGGGAGGCGAGGAGATTGCCCTGGCCGGCTGCCGCCATGGCCGTGTCGTCGAAGACGATGTGCATCGCCTCGCTCACCGGCCGGCCACCTGCGTCAGGCGGCGGTCCAGTTCATCATCCAGCTGCCGCTCCTCGGCGGCGGTCGGGCTGTACCCGTTCCACTTCTGCAGCGCGATGCGGGCACGCTCGGCACGCTCCGCCCGCTCCTGCGGCGTGAGCAGGGTGTCGGCGAGACGGGCGAGGTAGGCCCGCAGGGAAAGGCCCTCACTCGCTGCGATCGCGGCCAGCCGATCTTTGGCTTCCTCGGGAATGCGGACGTTGGCGTCGGACATGGTCACGCCATCTCCATCTAGCGGGTACGGGTACGTACCCGCAACCCTACCGGCTCCTGCACAGCCGAGTACCCCACCCCTCCGGACCAAGCCACGCCCACTGCGCGAGCCCCGCCCTCGGCTGGCCCGGCCGTCAACAAACTGGTCAGGCGAGCAACGTCGTCCGATGGGCCATGAACTGATTTACCAGCATCTGAGCATGAACGAGCCCGGCTTCGTCGCCGTAGAGGTGACCGACGCCGACGGGTAGATCGCCGCGTCCGCAGCGTAGGCCGTCAGGGCGTGGATCCGGGCTCACGCAAAAGCGTGGGAAACCTTTCCGATAATTCCTGTTCCGGCCATGCCCTGATCAGGGCCTCACGCCTCATACCTTCTTCCACTATCCGTCCTTCCTAGCTATTGGCAGGCCAGGGGACTTCCGACTTCCGCGCTTGCAACGGCGCGACGTTTGCCCTGGCCAGGGCGTTGCACTGGGGGCTTGCATTAGGACATGTCCCGTTCAGGACATTGCTTTCTCAGCAACTCGGGCTGCGCCTCGACCATGATGGTTCACGTCGAACAAGGAGCTGCCTTTCAGTCCCTGTCCGAGCGGGCGGCTCTGGCCGATTCGATTGGGAGAAATGATGGATGACCTCTACAGGTTCTCGCTGGTAGAGAACATCGGGGATCTCGCAGAGGCCCATGCCCTGCGCTTGCTCCGGTACGAGCCCCGCTTTCCGGAAAGCGAATTCTGGTGGCTGGACAAGGACCGCGATGTGCGCGGCAAGGTGTTCACGCTGCACAAGGGGGACCGCATCGGCGCCTCCCTTCGGATCGTCCCGGTCACGGCCTGCACTACAGAGATCGAGGAGCTGGGGCTTCTCCCTGACGACCTCAAGGGAGACCCCACGGTGTGGGAGCTCGGCCGGCTGGTATCCATGCCCAGCCGAGGCAGGGATCTTCCCTACTCTCGCCTGCTCTTCGGGTGGGCGACCCAATGGGCGAAGGTGAATTTGCCCATTCGAAAGGTGGTCTCGTACTGCCGGCGAGGAAAGCTCTCCGGTTTCGAGGCATCTGGCGCCAAGGTCATCGCTGGCCCGTACACGGTTCCCGAGCGGGGAGATGACTACTTCACCATCGTCGCCGATCTGGGCGATGTGGTGGATCGACTGTCCGGCTACGGTTTCGGCTCCCTTCTGGACGCGGCAGCAGCGGGGCAGACGGAATTCTCGACAGAAGACATCCTCAGCGGCATTCGCGTTCCGGCCGCATCCGGGGCGAGCAAGTAAAACCCATCAAGAAAACCTTCCAAGAAGGAGTTCAACTCTAATGTCGGAAACCGAGATCGTTCGTCCGGAGCTGCGTAAGCAGGTCGACGAGAAGCTCAACAACTACATCAAGCAGTTCTATACGGAGGTCCCCTACGCGACGCACTTCCTGAGCGCCTCCGAGGTAGACATGCCGTACTACAAGCGGCACACCATCGAGACCATTCTGCGCATCCGTCGCAAGCGCACCATCGATGCCCACGCCATCCACTACTTCACTCTGCATAACCCGGTGGCGGCCAAGGAGTGGGCCGAGTACACCGACGACGAGATGCTGCACGACAAGCTGTTCCTCGCCGACCTGGCCCGCCTGGGCGTCGACGCCGACGAGGTCTACTCCACCGACCCGTTCCTGGCGACCAAGCTGCTGAACGGCTACTTCCTCTACTGCCAGGAGTTCGAGGGCACCCCCCTCGCGGCCATCGCCAGCAGCTACTTCCTGGAGTACACCACCCGGAAGACACAGCCGGACTGGCTGGACCACCTGGAGAAGACCCTCGGTAAGGACGAGGTGCGGGGTGCACGGACCCACGTGAACTACGACATCGACGAGGACCACACCGGCGACGTGTGGAACACCCTGATGTCGCTGGTGCAGTCGGACGCGGACGTCGAGCGGCTGCTCAAGCACTTCGACCACCTGTACAAGCTGTTCACCATGTACTTCGTCGAGGCCTACGAGGCCACTCGCGCTGCGGAGTCCAAGCTCGCGGGTGCGGCTGCTTGACGCAGTTGAGGTGAAGCAGCACAAGCGGCTGGGTGCCGTGGGCGATCTTCATGGCACCCAGCCGCTTTCTGCGAGCGCCGCACGGTGGTTCAGGCCGAGGAAACAACAAGAGGACACACGATATGGAATGGTCGATCGAAGGGCGGCTGGCCGGGGCGTGTAACTGCGGCACTCCCTGTCCGTGCTGGTTCGCCGAAGCGCCGACACACGGCTCCTGCGATGCCATCGGCGTCGGCATCGTTGACGAGGGCTTTTACGGCGACGTCGATCTGTCGGGGTGCAAGCTGGGAGTCGCCTACCGCACCGTCAAGCATGTCTGGGACGGTGGGCTGAAGGTCGCCGTCTACATCGGTGACGACACTCCGCAGGCCCAGTCCGAGGCCATGGAGCAGATTCTCACGGGGAAGGCCGGCGGGCTGCTGGCGCTGCTGTTCACTCTCGTGGAGGACTTCAAGGGCATTCGTCGGGTGCCGATCGAGCTCGACGACTCCGGTGACAAGCCGTACTTCCAGCTCGGGCGTGCCAGCACCATCCCTGTCAAACCGCTCCTGGGCAGGGACGGCCAGACGCCGATCGCGGTGCACAATGCGCTGATGTCGTTTGGTGGTGAGCGGCTCCTGGCCAAGACCGAGAGCCGCTTCGTCGACCCCGACCTGGGGTGGGACTGGCCACTGGTGCACGCCGACTTCGGTCCGATGAAGATGGGTTCGGCGGAGTGACAGCAAGTCCTGAGCGGGTGATGCGGCGCCTGACCCTCACGACCGGCGTTTGGGTGCTCGCCGTGTCGGGGGTTACCTGGTGGTGGATGTATTCCGCAGGCCACCACTCGATGGCAGGAGCCGATCAGCCTGCGATGCCTGGCATGGAAGGCATGTCTTCCATGCCAGGCATGGCGGGGCATCATTCGATGCACCACGGCGAGTCCACTCCGCTCATGTCGATGGCCGAGGCGGAGATGTTCCTGGCCATGTGGGCTGGCATGGTGGTCGCCATGATGCTGCCGGTGGCAGTCCCTCTCGTGGCGGCGCACAGGTTCGTCTCCCGGACCAAGGGCCGTGCCGGCACGGTGGCTACCGCAGTCTTCATCACCGGTTATTTGCTGGTGTGGGCGCTCTCTGGGCTGGTGCCCCTGCTCCTGGTGATCCTCAAGCGGTGGCTTGTTCCCATCAGTGAGGGCAGTACGTGGGCGGTAGTCGGCGCCGGTGCTGTCATCACGATGGCTGGCGTCTTTCAGTTCTCGGGGCTTAAGACCCGTTGTCTGACGGTGTGCCGCAGCCCGCTCTCCTTCGTCATGACACATGACTTCGGCGCCGGGTGGGTCGGGACGTTGCGTGCGGGGGCGCTGAATGGCCTGTACTGCCTGGGCTGTTGTTGGGCGCTGATGCTGGTTCAGGTGGCGGTCGGGCTGCACAACTTGCTGTGGATGGGTGCGCTGACGTTGCTGTTCTTGGCTGAACGAGCACTGCGGGCCGGCAAGCGCGTTGCCATGCTGACAGGGGCGGTGATGATCGGGTTGGGCGTGATCCTGATCCTGGATCCTCTGCTTCATTCACCGCTCGCCGGGATGGTGGGCTGACCGCCTAACGCGGAATGTGGCCTGGTTGAGCCGTGCGCAGCCTCTGGCGCGAACCGCGGCCAGGCTGTGCTGGGCCGAAGACCCGTCTCAGCATGATGCGTTGATGGTGGGGACGGTGTGGGACAGGCGGGCAGCTATGTGGTTAGGCTGTGTGAGTGACAAAGGCCCAACTCAGGGAAAGTGGCATGCCTGACACTGCCATGGCTGGCTCTGCGGGTCGGTCCATCAGCCCAGGGCAGCTGGCTGCACTGCTGCCGGACCTCTCCACGAGCAAGCCTGCTTACCGACATCTGGCGCAGGCAATCCGCGCTTTGGTCCTCGAGGGCCGTCTTGCCTTGCATGTTCGGCTACCCGCTGAGCGGGAATTGGCATCGGTACTTGCCGTCAGCCGCCCTACCATCAAAGCGGCCTATGACCTGCTGCGTGAAAGCGGCTATGCCCGCAGCCGCCGCGGCTCGGGAACGTGGACGATGCTGCCGGACGGCAAGCGGCCGGCTGGCGCCCGGCAGCCGCTGACGCCCGAGGACGAGAGTATTGACCTGGCGGCAGCAGCTCTCGGGCTCCCCGAGAGCATATTGACCGAGGCGCTTTCCTACAGCGGGCCGCTGTTGGCTCAACGCGCGAGTACTCCTGGGTACCACCCGTTCGGATTGGCCGGGCTGCGGTCCGCCATTGCCGACCGCTACACGCGCCGCGGTGTACCGACTCTGCCGGACCAGATTCTGGTGACCTCTGGCGCCCAGCAGGGGCTGGCACTCGCCTTGGGGCTGCTTACCTCGCCCGGTGATCGGGTGATGGTGGAGAACCCGACGTACCCGAACGCGCTGGACGCCATTCGTCATGCTCGGTTGCGTCCCACCCCTGTCCCGGTCACGGAGGCTGGCTGGGACGAGGAGATCATGCAGGCTACGCTTCGTCAGACGCTGCCGCGCCTGGCGTACCTCATCCCTGACTTCCATAATCCCGTGGGCTGTTTGATGCCTGACGAGCAGCGCAGCGAGATTCTGCGGGCAACCAGCCGGACTGGCACCTGGCTCATCATCGATGAGACGCTCACCGATATCGCCCTGGATGTACCCGCGCCGGCGCCCTTCATCTCGCATGCCGCAGCCGGCGAAAGAGATCACGTGATCACCGTGGGCTCGATGAGTAAGAGCCACTGGGGTGGGCTGCGCATCGGCTGGCTCCGGGCGACGCCACGATTGATCACCAAGCTCGCGGGGCTACGCGTCAGCATGGACATGGCGGGCTCGGTCATGGATCAGTTGCTGGCCACCTCGCTGATCCTGCGTACCGGCGAGGTTCTGCAGACGCGTCTCGCACAGGTCCGGACCCAGCGCACCGCGCTGCTGCATGCCATAGCCCGCTACTTTCCACAGTGGCGCACGCACACCCCACCGGGTGGTTTGTCTCTCTGGGTCGACCTGGGACAACCGATCGCCTCGGCTCTGGCTGACCGCGTCCGCGCCAAGGGCGTGCGCATCGAGGGGGGAGCGCGGTTCGGCGCCGATCCGGGCACACATGACCATCGGCTGCGCATTCCCTACACGCTGCCGCCTGAGACGCTCGAGGAAGCGATGCGGCGCCTTGCCTCCGTCGTGGCCGATGACTCTCCGCTCAGCAGCACCGTGGACAGCCCGCAGTGGGTGGCCTGACGCTCATGCGCGCCTCCCGCCCCTTCGTGTACAGGCATCGAACCCCCGGTGCGCCGTGCATCGGGCGTACAACTAAGAGGAGAGGCAGATCAACACCCCACCTTCGGCGTCCCAGCACTTGGACCCGCAGACCATCAAGGACGATTTCCCCATCCTGCGTCGGCGTGTGCGCGACGACCGCGAGCTCGTCTATCTGGACTCGGCCGCCACGTCGCAGAAGCCGCTGCAGGTCCTGGACGCGGAACGCGACTTCTACCTGTGTCACAACGCTGCCGCGCACCGGGGTGCCCACCAGTTGGCCGAAGAGGCGACTGAAGTGTATGAGTCGGCCCGGCAAACCGTCGCGGACTTTCTCGGGGCCCAGGCCCCGGAGATCGTGTTCACCCGTAATGCCACCGAGGCGATCAACCTGGTCGCCTATGCGCTGAGCAACGCATCTGCCACTCAGAAGGGCTCTCCGTTCTGTATCGGCCCGGGCGATGAAATCCTCATCACCGAGATGGAGCACCATGCCAATCTGGTGCCCTGGCAGCAATTGGCCGAGCGCACTGGCGCCACTTTGCGGTGGGTGCCCCTCACCAGCGACGGGCGGCTGGATGACGCGGCCTTCGACCGGATGCTCAGCATGCGGACCAAGCTGGTGGCGGTGACACATCAGTCGAACGTCCTCGGCACGATCAACCCCGTGGCCTCCCTTGCGAGCCGTGCCCATGGTGTGGGTGCCCTGGTCCTGGTGGATGGGGCTCAGTCGGTTGCTCACCAGGCGGTGAACATTGCGGAGCTGGGCGCCGACTTCTTCGTCTTCTCCGCCCACAAGATGCTCGGGCCGAACGGCATTGGGGTGCTGTGGGGCCGACAGGAGCTGTTGGCGGAGATGCCTCCGTTCATCACGGGTGGTTCGATGATTGAAACGGTGCGTATGGACCGGACGACCTTCCTGGCTCCCCCACAGCGCTTCGAGGCCGGTGTCCCGCTGGCCCCTCAGGCGGCCGGCCTGGCTGCCGCGATCCACTACCTGAGCGCCCTCGGCATGAAGGCGGTGGAAGCGCATGAGGCGGAATTGACGGCGCTGACGCTGGAGGGTCTGGCGGGCCTGAAGGGAGTATCGGTCATCGGCCCGAGCACCCTTCACGATCGCGGTGCCACTGTGTCGTTCACCGTCGACGGCATTCATCCGCACGATGTGGGGCAGGTTTTGGACGATCACGGTGTCGCGGTGCGCACGGGGCACCACTGTGCTCGGCCCATCTGCGACCGGTACGGCATTCCCGCCAGCACCCGGGCGAGCTTCTACATTTACAACACTCCGGAGGACATCGCCGCCTTGGTCGAGGGCATTGAGGCAGCACAGCGGTTCTTCGCCTGACCGTCGCTGCGGGCGGAAAGACAGAGCGGGGGGGGGGGGCGGGGGGGGGGGCCCCCCCCCCGGGGGGGGGGGGGGGGGGGGGGGGGTGGCGGGGGGGGGTGGGGGGGGCCCCGGCGGGGCGCCCGGGGGGAACAGACTAG
>NZ_JBFAKN010000020.1:0-12025 GCF_040655775.1 Streptomyces sp. NPDC050315
TCACCCTCGCGGGCTTTCCTCCGGGCGCTTCCCTTCGGTCTTGCGTTTCCGACTCTATCAGATCCTTACGGCTCCGATTTTCGCCGGTGCGTTTCGGCCTTTCGGCTTCTTCGCGGTTCCAACCTTACCAGATCCTTTTCAGTGATCCAGCCCCCTGTTGGAGCGGGGTTGCTTTCCGGTCCGACCCTTTCGAGCTTTCCCTTTCGGCTTTTCCGACTTTACCAGATCCTTGTTCGCACCGTTTCCGGCTTGAATTTTGTTTCCGGTGGCCTTTGGATTGGCCTTTTCGCCTTTCGGCGGATCCGACTTTATCAGAAGCGTTTTCGTCGATTTGATCGACCTGGCGTTCCCGATAAGAGACGGAAGGGCTCCGCCGAATTGAATTTCGGCCGGAGCGCAGTAGATGTTAGCTGTCGCGGGGGAGCTTGTCCAGCTCCCGGCAACCGTTAAAATCTACCTCCCCGAGTCGCCCGTGTCAACGGGGTTCCTCGGATGAACAGGAGATTAGCAGCTCAGGGTGCCCGGTGCACATCGGCGCCCCGTGGCTCCGGAGGCCTCGTTCAGGCGGCCGTGGGCAGCGTGGCGTCGCGGTCGGAGCGCTCGACGTCGCCGGTCTCCCCCGCTCGGGCGGCGCGGCGGCCGGGCCCGTAGACGTACGCGAAGAAGGCCAGCTCGGCGACGATGCCGATGCCGATGCGGAGCCAGGTCGGCAGGCCGGACGGGGTGACGAAGCCTTCGATGGCTCCGGAGACGAGGAGTACGGCGGCCAGTCCCAGGGCCACGCCCAGTGCCGCGCGCCCTTCCTCGGCCAGGGCGTTCCTTCGGGTACGCGGGCCCGGGTCGATCACCGTCCAGCCGAGCTTGAGGCCCACGCCCGCGGCGGCGAACACGGCCGTCAGCTCCAGCAGGCCGTGCGGGAGGATCAGGCCGAGGAAGGTGTCGAGACGGCCTGCGGAGGACATCAGGCCGATGCCGACCCCCACGTTGAGCATGTTCTGGAAGAGGATCCAGAGCACCGGCACGCACAGGAAGGCGCCGAGGACGAGGCAGAGCGCGGCTGCCTGGGCATTGTTCGTCCAGACCTGGGCCGCGAAGGAGGCGGCGGGGTGGCTGGAGTAGTACGTCTCGTACTGGCCGCCCGGTCTGGTCATCTCTCGTAGGGCGTCGGGGGCTCCGATGGATGCCTGAACCTCCGGGTGCGCGGCGATCCACCAGCCGATGAGGGCGGCGACGACGGTGGAGAGGATCGCGGTGGGTATCCACCAGTGCCGGAGGCGGTAGAGAGCGGCGGGGAACGAGGTCGTGAAGAAGCGGGCGGTGTCGCGCCAGGAGGCCTTGCGCGCGCCCGTCACGGCGCTGCGCGCGCGGGCAACCAGGGAGGTCAGCCTGTCGGTGACGGCGGGGTCCGGTGCGGTGGACTGGAGCAGCGAGAGGTGGGTGGTGGCGCGCTGGTACAGGGTGATCAGTTCGTCGGCCTCGGCGCCCGAGAGGCGGCGCTTGCGGCGTACCAGGGTGTCGAGGCGGTCCCACTCGGCGCGGTGCGCGGTAACGAAGACATCGAGGTCCATTCAGTAGCGCTCCTCGTCCCCATGTGACGGTCTCGATCCTCATGATGAACGTACTGGGCCCATTGTCGTATCGGCTTGGCAGACTGGCGGTGTCGGCAGCGGGTGGGGACGCAGGCGAGAGGGCGGCGGGGATGAACGAGCTGGTGACGGGTGAGGCGGTCGTACTCGGGCTGCGGCCTGCGAGGCTGCCGAGCCGGGCCCTGGCGGTGCTCATCGATCTCGCCGTGACCTGGGCCGGCTACATCCTGATCTCCATGGCGCTGTTCGCGGCGGCGGGCTCGCTGGACTCGGCCGCGCAGGCGGCCCTCTCGGTGGCGGCGTTCGTCCTCGTACTGGTCGGGATTCCGATCGTTGTCGAGACGCTGAGCCACGGCCGCTCCCTGGGGAAGCTCATATGCGGGCTCCGGGTGGTGCGCGAGGACGGTGGGCCGATCCGCTTCCGGCACGCGCTGGTGCGCGGGGCGATGGGGGCCATCGAGATTGTGCTGACGATGGGCGTCGTGGCGTGCATTGCCTCCTTGGTGTCGGCGCGCGGGCGGCGACTGGGGGATGTGTTCGCGGGCACGGTCGTCGTGCGGGAGCGGACGCCGGTGCCGCGGGGTGGGTCGGCGCTGCCGCCTCCGCCGCCGTGGCTCATGGGACAGCTCGGGGGGCTGGATCTGTCGCGCGTACCGGACAGCTGGTGGCTGACCGTACGGCAGTACCTGGCGCGGGCGGGGCAGCTGGATCCGCAGGTCGGGTGGCGGATGGCCGGGCAGCTCGCCGAGGACTTCGTGGGGTGGACGGGGGCGGTGCCGCCGCAGGGCGTGCATCCGGCCGCCTATCTGTCGGCGGTGGTGGTCGAACGGCAGGGGCGGGAAGCACGGCGGGCCTTCGGAACGGATCGGTCGGCGGGAGCTGACCGGTCGGCGGGGGTGGGCCCGTCGGCAGGGGCGGCCGCGCCGGAAGCGGGGGCGGTCGGGTTCGCAGCCCCCGCGAGCCCCGCAGTGCCGGCAGTACCGGCAGGACCGGAAAGCTCCGAGGCGCCGGCAGCACCCGCGAGTCCCGCAGGTCCGGCAGCACCCACAAGCCCCGCAGGTCCGGCAGCGCCCGACGCGTCGGCGTCGGCGAGTGGAGCGGATGCGGGCCGGGCGACGGGGTTCGCGCCGCCTGCCTGAGCCCGCAGCGGGCTGCGGCTCGGCTCGGCTCAGAAGTCCGTCTCGGTGGGGAAGGTCGACGGCGGGGATTCGAGGTCTTCGAGTTCGATGCCGGGGGCCGAGAGGACGACGTCGCCGGCGACGTGGATCGCGTGCTGTTCGCCGGTCTCCAGGTCGTTGACCTGGTACTCGTCCACAGTCAGCGGGCCGTTGTCAGTGGCGTGTGCTGTCCTGTTCACCAGGGCCCAGGACTGGTCGAGCGTCCGGGGTGCGAGGACGGGGGGTGTGAAGGCCACGAGCCGGGTGCGGACGGCTCCGGAGCCGGGGGCGGGGCGCAGCAGCCGGGCGGTGGCGACGAGGAAAGCGGGGGACGCGCCGGTGAAGGAGTGGGCGGGGACATTGCCTTCGGTGGCGTGCGTGCCGGAGGGGTCGGTACGGACCCAGGTGACGCCTTCGAGCGCGGCGCCGCGTACCTGCCAGGACGCGGCGTGGAGTTCCAGGCGGATGGGGCGGCCGAGGTCGTCGAGGGTGAGGTCGACGGAGCCGGCGTGGTCGCCGGAGGGGGTGGTGATCTGCGAGACGTAACGCCAGCCGGAGGGGCCGGTGGCGCAGTGGAAGTGCTCTTCACCGAGGGGGGTGTGATCGTGCGGGTCGTGCAGCGAGTAGCGGCCGCGGGGCATGGGGGTCCTTCAGTGGTTCCGTCGGGGCGTCCCGCGAAGGGGGCTGCTGACGAGGCTACGCAAGGGGCGATGCGGGCCAGGCCCCCGCCCGGGAAGGACGGGGGCCTGGCTCAACGGCAGCGTCGGCAGTAGCAGCCGTCAGTAGCGGTAGTGGTCGGGCTTGTACGGGCCCTCGACCTCGACGCCGATGTAGGCGGCCTGCTCCGGGCGGAGCTCGGTGAGCTTGACGCCCAGCGAGTCCAGGTGGAGGCGGGCGACCTTCTCGTCCAGGTGCTTGGGCAGCACGTACACGTCGGTCGGGTACTGCTCGGGCTTGGTGAACAGCTCGATCTGGGCCAGCGTCTGGTCCGCGAAGGAGTTGGACATCACGAAGGACGGGTGACCGGTGGCGTTGCCCAGGTTCAGCAGACGGCCCTCGGAGAGCACGATCAGGACCTTGCCGTCGGGGAAGGTCCAGGTGTGCACCTGCGGCTTGACCTCGTCCTTGACGATGCCCTCGATGCTCGCCAGGCCGGCCATGTCGATCTCGTTGTCGAAGTGGCCGATGTTGCCGACGATCGCCTGGTGCTTCATCTTGGCCATGTCCGAGGCCATGATGATGTCCTTGTTGCCGGTGGTGGTGACGAAGATGTCCGCCGTCTCCACGACCTCGTCCAGGGTGGTGACCTGGTAACCGTCCATCGCCGCCTGCAGCGCGCAGATCGGGTCGATCTCGGTGACGATCACGCGGGCGCCCTGGCCGCGCAGCGACTCCGCGCAGCCCTTGCCGACATCGCCGTAACCGCAGACGACGGCGGTCTTGCCGCCGATCAGGACGTCGGTGGCGCGGTTGATGCCGTCGATCAGGGAGTGACGGCAGCCGTACTTGTTGTCGAACTTCGACTTCGTCACGGCGTCGTTCACGTTGATCGCCGGGAAGAGGAGGGTGCCGTCGCGGTGCATCTCGTACAGACGGTGCACGCCGGTGGTGGTCTCCTCGGTGACACCGCGGATCTCCGAGGAGAGCTCGGTCCACTTCTTCGGCGACTCGGCCAGGGTGCGGTTGAGCAGCTCCAGGATGGCGCGGTGCTCGTCGCTCTCGGCGGTGTCGACGGAGGGGGCCTTGCCGGCCTTCTCGTACTCGACGCCCTTGTGGACGAGGAGGGTGGCGTCACCGCCGTCGTCGAGGATCATGTTCGGGCCGCCGGTGGGCGAGTTCGGCCAGGTCAGGGCCTGCTCGGTGCACCACCAGTACTCCTCCAGGGTCTCGCCCTTCCAGGCGAAGACCGGGACGCCCTGGGGGTCGTCGGGGGTGCCGTTCGGGCCGACGGCGATGGCCGCGGCGGCGTGGTCCTGGGTGGAGAAGATGTTGCAGGACGCCCAGCGGACCTCGGCGCCGAGGGCGACCAGGGTCTCGATGAGGACGGCGGTCTGCACGGTCATGTGCAGCGAGCCGGTGACGCGGGCGCCGGCCAGCGGCTGCGCGTCGGCGTACTCCTTGCGGATCGCCATCAGGCCGGGCATCTCGTGCTCGGCGAGGGTGATCTCCTTGCGGCCGAAGGCGGCCAGGGACAGGTCGGCGACCTTGAAGTCCTGACCGGTGGCTGCTGTCGTCATGTCGGGCTGCTCCCCGGAGGTCGGAGGGTGATTGCGGTCGGCAGTCTGCGGCGCGGGCAGGCGGGGTGTACGGGCGGGTGTACGCGGTGCGGTACGCCCGGCCCCGGACAATCCTGTGACCGGTTGCCCGGTCGTGTGGACCTGATCGTCGCCGGCGCGGACGTATCGCTCGGATGTGTCCGCCACCGGGACATACCTGTCCCCTGGCCGCAGCACGCAGTCCGTCGGAGGCCCTCTCTCCCTCGGCCGGTCCGCGGTACGGGCCGCCCGACCGCCATCAGCAGCGACGTCTGGCACTGGGCACGAATCTACACCGATCGGCCCAGCGAACCCCAGCCCCTCCCGGGGGGTGCGGCGCGTATGCCGCCGGGGGCGGCTTCGGGGCGGGTGCGCGGCGCGGGTGCGCGGCGCGGTGCCGCGCGGTGTGCGGCGCGGTGTGCGGCCGGGGGGATGTGCCCCCAGGGCGGCCCGCCTCCGAGGAACGTGACTCGCGGGGGCGGTTCTGATCTGTAGCGGCTGCAGCGCCGTTGTGGCTGGTCGCGCAGTTCCCCGCGCCCCTGACGGGGCGCGGGTGTCAGTCGAAGCTGGGGGCTGCCGTGCGGTGACGCGTGGGGGCTGTGTGAGGGGTTGGAGGGGTGGGGTTCTTGTTGCAGGATGCGGGGTGCGCGGGAACACTTGCACGCTCTTGCGCGGCACATCGTGAGGAGAGAGACGTGACCAGCAGTTCAGCGGTGCCTCCCGAGGGCGCCGGGCCCCCGGGTCCGGAGAGCGCAGGCCCCCGAGGCGCAGCGTCCGAAGGGGTCGCGAGCACCGAAAAGGGCACCGGAGCGAGTACCAGTACGAGCACCGAGAAGACCGGGCAGAAGCAGGGGCTGCGGCTGCTCGCGGTGACCGCCTGCCCGACCGGTATCGCCCATACGTACATGGCCGCCGAGAAGCTGGCGCAGGCCGCCGAGGCGCTCGGGCACGACATGAAGGTGGAGACACAAGGGTCCATCGGGGCCGAGAACGTACTGTCTGACAACGATGTCAAGGACGCCGACGGGATCATCATCGCGGCGGACAAGGACGTCGACCGCGCCCGATTCGTCGGTAAGCGCGTCATCGTGGTCGGGGTCGCCGAGGGCATCCACCACCCCGAGCAGCTGATCGAGCGGGTGCGGAGCGCGCCCGTGTACGGCGCGGACGCCGGCGCCGGGAGCGGCGGCGCGGCCGGTACGGACACGGCGTCCGCCGGGGCGGCCGACGGCGGCAAGGAGCGCAGCGTCGCGTACAAGGCGCTGATGAACGGCGTCAGCTACATGATCCCGTTCGTCGTGGTGGGCGGGCTGCTCATCGCCGTCTCGCTGGCGCTGGGCGGGCATCCGCAGGCCGACGGCGGGCTCGTGATCCCCGACGGCTCGTTCTGGAAGCACGTCAACGACATCGGGACGATCGGCTTCACGCTGATGGTGCCGATCCTGTCCGGGTACATCGCGTACGCGATCGGGGACCGGCCCGCGCTGGTACCGGGCATGATCGGCGGCTGGATCGCCAATACGGGCGCGCTGTACGACTCCAAGTCGGGTGCGGGCTTCATCGGGGCGATCGTCACCGGGTTCCTGGCCGGGTATCTGGTGCAGTGGATCAAGAAGGTCCGGGTACCGAAGTTCGTCCAGCCGATCATGCCGATCATCGTGATCCCGATCGTGGCGACGACGGCGCTGGGGCTGTTCTTCATCTATGTCATCGGGCAGCCGATCTCGTGGGTCTTCGAGCATCTGACGAGCTGGCTGGGCGGCCTTACGGGGTCCAGCGCGGCGCTGCTCGGGGTGATTCTCGGGCTGATGATCGCGTTCGACATGGGTGGGCCGGTCAACAAGACGGCGTTCCTGTTCGGCGCGGGGCTGGTCTCCAAGAACCCGGAGATCATGGGCATGTGCGCGGCCGCGATTCCGGTACCGCCGCTCGGGCAGGGGCTGGCGACGCTGCTGCGCCGCCGGCTCTACAACGACCAGGAGCGGGAGACCGGGCTCGCGGCGCTGTTCATGGGGTGCTTCGGCATCACGGAGGGCGCGATCCCGTTCGCGGCGGCCCGGCCCGCGCGGATCATTCCGTCGAACATGGCCGGTGGCGCGGTGGCCGGCGCGATCGCCGGCCTGGCCGGGGTGACGGACAGCGTGCCGCACGGCGGGCCGATCGTCGCCGTGCTGGGCGCGGTGGGCGGCGTCGCGATGTTCTTCGTGGCGGTCGTGGCCGGAACGGTCGTCACCGCGCTGTGCACGGTGACGCTGATGTCGATGGCGGAACGAGGCCGCAGCGGAGGCGCCGGTGCCCCCGCTGCGGAGCCCGCTCCGGCGGGTGCGGCGGCCGCGGCCCCGCGAGGCGCGACCGCCACGACGGCCTCGGTCGCCGGTACGGAAGCCGGTGCGGACACCCGTACGGACACGGATGCGGAAGTCGGCCCGGAGGCGGAGGCCGAAACCCCCGTCCTCTCCGGCTACCTCACCCCCGCCACCATCAAGGTGCAGCTGGACGCCACCGAGAAGGAGGCGGCCATCCGGGAGATGGCCGAGCTGGCGGCGGCCGGGACCGGGCGGGTCGCGGACGTGGACGAGCTGGTGCGGGTGGCGCTGGCCCGGGAGGCGCAGGGCACCACTGGGCTCGGTGAGGAGATCGCGATCCCGCACGCGAAGACGGACGCGGTCACCGCGCCGGTCGTCGGGTTCGCACGGTCCGCCGAGGGCATCGACTGGGCGTCGATGGACGGCACGCTCGCGAAGCTGGTCTTCATGATCTCCGTACCGGAGGCCGCCGCGGGCGACGAGCATCTGCGCATCCTCGCGCTGCTCTCGCGGAAGCTGATGGACGCGGACTTCCGGGCGCGGCTGCAGGCGGCGCCGGACAGCGACGCGATCATGGCCGTACTCGCCGAGATCCAGTAGGCGAACGGCAGCAAAAACGGGGCCCCGCACCCAGATCACCGGGTGCGGGGCCCCGCCGCGTCGGAGCAGATCAGGCGCCCGGTACCGGGCTGCCCGAGGCCGCGGTCTCCGCGCTGTAGATGTCCGGCTCCAGGTAGATCACCCGGGCGATCGGTACGGCGGCGCGGATGCGGTCCTCCGCTGCGTTGATCGATTCGGCGACCTCCGTGGCCGTGTCGTCGTGCTGGACCGCGATCTTCGCGGCGACCAGCAGCTCCTCCGGGCCGAGGTGGAGGGTGCGCATGTGGATGACGCGGGTGACGGTGTCGCCGTCCACGATGGCCTCGCGGATCTTGGCGACATCGTCGGCGCCCGCCGCCTCGCCCAGGAGGAGCGACTTGGTCTCGGCGGCCAGTACCAGGGCGATCAGTACGAGCAGCACACCGATGCACATCGTGCCGATGCCGTCCCAGAGCGCGTCACCCGTGATGAGGGTGAGGCAGACGCCGGCCAGCGCGAGGATCAGGCCGACCAGCGCGCCGAGGTCCTCCAGGAGGACGACCGGCAGCTCGGGAGCCTTGGCGCGGCGGACGAACTGGGTCCAGGACTGCTCGCCGCGCAGCGTGTTCGACTCCTTGATGGCCGTGCTGAAGGAGAAGCTCTCGGCGACGATCGCGAAGACCAGGACGCCCACCGGCCAGTACCAGTGCTCCAGCTCGTGCGGGTGCTGGATCTTCTCCCAGCCCTCGTACAGCGCGAAGACGCCGCCGATCGTGAAGAGCACGATGGAGACGAGGAAGCCGTAGATGTACCGCTCGCGGCCGTAGCCGAAGGGGTGTTCGGCCGTCGCCTCGCGCTTGGCCTTCTTTCCGCCCAGGAGCAGCAGTCCCTGATTGCCCGAGTCGGCGATCGAGTGCACGCCCTCGGCCAGCATGGAGGACGAACCGCTGAAGGCGAACGCCACGAACTTCGCTACGGCGATGGCCAGATTGGCGCCCAGCGCCGCGACGATGGCCTTGGTGCCACCTGATGCACTCATGAGTGCCGCATGTCCCTTCCGTCGACCGGGCTTTACTGCCCCTTTAACCGATTGGAAGGTCATTCTTGCAGCCCGCCCCAGGGGCCTGCATCAGGCCACCACTGTGGAGCGGAAGAGCGTGCCCTCGCCGTCGATGGTGATTTCCTCCCCGGCCGGGACGAAGGCGGACTCACCGGGCGCGAGCGCCAGTTCCCGCCCCGCGGACGCCGCGCCGGGCGCGTCCCGCAGGACGACCGAGCCCGCCGTGCACAGCAGGACCTGCGGCGTACGGGCGTCCAGGGCGACCGCCGCCGAGCCGGGGGCCAGGACGTAGCGCGAGAGCCGGAACTCGTCGATGGGCGTCTCGTAGACCTCCTCGCCCGAGGGGCCCGCCTCCGGGCGCAGCACGCCCGGGTCGGCCGCCTCGAAGCGGACGATGCGCAGCAGTTCGGGGACGTCCACGTGCTTCGGGGTGAGGCCGCAGCGCAGCACGTTGTCGGAGTTGGCCATCAGTTCGACGCCGAGGCCGTTGAGGTAGGCGTGCGGGATGCCGGCGCCGAGGAAGAGGGCCTCGCCGGGCTGCAGCGTGACGTAGTTGAGCAGCATCGCGGCGATCACGCCGGGGTCGCCCGGGTAGTGGTGGGCGATCGAGGCGTACGCGGCGTAGGACTCGGCGTGCGGGCCGCCGGCCTTGCCCAGGCGTTCGGCGTGCGCCGCCGCCTCGCCGACGGTCTCGGCCATGGCGTGCTTGTCGGCGGTCAGGACGGCGGTGAGGACCTCGCGGAGCGCGTCCTCCTCGGGCCCGGCGCGCAGGATGTCGACGTACGGCTTGAGGCTGTCGACGCCGAGTCCGGCGAGCAGCTCGGCGGCCTCCTCGGGGTGCCGGAAGCCGCACAGGCCGTCGAACGGGGTGAGCGCGCAGATCAGCTCGGGCTTGTGGTTGGCGTCCTTGTAGTTGCGGTGACCGGCGCTCAGGGGCACGCCGCGCCGCTCCTCGTCGGCGAAGCCCTCCTTGGCCTGCGCGAGGTCGGGGTGGACCTGGAGGGAGAGCGGGGAGCCGGCCGCGAGCAGCTTCAGCAGGAAGGGCAGCCGGGGACCGAAGGCGCGTACCGAGTCGGCGCCGAGCTCGTGCTCGGGGTCCTCGTCGATGATCTCGGCCAGGGACTGGGGGCCGAGGCCCCGGTCGACGCGGGAGGGGGCGCCGGGGTGGGCGCCCATCCACATCTCCGCCTGCGGCTCACCGGTCGGCTCGACGCCGAGGAGGTAAGGGATCGCGGTCGTGGAACCCCAGGCGTAGGGGCGCACGGTGTTGGTGAGGCGGTCCATGGCGGGCGGGCTCCTGTAGGTGTCGATAGGGCGACAGGGGGCGAGTGGGGGGTGGCGTGGCGGGCGGGGCGGCGGTCCTGCGGACGCGCCGCACACCGCCCCGCGTCATGATCCCTCGGCTCCGGCGAGCGCCAGGTAAACGGCGGCGAAATCCGTGGTGGCCAGGAGCTGTGCGGCGTTCTCCAGGGGGCTGCCGTCGCTCTCCGCTTCGAGCTCGCTGACCGTGGTGTCCCGCTCCAGGGCCAGGTCGCGGGCGGCGGGTGCGGCGGACAGCGGGCCCGGCGCGCCCTCACGGAGCAGCAGGGCGCGGGCGTGCAGCGCCTCGGGCTGCTCGACCCGGTCGCGGAAGAAATCGTCCGGATCGGCGCCGGCCGCGAGGGCGCCGGCGAGCAGCATGCGGTGCGCGGTGAGCGCTTCGGGGAGCTCGGCGGCGAGCGCGGGGCGGCCGGCGAGGCCGGTCAGTACGGCGGCGAAGTGCCGGCCGACGGCCCCGGCGACCGGGCCCTCGGTCCAGATCAGCGGGAGGCTGTCGGCGAGCTCGGCGGCGAGGGTCTTGGCCGGATTGCTGTACGTGGCGATGGCCGGGCCGCAGTGCTCGGCCACCTGGTCGAGCCGGTCGGCGAGCCGGGACAGCGCGTCGGCCGGGGCGTCGAGCAGGCCGATCCGGTCGGCGAGCGCGAGCAGCGGGGTGAGCAGCGACCAGAGGGTGCCGGGCGCGGCGGGCGGCGCGCCCTCGACGTCGAACTCGCCGTCGTACGGGGTGGTGGCGAGCGGTACGGCCAGGCCGCGGGCCTGGGTGATGGCGTCGGCGAGCGGGCTGTCGGCCGGGGTGACGCCCACGATGGCGCAGCCCCGGCGGTAGGCGTTCTCGACCAGCTCCGCCAGGCCCGCGTCGGCGCCGTCGGGGCCCGCGACGAGCAGCAGGTCCAGCGAGCCCGTCCAGCCCGGCAGGGACCAGCGCAGCGCGCCCGGGACGGGGGCCACGCCGGTGGGCCGGATCAGCGACACCGGGCAGCTGCCGCCGCCGAGGGCGCCGAAGAGGTCGGCGACGCAGGGGGCGGCGGGGCCTGGGCCCGCGACGAGGACCGTGCGGGGGCGGCCGTCGGGCGTGAGGTCCGGTATGCCGGCCTCGGCGGCGTTCCGCGCGGCGGTGCGCACGCGGGCGCCGGACTCGGCCACGGCGCGCAGCAGGCCGTACCGGTCCGCCTCGGCCAGGGCCTCGGGGGCGTCGAGGAGTGACTCGTCGAGCATGGTGTGTGCTGCCTTCCGGTCGCCGGATGTGGCTGGGCGGAGCGGCGGGGCCGGCCCGGGGCGCGAGGCTCAGGCCGGTCGGCGGGCCTCGTCCACGAGGAGGACGGGGATGCCGTCGCGTACGGGGTAGGCGAGGCCGCAGTCGCTGCCGGTGCACACCAGCTCGGCGGGGTCGTCTGCAGACTTGTCCGCCAGAGGGGCGTGGCACGCCGGGCAGGCGAGGATCTCAAGGAGGCTGGCTTCGACCGGCATGGAGGCGACCCCTTCAGGGTGACGATGTGTTTCCCCTCGTCAGCGTACCGCCGGGCGGCGGTGAGGGGTGCTTTTGGGCGGCCGGCGGGGGTCCGTGGGACGCCGCCGGCCGCCCTTCGGCGCAGCTGCCGACGCGGAGCTATCCGCGAACGATGGCCAGAACCTCGTCCCGTACCCGCGCGACCGTGTCCGCGTCCCGCGCCTCGACATTCAGGCGCAGCAGCGGCTCGGTGTTGGAGGGCCGGAGGTTGAACCACCAGTCGGCGCCGGTGACGGTGAGGCCGTCCAGCTCGTC
>NZ_JBFAKN010000021.1:0-11006 GCF_040655775.1 Streptomyces sp. NPDC050315
GTAGACCGCTACGCTCCCGATCCCGGCGTCCCGGCATGCCCGGGCCACGCGGACAGCGATTTCGCCACGGTTGGCGATGAGCACCTTGCGCACGACAGCTCCCCCTAGACAGGAATTCTCGTACCGGTGCTCCGCGCCTTCCTGGCAAGCGGTTCCAGATCAATGCACCGGGTCGTGCCATCCACCTTTCTGCACGGAAAGCCCGGCGCACAAGGCATGCATTTGAAGGGTTCGGTCAGAGATCTCAAGAAAGCGCGGGGAATGTCAGCGGAATGACAAATGCATGCCCAGGACCGGTCATGCCGCCCGGGCCGCCCACTGCCGGCCGGCCGCGCCGCCGGACGGCTCCGGTGGCCCGGCGGGACCGGCCGGCCCGTCCGGCTCCAGTGGCCGGGCCGGGCCCGGCGCGCTGATCAGTCCGGCGGCGAGCGCCTTGGCCACCGCGTCGAGCCGGGACACGGCGTCGAGTTTGCGGAAGGTGGTGTGCAGGTGCCGCTTGACGGTCCCTGTGGTGATGCCGAGCCCGCGGGCTATCTGCTGATTGGTCATGGCGGCCGCCGCCCCGCTGAGCACCTCCCGCTCGCGCCGGGAGAGGGCGGCGTACGGTACGCGTCCGGCGCCCTGCACCGCCGCGGGGAACAGCGCGCCGAGCGCGGCGAGCAGCGCCTCCCGTCCGGCGTCCCGCGGCAGGTAGCCGTGGACCCCGGCGGCGCGCAGGGCGTGGTGGTCGGCGCGCGTGCCGCCGCCCGGCAGGGCCAGTACGGCGGTCTCGGGCGCCAGGCGGCGCAGCGAACGTACGGTGCGTACGGTGCTGCCCGGCGCCGACCAGGGCTCCAGGAGGATCACTTGAGGATGGAGCGCGACGGCCTTGCGCAGGGCTTCGTGCTCACCGGTGGCCTGGCCGAGGAGGCGGATGCCGGGCTGGGCGTGCAGCAGGGCGGTGAGGGCGTCGCGCAGCAGGGCGTTCTCGCTGGCGATGACGGCGGTGATACGTGGCATGGTTGTTTCCCCTTCTCTTTCGGCGGTCAGCCGGCCTGGTAACGGGGCAGGTGGACGTCGACACGGGTGCCGTCGCCGGCGCGGCTGGTCACGGCCAGCCGCCCGCCCACCGATTCGATGCGCTCGGACATGGACCGCAGGCCGTACGCGGGCCGTGCGGAGAGCGTGTGCGCGACGTCGAAGCCCCGCCCGTCGTCGCAGACCTGGGCGTGGGCCCACCTGCGGGTCGTCCGTACGGTGACGGACACCGTCTCCGCCGCGGCGTGGGTACGGGCGTTGAGCAGCGCCTCGCGCAGGACGAGCAGCAGTTCGCGCCGGAAGAGTTCGGGCAGGGTGGTCTCGTCCCCGGACTGCTGCCAGCGCACCTCCGGCCCCTCGGGCAGGCCGCGCACGACCTCCAGGGCTTCGCGCAGGCGGGGCACCGGGGTGCGCTCGTGCAGTCCGGCCACGATGCCGCGACTGCTCTCGGCGGCCTGCGCCAACAGGTCGCGCGCCGCGGTCAGTTGCGCGGAGGCGCGTACGGTACCGGCTTCCGCACCGAGCCGGTCCAGGGCGGCGGCCAGCGGGGTGGCCACGCGGTCGTGGACGTCCCGGGCGAGCGTCCGGCGGCCCTGCCAGGCGTCGGCGGCCCGCAGGTGCGGGCCCGCGGCGGCGCCGAAGGTCTCCCGGACGGAGTGCAGGAGCGGGAGCGCCGCGCCTGCACCCAGCCCCTGCAGGAGAAGGCATTCGGTCAACAGCATCGCGGCAGTGAGCAGTTGATCCGGCGCCGGGCGGCCGACGGCCGGCGCGGCAGGCTGACCGGCAGCCCGGCTCGCGGGCCGGGCGAGCGCGTGCCGGGCCAGCTCCAGCAGGTACCGCGCCTCCTCCTCGTCGGGCTGCCCGCCGGGCAGTTGGGCGGAGGGGGAGCGCAGCAGGCCGGCGAAGCGGTGCAGCGCGGCGTCGACGGGGTCCGGGGCCGGGCCGCCGAGGTCGTCGGGTACGGCGCCGATCGGGCGGACCCGCGGGGCGGCGGCGCGACTGAGGCCCTCCGAGAGGGCATGGGTGAAGACATCCGCCAGCAGGGTGGAGGCGGCGGTCATGGCTACTCCTCATTGCACGACGGGTTGAACGCTCGCGAAACAATGCGAACAACCTCTATGTTTTTGGGAGAGAAAAAAACGCCCAAGGCGGTGCGCGCCCCGGACAGGGGGGCGCGGCACCGGCCGGGCAGGGGTGAACGGGCGGGGGTGAAGGGGATGAGCGAGGCGACGCCGACGGCTGCCACGCGGCGGGCGCGCCGGTCGGACGAGGACGGGCGCGCGCCTGTCGGTCAGACGAGGGCGGGCGCGCGTCTACCGGTCAGACGAGCGCGGGCGCGGCTTCGCGCGAGGCGAGCACGGGCAGCGGGAAGGAGCCCGGCGCCCGCTCCACGGTGACGTCCGCGACGCAGCAGACCGTCTCGTGCTGACGCATACTCACCCGCACCCGGCAGCGGCCCGACGGGTCGGCGGGCAGCGCCTCGACCTCGACCCAGCAGGGGGCGTCCAGCTCGATGTAGCGGTGGAACTCGGTGTGCATCGTCACCGGTACGACCGGCAGCGGGTCGGCCATGGCCTGGGTCGCCTGCCGGGCGGCCTCCAGGAGCAGCATGCCGGGCACATGGTCGACCGGGTGGTCGAAGAGGACCGGGTGGCCGGTGTCGACACACAGCTGCCAGCGGCCGGTCGCGGCGTCCGGGGAGAGGACGACGTCGTAGGGCGAGACGCGGCCCACCCGCCGGGCGTGCAGCGGCAGTCCGGGGAGTACGGCGTTGGCCATGGCGCGCTGCGCGTCACCGTAGGCGCCGCGCAGCCGCTGGTAAACGGCGCGGCTGTGCACGGTGAAGCGGGTGCGGGCCTCGCCCAGGCGGCGGCTGCCCTGGTACGCCTCGGCGTGCAGGACGATGGCCGACGCGTGGCTGCTGCGGCGGGTGACGGCGGTGCAGCGGACGACCAGCCGGACCGGTATCCCGGGGTCGGTCGCCTCCATGGCGGCGGCGTCCATGCTGTAGGTGAAGTCGTCCCAGATCAGCTGGTGCCCCAGCGGCACCCCGTAGGCGGCATGGGAGAGCAGGGGAAGGAGCTGGCGGACGGTCTCGGCGAACAGCAGCGGGTCGTACCCGCCGTTGCCGCTCAGGTAGAAGCTGTGCGTCTGGGGCCGGCGCGCGGTCACCTCGTAGGTGTCCGGACCGGTCTTGCGCCAACCGGTGAGCAGCACCTCGTCCGGGTCGAGCTTGTGGACGAACTGCTGCGGGATGACCTCGTAGCGAGCAGTGGCGTCCGGGACGGTGGCAAATCGGGGCACGTCAGCATCCTTTCCCTCGTTGTGCGTTGGCCGCACAAGGCACTGGGCCGTGGCACGGCATAACATAGAGGGCATTCTTTTTTTTGTCGACCACCGGCCGCCCCACCGGCACCCACCTCCCCCCCTCGCACCACCCGTGACCAGCACCCCAGTCGCCCCAAGACTTTCTGCGACCCCGCTCAGGAAGGGAACATTCCGGTCGGTCGACGGGGAATTCGGGCTGAAATGCGCTCGCTACCAGGCCCCGTGACGTGCCGTCAGTGCGCCACCTCCGCGGACGCGCGGATGCCCTGCATGACCGCGGCCCAGATGTGCGCGAGCGCCGCCACCTCATCGGTGTCGGGGCGGGCGTGCAGGGTGACGGCGGTGCCGTTCAGCAGGTGCGCGGCGAGCTGCACCACGGTCTCCACCTCGATCTCGGCGGTCAGGTCGTTGCGCCGCCGCGCGCACTCCAGCATGGCGCGCACGGCCGGCTCCCACGCCGCCTGCCACCCGCCCGCGGTGATGACCCGCTCCTCCTCCAGCCGCACGATCGCCCGGACGGCGGGGCTGCGGGCCAGCAGCCCGGCCAGGTCGCAGGCCAGGCCGGACATGGCCGCCAGCGGATCGCCGCCGCACCCCTTCGCCTCGGCCACCACGGCGCCGGTCTCGGCGACCGCCGCCTCGGCCACCGCCTCGGCCAGCTCGCTCTTGGCCCGGAAATGGAAGGTCAGCGCGCCCATGGAGACCTCCGCCTCCTTGCACACGACCTGGAGCGAGGTACCCGCGTACCCATGGCGGGCGAACTCCCCGGCCGCCGCACGCGTCAGACGTCCACGGGTGACCACCGCGCGTTCCTGCTTCATCTGATGCCACCAATTCGACAGACCTCACCCGGCAACCGCCGCTCGGCGGGCCGGATCTGAAGGGGGATCGGGGGCTTTCGGACGGGGTGCCGCGAAGCACCGGCCAGCCGGCCGGCCGCACATCCTCACCGCAATCCCCGTGGAAAGAGACGTTAACCCCATGTACACACCAACGAGTACCCCGCGACGCCGCCCCGCGACGGCTTTGGCAGGTCACCGATCACCGGAGAGCACTGCTCCACCGAGCACGGCGAACCGTCCCTTCAAAAACATAGAGGTTGTTCGCTATTCTTTCGGCACCGACACTCCTGCCCGCACGTTCGAAGGGAGCCGCCATGACCGAGCTCTACGGGAGCGGCCCGGTACGGCCGGTGCCGCACCACCCGGCCGACGACCTGGCTCGGCACCTGTTCCAGGACCTCCCGCGCGCCGACCAGCGCCGGTGGGCCACCGCCTATCTCAGGGGTCTGTGCTCGACTCCGGGCAAGAAGTCCGTACGCAACATGGCCTGGACGGTGAGCACTTCGGACACCGCATGGCAGTCCCTGCACCAGATCGTCAACGCGAGCACCTGGCGGTGGGAGCCGGTCCGCAGGCGCCTCGCCGACTGGTGCGCGCGGCAGCTCCCGCCGCGCGCCCTGATCCCGGCGCCCGTCCTGATCCCGAAGCGCGGCCAGCACTCCGTCGGGGTCCACCGGCGCTTCGACCCCGCCAGCGGCCGGACCCTGGGCTGTCAGTGGGCGTTCGGGCTGTTCCTGGCCACCGAGCACGGCACCACGCCGCTCGACTGGCGGCTGCACCTGCCGGGCCGCTGGAGCGAGGACGCGCGGCTGCGCGCCCGCGTGTGCGTGCCCGAGACGGAAGGCGCCCGCGCGCCGCACGCCCTCACGCTGGACCTGCTCGGCCTGCCCGTCGCCCACGAGGCGCCGGTCCTGGCCACCGCCGCCCACCACACCGGCGTACGACCCCTGTTGACGGCGCTCACCGCGCGCGGCCACGGCTTCGCGCTGCGCGTCCCGTCCACCACGCCGGTCACCATCGGCCTGCTGCGCCCGACCCGCCACGTACGGGGCCCGCAGCCCACCGGGGCGCTCCCCGCCCGGCAGCTCCTGCAGCGCCTCGGCCGGGCCGCCACCACTCCGCTGGGCCCGGCCGCGGCTCAACTGCGCCTCGCGCCCGCGCTGGTGCACGTACCGGGCAGCCCGCGCCCGCTGCAGCCCGTCGCCACCTGGCCGGCCGACGGCGGGCCGCGCCACATCTGGCTCACCGACCTGCCCGCCGCCCGGCTCGCCGCCCTCGCCGACCTGCTGACCGTCCCCCTCGCCCCCGCCCCGGACACCCTGCTGGACCACGGCCTGCACGACTTCGAGGGCCGTTCCTACCCCGGCTGGCACCGCCACATGACGCTCGTCTCAGCAGCGCACGCACACCATCTGCGCATGTCCGCCGCCTGGCAACAGGCGGCCTGAAGCCGCGCCCCAGCAGCACCGGAGCCGCCCGCCGGACGTCCAGCCGGGCGGCTCAAAAGCCGGACGGCCCGAACGGCGAACGGCTCGTACGCCGGACGGCTCGTACGCCGGGTGCCTCAGGCCCCGGTCGCGCCCGCCGTCGTACCGGCCAGATACTCCGCGTACCAAGGAGCCGACTCGGCGAGCCGTTGCAGCGGGCCCGGGCCGGCCGGTACGGCCGCCAGCCGCCAGATCTCCTCGCTGCGGTACCAGTGTTCCCGGGCCATCAGCTCGAACTGACGCTCACTCATGGCGCCCGGGTACTCCCGCAGCCGGTCCACGCACCGCTGCCAGTCCCATGCCTCCTGCGGCACCTCGGGCAGCACGCCGTGCCCGGCGAGCGTGTCCATCAGTGCGCCGAGGCGCACCGGCTCGGGGTGGGCCGCGTGGTACACCCCGCTCGCCACCTCCTCTTCGCCGCACGCCAGTTGCGCGATGAGCCGCGCGAGGTCCCGCACGTCGACCAGCGACAGCCGCGCCTGCCCGCCGTCCCAGCGCGCCGGGACCCGGCGGACCAGCTCGGCCAGGGCGGGCACGACCCAGCGGTCACCGGCGCCGGTGATCAGGTACGGGCGCAGCACCACGGCGCCCGCGTCCAGCGCGTACCGCTCCCCCGCCAGCCGGGTACGGCTCGCGGCCGACACGGGGGCGGGCGCGATCTCGTCCACGGCGATCCCGGAGTGCGGTCCGAGCCCGTACACCGCGGCGGTCGAGAGGTGGACGATCCGCCGCACCCCGGCCTGTTGCGCCTCTCGCATCAGCGCCTGCGTACCGACGATGTTCACCGCCCGGCACGGCTCCTCCTCGCCCGACACCCGGGAGGCCAGGTGCACGAGTACGTCGGCGCCCTCGGCCACGCCCCGCAGGGAGTCCGGGTCGGTCAGGTCCGCGCGCACCGCGTCCGGGCCGTCCGCACGGGACAGCGCCCGTACGGTGATGTCCGCGCCGTGCGCCCGGAGCGCGGCCTGCACGGCGGAGCCGATGAAGCCGCTCGCGCCGCTCAGCAGTACCGTGCGCGGCGTCACGCCGCCGTCCCGGCGCGCTCGGCGACCTCCCGCAGCTCCGCCAGCCGGTCCGGCTGGGCGATGCCCGGGAGGATGTACCGCCACATCCGGCCGATCCGCTCCGGGAGGTCGGCCCGGTCGGGTCCGGTGAGCAGGTTCGACATGACCTGGGAGCCGGTGTACGCGGCGACGAGGAGCTGTGCGACCTCGCCGACCTCCACGTCGTCCTGCAACTCGCCCTTACTGCGGGCCGCTTCCAGCTCGCCGCGGAACAGGTCCGCCCACATGTCGTACGGGCTGAAGTCCCGCAGCCCGACCTGGCCCTGCTCGACGGCCAGCGTCACACCGGCACGGAAGAGCACATTGCTCTGCATCTCGCGGGCCAGGAAGAACGTCAGCCCGATCAGCTGCGCGAGCCCCTCCGGCCGCTCCGGCAGCGACAGGTCGGCGGCCTGCTCGTTGATGACCGCGCGGGCGAGGTTCTCCTTCGACTTGAAGTGGAAGTACATCGCCCCCTGGGTCGTGCCGGCGCGCGTCATGATCTTGCTGATGCTCGATCCGGCAAGACCGTACTCATCGAACACCTGGGCAGCCGCACGCAAGATGACGCCTCGCGTACGGATCGCCCGGTCCTGCCTCACTCGTGTCACGCGGTAACTCCAGCCCACTCAGAGCAAAGAAAACGACTGCCCTCTATGTTACCGCCCGTCCACTTCCCGGAAATCGCCTGCGGAACGCTCCACACCAGACCCGCACAATTGCCCGTACACAGCCACGCGGCCCGGCACGCCCCCCGTAGAAGCGTGCCGGGCCGGAGTTCGCCGGACCGTCATCCGTCAGGACACGGTGTCGTGCGCCAGGTCGATGTCGAAGCCGGTGCGGCCGCCGTCCTCCAGCCGCAGCGACGCGACCGCCGGTGCGTAACCGCTGGCGATGATCGTGTACTGACCGCCGTCCAGGTCGGTGAAGGCGTACGCGCCGTCGTCACCGGTGATGACGGAGAGCACCGTGTTGCCCGCCGGGTCCAGCAGGGTCACCCGGGCGTCGGCGAGCGGCTCGCCCCGCCCGCTCCGCACGGTGCCGCAGATCCGGGCACAGGGCGCGAGCCGCGCCTCGTACCAGTTGGGCTCGCCGCCGGAGCCGACCTCGGCCTGGAGCGCGGCGGGGCGGTGGCCCGCGGCGCTGACGGCCAGCGTGTAGCTGCCGGGGACCAGGTCGCCGAAGACGAACTCGCCGTCCTGGCCGGCCACGGCCGAGGCCACCACGTCACCGCGCAGGTCCGTGGCCACGACCAGCGCACCCGGCACCGGGACCGCGCCCCGGCTGTCGCGCACCTGACCGGTCAGCCCGGCCGCGCCCTTGAGCGCCAGGTCGTACGGGACCACCTCGTCGCCCACCACCACGGTCGCCGCCTGCGGCTGCCGGGTGCCGGAGGACGCGATCAGTACGTACGTCCCGGCGCCCGGTGCGGCGAGGGCGTAGCTGCCGTCCCGCGCGGTACGGGCGTGGCCGAGCTGGCGGCCGCCGATGTCGATCAGGGTCACCGCGGCGCCCGCCAGCGGCAGGCCCTGGCCGTCGCGCACCTGCCCGCTGATACCGGGGCCCGCGACGGGCTCGGCACGGTCCGCGAGGTCCGCACCGGGTGCCGTGGGCACCGCGGTCGGCGCCTCCTTCACCATGTCCACCGGCTCGGTCGCGGCCGTGTCGTCGGTCTCCGCCGCACCGGCCGTCGCGGCCTCCTCCTCGGAGGCGCGCGCCTGGAGGCCGGAGACCTGCCGCAGCGGCACCTCCTTGACGAAGAGCACCAGCACGAACGCCACCGCGATGATGATCGCGCCCAGCAGGAACACGCCGTGCATCGAGTCGGTGAAGCCGCGCTGGAAGGGCTCGGCCAGCCGCGGGTCGAGCTGCTGGATGAACGAGGAGTCGCTCAGTACCGAGGAGGAACCGCCCGCGCCCGGGTGCTGGAGCATGTCGAGCACCGGCTTGCTGGCCGGGTCGTGCAGCACCGCAGGATCGTGCAGGGCCGCCTGGAAGCGGTCCGTGGCGGCCGCGTCCTTGAACGCCGAGGCGATCTTGTCCCCGACGGTGCTGAAGAGCAGCGACAGGAAGATCGCGGTACCGGCCGTGGCGCCCATCTGCCGGAAGAAGGTGGACGACGCGGTCGCCACGCCCATGTCGCCCGGCGGCACCGCGTTCTGCACCGCCAGTACCAGCGTCTGCATGCAGGAGCCCAGGCCCAGGCCGAAGACGACCATGTAGACCATGGTCTGCCACAGCGGGGTGTCCCACTGGACCTGGAAGTGGAAGAGCAGCAGCGCCGCCACCATCAGGGCCGTGCCGATGATCGGGAAGATCTTGTAGCGGCCG
Source organism: Streptomyces sp. NPDC050315 (assembly GCF_040655775.1). NCBI lineage: Bacteria > Bacillati > Actinomycetota > Actinomycetes > Kitasatosporales > Streptomycetaceae > Streptomyces > Streptomyces sp. NPDC050315. The sequence continues at coordinate 9,049 of NZ_JBFAKN010000021.1, forward strand.
GTCTTGGAGGTGATCTGGCCGGTGACGATGGAGGCGATCATCATGCCCGCCATCAGCGGCAGCATCTCCAGACCCGACCGCGTGGGGCTCGACCCCTTCACGATCTGGAGGTACTGCGGGATCATCATCATCCCGCCGAACATGCCCATGCCGATGAACACGGACAGCAGGCTGGTCTTGCTGAAGGTGCCGTTGCGGAAGAGCCGCATCGGGATGAGCGCGTCGTCGCCGATCCGCCGCTCGACGAAGATCCAGGCGATGATGCCGAGTCCGCCGATGACGTAGCAGGCGACGGAGGTGGCCGAGCCCCAGCCCCACTCGCGGCCCTGCTCCGCGACGAGCAGCAGCGGGACCACGCCGATGGCGATGGTGAGCGCGCCCCACCAGTCGATGCGCCGGTCGCGGCGGGTGTGCGGGATGTTCAGGACCTTGGCGACCACGAAGAGCGCGATGATGCCGACCGGCACGTTGACCAGGAAGACCCAGCGCCAGCCGGTGATGCCCAGCAGGGTGGCCTGGCCGGCCAGCGCGCCGCCGATGAGCGGCCCGGCGACGCTGGAGGTGGCGAACGTACCGAGCATGTAGCCCTGGTACCGGGCGCGCTCGCGCGGCGGGACGATGTCACCGATGATCGCCAGGGCCAGCGACATCAGGCCGCCGGCGCCGAGGCCCTGGACCGCCCGGAAGACGGCCAGTTCGGTCATCGAGGTGGAGAAGGTGCACAGCACCGAGCCCACGACGAAGATGCTGATCGCCGCCAGGTAGTACGGCTTGCGGCCGTGCAGGTCGGACAGCTTGCCGTAGAGCGGCGTGGCGATCGTCGAGGTGATCAGGTACGCGGTCGTGGCCCAGGCCTGCTGGCTGAGGCCGTGCAGGTCGTCCGCGATGGTACGGATGGAGGTGCTGACGATGGTCTGGTCGAGCGCCGCCAGGAACATGCCCAGCATCAGTCCGCTGAGGATGGTCAGGATCTGCCGGTGACTGAGGGCCCCCGTCCCGGCTTTCGGCGCCGCCCCCGCTATCTCGGGGGATTTCGTGGTACTCACGCTGGTGTTTCTTTCTGCTTCACGGCGGTGTCCCGGCTTTCCGGGGGATGGGGCGGGAGGCCTGAGTGCCGGGCCTCTTCCAGGTCGTCGTTGAGCCGGCCCAGCAGGCGGACCAGGTGCTCCCGGTCCTCCTCGGGCCAGCGCTCCAGGAGGGCGGCCAGCTTGCTGTCGCGCTGCCCCCGGTACACCTCGAACGCCGCACGCCCGGCCTCCGTGGCGCGCAGCAGCGTCCCCCTGCGGTCCTCGGGATCCGGATAGCGCTCGACCAGTCCCCGGTCGACCAGTGAGCGCACCTGGCGGCTCACGGTCGAGAGGTCGAGGAAGGCGTCGGCGGCCAGGTCGGTGGCGCGCCGGTCCCCGTGGTTCACGAGCTTGGCGAGCAGTACCCGGTCCGCGGCCCCGCCGTCCGTCTTGGCGCTCCGCCGCCAGGTGGTGATCAGCCGCCCGAACCGTACGATCTGCGTCCCCAGCTCGGCGGCCGCCTCGTTCAGCCTGGACGAGGTGCCGCCCGTGGCGGCGGCGTTCTCCCGGGCGCGGGTGTCCGCACCCGTCGCCCTTCCCCCAGTCATGTCTGCCTTGCCCTGTTCATTGGTTGCTTGTAGCTACCAAGAGAGTGTCCGGCATCGTGCACGCCTTCAGCAAGTCGATTCGGGACCACCCGGACACAGGTGGGGAAACTTTTACCGTGACGGCTCGTCAGAGAAATCGAGCCTCAGCAGGGGGGGCGGGGCCGGGAGCGTGCCCGGAGCCGGACTTGAACCTGAACTGTCACCTTCACTGACCTGCGAAAACGCACTGACCTGCGCAGCCGCATCCCGCTCGATCCCGCTCAACCCCGTTTCGATCCTCCGGCGCCGCTCCGGGGGGTGCCCCGGGGGCAACCCGGGGGGCGCCGGGCACCCCCCAGAAACC
>NZ_JBFAKN010000023.1:0-1412 GCF_040655775.1 Streptomyces sp. NPDC050315
TGAGACCTGATGCCGAGCCGATTGTGGTGAAGTGGATGATCCTATGCTGTCGAGAAAAGCCTCTAGCGAGTTTCATGGCGGCCCGTACCCTAAACCGACTCAGGTGGTCAGGTAGAGAATACCGAGGCGTTCGGGTGAACTATGGTTAAGGAACTCGGCAAAATGCCCCCGTAACTTCGGGAGAAGGGGGGCCATTGCTGGTGATGGGATTTGCTCCCTGAGCTGGTGGTGGCCGCAGAGACCAGCGAGAAGCGACTGTTTACTAAAAACACAGGTCCGTGCGAAGCCGTAAGGCGATGTATACGGACTGACGCCTGCCCGGTGCTGGAACGTTAAGGGGACCGGTTAGCTCTGTTTCGACAGGGCGAAGCTGAGAACTTAAGCGCCAGTAAACGGCGGTGGTAACTATAACCATCCTAAGGTAGCGAAATTCCTTGTCGGGTAAGTTCCGACCTGCACGAATGGCGTAACGACTTCTCGACTGTCTCAACCATAGGCCCGGTGAAATTGCACTACGAGTAAAGATGCTCGTTTCGCGCAGCAGGACGGAAAGACCCCGGGACCTTTACTATAGCTTGATATTGGTGTTCGGTTCGGCTTGTGTAGGATAGGTGGGAGACTGTGAACCGATCACGCCAGTGGTCGGGGAGTCATTGTTGAAATACCACTCTGGTCGTGCTGGATGTCTAACCTGGGTCCGTGATCCGGATCAGGGACAGTGTCTGGTGGGTAGTTTAACTGGGGCGGTTGCCTCCCAAAGGGTAACGGAGGCGCCCAAAGGTTCCCTCAGCCTGGTTGGCAATCAGGTGTTGAGTGTAAGTGCACAAGGGAGCTTGACTGTGAGACTGACGGGTCGAGCAGGGACGAAAGTCGGGACTAGTGATCCGGCGGTGGCTTGTGGAAGCGCCGTCGCTCAACGGATAAAAGGTACCCCGGGGATAACAGGCTGATCTTCCCCAAGAGTCCATATCGACGGGATGGTTTGGCACCTCGATGTCGGCTCGTCGCATCCTGGGGCTGGAGTCGGTCCCAAGGGTTGGGCTGTTCGCCCATTAAAGCGGTACGCGAGCTGGGTTTAGAACGTCGTGAGACAGTTCGGTCCCTATCCGCTGTGCGCGTAGGAGTATTGAGAAGGGCTGTCCCTAGTACGAGAGGACCGGGACGGACGAACCTCTGGTGTGCCAGTTGTCCTGCCAAGGGCATGGCTGGTTGGCTACGTTCGGGAGGGATAACCGCTGAAAGCATCTAAGCGGGAAGCCTGCTTCAAGATGAGTACTCCCACCTCCTTGAGAGGGTAAGGCTCCCAGTAGACGACTGGGTTGATAGGCCAGATATGGAAGCCCGGTAACGGGTGGAGTTGACTGGTACTAATAGGCCGAGGGCTTGTCCTCAGTTGCTCGCGTCCACTGTGT
>NZ_JBFAKN010000024.1:0-1280 GCF_040655775.1 Streptomyces sp. NPDC050315
ATCGTGAAGGCGTACGACGTGCGCGGCGTGGTCCCCGACCAGTGGGACGAGACCTTGGCCGAGCTGTTCGGTGCGGCGTTCGCCCAGGTCACCGAGGCGGAAGCGATCGTCATCGGGCACGACATGCGGCCCTCCTCGCCGGGCCTGGTCCGCGCGTTCGCCCGCGGCGCCGCCGCGCGCGGCGCCGACGTCACCGAGATCGGGCTCTGCTCCACCGACGAGCTGTACTACGCCAGCGGCGCGCTCGGCCTGCCGGGCGCCATGTTCACCGCCTCGCACAACCCGGCCCAGTACAACGGCATCAAGATGTGCCGGGCCGGCGCGGCGCCGATCGGCCAGGACACCGGCCTCGCCGAGATCCGGGCGCTGGCCGAGGAGTGGCTGGAGAAGGGCGCGCCCGAGCCCGTCGCCGAGACCGGCTCGGTCACCCAGCGCGACGTCCTGGGCGACTACGCCGCGCACCTGCGCTCCCTGGTCGACCTCTCCGGCATCCGCCCCCTGAAGGTCGTCGTGGACGCGGGCAACGGCATGGGCGGCCACACCGTCCCCACCGTCTTCGAGGGCCTGCCGATCGAGCTGGACCCGATGTACTTCGAGCTGGACGGCACCTTCCCGCACCACGAGGCCAACCCGCTGGACCCGAAGAACATCGTCGACCTGCAGGCCCGCGTCCGGGCGACCGGCGCCGACCTCGGGCTGGCCTTCGACGGCGACGCCGACCGCTGCTTCGTCGTCGACGAGAACGGCGACCCGGTCTCCCCGTCCGCGATCACCGCGCTGGTCGCCTCCCGTGAGCTGGCCAAGGAGCCCGGCTCCACGGTGATCCACAACTGCATCACCTCCTGGTCCGTCCCCGAGGTCGTCAAGGAGAGCGGCGGCAAGCCCGTCCGCACCCGGGTCGGCCACTCCTTCATCAAGGCCGAGATGGCCAGGACCGGCGCGATCTTCGGCGGCGAGCACTCCGCGCACTACTACTTCCGCGACTTCTGGAACGCCGACACCGGCATGCTCGCGGCCATGCACGTACTGGCCGCGCTCGGCGGCCAGCAGGGCCCGCTGTCGGGCCTGGTCGACCGGTACGACCGGTACGCGGCCTCCGGCGAGATCAACAGCACCGTCGACGACCAGGCCGGCCGGCTCGCCGCCATCCGCACCGCCTACCAGGGGCGCGAGGGCGTGGAGCTGGACGAGCTGGACGGCCTCACCGTCACCGGCGCCGACTGGTGGTTCAACCTCCGGCCCTCCAACACCGAGCCGCTGCTGCGCCTGAATGTCGAGGC
>NZ_JBFAKN010000025.1:0-1137 GCF_040655775.1 Streptomyces sp. NPDC050315
GAAGGTGGGACTGGCGATTGGGACGAAGTCGTAACAAGGTAGCCGTACCGGAAGGTGCGGCTGGATCACCTCCTTTCTAAGGAGCACTTCTTACCCGGTCCTCGGACCTGGTCAGAGGCCAGAACATCAGCGAATGTCTGATGCTGGTTGCTCATGGGTGGAACGTTGACTACTCGGCAAGTTCAGGTTTCTTCTTCGCTAGTACTGCTTCGGCGTGGAACGTGAAGAGGCGAAGGACTTGTCGGGCACGCTGTTGGGTGTCTGAGGGCACGGGCTTTGCTCGGACCTTCAAACGCCGGCCCCGGTGAAACGCCACGAAGGTGGTGTGTGACGGGTGGCTGGTCGTTGCTTGAGAACTGCACAGTGGACGCGAGCATCTGTGGCCAAGTTTTTAAGGGCGCACGGTGGATGCCTTGGCACCAGGAACCGATGAAGGACGTGGGAGGCCACGATAGTCCCCGGGGAGTCGTCAACCAGGCTTTGATCCGGGGGTTTCCGAATGGGGAAACCCGGCAGTCGTCATGGGCTGTCACCCGCTGCTGAACACATAGGCAGTGTGGAGGGAACGCGGGGAAGTGAAACATCTCAGTACCCGCAGGAAGAGAAAACAATCGTGATTCCGGGAGTAGTGGCGAGCGAAACCGGATGAGGCCAAACCGTATTGGTGTGATACCCGGCAGGGGTTGCCAGTGCGGGGTTGTGGGAGTTCTCTTGATCGGTCTGCCGGCCGGTCGGCGAGTCAGAAACCGTATGGATAGGCGAAGGACATGCGAAAGGTCCGGCGTAGAGGGTAAGACCCCCGTAGCTGAAATCTGTACGGCTCGCTTGAGAACCACCCAAGTAGCACGGGGCCCGAGAAATCCCGTGTGAATCTGGCGGGACCACCCGTTAAGCCTAAATATTCCCTGGTGACCGATAGCGGATAGTACCGTGAGGGAATGGTGAAAAGTACCGCGGGAGCGGAGTGAAATAGTACCTGAAACCGTGTGCCTACAAGCCGTGGGAGCGTCGCTGTCATCTTCGGATGGCAGTCGTGACTGCGTGCCTTTTGAAGAATGAGCCTGCGAGTTTGCGGTATGTTGCGAGGTTAACCCGTGTGGGGAAGCCGTAGCGAAAGCGAGTCCGAAGAGGGCGGTT
>NZ_JBFAKN010000026.1:0-1068 GCF_040655775.1 Streptomyces sp. NPDC050315
AGTAGCATGCTCAAGACCCGAAGCGGAGTGATCTAGCCATGGGCAGGTTGAAGCGGAGGTAAGACTTCGTGGAGGACCGAACCCACCAGGGTTGAAAACCTGGGGGATGACCTGTGGTTAGGGGTGAAAGGCCAATCAAACTCCGTGATAGCTGGTTCTCCCCGAAATGCATTTAGGTGCAGCGTCGTGTGTTTCTTGCCGGAGGTAGAGCACTGGATAGGCGATGGGCCCTACCGGGTTACTGACCTTAGCCAAACTCCGAATGCCGGTAAGTGAGAGCGCGGCAGTGAGACTGTGGGGGATAAGCTCCATGGTCGAGAGGGAAACAGCCCAGAGCATCGACTAAGGCCCCTAAGCGTGTGCTAAGTGGGAAAGGATGTGGAGTCGCAGAGACAACCAGGAGGTTGGCTTAGAAGCAGCCACCCTTGAAAGAGTGCGTAATAGCTCACTGGTCAAGTGATTCCGCGCCGACAATGTAGCGGGGCTCAAGCACACCGCCGAAGTCGTGTCATTGCAGCAATACTCCCAACGGAGGCTGTGATGGGTAGGGGAGCGTCGTGTGCCGGGTGAAGCAGCCGTGGAAACGAGTTGTGGACGGTTCACGAGTGAGAATGCAGGCATGAGTAGCGATACACACGTGAGAAACGTGTGCGCCGATTGACTAAGGGTTCCTGGGTCAAGCTGATCTGCCCAGGGTAAGTCGGGACCTAAGGCGAGGCCGACAGGCGTAGTCGATGGACAACCGGTTGATATTCCGGTACCCGCTTTGAAACGCCCAATATCGAATCAGAGGATGCTAAGCCCGTGAAGCCGGCCTGGAGTCTTCGGACAAAGGGACGTGGTGGAGCCGGTGACCCGAGTCTGTAGTAGGTAAGCGATGGGGTGACGCAGGAAGGTAGTCCAGCCCGGGCGGTGGTTGTCCCGGGGTAAGGGTGTAGGACGCACGGTAGGCAAATCCGTCGTGCATGATGTCTGAGACCTGATGCCGAGCCGATTGTGGTGAAGTGGATGATCCTATGCTGTCGAGAAAAGCCTCTAGCGAGTTTCATGGCGGCCCGTACCCTAAAC